>JACTNA010000017.1 GCA_014584315.1 Planctomycetota bacterium | reverse complement strand
TCGGCTGGGTGGCGCGGGCGCGATGGGCCTGGTTGGAGCAATGCCTTTGGAGGGGGAATGGCGGAGTTGTGCCGTGCCGGGGGGTGGCGCGGGGCGGCACTCGCTTGCGCTTCGTGCTCTGATTGGGGCGTGGGTGGGCTTCACGCGCTGACGGCGATGAGCAGGATGACCGTCGCGTGGGCGAGGGTGACGAGGGCGCCGACGATGATGCCGATCCAGGCGTGGACTGCGCCCTTGCGGTGGGGTTCGCGTGTGCGGAGGCGCAGGCCGGCGATGCCGAGGGCGAGGGCGGCGGGGCCTGCGAGGAGGCCGAGGCCGGGGATGAGGGAGGCGACGGCGGTGTAGTAGGCGGCGAGGGCGGGGCCGTTGCGGAAGGGGATGAGTGTGCTGATCGCGCCGTCGTCGGGGGGGTGCGTGGGGAGCGGGCCGGCGCGCGTCGGCGGGGCGAGGACGATGGGGCGGAGGCGTTCGTGCCGGGCGACGGGCATCTCGTGGGGGGTTTCCTGGCCGTCGTCGGCGGCGACGAGGGTTGCGTCCGCGGGGATGCGTCCCTCGGCGGCCCAGCGTTCGAGGGCGTCGATCGTCGCGGGGCCGAATCTCTGGCCGGTGGCGAGGCGGACGAACCACCGCGGCTCGGATGCGGGCGCTGGCTGCTCGGTCATGGCGTTCTCCGTGCGCGGTGGGGCAGCGCTACACCGTGCCGTAGAGGCGGTCGCCGGCGTCGCCGAGGCCGGGGCGGATGAATCCGTGCTCGTCGAGTGCGCGATCGATGGCGGCGGTGTAGATGGTGAGTTCGGGGTGTGCGGCGTGGAGGGCGCGGATGCCCTCGGGGGCGGCGACGAGGCACATCATGCGCAGGTCGGCCGCGCCGGCCTCGCGGAGCATGGAGATGGCGGCGATGGCGGAGCCGCCGGTGGCGAGCATGGGATCGACGAGGATGACGGGGCCGTCGCCGAGGTTGCGGGGGAGTTTGTTGAGGTAGGCGAGGGGTTTGAGTGTGCGTTCGTCGCGCGCCAGGCCGAGGTGGCCTACGCGGGCCTCGGGCATGACTTCGAGGATGCCCTCGGTCATGCCGAGGCCGGCGCGGAGGACGGGGACGACGGTGATGGTTCCGGCGAGTCGCAGGCCGTGGGTGTTCTCGAGGGGGGTCTGGACGTCGATGCGTCGCGTGGGGAAACTGCGGGTGACTTCGAAGACCATGAGGCCGGCGATCTGGGCCATGAGGGCGCGGAAGGGGCGGTGGCCGGTGGTGCGGTCGCGCAGCCAGGCCAACTTGTGCTGGATGAGCGGATGATCGAAGATGATGACGTTCGCCGGGGTGGCGGCTGGCTCGCCCATGCGGGCTTCAGCGTACCCGACGGCGGGGGAGGACGCCCGTGGCGATGACCGACGCCGACCGCGTGGCCCTGGAGGCGGCGTACGAGCAGGCCGTGAAGTCCCAGCGCGAGGGGGGGATCCCGATCGGGTCCGCGCTGGTGGACTCGGCGGGGGCGGTGGTGGCACGGGGGCACAACCTGCGGGTGCAGACGGGCGACCCGACGGCGCACGCGGAGATGGTGTGCATCCGCAACGCTGGGCGGCGGCGGGACTGGCACCGGCTGACGCTGGCGTCGACGCTCTCGCCGTGCGCGATGTGCTCGGGGACGGCGGTGCTGCACCGCATCGCGCGGGTGGTGATCGGAGAGAACCGGACGTTTCAGGGTCGCGAGGACTGGCTGCGCGCGTCGGGGGCGGAGGTGGTGGTGGCGGACGACGCGCGGTGCGTCGCGCTGATGGAGCGGTTCATCCGCGAGCGGCCGGAGTTGTGGGACGAGGACATCGGGGTGCCTGGGGAAGTGACGGAGTGACGGGGTGACGGGGTGATCGACACTTCGTGACTCCGTCACGCCGTCACTCGTCACTTTCGGATCACTCCTCGCCGTCGCGTGGGCTGACTTCGCGCCAGCGGACGACGCGGACGGGGATGCCGGCGGGAGAGGCCGTGCCCTCGACTGGCGCGCTGAGGGCGAAGGGCATTCGGGGCGAGTCGCCGTGGAGTTCGTCGGCGACGATGACGGGGGAGGAGGGCGAGCCTGAGGTCCAGAGGACGGTGGAGAAGGGTCCGGGCGCGCTGCCCTGGCCGCCGTCGGTGACGACGTTGTTGTTGCCGGCCTGGACGTTGCCGGAGGCGTAGACGCGACCGCTGACGGTCAGGTTGTTGCCGGTCTGGAAGTTGCCGTTGTGGACGTAGACGTGGCCGGCGATGTCCGCGTTGTTGCCGGACTGGAAGTTGCCGTTGACGATGTGCATGTAGACGCGGCCCTCGCCGTTGCGGATGATCTGAAAGTTGTTGCCGGTGCTCACGTTGCCGTTGGTGAAGACGAGGTTGACGTCGCCGTTGGTGGTGTTGGCGATGAACCTGAGGTTGTTGCCCGTGCCGGGGATGGAGCGGAAGACGTAGTCGCCGGCGGAGACGTTGAGGGTGAGGCCGTTGCCCGCGGTGATGTCGCGGTAGGCGCCGGGGGCGATGGTCGCGGTGGCATTGTTGCCGTAGGCGAGGTTGGCGCTGCCGCTGGAGCCGGAGGGGGGAGGCGGCAGGTTCATGCCGCTGATCTGCGAGCCTTGCAGGCCGTAGACCTGCATGGACCCGTAGTTGAGGTTGCCGCCGGAGGAGTAGACGAGGTAGTCCTCGTAGGTGGGCACGGAGGATCGCTGTCGGACGGCGGCGAGGACCTGGTTCTCGCCGGGACCTGAGATCATCTGGACGCTGACGGGCGCGCTGCCGAGGTTCGGGCCGAGGACGGCGGCGGTCCAGGCGGTGCCGTCCCAGGTGCGCGAGCGCAGGCGGCTCTCGCCGCTGCGGTGCCAGGCGACGACGGCCTCGCCGTTGGGGGTGAAGGCGGCGGCGATGCGCGGCTCGGCCGGGTTCTCGACGGATTGGTCGAGGGTGGTCACGCGGCTCCAGGCGGACCCGTTGAAGGTGGCGGTCTCTGCGCGCTTGGAGGCGGTCGTCCACGCTGCGATTGCGCTGCTGCTGCCTTCGCTGCGGTCGGGAGCGACGCAGACCCAGGCGACAGCGCCCGAGCCGCCGCGAATGCGGGAGGAACCGCCCCACGACGCGCCGTTCCACGTTCGCTGCTGCCGATTCGAACCGTTGCCGAAAACGACGACTGCGTTTCCGGCGTCGCCGTAGTACGCGCCGCCGAAGGGCTTGCCGTCGGAGGGCAGCGACGTGCTGAGCGTCGCGGCCGATCCGAACGAAGCGCCGCTCCACACGGCGGCGGCGAGGCGCGTGTCTGTCGCCGCGAGCAGGATCATCTCGTCCGACTGGGGCTTCTGGACGAGTTCGAGCCAGCGCGGCGCGGCGTCGAGGCCGAGGCCGGCGTAGGTCTGCTCGTCGGAGAGCGTGCCGCCGGCGATGGTGCGGAAGTGGATCGCGGTCTGGTTGATGTTGCGGTAGACGATGAGCAGGTCTCCGGATTCGCCTTCGAAGCCGGCGTGCCAGGTGCGAGTGAGCATGGTGCCGACGTCGGGGCAGATGTCGACCGGGTCCGACCACGACGATGAGCCTTCGGTCGAGACCATGAGCGATCGGTTGTCGTCCACGGCGACGGCGGCGCGGCGGCCGTTGGGGGCGTGGTGGAGCGTGATCCAGGCGATGGAGCCGTCGAAAGCGGGCGGGGCGGAGACGGTCTCCCACGGGTTGTCCCATTCGGCGCAGCGGGCGACGCTCGGCGAGGAGGACTCGGCATAGATGATCGAGTGGCGGGGCGGGTCGGCGTGCGTCGCGCCAGCCAACGCGGCGAGCGCACAGGCGGCGATGGTCCACGATGCACCCGGGCTGCGTCTCTGCGTCCCCATGGCGGTCCCCTTCGCTGGGGCGCGCGCACGCCGTGCGGCGGCGAGGCCCCGAGCAAGCATCGGAAACGCCCTGGACCGAGGCCCCCGGGAGGGGCACGAACCGGGCGTGGGCCGTGCCGGATGTGAGGGTGATCGTCCGAGTAGCGGGGGGATTGGAGCGATAAGGAGGGTTGGGAGGCGATGGGGGCGCGGGTCGGAGGGTCAGGGGGAGTCGTTGCGGAGGGAGGCCGCGATGGCGATCTCCTGCAAGCGGACGCTCTCGCGGTCGAGGGCTTCCTTCGCCTGGTGAAGCGAGTTGGGATCGACGCTGCGCCAATCGGCTTCGGCGGCCGCGACGAGGGCACGGAGGGCGGCGGCCAGGTTGTCGAGACTTGAGGCGTAGGCGGGGTCGAGATCGGCGCGGTGGCGATCGAGGCGTTCGCCGATCCACTTGAGGTCGAGGCGGCTGTTGGCGACGAGGTCCACGATGCGGTGGCGCGTCATGTCATCGCGGGCGTGGGCGAAACTCTCGCGTTCCATGCGCTCGACCTCGTCGGCGGTGAGGCCGTGGTTCGGGACGACCTGGAGCGAGGCGCGGCGGCCGCTTCGGCGTTCGACGGCGCGGACGGTGAGGACGCCGTTGGCATCGACGAGGAACTCGACTTCGAGTTGGGGCACGCCGGCGGGCATGGGGGGGATGCCGCGGAGGTGGAACTCGCCGAGCGTGCGGCAGTCGGCGGCCATCTCGCGTTCGCCCTGGACGACGCGAAGCAGGATGGAGGTCTGCCCATCGACGCTCGTGGAGAACCGCTCGACGGCGCGGGCGGGGACCGCGCTGTTGCGCATGATGAGTTTGGCGGCCGCGCCGCCGACGGTCTCGACGCCGAGGCTGAGGGGGATGACGTCGAGGAGGAGCGTGCCGCGTCGGTCGCCGCGGAGGATGGAGGCCTGCACGGCCGCGCCGAGGGCGACGACGCGGTCGGGGTCGAGGGCGACGTACGGCTCGCGGCCGAAGCACTCGGCGACGGCCCGGCGGACGAGGGGCGTGCGCGTCGCGCCGCCGACGAGAACGACGGCGTCGATGTCGGTGGGGGTGAGGCGCGCGTCGCGCAGGGCGCGACGGCAGCATTCGAGCGTGCGCTCGACGAGGGGGCGGATCATGGCCTCGTATTCGGCGCGGGTGACGGTGCGGCGGTAGACCTCGCGCTCGTTGACGGCGATCTGGACGCTCGCGTGGTCGGCCTCGCTCAGGCGGTGCTTGACGTCGCGGGCGAAGGCGAGGAGGGCGCGGCGCGTGGCGGGGGGGAAGGCGGCGAGGGAGGCCCCCCCCTCGGCGGGAAGGCCGAGCATGGCGCGGACCTCGGAGGCGAAGAGGGTGACGAGGGCGTGGTCGGCGTCGTCGCCGCCGAGGCGGGTGTCGCCCGCGGTCGCGAGGGTCTCGAAGAAGGCGGTCTCGCCCTCGCGGTCGGGCGGGGTGATGCGCAGGACGGAGACGTCGAACGTGCCCCCCCCGAGGTCGTAGACGACGACGGTCTCCTCGCGGGGCGTGCCGGTCGCGCCGATGCCGTAGGCGAGGGCGGCGGCCGTCGGCTCGTTGACGATGCGGGCGACGTCCAGACCCGCGAGCCGCCCGGCGTGGCGCGTCGCCTGGCGCTGGGCGTCGTCGAAGTAGGCGGGCACGGTGACGACGGCGCGGCGGACTTCCTCGCCCAGCGCGCGCGAGGCGCGGTCCTTGAGTTCGCGCAGGATGGCCGCGGAGATCTCCTCGGGCGAGAGCAACGCCTCGCGGCCCGCGATCGGCAGCGCGACGCGGGCGGTGCCGCGCTCGCCGGGGACGACGCGATAGGAGAGGTACGGCAGGTCGTTCCGGGCGTCCTCGACGCTGCGCCCCATGAGTCGCTTGACGCTGGAGACGGTGGTGAGGGGATGGTCGATGGCGTGTTCGGCGGCGTCGCGTCCGACGACGGCGCGCACGCCGCCGCGGGCGTCGTCCTCGTAGCGCACGACGCTGGGGAGGAGGGCCTCGGCGCGGTCGTCGTCGATGGTGCGCGGGCCGCGCTCGTCGCAGACGGCCACGAGGCTGTTCGTGGTGCCGAGGTCGATGCCGACGATCACGCCGTTGTCCGCGCTCCCGGCCATACGACCGACCATAGGCCGCGGCTAGGGCGCGTCGTCGATCGGCCAGGCGCGCATCCAGGCGAGGGCGTTGAGTTCGTCGATCAGCGGCGCGAGGGAGGCGGCATGGGCGTCCGGCGCGTCGAGCGAGACGGCCGTGTGCCGCTGCGAGCCGGCGAAGCCCGCGTAGATCAGCGCGACGGTCGCGTCGCCGGCGGGGCGCACGAAGGTCTCGACGTTCTGGACGCGCCCGGGATGGTCGGCGTCGAGCACGCCCGCGTCGCGCGCCAGCGTCCACACGCGCTCGACCTGCTCGCGGGTGAGGTGGCGGGCGAGCGGCGGGAAGACCGCGGGCGAGGCCGCGGGACCGACCGCCACGCGGAACGACCCGTCCGGCTCGACGAGATAGCAGGCGGGGCGCGAGCGCGGCGGGAGGCGGTCGGCGTCTGCGATCGAGCCGGCGGGCGAGAGGACCGTGACGGAGAGCGTGAAGTCGGCGGGGGCGGAGGCGAAGCGAGCCGGGTCGGCGGGACGCGAGGCGCACGAGGCGGCCAGCACGCCCGCCGCGCACCACGCGAACGCCGAGAGGTTCGGCCGCCGATGCATGCGCGGCAGTGTAGGGCGTGCGAACGACGGGTTCAGCGCGGGTTGGGCTATCCTCTGCCCCATGGAGTTGAGCGTCCGCTGGCTGAACCGGTACCTGGACCCCGCCGACGCGACGGCGGACGAGGTGGAGCACGCGCTGACGAACGCGGGCTTTCCGATCGAGTCGCGTCGGGTAGCGTCGGCCGGCGCTGCACAGGCGGGACGCCCGTGCCACCCCGACACGGTACTCGACGTGGAGATCACCTCCAACCGGGGCGACTGTCTCAGCCAGGTCGGGCTGGCGCGGGAGGTCGCGGCCGTCACCGGGCGGCGGCTGGTGATGCCGGAGTGGGTCGAGCCGCGGCGGGGCGAGCCGGTCGAGGGGTTCCTCACGCTCGAGAACCGCGCGCCGGAGGCGTGCCCGCGGTTCACGGCGCAGGTGATCCGGGGCGTGACGATCGGCCCCAGCCCGGCGTGGCTGGGCGAGCTGCTCGAATCGCTCGGCCAGCGGCCGATCAACAACGTCGTGGACGTGACGAACTTCCTGACGTTCGAACTGGGGCACCCGTCGCACGTCTTCGACCTGCGCGCGCTCGCGGGCGGGCGGCTCGTGATCCGCTGGGCGAAGGAGGGCGAGACACTCCGCACGCTCGACGGCAAGGACCGGACGCTGCGTGCGGACGAACTGGTCGTCGCGGACGCGGATCGGGCGCAGTCGCTGGCGGGCGTGATCGGCGGGGCGGAGAGCGAGGTCGGCGGCGGGACGACGGACGTCGTGCTCGAGGTGGCGACGTGGGAGCCGCCGGTGGTCCGGCGCGCGGCGCGGCGGCTTGGCATCCGGACGGACGCGAGTCATCGGTTCGAGCGCGGGGTCGCGCCGGCGGAACTGGACCTGGCGGCGCGGCGGGCGGCCGCGCTCATCGTCGAGATCGCGGGGGGCACGCTCTGCTCGGGGATGCTGGACGAGGGGCGTGCCCTGTCGCCGGCGCGGACGATCCGGTACAGGGCGTCGCGTGCCCGCGCGCTGATCGGCGTGGACGTGCCGGACGCGGAGCAGGCGCGGCTGCTGCGGTCGATCGGCGTGGAGACGGACGGCGCGGGTGACGCGATGACGTGCGTGCCCCCTCCCTTCCGGCTCGACCTGGAGCGCGAGGTGGACCTGGTCGAGGAGGTCGCTCGCCTGCACGGTCTGGACGGCGTGCCGGTGCTGGACCGGATGCCGGTGGCGGTGCGCCCGCCGCAGCAGCGCGAGCGGGCGATGCGGGAGATGCACGCCGCGCTGGAGGGGCTTGGGTTCTACGAGGCGGTGACGTTCACGTTCGTGTCGGAGGACGATGCCGCGCCGTTCATGCCGGCGGGCCTGCGGGCGGTGCGGGTGGACGATGAGCGGCGCAAGGCGGAGCCTGTGTGCCGGCCCAGCGCGCTGCCGAGCCTGCTGGGCTGCCGGCGCGCGAACCGCGCGGCGCAGGTCACGCGGCCGGGCGGGGTGCGGCTGTACGAGTGGTCGGCGAACTTCGCGGAGATCGACGGGCCTGGCGCCCAGACGGTGGAGAACCGGAATCTCGCGCTGCTGATGGACGTGCCGACGGCCGGCGCGCGGGCGACGCACGAGGAGTTGCAGGCGGGGGTGCGGGCGATCCGGGGCGTGGTGGAGACGGTCGTGGCGCGTCTGGGGGGCGAAGGAGCGGGAGTCCGGCTGGTCGCGGCATCGCCCTATGCACCCGCGTTCCGCGCGGACGCCTTCGCGGACGTCCACGTCAACGGCGGGCGGCTGGGCAGCGTCGGGCTGCTGGCGGACGCCGTGCTGCGCCGGCACGATCTCGACCACCCGATGGCGGCTGGGGACTTGAACCTGGACGCGCTGCTCGCGTTGTTCCCGCCGAAAGTGAGCATCCGGGCGCTGCCCGCGTTCCCGCCGATCGACCGCGACCTGTCGCTGCTGGTGCCCGAGGGGACGGCGTGGGAGCGTGTGCGTTCGCTGGTGGAGGGCGCGAACCTGCCGCTGCTGGAGAGCGTTGAGTTTGTGGGGACGTACCGCGGCAAGCAGGCGGGCGCGGGCCGCAAGAGCGTGACGCTGCGGCTGACGTTCCGGGACGCGGGGCGGACGCTGCGTCGGGAAGAGGTCGAGCCGCAGGTGGCGGGGCTGGTCGATCGCGCCCGCGAGGAACTGGGCGCGGAACTCCGTGCCTGAGCGGGTCCCGCATGGGATGTTCGGATGTTGGGCGGTCGCGCGGGGCGGTCGCCCCCGGGGCCGATACGATGGACGGAGTCCGGCGGAGTCCGGGCGAGAGAGGAGCCGCGATGACCCAGGCCAGCACGGACGTTCGGACCGCCCGCTCTGCCGCCGCGCCCGCGGACCGGCCGTTGGTGTATGTGAACGGCGCGATCGTGCCCAAGAGCCAGGCGGCGGTGAACGTGTTCGACCACGGGCTGCTGTACGGGGACGGCGTGTTCGAGGGCATCCGGGTCTACAAGGGTCGGATCTTCAAGTGCGGGCAGCACATGGACCGGCTGTACGCGTGCGCGAACCGCATCGGGCTTCGGCTGGAGAAGCACGTGCCGCGCGAGGAGATGGTCGACATTCAGCGTCGGTGCATCGAGGCGAACGGGATCGTGGACGGGTACATCCGGCTGGTGGTGACGCGCGGGGTTGGGACGCTGGGGCTGAACCCGTACCTGTGCCCCGAGCCGGGCGTGATCTGCATCGCGGACCAGATCTCGCTCTACAAGCCGGAGATGTACGAGAAGGGGATGCGGGTGGTGGTGGCGCACCGCCCGAAGACGCCCATCCCGTGCCTGGACCCGCGGATCAAGAGCCTGAACTACCTGAACAACATTCTGGCCAAGTGCGAGGCGATCCACCTCTCGCAGCACCTCGGGATCACGAAGCCGGAGGACATGCTGCTGGAGGTCATCATGCTGAACATGGAAGGTCGGGTGACCGAAGGCTCGGGCGACAACATCTTCATCGTCAAGGGCGGGCGGGTCTTCACGCCGCCGAGCGATGCGGGCATCCTGGAGGGGATCACGCGGCGGTTCGTGATGCGGGAACTGGCCCCGGCGTGCGGGCTGAAGGTCGAGGAGCGGGAGTTCACGCTGGCGGAACTGCTGGCGGCCGACGAGGTCTTCCTGACCGGGACGGCGGCCGAGATGATCGCGGTGCGCGAGGTGCTGGAGCACGAGGGAGAGACCCGGGTGACCGCCACCCACCGCATCTCGGACGGCGAAGGCCCGATCACGAACCGGCTGCGGACCCGGTTCCGCCAGATCGTGACGGGCGACACCATCCCGGAAGACTGAGTCCTGGGATCTGATTTGGCGTATTTGTGCAATAAACAAAACGCCGCTTGTCTTATTGACTCAGCAAGACAAACCGATAGCATGTTGGGATGTCTGGGGCGTACGAACACAGCGTCCGAGAACTACTGAACACCGTACGGGAGCAGAACCCGTGGCGTGAGGCAGGCGAGGTGCCTCCCTTCTTGGCACCGGCGATGGAGCGACCGCTGGCATTGGCGTTGCCCAAGCGTCTGCTTGACGATCGGCCACGGCGCTACCAGTTGATCCTCGGGCCGCGCCGAGTGGGCAAGACGACGGTGATGTACCAGACTGTTCGTGGGCTGCTCAAAGCGGGTGTCGCGAGCAACAGGCTGTGGTGGCTTCGATTGGACCACCCGGTCCTGCTGAAGAACTGGTCGCTCGGCGACTTGGTCCGTGCGGTCGTCCGCACATCGCAGGCGAGCGAGAGTAGCCCCGCCTACCTGTTTCTCGACGAGCTCGTGTATGCGAAGGACTGGGACCTATGGCTCAAGACGTTTTATGACGAGCCTTGGCCGATCAAGGTGGCGGCGACATCGAGCGCGACGGCTGCGTTGCGCGAGCGACTGCACGAGTCCGGCGTCGGCAGGTGGCAGGACCAGTACCTTGCGCCGTTCCTGTTCACGGAGTATCTCGCGCTCAGCAGCGCCATGCCGAGGTTCGAGGCGGAGCCGACGCTTGCCGCGACGATCACGGCCGCGATGGGGCTTGCCGATGCGGGAGGCGGCCTCGCCGAGCATCGCCGACGGTACATGTTCGTGGGCGGGTTCCCCGAGTTGCTGCTGCACGCGAACGAAGCGCGGTCGGACGATCAGACGCTGCTCCTCCAGTCTCAGCGCGTGCTCCGGTCGGATGCGGTCGAACGCGCCATCTACAAGGACATCCCACAGGCCTACGGCGTGAACCGGCCGATGCTGCTCGAACGGCTTCTCTACGTGCTGGCCGAGCAGATCGGCGGCATCCTGTCGCCGAGTTCGATCTGCGGCGATCTGGACGGACTGTCCGTTCCCACCTTCGAAGCATACCTGTCGTACCTCGAGCGAGCGTTCCTCGTGTTCACGCTCCCCAACTACTCCGAGAGCGAGCGGGGGAGGCAGAAGCGGGGGCGCAAACTGTACTTTGTTGACGGCGCGGTCCGGAACGCTGCGCTGCAGCGCGGCCTCAAGCCTCTCGATCATCCAGGGGAGCAGGGCGTGCTCTACGAGAATCTCGCCGCCTCGCACCTCCACGCCGCCTCGCAACAGGACGGCGTGCGGCTCTACCACTGGCGACACCGCGACGATGAAGTCGATCTCATCTACGACCACCCGGAGTCGCCGCTCGCGTTCGAGATCGCGTCGTCGGCGACCCACCACGTTCGGGGGTTGACGCGGCTGTGCGAAAGGCACCCCAAGTTTCGCGGGCGCTGCTTTGTGGTCGCCCCTGAGGCCGAGCCGGTCGCGCCGGAACGGAGCGGCGACGGCATCGGTTCCCTGCCGCTCGACACGTTGTTGATCGCCTCGGGCATGTTCGCCGAGCGCCGCCTGTTGCATCGCCTCGAACCGATGTCAGGGTGAACGGCGCGCACGCCGCGGCGTGACCTCCTCAGTCCGGCGTACACGCACGCAGGCCGGTTGCACGTGCGAATGAACGCGTGTGTTCGGCTTCGACGCATTGTTGCGCGATGAACAGGTACTCGACGTTCCGCAGGTGGCTCACACGCCCGACGCGTTCGCCGCGGGGGTTGTGGATGCCGATCTGTGCGCCGACGTAGCGCTTGTAGTCGTGCGCGAGCACGCGGACGCTCGCCCGGCCGCCCCACAGGCCTTCGAGCATCGACTCGAGTTCGGCGCGGGCGAGGTAGCCCTCGTTGCTGAGCGACAGGATGACGGCGTCGGTTTGCAGCGATGCCAGCACGCGGCGCAGTGCGTCGGCGCAGGCGGGGCGGGAGTTGAACTCGCTGCGACGCTCGCGGCAGTCGGCCCGCTTGCACGCCACGCCGTAGACCTCCGGCTTGTCCCAGCGCACCAGCGACTCCCAGACGTGGTAGTTGCCGAGGTAGGCGTGCTGGTTGTAGGGCGGGTCGAGGTAGGCGACATCGGCGGTCAATCGGCGGGCGGCGTCGAGGGCGTCGAGTTGGTGCGCCTCGCCCTTGCCGTGCGCGGCGCGGGGAAGCACCGCGGGCACCCGCAGTTCCAGGGCGTTGGCGGCGCGCGGCGCCCAGCGCTTGAGATAGGCCATCTGGACGCCGGTGGTGGAGTCCACGCGGTCGGCGGCCTCCATGAGCGAGGTGAGGACGACCGCCTCGAGGTCCGCTTCAAGCCCCTTGCGCGCGATGGCCTCGCGGATGGCGTCGATGCGCTCGCCGTTCCCGGGCATGAAGAAGCGGGAGCGCACGCAGTACGTCTCGGTGAACCAGCCGGCGCGTCCCGGGAGGGCGTTGAACTCACGGATGAGGCGCTCGGCGTCGGGCAGCACGTCCTCGGCGTCGGCCTGCACGTAGCAGCGGGCGAGCGTGGCGGCGTAGGCGTTGTGGTCGTTGGCGAGGACGCGGTAGCCGGCGGCCTTGAGGGCGTGCCCCACGCGGGAGGTGCCGGAGAAGAGGTCGATGACGGCACCCGCGCCCTCGACCTCGCCCACGGCGTCGAGGATCGCCGGGATGAGCGTGCGCTTGGAGCCGAGGTACTTGATCACGCCCGGTGTATCGGGCCGACGGCGGCGCGGCGCGCACGATTCGTCGCGTGGGGGGCGCGGTGGTACCCTCCCGCACCATGAGCGCGGCCGCGCCTGGTCGGCGCGACATCGCGGGCCTCGTCGGTTGGGTCGGGCTGTTCGCCGGGCCTGCGCTCGCGCTGCTGATGTACGCCGTGCTGCCGGTCGGGCGGGCCGACGACGCCGGCGTGATCGTCGGCGGGCTGTCGGGCGCGGGCCGGGCGGCGGCGGCGGTGGGCGTGCTGATGGCGGTGTGGTGGATGACGGAGGCGCTGCCCCTGAGCGCGACCGCGCTGCTGCCGATCGCGCTCTTTCCCGTGCTGGGGGTGTCTCCGATCCGTCAGGCGGTCGCGCCCTACGCCGACCCGGTGATTTTCCTGTTCATGGGCGGGTTCATCCTCGGCCTCGGGATGGAGCGCTGGGGACTGCACAAGCGCATCGCGCTGATCACGATCTCGATCGTGGGGACGCGCCCCGTGCGGCTGATCGGGGGCTTCATGCTCGCCAGCGCGATCATGAGCATGTGGGTCTCGAACACGGCGACGGCGGCGATGATGCTGCCGATCGGGGTGAGCGTCATCGGGCTGGTGTTCGCGCGGCTCGGGCGCGACTTCGAGCGCGGCGCTCCGCCCGAGCCGGGCCTCGACGGCTCGAACTTCGCGACCTGCCTGATGCTGGGGATCGCGTACGGGGCGAGCATCGGGGGCATCGGGACGCTGATCGGCACGCCGCCGAACACTGTGCTCAAGGGCTTCGTCGAGCGTGAGTACGGGCAGGTCATCACGTTCGCGGAGTGGCTGCGGATCGGCGTGCCGTTCGTGGCGGTCTTCCTGCCGATCGCGTGGATCGTGCTGACGCGGTTCGCGTTCCCGGTGCGCCTGCGCGAGATTCCGGGCGGGAGGGCGCTGATCGCGGGAGAACTGCGCGACCTCGGGGCGATGAAGCGCGGCGAGTGGGCGGTGTTCGTCGTGTTCTGCTGCACCGCGCTGGCGTGGGTCTTCCACAGGACGGTGGCCGATCTGCTGGGGGTCCACTCGACCGGGGCGGACGGGCGGCGGGTCTACTTCCTCACGGACGAGGGGATCGCGATCATCGCCGCGCTGGCGCTGTTCGTGATTCCGGTGCGGCCTCGCGAGCGGATCTTCGCGATGGACTGGCAGACGGCGTCGAGGCTGCCGTGGGGGATCCTGCTGCTGTTCGGGGGGGGGCTGAGCCTGGCCTCGGCGATGGACACGACGGGCGTGACGCGGTTCATCGGGGAGCAGTTCCAGGCGTTGCGCGGGCTGCCGCTGGTGGTGATGGTGGCGGCGATCGCGGGCGTGGTGATCTTTCTGACGGAACTGACGAGCAACACGGCGGTGACGACGACGCTGATGCCGGTGCTGGCCGGGGCCGCGGTGGGCCTGGGTGTCGATCCGGCGTACCTGCTTGTGCCGGCCGCGCTGGCGGCGAGTTGCGCGTTCATGCTGCCGGTCGCCACGCCGCCGAACGCGATCGTGTTCGGGTCGGGGTACGTCTCGCTGCCGCAGATGGTGAGGGCGGGGCTGATTCTCAATCTCATCGGGATCGTGCTCGTGTCGATCGCCGTGCTGGCGCTCGAGCGGTTCGTGGTGACGATCCAGCCGTGAGGGGGAATCCGCTCCCCACGGTCGCGGGTCGTTGATTCGAGATGTGGGGCATAGAGTTGCCCCACGCCCGAGCCGGGCGTCGGCCCTGGAGCGCGGAACCCGATGCCCCGCCCGAATCCGTTTCCCTGGCGTGCCGTTTCGATCGCGGTGCGCGCGCTGGTCGGCACGGGCGTGCTGCTGGTTGGCGTGGGTGTGCTCGGGTTGCTGGTACGCACGAAGGAAGGCCCGCACCGTTCCGAGCACGGCGAAACGGCCCCGCTGGTTCGTACGACCGTCGCGCATCGGACGCTGGTGCCGGACGTGTGGCAGGGGTACGGCACGGCGCGGGCGATGCAGGCCGTGGAGGTTGCGGCGCAGGTCTCCGCCCGCGTCGTCGAGCGTCCTGGCGGGATCGAGCCGGGCGTGCCGGTGCGCACGGGCGACCTGCTGGTGCGGCTGGACCCGCGCGACTACGCGAACCGGGCGCAGTCCGCGTCGCAGGTGGTGGCGGCGACGAAGTCGGATCTCGAGCGTCTTGACGTTGACGAGGCCGCGTGGCGGGAGCAACTGGCGCTGGCCGACGAGCAGGTGGGGGTCGAGGAGCGGGAACTCGATCGGACGCTCGCGGCGGCGGAGCGGGGAGCGGCGGTCGAGTCGCAGATCGAGCGGCGGCGCGCGGAGATCGCGCGGATGCGTCGCGAGGCGTCGCAGTACCGGCAGCAACTCGAGGCCGTGCCGGCGCGCCGGGCCGCGCTGATCGCGCAACTGGTGAACCAGGAGGCGGCGGCCCGCATCGCGGCGGACGATCTCGAGCGCACGACGATCCGCTCGCCGATCGACGGCGTGCTGCAACGGGTGGACCCGAGGCCCGGCGAACTGCTCGGGGTTGGCGCGCCGGTGGCGCGGATCATCGACCTGCGTCGCATCGAGGCGCCGCTGCGGCTGCCGGTTTCGGCGGCGGCATCGGTCGCGGTGGGCGACCGCGCGGACCTCATCGCGGATTCGCCGGCCGCCACCCGCTGGGACGGGCGGGTGGTTCGGATCGCGCCGGAGGCGGACGCGCGGACGCGCACGATCACGGTGTTCGTCGAGGTCGAGCAGCGGATCGACTACACCGCGGACGACCCGCTGGCGGGCGCGGGGACGCTGCTGCTTCCGGGCCAGTTCGTGATCGGGCGTGTGTATTCGGGGCGTGGCGAGCCGCGAGTGCTGGTGCCGCGGCGCGCGCTGGATAGCGACCGGGTGATGGTGGTGGTGCGCGAGGGCGACGGGTGGCGGCTGCGTTCGCGGGCGGTCGCGCCGCCGCGGTTCATCGAGGCCGCGTTCCCGGTTCTGGACCCGGACGAGACGCAATGGGCGGTGATCCCGACGGGGCTTGAGGACGGGGAGCGCGTGGTGCTGACGGGTCGCGACGAACTGGCGGACGGCATGGCGGTCCGGGTTGACGACGCCGACGGTGCACGGTCGTCGGAGCGTGGCGTGCCGAGGGCCGGGCCGTGAGAATCGCAGCCTTCGGCGTGCGCCGCCCCGTGGTGGCGAATCTCACGATGTTCGCCGTGCTGGGCGCGGGGCTGATCTTCGGGCTGCGCCTGACGCGCGAGTTCTTCCCCGAGGTGCGTCCGACGCAGGTGATGATCGCCGCGCCGTACCCCGGGGCCGCGCCCGACGAGGTGGAGCGGTCGCTGGCGATCAAGATCGAGGATCGCGTCCGCGATCTCGACGACGTGAAGGAGATCAACACCACCGTGACGGAGAGCGCGGCGGTGCTTCGGGTCGAGTTCCGCGAGGGGAAGGACATCGAGGCGGCCGTGGCGGAGGTGAAGCGCGAGATCGACGCGCTGCAGGACCTGCCCGAGCGTTCGGAACGGATCACGGTCACGAAGCTCGAGCCGAAACTCCCGGCGGTGATCCTGTCGCTCTACGGCGACGCGGACGAGCGGGCGATGAAGGACGCGGCGCGGCGGATCCGCGAGGACCTGCGGCTGCTGCGGGGCATGGGGGACGTGGAGATCGGCGCGACGCGGGGTGATGAGCTGACGGTGGAAGTGCGGCCGGCCGCGATGCTGGAGCACGGGCTGAGCCTGCCCGAGGTCGCGCGTCGGGTGGGCGCGGCGATGCGCGAGCAGCCGGCGGGGACGGTGCGCGGCCCGACGCAGAGCGTTTCGGTGCGGACGGTGGGCGCGAAGGAGCGCACCGACGCGGTGCGCGAGGTCGTGGTGCGGGCCGACGAGGGCGGGCGGGTGCTGCGGCTGGGCGAGATCGCGGACGTGCGTGAGGGGTTCGTGGACACGGACACCTACGCGCGTCTGAACGGGAAGCCGGCGGTGTCGCTGACGGTGTTCCCGGTCCGGGGCGTGGACGTGGTGACGGTGGCGGACCTGGTGAAGGCGTACGCGGCGGGGCTGCGCCACGAGCCGCTGGCGATGACGACCGGGGAGCGCATCCGCTCGGTGATGCGGCGTCCTGGCGACACCGGCCCGGCGTCGGAGCGGATCCGGGCGTACGAACTGGGGCTTGCGGCCCCGCCGCCGCCGTGCGAGGTTCGGATCACGACGGACCTGGCGCGGTTCGTGGTTGGCCGGCTTGACCTGCTGACGCGGAACGCGATCTGGGGCGGGATGCTGGTGTTCCTGACGCTGGTGCTGCTGCTGAACTGGCGGGTGTCGTTCTGGGTCGCGGTGGGGCTGATCGTCGCGATGTCTGGGACGCTTGCGGTGATGCACCTGCTCGGGGTGTCGCTGAACCTGCTGACGATGTTCGGGCTGATCGTGGTGATCGGCATCCTGGTGGACGACGCGATCGTGGTGGCGGAGAACATCACGGCGCGCCACGAGGGCGGCGAGGCGGCGATCGACGCCGCGATCAACGGGACCGGGCAGGTGGGGTGGCCCGTCGTGGCGACGGTGCTGACGACGGTGTGCGCGTTCCTGCCGCTCGCGTTGATCGAGGGGAACATCGGCGACTTCCTGAAGTGGCTTCCGATCGTCGTGACGTGCGCGCTGGTCGCGTCGCTGCTCGAGTCGCTGTTCATCCTGCCGGCGCACATGGCGCACAGCCTGAAGAAGGCCGACCGCCTCCGCGCCGAGGGCCACGTCGGCCGCCTGCGCCGGGTCGAGAGCGCCTTCGACCACGCCCGCGACACGCTCTTCTCGAAGTTCCTGGTGCCGGGGTATCTGCGGGCGCTGCGGCTGGCGCTGCGGCGGCGGTACGTCACGTTGTGCATCGCGGTCGCGACGCTCGTCGCGTCGATCGGTTTCGTCGCGGGCGGGCGGCTCGAGTTCATCTTCTTCGAGACCGAGGACGCCGAGACGATCAACGTCCAGTTGCGGATGCCGATCGGCACGCCGGCGGCGGAGACCGACCGCGTCCTGACCCGCATCGAGCGGGCCGCGCTGCAGCAGCCGGAAGTCCGGGACGCGTTCGCCATCGTCGGTGCGATGGGGGACATCAGCGGCGAGGGGGGGGACGCGGTGCAGAGCCACCTCGGCCAACTCGTCCTGGAACTGCACCCCGTCGAGCGGCGCGAGCGCACCAGCAACGACGTGGTGAACGCCATCCGCGCCGAGGTCGGCGAGATCCCTGGGGTGCGGTCGCTTCGCTTCGATGCGATCGGCGCGGGGCCGGGCGGGCCGGGGCTGACGTTCACCGTCGTCGGGGCTTCGCAGGCCGCGATCGACGCCGCGGTGCGGCGCGTGAAGGAGGCTCTCCGCGCCATCGACGGCGTGTTTGACGTGACCGACGACGCCGACGCGGGCCAGCCCGAGATCCGCCTCACGCTGCGCGACGGCGCGAGCGAACTGGGGTTCACCGAGGCGAGCCTGGGCGAGCAGGTTCGGGCCGCCGTCTTCGGGCTTGAGGCGTACACCTTCCCGGGCGAACGCGAGGACGTCGACGTGCGGGTCACGCTGCCCGTCGAGTTCCGGCGCAGTCCCGCCGCGCTGGAGCGGATGTTCGTGATCGCTCCGGGCGGCGAGCCTGTGCCGCTCGGCGAGATCGCGCACATCACGATGGCCCGCTCGTACGCCACGGTGCGCCGGCTCGACGGCCAGCGCGCCGTCACCGTCAACGCGGAGGTCGATCGGGGCGCGGGCGTGAACCCGGAGAGCGTCACCCTGGCCGTGCGCCCGGACCTGCGGCGCATCGAGGGTGAGGTCCCGGGCGTGCGCGTCCTCGAGCGCGGGCGGCAGCAGGAAGTGCAGGAGTCGTTCAGCACGCTGCCGATCGGGATGGCGGTGGCGGCGGGGCTGATCTACGTCATCCTCGCGTGGTTGTTCGCGTCGTACTCGCAGCCGCTGGTCGTGATGACGGCGATCCCCTTCGCCATCATCGGGATGATCTGGGGGCACCTGATCCTCGGGTTCAGCATGACGTTCCTGTCGCTCATCGGGTTCGTTGCGCTCTCGGGGGTGGTCGTGAACGACTCGCTCATCTTCATGGACTTCTTCAATCAGAAGCGGGCCGAACTGCCGAGCACCTGGCACGCGGCGATCGAGGCCGGGCGGGCTCGCCTGCGGCCGATCCTCCTCACGACCATCACCACGGTGCTCGGGCTCAGCCCGCTGATGCTGGAGCAGTCGTTCCAGGCGAGGTTCCTCATCCCGATGGCGATCACGATCTCGTTCGGGCTGATGTCGGCGACGGCGCTGATCCTCGTGGTGCTGCCGTGCCTGCTGCTGATCCTGGAGGACGCGGCCCGCTGGCGGCGCATCCTGTGGACGGGGGTGTACGAGCCGCCACCGGCGCCCCCCGAGCCGAACGGCACGCCCGGACTGGCCGAGAACGGCGGGGGCTGACGCGCCGCCGCGCCGCGGCCGCGCGGTAGGCTGTCGGCATGATGAGCCGACTCCTCGCCGCCGTCGCCGTGTCGTGCGTCGCATCGCTCGCCGATGCGCAGCCTCGGGCCGTCTACCTCAACGCGAACGTCCACACCATGGACCCGGCCCGCCCCCGCGCCGAGGCGTTCGTGGTCGAGGGCGGTCGGTTCGTGGCGGTCGGGTCGAACGCCGACGCCATCGCCGCGGCGGGGCCGGACGCGGAGCGCATCGACCTGCGCGGGATGACGGTGCTGCCCGGGCTGATCGACGCGCACGGGCACATGGCGGGGCTGGGCGCGCTGGGGCTGGGGATGCTGGACCTGCGGCTGGCACGGTCGTACGACGAGGTGGTGGCGATGGTGGCCGCGCGGGCGCGCATCACGCCGCCGGGCGAGTGGATCGTCGGGCGCGGCTGGGACCACGAGTCCTGGCCGGAGCGGCGGCTGCCGACGCACGATGCGCTCTCGGCCGCCGCGCCGGATCACCCCGTCTGGCTCTCGCGCGTCGACGGGCACGCGGGGCTGGCGAACGACGCGGCGATGCGGCTCGCGCGCATCGCCGACGATACCGCCGACCCGCCCGGCGGCGAGATCGTCCGCGATGAGCGCGGCCGCGCCACCGGCGTGCTCATCGACAACGCCATGGCGATCGTGCGCGCGGCGATCACCGGCGCGGGCGTCGGCACGACCGAGGAACTGCTCCTCAAGGCCCAGGAGATGTGCCTCGCCGTCGGACTCACCGGCGTCCACGATGCGGGCGTGGGGCCGGACGAGATCGAGACCTACCGGCGGCTCGAAGCGGACGGGCGGCTGAAGATGCGCATCCACGCGATGGTCGCGGCCGCGCACGCCCCGCGGCACTTCGAGGAGCACGGCATCCACGTCGGCCCGCGGCTGAGCGTGCGCGCGGCCAAGCACTACATCGACGGGGCGATGGGCTCGCGCGGCGCGTGGCTGCTCGACCCCTACGCCGACCGCCCCGTCGGCCCCGGCGGCGACGCCTGGCACGGGCTGGCCGTCACGCAGCCGGAGGCGATCGAGGCCGCCGCGCGGCACGCGCTCGCCCACGGCTACCAGCTCTGCACGCACGCGATCGGGGACCGGGCCAACCGGGCCGTGCTGGATGCGTACGAGCGTGCTCTCGCGTCGTCACCCTCGCCGGATCACCGCTTCCGCATCGAGCACGCCCAACTGCTGCACCCCGACGACATCCCCCGCTTCGCCGCGCTCGGCGTCATCCCCTCCATGCAGCCCACCCACTGCACCAGCGACATGCGCTGGGTCGACGCCCGCGTCGGGCCGGAGCGCGCCCGCGGCGCGTACGCATGGGCGGGCCTGCTCCGCACCGGCGCCCGCATCGCGGGGGGGAGCGACTTCCCCGTCGAGAGCCACAACCCGT
Source organism: Planctomycetota bacterium (assembly GCA_014584315.1). GTDB lineage: Bacteria > Planctomycetota > Phycisphaerae > Phycisphaerales > UBA1924 > CAADGN01. The sequence goes on along the minus strand of JACTNA010000017.1, from coordinate 3,146 downwards.
TCCTCGGCCTGCACGCGGCCGTCACGCGCCAGACCGCCGAAGGCGACCCCGAAGGCGGCTGGCACGCGGAGCATCGCATGACGCCCGACGAGGCCCTGCGCGCCTTCACGCTCGACGCCGCGTACGCCGCGTTCCGGGAGGAGACCACAGGCTCCATCCAGCCCGGCAAGCACGCCGACTTCATCGTCATCGACCGCGACCCGCTGACGACGGACGCGGAGGCCATCCCCGCCACGCGCGTGCTGCGGACGGTCATCGCGGGGGAGACGGTGTACGAAAACGAGCCGCGACCGTAGGGGAGCGGTTCATGGCCCCGGACTCGACCCAACCGAACCATGCCCGAAGCCACTCGACACCACGCCGAATCGCCAATGGTGCTCCGTCACCGCCGGAGGTGGCGGGCGCGGCTTGTCGTCTCCATCGCGATCGGCTTCATCACGATGCTTTCGGCGTCGATGGGGCTCTCCTGGTCTCGCCTCGACGCGCGAATCGCTCCGAGTCATCGCGGTGCGGACATCGTCGCCAACGAGCACGCGCCGTGGGCCGTAAGCGTCTATCGGAACATATTCGCGACGCATGTGTACTCGCACGCTTTCCGCTCGCCGGAGGCTGCCGAGGTCTATCGACGTGAGAACCAGATTGAGCCGACTCGCGCGCCCTACTGGTTCAGTGCGGCGGGCCACGATCCAACGCAATACCCGGGCATCGCCGAGTTCATGCCCTACGAATACCTCTACGACATCGATGACTATGCGGTCGGCGTGCCCATGCGCGCATTCAGGTTTCGCTTGGTCCACTGGCGCGCACTCGATGCTGATACGAAGAGAGTTGTGCCCGGATCGCGTGGCGGGCGTCTCATCGGGCACTCTCGCACGCCAATGGGAGGACCGATCCCCACCCTCCCCATCTGGCCCCGCTCCGCACGGCACGCCGCCTCCGCCGCGGCCTCTGCCCCCTCTGCCGCTACGATCTCCGCGGCCTGCCGCAGCGCGCCTGCCCCGAGTGCGGGTGGGCGAGCGTCCCGTCACCACCAAGGGCGGTGGACGCATGACCGATGACGACTGCCACCACGACGAATCGCCGATGGTGCTCCGTCACCGCCGGAGGTGGCGGGGGCGGCTGGTGATCGGCGTAATCTGTGGCGTCGTGGCAATGCTCGCAACGTCAACCGGATTGTATCTTCCGGTCGTCCGTCAACTGGCGTGGCGGAAGCACGTCCACATAATCAACCACGACCGCACTGTTGAAGACGGCGGCGCTGTGTGGATTATTGAAACTTCCACGATGCGCGTTCTCACGACTGTCACGGCGTACGCGTACCCTTCAGCGTCGTTGGCCGCGCGCCATAGAGAGCAAAGCCGCACTGTCCTTGAAGGCGGTGAAACTCGGATTGACGCGAAGAACCGAGCCAGACGAGTCACGTGGGAGTGGCGCGAGGAAGCGTTCGTTCCCGCATGGTTTACGGTGCATGGGCATCATCCGAGCCCGTACTGGCATGAGTATCCGGGCGGCATGTACTTGATTGACTCGTCAGCGGTGGGCTGGCCGCTTCGCGCATTTCGATGGGAGGAGACATTCGGCGTCGTCGGCAACGCAGTCCTGACGGACGACGAGTCGAGCGAGTTCGGATTCAGAGGAATGCTGGGCCTGACCCAGCAAGTCGGAGTTCCGGCCCTCCCCATCTGGCCCGGCCTCCTCCTCAACACACTCGCTCCGCACGGCACGCCGCCTCCGCCGCGGCCTCTGCCCCCTCTGCCGCTACGATCTCCGCGGCCTGCCGCAGCGCGCCTGCCCCGAGTGCGGGTGGGGTCGGACGCCGCCGGCGCCACAGGCGGCTGTGCCGACTCTTCAGCCCGAAGGGCTGCGCCGTCAGTAGCCGGGGGTCGAGCGAGTCTTCGAGCGAGACCCCCGGATCATCGGCACACGGACGCCTGACCCCGAAGGGGTCATCGTGGTTCCGACCTGCACGAGGCACGAGCAGCCCTTCGGGCTGCCGAACCAAAACGGAAGGGGATGTGGAGGCCGCGCGTTCCGGGGGTGTCGTCGCAGAGCCTCCTCCACCCCCGGCTACGAACGAACAGCCCTTCGGGCTGGGGGACTGTCGCAGGGCCGCGCGTTCCGGGGGTGTCGTCGCAGAGCCTCCTCCACCCCCGGCTACGAACGAACAGCCCTTCGGGCTGGGGGACTGTCGCAGCGCACCGGCCTGGGACAAGCCGCCGCACGGCGGAGCGTGTCCCGAAGGGCCGCCTACCACTTCAATCCCACACGTACCGCTCGTCCCACTCGACGCCGTACTTGCGGAGGAACGCACGCATCTCGTCCTTGTAGTCGACCGTCAGGTGGCGCTGCTTCTGGTCTGCGATGTACGCCTTCAGCGCGTCCACGCCTGATTCGCCGATCGAGAAGCCGAAGTACCCGTCCTGCCACGCGAACTCCCGCAGGACGGCGTCCCTCTCCTTCAACCACTTCGACGAATCGCGCTTGACGTTGAGCATCAGATCCGAGAGCGCGACGGACTTGCCGAGGCTCACGAGCATGTGGACGTGGTCGGCGACGCCGCCCATCGCCAGGAGCGGCGATCCCATCCGTCGGCAGATGCCGCCGATGTAAGCGTACAAGTCCGGTTCAATCGTCTCGGGGATCGCCGCGGCCCGATTCTTCGTTGAGAACGTGATGTGGACGAGGAGTCTGGTGAGCGTGGACGCCATGCCGTCAAGATAACCGATGATCCGCGCTTCGGTCGTGCGGTCCATCAGTCCGGAGGGTTGCGCCGCCTCTTCAGCCCGAAGGGCTGCGCCGTCAGGCACGAGCAGCCCTTCGGGCTGCCCAACCAACGGGAGGGGATGTGGGGCCGCGCGTTCCGGGGGTGTCGTCGCAGAGCCTCCTCCACCCCCGGCTACGAACGAACAGCCCTTCGGGCTGGGGAACCAACAGAAGGGGATGGACGGGCATCGCTTTCCGGGGGTGTCGTCGCAAAGCCTCCTCCACCCCCGGCTACGAACGAACAGCCCTTCGGGCTGCCGAACCAAAACGGAAGGGGATGTGGGGGCCGCGCGTTCCGGGGGTGTCGTCGCAGAGCCTCCTCCACCCCCGGCTACGAACGAACAGCCCTTCGGGCTGGGGGACTGTCGCAGCGCACCGGCCTG
>JACTNA010000030.1 GCA_014584315.1 Planctomycetota bacterium | reverse complement strand
CTGTTGCGGGTTGCTCGCGGGCTGGGATCGATTACACTGAGAGGGCAGGAGTGCGACGATGGCGTTCAGTTGCGGGTTGCTCGCGGGCTGGGATCGATTACACTCCCGGCGCATCCGGCTTTGATTCGTGGATTGTTGCGGGTTGCTCGCGGGCTGGGATCGATTACACTGAAAGGCTGTTGACAGCCTGTCGACTCGCGTTGCGGGTTGCTCGCGGGCTGGGATCGATTACACTAGACCCGCCCTAAACCTTTGCCCGGACTGGGTTTGCGCGCGAACGGCCATCAGAAAAGCTCCAGTTGGGCGGGCGCCGGCTCGGGGGGCTGTCGGACTTTGCCCCAGAAAACGCGCATCCGCTCGAACTGCTTGTCCGTGATCGTCAGCACCCGGACTTCCCCGTCCGGAGGCACGGCGGCCTGGACCCGGCCCATGTGGACCTCGGCGTTCTCCCGGCTGGCGCAGTGCCGGATGTAGACGCTGAACTGCATCATGGCGAAGCCGTCCTTGAGGAGGGCCTTGCGGAACCGGGCGTACCGGCGTCGCGCCTGCTTCGAGTCCACCGGCAGATCGAACATCGCCACGACCCACATGAACCGGTACCCGCTCAGATGCATCCGTCGTCCGCCTCATCGCCGCCCTTGTCCGCCGGGGCCACCCCCGCGCCTCCTGCCGGGCACTGGTCCTCACGCACGGGGATCTCAAGCAGGTCCGGTCCACCCTCCAACGCCCGCGCGAACGACGCGGCGTAGGCCGTCGCCGCCACCTGGAGCGGCCCCGAGCGGTCGCCCATCCGAACGGTCGCGGTGAGGAGCAGGAGGAGTTCGGCCTTCGTCGGCTGGTCGAGCCAGAGCCGGCCCTCGGCCGCGAGCGTCCTGGCCCGGGCGTCCACGAGCGGCCGGAGCGGTTCGACCAGATCGTCGGCAAGGCAGAAGGGGTTGGCTCGATGGTGGTGGCGAATCCCGAGCGCGGGCAGCAGCCCGGCGGAGACGATCGCCCTGGCCACGGCGGCACGCAGGGCGGCGTACCCGTAGTCCAGCAGGTTGTTGGGCGGCTGTGCGTCCGGCGCGCCCGGTCGGCGGCGGAAGGGCGGCGTGACCGCCCGCAGGTCGTTGAACATGGCCGGCCAGTAGAGCCGAGCCGCGTGGGCCTCGGTGTTGTCGGGGTCGCCGCTGCGAACGCGTCGCGCCAGCGAGAGAAGCCGCGAGCGGACAGCAGGTGCGTGCGGCAGGTTCGCGGCCTGCGCCCGGATCTTCGCCGCGACGATCGCCGACCAGAGCCGCTTGCGGACCGGCCTGCTGGCGGCCAGTTGGGCGTCAAGCCGCGACAGGATGTTCGTGTTCGTCGAGAGCGGCAGGAACATGCCGCACGGCGCGTGGTCGCGGCCGCAGACGACTAGGGCAGTGCCGTGCTCGGCAAGCTGGGCAAGGACGGAGTGCGTGTAGGTCGTCTCCCGCTCGTCCACCATGAGGACACCGAGGTCCTCAAGTGGGATCGACGCGGCAAGATTGAGGGGGTGCGCGGGGAGGCGGCGGGGAGGCTCCTCGCGGCGGAGGATCAGCAACTGGCCGTCACGGACGGCGAGGTGGCACGGCTCGCGGCTGATCTCGACGGTTCGGCGGATCACGCACGCCTCCCGACGACATTGGAACGGATCGGGGGGGCCGGATCAATCCTTTTCGAGGATGGTGACGACGCCGAGGGGGCTGACCCGGACCTTGACAGCGTGGTCGCGGCCGGGGGGGGCGAGGGCTTTGAGGTCGGACGGCGTGACCGAGAACTGCTCGCGCTTCGAATCGGGGACCTTGTTGCCCTCGGCATCCTTCCGCTCGGTGGCAGCTCTCGCGTCCCAGTGCGGCACGAGAACGACGGTGCGGGGCTTGTCGAGCTTGGCGACGACGAAGTAGCCAACCTCGCCGGTCCCCTTGTGCTTCATGTGCAGCATCTCGCCCTCGGCGAGACTCATGACGAAACGGCCGCCCCTGGCGTCGTCGTCGCGTCGGTCCACGATCGGGTGCGCCTCCTCGACGGCACGCAGCACGGGCGAGAGCGCGCGCCGCTCGGCCTTGGGGAGTTTGCGGAACTCGTCTGGCTTGGGGATTCGGGCTTCGCGCAGGGCACGCAGCCTTGCGAGTTTCCGCTGGGCGGCCTCGAAGGCCGAGACGATCTCGCCCGTCCAGTTGCCGTTGTCGTCGACGCGGATCTCGACGTGATGGTTGTTGCCGCCGACGTACGCACGCTTCGAGGCCGGATCGTCGTCGCGGCGCATCCGTCCCGATGCGTAGTCTGGGCGCTTGCGGTCGATGACGACGGGATCGTTCATGGTCCGCAGGAGGACGACGGAGTGAATGGGAACGCCCGACGCCTGGCGGAACCCGCCCGCTTCGTAGAGTTTCTTGACCTGGCCGGCGGAGAAGTTGTCGGGGTCCAGGCCCGCCTCTTCGAGGCAGGCGCGGAGTCGCCGCCGCAGAGCGGCGTCGCGGACGATCCCGCTCTTGCCCGGCGGGGGATCGACGATCGCGGGCTGGTAGCCGGGGGACGAAACCACGGCGCGTGCCCACTTGCGCGCTTCCCGCTCGCTCACCCCGTGTGTGCATCGGCGTCTGGCGGCGAGGCGCTCGACGGCCTCCTTCTCGGTCTCCCGCCGGGGAAGGCGCAGGTGGTTCGGGTCGAGGGAGAGCACGCTCTTCTTGGCGGTGTAGTTGCCCGTGAGGTTGCCCGCCTTGTCGAGCACGGGGCCGAAGAGTGTCTCTTCGTGCAGCGCGCCGATGAGCTTGCGCTTGACCGGGCGGTGACAGATGGGCCGGAGGCTCCCGTCGTCGCCGAAGACCGCACGCTTCACCTCTTCGCGGAACTCCTCGATGGACGTGAAGGGCTCGGGCGGGTCGAGCGGGTGGAGGCGGCGGTAGTTGGCCATCTCCTCTTCGTTCGCCGTGTTGATGCCTTCATTGTCGGCCCGCTTCTCCCGCTCCTCCCACGCGATCTGGACCTGTCGCGTGCAGAGCGAGATGACAACGGCGTCGATGGCGTGGTGGCGGTGGTCGCCGCGGTTCTTCTCCTTGCGCTCGCGTTCCTCATCGTTGGCCAGGCCCTTCGAACGGGCACAGTGGGGGTCGAAGAACAGGTTCCATTCGCGGCGCAAGCGGCTGGTCCACATCCCGTCCGTGGCGAAGATCCGCCGCCCGTCGTCTCCGGTGCTCCGCTCCGGGAGGCCCTTGCCCCCGTAGAGCGCATCGGCCAGGTAGGCCATCACCTGGCGCGCGGCGTACTTGGTCGCGGCTTCCTGCCGCGCCGTCATCTCCTGGATGTCCTTGACGTCCTTCTTGAACTGCTCGATCTTCGCGGTGTCGTCGCGCTTGGTGAAGTAGCAGGCCCAGAGGGCATCGCCGGTCGCGCTCTTGAACTCGGAGGGCTTCGGCCGCTTGACCTCGCCGAAGATGCCCTCGACCCAGACCATCCCCTGTTCGAAGCCGGGGCCGTCGGACCAGAACTGTCGCGGCGTGCGCCGGCCCATCTCGCGGTTGCACTTCTCGTGCGCAAGGACGATGTTGGAGAGGCCGTTGTGGCCGCCGCTGGCACGGGGGATGATGTGGGCAACCTCGCAGCCTTCACCGGTCGCGGCCTGGCGGGTTGTGAGTCCGCCCTGCCCGCACAGCGGGCAGACGCCGCCCTGCTGGACGCAGAGGATGACGCGGTCGACGGCGGCGCGCTGCTGCGTGGAAGTCTGCGACTCAAGGCCGAGTTCGTGGATGATGTTGTTGCGGATGCGGTTGCGCAGGCGGTTCTTGAAGAGGAGCCTGTCCGCGTCCTTCTTGCCCATCTTCGCCTCGCGGGCCAGCTCGATGTAGACCTCGTCGGGCTTGCGGCCGAAGGTCTTCATGTACTCGACCAGATGGCGGCGGACCTCGTGGATGGCTTTGCGCACGACGGGGTTGCTGACGAGCGGCGCGGGGGGCGGCTCGGCGAGCGGCTCGCCGGTCTCGTGGTCGATCACGGGCTTGCCGTCCTTCACGAGAACGTGCTTTCCCATGTAGTAGCGGTCGCGGGCCGTCGCCCCCTTCGCGCCCGTGGCGTAGCGGCGGCGCGTGTGGTCGTCGAGTGCCTTGCCCGTCGTCACGTCGATGAAGTCGCCGTCGCCCGCGAGCAGTTTGCGCGCCTCGATCTGGGTCAACCATCGCTTCTGGCCGGAGCGGTTCGGGTCCGGCCACGGCTCGGGGCGGTCCATGACCGTGAGCAGGTTCCGGACCGCGCGGCGGCTCATGCTCAGCCGCTTGGCGTCGGGCTTGGGACGCGTTTTCCACGCGGCGATCAGGGCGTCGGCCTGCGCGGCTGTCAGACCGGCCCAGTCCATCACGCCGGCGCGGAGTTTCGCCGCGTCGTCCTCCTGGTCCGGGTCGAACTTGAGGATGGCGCGGTTCAGGCCCTCGCGCGTGCGCTCCGGCATTGCCGCCCACTTCTCCGGCGTGACCGCCCCGTGGATGATCTCGCGGCTGAACCAGTCGGTGTTGATGGCGCGGTCCTCGTCGTTCTCGATGTTGAAGCGGAAGCGCGAGGTCTTCGAGGCCCGCCCCCAGCCGTCCTTCGTCGTGCCCATGAAGTTTCGGAGGTCGGTCACGCTCACGGTGCGCTTGGGCCTGTCGGCGGGCGGCTCCGTGTCGCCCTTCTTCTTCCGGCCCTTCTCCGTGCCGAGCGGGCCGCTCAGGAACTTCTTGATCCTCTCCCGCTCCTCGGGCGTGAGGGGGCGAGCCTCCTTGGCGCCGTCGATGATCTTGAGGTTGTTCACCGTCTCGACGACGAGGTAGCGCGAGGCGTGCATGTCCGCATGTGGGACGCAGCGCTCCTCCGGGTGGAGGTTGCAGCGGCCGAGCGTGCCAAGGTCCCACGACTGGCGGCGCTGGCCGAAGAGCAGGCCCTTGTGCCTCCAGATCGCATCGCCGGACTCGTCGTCGAGGGCGAGGCGGAGATCGGCCGTGAGAAGCCTCGCGGTCTCGCCGCCGAGGCGGCTCTGGGCATTCCAGAGTCTCGCGAACTCGTCACGGATCATGGCGCGATCGGCACAGTGTTCGTAGGAAGCGGCCTTGTTGCGGACTGCGGCACGCCATTCGCGCGGTCCTTTCCTCGCGTCGGCGCGGCGATTGTCGGTTGTTGTGATGGGGGTGACGCGCTCCGCTCGCACCATGCAGATGAACTCGCCGAACGTGCGGGCGTTCTTCTCGATCATCTTCGCACGGACCGCGCCGATCGCCGCCTTCACCTTGCCGTCATCCTGCGCGGCTTCGTCGGCATCGGCCTCTTCCTCGCTCGGCTCGGGCACGTGCAGGCCCAACGAACCCCGCCGCTGCGCGAGGTGGAGCAGCACCCGCCCGAACTCGAACGGCGTCAATGGCGCGTCGAGGCCCTTGCTGCGGAGCACCCACGGGTCCGTCGCTTCCAGCAGGGCGCGGAACTCCCGCTCGGTCGGAGGGAGAAGACCGGCCTCGATCAACCGCAGCCGCAGCTCACGCTTGCGCTGCGAACGCCGGGCGAGCGTGATCCGGGTCCGCCGCGTCATGCGCCGCTTGGCGTTCTTCGGGTCGCCGCGCTTGTCATCGGATTCGTCCACCCCCGCCGGGAAGACCGAGACGCCCGCGGTGATCCTGCCCTTTGCCCGATCGATCCACACCGACCCCACCGAGTTCGAGCCGATGTCAAAGCCGAGCACATTCATGGGATGCTCCCTTGACGGACCTCCCGCCGCCTGTTAGAGTCGGGTCAGTGTAATCGATCCCGGCCCGCGGTTTCACGCAACAAGAGTAATCGCAGGCACCGCCGACAGGCGACCGCCGCAGCCCGCACCCCCGGCCTGCGGCTCTTCTCTTTTTGACGCCTCCTCCCCGTACCCGGGCGGGCCGAAGCCGCGCGGGTATGAAGTGGGCTTGCCGAGTCGGGGAATCGCCGCCGCCCCACCCACCCCCAAGCCCCAAGCCTCAGGCCTCAAGCCTCAAGACTCAGGCCTCAAGTCTCAAGCCCCCTTCCTCCCTTCCCCCCTTCCCCCCTTGCCCTCGCCCCCCCCTCCCCCCTCTCCGCGTCCCAACGCCGCGATCTCCGCGTTCCTTGCTTCTTTCTTCAGCATCCCGCTCAAGTGGTCCGCACGCGGGGCCGATCGACCGAAACATATCGGACGGCCGCGACGCTCCGCGTGGGGCGCGGCGACCTTCCATGCAGCCTGCCCCGTTCACATCGCGGGACATCAGAACGGAGAACCTCATCACGGGCATCGTTCCCAACACCAGGCTCGGCAAGATCGAGTTCTATGAAGCGCACAACCAGCCGTGGGCGACCAACGCAACCGACATCGGACTTACATCGGGGCAGGTCACGACCCTGATGGGCCAGACCGCCGCCGCCCGCGTCGCCTACAACCAGGCCCAGGCCGCGCGCGACGCCGCCAAGGCCGCCACGCAGACCTTCTACAACGCCGTCGCCACCATGGCCGACAACGGCGCGGGGCTGATCAAGACCATCAAGAGCTACGCCGAGACGCAGAACGACCCCAACGTCTACGTGCTGGCCCAGATCCCGCCGCCCGCCGAGCCGTCGCCCGTCCCCGCGCCCGGCACGCCCTACCAGCCGCGCGTCAACCTGCTCCAGACCGGCGAGATCGAACTGAAGTGGAAGTGCGACAACCCCACCGGGTCCGTCGGCACCATGTACGAGGTCCAGCGCCGCGCCGACGGCGGGCCGTACACCTTCGTCGGCTCCTCCGGCGAGCGGGCCTTCACCGACGGCACCATCCCCGCCGGGGCCTCGACCGTCATCTACCAGGTCACCGCCGTCCGCTCGACCAGGCGCGGCGAGCCGGCCCTCTTCGTCGTCAACTTCGGCGTCGGCGGCGTCTCCGTCTTCACCGCCCACGCGGGCGAGCACGATGGTCCGGCCGAGTCCGGCGAGAACGTCCGCCTCGCGGCGTGAAGCCGGAACGCGGAGGGCGCAACGCCCGCACAGAGAGACAGGGTGCGGATCCCGCGGCGGGCCTCACGGCCCGCCGTTTTCACGTTGCCTCGACCCCTCGACCTCTCCCCCCTCGATCCCTCGACCCCTCCCCTCTCGATCCCTCGACCCCTCCCCCCTCGATCCCTCGATCCCTCCCCCCAAGCCGGGTTCGTGGGGACGGGGCTTGCGTCGGTCGGGGGGTTGATGCTAGTATGGACTAATGTGCTGTCCGCCCGGGTCGGCTGATCCCGGGGGCGGGGCGGCGGGTAGAAGAGCCGAGGACACAGTCCCCGGTGGCGGCCGAGGGTGGCAGGGACGCCCGCGGCATCGGCCTCCCCCGGAGCAGAGCAGAAAGGACGCCCGACCATGAACCGCAAGGTCCGCCGGAGCCTCGCCCGGGGCTTCACGCTCGTCGAGGTGATGATCGTGATCGCGATCATCCTCGCGTTGAGTGCGCTCGTCGGCCTGGCCGTGCTGAGCCGGCAGGAGCAGGCGAAGGAGTCGATGACCCAGGTGGACATCAACCGGATCAAGGACGCGATGCGCCTGTTCCGGCTGGACTTCGGGAGGTATCCGACGGACGACGAGGGCGTGAAGGTGCTGTGGGACAAGAACGCGCTCGACCCCGAGGCGGACGTGAGCAAGTGGCGGGGGTACCTGGAGGAGCCGAGGCCGGCGGACCGCTGGGGCAACGAGTGGGGGTACCGGCAGATCAGCGACCGCGACGAGAGCCAGTTCGACCTGTGGTCGTTCGGCCCCAACGGGCAGGACGACCAGGGCGGGGAGGACGACCTGACGTCGTGGCCGAAGGATGAGGAAGGCGATCTCGGCGGTCCGTTCATGCCGCCGGACCGTGGCTGATCCTCCGTTCGCGCGGGTTGCCGCGCGGGGAGGGACCGACAGGTGCGACGCGGAGCGTTCACGCTGTTCGAGGTGCTGGTTGCGATTGCGTTGCTGATCGCGGCGGCGTCGCTGGCCGCGCCCGCGCTCGCGCGCCGGATGGGGGCCGCGCTCTTCGACGAGTCGTCGCGGCAGCTGGAGGGCGCGCTCGCGCTCTGCCGGGCGGAGGCGCTGCGCGAGGGCCGTCCGGTTGCGCTGATCGCGCAGCCGGCGCGGGACGGGCTGCGCCTGCTGGCGCGGCCGATCGGGGACGACGATCCCGTCGAGGGACTTGGGGACGCGAGCGAGCCGGGCGATCGCGGATTCGGGATGCCGGGCGAGGGGTTCGGTTCGGCGGACGCCGCCCCCCGCGTGCCGCGCGAGTTCCCGGTGTTCGTGCTGCCGTCCGGGGTTCGCGTGAGCGCGGAGCGCCCTGTGCCGGCGGAGGCCATCGGGTGGGGTGGGGAGGGCGCGGAGCCTCGGCCGGGCATCGCGCCGATGGACGCCGGGTTCGAAGACGGGGCGGGCGGGCCGCTGACGATCGCGGTCTTTCTTCCCGACGGGGGCGCGCTGGAGACCGCGCCGTTCTGGCTGGTCGGGCCGGAGGGGCGCTCGGTCGAGGTGCGCATCAGCGCGGCGACGGGCAGGGCGGCGCTGCGTTCGGTTCGTCGGCCTGCATCATCGGCGGGGGAAGGCGACGCCGAGTCGGCGCCGGCTGCGCCCGGCCCCAATGGCGTCGCCTCGGGCGCGCTCGACGGGGCGGCGCGGCCGGACGGAGCGCGGCGTTGAACGCCCGTCGGCTCCATGGCGGGTTCGTCGCGCGGCGGGGCGCGCTGCTGCTGGAAGTGATCCTGTCGCTGGCGATGTTCGCGATGGCGGCGATGGCGATCCTCGCCGCGCTGACGCAGGGGACGACCGCGCTGGAGCGCGTGCGGGACGCCGCGCTGGCGGTGGACCTGGCGCGGACGGCGATGTCGGAGATCGAGGCCGGGGTGGCGTCGCCGGCGACGCTGAACGGGCCTGTTCCCGCGTGGCACGAGAGCGAGCGGGCGGAGGAGTCGGGTGCGTTCGCGGACGCCCCCCCCTCGGGGACGGGGTGGGAGCTGGTGGTAGAGACCTCGCCGTCGGGGTTCCCGGAGTTGACGCACGTGCGGGTGACGTCGCTGAAGGTCTCGCCGACGGGGGCGACGCTGGCGTCGTACACGCTGCACCAGTTGGTCCGGCTGGGCGCGTTGGCGGAGGATGAGGTCGGGGCCGAGGACGAGTTGATGGACGCGATCCGGCGCGGGGAGCGCGAGCGGGAGCGCGAGGAGCGGTTCAATCGGCCGGACCCGTTCGAGCGTGAAAGCCCGCTGGACCGCCCGGGGCGGTTCGACCCGCCGGCGCGGCCGCCGGGCGGCGCGGGGACCGGGGGGGGGCGGCCATGAGGCGGCGGGCGTTCACGCTGATGGAGACGCTGGTGGCGATCGTGCTGTTGCTCGCGCTCTCGGGAGCGGTGATGTCGTTCTTCTGGAACGCGCTGGAGCGGCGCGACACGCTGCTCGCGCTCAGCGGCGAGGTGCGCTCGGGCACGCTGCTGCTGGAGCGGCTGGAGGCGGATTTCCTGACGGCGATCGCCGCGGACGGGCAGGGGGAGGCCGGCATCGAGGGTGATCGGGCGTCGGTGCGGGTCGTGTCGCGCGGGGTGCGGCCGACCCTGCGCGGCGGAACGGCGTCGGGCACGCTCGGCGACGAGCAGGGGCTTGCGGTGCGCTTCGACGAGGCGTCCGGGCGCGTGAGCCTGCGGCGGTGGTCGGGCGACGACCCCGGGGGGGGGGCGGACGAAGTGGTGGCCGAGGGCGTGTCGGCGTTGCGCTTGCGGTACTTCGACGGGCGTTCGTGGCGGGACTCGTTCGACAGCAAGGCCGCGGGCGACCTGCCGGTGGCGGTCGAGGTTGCGCTCTGGTTCCGCAGACCGGGCGATCCGCCCGCGGCGCCGGCGATCGAGGAGGAGTCGGGCCCGCCGACGGACGAGGCGGAGGTGGAGTGGGACGGGGAAGACCCGTTCGCGCTGCCCGTGTCGTTCGACGATCCGACGGGGTGGGAGGATGAGGTCGAGCCTTCGGACCTGCCGGAGCGCGAGCCGGACCGGGTGCGCGTGATCATCGTGCCCGACGGGCCTTCGGCGGCGTGGAGGGAGTCGCGATGAGGACGCCCGCGCGACGAGGAACCGTGGTGTTCGCGGTGCTGGTCGTGATCACGCTGGGCGCGCTGGCTGCGGCGACCGTGCTGATCAGCGCGGACGCGTCGATCGCGGAGGCGGAAGTGACGGTGACTCGGGCGCAGTCGCGGGCGCTGGCGTGGTCGGGGGTGCAGGCGGTGATGGCGGAGTTGGCGTCGCAGCGGGATGGGTTGCTCGACGGGCGATCGCCGCGCGTGACCGAAGAGTGGGAGTTGTTCACGGACGAGGCCGGTCGGCGGTGGACGGTGCGGCTGATCGACCTGGGCGGGCCGGGCGGCGTGCCGATCGTGAGCGAGAGCGGGAAACTGGACCTGAACACGGCGACGGAGTCGATGCTCGCGCTGCTGCCGGGCGTGGGGGAGTCGCTGGCGAAGCGGATCGTTGAGGCGAGGGCCGAGCGGCCGCTGGCGAGCGTGGACGAGTTGCTGTCGATCGACGGGTTCACGCCGGAGATGGTGTACGGCGAGAACGCGGGCGGGGACGGTGAGTCGTTCTCGGGAGAGGTGGGCGCCCTGCCGCTCGCGGATCTCGTGACGGTGTTCGCGTTCGATCCGAACGTGCAGAGCGGGGCCGGGGGCGACCCGTTGCGGCACCGCGGGCGCAAGCGCGTGAACCTGAACCAGACGTGGTCGGACAGCCTTCGGAGCGCGCTCGTGGATCGGTTCGGCGAGGGCGTGGCGCAGGGCGTCGAACAGATCATGAAGAACGGCACGGAGTTCAGGTCCGAGTCGGACTTCGTGCGCGTGATGCGGTTCTTTCAGGTGCCGCCCGGCGACTGGGCCGAGGCCCTGGACGCGCTGTGCACCAGCGACGACGACTACGTGCTCGGGCGTGTGGACCTGAACACCGCGCCGGCCGAGGCGTTGGCGTGCGTGCCGGGGATCGATGAGGCGATGGCGGAGGAGATCGTGGCGGCGAGGGAGCGGCTGGACGAATCGCAGCGCACAAGCGTGGCGTGGCCGGCGGCGGAAGGGATCGTTCCGGAGGAGCAGTTCCAAGAGGCCGTCCCGTGGCTGACGACACGGGCGATGCAGTGGCGGGTGCGGCTGGAGGCGGGGGTCGCGCCGGCGGAGTCATGGGTTGGCCCTGGGGACGAAGCGACGCTCGGTCAGCGGATGGTGTTGGAGGCGGTGATCGACGTGTCGTCGCAGCGGCCTCGGGTGGCGTACATGCGGGACGTGACGTTGCTGCCGCTGGCGCGCCGGCTGTACGCGGGGCGGGCGGAGTCGGCGCAGGACGAGTGGCCGGATGAGGAACCGGACCCGCTCGAAGACCCCGAGGTGTCCGCCGCAGCGTCTGGATTGCCGCCGCTGGAGTGGGAACGGTGGGCGACGGACGAGCCGACGCGGATGTCGCCGAGTTCGACCGCGAGCGGTAGGGAATCTACGGGCGCGGATCCCGTCGCGGGAGTTGACGGGTTCGGGTACGATGGCGAGAGCGGCGCGGAGGCGGTGTCGGGCGGAGGCCCGCGCGCGTCCGGCGTAGAGGCCGCACCCTCGGCCGGCGGTGATCCCCGCATCGGCCGATGGACGCCACGGAGGGCGCGCAGCCGATGAACACGCGGCGCAAATCATCGGTGGTGCTCTCGCTGGACCGCGACGGCGTGGTTGCGGTGTGGGGCGAGGTCTCCGGCGGCCGCGTGCAGGTCAAGGCGTGGGTGAACGCGCGGCTGCCGCGCGAGATTGACGGGGCGGACGCCTCGGCCGTCGGCGCGTGGCTGCGTCAGACGCTGCGCGACGCGGGGATCACGGCGCGGGCGGCTGTGTTCGCGGTGCCGCGGGCGAACGTGGTGTTGAAGCGCCTGACGCTGCCGCGGCCTGAGGACGGCGAGGAGGCGGACCTGGCGGGGATGGTTGCGCTCCAGATGTCGCGGCAGTTGACGATGCCGATGCAGGGCGCGGTGATCGACTACCTGCCGATCGACCTGCCGGACGCGGCGGAGACCACGGTGCTGGCGGGGGCGTTGCCGGGGGACCAGGTGACGTGGTGCCGCGCGGTGGCGAAGGCGGCGGGGCTTCGGGTCAAGGGCATTCACCTCCGGGGCGAGGGGGCGGCCGCGCTGCTGGCGGAACTCTCGCACCGGCAGGACGGCGCGCTGATCGGCGTCGCGATCGCGGGCGACGCGGTCGAACTGGTGGTGATCGAGGAGGGTCGGCTGGTCTCGTCGCGCGGGGTGGACGTGCCCGCCGGAGATGACCCGGCGTTCGCGCAGCGCCTGGCGGTCGAGGCGAAACGGACGTGGATGAGTTACCGCGGCACGCGCGACTCGGCGGAGGTCGAGTGCGTGGCGGTGCTCGGGTCGGGGGCGCGCGTGGAGGCGGTGGGGGCGGCGTGCGGGCGGGAACTTGAGTTGTCGTGGTCCCGGGTCGGGCTGCCGGGGATGGTTGATCTGCCGGACGAGTTGCGGCGCGCGGAGGCGGTGCTCCCGCTGGTGCCGCTGATCGGCCTGTTCGTCGGTCAACTGGCGTCGCGGGAATGGCTTGACTTCGCGAATCCGAGGCGTGCGCCGGACCGGGCGGCGCGGGTTCGGCAGGTCGCGCTCCTGGGCGTGTTCGCGGTCATCGTCGTCGGAGGCGGCGCGTACGTGTGGGGGCTGAACCGGCTGGCCGCGCTGGACGGGAGGATCTCGGCGGAAAAGACGCGCAATGAGAAACTGGTGGAGCGATACTCGCAGCACGTCCGTCAGAAGGCTCGGCTGGAGCACATCGAACGGTGGTCGGGGCTTGGCGTGGACTGGCTGGCGCACCTGGAGTGGATCGGAGACCAGGTGCCGGCGGACGGCAGCGCGCTGGTCGACCAGATCGACGGCTCGCTCGAGGCGTCGGTCGTGTTCGCGTCGCGCGAGCGGCAGTACACGACCGGCGCGTGGTCGCAGCGGCAGGAATCGCGGTTCAGGCTGCAGGGGCGGTCGCAGCAGCGGGCGGCCGCGGATGCGTTGCGCGGGCGCCTGGTGGAGGACAGAGTCTACCGGGTGGACACGACGGGGCCGGACGTGCCGAACCGGTTCGACTTCACCCTGGTGACGGGGCTGGCGAGGCCGGATCGACCCGCGAACGGCGGAGACTCGAACGCCGCGGCTGCCGAGGGGGGTGGCGGATGACGGCTCGGGGTCGGCTCATCGCGGGTGCGGTCGGCGTGGCCATCGCGGGCTGGCTGGGGTACATGGGGTACGGGCGGTTCTACGCCAGACCCGCGGCGGAGCGGCTGGCGAGGCTGGACTCCTACGAGAAGTCGTCGAGGTGGCTCGAGGATCAGATGGAGGACGAGTTCCAGGTGCGTGAGCGGCTGGCGGCGCAGGCATCGGGCACGCTCGGCGCCTCGGCGGAAGTCGTCGAGCATCGGTTCCGCACGGGGCTGAGCGCGATCGCGACGGCGGCGGGGCTGGGTGACGTCGTGGTCACGCAGAACCGGCCCGTGCCCGAGGGGAACCCGGCGGCGCGCGAGCGGGTGCGGGACTTCACGCGCGATCAGTTGCGTGTCCCGGACTTCTACACGGTGGCGGGCGAGTTGCGAGCGAAGGGGACGCTTGAGCAGGTGACGCGGGCGATCGCGTTGGCGCAGGCGCAGCCGTGGGTGGCGCGCGTCGCCTCGTTCTCGATCAGGCCGGAGTCGGAGGACCGACAGCAGTTCGAGCTGCGGCTGTTGGTGCAGACGGTCGTGCTGCCGGACGTGGCGAAGGACGGCGACACGACGCCGCCGATGATCGTCGAGCCTGGAGAAGAGGCGCAGCGGTTGGTGGTCGCGGTGGCAGCGCGGAATGCGTTCGCGCCGCCGAAGCCGGAGCCGGTCCGGCCGCCGCGTCAGGAGCAGAGGCAGGCGGATCGGCCTCCGCCTCCGCCGCCGCCCCCGCCGTACGACGTGTGGCGTTTGAATGCGGTGGTGTCGGCCGGGGGGCAAGTCGAGGCGTGGCTCGTGAACATTAAGAGCGGGGAGTGGAGATCACTGCGGCCGGGCGAGGGGGTGCTGGACGCGGTGCTGGTCGAGGCGGGCGGCGAGAAGGCCGTGTTCAGGATCGGGGAGCAGGCGTTCCAAGTCCTGTTGAATGAGACACTTGCGCAACGGCAGCCGGTCCAGTGAGCCGGTTGCCGAAGGTTTCGGTATAGTGGCTACTAGCCGAGGCGGCCGCCGGAGGGCGGCGTTCGTTGGCAGAAGGAGCGAGTCCATGGCCCGGCAGGCACAGAGACGACTGATGGTGGCGGCGTCCCTCTTCGCAGCGGCTGGGGGGGCGTGCTCCGTCTTCGCGCAGGAAGCGGAGCCGCCCGAGGCGATCGTCGCGCCTGAGGCGGCGGCGCCGGCGGCGACGCAGGCGGCTCCCGCTGCGCCGGCGGCCCAGCCGGAGGCGCAGCCCGCGCGGCCGGAGGACCGGCGCGTGGGGTTCGTGTTCAAGGACACGCCGTTCGACCAGGTGCTGGATTACTTCTCGCGGACAACGGGGCTGCCGATCGTGCGCGAGGCGGCGGTCCCCGCAGGGGCGATGACGTGGGTCGGGGGTCGGACGGAGTACTCGTTCGCCGATGCGCTGAGCATTCTGAACCTGAACCTGCGGATGCACGGGGTGATGCTGCGGCGTGAGGAGAACTACCTGTACCTCTCGACGCTGGCGGACGCGGTGAAGAAGCCGAGCGAGGTGTTCGACGCGTCGCTGATCCCGGCGGGGATCACGCCGGACCAGATCCTGACGGTGATGATCCCGCTGCAGAACTCTCGGGCGACGGTCGTGGCCGAGCAGATCAAGCCGCTGCTCGCGCCGTTCGGCGCGGTGACGGCGGTCGAAGCGCAGAACATGCTGATCCTTGTTGAGACGGCGGCGCAGTGCGTGCGTTTGCGCGACGTGATCGGGCTGATCGACGCGCAGCGGCCGGTGGACTCGGCGTTCGAGTTGTTCCGGCTGCGCCACGCGAACGCGGAGCAGGCCGTGACCGCGCTCAAGGGGCTGGTGGGCCAGCGGGTGGTGAAGCAGATCATCAACCCGCAGGACGGGAAGGTGCGGACGCTCGAGGAGATCGACATCGCGGGGCTGAGCCTGGAGGCGGACAAGCGGACGAACTCGGTGATCGCGGTCGGCCCCGAGGCCCGGCTGCAGACGGTTCGGGAACTCATCACGATCATCGACGTGCCGGGCGACGGGCTGGCGGGCGATCGGCAGATGATGACGTTCGCGCTGGAGACGATCACGCCGGACGAAGCGTCGCAGCGGCTGAGCGCGCTCTTCGCGTCGGTGCCGCAGGAGTCGAAGCCGGTGGTGGTGCCGCTCGGCACGGTGAACAAGGTGAGCGTGGTGGCGTCGCCCGCGCTGCTGATGCAGGCGACCGCGTTGATCGGGGAGATCGACCCGGCGGCGGCGACGGGGCAGGCGAGGCAGCCGGCGGCCGAGAACGTCGGGCGCGTGGTGCGGCTGGAGCACGTCGAGGCTCCGCGGGTCGAGCAGATTCTGTCGCGGATGCTGACGCCGCGCCAGCAATCGGCGGTGCGGTACACGGCGACGCCGGACGGGCGCGGGCTGCTGGTCTCGGGTCCGCCGGCGGACGTGGCCGCGCTGGAAGGGTTGATCGCGGGGTTGGACGTTCGCTCGGGGGCGGACGTTGACGTGCGCGTGGTGCGGATCGCGACGGGGGACCCGGCGGCGATGCTCGCGCGGGCGCAGGAACTGGACGCGGCGACGGGCGAGGCGGAGCGCGACCCGGTGCGCGCGACGCTGGACGCGGCGAGCCGGACGGCGACGCTCATCGGCTCGCGCGCGGGGTTGGCGCGGTTCGAGCAGTTGCTGCGCACGGCGGAGTCGGCGGTGGTGGCGGAGGTGGAGAGCCGTGCGTACGCGCTGAAGACGGCCGTGCCGTCGCAGTTGGGGCAGCGGGTGGAGCGGTTGGCGCGTCCGCTGCTGATGCCCGACGACGGATCGGCGTACCACGAGCCGTCGTTCGAGCCGCTGGACGAACTGGACACGCTGGTCGTACGGGCGCTGCCGTCGCAGCACGGGGTGCTCGAGCGGCTGATCTCGCAACTGGACGCGGAGGAGCCTGGTCGGCGCGAGTTCCGAGTGGTCCCCGCGGGCGCGGGCGACCCCTCGAAGGTGCGGTCGCGGGTGGAGGAGTTGCTCGCACGCCTCAACGAGGGGCTGCCGCGCGAGCAGCAGGGGCGGGTGGAGATCGAGATCGACGCGGTCTCCGGCAACCTGCTGGTGATGGGCGATGCGGCGGGGATGCAGCAGTTCTCGAGCGTCATCGGCCAGGTGCAGCAGTTGATCTCGCCCGTGCGCGAGGTCCGGATGATCGAGTTGAAGCTGGCGAGCGTGCGCGACGTCGTGGCGTTCCTCGACGAGATGGCGTCGGCGAGCGAGTCGCTGATCATCCAGGGCGGGCCGAAGCCGGTGTTCGAGCCGATCGAATCGACGAACTCGCTGCTGGTGGCGGCGCAACCCTCGCAGTTGGCGGTGATCGAGCAGTTGGTGCGGAGCGTGGACGCCCGGCAGGCGGGGGAGAGGCCGCCGCTGCGGATTCTGCGCCTGCGCAGCACGGACGCGGGGAACCTGGCGCAGGTGCTGCAGTCGTCGTTCGACCAGCGCACGCCCGAGGAGCGCTCGAAGCAGCCCGTGAGCGTGCGTGCGGACGACCCGACGAACACGCTGATCGTCTCGGCGCACCCGGACCTGCTGCCGGAGATCGAGGCGATCGTCGAGCAGTTGAACGAAACGCAGGCGCTGGACGCGGAGGGGCGCGAGATCCGCATCTTCCCGCTGGCGTGGGCGCGGGCGGAGGAGTTGGCGCAGACGATCGACCAGATGTACCCCGAGCCGCCGATGCCGATCGACCCGCGGACGCGCCTGCCGCGGCCGGACCTGCGGCTGCCGAAGGAGATCACGGTCCGGGCGGACCGGGCGACGAACTCGCTGATCGTGGACGCGCCGGGCAAGCGTCTGGCGGGTTTCGAGCAGATCGTGCGCTCGCTGGACCAGCAGCACCGCGGGGATGACGCGGAGGTGCGCACCTACCGGCTGGAGCGTGCGGACCTTGAGGCGGTGGCGCGGACGCTGCGCGAACTCTCGTCGAGCGGGGCGTTCCGCGTGGGGAGCCGCACGCCCGTGACGGTGAGCACGGAACCGGCGACGCGGTCGCTGGTGGTGAGCGGGCCGTCGGCGGTGTTCGCGGACGTGGAGCGGGTGCTGCAGGAGATCGGGCAGGCGCCCGATCGCCCCGCGACGACGCTGAAGATGTACGCGCTGAAGCACGCGCGTGCGGAGCGGCTGCAACCGCTGCTGCGCGACCTGCTGGCGACTCGGCTTCGCGACGAGGAGGAGCGTGCGGGACGCTCGCCGGCGGCGGCGGACGCGCTGCTGAACGTGTCGTCGCACGAGGGATCGAACACGCTGATCATCTCCGCGCCGGAAGCGATCCAGCAGATCGCGGAGGAGTTGGTCCGCGCGTTGGACACCGAGGCGGCGACCGCGGGACGGCGGGTGATCCGCGTGACGCCGCTGTCGTACGCCGACGCGTCTGCCGTCGCGCAGACGCTGACGGCGACGATCCCGAGCATGGAGTTGCCGGGCGGGGGGGACGTCCGGGTGATCGCGGCGACCGGCTCGAACGCGCTCATTCTGTCGGGCGCCGAGGCGGACCTGCGGAAGGTCGAGGAGCTGGTCGCGCCGCTGGACGTGCGCCCCGTGGACCCCCAGACGATGGGGGTCGAGACGTTCGCGCTCGAGCACGCGGACGCGACGCAGATCGCGCAGACGGTCGAGCGGCTGCTCGTGCAGCAGCAGGAGACGGACCCGCGCATCCTGACGCTGCAGTTGCGGTACGCGCGCACGCCGGAGTTGTTCCGTCGCCCGACGATCCGCGTGGAGGCGGAGCAGCGGACGAACTCGCTGATCGTGTCCGCGCCGGCGGAGACGCTGGACCTGGCGCGCACGATCATCCGTCGGCTGGACGAGCCGGTCGAAGCCACGGGGCGCGTGGTCGAGACGTTTACGCCGGCGCGGGCCGCGGCGGGCGAGTTGGCGCAGACCGTGGCGCGGATCGTGAACCAGACGGTGCCGCAGGGTCGGCGCGCGATGGAACTGACGCCGGACGCCCGCTCGGGGAGCATCGTCGCGGTGGGGACGCAGGAGCAGGTGGCGGAGGCCGTGCGGCTGATGGCGGAGTTCGACGACCGCGTGCCGGCGGTGCCGCAGACGGAACTGGCGGTGGTCGAGTTGCGCCACGCGGACGCGCGTGCGGTCGCGGGGACGGTGGAGTCGCTGGTGTCCGATCGGACGCGGTGGCCGGCGGAGTTGGTGCGGGCGGAGCGCGCGGGGGTGTCGGTGGCGTCGCCGCGGGTGAACGCGGATGCGCAGGCGAACCGGCTGGTGATCAGCGCGCCGAGCGTGCTGGTGCCGATGGCGCGTCAACTGGTCGAGACGCTGGACCAGCCGGCGGCGTCGCGGTCGGTCCAGGTGGCGGTGTTCCGGTTCGAGCGCGGGCAGGCGGCGACGGCGGCGGAGGCGCTGCGCGCCGCGCTGACGGCGCAGGCGCAGCCGGGGGAGCCGACGCCGACGGTGACGCCGGAGCCGGCGAGCAACTCGGTGATCGTGGCGGCATCGTCGGAGCGGCTGGCGCAGGCCGGCGAACTGGTGCGCGAGATGGACGCGACGGTTGAGCCGGACCGTGTCTCGGTGCGGACGGTGTTCCTGCGGCACGCGCGGGCGGAGACGGTCGCGCCGATCGTCGAGCAGGTGCTCATGCGCGAGTCCACGATGGAGATGCTCCCCGAGTGGCAGCGGTGGCAGTACCTGCTGCGCGGGTCGGACGAGGAGCGGACGGCCAAGGTTCGCGTGGCGGCCGAGCGGCGGCTGAATGCGGTGGTCGTGAGCGCGTCGCCGGCGACGCTGGAACTGGCGGAACAGGTGATCGCGCAACTGGATGCGCCGCCGGAGGGCGGGCCGGACGGGGAGCGGCTGGTTCGCGTGATCCCGCTCGTGAACGCCGACGCGACGACGCTGGCGCAGAACCTCGAGGCGGTCTTCGCGGACGAGGCGGACGGGCGGCAGCCCCCGACGATCCGGGTGGACGCGGGGGGCAACGCGCTGATCGTCCGGGCGACGGCGACGCAGATGCAGACGGTCGATCGGCTGGCGCGCGAACTGGACGCGGCGACGCTGACGACGAGCCGGCAGATGCGCATGATCCCGATCGACCGCTCGCGGGCGGACGCGCAGTTGATGGCGGCGACGCTCAAGCGGCTGCTGGAGCAGCAAGGCGGGGTGAAGGTCGAGATCATTTCGACGGAGGAACTGCTGGAGGGCGGGCAGGGGGAGGAAGGCAAGGGTGAGTCGCGCAGCGACGCCGGGTTTCGTCCCGCCCCGACGCTGACGGGCGGGCCGGTCGGCGCGTTGGCGTGGGCCGTCGGCTCGGCCGTGTTCGCGCAGCCGGAGGTCCAGGCCGAGGAGCCGACAGTGCGGATCGCGGTCGATCCTGCGTCGAACAGCCTGGTGGTGGTCGGCTCGCCGAGGCTGACGGAGCGCGTGCTGGAACTGGCGCGGCTGATCGAGCAGCAGATGCCGGCGGAACCAACGTCGGTGCGGATCGTGACGCTGCCCTCGGCGGCTGATGCGCGGGCGATCCAGCAGTTGGTGTCGCAGACGGTGAACAACGTCGGGCGAGTGTCGGCGGAGAACCCGGGCGGGTTCACGGGCCGGGTGGCCGTCGCGCCCGATCCGAGCGAGACCGCCCTGATCGTGTGGGCGAACGACACGGACTTCCAGACGGTCGGGCGGCTGATCGCGTCGCTGGCTTCGCTGGAGGCGCAGCGTTCGCTGACGGTGAAGATCTACCCGCTGGCGAACGTGACGGCGACGGGCGCGGTGTCGGCGATCCAGGACCTGTTCCAGATCTCACCGCGCGGGCGGCAGGCGCAGCGGCTGCGCGGGCTGGACCTGACGGTGGTCGCTCCGGGCGAGCAGCCGGTGCGCGGCGCGGTCGATCCGGCGTTCGTGACGGTCACGCCGGACCCGGGCGGGACGTCGGTGATCGTGGCCGCGCCGGACGAGGCGATCGGGCTGATCGACGGGCTGATCTCGCTGCTGGACCAGAGTCCGGTGGCGGATCGGCTGGCGATCCGGCGTTACTCGCTCGAGAACGCGCGGGCGACGGAGTTGTCTCCGACGCTGCAGCAGTTGTTCGAGGCGCAGCGCCAGGGGCCGGGGGCGAACGACCTGCCGCGGGCGAGGTTCATCGCGGACGACCGGACGAACTCGATGCTGGTGACGGCGTCGGCGTCGCAGCACGAGGAGATCGTGCGTTTGCTGGCGGCGGCGGACGTCCGGCAGGCGGAGGACGGGCTGTCTCTGGCGATCCTGCCGTTGGCGCACGCGCAGCCGAGCACCGTGCAGCGGATCGTGGAGCAGGTGCTGATCGGGCGCGACCCCGGGCGGCGCGAGCGGATCCAGATTTCGGCGGAGGACCAGTCGGGGCTGCTGGTCGTGCGTGCGTCGGAGGAGGACCTGGGGGACGTGCGAGCGGTGGTGGCGGAGGTGGACACGAGCAAGGTGGCCGACCTTCCGGTTCGGGCGATCAAGTTGCAGAACGCGGACGCGCAGACGGTCTCGCAGGCGTTGCGGCAGTTCTACCAGGACCGCGCGCAGGCGACGCAGCGGGCGGGTCGGCGGGCGGGGCCGGGGGTGGCGATCACGGGCGACCGGCGCAGCGGGACGGTGGTGATCGCGGCGAGCGACGAGGACTTCGAGCAGTTGCGGTCGCTGGCGTCGACGTTCGACGAGGCCGCGCCGTCGAAGGAGATGCGGTTCAACATCGTGCAGTTGCAGCACGTGCGTGTGACGGACATCGGGGACACGATCACGGAGATCGCGTGGGAGTTGCAGTACGAGCGGATGCCGTGGTTCGGGGGGCGTCAGGACGCGGCGAGCGAGGACAAGTTGTTCGTCAGCCCGAACGAGCACACGAACAGCATCGTGGTGATGGGGCAGGGCGAGACGATGGCGACGATGGAGCGGATCATCGCCGCGCTGGACCAGCCGCGGTCGGACCTGACCGCGCTGGTGGTGCGCGCGGTGCCGGTGCGCAACGCGGACCCGCAGGCGCTGGCGAACGTGATCCAGCGTTCGATGGTGACGCCGGGGTGGCGGACGTGGCGGGGGCCTGACCCGGACGCGGTGACGGTCGAGGTCGATCGGCGCCGCCGGACGCTGATCCTGGTGGGCAAGGGCGCGAAGATCGAGCAGGCGCAGGCGTACATCGAGCAGTTGGACACGGCGAGCGGTCGTCCGGACCAGGTGATCGAGTCGATCCGGCTGGAGCACGCGCAGGCCGACCGGGCGGGCAACAGCCTGCGGCAGTTCTTCCTGGAGCGTGCGCGGGCGGAGGGGTTGCCGGAGGACTCGATGTCGATCATCGGCTCGCGCGACGGGAACGTGCTGCTGGTGTCCGCGGACCCGGTGAGCATGGCGATGGTCCGCGACATGGTGGCGCAGCTCGACCAGCCGGAACTGGGGCCGGACCGGCGGCGGGAGATGTACTACCTGCAGAACACGAACGTCGCGGACGCGGCGAACGTGCTCCGGGAGCAGTTCCCGGCGACCGGTCGGGCGGAGGACCGGGTGATCGTGACGGCGCAGCCGAGCACGAACTCGCTGATCGTGTCCGCGCCGGGGAAGGTGTTCGCGCAGGTGGACGGGCTGGTGGCGATGCTGGACGAGGTGCGGCAGGTCGGGTCGATCGTGACGATCAGCCTGGAGAAGGCGCGGGTGCAGGAAGTGGTGGAGGCGCTGCGGGCCGCGCTGCCGGAGAACCTGAAGGTCAAGATCACGCCGGTGGTGCGCAGCAACTCGATCATGCTGACGGGTTCGGACGACGCGATCGCGCAGGTGCAGGAGCACGTCCGTCGGCTGGACGTGGAGCCCGAGCAGCAGATGCAGCAGTTCAGGGTGGTGCGGCTCGAGCACGCGCTGGCGACGGACGTGCGGTTCACGCTGAACCTGTTGCTGCGCAACCGCCCTCGCGGGACGGGGGAGCCTGACCCGAGCATCGACTTCAACAGCATCGACAACACGCTGAGTATCCTGGCGACGCCGGACCAGATGCGGCAGATCACGGAGATGATCGCGCAGTTGGACGTGCCGTCCGGTCCGGGGCGGAAGACGGAGTTCGTGAAACTGGAGTTCGCGGACGCGGAGCAGACGGCCAAGGCGCTGGGCGTGTTCTACGGGCGGTTCGCGGCGGAGGCGACGACGGCCGGGGCGCGCAACGCGACCATCATCGCGGACCCGACGAGCAACTCGCTTGTCATCAGCGCGGACGAGGGCGAATGGGAGAACATCCGCGCGCTGCTCGGGAAACTCGACACCGAGGAGTACGACACGTCGCGGCAACTGGTCGTGATCCCGCTGAAGCACGCGGACGCGACGAGCGTGGCCCGCGCGCTGAACGAGGGGTTCCGGGCCCAGATCCAGGACCAGGCGATGGCGGAGCAGTTGCGGCGTGCCCAGGACCAGGCGAACCGGGGCGTGCGGCAGGACGAGCGGGCGGCCGCGCTGCCGCCGCCGGTGCTGGTGTCGGCGGAGGGGACGCCCTCGGTGTCGGCGGAGGTGTTCACGAACTCGCTGATCGTCTCGGCTGGTCGGCAGGAACTGCTGCGGATCGAGCGGGTCGTGGAGCAGTTGGACGTGCCTGGCTTCGCCGAGATGCCCGAGCCGACGGTGATCCCGATCGACGCGGGCAAGGCTTCGCAGGTGGCGAGCGCGATCCGGGAGATGTTCCAGACGGACCGCATCCGGCGCACCGGCCCCGGCGCGGTGCTGGTGTACGGCGACGACGCGAGCAACGCGCTGATCGTTCGGGCCGAGGGGACGGAACTGGCGCAGATCAAGGCGTTGGCGCAGGCGATCGTGTCGGGGAGCGGGCTGCGGGTCTCACCGCACGTGCTGCGGCTGACGAGCATCCCGGCGGCACGGCTGCAACAGACCATCCGGGCGACGTTCACGCCCGCGGCGCAGCAACTCGGCGAGACGCTCAGTGTGGAGGTTGACCGGACGACGAACTCGCTGGTGATCGCGGCATCGCCGGGCATCTACGAGCAGATCGAGCGGGTGGTGCGTGAGTTGGACACGCCGGCGATCGCGCCGGAGGGCGTGGACCAGCCGATCGGGGCGGGCGGGATCGCGCCCGGGGTGTTCATCATCGACGTGCAGCACAACTCGCCCGAGGCGGTGCGGCAGATGCTCGAGCAGATGGGCGTGACGCGCCCGCCGCAGGGCGACCGGCCGGGCGTGGTCTCGGAGCCGGTGACGCTGATCCCGCTCAAGACGCGGCAGGCGCTGGCCGTGATCGCGGGCGCGCACGACGGGCAGGTGATCGTGGGGTTGGTGCGCGCGCTGGACGCGGCCCCGGCGGACGCGACCCAGCACGCGGCGGTGATCCAGTTGCGTCTGGCGTCGGCGGACGCGCTGGTGCAGACACTGCGCGCGATGCTGGACCCGTCGCAGCAGGCGTCGGGTTCGAGCCAGGCGGCCGCGCTGGTGGAGCACGTGCGTCGGCTGAACCTCAGGCCGACCGGGCTGGACGAGGGGCGGCTGGAACTGGACCTCTCGAAGCCCATCCGCCTGGTGCCGGACGTGCAGTCGAACGCGGTGGTGATCGCGTCGACGGAGGCGAACGTACGGGTGATGGAGTCGGTGGTGCGTTCGCTGGACACGCTGCCGATCGGGGACTCGGTGGTGGTGCGCATCTTCCCGCTCGAGAACTCGGCGGCGGTGCGGGTGCGCGGGATCATCGAGCAGTTGTTCAGCCAGGGCGAGGCGCTGCGGCGTCTCCCGGGCACGCAGCGGCGTGGCCTGCCGGTGACCACGACGGGGCAGGCGCTGGCGGGCGAGATCGCCGTGTCGGTGGACGAGCGCACGAACGCGCTCATCGTCGCCGGGCGCGAGGAAGCGGTCGCGCTGGTGGAGGTGCTGATCCGCGACCTGGACGACGACCGGGCGGAGCGGTGGGTGGAGCCGACGATCATCCGGCTCGAACACGCCGACGCGCGCACGGTCGCGGCGACGCTGCGGAGCGTGCTGGTGGACTCGGCGGCCAGCACGCCGGAGATCGCCGCGCTGCGGAACCAGGCGGCGCGGCTGCGGATGGTGCAGAGGGGCGGCGACCCGATGGACCCGGCCTCGCGGATCGAGTCGGACATTTTCGCGCCGCTGGTGGGCCTGTCGATCACGCCGGAGACGGACCTGAACTCGATCATTGTGGTCGGGACGCCGGCGAACCTGCGGCTGGTGAACGAGCTGGTGGCGCAACTGGACGTGGAGCTGGCGGCGGCGGGGAACCTGGTGCGGTTCTTCCCGCTCAAGCACGCGCTGGCCGACCGGGTCGGGGCGATCATCGGCGACGTCTTCCGGCAGCGGGAGCAGGCGGGATCGCTGCGGCAGGAGGACCGGCTGGTCATCTCGTCGGACCTGCGCACGAACAGCCTGATCGTGGCGACGAGCCAGCGCAGTTTCGAGGTCGTGGGGAGCCTGATCGAGTCGCTGGACACGGCGGACGCGTCGTACTCCGTGGGGCTGCACGTCATCCCGGTGCCGGACGGCAACGTGACGCAGCTGGCGGCGAGCCTGGAGCGGCTGATGCGGGACCGCATCGCGGCGACGCAGCGAGCCGGGAGCGTGCAATCGCCCGCGGACGTGTTCAGCATCGTGCCGGACGCGACCAACAACCTGCTGATCCTGGCGTGCAGCGACGAGAACCTGCAACTCGTGAAGGACTTCATCGAGGCGCTGCGCAACGACGCGAACGCGATCCTGCGCGGCGAGCGGGTCGCGCTGATCCAACTCAAGGCCGCGCGTGCGGCGGACGCGGTCCAGTCGATCAACAGCCTGTACGTGCAGCGCGAGAACGAGCGCCGCGGGCCTGGGAGCGTGCTCGTCGTGCCGAACCCGCGTCTGAACGCGCTGATCGTCAGCGGCACGCAGGAGGATGTGAATGTGATCCGCGGGCTGGTCGAGCGGCTGGATACGAACGAGATCGCGACGGTGCAGGATGTTCGGCGGATCGAACTGAAGTCCGCGAACGCGATCGAGGTCGTGCAACTGATCCAGGGCGTGCTGGCGGGCCGGTCGCTGTCGGGGGCGGCGGGGGGTCAGGCGGTGCGCCTGCGCTACTTCCGCGACCAGGTCGCGGAGGGGGCGGAGGGCCTGGCGGGCCGCGAGATGACCGAGGCGGAAGTGGACGACTTCATCCGCGAGCAGGTGCGGATCACGCCCGACCTGCGGACGAACTCGGTGATGGTGGCGGCCCCGACGCAGATCGTCGATCTGGTGTCGGCGATCGTCTCGGACCTGGACATGAGCCGGGCAGGCTCGCGCAAGATCGAGCATTACCGCCTGGTGAACGCCGACGCGCGCGCGATGGCGACGCTGCTCCGCGACCTGTTCAACCTGCAGCAGCAGGGCGACCGGCTGGTGCTGATCCCGACCGGGCTGCCGGGGGCGGAGGACGATCCGACGCTGAGCGGGCTGGGGCGGACGAACGTGACGGCGGTGCCGGACGTGCGTCAGGAACTCTCGATCACGATCGACGCACGGACGAACTCGCTGCTGGTCTCGGGGACGGAGGAATACCTGGAGTTGGTGGGCGACGTGGTGCGCGAACTGGACTCGATCCAGGCGAACGAGCGTGAGCAGATGGTTGTGCATCTGGCCAACGCGCGGGCGATGGACGTGGAGCAGACGCTGCAGGGGTACTTCCAGTCCGAGGCGGACCGGCTGCAGCGCACCCTGAGCGCGGAGATGCAAGGCTCGGCGTCGAGGCAGTTGGAGAACGAGGTCACGATCGTCGGCGACGAGAAGAGCAACAAACTGCTGATCTCGGCGTCGCCGCGGTACCTCGACACGGTGGAGCGGATCGTGCGGGAACTGGACGCCGCCCCGCCGCAGGTGATGATCCAGGTGTTGCTGGCGGAGGTGTCGCTGGACGCGGAGAACACGTGGGGGTTCGACGTTCGCGTGGGCGGCGACACGGGGCTGGGGAACGACGCGTACAAGATCGGCGTGTTCGCGGCGGGGACGGGGGTGTCGTCGGCGATCGGGACGCCGAACATCGCGGTCTCGTCGCTGGACTTCGAGTTGCTGATCCGTGCCCTGGAGGTGCAGGGGAAACTGGAGGTGCTCAGCCGGCCGCAGGTGACGGTGCGCAACAACGAGATCGCGCGGATCCAGGTCGGCGAGGACATCGGGCTGGTCTCGGCGTTCGACCGTTCGGACACCGGGAACGTGCGTTCGGACGTGGAGCGGCGTGAGATCGGGATCATCCTGCAGGTGGTGCCGACGATCAGCCCGGACGGGTTCGTGCGGATGGACATCCGCCCCGAGATCTCGACGCTGAGCCAGCGCGAGATCCAGATCTCGGAGAACCTCTCCAGCCCGGTGATCAACGTGCGCAAGGTCGAGACGACGGTGGCGGTGATGGACGGGCAGACGGTGGTGATCGGCGGCCTCATCCAGACGACGGCGGAGGAGCGGGAGAACCGCATCCCGTTCTTCGGCCACCTCCCGGTGGTCGGCGGGCTGTTCCGCTCGAACGTGATGCAGAACCAGAAGACCGAGTTGCTGGTGATCCTGACGCCGCGGATCGTGCCGGGCGGGTCCGGCTCGATCGAGCGTTACCAGCGGCTGAGCGACGGCGAGATCATGCGGATCAGCGACCCGCAACGGGTGATCGATGCGCTCGACGATACCGAGGTGCCGAAGCGCCTGTCGCCGCAGCCGATGGACGAGTTCCCGGCGGATGCGCCGAAGTTTCCGGCCGACCGGCGGCCGGGCGAGCCGGACGCCGATTCGATGAGCCCGGTGTCGAGCGGAGTGGACTGGGAGAGCGTTCCGCGTTTCCCGGCCGACCGGGCGCGCCGGGAGGAGACGACCGATGACGGGCGGTGAACGTCAGCGGCGGCTCGCGGCCCGCGCGGCGATGGTCGCGATTGCCTGTGCGCTCGTTTCGCAGGGCGGGTGCGCGTCGTCGCGGCCCGCGGACGAGGATCGGCGTCATGTGATACCGCCCGCGCCGGCCGACGCGCCGGTGTCGTACGTCACGCTGGGCGTGGACGCCCCTGTCGATGAGGACCGGAACGGCTATCCGGACACGCTGCTGGTGACGATGTACTTCTGGATCAACGGCTATCCGGTGCCGGTGCACGACGATGGCGGGGTCCGCCTGACGCTGAGCGACTCGGCATCAGGGCGCGAACTGGCGACCTGGACCATGACGGAAGGGATGCTGGCGGCGACGCGGCGTCGCAACGCGGTCGGGCCGGTGCACCTGTTTCAGTTGGACATCCGTCAGGCCTCGACGGACCAGTTCCCCGCGACGACGACCGAACTCACCGCGGTGTTCACGCCGAGCGACGGGGGAGCGCCGGCGGACACACCGAGGCCGATCACGTTCCGCATGGGCGGTCGGTGAAGTGTCCAGGAGACGGTCCGGGCGAGTCCCTTAGCGCAAACTTAGCCTGAATCCGGTGCGGTTTTGGGCTGTGCGGGAGTCCGGTTTCGGGCCGTTCGCTACGATCGGCGCAACCTCAAAGGAGAATCGCATGCGCGCTCGCATCGGACGGTTGGGCATGATGGCTTCGGCGGCTCTGGCGTTCGTCGTGTCGGCGGTTCACACGGCCCCGGTGGCGGTCGCTCAGGACCGCCTGGTGAGGATCGACGGTTCGAGCACGGTCTTCCCGGTGACGGAGGCGGTGGCGGAGGAGTTCCAGAACTCGACGCGGGGTCGGGTCAAGGTGACGGTGGGGATCTCGGGCACCGGCGGCGGGTTCAAGAAGTTCTGCCGCGGCGAGACGGACATCTCGAACGCGTCGCGTCCGATCCTTGCGCTGGAGATGGCGCTGGCGCGCGAGAACGGGGTCGAGTACTTCGAGTTGCCGATCTGTTTCGACGCGCTCACGGTGGCCGTGAACAAGGACAACACGTGGGCGACGAGCATGACCATCGAGGAGTTGAAGCGTCTCTGGGAGCCTGAGGCTCAGGGAAAGATCATGCGGTGGAGCCAGGTTCGCGAGGGCTGGCCGGAGCACAAGATCGACCTGTTCGGGGCGGGTTCGGACTCGGGGACGTTCGACTACTTCACGGAGGCGGTCGTCGGCAAGGCGAAGTCCAGCCGCGGCGACTTTACCGGGAGCGAGGACGACAACGTGCTGGTCCGCGGCCTGGAAGGGAGCCGGTACGCGCTGGGCTTCCTGCCGTACGCCTACTTCGCGGAGAACGAGGGCCGACTGCGGGCGGTGGCGATCGACTGGGAAGAGGACGAGCACGGCCCGATGCTGCCGAACATGGACAACGTGGTGAAGGGGCTGTACAACCCGCTCTCGCGTCCGTTGTTCCTCTACGTGAACAAGTCCTCGTACGAGACGAAGCCGTGGGTGAAGCAGTTCGTGGACTACTACCTTGAGCACGCGGCGGAACTGGCGGAAGAGGTGAAGTACCTGCCCCTTCCGGCCCGGGCCTACGAGATGGCGCGTGACCGGCTACGGTCCGGGCAGACGGGAACGGCCTTCGGCGGCGTGCCGGAGGTCGGGGTGTCGGTCGAGGAAATCCTGAGCCGCCAGCCGACGCAGTGAGGCCGGTGGGGCGAGCCGCCCCGGAGCGAGATGGTGCAGCCGCGGGAGTCCGCACAAGCCGCGACGCCGGTCGAGCGATCGGTGCCGCGCGCCGATGCCGCGGCGGGGCTGCGGATTCGTCGGGCGATCGTCGAC
Source organism: Planctomycetota bacterium (assembly GCA_014584315.1). Lineage (GTDB taxonomy): Bacteria > Planctomycetota > Phycisphaerae > Phycisphaerales > UBA1924 > CAADGN01. Next base: position 75,888 of record JACTNA010000030.1, on the reverse strand, counting down.
CGGGCGATGCAGGGCGTTCTGGCGCTCGCTGCGGCGTCGTCGATCGCGGTGACGCTGGGGATCGTGTACATCCTGATCTCAGAGTCCGTGCCGTTCTTCCGGGCGGTCGGGCTGAAGGATTTTCTGACCGACACGATGTGGACCCCGCAGTTCGCGGTGCCGCGGTACGGGATCGTGCCGCTGCTGATGGGGACGCTGGTGACGACGATGGTCGCGCTGGCGGTGGCGCTGCCTGTCGGGACGATCATCGCGATCTGGCTGAGCGAGTTCGCGCCGGCACGGTTGCGCGAGACGGTCAAGCCCGTGCTGGAGTTGCTCGCCGCCGTGCCGACGGTCGTGTACGGGTACTTCGCGCTGCTGTTCGTGACGCCGCTGTTCCAGCGGTTGTGGCCGGACCTGCCGACGTTCAACATGCTCGGCGCGGGACTGGTGATGGGGATCATGATCATCCCGTACGTGAGTTCGCTGAGCGAGGACGCGATGCGGGCCGTGCCCATGCTGCTGCGGGAAGGCTCGTTCGCCGTCGGGGGGAACAAGATCGTGACGGCGACGCGGGTGGTGTTTCCGGCCGCGCTCTCGGGGATCGCGGCGGCGTACGTGCTGGGCATCTCGCGGGCGGTCGGAGAGACGATGATCGTGGCGGTGGCGGCGGGGCAGCAGCCCATCAGCATCGACCCGTCCAGGCCGCTGGACGCCATGAACCCCGGGCAGCCCGGAGCGACGATCACCGCGTTCATCGTGTCGGTGAGCCTGGGGGACGTGCAGCACGGGGAGATCGGCTACCAGGCGATCTTCGCGGCCGGGCTGACGCTGTTCGTGGCGACGCTCGGGTTCAACGTGGCCGGGTATGTGCTCCGCAAGCGATTCAGGCAGGCGTACTGAGGCATGACACCGATCGAACGCACCATCCGGTTCCGGCGCTACCAGGACGCCGCGTTCCAAGTCCTTGGCGCGTCGCTGACGGTGGTCGCGCTGCTGGTGCTCGGCGCGCTGGTGCTGGACCTGGCCAAGACGGGCCTCGGGCGCTTGTCGTGGAGTTTCCTGACGTCGTTCCCCTCACGCAAGGCGGAGCAGGCGGGCATCGCGTCGGCGATCGTCGGGTCGTTCTACGTGATGATCGTCACGGCGTTCACGGCGATCCCGCTCGGGGTCGCGGCCGGGATGTACCTGGAGGAGTACAGCCGGCGCAACTGGTTCACGGCCATCATCGAGATCAACATCGCGAACCTCGCGGGCGTGCCCTCGATCGTGTACGGGCTGATGGCGTTGAGCCTGTTCGTGTACACGTTCGGGCTGGGCGAGAGCATCCTGGCGGGGGGGCTGACGCTCGCGCTGCTGATCCTGCCGATCGTGATCGTGGCAACGCGTGAGGCGCTGCGGTCGATCCCGCTGCACATCCGCGAGGCCGCGTACGCGATGGGGGCGACGCGCTGGCAGGTCGTCCGGCACCACCTGCTTCCGTACTCGACGGGCGGCATCGCCACGGGCGTGATCATCGCGCTCTCGCGCGCGATCGGCGAGACCGCGCCGCTCATCACGATCGGGGCGCTGACGTTCATCGCGTTCCTGCCGCCGACGCCCCTCACCCCCCGGCCCGAAGAGGACGGCGGCGGGCTGTACGGCCCGTTCGAGTGGCTGGACTCGGGCTTCACGGTGCTGCCGATCCAGATGTTCAACTGGGTGTCGAGGCCGGGTGAGGCGTTTCTGGCGAACGCGGCGGCCGCCGGGATCGTGCTGATCGTGGCTACGCTGGGGCTGAACGCTCTGGCCATCGTGGTCCGCAACCGGATGAGGAGGCGGATCCGATGGTGACCGCAGGACTCGGCACGATGGACCGCCCCGGCACGCCGCAGATCGACGTTCGCGAGTCCGCGCTGCGGGAGGCGTGGGCGGCGTGGCCCGAGGTGGCGTCGGGTCGGCACGTGCCGCCGCCGATCAAGGCGGACGTGCGGTCGCTGAGTTTCTGGTACGGGAAGGTGCAAGCCGTCAAGAATGTGTCGATCCCGATCGCGGATCGCCGGGTGACGGCGTTGATCGGCCCGTCGGGGTGCGGGAAGACGACGCTGCTGCGGTGCTTCAACCGCATGCACGACCTGTACCGGAACAGCCGGTACGAGGGGCAGATCGTGCTGCACCCGAGCGGGACGGACATCATCGACCGCCGCGTCAACCCGATCGAGATGCGGATGCGGATCGGGATGGTCTTTCAGAAGCCCAACCCGTTCCCGAAGTCGATCTTCGAGAACGTGGCGTTCGGGCTGCGGATGAAGGGGGTCCGCGGGCGGTCGGAGATCGCGGACCGGGTGGAGGCGGCGATCAAGGCCGCCGCGCTGTGGGACGAGGTCTCGGACCGGCTCCGCAAGCCCGCGTACGACCTGTCGGGGGGGCAGCAGCAGCGGCTGTGCATCGCTCGGGCGCTGGCCACCGAGCCGGAGATGGTGCTGTTCGACGAGCCGACCTCCGCGCTGGACCCCGTGGCGACGGCGCGGATCGAGGAACTGGTGCAGTCGCTGAAGGAGCGGGTGACGGTGCTGATCGTGACCCACAACATGCAGCAGGCGGGGCGCGTATCGGACTTCACCGCGTTCATGTACCTCGGGGAGATGGTCGAGTTCGACCGGACAGAGAAGGTCTTCCAGAACCCGGGCAAGCAACTGACGGAACAGTACATCAGCGGCCGGTTCGGCTGACCCCGACAGACCCCCCGCCCGGGGCGGTTTCTCTCCGATCCAGCGGGCATTTCGGCAGCGTGGGGGCTTGGTGGCCGATACCTTCGCCTACTATCCCGGATTGCCCGGTTGGCGACCGCGCGGCCGTCCTCCGGCCCTCCGACAGGGATTCGTGATGAGCCTCCCGCCCAGAGCCGTGCCCCCCTCCGTCAACGGATGGAACGCCCCCTACCTGGACGCAGAGTACGAGCGGTACCGGCGCGACCCGGCGTCGGTGTCGGCGGAGTCTCGGGCGTTCTTCGCCGGGTTCGAGTTGGCGACGGCCGGCGTCTCCTCGGCGGCGCAAGAAGCCAAGCAGGCGCCGGCGGTGGGGCAGGCCTCGCCGTTCCAAGTGGCCGTGGACCGGCTGATCGAGTCGTACCGGGTGATGGGGCACATGGCGGCGCGGCTGGACCCGTTCGGCCGCGAGCGTGAGCGACCGGCCGCCCTGTCGCTCGCCCATCACGGGTTGAGCGAGGCGGACCTCGACCGTCCGGCGGATGCCCGGGCGATCGGCATGTCGGCCGCGACCCCGCTGCGGGAGGTCGTGGCGAGGCTCGAAGAGACCTACTGCGGCTCGACCGGCGCGGAGTTCATGCACATCCAGACGGTCGAGGAGCGAGAGTGGCTGCTCTCGTGGTTCGAGGGCCGCCGGGGGCGGATCGAGTTGAGCCCGGGCGAGCGGGCGCACGTGCTGGCCCAGTTGCTGGCGTCGGAGCAGTTCGAGAACTTCACGGCCAAGCGTTACCCCGGCGACAAGCGGTTCAGCCTGGAGGGGGGCGAGTCGCTGATCCCGCTGCTGGATCGTCTCGCGGAGGCGAGCACGGAACTCGGCGTCGAGGAGATCGTGCTCGGCATGGCGCACCGCGGGCGGCTGAACGTGCTGAACAACATCCTGGGCAAGACCTACGCCCAGATCTTCACCGAGTTCGAGGACAACTGGGAGCAGGACTTCGCGGACGGCGGGGGCGACGTCAAGTACCACCGGGGGTACTCGGGCACGAGGCAGTTCGGCAACGGGCGGATGCTCCACCTGGCGATGGCGAGCAATCCGAGCCACCTCGAGGCGGTCGATCCGATCGTGCTGGGGCGGTGCCGGGCCAAGCAGCGGTTGCGCGGGGACACGGAGCGGCGGCGGGTGATTCCCGCGCTGGTCCACGGCGACGCGGCGATCGCGGGGCAGGGCATCGTCGCCGAGTGCCTGAACCTCTCGCAACTCGAGGGGTACACGACGGGCGGCACGATCCACGTGGTCGTGAACAACATGATCGGCTTCACCACGCTGCCTGAGGACGGGCGGTCGTCGCGGTACTGCACCGACGTGGCGAAGTTCGTCGAGGCGCCCGTGCTGCACGTGAACGGGGAGGACCCCGAGGCGTGCGTGGCGGCGGCGCAACTGGCCATCGAGTACCGGCAGCGCTTCCGCAAGGACGTCTTCATCGACATGTGGTGCTACCGGCGCTACGGGCACAACGAGCAGGACGAAGCGTCGTTCACGCAGCCGGTGATGGCCGCGCTCATCAAGCGCAAGCCGAGCGTGCTGAAGGTGTACGCGGAGCGGCTGCTGGCCGAGGGCGTGATCAACGAGCAGGACATGGAGGCGATCCGACAGCAACTCGACGACGCGCTGGAGAAGGCGCAGGAGGCGGCGAAGAGCTCTCCCTACGACCCGACGATCGATCCCGGGAGCGCGCGGTGGTCGGGTCTTCAGCCGCGGTACTCGCACGATCCGGTGGAGACGGGCGCGCCGCGGGCGCTGATCGAGCGGGTGTGCGCGGGGCTTGCGGCGACGCCGAACGGGTTCCGCGTGAACCCCAAACTGAAACGGCTGCTCGAAGCGCGGGCGCACCTGCCGAAGACGAAGGAGATCAGTTATGCCGACGCCGAGTCGCTGGCGTTCGGCACGCTGCTGCTGGAGGGCGTGGCGATCCGTCTGAGCGGGCAGGACAGCCGACGGGGCACGTTCAGCCACCGGCACGCGGTGCTGCGAGACTTCGAGACGGCCGCGCCCTTCACGCCGCTGAACAACATGCTCCCGGTCTGGGAGCCGGGTTCGGGCGAGCCGTTCGCGGCCGGGAAGCAGCAGGCGCGGTTGTGCGTCTACGACAGCCCGCTCTCCGAGGTCTCGGTGATGGGATTTGATTACGGCTACTCGCTCGCCGATCCGAACATGCTGGTGATCTGGGAGGCGCAGTTCGGCGACTTCGCCAACGGGGCGCAGGTGATCATCGACCAGTTCCTGGCGTCGGCGGAGAGCAAGTGGGAACGGTGGTCGGGGCTGGTGCTGCTGCTGCCGCACGGGTACGAAGGGGCGGGGCCGGAGCACTCGTCGGCGCGCGTCGAGCGCTTCCTGACGCTGTGCGCGGGCGGGAACATGCAGGTGGCGTACCCGTCGACCGGGGCGCAGATCTTCCACCTGCTCCGGCGGCAGGTGAAGCGGGCGTTCCGCAAGCCGCTGGTGGTGCTGACGCCCAAGAGCCTGCTCCGCAAGGTGACGAGCACGATCGACGAACTGGAGCGGGGACGGTTCCTGGAGATCATCGACGATCCGGCGTTCGACGGGCCGAAGGGCGCGGATCGCAAGGCGGTCACGCGCGTCGTCCTCTGCACCGGGAAGTTCTACTTCGAGTTGGACGAGCGGAGGCGCGAGATCGGGCGCACGGACATCGCGCTGGTGAGGGTCGAGCAGTTCTATCCGTTCCATCGCGACATGCTCAAGAGCGTGCTCGACCGATACCCGGCGTCGGCGGAGGTGGCCTGGTCGCAGGAGGAGCCCCGCAACGCCGGGGCGGCGATGTTCATGCTGGACCGGCTCCGCGAGGAACTGGGCATCTCGGCCCGGTACATCGGGCGCGAGGCCAGCCCCACGCCCGCGGTCGGATCGAAGCGGATTCATGCCATCGAGCAGGAGTCGATTCTCTCGCGTGCCGTGGGGCCGCGTCCGGCGGATGGCACCGGGGACTCCCCGCCGAAGCAGACGAAGCCGGTCCCCGCCGGCGCGTGACGCCCGATCGCGGACCCTCTACGCTCAAGACCCCGTCGAGACAGGGACGATCCTCATGCCGGTGGACATCGTGATTCCGAACGTGGGCGAGTCGGTGACGAGCGGCGTCATCGCGTCGTGGCGGCGTGCCGAGGGCGACTTCGTGCAGCGCGACGAGCCGGTGCTGGACCTGGAGACCGACAAGATCACGATGGAGGTGACGGCCCCGGCGTCGGGCGTCCTGCACCACGCGGCCAAGGAGGGCGACGAGGTCGGCATCGGCGCGGTGGTGGGGACGGTGGACGAGTCGGCGAAGGCCGATGGGACCGGCGCCGCGAAGTCGGAATCCAAGCCCGCGAAGTCCGAGGCGAAGTCCGAGGCGAAGACGGAGGCGAAGGCGGAGGCGTCCCCTGCGAAGGAGTCCGCGCCGGCTGCTCAGGGCGTGTCGGCGACGCCGGCGCCTGCCGCGGCATCGGGTGATCGCCCGCGTGCCACGCCGCTGGCCGAGAAGATGGCGCAGGAGCTGGGCGTCGACCTGGGGCGCATCGTCGGGACCGGGGCGAGCGGGCGCATCCGCGAGCAGGACGTGCTGGCGGCGGTGCAGTCGCGCGGGGCGGGGGGGGCGCCCGGCTCGGCGTCGGCGGGCACGCCGGCGGCGGCGGGGCCATCGCGGGGCGTGACACGCGAGCGGATGAGTCCCTTGCGGCAGCGGGTCGCGGCGAGGCTCGTCGAGGCGCAGCACACGGCGGCGATGCTGACGACGTTCAACGAGTGCGACATGACCGCCGTCATGGAACTCCGCAAGCGGTACAAGGAGTCGTTCGAGAAGAAGCACGGGGTGGGGCTGGGCTTCATGTCGTTTTTCGTGCGGGCGGCGGTGAACGCCTTGCGGGCCTTCCCGCTCGTGAATGCGTCGATCGTGACCGATGAGGACGGCAAGCCGGCGATCGAGAAGCACGACTACTGCGACATCGCGCTGGCCGTCGCCAGCCCGAAGGGGCTGGTGGTGCCTGTGGTCCGCAACGCGGAGGCGCTCTCGTTCGCGCAGATCGAGGCGAAGGTCAAGGACTTCGCGACTCGTGCCCGGGACGGGAAACTGGAACTGAGCGAGTTGCAGGGCGGGACGTTCACGATCACGAACGGCGGCGTCTTCGGGAGCCTGCTCTCGACGCCGATCCTGAACCCGCCGCAGTCGGCGATCCTCGGGATGCACGCGATCCGCAACCGTCCCGTGGAACACCCGGAGAAGCCGGGCGAGATCGCGCTGCGGCCGATGATGTACCTCGCGCTGAGTTACGACCACCGGATCGTGGACGGGGCGGAGGCGGTGTCGTTCCTGGTGCGCATCCGCGAAGGGATCGAGCGTCCGGAGCGGCTGATGCTGGACCTGTAAGGTCAGACGCGCTCGCGAGCCATTCGGTCGAGCAGTCCGGTGCAGGAGCGGACGAGCATGTCGAAGACGTGCTGGAACCCGTCCGGGCCGCCGTAGTACGGGTCCGGGACGTCGAGTTCTCGTTCGCCCGCGCCGGCGAGCGTCGGATCGAATGAGCGCATGAGGCGGACGCGACTCTCGGGCGCACCGGCGTCGAGCAGGTCGTCACGGTTCGTTCTGTCCATGGGGAGCAGGAGGTCGAATCGCTCGAAGTCGCGCCGGGGGTCGAGTTGCCGGGCGATGGAGACGAGTTTCACGCCGTTCTGCCTCGCGACGGCGGCGGCGCGGGCGTCGGGGCGTTCGCCGACGTGCCATGCGCCCGTTCCGCACGAGTCGGCCTCGAAGCGGTCGCGCACGCCACGAGCGTCGGCGAGGTGGAGGAAGATGCCCTCGGCGAGCGGGGATCGGCAGATGTTGCCGAGGCAGACGAAGAGGAGGGAGCGCGGCGTCGTCTTCGGTTGCGCGTTCATGCGGCTTCCTCGTGCTGCTCGATGTCCCGGCCCCGCCAGGCGCGTTCGAGCGTGCCGGCGTAGCCCGATCGCTCGACGAGATCGCGAGCGTGCGGGCGCACGGCGTCTGAGAGCGCTGCGGTGCGCGGACGGTCGTTCGCCAGACGCAGGAGCGTGCCCGCGATCGCGTTCGCCGAGCCGAGCGACGCGGCGCAGTGGGCGCGGGCTTCGTCGGGATAGAGCCGTCCCTGCACGATGTTCGCCGCGGCGACGACCGGCACGCCCGATGCGTGAGCGGCGGCGATCAGCCCGGAGGGTGGCGGGGCGTGGGGGTCGGTGGCGGGAGCGACCACGGCGGCCGCGTCGCACGCCGCGATGAGCGACGCCAGCGGGCGGCGCGTGACGAGCAGCCGCCAGTTGATCTGCGCCCGGGCGTGGAACCGGCGAGCGCGCGCCAGCCAGGCGGATCGGGCGTCCACGAGGCCGCAGATGGTCGTGCCCGCGATGTCGAGCAGGCCGATCAGAAAGATGAACCGCCGCGCGTCGCCGGTGGTCGGCGGGTCCGCCAGCAGCCCGACGACGAACTCCCTGTCGTTGAGTTCGAGCGCGTGCCGCGCGGCGGCGCGATCGGCTCGCGCGCCCCCGTCAGCCGCGGCGGCGTCGAGCACGTGCGCCGGCGGGACCGGCAGGATGCGCGTCATCGGCCCGCAGGCTCGGCGGGCGGTCGTCCCCAGGTCGGCGCCCCAGCACTGGACGGCGTCGAATGGGGCGCGATCGCGGACGAATCGCCGAAGGCCATTGAGGGCGAGCGCGGGTCGGCCGAGCGGGGCGACGATCCGGTCGGTGGTTCGCAGGCCGAGGTCGGCGCAGCGGGTCTCTGCCTCGCCCGCTCCGACGATGCAGACAGTGTGCTTGAACGCCGGCGTTCGGCGCACCGCGGCGGCGCAGGCGATCGTCGCGCCGTCCAGCCCGTGCCCGGTGGGGGGGGGCGTGAGCAGGTGCAGCACGCGCGGTTGACGCTCGCTCGTGATCACCTGGCGGCCCGCTCGTCGGAGATGGTCGTCTTCTCGTGGGTGAAGAAGGTCTGCGCGAGGCGGGTGCCGACCAGTTTGGCGAACTGTTCCTGCGCCTCTCGGATCCGTGCCGCCTCGACGGGGGCGGTCCCCTGCCGCTGCGGGGCGGTCACCACGAGTTCGAACCCCTGATCGTCCTCGGGCCAGAGCCTCGTCTCGGTGGGCACGTCGATGACCTTCAGGCGGAGGCGAGCGGTAGGGAGGTACGACTGGCCGTCGGGCGAGAGGGTGAACTCCTCGACCGAGGCGTAGACGACGACGTCGGCGTTGACCGCCTTGCCGACTTCGGTCACGGGGACGAGTTGGCCGGTCTTCGACTGGCGGGAGGCGGTGATGGCGGCGCGAGCGTCGCGCAGGTCGCGGACGACCCCTTTGTCAACGAGCGTCTGCTCGGCCTGCGTGGCGATGGCGAGACGCAGGTCGCTGCGCGGCAGGCGGGTGCCGATGTCGTCCACGAGGATGACGGTCGGGCGATCGCGTTCGAGTGTGTGGGCGGCCTGCGTCTTCTCAGGCCCGTGGACGATCATGAAGACCGGGGCGACGATGTTGCACGCCGCGAGCGCGCACGCCAGCGACGCCGCGACGCACGCGAGCAGCCCGCGGGCGCGGCGGCGGGCGCTAGTAGGTGATGACGTTCGGTTCCTTGTGGTCATAGAAGAGCCATGTCGCTCGATCGACGAATCGTTTGACGAGGGCGGAGGCGACGAGCGGGCCGGAGACGCCGTGGACGCCCTGGCCCTCCGAATCGGGAAACTGGACGCGGACCTCACGCCGGAAGACCTCGAAGTCCGGGTTGCTCGAATCGGCCTCGAAGACGGTCACGGTCCCCCAGCCCAGCCCGTTCCACTGGTAGGGGTTGCCCGGCTCGCGGACTCGGTACTCGATCAGTTCGACGTGGATGAGGCGTTCGACGCCGAGTTCAGCCATGAGGCGCGACGGCTCCCACGCCATCCAGGCCGGGTCGTTGTTCAGGAACGGGAGCGTCTGTGTTGCGGGCACGTAGTGGCTCGCGCCGACGCCGTTCGCCGGGTCGGCCAGGCGTGCCGTCATCCGTTCCATGAGCGTCCCGACGATGCCCGGGAAGTCCGCCTGCACGGAGCGGTCGGCCACGACGACTACCGCGAAGGACTTGCCCTGCAGGCCGCGGTACTGGGCGGGCACGCTGGTGGAGCCGGTCCGGCGGGCGGACTCCGCCATGCCGCCGACGAGGGGGGCGACGATGCAGCCGCTCAGCCCGGCCCCGGCGAGGAGCCCGAGTGCGCACGCGCGAGCCGCCCGCCATCGCGTCCGACGTATCGGGCGTGTGGTCATTCCAAGTCCTCCCGAGGAGCCGCGACCGCCCCGGAGCGGCATTCCGGCGGTGTTCGCCCGCGAGGGCAAGCCTATCCCGCCTGCCAGACGGCCGCCTTGTAGGCCCAGGCCGCGAGCAGCACGGCGACACCCCAGCCCGTCACCCGGGGAGTCACCATGCTGCCATACATCCGCCCGAGACGCGAACCGGTTGCCGCGACGTGAAGCAATCCCCAGAAGAGAGCGGCCAGAAGGATCGCACCGAGGGCGCCCGCGGGCTGGGTGAGAAACGACTGGACGATGCGCCCGTGGGCGGCGTGGCTGACGGCGGTGGTCATGCCACAGGTCGCGCAGGGCCAGTCGAAAGCCTGCGCCCACGGGCACGGGGGCAGCCCGAGTTGGGTGTGCGTGCCGTGGCCCTCGGGATCGGGGGAGGTCCACGCGGCGGCACCGAGGACGGCCAGGCAGGCCGACGACGCGACGCCTGCTCCGATGCGTTCCCCGAGGCCGACGCGGGCGTTCGGAGGCCGTGCGTCAGCCGTGGGGGGGGCGTTGTCGTCCGCGCTCATGCGTGACTGTAGGTGAGAGGCGACGGGTTCACGCGGAAAGGCGGAGTTCGGCGGCGCCGCGCTGCGGTGGTTCGTCGGCGAGCAGGATCGAGCCGCTCGACGAACGCGAGTTTGGCGTGCCTTCGTCGTCCCTCAGTCGCAGGCGGTCGGCGATGTGCAGGACGTCCTGGGGCCTCGTGGCTCTCGAGAGCGCGTCGCGCACGAGGAGGACGCGAATCCCGATGGCGGCAGGCTCCTGACTCACGCCGGTGGAAGGGAGGTCCGGCGCGGCGTGACCGTCGTCCAACAGGCACCAGAACTGCCGAGCGGTCCGGTCGAATCGGTAGACGAGCCGCAGGAGGCGCATCTCGAGGGTTCCGTGGAGCGCGGTGACGAGGAAGCGATCGTCGCCGAGATGTCCGAGGAACGTGTGCGGATCGTCGCGGACGACGGTGCCGCGGAGGAGCGAGACGAGGTGCTGGATGAGGACATCACCCATGTCGTAGCCGTAGGCGGCGTTGTAGGCGGAGAAGCCGCGGACGTCGATGACGGCGGCGTCGTAGCCGAGTCGTGACTGCACGCTGGAGGCGTCGCCGGCGCGGGCTTCGATGAGTTCGGCGAGGTGCTGGTCGCAGCAGACCCGGCCCGGCAGGCCGGTGAGCGGGGCGGTTCGTGTGCGCACGGATCGGCAGGCGTCGAGAGCGGCGTGCAGCAGGTCGGAGACCGTGAGGACGCCGACGGGCGCCTCGCGCTCGACGAGCAACACGGGCCCGTCGGCCGCGCCTTCCTCGCGGCAGGCGGCGAGTTCGAGCAGGGCGAGCACGTTGGTGCCATCGGCTGGAGCGGTTGCGCAGGGTCGAGCGACCATGCCGAGGAAGCCGGACGCCCTGGCATCGCTCGCGGCCCTGAGGAGTTGGTCTCGTGCGCACCAGCCGACAAACCGACCGTCCTCGGTGACGGCCACTCCGGGCACGCCCGGATCGCGGAGCACCTGCCTCGCGGCGTCCGAGACGCGCACGGAACCGTCCAGGGCGAAGACAGCACGGCCGTAGGCGTCTGCGCTGAGTTCGCTCGGGTCGCAGGAGTGCCCCGCATCGGTGCCCTGGCGGGCATCGCGCAGCGATTCGAGGACGCCGGGGTCGAGCGACTGTCGCGGCTCTCCCGGACGACCGAGGAAGTAGCCCTGGCCCACGCCGACGCCCAGTTCCATGAGCGACGCGACCTCTGAAGGCTCTTCGATACCCTCGGCGACGATCTGGACGCCGCTGAGGCGACCGAAATGGAGCATGAACCGGATGAGGTTCTGGCGGATGCGGTCGCGGTCGACGGAGGCGACGAGTTCACGGTCGAGTTTGAGCCAGTTGGGGCGGAGGAGCATGATGCGGCTGAGGCCGCTGGTCCCCGCGCCGACGTCGTCGATGGCGAGTTGGAAGCCGTGGTCTTTGACCCGGTGCGCCTGTTCGAGGAGGTCGCTGGCGAAGGGCGCCTCGGAGCGTTCGGTGATCTCGAGTACAACACGTCCCGGCGCGACGCCGCCGGCCTGCATGAGTTCATCGCGGACGGTGTCGGCGAAGCGGGGATCGCCGAAGACCTGCGGCGAGCAGTTCATGAAGAGCAGGACGCCGGCCTTCCACGAGGCGGCCGATCGGAGCGCGGTCCGGCGGGCGACGCGTTCGACATCCCAGAGGCAGTCGGCGGCCGCGGCCGCGTCGAACAACTCGCCGGCGTTGGCGAAGCCGGACTCGGGCTTCGGTCGGCAGAGGGCTTCAAGTCCGAGCACGATGCCTCGGCGCATGTCCACGATCGGCTGGAACGCGGCATCCACGAGACTCTCGCGGACGAGACGATCCAGCCGCTGCGAGTTGTCATCCGGCGACTTCCCGGGCGTTTCGCTGTGCTTCGCGGGGTGGGGCATCGGTCTGGTGCTCCACTCGCCGGCTGCCTGGCCGGTCGATCGGGAACATCATCGACGCCCACACTCCGTGGCTCAGGGCGGCTTCACGAGCGTGGTTCAGACCTGAACGGATGCGCCGAAAGGGGCGGCTGGTGGGAGAGTTCTCGGGCAGCCGAGCGGGCACCCAGCCACGCGAGCCGGGGGCGCTATCGGGAGCAGGAGGTCTCGAATGCGGTGGGAGGCGGCGCCGGGGCGGGCCTTCAGTCGAAGCGGAAAACGCCCTTGCGGTAGCCGTAGACGTAGGCCACCACGGTCGTGAGCAGGAAGAACATGATGCGGCCGAGCCACAGGGCTGATTCCTCGGAGCCGGGTTCGAGGCCGCGGAAGGTGGTCGCCCACGGGTAGAGGAAGACGATCTCGACGTCGAAGACGAGGAAGACCATGGCGATGAGATAAAAGCGGACGTTGAACCGCTTTCGGGCGGTGCCGACGGGGTTCATGCCGGACTCGTAGGTCATGCCCTTGGTGCGGCCCTTGCGGGCGGGGCCGATGAGCATGGTGAGGACGATGTTCGCGACCGCGAAGGTGACGGCCATGAGGAGGATGATGCCGACCGGGAGGTAGGGGGCGAGTCCGTCATTGGCGAGGGTGGGGGCCATGAGGGCGGGACTATAGCGTGCGACGATGGGGAGTGGGGGGCGATTGGCGCCTGCCGAATCGGCAGTCCCCCGCGGCGTGTGGCCGGACGCCTGACAGGCAACGTCGAGGACGCCCCTGCTTTGCCCCGCACGACCGGGTGTTCGAGGGGGTGTGGGACCGAGCCGGGCTGGCACCGCGGTTGCCCGGAGTGGTGGCCGAACCGAGGCTGTCGGTCCATCCCGGTGCGATGCCGGGCGTGGATCGAGCCGTTGTCAGTCCATTCATTCGAGACAGGGAGCGAAACGCCCATGGCAGTCAAGCAGCTCACCTTCGACGTCGAGGCCCGTCAGGCCCTTCTGGCCGGGGTTGAGAAACTCGCCCGCGCCGTCAAGAGCACCCTCGGCCCTCGAGGGCGAAACGCGGTGCTTGACAAGTCGTGGGGCGGCCCGTCGGTGACGAAGGACGGGGTGACGGTGGCCGAGGAGATCGAACTCCGCGACAAGGCGGAGAACATGGGAGCAAGGCTGGTCAAGGAGGCGTCGAGCAAGACGTCGGACGACGCCGGGGACGGGACGACGACGGCGACGGTGCTGGCCGAAGCGCTGTTCCGCGAGGGCCTTCGGCACATTGCGGCGGGGGTGGACGCGAACGCGCTGGTCCGGGGGATGAAGCGTGCGGTGGAGGCGGCGTGCGAGCACATCGACTCGCTCGCCAAGCCGGTGAAGGGCAAGGCGGACGTGCAGAACGTGGCGTCGATCAGCGCGAACAACGACGCCGAGATCGGGCGCATCATGGCGGAAGCGTTCGACAAGGTCGGGAAGGACGGCGTCATCACGGTCGAGGAGGGCAAGAGCCTCGAGACCGAGGTGAAGGTCGTGGAGGGCATGCAGTTCGACCGGGGGTTCCTCTCGCCGAACTTCGTGACGAACTCGGACGAGATGAAGACCGTGCTCGAGAAGGCGCTGGTGCTGGTCCACGAGGACAAGATCGAGAACGTGACCAAGCTGGTGCCGCTGCTCGAGAAGGTGATGCAGGCCAAGAAGCCGCTGCTCATCATCGCGGAGGACGTGACGGGCGAGGCGCTGGCGACGCTGGTGATCAACAAGCTGCGCGGGACGCTGCAGGTCGCGGCCGTGAAAGCGCCGGGCTACGGCGACCGCCGCAAGGCCATGCTGCAGGACATCGCGGTGCTGACCGGGGCGACGGCGGTGATGAAGGACCTGGGCGTGGAGCTCGACAAGATCGAGTTGCGCCAGTTGGGCATGGCGAAGAAGGTGGAGATCGACGCCGACAACACGACGATCATCGAGGGGGCCGGCTCGACCAAGGACATCCAGGGACGCATCGAGCAGATCCGACGCGAGATCGAGACGACGACGAGCGACTACGACCGCGAGAAACTCCAGGAACGGCTGGCGAAACTGAGCGGGGGCGTGGCGCAGGTCCGCGTCGGTGCCGCGAGCGAGGCGGAACTCAAGGAGAAGAAGGCCCGCGTCGAGGACGCGCTGCACGCGACGCGAGCGGCGGTCGCCGAGGGCATCGTGCCGGGCGGGGGCGTGTCGTTCATCCGGGCGCGGGCCGCGATCGAGGACCTGAAGGAGTGGAAGGCGGTCTTCGGGAAGTCGAAGGAGGTCACGGCCGAGGACGTCGGCCACGCCCGTTTCGACGTGGCCGTGGGGATGGAGGTCGTTCGACAGGCGCTGACGGTGCCTCTGTTCACCATCGCTGAGAACGCCGGCGCGAAGGGTTCGGTGGTGGTGGCGAAGGTCGCCGAGAGCGACAAGGCGAACTTCGGCTACAACGCGCTCTCCGGCGAGTACGTCGACCTGGTGCAGGACGGCGTGATCACGCCGGCGAAGGTGGACCGGCTCGCGCTGCAGAACGCCGCCAGCGTGGCGACGGTGCTGCTGACGGCGGACTGCGTCATCACGGAGAAGCCTGAGAAGAAGGACGCGAACGGCGGGCATGACCACCACCACCACGGAGGCGGCATGGGTGGCATGGGTGGCATGGGGGGGATGGACTTCTAGACCAAACGGGGCTTCGCGGTGCGGATTCGCTTCTATCTTGACCCTGAGACTGCGCGGCCGCACGTCGAGAATCACGGAGTGACGACGCAGGAGGTGACCGAGGCGTTCGGCAAGCGTGGTGAGGACAGGCCGGGACGGGAGGGAAGCCGTGTGGCGATCGGACATACCCGTGCCGGCCGCGTTCTTCGGCTCGTGTACGCTCCGGACAATGACGGTGAAGGCGTGTTCGTGATCACGGCCTATGAACTGAAAGGGAAGCCGCTCACTGCGTACAACAGGAGGCGTCGGCGAAGGGGCAGGTAACGATCATGGCGAAGAAGAAAGACCCGAACCGGTACCCGAAGAGGATGACCGCCGCAAAGGCGCGGAAGATCGCCCGGGCGTATGACACCCAGACCGAGGACGCAGCCTTGGCCGAAGATGAGGCGGCGTTCGGTCGAGGACTGACGACCGTCATGGAGATCCCGACAGAACTCGTTCCGGAAGTGACGGCGCTCATTGCAGAGCACGAGAGCCGCTTGAAGGCGAGCCGCGGCAAGCGCCGGAAGATCGCCTGACACGGAGCACGAACGGTCTGGCGCAGACTTCTGACCCGAGAACAGCATGGAACTCCACGCCTCCATCCGCGGTTTTCTGCTCTCGCACGCGGCTTCAGCCGGGCGCGATCGGCCCGTGGACGCGGCGGCGATCGCGGCGGGCGTGAAGCGGCCGCGTGAGACGGTGATCCGGGCCCTGCGCACGATGCAGGACGAGTTGGGCGAGGTGACGTACACCCCGGCGACGGACGGCACGCTGGACTGCCGCGACGTGCGCCTGACGGACAAGGGACGCCAGCAGTCGTACCACGACGAGACGCACGCATGACCGCCGCGGCTGCGGACGCCGCGGAGGTAATCAGGAACGCGACGCGGGCACTCCCCGCGAGAGACCGAACGGAGAAACGCATCATGGCTATCAAGCCTCTGGAAGATCGGATCGTCGTCAAGCCCGTGGAGCAGGAGTCGAAGACGAGCAGCGGGCTGTACCTGCCCGAGACCGCGAAGGAGCGCCCGATGCAGGGCGACGTGGTCGCGATCGGGCCGGGCAAACTGCTGGAGAACGGCAAGCGCGCCCAGCCGACCGTCGGCAAGGGCGACCGCGTCGTCTTCGGCAAGTACGCGGGCACGGAGGTCGAGATCAAGGGCGTGAAGCACCTGATCCTGCGCGAGACGGAGTTGCTCGGCGTGATTGAGGGCTGACGCAGGTACAGCGGAGCAGCAGAACAGCAGACTGCGTGCTCGCGTTGCTCCGGCTTCGATTCCGATGTCAGGTCGTGTGTCGCTCTGCTGCTTTGCTGCTCTGATGCTTTGATACTCTGAGAGGTACCCATGTCCACCAAACAGATCATGTTCCACGACGCCGCGCTCCTTGAGATGAAGAAGGGCGTGGATCGACTGGCCGACGCCGTCAAGTGCACCATGGGGCCGAGCGGACGGCACGTGGTGATCGAGAAGTCCTGGGGCGGCCCCTCGGTGACGAAGGACGGCGTCTCGGTCTCGAAGGAGGTCTCGCTGCCCGAGCCGTTCCAGGCGATGGGGGCGAAGATGGTGAACGAGGTCGCCAAGAAGACGGCCGACAAGGCCGGCGACGGCACGACGGCCGCGACGATCCTCGCCCAGGCGATCTTCACCGAGGGCCTGCGCCACGTGGCGGCGGGGGCGAACCCGGTGCTGCTGCAGCGCGGGATCAACCGCGCGGCGGAGGTGGTGGGCGAGGCGATCACGGCGTCGGCCGTCAAGTGCAAGGGCAAGGACGACTACCGCAAGATCGCGTCGGTCTCGGCGAACCACGATGCGCAGATCGGCGAGTTGATCGCCGAGGCGATCGCGAAGGTCGGGCACGACGGCGTGGTCGAAGTCGAGGAGGGCAAGAGCGCTGAGACGACGCTGGAGTACGTCGAGGGCATGCAGTTCGACAAGGGCTACCTCTCGCCGTACTTCATGACCGACCCGAAGACGGCCGAGTGTGTGCTCGAGGACGCGCTGGTGCTGATCCACGAGAAGAAGATCGCGAACCTGGCGGACTTCCTGCCGCTGCTCAATCGCGTCGCGGCGTCGGACAAGCCGCTGCTGATCATCGCCGAGGACGTGGAGAACGAGGCGCTGGCCGCGCTGGTCGTGAACCGGCTGCGGGGCGTGCTGCGCATCTGCGCGGTGAAGGCGCCGGGCTTCGGCGACCGGCGCAAGGCGATGCTGGGCGACATCGCGGTCCTGACCGGCGGCACGTTCTTCTCGGAGGACCTGGGGCGCAGCCTCGAGTCCATCGAACTGGGCGAACTGGGCAAGGCCAAGAAGATCGTCATCACCAAGGACGACACCACGATCATCGAGGGCGCGGGGAAGAAGAAGGACATCCAGGCGAGGGCGGAGCAGATCCTCGCGC
Organism: Planctomycetota bacterium; assembly: GCA_014584315.1. Taxonomy (GTDB): domain Bacteria; phylum Planctomycetota; class Phycisphaerae; order Phycisphaerales; family UBA1924; genus CAADGN01. The sequence goes on along the minus strand of JACTNA010000030.1, from coordinate 58,421 downwards.
AGCACGAGAAGTCCACGAGCGACTACGACCGGGAGAAACTGATGGAGCGGCACGCCAAACTCGTCGGCGGCGTGGCGATCATCAACGTCGGCGGGGCGACCGAAGTGGACATGAAGGCCCGCAAGGACCTGGTCGATGACGCCCTGCACGCCACGCGCGCCGCCGCCAAGGAGGGGTACGTCCCCGGCGGCGGGGTTGCGCTGCTGCGCGCACAGCCCGCGCTCGAGGCGGCGCGCTCGAAGGCGAAGGGGGACGAGCGGCTCGGGTTCGACATCGTCGAGGCCGCGCTCGAAGCGCCGGCCAGGCAGATCGCCGTCAACGCGGGCCACGACGGCGACCTGGTGGTCGAGAAGGTGCGCGAGGGGAAGGGCGGGTTCGGGTTCGATGCCGCGACGGGCGAGTACACCGACCTGGTGAAGGCCGGGATCATCGACCCCGCGCTCGTGGCGCGCACCGCGCTGACGAACGCGGCATCGGTCGCGGGGCTGATGCTGACGACAGACGTGCTGGTCACTGAACTGAAGGAGGACAAGGCCGCGGAGGCCGGCGCGGTGGCGTGATCGAGCGATCTCCAAGCCCCGAGCGGGAACGCTCGCGGGCTTGATTCACAACCTGGGCACCGGGCACTGTGCGGCAGGCACTTGTGCGGTGCAGGTCTTCGGGGCGGTTGCATCATTCCCCGGTGCCTGGTGCCAGATGCCGCGTGCCTTGCCATGCCCACCACCCGCGACTATTACGAGATTCTCGGCGTCGAGCGCACCGCCGGCGCGGAGGAGATCAAGCGCGCGTACCGTCGGCTGGCGATGAAGCACCACCCGGACCGCAACCCCGGCGACGCGGAGGCGGAGGTGAAGTTCAAGGAGGCCGCCGAGGCGTACGAGGTGCTCTCGGACGACGCGAGACGGCGCCTCTACGACCAGTTCGGGCACGAAGGGCTGCGCCGCGGCGGAGGGCCGGCGACGCACGACTTCTCGCGGATGGACGTCTCGGACATCTTCTCGATGTTCGAGGACATCTTCGGGGGAGGAGGGGGGGGCGGGTTCGGCCGATCCGCCTCGGGGCGGCGCGTCGCCCGCGGCTACGACCTGGAGACCGAGGTCACCCTCACGCTCGACGACGTGCTGCACGGGTGCGAGCGAGAGGTCGAGTTCACGCGCCTCGACGTCTGCGACGCCTGCACCGGCACGGGCGCGAAGCCCGGCACCTCGCCCGAATCGTGCCCGACGTGCGGCGGGCAGGGCAAGGTGCAGCAGACCGGACTCGGGGGCATGTTCCGCATGGTGACGGCCTGCCCGACCTGCCGCGGGCGCGGGACCGTGATCCGCGAGCAGTGCGACGCGTGCCGCGGGCGGGGGCGCGTCTCGCGCAAGCGGCGCATCAACGTCAAGGTCCCGGCGGGGGTGTCGGAGGGGCAGGCCGTGCGGGTGCAGGGCGAGGGCGAGCCGCCCCCCCCCGAGGCCTCGCCGGCGGGGACCGGCGTGCGCGGCGATCTGCACGTGGTGATCCGCGTGCGCAAGCACCCGCGGTTCGTGCGCGACGGCGACAACCTGCTGATGGAGCAGCCGATCTCGTTCACGCAGGCCGCGCTGGGAGCGGACCTGCCGATCGAGACTCTCGACGGCGAAGCCACGCTGCGCGTGCCGCCGGGAACGCAGCACGGCTCCGTGTTCCGCGTGGAGGGCGAGGGACTGCCGAACCTGCGCACGGGCCGGCGGGGCGACCTGCGCGTGGGCGTGCGGGTCGAGATCCCGAAGCGGCTGAGCGCGAAACAGGAGTCCCTGCTGCGCGAGTACGCGGAGACGGAAGGGGCGAGCGTGCTGGCGGACTCGCCGAGCGTGCTGCGGAAGGTCAAGGATTTCTTCGGCGGCTCGTCCTCGGGCCGCGATGCGAACCGTGAGCCATGATGAAGCACGAGCGGGACATCACGAGCGGGGGCGCGGACCCGACGGCGGACGCGGGCGGGGGGGAGCGGCCCGCGGCCGAGGACGCGACGGCCGCGCTGCGGGCCGAACTGGACGAGTTGCGAGGGCGGTACCAGCGGTCGCTGGCGGACTACCGCAACTCGCAGCAGCGAGCCGCGGTGGAGCACCGGCTGGCGCGCGAGGCGGGCGTGGCGTCGGTGGTGGAGCGGCTCCTGAGCGTGCTGGACCACTTCGACCTCGCGCTCGGCCACGCTGGGGGGGCGGCGAGCGTCGAGCAGGTGGTGCAGGGCGTGCGGATGATCCGCGACGACCTGCACCGGACGATCCAGTCGCTGGGCGTCACGACGATCCGCCCGGAGCCGAACGACGAGTACGACCCGCTGCGTCACCAGGCGGTTTCGCAGCAGGCGCGCGAGGGCGTCGAACCGGGGCGCATCGCGGAGACGTGCCAGGTCGGGTACGCGATCGGCGACCGGCTGCTGCGTCCGGCGAAGGTTGTCGTCGCTGCGCCGTGCGAAGATGCGCGGGACGGCGTATCGGACTCGTGATGGAAGAAAGCCACCGATTCATCGAGAGGGTTTGCCATGCCGACGTATGAGTATTCGTGCCGGAACTGCGGGCATTCCTTCGAGCGGTTCCACTCGATCAAGGCGTCTCCCCTGAAGGGTTGCCCTCGATGCAAGAAGCGATCGCTCGAGCGCGTGATCGGCGCGGGCGGCGCGATTCTGTTCAAAGGTTCCGGCTTCTATCAAACCGATTACCGATCGTCGTCGTACCGCAAGGCGGCGGAGGCGGAGTCGAAGCCCGGCCCGTGCTCCGAATCATGCGGGTGCGCATCCGCGACTCCCGCGCAGGACAAGACCTCGTCGGGGCAGAGGAAGACAACGTCCGCGTCCGGTGCGTGACCGCGTGGCGCGCCGGCGCACGCGACGTGCCGGAACGCCATGCCACGACTCCCGACCGTTCTCGTGACCGACGTGATCCGTTCGACGCGCCAGGGCGAGAGCCATGGCGGCGCGTACCTGATCGATCTGGAGATCGGCGCTTCGACGCAGGTGCTCGACTGGGACACGATGGAGATCGACTGGTCGGGGCGCGGGTTCGACCGCGGCCTGCGCGGCATCGCGTACCACGACGGCACGGTGCTCATCGCGGCCTCGGACGAGATCATGGTCTTCGACCCGTCGTTCAAGCACCTGCGCTCCTTCCGCAACCGCTACCTCCGGCACTGCCACGAGATCCATGCCGACGGGGATCGGCTCTTCCTCACCTCGACCGGGTTCGATTCTGTGCTGGAACTCGACCTGCGCACGGGCGTGTTCACGGGCGCGAGGCTCATCCGGCACTACCCGCACCGGCTGCTGACCGACCTGGGGCCGGTGATCCAGCATCGCCTTCGCGTGGGCCGGTTCGACCCGACCCGATCGGACGGCCCGAAGCCGGGCGATACGACGCACGTGAACAGCGTGTGGCGCGGGCGTGGGAGGACGTTCGTCGGGGGCGTGCGGCTGGACGCGGTCCACGCCATCGACCGCGACGGCGCTCGCCCGTACGCTCCGACCCCGCAGTGGACGCACAACGCCCGGCCGTTCCGTGACGGCGTGCTCTACAACAGCACGTCGGAGAACGCGGTGTGCTACGCCGATCTGGAGGGGAACGTGGTGCGGCGGTTCGCGGTGCCGGAGTTCGACAGCGGAGCGCTGCTGAACGCGAACATCCCCGCGGACCACGCGCGGCCGGGCTTCGCACGCGGGCTGTGCGCGACCGACGACGGGTTCGTGATCGCCGGGTGTTCACCCACGACCATCACGGTGTACGAGTTCGAGACGGGACGTGTCGTGCAGCAGGTGAGCGTCTCAAAGGACGTCCGCAACTGCCCGCACGGGCTGGAGATCTGGCCGTACTGAGCGGCCGTACCATCCCGGCGTGCGGATCGTCGGACACGGCATCGATCTCGTGGAGATCGCGCGGGTGGAGGCGCTGATCGGTCGGCATGGCGCCCGGGCGGTCGAGCGCGTCTTCACGCCGGGCGAGGCGGCGTACGCCGAGGCATCGTCGCGGCTGCGGTGGCAGCGTTTCGCCTCACGTTTCGCCGCCAAGGAGGCGGTCTTCAAGGCGCTGGCGACGGGCTGGAGCGAGGGCATCGCGTGGACCGACGCGGAGGTCGTGCTGCTGCCCTCGGGCGCGCCGACGGTGCGGCTGCACGGGCGGGCCGCGGAGATCGCGGCCGATCGCGGCATCACGGGGTGGCTCGTCTCGCTGACGCACACGTCGACGCACGCGGCGGCGTCGGTGATCGCGGTGGCGGAGCGGTGAGCGTGCGTCAGCCGCCTGCGCGCTCGCGCATGTGCGGCAGGAACTCGTCGTTGTACCAGCGCATCCACGCGTGACGGTCCCAGCCCAGCCCGGCGGTGGACCTGCCCCAGAGTTCGCTGGTCAGGCCGACGAGTGCGTTGTGGACCTCGACGCGGTAGGTGACGACGACGGCGTCGATGATGCGCAGCACGACGCCCTCGGTGACGACGCTGAGCGTGGGGTCGAAGCCGACCGCGCTGTCGGCGACGACGGGCGTGAGGTCGCTGACGAAGGCGATCTGCTGGCCGATGACGATCCATCCGAGGCCGCCGGTGCGGGATTCTTCCGCGCCGCGCGTGTCGCCGCGGACCTGCGAGGCGATGAGCAGCGGGATCATCTCGTGCAGGCGGAGCGTGCGGATGATGCCCGCGGCGGAGGCGGCGTCGGCGTTGCGGTCGCGCTGGAGGCCGCCGGCGAGCACGAGTTTCACGCGGTCGGAGACCTCGCCGCAGCGCGCGATGCGCTTCAGGAGCCGCTCCTCGGCCCGGGCCTTGATGGCCGGGTCGTGGTCGAAGACGGCGACCCAGGCGAGGGTCGCGTCGGCCTCGTCGGTGGCCTGGTCCACGAGCATGTCGAGGATCGCGGTGCGCACGTCCGAGGCTTCGCGTTTGAAGACCTCGAGCAGGGACGGGTACGCGAACGGCTCGGTGTACGTGCGGAGTTCGGCGATGCCGACCTGGCGGCGTTCGACGGCACGCACATCCCGGAAGTAGGTCGCGCGGAGGCGCTGCAACTCGCGCTCGAGTTCCCGGCGCTGCTTCTGCTGGGCGGCCCATTCCCGGTAGCGAGGGTCGTCCGGGTTCGGGATGTGCGCCCGCAGCCACTCGGGGATCGAGTCCCCGGCCTCGACCGTGGTGCGCGTCGTCGGCTGGGCGGTCGCGGGGTTCGCCGCACCGGTGACCGCCAGCGCCACGCCGACAGCCGCGACAGTGCCCGCACGACGAAGCCACAGGCTCATGGTCAACTCCCCGCGGGCCGGAGGTGGGGAGGGCCGCTCGTGGCGGCCCCGGCTGGCCCGCGTCGCGCCGCGACGGCTCGCGGCCGTTCCACGATACGCCCGAACCGCGCCGGGGGTTGCCGCCCCGTTCGCGTCGGGCTTCGTTAGAGTACCGGGGGGACGGTTGCTCCCGTGGAGAACAGCGTGAGCGTTCACTGGCCGATCATCCGTTCGTGCCTGAGCCGGCCGCTTTCGACGGTCGTGATCGACGATCAGAGGCGGTACAAGGCGCTCGAGATTCTGCTGGCCGCGTTCCACGTGGCGGACGAGATCGAGCGGCGCTCCAAGTCTGCGACGGTGGGGCTGCTGCTGCCGACGAGCGGGGCGTTCCCGATCGCCGCGCTGGGGACGTGGATCGCTGGGCGGACGGCGGTGCCGCTGAACTACCTCTTGAAGCCGGAGGAGTTGCAGTACGTCATCGACGATTGCGGCACGGACACGGTGTTCACGGTCGGGCCGATGCTCGAGTTCCTGGGCGGCGAGCCGCGTGTGCCGAACCTTGTGCGCATGGAGTCGATCAACTTCCGGTCGTTTCCCGAGCCTCGCTGGCCGTCGGTCGCCGCGCCGGACGACCTCGCGGTGCTGCTGTACACGTCGGGCACGAGCGGGCGGCCCAAGGGCGTGATGCTGACGCACGGGAACCTCGCGGCGAACGTGCGGCAGGTGGGCGAGTGGGTGGACTTCTCGCGTCGGGACGTGATCCTGGGCGTGCTGCCGCAGTTCCACTCCTTCGGCCTGACGGTGCTGACGCTGCTGCCGCTGACCGTGGGGATGCGGGCCGTGTACGCGGCGAGGTTCGTGCCGCAAAAGATCGTGCGGTTGATCCGTGAGCACCGCCCGACGGTTCTGGTGGCGATCCCGTCGATGTACGGCGCGTTGCTGACCGTGAAGGACGCGACGCCGGAGGACTTTGCGTCGCTTCGGTACGTGGTGTCCGGGGGCGAGCCGCTCTCCGAGGACGTGTTCACGCGGTTCCGAGAGCGGTTCGGCGTAACAATCAACGAGGGGTACGGGCTGACGGAGACGTCGCCGGTGACGAACTGGTGCCGGCCGCACGAGTGGCGGGCGAGGTCGGTCGGTCGTGCGCTGCCGCGGGTGGAGGAGGTGGTGGTCGATCCGTCGTCGGGGCGCCCGCAGCCGCCGGGCGTGGACGGCGAGGTGCGCATCCGCGGGCCGAACCTGATGAAGGGCTACTTCAACCTGCCGGAGGAGACGGCCAGGGCTATCGACGCCGACGGCTGGCTGCACACCGGGGACATGGGTCGGCTGGACGAGGACGGGCACCTGTACATCACCGGCCGGATCAAGGAGATGCTCATCGTCGGCGGCGAGAACGTCTTCCCCCGCGAGATCGAGGAAGTGCTGAACCAGCACCCGTCGGTGGGGGCGTCGGGCGTGGTCGGGCTGCACGACCCCGTGCGCGGCGAGGTTCCGATCGCGTTCGTCGAGCCGTCGGAGGGGCAGACGATCGACGAGCGGGCGTTGCTGGCGCACTGCCGGGAGCGGCTGGCGGGCTACAAGGTGCCGCGCGAGGTGCGGGTGCTGGAGAAGTTGCCGCGGAACCCAACGGGCAAGATCCTGCGGCGGGAACTCTCGGCGACGCTCGTTTCGGGCGAAGGCCGGACGGGCGGGTAGCATCCGGCGGATTCACAGGGAAGGAGACGAACCGTGGACCTGTACATCGATACCGCGAACCTCGAGGAGATCCGCAAGGCGGCCGACCTCGGCGTGCTGGACGGCGTGACGACGAACCCTTCGCTCATTGCAAAGGAGGGCGTGGACTACGTCAAGCGGCTTGCGGAGATCTGCGAGGTCGTCAAGGGTCCGGTCTCGGCGGAGGTGATCGCGACGGACTACGAGGGCATGGTGCGCGAGGGACGCGAGCGGGCGAAGATCGCCGGAAACATCGTGGTGAAACTCCCGAGCACGATCGCGGGCCTCAAGGCGTGCAAGACGCTGACGGACGAGGGCACACGGACGAACATGACGCTCTGCTTCCAGACGCTCCAGGCGCTGATGGTGGCGAAGGCGGGCGCGTTCCTCGTCAGCCCGTTCATCGGCCGGCTCGACGACGTGGCGACGGACGGCATGGACCTGATCCGGCAGATCCGCCAGGTGTACGACAACTACGGGTTCGCTACCAAGATTCTGGCGGCGTCGATCAGGCACCCGCTGCACATGGTGCATTGCGCGCTGGCGGGGGCCGACGTGGCGACCGTGCCGTACAAGGTGATCGAGCAGGTGATGCAGCACCCGCTGACGGACACCGGGCTGGAGAAGTTCGTGGCGGACTACAAAAAGGCGTTCGGTTGAGGCCGTCCCTACTCGACTTCGAACAGGAACTCGATCTCCACGGGGGCGCCCAGGGGCAGGTCGATGGACCCGACGGCCGCGCGGGCGTGCCGCCCTGTTTCGCCGAAAACCTGCTCCATGAGTTCGCTGGCGGCGTTGGCGACCTGCGGCTGAGCGTGGAAGCCGGGCTCGCTGGCGACGAACACGCCGAGCCGGACGACGCGCTTGACGGCGTCGAGCGTGCCCGCGGCGGCGCGGACGACCGCGAGGCCGTTCAGTGCGCACTGGCGAGCGCAATCCCGGGCTGTTTCCTGGGAGACCTCGCCGGGAACGCGACCTTGGGCGATGAGCCTGCCGTCGCGCATCGGGATCTGGCCGCTGACGAAGACGAGATTGCCGGTTCGAACGGCCGGGATGTACGCGGCGACGGGCCTGGGGGCGTCGGGGAGGGTGATCCCGAGGGCGGCCAGACGGGCCTCGGGCCCATCGGGCCGTTTGTTTGTGATTTGTTCTGGCATGGTGAACTCAGATTGGGGTGTTTCGTGAGAGTGGGGGGCCTGTTCGGCAGGATACCGGAACCAACGGGCTTGACATGCGAACCGGAGTCAGTAGGGTAGTGCAGCACACGCGCGTGCTTGGTGAGTATCGAGGCCCGGATTCAGATTTTCCTGCTCTCATTGGCGGCCTCAGTGCCGTCGCCAGTCATCCCGAAAGGGACCGACACTCACCGACAATCCGACCCGGCCGCGAGGCCCGCACCACGGGGATCGACTGCGCCCGTGCGTTCGGACTGATCGGTCGGTGTGCCAGACGGAATCGTGGGCGCATCGCCCCGGTCCGCTTCGAGCGTCGCGGCGTCCGCGTGGAGCGGGCGGCGGCGATCGGGCGTCCGGTTCGGTGGCCCGGGTGTTGGAAGCAACCGCGGTCGAACACACCGGCGCGGGCGGGCCACATCAATCCCGCCGCATCTCGCGCCAGAGATTGGAGAGTCTCACCATGAAACGTCGTGCGTTCACCCTCATCGAGCTGCTGGTGGTGATTGCGATCATCGCCCTGCTCATCGGCATCCTGCTGCCCGCCCTCGGCAAGGCCCGCGCCAGCGCGCGCCAGTTGAAGGACAGCACGCAGATCCGCGGCGTCCTGCAGGCGATGGTCATCTTCGCCCAGAACAACCGCGACGAGTACCCGCTGGCCAGCCGGCTGGACAAGAACAACGCCACGGTCCAGGCGGGCGCGGACCCCGTGACGAAGGACGTCACGCGGCACCTCTTCTCGGTGCTGATCTTCAACGGGTTCATCCCGACCGAGATTCTGATCAGCCCCGCGGAGGTCAACGGCGACATCCGCCAGTTCCAGGGCTACCAGTTCGATCAGCCCGAGAAGGCGCAGGTCAAGGAGCAGGCGTTGTGGGACCCGGGCTTCCGCGCCACGCCCGAGGACACCGGCATTCAGGGCGACTCGGACGGCGCGCCCGGTTCGTTCTCCTACGCCCACACCCCGCCCTTCGGCAAGCGCAAGGCCAAGTGGTCCAACACCTTCGTCTCGACCGAGCCCGCGCTGGGCAACCGCGGTCCCGGCTACACGGGCGGCGGCGGCAACAACCCCTGGACGCTGATCAAGGGCGCCAACGGCGGCGCTCCGGGCTACGACACCGAGATCGGCGACACCTCGAACACGCTCCTCATCCACGGCTCGCGCACCAAGTGGAGCGGCAACATCGGCTACAACGACAACAGCACCAAGTTCGAGACCGAGCCGGATCCGGACGGCCTCACCTTCTCGTTCCTTGACCTCCCCGCCGCGCAGCGCACCCAGAACGACAACATCTTCGTCAACGAGGACGACAAGAACCGCAACAAGCGCGACTCGCAGAACATGGGCGGCCAGAACGACGGCACCAACGCCTACATCCGCTCCTACTCCACCGTCACCAACGCGTTCGTCATGAACGTCTTCTTCGACTGATCCGCGTCGGGCGGGCCGCCCGGCCCGGCCCGTTCGCCGAGTTCTCTGAACGCATCGGGTCCGTCGTCGAAGGGCGGCGGACCCGTTTCACTCCCGTACCCCGTGGGCGAGGCATCGACGGAGGCCAGCCATGACCCGCTGCCGGACCCGCACCCTCCGAGCCTTCACGCTCGTCGAGTTGCTGCTCGTCATCCTGATCGTCGGGCTTCTGCTCGGCATCCTGCTCCCGACGCTCGCGGGGGCGCGCGAGCGGGCGCGCCGGCTCAAGGACTCGACGCACGTGCGGGCGATCGCGCAGGCGATGACGGTCTGGGCCGGGAACAACGCCGGCGCGTACCCGCTGCCGAGTCGGCTCGACCTCGCCGACGCCACGGTCTCCAAGGGCAGCAACCCGCCGTTCGTCAAGGACAACCTCGCCAACATCCTGTCGGTGCTGATCTACAACGAGGTGCTGACCGTCGAGCAGTGCCGCAGCCCGCTGGAGATGAACACCAACATCCAGGTGGACTTCCTCTTCGAGCGGGCGTCGCCCCAGAAAGCCGTGCGCCCCGAAGCCGCGGTCTGGGACCCGGGGTTCTGCGGCTTCCCTGGCGAGCAGAACTCGTACACGGGCGTGGGGCTGGGGCGGCGCGATCCGAACGTGGGGAACGTGTCCTACGCGATCATGCCGCCGCACGGGGCGCGCATCGAGCGGTTCGCGGGGTCGTTCGATCCGAGGGCGGTGGTGGCGGGCACGCGCGGGCCGCGGTTCATCGGGCAGCCGGGCGAGTGGACGCTCGCGCCGGGGCCGACCGGATCGGGATCGAACACGCTCAAGTTCTTCCCTCCGAAGACGGAGTGGCGGGGGCACGCGGCGATGGGCGACGGCAGCGTCGAGCTGCTGACGCGAGCGGACCCGGAGGAGATTCCGATCACGTTCTCGGCGGCGACCGGGGGCGTGGCGCGGGATCGCGCCTACGGGGACAACATCTTCGTGAACGAGAACGATCTCACCGGGGATCAGTTGAGCGAGAGCGTGCCCGGGGACCAGCGAAACGCGCTCATCTCCATCTTCGGGAACGTCACGGTCAGCCAGAATCACGCGGGCATGACGCTGTTCCGCGATTGAACGCCGACCCTACTTCTTCAGCGCGCGGACCCAGCCGAGGACCATCAGGACGAAGCCGCTGAGCAGGCAGGCGACGACCGCGCCGCCGACCCCGCCCACGGCCAGCCCGGCCCACGAGGGGATGTCCTCGCCGAGTCGGTCGCCCGACATGAGCCAGAGGCCGAGCGGCGCGCCGACCACAGCGCCCGCGACCACAAGGACAGCCTGGATCAGGTTGTCGCGCCGCCGGAGCGACGGCAACATGCCCACGGTCTCGGCGACGTGTTGGTAGGTATCGAGGCCGTCCGGCTCGTGGGACTTGGGGCCGAGGGCTCCCGGCTGCGTCGGTGGCGCGGCGGGTGTCGGCGGCGGGGGTGGTTCGTGCTGCACGTCCGTGTTCCCTGACGCGTTCAGTCGGTCTTGCGAAGCCACTCGGCCTCGAGTTCCTCGACCTCGGCGGCCAGCATACCGCGACGCTCCTGGAGCGAGGCCGACTTGGCGGAGTCCCGCCACGTCTCCGGCTCGGCGAGCGCAGCGTCCACATCGGCGATCTCCGCCTGGAGTTCGCCGAGCCGTTCCTCGATCCGATCGACGGACATCCACGAGAAGCGGGACTTCGCCGCCGCCGCCGGTCGCGTGCTTCCGTCGGGGTTCGGACGCACCGCTGAGGTCGGCTTTGCGGCCTCGGTTCGTCGATCGACGGGGACACGGGCGTGGGGCTCTGGCCCGGCGCGGCGGGGGTGTCTGTCCAGCCATTCGGTGTAGTTCCCGACAAAGACCTCCGCGCCGCCGCGGCCGTCGAGCACGAGGAGACGGTCGCAGACGGCGTCGATCAGGGCGCGGTCGTGGCTGATGAGGATGATGGTGCCGTCGTACCCGCCCTGGGTCGAGAGGGCGTCTTCGAGGCGCTCCGCGCTGGGGATGTCGAGGTGGTTCGTCGGCTCGTCGAGGACGAGGAGGTTTTTGGCGCTGGCGAGCATGGCGGCGAGGGCGGCGCGGCTGCGCTCGCCGCCTGAGAGCGAGCGGAGCGGCTTGTCCTGCTCTTCACCGCTGAAGAGGAACGCGCCGGCGAGGTCGCGGGTTTCCTGCTCGCTCATCACGCGCCCGCCGCTCTCCCGAGCGACGGCCCACCGGAGGTACTCGACGACGCTCAGGTCGGGGTCGGCCTCGTCGTGGACCTGGCGCAGGTAGCCGACGATGACCTTGCTGCCGATGCGCACGGTTCCCTGGTCCGGCGCGACTTCGCCGAGCAGGCAGCGCACGAGCGTGGTCTTGCCCGCGCCGTTCGGCCCGATGACGCCCCAGCGTTCGCCGCGGGCGATGGTCACGTCGAGGTCGTGGAAGAGGACGCGTTCGGCGCCGTCCTCGTTTCGGTATCGCTTGCCGAGGCCGCGTGCGGAGGCGACGGCGTCGCCGCTGCGCTCGGCCCTGGGGAGCTCGAGCTGGAAGGTGGCGAGTTCGGCGGGGCGTTCGAGGCGTCCGTCGGCCTTCTCGCGGTCGAGGCGCGACTCGCGCCCGCGGGCCTGCTTGGCGCGCTGGCCCGCCTTGAAGCGACGGATGTATTCCTCTTCCTTGCGGAATCGGGTCTGCTGTCGCTCGTAGGCGCGCATCTGCGTCAGGCGTCGCTCGGCGCGCAACTCGCGGAACTTGGCGTAGTTGCCGGGGTACTCGATGAGCCTTCCGGCTTCGACCTCCACGATCCGCGAGACGACGTTGTCGAGCAGTCGCCGGTCGTGCGAGACCATGACGACCGCGCCGCGGAACTCCTCGCGAAGAAACGTCTCCAGCCATTCCCGGCCCTCGATGTCGAGGTGGTTCGTCGGCTCGTCGAGCAGCAGCAGGTCCGGGTCTTCGAGGAGCAGGCGGGCGAGCGCGAGCCGCGCCTTCTGCCCCCCCGACAGCACGTCGGTCGCGAGCGCGAACTGCGCGTCGGTGAAACCCAGCCCGTGCAGGACGGCCTCGACGCGGTGGTCGATGGCGTACCCGCCCGCCGCCTCGATCCGGCGCTCCAGGTCCTCCTGGCGGCGCATGAAGCGGGCGAGGTCTTCGCCGTGCGCGCCGGCCATGTCGTGGAACACGGCGTCCAGGTCGCGGTGCAGCCGGGACAACTCCTCGAACGCGCTCGCGGCTTCCTCGCGGACCGTTCGCCCGGGTGTCACCTGCACGACCTGCGCCAGGTAGCCCGCCCGTGCGCCGCGCTGGAGGTTCACGTCGCCCGAGTCCGCCCGCAGCGAGCCGGCGAGGACGCGGAGCAGGGTCGTCTTGCCGGTGCCGTTCCGGCCCACCACGCCGACCCGCTCGCCCGCCTCGACGCTGATGGAGCAGCCGTCGAGGATGATGACGTTGCCGTAGTGCAGGCGCAGGTTGGCGGCGGCGAGGAGAGGCACGGGACGATCGTATTGCCGGAGAACGACCCGAACATCCCCCCGCCGCCGATCCGTATACAGTTGTGCGTGCATACCCGATCCGACCCGATGGCCGACTCGCCGACCGCCCAGCCGGTCGAGCCGTTCCCGCCCGCGCCGGTCACGCTCCGGGCGCTCCGTCGGATGCGTGAGCGCGGCGAGCCGTTCGCGTGCCTGACGTGCTACGACGCGACGACGGCCCGGTGGCTGGCGCGGGCCGGGGTTCACGTGCTGCTCGTGGGCGACACGGCGGCGGAGGTGATCCTCGGCTTTCGGCGCACGATCGACATGCCGTTGGAGGTCGCGATCGCCCTGACGGCGGGCGTCAAGCGCGGCGCGCCGCACACGTTCGTGATGGCGGATATGCCGTTCATGTCGTACCAGGCCGACGAGGCTGAGGCGATCCGCAACGCGGGCCGGTTCCTGACGGAGGGCCTGGCGGACTGCGTGAAGATCGAGGCGAACGCCTCGTTCGCGGCGCTGGTCGAGAAGATGACGCGCGCGGGCGTGCCGATCTGCGGTCATGTCGGGAGCAGGCCCCAGACCGCTGCGCTGACGAGCGGATACGCCTCGGCCGGGCGGACGGCGCAGCAGGCGGAGCGGCTGGTGGCGGACGCGGTCGCCATGGAGCAGGCGGGTGCGGTGCTGTTGCTCGTCGAGGCGGTGCCGAACGAGGTCGCCCGGCGGATCGTCGACGCCACGACCGTGCCCGTGATCGGGATCGGGGCGGGACCGGACTGCCACGGGCAGGTGCTGGTGCTTCAGGACCTCCTGGGGTTGTCGGAGCAGGCGCCCCGGTTCGCCGAGCCGGTAGCGGCCCTTGGGCCGGCGTTCCAGTCGGCGGCGGCGGAGTGGGTCCGGAGAGTCGCGGAACGGCGTGTGGGAGGGGTGCGGTACGAGATGCTGCCCGGAGAACTGGACCGACTCCGCAGCCGACCGGCCCGGCAAACCGAATAAACTCGGGCCGGGGAGGCACGGGCGACTCGACCGTGCACGAGCCGGTGTGGAGGCAGGAGGCCCGTGATGCGTCGATTCGTTGCAGTCGGACCCGCGCTGGTCGTTGGCTTGGTTGCCCTGCTCGCCATCCTCACGGTCCCGGCCTTCGTCCGCCAGATCGGGTACGCGACGACCTCTGCCCGCGTCCTGCACGCTCGGCAGTCGCTCGAAACGGACGACATTCTGGACCGCATCAGCCGCGCCACGCGGGCGGTCGCGGACGCGGTCGCTCCCTCGGTGGTCCATGTCGAAGTGCGCACGAATGCGGGGCCGTGGCTGTTCGGATCGGGGTCGACCGGCTCGGGGTGGGTGTACGACGCCGACGGGCACGTTGTGACGAACGCCCACGTTGTGCGCGGCGCGGATGCGATCCGTGTGCAGTTCTCCGACGGGCGGCTGTACGAAGCGACGCTGGTCGGGGCGGACCCGTTCACCGACATCGCGGTGCTGAAGGCGCCGACGTCGGCGGGGCTGTTCCCCGCAACGCGCGCGACGGGCGTTCGGCTTCAGCAGGGCGACCATGTCTACGCCTTCGGTTCGCCGTTCGGGTTCAAGTTCTCGATGTCGCAGGGCATCGTGTCGGGGGTGGGCCGCGAGCCGCGCGGCGCGGTGGCCTCGGCCAACGGGTACACGAACTTCATCCAGACCGACGCGGCCGTGAACCCCGGCAACTCCGGGGGGCCGCTGGTCGATTCGCGCGGGCGCGTCGTCGGCATGAATGTCGCCATCGCCACCGGGACCGAGTCCGAGGGAACAACCGAGGGGCAGTCCGCGGGCATCTCGTTCGCGATCCCGCTGGCGACGATCGAGTCCGTCGTCTCCCAACTCATACAGCACGGGTCCGTCTCGCGCGGGCTGCTCGGCATCACGTTCTCCCCGCGATCCGGCGCGGCCCTCACCGAACGGTCGGGCTACAACGGCTACGGCGTGCTGGTTGAGGGGATTTCGCCGCGGGGGCCGGCGGAGCAGGCGGGCATCCGCGTCGGCGACGTGATCGTCGCGATCGAGGGCGAGCCGGTCACAGGCGACGGGGTGCTGCGATCGCTCGTCTCGAACGTTCAGCCTGGTAACCCTGTGCGGGTGCGGTTCTGGCGCGAAGGCGAGTTTCTCGAAGCGACGGCCACGCTCGTCGAGAACCCACGCGGCAACCTGGTGAACGCTTCGGTGATCGAGGCGCTCGAGTCCGCGGGCTTGTACGTGCGAGACTCGCTCGACGCGCGGCGGGGACGGATCGCGCTCGACGAGCGGCCCGCCGTCATCGGCGTGCGCCCTGCGTCGCCCGCTGAACTGCGCGGCTTCGCGGCCGGGCAGAGCATCACGGCGGTCAACGGCCGGCCCGTTCGGTCCGTCGGCGAACTCATCGCCGCGCTCGACGAGTCGGGGTTCCTGCTCGGTCGGCGCACGCGGTTCACCGTCCAGGTCCCCGGCGACGAGTCGAACCCCAGCCCCGAGCCGCGTGACATCGAACTCCGCCTCGGTCGGTGACGGTCAGTCGGCGGCCTCGAGCCGGACGCGGACGGTCGTTCCGAACGCCGGCACAACCGCCCGGTTCGCGATCCACTCCGGCTCGTCGATCACGGACTCGGGGTTGTAGACAGGCCGCCACGCAACCACTTCCGCGCCGAAGGTGTGCAGCCCGACGAGCGTCCCCTCGCCGTCGGCGTCGTAGCGCTCGCGACCCTGCCGCCGGACCATGCGCGAGCCGGCGAAGACCCAGCCGCCCGCGGCCTCATCGCTCAGCGCGCGGCCGGACGTGACATTGACGACCCAGTCGCTCGCGGGCGCTCCCGCTTCGTCGCCGTCGGTGAAGAGCAGGACACGGACCGGATCGCCGCGAGGCGGCACGCGGATCAGCCGGCCCTCGTTGTCGGGGACGAAGGCGCCGGGCGAGCCGGGCGCAAGCCCAACGAGCAGCAGGGCGGCGTGAACGTGCGACGGCAGCGCACGCGTCATCACCAGCGCCTCGTGCTCGCGCGTGTCCGGCGTGCAGACGATGACTTCGAGGTAGACGTCCGGCGTTTCCGGATGGTGGCAGTCGATCGGCACGATTCCCTCGACCTCGACGGCCCGGCGCGCGACGTTGACGCGAACGCCCGGGAACGCCTCGACCCAGCCGTCATCGGGGGCGACGGCGTGCGGGCCATCGCTCGGAACCGCGCCGGCGGGCGGTGTTGGGTCCGGCGTGCCCTCGTGCGTGGCACACCCGGCGAGCGTGGCCGCGAAGATCAGCGGGACGACGGCGCGCATCGCATCGCCTCCACTCGCTCGCGGACGAGCCGGCGAAAGGCCTCGCCGCGGCGTTCGTAGTTCTCGAACTGGTCCCACGATGCGCACCCCGGGCTGAGCAGGACGACGTCGCCGGGGCGGGCGCGCTCGAACGCGCGGGCGACGGCGGCCTCGAGGGTGCCGCAGGACTCGGCGTTCCCGCCCGTCGCGCGTGCGAGCGCATCACCGGTCGCGCCGATCGTGTAGAGGCCGGCGAGTCGCGGCGCGGCCCGGACGATGGGCGAGAGGTCGATGCCCTTGTCGTATCCGCCCGCGATGAGGTGCACCGGCCCGAGAGGGCGCACGGCTTCCAGCGCGACGAGCGTCGCCTCGGGGGTCGTCGCCTTCGAGTCGTTGAAGACACGGACCACCCCCCCCCCAACGCCCGCCTCGCCCACGGCCTCCAGGCGGTGAGGCAACCCCTCGAAGGCGCGGACGCCACGCTCGCAGCCCTCGCGGCTCGCGCCCGCGGCCGCGCACGCCGCGAGCGCGATGGCGGCGTTCGCCGCGTTGTGCGCGCCGGGCACGCGCAGGCCGTCCAGGCGAGCGGCGGCGTCGACGAGCGTCCGACGAACGCCGGGGGCGGACGCCCAGCCGTGCACGCCCGGCCCGAGCACGCAGGCGTCGCCGGGCGCCTGGTGGGCGAGCATCCGGCGCTTCGACGCCTCGTAATGGTCAAGCGTGCCGTGCCAGTCGGCGTGGTTCGGCGCGAATCCGGTGACGACCGCGATGCCGGGCGACCAGCGGGCGTCGCCAAGCCAGTGGAGCATCGCGCTGGAGAGTTCGAGCACGATCCACGACGACGGGTCGAGCGATTCGAGTTCGCCGAGGAGCGTGCCGCCGATGTTGCCGCCCAATGTGGTGGGTTGCTCCGCGCCGCGCAGCCCGGCGGCGATCATGGCCGCGGTCGTGCTTTTGCCGACCGTGCCGGTGACGCCGATGACGCGCTGCCGCGAAGGAAGACGCTCGACCAGCAGGGCGATCTCCGTGGTAACGGCGACCCCCGCGGCGCCGGCCGCACGCAAGAAGCGGTTCTCCCACGGCGTAGGGACGGCGGGGTTGGCGACGACGAGATCGCAAGTCGTGAAGTCGCTGACGTTGTGTCCGCCGAGGCGGAGTCGCACCCGCCCTTCGTCGATCAGGTCGGCCAGCGCGGCGATCGATCCGCCCAGCCGATCTTCCGGTTCGAGGTCGGTCACCAGCACGTCGGCCCCCTGCGCGGCGAGCCAGCGCGCGACACCGACGCCGCCGCCGAATCGGCCCAGGCCCATCACCGTGACCCGCGCCCCGTCGAAGTCCGTCATCGGCGTCCCCTCGAACGCTCGGCGATCCACTCGGTGTAGCGGGCGAGGAGTCGCCGCGCCGCCGGTCCCGGCTCGCCCGAGCCGACGGGCCTGCCGTCGAGTTCGACGACGCTCGCCACCATGGTGAGCGTGCCGAGAAGCACGATCTCGCTTGCTTCGCGGAGTTCGTCCGCCCGCACAGGGCGCGACTCGACGCCGGGCGCGATCTCCGGCAGGAGCGCCCGGGTGACGCCAGCGAGGATCGGCACGCTGTCGAGGGACGGTGTCGCCATCTGCCCGTCCCGATCGACGGCGACCAGATTGCAGGTGCAACTCTCGGCGACAAGCCCATCGCGAACCATGATCGCGTCGTCCGCGCCGCGTTCGCGTGCCTCCGCCGCCGCGAGCACGTTGCCCAGCAGGGAGATCGACTTGAGCGTGCCGCGCAGCCAGCGTCGGTCCTCGACGGTGGCGGCCCGCACGCGGCCCGGCTCGACGCACTGTGCAAGGCCCGGCGTCGGCACGCAGTACCCGAAGACCGTCGGGCGCATGGAGCGCGCCGGAAGCCGCGTGCGCACGGGGTCGTCCGGCCCGGGCGTGCCGCGCGTCACCTGCCAATAAACGAAGGCGTCCTTGAAGCCGTTGGCGGCCAGCAGGTCGTCCGTCAATCGAGCGAGACGGGCGGCGTCCCAGTGGATCCTCGCCTCGGCCAGTCCTTCGCGCATCCGCGCAATGTGCCGGTCCATCGCGATGACCCACCCGTCGAACGATCGCAGGCCCTCGTACACGCCGTCGCCGAACAGGAAGCCGCGGTCGAACGCGCTGACGGCGGCGCGATCGCGCGGCACGAGTTCCCCGTTCAGGTGGACGATCATGCGGGAGCATAGAGGCTTCCGGCGTGCCGCGCCCTTGATGCCTCGACGCCACGATGCCTCGATCCCTTGCTTTACATCAACGCCACCGGGTCCACGTCAACCGCGGTCTTCGCGTCGCTCAGCAGCAGCCCCGCGGAGCGTGCCGCGGCGAGCACGGCCTGGATCGACGCGGCCGTCGCGCCGTAGGCCTCGACGGCGAAGCGGTACTGCCCGGCGATCCGCGAGATGGGGCAGGGCATCGGCCCCTCGACCCGCACGCCGCGCCCGCCGGTCTCGCGCAGGGTGTGGGCCAAGGCCCGGGCGGCCTCGCCCGCCCTGGCCGAATCCTCGTCGCGGCAGACGATGCGCACCATGCGCGTTGCGGGAGGGAGGCCGGCGGCGTGCCGCTGGTGCAGTTCGTCGTCCGCGAACGACGTGTAGTCGTGCGCTGCCGCGTGGCGGATCGGCGGCGCGTGCGGCTCCCAGGTCTGAACAATGACGCGGCCGGGGCGTTCGCCGCGACCCGCCCGCCCGGCGACCTGGCTGACGAGTTGGAAGGTGCGCTCCGCGGCGCGGAAATCGGGCATCGCCAGGGCGGTGTCCGCGCTCACGACGCCGACCAGCGTGACGCCGGGGAAGTCGAGGCCCTTGGCGATCATCTGGGTCCCGAGCAGGAGCCGGACCTCGCCGCGCGCGAAGCGGGCGAGGGCGTCGGCGTAGTCGCGCCCGGACCGCATGGCGTCGGAGTCGACCCTGAGCATGGTGCGCCCCGGCTCGAGGCTTTCGGGCCCGAAGGTGCGGGCGAGCTCGTCCTCGAGGCGCTGCGTGCCCGCGCCGAGGCGCGAGACGCCCAGGCCGCAGACCGGGCAGACCGAGGGCACGCGCTGCTCGGCGAGGCAATGGTGGCAGCGGACCACCCCACCCTTGGGCAGCGAGCGGCCGACGTGCAGCACCATGCCCGCGTCGCAGTGGTCGCACGTCATCACCCAGCCGCACCTCGCGTTCGGGCAGGCGAGGTAGTGGGCGAAGCCGCGGCGGTTGACGAGCAGGATGACCTGCCCCCCCTCGGCGAGCGCCTCGGCGATGGCGCGTTCGAGCGTGGGGCCGAGCGAAGCCTCGCGGTCGCCGCCCCGCTCGGCTCGGGCGCGCCGCTCTTCTCGCATGTCCACGATCTCAACCGGGGGCAGCCGCCCGCCGCCGACGCGCTCGCGCAACTCCCACAGGCGATAGCGGCGGCTCTTGGCGTTGGCCCAACTCTCGAGCGAGGGCGTCGCGCTCCCGAGCAGGACGGGGCAGTGCTCGAAGCGTCCGCGCATGACGGCCACGTCGCGGGCGTTGTACCGCGGGACCTGGTCCTGCTTGTAGGAGGCGTCGTGCTCCTCGTCGACGACGATCAGGGCGGGGCGCACCAACGGCGCGAAGACGGCCGATCGCGCCCCGACGACCACCCGCGCCGAGCCGGACGCGGCGCGTGCCCAGGCGGCGTGGCGCTGGGTCGCGCTGAGGCCGGAGTGCAGCGTCACCACCCCGTGCGCGCGCAGCCGGGCCTCGAAGCGGGCGGCGGTCTGGGGCGTCAGCGAGATCTCGGGGACGAGCACGAGCGCGCTCCCCCCCCCTTGCAGCACGCGCTCGATGAGGCGCAGATACACCTCGGTCTTGCCGCTGCCCGTGATCCCGCGGAGCAGGTGGACCCCGAACGCGCCCAGCCCCGCCCCGATCCCCTCGACGATGCGGGCCTGCTCCGGAGTCAGTTCGACCGGCCGGTCGGCCTCGACGTACAGGCTCCGGGCCGCGCCGGCCTCGCGGACGGTCTCGCGGTCGACCTCGAGCAGCAGGCCCGCGCGGACCAGCCGGTTGATCGCCCCCAGCGTCTTCTCGCCGATGCGGGCCGCCAGGTCGCGCGGCGCGATCGGGAACGCCCCCCGGGGCATCGCGCGGATCGCCTCCCAGGCGCGGCGTGCCCCGGGCGTGAGATGTGTCGGCGTGTCCACGCCCTCGGCGGGCGCGAGTTCGGTGACGACCCGGCGTCCCGCACGCCGCTTGACGGCCGCCGGCATCATCGTCGCCAGGGCCATGCCCAGCGGGCAGACGTAGTAGCGGGACATCCAGCGGCCGAGTTCGAGCATGGGCTCGGGCAGGCGTGCCGTGCCGGTGGCGAGCACGGCCTTGACGCGGTCGGGGGCGAACCCGTCCAGCAGTTCCTCGCCGCCGACGGCGACGACGACGCCGCCGGCGGGCTTGTCCTTGCGCCCGAGAGGGACGCTGACGCGTTGCCCGACGATCACGCCCTGGGGCGACCAGTAGGTGAGTTCGCCCGTGCCCTCGATGCCTCGTTCGACCGCGACGCGCACGTACACCCCGCCCTCGCGCACGGGGCCGCGTTCCTCGCGTCCGAACAGCGTCTCGCCCATGGTTCCGCGTACACTCTACCGATGCCGAACCAACCCCAGCGCACCGCCCGACTCGCCCTTGCCGACGGCTCGATCGTCCGAGGTCGGGCGTTCGGGGCCGCGGGGCGGGGCGTGCTGTCGGTCGCGGAGGTGGTCTTCAACACGGCGATGACCGGGTACCAGGAGTCGCTGACCGACCCCTCGTACAACGGGCAGATCCTGGTGCAGACCTTCCCGCTCATCGGCAACACGGGCGTGAACGACGAGGACATGGAGTCGGCCCGCGTGCAGGTGGCGGGCTTCGTGGTGCGCGAACTCGCTCGCCGCCACTCGAACTACCGGGCGAAGGGCGACCTTGCCTCGTGGCTCGAGGGCCGGGGCGTGCTGGGCATGACGGACGCCGACACGCGGGCCATCACGCGGCGCATCCGCACGCGGGGCGCAATGCCCGGCGCGCTCACCGATCGCGACGACCTCACCGACGCCGCGCTCGTCGAGGCAGCGCGGAACGCGCCCTCGATGGCGGGGCAGAACCTCGTGCCGAGGGTCGGATGCACCTCGTCGGCGACGTGGGCGGAAACGCTCGGCGACTGGGCGCCGCAGGGCGCGGCACGATCCACGCGGGCGTTCCACGTCCTTGCGCTCGACTGCGGCGCGAAGCGGAACATCCTGCGGCATCTCGCGCAGCGCGGGTGCGAGGTGACGGTCGTGCCCCACGACGTGTCGCCCGACGAAGTGCGCCGACTGCGCGCGGAGGGCAAGGCGGACGGCCTGTTCGTGTCGAACGGCCCGGGCGATCCGGCGGCCGTGGATCGGACCATCGCCACGCTGCGCGAACTCATCGGGCCGACGGAGCGTGACCCGATCCCGACGTTCGGCATCTGCCTCGGGCACCAGTTGCTGGCGCTGGCGCTCGGCGCGAAGACCTACAAGTTGCCGTTCGGGCACCGCGGCGCGAACCAGCCCGTCCACGACCGCCTCACCGACCGCGTCGAGATCACGAGCCAGAACCACGGCTTCGCGGTGGACCCGGAATCGCTCCGGGCGGCCGGGGCGGAGGCCACGCACTGGCACTTGAACGACGGCACGGTCGCGGGGTTCCGGCTGGCGGATCGTCCCATATTTGCCGTCCAGTACCACCCGGAGGCATCCCCCGGGCCGCACGATGCGGCGGGCCTGTTCGACGCTTTCGTGGCGATGATGGCGTCGCGTCGGCCTCCGGAGCCGGCGGCCGACGGGGTCGAGACGGGGTGACGGGGCGACTGGGCCTGTGAGTTTGGAATCTGATCGGCTATCGTGCCGTACCCGGCCGATCGTGTGTCAAGTTGGGGTAACCCTGGCCGGGACGGAACTTTGCGGAGAATGTCAGGATACACGGAAAAATGCCCGGACCCCTATTGCGTTGCGGGCCAAGGTGTGTATATTGCGCATAGCCCGGTGTCTCGTTCGAGCCGCCGCGGAAGGAGAGACGGTGTTCGCAGGCTCCGATCGGGGGGTCTTCCGTATCGGAGCGGATTCGCAGGCTGGAGACTCGCGAATCTCGTTGGGGGAAGGAGACGGTTCGTTGCGCAAGGCGTCGGCCCATGCCATGTCCCGTGCCGATTCGCGCGGCGTGTGCGCCGGTGTATCTGCTGGTGGTCGTACTACCGTCACGGGCGTTCCGTGGCGGGTTGATCGCGTGTTCCGCGTTTGCCCCGCGGAGTGATCGGGGCAAGAGTGCGTCTGGTTCCTTTGCATCGAAGAAGGAGTTTGCTCAATGAAGGCGAGAAACCTGTTTGTCTGTGCTGGGATGTGTCTGGGCCTCGCCGGCGCCGCGATCGCCGGTGACAAGCCGCAGCCCCAGGTCAAGGCCATCGACGGGATGGTCAAGCCCGTCCGCGTGGCGCCCGTGTCGCTGGTCGATGGCCAGATGAAGATCATGGGCGAGTGGCGCGACGCTTCCTCGTTCGGCCGCGTCGACGAGGTCTGCGACATGCTGTGGGACGCCGTTCAGCCCACCGACGACTGCACCTCCGGCTTCCCGCCCATCGGCGGCCCTGAGTGCGGCATCGGCGAGGGCAGCCGCTGGTACTTCGGCACCGTCTACGCGAACCCCTTCTCCGCCAACGACATGTCGGACGCTCTGGAGGACTTCTCGGCCCGCGCCGCCTGGGTCTTCTGGTGGGGCATGACCTCCCAGGCCTACGTCGGCATCCTGACCTCGGCCGAGTTCATTTCGCTCGCGTGCGACGCCGCGGTCGCCGTGGCGGACGGCTGGGTCTTCGACTACGGCGTGCTCCCCCGCGGCTTCTGGTACTCCGAGTTCTCCTTCGGCGACGGCTCGGCCGACGGCTGGACGCTCGTCAAGGACGGCGACGGCTCCAACGTCTACTTCCTCTCCGACTTCTTCGACGGCGCGTTCTTCTACCTCGCCACCTTCAACTGCCACTTCGGCGCGTGGGGCACCGCGGACGACGGCGGTCTCCCGGGCCGTCCCGGCACCAACGACTCGCAGCAGCACGACGACGACTTCCCGCTCGACGGCGTCCACACGATGCCCGATGAGTGCTACTACTACGACTTCGGCGTCTGCCCCGACCCGCTCTGCAACATGATGGCCTTCTGGGGCAACACCGACGGCGGCGATGAGTGCTACGTCGATTGCAACGGCGACACGGTCATCAACTCGCTCGACTTCCTCTGCTTCCTCAACCTCTACACCAGCCAGAACCCCGCCGCCGACTGCAACGGCGACACGGTCATCAACTCGCTCGACTTCCTCTGCTTCCTCAACCTCTACAACAACCCGCCCTGCCCGTAATCTGACGGCAAGGCAACGCTACCTCGTTCGTTCCTGACCCCTAGGTAGCACCCAACGCCCGGGCCGAAAGGCCCGGGCGTTCTTTTTGCCGCTCCCCGGCCCTGCGGGGCGAGGGCACTGGGGATGCACGTGCGCGCGGGCTGAAGCCCGCGGCTCTGACCCGCGGCTCTGACCCGTGGCTCGGAATGGCGTCGGACTCAGAGCCGGGGCCTTCAGGCCCCGTTCAGGATCGTGGAAACACACGAAGTGTCCTGCTCTCGCCGCGGGGACCGGCCGACCGTCTCAGCGTCCCTCGTCTGTCTCTGCCGGGGCATCCTCAGGTTCCGGGCCGGACGGCTCGGGCAGGACTTCGGGCAGTTGGAGGGCTTCGGCGATCGCGTCGGTGAGATCGTCGCCCTCGGGGGCGCGGATGAGCGGGCGGATCATGACCTCCTGGAGCAGGACGTTCGTGCCGACCTCGCGCAGATCGTCCGTGGCCAGGCGCGTGCTGACGACGTGCGTGTAGCCGCGTTCGGCGGCGACGCGGTTGCAGGCCTCGTGGAGTTTGCGGTAGCCGTCGGCGAGTTGGCGGGCGCTGAACTCGTCCACGTCGGCGAAAGCCCGCTGCTGGAGTTCCTGGATGGCCTGCTGCTGCGACTGGTACTGGCCGTAGACCTCCTGGGCGGCGGGGTCCTGCGCGGTCATGGCGATGAGCCGGGCTTCGAGGGCCTGGATGTTGTCGCTCATGGCCTTGAGTTGTTCGTTCCACGAGGCGGTGTGCTGCTCTCGTTCGAGGCGGTAGGCCTCGGTCTCCATGAGTCGCTCGAGGAGGCTGAGGGTGTCCACGGTGGCGATGCGGACCTCGGCGGGGCTCGTGGGGGCGGGGGAGAGGGTGCCCGTGGCGGGTCGGAGGCCGACGGCGAGGATCGCGGCCGCGACGATCGCGCCGCCGGTCAGGGAACGCGTGATGGTGGACATGGTGGCTCCGGGGTTAGAGGTGGGGGGAGTGTAGGAGGCGGAGGGGAGAGGGGGGAAAGGGCGGATAGCAAATGGCAAATGGCAAATGGCAAATGGGCAGATGGCAAATCCAAGAGGCCCGATTGAGCCCTACGAGCGTTTAGGCCCGGCATCCCCTCGCCTGCGCCGCACAGCGTCTGTCCTTGACCCCACGTCTCAATCTCTCATCTGCTATTTGCCCATTTGCTATTTGCCACTTGCGCTTTCTCGCTTGCCCTACACTCGCCCCCGGAGGCGCCCATGCGTGACCAGAGGCTGGATCGGATGGCGGACGTGCTCGTGCGGTACTCGACGCGGGTGAAGCGCGGCGACGTGGTGAGCGTGAACTCCGAGCCGGCCGCGCTGCCGCTGGTGGAGGCGGTGTTCGAGGCCGTGCTGAAGGCGGGCGGGCACCCGGTGTGGGCGGCGCGAAGCGATGCGCTGGACGTTGCGCTGATGGAGCACGCGAGCGACGAGCAACTGGCGTGGGTCTCGCCGTTCGACGCGCACCGCGTGGAGACGATGGACGTGCACATCGGGCTGTGGGCGGACGTGAACACGCGGTCGATGAGCCGGTTCGAGGCGGCTCGGTTGGCGAAGCGGCAGCAGTCGCGCCGGGCGTACATGGACCGGTTCCTGACGCGGTTCGCGGAGGGGAAACTGCGGTGGGTGGGGACGCAGTTCCCGACGCTCGCGAGCGCGCAGGACGCGGAGATGAGCCTGCCGCAGTACGAGCGGTTCGTCTTCGAGGCCGGGCTGCTGCACCTGCCGGACCCGGTGGCGGCGTGGACGGCGATCCACGAGCGCCAGCAGCGGGTGTGCGAGTACCTCGGGGCGAAGCGGGAACTGCGGTTCCGCGTGCCGCCGGGAGATGGGCACGACGGCACGGACCTGCGCGTGAACGTGGACCCGTCACGGTCGAAGTGGATCAACTGCGCCGGGCACGAGAACTTCCCGGACGGCGAGGTCTTCACCGGGCCGCAGGGCGTGGACGGGCACGTGAACTACACCTTCCCGGCGGTTTATCACGGGCGCGAGGTCGAGGGTGTGCGGCTGGCGTTCAAGGGCGGGCGCGTGGTGGAGGCCTCGGCGAAGAAGAACGAGGCGTACCTGATCGCGATGCTGGACCAGGACGAGGGGGCGCGCACGCTGGGCGAGATCGCCATCGGGACGAACTACGCCATCAGGGAGTTCTCGCGCAACACGCTCTTCGACGAGAAGATCGGCGGGACGTTCCACGCGGCGGTGGGGGCGGGCTACCCGGAGAGCGGGAGCGACAACAAGTCCGCGCTGCACTGGGACATGGTCTGCGACCTGCGCCCGGGCGGGACGATCGAGGCGGACGGGGAGGTGTTCCACAGGGACGGACGGTTCACGCGCGACGGCTTCCCAGCGCCGGCGTGATTCAGATCAGGCCGAAGGCGTCGAGGATCGCCGCGCCGATGCCGACGACCAGCACGATGACCGTGATGCCGATGACGGTCCAGGCAATGACGCGGCCCGCGGCCGTCCCTTCGAGGCGTTCGAGGGGGGGGGCGAGGGTCCACTGGACCGCGCCCATCGCGCCGGAGATGAGGGCGTCGGCGTCCGCGCCGCACTCGGGGCAGGGCGTGGCGTCGGGCAGGCCGGAGAGGTCGTAGGCGCAGACGGGGCAGACGGGGGGCAGGCCCTGCTCGCTGCGGCGGCGGGCGGCCTGCGAGGCGATCTCGGCGAGCATGGCGCGGGCGCGGGCGTGGTCGGCGTAGCGGACCATGACGGAGAGCGGCGAGGAGATGCCCGCAATGGGGATGACTTGGCCGAAGCCCCCGGTGACCGCGGCCGGCACGCCCATCGCGCGGAGCGAATGGACGAGCAGTTCGGCCTCGAACTCGACGGGCGTGTGCGCGACGGGCACCATGCGGTCGGGGTCGGGCGGTCGCTTTGGCATGCCGTGCTCAGGGGTACTCGGGGAGCCAGAGGTAGTACGGCCGGCCCGGTTCGACCTCGGCGGCGAGGCCGGCGCCGAGGTTGAGTTGGACGAGCGAGACGCCGGGGCCGTCGTCGGGCCGGGCGGGAGACGAGGGGGGGGCGTCGACGAGCGAGTAGGCGGTGGCGGGCGTGCCCTTGCGGGCGTAGCCGTATTTCACGAGGCGGGCGCGGTCGATGCCGGCGAGTCGCTTGGCGGCATCGAAGGCGTCGCGGACCCCGCCCTCGCTGTCGGCGAGGCCCGCGGCGACGGCGTCCGTGCCGCTGAAGATGCGGCCGTCGGTCATGGCGTCGAGGCGCGAGGCGTCGAGGCCGGTCCGGCGCTCGACGACGAGCGAGCGGAAGCGGCCGTAGAACTCGTCCACCATGCCCTGGAGGATGGCGTAGTGCGGCTCGCGGGGCGGTTCGAGGGGGTTGGCGAGGTCCTTGTTGGGGCCGCTGGTGACGGAGCGCGAGTGGATGCCGATCTTCGCAAGCCCCTGGCTGACGTTCACGGTGGGGATGATGACGCCGATGGAGCCGGTGATGGCGGTGGGGTGGGCGACGATCTCGTCTGCGGCGAGTGCGACGTAGTAGCCGCCGCTGGCTGCGACCTCGCCGAGGGAGGCGACGACGGGCTTGCCGGTCTCGTCGGCGAAGCGACGCAGTTCATCGTGAAGGATGTCGCTGGCCGTGACCGAGCCGCCGGGGGAGTTGATGCGGACGACGACGGCGCGGACGGCGGCGTCGGCGGCGGCCCGGTCGAGGCGGAGGAGAAACTCGTCGACGGGATTCTCGCCGCGGCCGAGGAGGGAGAAGCGGGGGCGGTCGGCGATGACGCCGGTGAGGTCGATGAGAGCGACCTTGGCCGCGGGGCTGCCGGGGTCGGCTAGGGCTGTGTGCTCGTTGAGCCGCCCGCCGGAGCCGTCGAGGGAGACCGTGAAGGAAAGCGGGGCGCACCCGACGAGGGCGAAAAGGCCAATGAGGGTGACGAGGAGGCGGAGCATCCGGGGAGTGTAGAGCACAGGAGCGACGCTCTTGGGATCTTGATCGATCGGAAGAGGTGCGTCTGGGCCGGGCGGCGTCGTGGCGTCGAGTGGCATATAGGCTCCGGCTATGGGGCACGTGCCGGTCATGGTCGGGGAGGTGATGGGCCTGCTCGGGCTGCGGCCTGGGGAGATGTACGCGGACTGCACGGCGGGCCTGGGGGGGCACGCGGTCGAGGCGGCGCGGCGGGTCGGGTCGAGGGGGACGGTGGTGCTCAACGACCTCGACGCTGGGAACCTTGAGCGGGCGGCCGCGGCCGTGCGGGAGGCGTGCGGGAGGGAGGTTCCGAGGCTCGTGCGGTTCCAGGGGAACTTTGCGGAGTTGCCGCGTCGGATGGAGGCGGAGGGTCTGTCGGCGGACGGGGTGCTGGCGGACCTCGGATTCGCGTCGGTGCAGGTCGAGGACGCCGCGAGGGGCTTCTCGTTCATGCGCGAGGGGCCTTTGGACATGCGGTACGACGAGTCGGTGGGCGGGACGGCGGCGGAGTTGGTGAACGGGCTGCCTGAGGCGGAACTGGCGTCGATTCTGCGGGAATACGGCGAGGAGCGGGAGGCGGGGCGCATCGCCCGAAAACTTGTCGCGGAGCGCGCGGTCGAGCCGATCACCACGACGCAGCGTCTGGCCGGGATCGTGCGGTCGGTGTGCGGTCGGGCACGCGGCCCGGGCGGGATCGACCCCGCGACCCGGACGTTCCAGGCGTTGCGGATCGCGGTGAACGACGAGTTGGGTTCGCTCCATGGGTTGCTGCGCGCGGTCGAGCGTGCGGCGCAGTCGGTCGCGGCGGGGTCGGCGTCGTGGCTCGCGCCGGGAGGTCGTGTGGCGGTGATCTCGTTCCACTCGCTCGAGGACCGGCCGGTGAAGCGCGCGTTCGCGAGCCTGGTCGAGCGCGGCCTGGCCCGGGCGTTGGCGCGCGGGCACGTCGGGCCGGGGGACGAGGAGATCGAGGCGAACCCGCGGGCACGGTCGGCGAAGGTTCGCGCGATCGCGCTCGGCGGCGCAGCGGGCGGGGATGAGAGCCGGTAGACTGTCGGCCGCGTCGGGCGCCACGGATCGGCGGCCGGCGATGACGGGATGGAACGCGAAGGCAAGGACGCGCACGTGACCAGAGAAAACAAGATCGCCCTGATTGTCGGGTTCGCCCTGGTGCTGGTCGTGGGGGTGCTGATCAGCGACCACCTCTCGCGGGCGCGGCATCTCGAGTTGAACGATCCGGCGGGCGATGATCCGGGGCTGCTCGCGCTGGGGCCGGGCGCAACGCTGCCGGACTCGGGGTGGACGCCGCCGGTTCGGCTGCCATCCCCGGATCCGACGCCGACGGTGGAGTCTCCGCCTGTCGAGCCGTTCGTGTTCGAGCAAGGGTCGGGGCGCACGGGCCTGGGCACCGCGCTCGCCCAAGGGCCGGCGACGGGCGATGAAGGGCGGTCGCTGCTGGATGTCGTGAAGGACTACGGCGGGCAGATCCGCAACGGCGTGATTCATCTGCCTCCGGCGGTGAACCATGCGTCTCATGAATCGGACTCGAGCGCGACACCGCCGCCGACGGCCGCACCGGTGCAGGTGCACTTCGTGGCGAAGGGTGAGTCGTTGTACGGGATTGCGAAGCGGTACTACGGCGACGGGAACCAGTGGCGACGGATCGCGGAACACAACCGCGGGAAGGTCTCTGCGGACGGAACGGTGCGCGAGGGCGTTCGGCTGGAGATTCCGGGCGTGGCGGGGACGGTCGCGCCCGATCGGTCGCGCGTGCAGCCGGAGAGCCGGCCGCAGCCGCGTGAGGCGTCGCCGCGCCCGACGGAGCCGGCGCGTCCCGGCCCGACGACGTACACGGTGCGCAAAGGCGACACGCTGGGCGAGATCGCGCAACGGACGCTCGGCTCGTCACGCCGGATGAGCGAACTGCTCGCGGCGAACAAGGGGCGCATCGATGACCCGGACGACATCCGCGCCGGCATGGTGCTGACGATCCCGGCGAGGTGACGGGGCGAAACGGGGCGCGGGCATGTTCGCGAAACTGGCGGCGGTGATCGTGGCTGTCGGCGTGTGCGCCTGCACCCTGCTCGCGATGCGGCAGGCGCGGCTCCAGGCGGCGCACGACCTGGCCGAAGCCCGGCTGCGCGTGCGGGCGATCGACGAGCGCGTGGCCCTGCGCCGGGCGGAGATCGGGCGGCTGGTGTCGCCGGATCACGTTCGGCGAATGGCGGAGGAACTCGGGGCCGACTTCGGGGGGCTGGAGCCGATCCTGCCGGAGCAGACGGCGTGGTTGTGGCTGGATGCTCCCGCCGTGGCGCAGGGGGGGGGAGACCGATGAGGCGCGGGCGTGGCCGTCCGGGCCTTGAACGGCCCGGCTCGGGCAGGGCGGATCGGATCGCGCTGGTCGTGATCGGCGGCGTCGTGCTTGCGCTCGCGGTGATGCTCGGGAGAGTGGCGCAGTTGCAGGTGCGTCCCGGGGAGAGTCTGTCGGCGTATGTCTCGGAGCGTGTGGCGACTCGGCCCGTGGTGGGGTATCGCGGCGAGTTGCTGGACCGGCGCGGGCGGCTGCTTTCGACGACGAGAATCGGATACCGGGCGTTCGTCGATCCGACGCGGTTCCCGTCGCCGCCGGACGAGGCGATCGTCGCGCTGGCGGAGGCGACCGGCGTGCCCGCGGAGGAGGTGGGCCGGCGGATCGTGCGGGCGATGGGCATCAATCGGGATCGGGCCGGCGCGCTCGCAACGGCCCGTGGGCAGGACGAGGGGCAGCGGGGAGGGGTGAAGGACGCGCTGGCGGTGGTGTTCGGCGCAGGGGGGGGTTCGGGGGAGTTGGGACCTGGAAAGGCCCCGCCCCGGGAGCAAGAGGAAGAGAAGGAACAGGCGGAGCAGGCACCGAAGCCGTTGATCCGGTACGTGCCGATCGGGGGCATCCTGAGCGACGCGCGGTTGGACGAGGTTCGGCGGCTCGGGTTGCCGGGCGTTCACGTGGAGCGGCGCCCGGTGCGCGAGTACGCGAGCGGCGAGATCGCGGCGTCGATCGTGGGCAAGGTCGGGTTCGAGCACACGGGGCTGCTCGGGGCGGAACTCGCGATGGAGAAGGACCTGGCGGCGCGCGACGGGCAGGCGCGGTACGCGCGCGACGCGTGGGGGCGGCCGCTGTGGATCGAACGAGGGCAGTGGTCGCCGGCGGAGCACGGGCGCGACCGCCGGCTGTCGATCGACGTCGAGTTGCAGCGGATCGCGACGGAGGAGTTGGAGCGCGGCGTGTCGGACGCGGACGCCGTGGGAGGGAGGCTGGTCCTCGCTGATCCGGTGACGGGCGAGATCCTGGCGATGGTGGACGTGATCCGGGACATGCCGGGGCTGGCGGAGTTCCCGTGGTGGCCCGCGAAGCCGGAGCCGGGCGCGCCCCAGCCCCCGCGGTACGACCCGTCGGCGGGCGTGCGCTACCGGACGATCTCCGCCGACCCGGGCCGCGACGTGCATCCCGCTCTGGGGCGGAACCGGTGCGTGGAGGACATCTACGAACCCGGTTCGACGTTCAAGGCGTTCGTGTGGGCGGTTGCGACCGAAGCGGGCGCAGCGCGGTACGACGAGGTGATCGACACCGAGGGCGGGCAATGGCGCACGTCATACGGGCGCGCGATCGCCGATGTCACGCGTCGGGCGACGATGACGTGGGAAGACGTGCTGATGAACTCATCGAACATCGGCATGGTGAAGGTGACGGAGCGGGTCGGGCACCGGCAGTTGCGTGACGGCCTGACGCGGTTCGGGTTCGGCAGGCCGACCGGGATCGGGCTGGCGGGCGAGGCGTCGGGGATCATCACGTCCGAGCGGCAGTGGACGAAGTACACGCACACGTCGGTGGCGTTCGGGCATGAAGTCGCGGTGACGCCGGTGCAGATGGTGCGCGCCTTCAGCGTGTTCGCGCGCACTGGCGAACTCGCCGCGACGCTGCCGCAGGTTCGGCTGACCGCGCCGGAGCCGGGCGATCCGGCGTTGGCGCTGCGCCAGCGCGTGCTCACGCCCGAGGTGGCGGCGCACACGCGGCTCGTGCTGCGGCGCATGGCGGAGAAGGTCGAGCAGAACATGGCGAAGGCGGACCCCTCGGAGCGCGAGTGGCGCTACCCGATGTGGGGCAAGTCGGGGACGGCCGAGATCCCGTTGGGCAAGGCGCCCGAGGGCAAGCGAAGGCCGCCGGGATCGACCGGGTACTACGACAACCAGTACAACTCCAGTTTCGTGGCGGGCGCGCCGTTCGAGAGCCCGCGGCTCGTCGTCATCGTGGTGATCGACGACCCGGGGCCGGAGACGATCCGCAACCGGCAGCATTACGGCTCGTGGGTGGCGGGTCCGGTGGCGCGGCGGGTCCTGGAGCGTTCGCTCCTGTACCTGGGCGAACCGCCGGAGCGTTTGGGTGGTGTTGGTCTCGCGGCCGCGTCCGGCGCGCCGGACACGCCAGACCTCCCAGATTGACGGCGGTGAGGGCGGCCACCGGGCGTCAATAGGCTTGTGTCAGCACGCGTCGAGGGCTTATACTCGGGGAGAGTGCCGTGCCGCTGCGGCGTGCGATGCGCCGGAGCGGAGGCACGCGGCGAACGCGCGGTGCGCGCGCCAGCGAGGAGATGAGGCATGAAGGCTTGTGTGGTTTCGTTCGTCTGCGTCGGTCTGCTGGCGGGAACGGCGTTCGCCCAGCCGTACTACGTGCGCGGTGAGTTCAACGGCTGGACGAACAGCACGGACGCGATGTCCCAGATCGGTCCGAACGCGTGGAAGTACACGGTGACGGGGCTGACCCCCGGGCAGGGGTACGAGTTCAAGGCGACCGTGGATGACTGGTCCATGAACGCGCCGGGGAGCAACGCCCGGTACGTCGGGGATGCGAACGGGGAGTTGACCGTGTACCTGTACGACACCGACACCCACGGCGACGGGTGGTCGCCCGAGGGCAAGTGGCGCCTCGGCTGGGCCGACTCGGGGCTGTTCGGGTGGGAACTGGTGGGCGACATGAACGGATGGGGCGGCGGCGCGGGGTGGGAACTCGTGGATCAGGGCGGCGGGCTGCACTCGGCCGATTTCGCGCTCGCCGGCGGCACCTACGAGTTCAAGTTCCGTCGCGTCGGAGACTGGGGCTACTCGATCGGGGACGACTTCGGCAACGCGGCGTCGAACAACTCGATCACGGTCGGGGGCGCGCTGCCCGTGCGGTTCGAACTGGACCTCGAGCGGGGGCGCTGGCGGGCCTTCGAAGTGCCCTCGCCGGGTGCGCTCGTGCTGCTGAGCGTGGCGGGAGCCGTTGGCGCGCGCCGTCGTCGCTGAGACGCAACGGGCGCGACAGACAAACCGAACGGGCGGCTCGCACGCGAGGGCCGCCCGTTTTTCGTGCGCGCGGTGTCACGGCGCGACGGGGGACTGCCCCGCGATGATCCGGTCCTTGGAGCCGGTGGCGACGACGCGCTCGATGAAGGCGTCGAACCGGCGCGAAGCGGCGTCGAGATCGTCATCGAAGTAGGTCATGAAGACCTCGGGGCCGGTGCGTCGCATGACGGCCGATCGCGCGGCACGCTGGCCGAGGTGCGACTGGACGGCGCGGCGCATCCGCCCTTCGGCGGCGTCGAGGAGCAGGCGGCGAAGCGCGTCGCGGTGGCGTGCGTCGTCGCCCTCGTTGAGAAAGTGGGCGAGCGCCCAGACCTGCGAGTAATAGGTGAGCGTGCCGTTCGTGGAGGCCCGGATCAGGTCTTCGGGGCGTGATTCGAGCAGGGTGACGAGGGATAGGGTCTCGCCGCGCGCCCAGGCGGCGCGAAGGTGATCGAAGCGCTCGACGTTCGCCCAGGGGAGGAAGACAGGCCGGTCGGGGCGCTGGTGGTCCCACCGGAAGCCCTCCATCCACGCGGCCAGCCCCTCGTCGAGCCAGGCGGGGAGCGGCTCGGCGAACGCGGACTGCGTGTACTGGTGCCAGCCCTCGTGGGCGGCGATCGAGAGCGTGTCGTGCAGGCCGATGTTGAAGAGGACGGCCCGAGCGTCGTCGGAGAAGCCGCCCCGTTCGATGTGGAGGTAGCGGGCGGCGCGGTCCTCGCCCAGGAGGTCGCGCGTGAGGCTCGCCCACTCGACGCGGTTCGAGAGCACATACACGTCCAGCCGGCGCCGAGGGGGAGGCAGCGGGACGAGCGCGGTCGCGTAGTTGGCCAGCGCGGCCTCCATGAATCCGGGCAGTCGGTGGGCCAGCGGGGTGTCGCGCTGGGTCGTGAAGACGCGGTAGGACGGCGTGGTCATCGCCTGGCCGACGCGGCCGCCGAAGGTCCACGGCTCGACCGCGAGGACGGGGCTGGTCGCGGAGACGGATGCGACGACGCCTGGCGACGGGCCGGGCACGGTGTCGCGGATCGCCGGCGCGGGAGCGCAGGCAGGCGGGAGCAGCAGCGCGACGAGCAGGCACGAGGGCCT
The DNA here is from genome assembly GCA_014584315.1 of Planctomycetota bacterium. GTDB lineage: Bacteria > Planctomycetota > Phycisphaerae > Phycisphaerales > UBA1924 > CAADGN01. Next base: position 24,427 of record JACTNA010000030.1, on the reverse strand, counting down.
CACCGGAGCGACTCCAACGTGTCGGCGGCGGCGGCGCGGTCGGATCGGGCCCGGTCGAGTTGGTCGCGCGTCTGCTGCACGAGGTGGGGCGGGGCGCGTTCCGAGTAGCCCGGGTTGGCGAGGCGCTGCTCGAGCGCGGCGATCGATCGGTCGAGGTCGGCGATGCGTTTCGAGAGTCGGTCGCGCTCCGCGTCGGCGTCCACCGCGTCGGCCAGGTCGCTCAGGCGGGCGTCGCGGCCCTCGAAGAGGAACGAGACCGAGGGGCCGTCGGGGGCGTCGGCGGTCACCGTGTGCAGGCCGGCGAGCGTCTGCACGATCGGCTCGGCATCGGCGACGAGACGAACGACCTCGGGCGGCGCGTGCAGGCGCACGCGGCGCTTCGGCGGCGTCTGATGCTGCGAGCGCACGTCTCGGATCGCGGTTACGAGCGAGCGGACGCGCTCGAACTCGCGCTCGGCGGCCTCGTCGTGCAGGCCGTCGTCGAGGATCGGCCAGCCGGCCGTGGCGAGCAGGCCGCCCGTGCGAGTGGGCGCGAGCGTCACGCCTTCGAGGGGGTCGGCGGTGATGTCGCGGGCACGCTCGTAGATCGCCTCGGTGACGAACGGGATGACCGGGTGCAGCAGGCGGAGCGTCGCCTCGAAGACGTGGGCGAGGACGGACCGCTGGGCGCGGCTCGACGCGACCGTCGGCTTGACGGCTTCGAGATACCAATCGCAGAAATCGCGCCAGAGCAGGTCGTACGCGGCCTGGGCGTAGGCGGCGAACTGGTAGCCCGAAATCGCGTCCTCGCACGCACGAACGGCCGCTTCGAGGCGTGAGAGCATCCAGCGGTCCACGAGCGAAAGCGAAGCGCGGCCCACGGGTTCGCCGGAGTCGTGCTCGCCGGGCTGTTCGAGAATGGAGAGCGCGAAGCGCGAGGCGTTCCAGAGTTTGTTGCAGAAGTTCCGGCCGGCGTCGAAGCGCGAGGAGGAGTTCATCGCCAGCGGAGCGTCGGCGGTCGGCTTCGCGTGCCCGCTCGCGACGCCGTAGGAGGTGACCATCGGCTTCGAGCAGGCCGGGCAGGTCTGGCGCGGGGCGGCGACGCGGTGGCCCGCGGGAGTAGTGGCCCACGCGGGTTCGAACGTGTGCGCACAGTGCGGGCAGAGGGCATCCACGGGCATGCGGACATCCTGCGTCGCCGTGGCGGTCTGGCAGAGGACGAGGCGGAGGGCGTCCGCGCCGTGCGAGTGAACGATGTCGAGGGGGTTCACGCCGTTGCCGAGGCTCTTGCTCATGCGCTGGCCGTGCCCGTCCTGGATGATGGGGTGGATGTAGACGTCGCGGAATGGCAGGCGGCCCGTGCCCGCGCCCTCGTCGAGGAAGTAGCGGTTGAACATCACCATGCGCGACACCCAGAGCGTGATAATGTCGCGGCCGGTGCAGAGGACATCGGTAGGATTGAAGGCGTCGAGGAGGGCGGGGAAGTCGGCGATGCCGGTGTCGCGCGCGGCCTGCTCGGCATCGGGCCAGCCCATGGTGGACAGCGGCCAGAGAGCGGAGGAGAACCAGGTGTCGAGGACGTCGGGGTCCTGGGTGAAGCCCGCCTCTTCCAGCCGCTCGGTGTCTCGAGGGTCGGACCCGTCGTAGCAGACGAAAATGTCGAAGGTGCGGCTCTTCCCGGGATCGAGGCGCACCACCTCGTGCGGGTCGATCGGCTCGCCGGCCTCGTTGTGGACGCGGATGACGCCGTGTTCGTACTCGCCTCGGACGAGATGGTCAAGCCCGATCGCCCCGAACTCACCCGCTTCGGCGTGGTCACCCCGCTCGATCGTCATCCGACGATGCCACACGGGAATCCTGTGCCCCCACCAGAGTTGTCGGCTGATGCACCAATCGCGGAGGTGTTCGTGCCAGGTTTGGAAAGTTCGGGCGTAGCGGTCGGGGTGGAAGCGGAGTGAACCGTCGGCAGCGGGAGGGGCAACAGGATCCATGGGACCGATAGGACTTACGCGTCCCATGGGAGTCGGAGCGCGTTGGTCCGGCGCCATGGCCCGCAGCGCCGCGCCGCGGAGGCGGTCGTCCGTGACCTTGACGTACCACTGGTCGCTCAGGTACGGCTCGATCGGGACGTGGCTGCGGTACGAATGCCCGACGGCGTGGCGGTAGGGCGTGGTGCGTTCGAGCAGGCCGCGGGCGTGGAACTCGCGGACGACGAGCTCGCGGGCCGCTTCGCGCGGCTTGCCGACGAAGACGCCGGCGTCGCCGACGTCGCTCCAGCCGTGCCTGTCGCTGATGGATGCGTCGGGGGCCATGACGTTGATGACCGGCAGGTTGTGCCGGCGGCCGATCTCGTAGTCGTTGGGGTCGTGCGCGGGCGTGACCTTGAGGAACCCGGTGGCGTAGCGGGCCTTGGCGTCGCCGCTTTCCGCATCGGGCATGACGACGTAGTCATCCTCCACGATCGGGATGACGCGCCCCACCAGCGGCAACTGCACGAACAGGCCGCGGAGCGGGACGGCCCGCGGGTCCTTCGGGTTCACCGCGACGGCTGTGTCGCCGAGGTAGGTCTCGGGGCGCGTCGTGGCGACCGTGACCCACGCGTTGTCGTCGGGGTCGTGGGCGTCCGCGCCCGGGTAGCCGCGGGCTGCGAGTTCGCTCCAGGTGACCTCCTGCGCGTCGCGCGGGTCGGCGGGGTTGGCGGGCGCGTGGACGAGCGGGTAGCGGAGGTAGTAGAAGTGGCCGTCTACTTCTTCCATCTCGACCTCGTCGTCGGCGAGGGCGGTCTGGGAGACGGGGTCCCAGTTGACGAGGCGCTTGCCCCGGTAGATGAGGCCGTCGCGGAAGAGACGGAAGAAAGCCTCACGCACGGCGCGGGCGCAGACCTCGTCCATGGTGAACCGCTGGCGTTGCCAGTCGCAGGAGCAGCCGATGCGTTTCAGTTGGTCGGTGATCGTGGCCTCGTACTCGTCCTTGAAGGCCTGGATCCGCGCCACGAACGCATCGCGCGTGAAATCGGTGCGCCGCTTGCCCTCTTCGGCCAGGATGCGCTTCTCGACGACGGTCTGTGTGGCGATGCCCGCGTGGTCGGTGCCGGGCATCCAGAGTGTCTCGAAGCCCATCATGCGGTGGGCGCGGCAGAGCATGTCCTGGAGCGAGTTGTTCAGGGCGTGGCCGAGGTGCAGCGCCGCGGTGACATTCGGCGGGGGGATCAGGATGCAGAAGGGCGCGGTGCGGCCGGCCAGCACGCGTTGCGGGTCGGCGTGGAACGCGCCGGCCCGGTCCCAGCGGGCGCGGACGCGGTCCTCGTGCTCGGCGGGGACGTAGCGGGTGGGCAGCGGGGTTGGGCGGGGGGCGTTCGGTTCCGTCATGGAGCCAGCAGTCTAAGCGTGCCGATACGCTAGAGGCATGAGCGAGGCATCCGGCGACAGAGCGAGAGGCGGGCGCGGAGCGTGGGCGCTCGTGGGGCTGTTCGTGGTTGCGCTGGCGGTGTTTGTGACGGCGGTGGCGGTGCGTCGGCCTTCGCCGGCGGGGGCGGAGGGGGACCGGCCCGCCTCCGCGCGCACGGTCGAGGCCGTGCTGCGGGCCGCGGCGGACTACATGCAGGCCGGGGAGCGGGCGAAGGCGGAGGCGGTGCTCTCGGCGGCGGTGCGCGAGCACCCTGCGAACCCGGACCTGCGGCTGGCGTTCGGGGAGGTGCTGGTCGCGCTGGGGCGGCCGGGCGAGGCGTACCGCGAGTACGAGGCCGCCCTCGCGAGCGGCGCGGACGGGGCGGCGACGCACTTCGCGGCGGGGACGGTGGCGAGCATGGCCGGGCTGCCCGAGCGAGCGGTCGAGCACTTCTCGGCGGCGCAGGCCGCGGACCCGACGAGAGCGGATTACCCGCTGTACCTGGCGCAGGTGCAGTTGCGTCAGGGCGACGTGCAGCGTGCGAAGGTGAACCTGCTGCTGGCGGCGAGGCTGGATGAGGGGCGGGCGGTCGTGTGGGGGACGCTCGCGGAGGTTGCGCTGCGCGAGAACAAGCCGGACCTGGCGTTGCAGCACGTGGCGCGGGCGCGCGAGATCGAGCCGCGGGTGACGGCGTGGCGCGTGGTGGAGGCGCGTGCGCTCAACCGGCTTGGCGAGCCGGAGCGGGCGCTGCTCGCGCTGCGCGGCATCGAGGGCGCGGACGCGCGTTCGCTGCCTGTGCTGCGGCTGATGGGCGAGTGTTACGGGCTGCTCGGCACGCCCGCGGACGCGGCGCGCGAGTTCGCGCTGGCGTCCGATGCTCGTCCGGGCGATGCAGAACTCGCGTTCGAGGCGGCAACGTGGCTGGAGCGAGCGCAGGACGCCGAGAGCGCCATGCGATACGCGGTTCGTGCCGCGGAACTCGGGCATCCCGGCGCGGAGGAGATGGCGGCGCGGTTGGGCGGGGATTGACGCGGTCGCGCGGGGACCGCTTCAGCCACGGCTGCCGATGATCTTGAGGAACCGCGCGACCTGCTCGCGTCCGTAGATGGGGACGGCGATCTGTTGCGCCTTGGCGAACGGCTTTCCGTGCTTGATGCCGGCGGCTTTGAGGAGCCGCTTGACGGTCGCCAGTTCGGCTCGGGTGGCGACGACGAGCCGGGCCTCGTCGCCCTTCTTGTACCCCATGTAGCCTTCCTTGTCGAGGCGCTTGGAGTTCTGTTTGCGCACGTACCCGTTGCGCTTGTAGAACGCGGCGAGTTGCTCGGCGACCTTGGCGGGGGGGGCCTTGTCGGCCATGGGTTCGATCCTCCTGGCCGACACGGGGCGTCGGCGTGGCTGGCACTATAGCGGGCAAGGACGGGCGGGTGTGGGGGGGGTGTGCGGGGCTACTTGTCGTCCGGATTAACGGCCTTGAAGGCGATGGCCGCCACGGCCCCGCCCGCGAAATCGGCGGCAAAGTGGACCCAGACATCGGAGAACGAAACGAGCTTCATCAGGCAGGCCCCGAGGGCGACGGCGGGGTTGAACGCTCCGCCCGAAATGCCCCCCACCGCGAAGGCTCCGACCATCAGCGTGCCGCCGATGGCGAGGCCGTAGAACGAGTTGTTCGCAGTGCCCTTGGCCGTCGCGACGTTCAGCACGACCCAGGCGAGCGCGAAGGTGAAGAGGAACTCGGCGAGGAGCGCGGCCGGGACGCTCTCGATCGTCATCGGTGTGCCGCTCTGGCCAGTCAGGAAGACGGCGGCCATTGCCGCCGCGCCCGCCGCGAGCATCTGGGCGATGACGTAGGCGACGGCATCGTTGCGTGGGCACCGGCCTCGCATGAGCACGGCGAGTGTGACGGCGGGGTTGTAGTGCGCCCCGGAGACGTGCCCGCCCGCGAAGACCATGACCATCAGGACGCCGCCGATGGCGAGCGGAGCGAGCACGGTCGGCTCCGCAGGCAGCACGGTACACCCGACCGTGAGGACGAGGAAGAAGGTGCCGATGAACTCGACGAGGTACTTGTTCAGGCTCATGCGTGGTCCCCCTGGCTCGATTGAGAACACCGCGGGACGGATACCCGGGGTTCGATGGGGTGGAGTGTACCGGTGGGACGGGCCGGGAGCCGGCCGGTGTGGGGCGGGCCGAACGCGGGCTCAGCAGCCGTCGGCCCAGGCCGTCAGGAAGACGAGCACGTCGAGCGTGTTGACCGTGGTGTCGCCGTTGAGGTCTGCGGTGGGGTCGCCGGCGGTGAAGGCGTTGAGGAACTGGAGGAAGTCGAGGGTGTTCACCGTCCCGTCGCGGTTCCAATCGGCGAGGCAAGGCTCGACGACGTCGGCAATGACGGCGACGTGGAACTCGGGCACGTCGGGGTCGTTCGACGCGATGACGAGGGTGGTCTCGAAGAAGCCGACGGTCGAGGTGTCGAGCGTGACGGTGTGCTGGTTGAGCGTTCCGCCGGGGGCGTCGGTGTGCGGGCCGAAGGGCGCAGCATAGGGGGGGGCGACGGCGAGTGTGTAGATCGCGTCCTCAATGCCGCCCTCGCCCCACAGGGTCGTGTCGCCCGCGTTGCCGACGGTGAGGATCACGGCGGCGTCCGAGCCTTGCACGACGGTGCCGAAGTCGAGCAGCCCATCGGCCACGATGCGCGCTGGGACGCGAAGGTCGAGGAAGACCGGGAGATGGCCCGCGCCGTTGGCGACGGCCTTGAGGGCGTCGGCGATCGCGGGGCCGACCATTTCGTTGCCCTCACTTCGGAGGACGGTGTCGAACGACGAGCCGTCGTTGCCCCAGGCGCAGTAGGAGTGGTTGGCGTCGTTCCATGTGAAGGTCGAGTACGGGACGGCCGGATCGCCGATGTAGTCGAGGCCTTGGCCGTCGATCAGCGTGGCGGAGAGAAGGAGTTGGTCGTGCCGATCGTCCATGCCGCCGGGGCCTACGGGGTCCTGGGTGTGGACGAAGCGGAAGGCGCTGTTGTTGTTCCAGGAGCCGGGGGTGGCGATCGGGTCGAAGAAGCGGCCCGCGTTGTTGGCCTGCGAGCCGACCAGTTCCTGATAGGCTGCCTGGCTCGAAGACTGGATGTTGAAGTCGCCGCCGAGAAGGAAATGACGGTCGGCCGGGAGCGACTCGGCGTCGGCACGGATGGCCTGGGCTTCGAGCAGGCGCCGCTGCTGGTCCTGGCTGGACGTTCCGGCCTTCATGTGCGAGGAATACAGCGAGATGACGGCGGCGTCGGACTGGTAGCCGGCGAGGCGCACGTCGTAGCGGTTGACATCGCGAGGGTGGTTCGGGGGGGGGCCGCCCTCGGCAACGACGATCGCGCCGATGAGGTCGAGTCTCGACGTGCGGTAGACGAAGCCGTTGTCGGTGTCGTTGCCGTCGATGAACGGGGCCATGGCCCAGTCGCCGGGCGAGCCGGGGGCGGTGTTGAGGGCGAAGACGACCTGCGCGACGGCGGACTCGCTCGTCATCTCCTGGAGGAGGATCGCGTCCGGGGCGAACGACCGCCCGTCGAACTCGCCGTAGACCGATGTCTGGATCTGCGGGATGCGCCCGCCGGAGTAGAAGGAGATGTTCCATGTGGCGACGCGGAGGCCGTCGGCGGCGATAGCGGCCGTGCCGAGGAGCGCGAGAACCAGAACGACGGTCAGGCGGCGGGGCATGGCCAGATGCTACCTGCGATGGTCCGCGACGCCAACGATTTCCGGGGACCTCGGCCCACTTCTCGGGCGTGCAGCGGGCACGGCGGGAACCCTCACCCCGGCCGAGTCATGCTCATGGGGTCGAGGAGGCGGTCGAGTTCGGCATCGGAGAGGAGTCGCTGCTCGCGTGCGAGTTGGCGGACGGTCTTGCCCTCCTTGTACGCCTGCTTGGCGAGCGCAGCGGCCTTGTCGTAGCCGATGACGGGCGCGAGGCTGGTGCACATGGCGAGGCTGCCCTCGATGAGTTCGCGACAACGGTCTTCGTCGGGCTTGAGATCGGCGAGGAGGTTGGTCGTGAACATGGCGCAGGCGTTGGCGAGGAGGTTGATGGAGTCGAGCAGGGAGTCGGCCATGACGGGCATGGCGACGTGGAGGTCGAGCAGGCCGCCGACGCCACCCAGACCCGCGGTGGCGACGGCCGCGTCGTTGCCGATCACGCGGCAGCAGACCATGACGAGCGACTCGCAGATGACGGGGTTGACCTTGCCGGGCATGATGGAGGAGCCGGGCTGGACGGCGGGGAGGCGGAGTTCGCCGATGCCGCATCGCGGGCCGCAGCCCATGAGGCGGACATCGCCGGCGATCTTGCTGAGGCTGACGGCGATGGTGCGGAGGTGGCCCGAAGTTTCCACGATGGAGTCGCGCGCGTGCTGGGCTTCGAAGTGGTTGTCGGCCTCGCGGAAGGGGACGCCGGTTCGTTCGCCGAGGTCCGAGGCGACGAGGCGGGCGAAGTCGGCGTGCGTGTTGATGCCGGTGCCCACGGCGGTGCCCCCGATGGCGAGTTCGGCGAGCGCATCGATCGCCCGATTGAGACGGTCCACGCCGTGGCGGACCTGCGCGGCGAAGCCGGAAAACTCCTGCCCGAGCCGGATGGGCGTGGCGTCCTGGAGGTGGGTGCGCCCGATCTTGACGATGCCGTCCCATTCGCGGGCTTTCTTCTCGAGCTCGACCGCGAGGGCGTGCATGGCGGGAATCAGGCGTCCGGTGATCGCGACGGCGGCCGCGACGTTCATCGCGGTGGGGAACGTGTCGTTGGACGACTGGCCCATGTTGACGTGGTCGTTGGGGTGGACCCCGCCGGCTTCGAGATAGCCGGCGTCCTTCGACGATCCGATGGGCTTGCCCCTGGCGAGACAGACGAGGTTGGCGATGACCTCGTTGGCGTTCATGTTGGTGCTGGTGCCCGAGCCGGTCTGGAAGACGTCGACGGGGAAGTGTCGGGCCAGGCCGCCGTGTTCGGGCAGGCCCCGCTCGATCTGGGCGCACGCCGCGACGATGGATGCGGCACGCGGCTCATCGAGCAGGCCGAGGCGCCGGTTGGCGCGCGCGCACGCGGCCTTGATGAGGGCGAAGGCGTGGATGATCTCGGCGGGCACGGGGCGGCCCGAAACGGGGAAGTTCAGGACGGCGCGCTGCGTGGAGGCGCCGTACAGGGCGTCGGCGGGGACGGCCATCTCGCCCATCGTGTCCCGCTCGGAGCGCGTCGCGTTGGCTGCTGGCATGGAGTGCTCCTTGTGCCGGATTCTAGCGGACGGTCATAGGATGTTCGTGCGGGGAACGGCCGAGTTGGGGGGCGTCGGGCGGACGGGGAGGAACCTCGGGCGCGCGAGGCCGTACCACTTGGTGAGCGGGAACCTGGGGCAGGGGTGGTCCAGCGAAAGGACACGCGATGAACGCAAAGCGACGGTTGGCGGGGTTGATCGCATCGGTCGTGGCGGTCGGCGTGGCGGGCGATAGCGCGATGGCGCAGGGCGGCCGGACGACCCCGCGCGACCGCCAGCAGCAGCAGCCCGCGCAGGCGCCCCCCGGCTCGACGCCCGTGACGACGCCCGCTGGCACACAGCCCGCGGCTCAGGCGACGCCCTTGAAGCCAAGCCCGTACATCGTGCGCGAGGAGAACCGATCCAGGCGATGGACGCTGACGGCGGACGTGAACATCGAGGCCTACAAGCTGTACGTCGAGGGGCAGCAGCCGTACAACGAGCGATTCACGTTCAGCAGCGCGACGATCGTGTGGCCGCTCGTGCCGGAGACGGCTTCGAGCGTGATGGACGCGGTGGAGTCGGCGGGCGGCCTTCAGCCCGCGATCACCGGCGTCGTGAAGTTCCAGGACCGCGAGGTGACCCGCGAGACGACGATCATCGCGGCGGACGCTGGCGGGAACGTGCTGCACTCGGGGACGTGGCGGGCGCAGTGGGTGATGCCGCCGCTCGAGGGGGCGTCGCTCTACGACGGCCGGGAAATGAGCCTGCAGGTGGTGGTCCCCGTGACGTCGTACCGAACGAAGTTCGACGAGCGGGGGGCGCGTTCGGTGGCCTGGCCGCAGGGGGCGTGGCCGGCGGCGGCGCACGCGACGTTCGCGCCGCAGATGTTCATCGACTTCGGGCCGGACGGCAGGCCCTACGACACCGCCCCCGTGGTCGATCTCGTGGCGGAGTGGACGGAGGGCCGCGACCCGAAGTCGATCGCGCCGGTGACGCTGGCCAAGTGGTTCGCGGGCAAGGTGGTCGAGCACGTGCAACTGAGCGGGGACGGGCTGGCGTTCGACCGCACGGGCCTGATCGAGGGCCTGGACCTGAGGGGCGCGCCGCTGACCGCGCTGGAGAAGCGGGGCAGCGAGTTCGACATGGTGTGCCTGCTGGCGGCCGTCTACCGCAAGGCGGGCCTGCCGGCGAGGATCGTCATCGGGTACGACAACGAGTCGCGCAGCGGCAAGCAGGTCTACCTCAAGCGGCCGAAGAACGTGCCGGACCTGCGGGCGTGGGTCGAGTTCGCGCTCTACGACGAGACCAACGGGACGTTCGGCTGGGTGCCCGTAGACCCGGCGGCGATGCGAGGCTCCTCGTCGCGCCTGCCGCCGAACTTCATGGACCGCGATCTGCGGTACTTCGGCACGCACGACGAACTGGACCGGGTGATTCCGTTCGCGTTCCACTTCCACCCGCCGACGACCGTGCGCGCGTACGGGTCGCCCGGCTTCTGGGGGTGGTTCGTGACGCCGGTGCCGCCCGACACCGCGTTCCAGCGGCTGTCGTTCCGGGCGCAGACCACGCCGGCGCGGGCGACGCCGCCGCGCGCCAGACCCGGGAACTGACCCCGTTTCAGAACCGGTCCATCCAGTTCGGCTGCGGCAGGTAGGTGTAGTCCTGCGTGGTGTGCGCGCGGTCGGCGGGCACGGGCAGGGCGATGCGGCAGTGGCCGTCGAGGAAGCCGAGGGTGGCCTGCACGGCCTTGGGCGAGTACCAGCGTTGCTGCCGATCGCCGCCGTCGTCGTAGTTGTAGATGGGGTGCGTGCCGACGACCCAGGTCTTCGTGGTGTCGTGGACGGGGGGCATCCGTCCGCCCTTCGGCGGGATGAGGGTCGGGTAGTCGTCGCCCCAGGGGTTGACGTCCGGGGCGTGGTCGTTGAGCGTGTAACTTGCGCCGAGCAGGTCGTACATGGAGTCGGAGTGCTCGTAGCCCGGGATGGGGAGGTTCTCCGCGCCGCGGTCGGTCGGCGATCGGCACGGCTCGACTTCGGCGATCACGTCGGCGTCGTCCGGCGGGGGGGTCCAGTCGATCAGGTAGCGGTTGAGCGGGCGACGCTCCGCGCCGTACTCGTCGATCTTGAGCATCGGCAGCGTGCCCTTCTTGCCGGCGAAGAGCGCGCCGACGACCGTCGGCTCGCCGTCGAAGCCCGGCACGAGCACCTGCGGCAGGTGCTCGCCGTGGTCGTGCAGGTACATGGCGACGGCGAGGTTGATCTGCTGCGTGCGCGAGCCGCAGAGGGTGTTGCGGGCGGTCTGGCGGGCCGCGCCGAGGGCGGGCAGCAGGATGCCGATGAGCAGCGCGATGATGGCGATGACGACGAGCAGTTCGATGAGCGTGAAGGCGCGTGGGCGTGCCATGCCGACATGGTACCGCGTGGAGGGGCCGCTATTGCAGGGCGTTGGAGAAGTGCCGTTCCTGCACGGGGACGACGACCTCGAGCACCCGCTGGAGGACCCGCCCCGGGGAGCCCATCGCGTCCACATCGTGGATGATGGTCTTCGGGTAGTGGGCGAGGACGGGGCGCGTCTCGGCCTCGTAGACCTCCCACCGGCGGCGGATGACCTCCTCCTTGGCGTCGTCAGCGCGGTTCTCCTTGAGGGCGCGGCGGCGGAGGCGCTCGATCATCTTCTCCTTGTCGGAGCAGATGAGGTGCACGATGGCGAGCACGTTGATGTGCTTGTCCATCAGCCTGGCCTGATTGACGTTCCGAGGAATGCCGTCGAGAACGAGCAGGTCAACCCGGGGCTTGAAGAGGCTGAGCACGGTCTGGGCGTGGAGGTTCTCCTGCCACATTTGGACCGTGACGTCGTCCGGGACGAGTTCGCCTCGAGAGGAATACTCGACGAAGGTCTTGCCGAGCGGGGAGTGGATGTCGAGGGTGCGGAAGACCTCGCCGCAGGAGAGGTGGTAGAAGCCGGGGATGAGGCCGAGAATCTTCCCCTGAGTGCCCTTGCCCGCGCCGGGCGCGCCGAAGAGGAGGATGGTCTGGTACCGGTCGGGCATGGGGGGACTCCGCGTCTGGTAGGGGGCAGTCTACGCCGATCGGCGCTGGCGGCGGGCGACCTGAGGTGGGGTTCTCTGGTCGCCCGCGCGGAGGGGGAGGCGGTGCCGGTGGATCGCGCGCAACGGCCTCACCGCCGCTTCGGGGCGTCGGTCTCGATTCGGGTGCCGATCCAGACCCAGGCCTCGTCGGGCGCTGTGCTGGGGTATGCGATGCCTGCCGCGCGGATGGTTCGCCCGTCGGTCCAGACGGCCCGCACCACCGACCCTGCGTAGCCGGGCCCGAGCAGCGGGTGCAGGTCGACAACGTTGTCTGCTCCATCAAGCCAGATGGTGGCGTGTCCGAGGCCTCCGAACCAGGCAGCGCCGCCGTGGATCGTGCCGTCGGTCGCGTAGAGTTCGGACTTGCCGGTTCCGGGAGGGTTCAGATCGACGAGGCTGGCGACGGTGCCGCGCCAGAGGGCGGCGTGGCCGCTCTGCCCGACCCAGCGCACGTAGCCGACCTGCACGCCGGGAGCCATGTCGCGGACCGCCGAGGAGACGGCGCCGGGCGGGTGGAGGTCGACAGCGCTCTGGGCCGTGCCGTTCCAGATGATGGCGTGGAGGCCGCCCGCGGCGGGAACGAACCAGCCGCCCTGGTATTCGCCGTCCGTGGCGAACGCCTCGGACCACTGCGCGCCGGGAGGATGGAGATCGACAAAGCTCTCGGGCGTGCCGCGCCAGAGGGCGGCGTGTGGCAGGCCATCGCTTGCGTGCGCCGCTTGGCCAACCTGCTGATCATCTTGAATCGCATAGGCGGATGATGCGAAGTACGGTCCTCCAGGGTTCAGATCGACGGCACTCTCGGGCGTGCCGCGCCAGAGTGCGGCGTGGTAGGTGTTCGGTGCCGGTCCGACCTGGCCGACTTGGCCCGAAGCGTCCATCCCGTGGATGATTCCCAAATCGGCCCACGGGGGCGTGAGGTCCATCCATCCTTCGGATGTACCCCGCCAGATCGCGCCACGCCCGGGCTGACCAGAGTAATACACGAATCCGCCCTGCAATGGACCCCATGCCGCATGGGCTTCCGTGGTGTACGAGTCCGCAACATGAAGGCGGATTGCCTTCCAGACATACTGCGCGAATGCGGAGGACGGCGTGACGACCGCGCAGAACACCGGCAGGAGCCACCAGCGGCGGAGTCCGAATCGCGACATCGCCTGCCAGCATACCTCCGTGCGGGAGGCAATACAAGCGGTTTGTGTTCGGTTGCGGAAGCTCATGGAAGGGTCGCACTGGCCGAGGTTCCCCTGTACGCTCACGCTGGCCGGGTTTCCGTGGGCACTCTGGCCGAGGCCTTTTCAGCCAAGGGGACACGCCATGTCATATCGCACCGTTCACGTCTGTCCGCTGCTCGTCGGTACGGCGCTGTTCGGGGGTATCGCGGAGCGGACCGCCGCGCAGGTGGTGTACCCGCCCGTCGTGGTGTTCGAGGACGATCACAACTACTTCGAGCCGACGATCGCGGTCGATGTCGCCGGGCCGCAGGGGAACGCGCACAAGATCCTCGTGGCCGCTATCCGGCGGCTCACCAACAGCCCAACGTTCGAGACGTCGAAGATCGCGTACGCGATCAGCCTGGACGGTGGGCAGACGTTCGTGAACAAGGGGTTCCTGGAGGCCCCGGGGCAGCCACCCGTTCAAGACCGCGGGTGATCCGAGCGCCGTCGCTTCACTGGCGGACGGGAGCATGTGGCTGGCCTACGTTGCGTCCCACGACAGCAAGACGCTCTTCGTTCACCCCTTGCCCGTGGGCGAGCCCGATCTCTGGCCGCGCGTGCAGGCAGTCGATCAGGCGGCGTTCCTCGACAAGCCCCTGCTGGCGACGGGGCCGGCGCTGAATCTGAACGATCCGGAGCGTCTCTACGCCACGTTCGTAAGCAAGATCTCCGGAACCTGCGACGCTGTGGACCTGATGCTGTTCGGCGCAGTGTCGGTCGATGGCGGCGCGTCGTGGTCGGAGGAGAAGCTTCAGGTCAAGGAGCCGGGCGGCGGGCCGTGCGAGTACCGCGGGCACGCGCCGGGTCCGGTCGTGCTGAGCGATGGGACGGTTGTCGTCGTCTCATCGGACCGGTACAGTTCCGAGTTCTCACCGCTGAGGAACGACGGGAGGCCGTGGGTGGTGGTGTCCGACAACGAGGCGGATCCCGACTCGTGGTCGACGGCGGCGCGCATCGGACTGAATGCGATTCCCGCGATCGAGGCGCCCGCGTACACGGATACGACCCCGGCGCCTCTTATCGACGGTGGCAAGCACTGGCCGAACATCGCGGTGGACCGCTCGAAGACGCCGAACTGGGTGTACGTTGCGTTCACCGCGCGGCGCGAGGTCGGTTCGTCGAATGTCGACATCTACGTCGCGCTGAGTCTCAATGGGGGTGTGACCTTTCTGAACCAAAACATCCTGCACCTGACGGACGAGATGCTCCACGGGATCACGCCGGACAGCAACGGGCCGGACCAGTTGCTGCCGGCGATCGTGGTGGACGGGTGCGGCGTGCCGTGCCTCATCTGGTACGACACGCGCAACGACATCACGAGCACGGACGACACGGAGGTGGATGTCTACTTCGCGCGCATCCGCGACTTCGCGACGCCCAACCCGATCGTGACCGTCATGCGCCTTTCGGAGCAGAGCTTCTCTGCGACATACCAAGGACAGTACGGACCGACTCCACTCCTCTTCGGTCACTATCAGCAGATCGCCGCACGGGGGCGACTCGTCTACCCGAGCTATGTGAAGTACGTCTGGGACGACACGCTGCAAGACTGGAGACGCCGGTTCTTCGTGCAGAAGATCGCGGTGACGTGCCTGGCGGACTTCAACCTCAACGGCGAGGCGGACGCCGAGGACGTGGCGCTCTTCAACGCGGCCTTCTTCGTCGGCGAGAGCGAGGCCGACCTGAACGCCGACGGCGGAGTCGATGCCGAGGACTACGTGCTGTTCACGGCCTCGTACTCGGGCGTGTGCTCGGAGGAGTGAGGCGCGACGGATGTTATGCTGTGCGGCGTCCCACGCTTCCGCGTGGGGCTCGTTTGGGAGTGTTCGATCAGCCCGCGGCGAGCACTTCCTTGGCCATGTTGGCGGGCATGGGTCGGTAGGCGAGGAACTCCATGGTGTTGCTGGCGCGTCCCTGGGAGAGGCCGCGGAGGACGGTGGTGTAGCCGAACATCTCGGAGAGGGGGACCTCGCAGGTGATGACCTTGACGCCGTCGCGGTCCTCGGTGTCGACGATCATGCCGCGGCGCGAGGAGATGTCGCCCGTGACGTTGCCGACGTAGTCCTCTGGCGTGAGGATGACGACCTTCATGATGGGTTCGAGGAGGAGGCTGCCGGCCTTGGCGACGGCCTCGCGCAGGGCGAGGCGTGCGGCCTGCTCGAAGGCGACCTGTGACGAGTCCACCTGGTGGTAGGAGCCGTCGATCAGTTCGACCTTGATGTTGATGAGGGGGTAGCCCGCGGTGACGCCCGAGATGGCCGTCTGTCGGATGCCGGCCTCGACGGAGGGGATGTACTCGCGTGGGACGGAGCCGCCGATGATCTTGTTGACGAAGGCGACGGAGTCGCGGAAGTCGAGGCCCTCGGCCTTGGCCTGCTCGGGCGTGCAAGGCTCGAGGTTGATGATGACGTCGCCGTACTGGCCACGCCCGCCGGTCTGCTTGACGAACCGGCCCCGGACGTTCTTGGCGGGTCCGGCGATGGCCTCTCGGTAGGAGACGCGTGGCTTGCCGACCTCGACGTTGACCTTCATGTCGCGGACGAGCTTGTTCTTGATGATCTCGAGGTGGAGTTCGCCCATGCCGGCGATGATGGTCTGGCCGGTTTCCTCGTCGAAGTTCGAGCGGAAGGACGGGTCCTCACGGCGGATGGTGACGAGGGCCTCGGAGAGCTTGCGCTTGTCGTCGGCGGTCTTCGGCTCGATGGACATCGAGATGACCGGCTCGGGGAAGTCCATGCGCTCGAGGATGATGGGGTTGTCGGGGTCGCAGAGCGTGTCGCCGGTGATGGAGTCCTTGATGCCGACGACGGCGACGATGTTGCCCGCGCCGACCTCCTCGAGAGGGATGCGGTCCTTGGCGTGCATCTCGAAGATGCGGCTGGCGATCTCGCGCTTGCGGTTGACCGGGTTGAGGAGGCGCGTCCCCTTCTTCAGGACGCCGGAGTAGACGCGGACATAGGTGAGGTCGCCGTGCGTGTCGCTCACGACCTTGAAGACGAGCGCGGAGAAGGGAGCGGTGTCGGAGTTGGGGCGCGTGAGTTTCCTCTCGCGGTCGTCGGGATCGACGCCCTCGACCTCGGGGACTTCGGTGGGGTTGGGGAGGTAGTCGATGACGCCGTCGAGGAGCCGCTGGACGCCGATGTTGCGCAGGGCCGCGCCGCAGAAGACCGGGTTGCACTTGCGGGCGAGCGTGCCGGCGCGGAGGGCCTTGCGGATGTCGGCGTCGGTGATGGAGGACTCGTCCTCGAGGTATCGCTCCATGAGGGCGTCGTCGAGTTCGGCAGCCTTCTCGACCAGTTCGTGGCGCCAGAGTTCGGCGGTCTCGCGGAGGTGCTCGGGGATGTCCTTCTCGGTGACGACCGCGCCCTGCTCGTCGGCGTCGAAGTAGTACGCCCGCATGGTGAGCAGGTCGATCAGGCCCTCGAGGGTCTGGCCCTGGCCGATGGGGTACTGCACGGCGATCGGATTCGCGCCGAGGCGCTGGCGAATCGAGCGGAACGAGAACTCGAAGTTCGCGCCGAGTTTGTCCATCTTGTTGATGAAGCAGAGCCGCGGCACGCGGTAGCGGTCGGCCTGGCGCCAGACGGTCTCGGACTGCGCCTCGACGCCCTCCTTGCCGTCGAAGACCGCGACCGCGCCGTCGAGCACCCGGAGCGAGCGCTCGACCTCGATCGTGAAGTCCACGTGCCCGGGCGTGTCGATCAGGTTGATCTTGTACTCGACGCCGTTGCGCGTCCACGGGCAGGTCGTGGCGGCGGACTGGATGGTGATGCCGCGCTCCTGCTCTTCCTGGAGGAAGTCCATGGTCGCGGTGCCCTCGTGGACCTCGCCCATCTTGTAGTTCTTGCCGGTGTAGAACAGAATGCGCTCGGTGACGGTGGTCTTGCCGGCGTCGATGTGGGCGCAGATGCCGATGTTGCGGATTCGGGAAAGGTCGGTGGCCATGGGTCGGTCTCGGTGGTTGGTTCGTGCGATCGTGGCGTGCGCCGGTTCGTGCCGGCACGGGCCGTGGTGGTCTGGTGGATGGTCCCCGGCGCGGTCGCCCGTGTCGGGGTCGGGTGGCTGAGAGGTGTGGAGTCGCTGCGGGCGGCTCTCGGTGTCGGCCCCCCTCGGGCCGTCCGGGCCGCCCGCCGCGTCAGAGTGCGGCGGGGGTCGGCCCGGATTCGTCTTCCTCGTCCATGGCGCGGTCCCCTTCTCGGATCGGCCGGTTTCGGGCGCGGCTTGGGCGAACGCCTCCCGCCGCGACCACGGGCTACTCCCTGATCGGTCGATTCTTCGAGGGGCGTTGGTCCGAATCAAGAACCGCCGAGAAGTTCATCGATCCTGTGCCGCCGGGCGGGGTCGAGGCCGGCGAGGGGGTCGAGCCGCTTGAGGGCGTCGATCTCGATCGCCCTGGCGGCCCAGCGGCGGGCGTCGTCGGCGCGGCCGAGGGAGTGGGAGACTTCGGCCAGCCGGACCGGGAAGTCCAGGCCGTGCGGGTCGAGGGACGCGCCGCGTTCGAGGGCGGCGGCGGCGGCGGCGCGGGCCTCGGAGTCGTTGAGCAGGTCGGCGCGGAGCAGCAGGACGCTCGCCAGCGTGCTCCACGACTCGGGGCGATGGGGCCAGCGGTCGGCCATGGCGCGGGCGGCTCGCTCGGCGTCGGCGAGGCGGCTCCCCACGGGGCGACCGAGTGAACGAGCGACAGAAGCGCCCTGACCGTGGAGGCGGGCGAGCGCGCGGGCGATGGCGGGGTGGCCCGGTCGGGCGTAGGCCGCGCGGGTGAGGGTCGGGGCCGCGGCGTCGATGGCGAGCAGGCGGATCTCGTCGAGCGTGGCGGTGAGTTGCGAGGCGGTGCGAGGGGGCTGGCGGCGCAGCGCGACGCCGAGGTCGAGCGCGAGGGCGTCGTACGAGTCGCCGGGCTGGGGAGAGCCTGCCTGGAGGGCGAGCGCGCGCTGGTCGAACTCGGCGGCGATTGAGGCCGAGCGGGCGGCGGCACGGAGGTGGCGCTCCACGGACGACGCGGGGAGCAACGCGAGGACGACGATCGCGGCGGTGAGAAGCGCGGCGCACACCGGGACGGCGGACGCCGATCGACTCGCCGATGGGACCGCGTCCGTCCGCGGCGCGGAGGCGGCGGCGATGACGAGCATCGCGAGCGCGGCCGAGCCGGCGGTGGTCAGCGTCAGTTCGATCTGCGCGTGCGCGGCGAGTGCGAGCGCCGCGGCGGGGGCGGCGGCGTCGATGGCGCGCGGCGCGAGCGCGAGGGCCGCGCCGGCAATGGCCGCCCACGCGATGCCCCACGCGAGCAGCCGCACGATCGACTCGACGGCGAGGAGCACGGCCGAGGACGGGACAGCGCGGGCGACGGGGAGTTCTTCGAGGAGGAACGACAGGCCGAGGGCGATTGCGATGGCGGACAGGCCCGCGATGCACGCGGGAGAGCGCGGGGTGAAGGGGGGGGGCGAGCCGTCGGGGGGGGCTTCGAGCAGTCGTCGGCCCGCGGCGGCGATCCAGGCGAGCCAGAGTGCGGCCCAGGCGGCCGCGCCGGCGCCGAGCGTCGCGAGCCAGTCGGAGAGGACGCTGTGGGGGCTGGCGACTTCCTCGGGGCTGAGGGGGGGGCGGTGGATGAGGTAGGCGGACTTGAAACCGTCCGGGCCGACGCCGAGCAGCGGCGCGTGCGTGAAGATGCGTGCTGCGCCCTGGAGGTAGAACCATCGGAACAGCAGGGAGAGTTCGCCGATTCGTTCGCCGACGAGGCCGCGGGCGACGACCGCGCCGAGCGCGGTCGCGACGACGCCGAGACCGATTGCAACGCCCGCGCGAGGGGGAAGGCGGAGGCGTCGGGCGAGCACCGGGAGCGGCAGGAGGATGATCCCAAGCGCGGCGGCGGCGATCGCGCCCTTGGGCGTTTGGCCGCCGGCGATGGGGCCGAGGAGCAGGCCCGCGCCGGCGGCGAATGCGCCGAGCGTCGGCAGGGCGAGCAGGATGCGCGGGGCAGGGGGGGCGTCCGCGGGCCGTCGCAGCGACGCGAGCGAGACGCCGACCAGCCCGACGAAGCACGCCGCCATCACGCTCGCGAAGACGTTGGACAGGCCGAACCAGCCGGAGGCTTCTGCCTGCGTGAGTCGGCGTTCGAAGATGAGGGCGGCGGACGAGCCGGGTTCCCAGCCGTGCGAGCGGAGGATCGCGTCCCGGCGGAGGTTGAAATCCTGCACGGTGGCGCGGTGCTCGACGAAGACCTGCATCACGCCGCGTCCCGCGAGCGCGACCGCGAAGCCGAAGACGACGGCGAGCGTCATGCGGCGGATCGCGGCGTCGCGGGCGGCCTCGCGCAGGGCGATTGCGCCCGCGAGCGCGGCGATCCACGCGGAGGCGAGGCGCACGTCGTCGAGGGTGCGGTCGGGGCGGAGCAGGGCGTGCCAGAGGGCGGGGAGCGCGCCGATCGCGAAGAGCAGCAGCGCGCCCGAAGGCAGGCGTCGCCCCGCCAGGCGCTGCGCGAACAACACTGCGGCCGCGCCGAGCATGGTGATGGTGTCGAGGGCGATCGAGCCTGCCGGGCCGACACCGAGCAGCGGGGACCATGCGGCCGTCGGGTCCATGGTCCAGCCGGGGAGGGGGTCGTGGCGGACGGTGGCGCGGGCGAGCGCGGCGGCGAGGATGGTGGTCGAGCCGATCCAGAGGAGGCGTCGTGCGGATGTGGGCGCGTCGTCGTTCATGCGCCAGCCCCGTTGCGCGGTGCGCTCGCGAACTCGAACGCGGCGACGACCAGCAGGATGACGACGCATTGCACGCCGACGAGGATCGCCTGCCAGGGGGCGAGCGAGGCGAGCATGACGCCCGAGAGGCCGGTCACGCCGGTGAGGCCGCAGATGACGGCGACCGCGGCCGGTTTGCCCAGGCCGCGGCGCACGAGGCGGTGTGAGAAGTGGTTGAGGTCACCGACGAAGGGGCTTCTGCCCTGGCTGAGCCGGACGATTGTGACCGAGGCGAAGTCGTACAGCGGGACGGCGAGCACGACGAGGGGCATGAAGACGGCGTACCAGCCTCCCGCGGCGTCGGGGTCGTAGTAGGTCGTGCGGACGGTGAGAAAGCCGAGCAGGAACCCGATGACAAGCGAGCCGCCGTCGCCCATGAAGATGCGGGCGGGCGGGCGGTTGAAGGCGAGGAAGCCGAGACAGGAGCCGACGAGCAGCGCGAGGGTCGCGGCGACGAACCACTGCCCGGCGAGCAGGGAGGCGGCGAGGAAGCACGCGCCCGCCACGCTCGCGACGCCCGCGCACAGGCCGTCCATGTTGTCGATGAAGTTCATGGCATTCGTGACGACAGCAATCCAGAGCACGGTTGCGGCGATGGAGAGCCACGGGCCTCCGACGTGCGGGTCGAGCGCGGTGAGCAGGCGAGTGTCGGTGAACGCCGAGATCGCGCCGGCCGCGACGAGCATCACGGCGAGTTTGACCCAGGGGCCGAGCGGGCGTCGGTCGTCGATCAACCCGAGCAGGTGGAGCGCGGCGAGCGCCACGAGCAGTCCGACGGCGAGCGGGGCCTGCTGGGCGATGCCGGGCAGGTGCTCCCAGAGCGCGACGGGGATGAGGCCCGGTTCCTCCTGCCACTCACGATCGCTGGACCGTCCGAGCGGCACGAGCAGGGCCAGCCCGGCGATCATTGGGAGCGCGACGCCGGCGAAGATGGCAATGCCGCCGGTGTTCGGCACGCGGCGCGGCGGCGCCTTGACCTGCCCCTCGACGCCGGGCGAGTCGTAGGTGCGGAGCCGGTGGCCGAGGCGGGCGAGAACACCCGTGAGCGGGAACGAGACCGCCAACGCCGCGGGGATCAGCGCCAGGCAGAGCCAGATCATCCGGCGACTGTACCGCGGCGCCGGGCGAGCCGCCGTGCGATCGGCCATGGAAGGTAGGCGAGGGCGAGCGCGGCCTGGGCGATCAGGACGAGGGCGATCGGTCGCCAGGGCCAGGGGCCGAGCGAGTCCAGGAGCGTGCGGTGCTCGGGCTTGGTCCGCCCGAGGTAGCCGTAGTTGAGGTCAAAGGCGAGGTTGATGATGAGAACCAGCGCGCCGTACGCGAGGCTGAGGCCCGCGGCGATGAGCCAGTCGCGGAGCATGGGGCGGTAGCCGAGCGCGACGACGTCGTAGACGGCCGAGCCGACGATGTGCGTGTGCCCGACGAAGAAGAGCCAGAAGCGGATCGTGCCGAAGCCCTCGTCGAGGACCGGCGTGAAGTAGGCCTGCGTGGAGAGCGCGAAGGCCCAGAAGTAGAGCAGCGTGCGGAGCCATCGGGCCTGCAAGAGCAGCGCGAACGGCGCGACCCACGCGGCCAGGTCGCACAGGTGGAGCGGGAAACTCTCGCGCGGGTCGAAGTTCGCGGGCAGGAGCCACCAGACCACGGCCGCCGCCTGCCAGAGCATGGTGGTGGCGATCCAGGCGAACCGGAGCCGGCGTTCGCGTCGCGTGCCGCGCCATCGCCGCCCGAGCCACGCCGCGCCGGCCATGAGCGCGGCGATCAAGGCGACGGTGAGGACGTGCTGGAGTGAGAACGCGCGGAACTCGAGCATCCAGTCCCAGTGCGGCTCGGGGGTCGTGGGAAACGAAACCTTCACAGTCGGATGGTACAGAGGCGGGGGGCGCGAGGGGCGGCGGCGCGGTATCGTGCGGCATGGACACGCGACGCCGTACAATCTCTCTGACCGCTCTCATCGTGTGTGCGCTGGCGGCCTCCCTGCACGCCCAGCAGGAGGGGGGGCGCCAGCACCGCCACGCCCGAGTGCTGGACGAGACGCGCTTCACGACCGACCGCGGCACGCCGATGCTGCCGTTGCCGGAGGAGAAGGACGCCTTCTTCTTCGTGGTGTTCGGCGACCGCACCGGCGGGCCGGCGGAGGGAGTGAAAGTGCTTGCCGAGGCGGTGCGGGATGTGAACCTGCTCGGCCCCGACCTGGTGATGACGGTGGGCGATCTCGTCGAGGGGTACAACCAGACCGACCGCTGGATGGCGCAGATGAGCGAGTTCAAGGGGATCATGGACGGGCTGGTCTGTCCGTGGTTTCCGGTGGCGGGGAACCACGACATCTACTGGCGCGGCGACGGCAAGCCCGCGGGCGAGCACGAGAGCAACTACGAGGCCCACTTCGGCCCGCTGTGGTACGCGTTCGAGCACAAGGGGTGCTGGTTCATCGCGCTCTATTCCGACGAGGGGAACCCGGAGACGGGCGAGAAGAACTTCAACAAACCCGAGTGCCAGCGGATCAGCGAGGAGCAGTTGGCGTGGCTGGCGGCGACGCTGGAGCGTGCCCGCGGGGCGCGGCACGTCTTCGTTTTCCTCCACCACCCGCGATGGTTGGGCGGGAACTACGGCGACGACTGGGAGCGCGTCCACGCGCTGCTGGCGAGCGCGGGGAACGTGACGGCCGTCTTCGCCGGGCATATCCACCGCATGCGCCACGACGGGTGGCGCGACGGCGTCGAGTACGTGACGCTGGCGACGGTCGGGGGCGGGCAGTCGGGCAAGGTGCCCGAGGCGGGCTACCTGCACCAGTACCACGTCGTCACGGTGCGGGATGAGGGCATCTCGCTCGCGTGCCTGCCGGTCGGAGCGGCCATGGACGTGCGCGCGATCACGGGGCAGGTGAGCGACGAGTGCTCGCGCCTCGCGGACGTGCGCCCGGCGTTCGGGGAGGCGCTGGCGGTGGAACGCGACGGGTCGGCGCGCGGGCGGGTGCGCGTCGAGGTCGCGAATCCCACGAGCCGTCCCGTGGACGCGACCGTGTCGCTCGACAGCCGAGACAGCCGGTGGCTGCTCGTGCCGGACCACGCGCACGGCGTCGTCGAGCCGGGCTCCACGCGCGCGTTCGAGTTCCGCGCCGACCGGATCGGCGGCGGGATCGACGAGACGTTCCGGCCGGTCGAGGTGTCGCTGGCGATGGAGTACCTGGCGGAGTCGGTGCGGTTCCGCATCCCCGAGACGCGGGCGGACGTGCCGCTGACGGTGGACCTGCCGCGGCCGGAGGAGTCCGGCGCGGACCTGGCGGCGTCGTTCGACGGGGCGTCGTGGCTGGACGTGGCGAGCGACCGCCTGCGACTGCCGGACGGCCCGCTGACGCTCGAGTGCTGGATGCGGGCGCGGTCGTTCGGCGAGCGGACCGGTCTGGTCTGCAAGACCGAAACGTCGGACTACGGCATCTTCGTCAGCCGCGGGCGGCCGGAGTTCTTCGTCTACCTGGGCGATCGGTACGCGGAGGTCGGGCCTGGTTCGCCGATGCTGGAGGTCGAACGGTGGCACCACGTCGCGGGCGTGTACGACGGGCGCGAAGCGCGGCTGTACGTGGACGGCACGCTCGTCGCGTCGATCGAGCGGGCGGGGCGCAGGCGCACGAACCGGCTGCCGCTGATGATCGGGGCGGACGTGGACGGGCGGGGCGCGGCGGTCTCGCACTTCGACGGGCTGATCGACGGCGTGCGGCTGTCGCGCGTGGCGCGCTACTCGGGCGACCGCTTCACGCCCGAACGTCGCCACGCGCCGGACGGTGACACACTGCTGCTGCTGAACATGGACGGTCGCGTCGGGCCGTGGATGTACGACGAATCGCCGAACCGCGCGCACGCGACGGTTCGGGGGACGGTCGAGTTGGTATCTGGCGAGTAGTCCGCCAGTTCCGATAGGGCTGTGTTTGGGTTGCTGATGCGAGGTTCGCCTTCTGCTCGGCATTGTCGCGAGTTACACGGATCGGGTCCTTCCAGCGAATAGCCGAACGTAGCGATTTTAGGAATCCGCAGGTTCGGTATACTCGGATCCAATCACCGTGGATACGTTTACCGTCATACTGGTTGTTCTGGTGGGCGCGGTCGTTCTGCTGATTCTGGTCGCGATGGGGAAGAACGAGCAGGCTCGATCGGCGCAGGCGGCGCTCGCAACTGCCCCCGGGTTCAGTGCAAGTGCTGCCTTCGTGAGCAGTTTCAACATGAACGGGATTGCGGTTGAACAAGACTCAAAGCGTGTGCTTCTCTCGACAGCAAGCGGCACAAAGCTGCTACAGCCGAACGACATCATCGGTATAGAGCTGCTCGAGGACAATCACTCGCTCCTAAAGACAAACCGGGGGAGCCAACTGGGTGGCGTAGTGGTGGGGGGATTGCTGCTCGGTGGGGTCGGTGCTGTTGTCGGCGGCTTGTCTGGATCGAAGAAATCGACTGCGAGAGTCAGCAAACTGACGTTGCGTATCACTACAACTGATTTCGAGGCGCCGAATCACGACATTGTCTTTTTCGAGTGGTTGGATTCAGGGGTCGAGCGCAATAGTCCGCTCTACCAGCCGCGCCTCAAAGAGGCAGAGCTTTGGCATGGTCGCTTGACACAAGTGCTACGCGCAGGCAGCAATGGAGGCGAGCAGCAGCCAACACAAACGGGGACTGCTGCCTCGGTGGCGGACGAGCTTGAGAAGCTTGCTACAGCCTATCCCGGAACCTCTTCCATTGCAGCGCGTATGAGGTTGCATGGCGATGCGACTCACGGACGAGCAGCTTGACTGGATCTGCGATCGGGT
>JACTNA010000003.1 GCA_014584315.1 Planctomycetota bacterium | reverse complement strand
TCCGGTCGCTGCCATCGCTGTTCTCCTGATGTCCAGCGTGCGTCCACCACCCCGGCCCGCCGCGGGGGCGAGCCGGGCACGAGCGGCCCACGGGATCAGTATGCCAGAGACGCCGACGCGCGCCAAGCCTGTTTCGCGGGTTTTTCGCCCTCGCGAGGGCGGTCACCGCACCGCATGGCCGGAGGCGCGGGTCGGCGGCGGTCGCGCATCGCGCCCGCGAGCGGCGCGGGTCCGAGCGATCAGGCGCGATCGACGGGCAGCACGCTGACCGCGTCCGTAGAGAAACTCGACGCAGCAATGTCATCGAAGCCGGTCTGTGAATGGCTGGCGCGAGCCATGCCGGTCTCCTTCAGCGTCTGCGCCGCACGGCGGCCGCGGCGAGCGCGAGCGGCGCGAGCGAGGCGGGCGCTGGGATGGGGATGTGGGCGATCCAGGCTTCCTGGTGGCTGGGGGCGTTCTGGTCCCTGCCCGTGCCTGTGATGACGAGCGTGTCGCCGACGACCGTCACTCCCGTCGCGAGGGAGAGTAACCATCCTGAGTTGAGTGTGTCGATGCCGAAGTCGAGGAGGACATCGCGCACGGAGCGCATGCCCCACTCTTCGCTCCACACAAAGGCTTCCTCGGCGCCGAACACCCCCGTGGAGCGTCCGACGACGAAGGAGCCGTCCGGGGAGACGCCGTAGGCGACGCTGACGCTGTCGGGCCTGTCGGTGAGGTGGCCGAGGCCGATCCAACCGGTGTCTGCGCGCCAGCGGAGGGCCTCGATGCCGGACTGCGGCTTGCTCCCCTCGCCTACGACGGTCGTGCCGTCGGCGGAGAGGGAGAGCGCGGCCGCGCTCCACCAGCCGTCGGGTATGCCAAGCCCCACCATGCCGGCGTCCTGCGTCCAGAGGAACGCTTCGCCCGAGGCGTTCAATGCGCTGTTGCCGGCGATGGTGCGGCCGTCTGCGGAGACGCCGCGTGCGAGGCTGACGTTGTGTCCGGGCAAGAAGCCAAGTCCGACCATGCCGGTCTCTGGCGTCCAGCGGAACGCTTCGAGGCTGCTCGGGCCGCCCGCCGCGCCGGACTTGCTCATTCCGACCACGACGGCGCCATCGTCAGATACGCCGAGCCCCTCGCTGTAGAAGGTCGAGCCGGGCAGGTCGCCGAGACCCTGCATGCCTGTGACCGTTGACCAGCGAAATGCCTGCCCACCTTGGCTTGACGAGCCGTTCCCAACGATCCAACGACCGTCACTCGAAACGCGGTTGGCGTGGCTCTCAGAGCCGCCAGGTAGAAACCCGATTCCGATCATGCCTTCTTCTGCGTTCCAGCGAAAGGCTTGTGCGAGTCCCGGGAATCCATCGCCGTAGAGACTCCAGCCGATGGCCGTGGAACCGTCGGCGGAGATGCCGTGGGACACGCTGTTGACGTCGCCTCCGGGCAGGTCGCCGAGGCCGGAGAATGCCGCGGTTCGCTGCGCGTGCGAGGGAAGAACCGCGATACCCACCGCGAAAGCCGCGATCATTGCGTGCACAAAAAGCTGCATCATCGCCTCCAGGGCCGCTCTCGTGTTGGCAACAGTTACGGGATCTGCTGGGTGCTGTTGATGAGTACGGAGATGCTGTGGCTGTCGTGATTCGCAGTCACGATATCGTCGCGCCCGTCCTGGTTCAGGTCGGCACAGATCACTTGGATCGCCTTCGCGGAGAAAGGCGCACTGCCGATGTCAAGCGACTTGTGGTAGCCGCCGATGCCCGAAGCGTACTGGAATCGGCCGTCACCCTTTCCGAGCAGTATCGAGACCTGGCTTGTCGGATCGCCCGGGCGCGTCACCACAATATCCGGCCGCGTCCCGAGGTTCAGGTTTCCGACCGCGATGCCATGAAGCAGTCCGGTGACCGGCGCACCGCCTCCGGCGAGGTCGTACGTGTCGAGCATGTCATCCGAGCAGTCGAAGGCGAAGTTGCCCCGCCCGTCGCCGTGGAGGATCTGGACCAGCCCGTACTCGCTGACGATCCCCGCGACGTCGTTGCGGATCGATCCTGCGGTGAAACGCCCGACGGCGAGGTCGCTGAAGCGCCAGCTTCCGCACGGCGCGCCGAGGTTCGCGGGCGAGAACGACAGCGCCCCGTGGTTTGTGAGGACCGAGACGTCATTGGTCACCCAGTTGGCGGTGGTGAGGTCGAGCTTCACCGGACCGCCTGTGCGGTTGAACTCCGCAGCGACGACGTCCGCGGACACCTCATCGAACTCGATGTCGAGGACGATGGCCACTCCGTCGGCGAACCTGCCGGGGTCCTGCGGATCGTTCCTGAGGACGTACACCATGTCCATCGGGAGGTTCGCCTGTAGATTCAGGTCGGTGGCGACCGCGACATCGTTGAGGCCGTCGTTGTCAAAGTCCGCCACGGCCAGACCACGCACAGGCAGGGGGGTCACGTAGTGGTCCTTGAGCACGAATCTTTCAAGGTTGGCACTCCAAAGGAAGACATACACGCCCCAAGTGCTGTTGTCGGGATCGAAGTGCGGGTCGGTCGGGTCGAGAGCGGACGCCGAGACGATCAGATCGAGGAAGTCATCCTCTTGCGGGTTCATGTGCGCGAATCGAACCTCTGCGGGAACGGTCTTGGCGTAGTACAGGCCCCCGGAGAAGTTGTTGAAATCATCGATCAGGTCATGGTGGGGTTCAAGGCCATCGGCGGGGTTGTCCCAGTGTCCTGTATTCTTGAGAATCCGCACGAGTGCGCTGGGTTCGGGTGTCGGCACCTGGGTCAACACGCGATTGACGTCGTAGTGGCCGCACGCGACAGCGATTTCAGGAAGGCCGTCCGGCGCGCCACCGAACCCTCCCGTGACGTCACCGGCCGCGACGCCGAAGGGGTACTTGCCTCCGCTCAGGTATGTGGCCGGCGGTTTGAAGGCAGGGAGCATCTCACTCTGCCCCCACGCCTTGCTCCCCGCACCCGCGCCCCCCGCCACGGCCAGCGCGGCCACAACCCTACCCCCCCCCCGAACGGATCACCGAACGAAATCGCTCCACGAAGCCCTTGATGCCGGTCGCTGCCATGGTCGGTCTCCTGATGTGCGTTGCGCGTCCACCAACCCGGCCCGCCGCGGGAGCGAGCCGGGCACGAGCGGCCCACGCCCCCAGTATGCCGGATGAGCGGCCGCGCGCCAAGCCTGTTTCGCGGGTTTTTCACCCTCGCGAGGGCGGTCAGCGCACCGCGTCGCCGGGGACGCGGGGCGGTCACCGGAAGGAGGAGCCGCCCGTGCGCACACGGCGCACGAGCGGCTCAGATGGGGGACGAATCGCTTTCGGCGGTCAGCCGCCGCGGACCGGCACGCGCTGGGCGCGCCTCGCCGTGCGCTTCGGCAGCACGATGGTCAGCACCCCGTCGCGGCAGGCGGCGGTGATGCCCTCCTGGTCCACGTCCTCGCCGAGTCGGAACGCGCGCCGGTAGTCGCCGACGCCGAACTCGCCCTGCACCCAGCGGGCGTTCTCGGGGTAGCGCCGCTCGACGCGCGCCTCGACCGTCAGCACGCCGTCGTCGATCGTCAGCGAGATGCCCTCGGGCGTCGCCCCGGGCACGTCCGCGTGGATCTCGAAGCGATCATCGAAAGAGAAGAAGTCGCTCGGCGGCCTGTAGAACTCGCGCTCGGTCGAACGGACTTCGCTCACGGCGGCGGCGTCCGCCGGGTTCGTGCAGCAGGTCTGGTTCATCGCTGGTTCCTCCCTTGCGTTCGGTTTGTGTATCCGCTCACGCCGCGCCGGTCGGCAGCGACTTCGCCTCCGACGGCCGCGCTCCCAGCGCGCGGACCTCGATCTTCCGGGGCTTGGCGGACTCCGCCTTCGGCATCGTCACCCGAAGCACGCCGTTGGTCAGCGTCGCCTCGACGCCCGCAGGCTCGATCGGCAGCGGCAGCCCGACCGTGCGCTCGAAGTGCGTCAGTTCACGCTCGAAACGCAACGCCTCCGCCCCTTCGGGCGTCGTCCGCTCGCGCCGGCCGCGAACCGTCACGAGGTTCTCCGTCGCCGTCACCTCGACCTCCTCCAGCGAGAAGCCGGGGAGTTCAGCCTCGAGATGGAACGCGGTGTCGTCGTGCCAGAGGTTGATCGCCGGCCACGACGCGGGCGCCGCCGGCGCGACGCCGAACGCCTCGTCCATCCGGCGGGTCATCGCGTCGAACACGCGCCCGAACTGCCTCGACAGATCGTCGATCCTGGGGGTCACGATCAGTGTGCCACGCATGGGTCGCCTCCTTCCGATGTGCTCGGTCTTCCGCCCACCGGCCCCACACGCCGGTGGCGCCTGGCAGAAGGGCAACCGGCGTGCCAGATCACAATGGCAAGCAGTGGGGGGGCTGCCGAACTCGGGGCTTGAGGCTTGGGGCTTGAGGCTTGGGGGGAGGAAGAGCACGTTGACTGTCGCGGCGGCAACGCGGCGGTATCAGGGGTGTCAAGTTGACAGGATGGGAACCGACGGCGGAGTTCACGGGTGACGGGGCCTGGACACGCCCCGCCCCGCGAGTCGCGCGTCCCCCGCACTCCGCGCCCCAAGCCTCAAGCCCCAAGCCCCAAGCCTCAAGCCTCAAGCCCCAAGCCCCAAGCCCCAAGCCCCAAGCCTCAAGCCCCAAGCCTCAAGCCCCAAGCCCCAAGCCCCAAGCCCCTACGATTTCCCGCCGGTGGGGTGGCCGAGTGGTCGAAGGCGCCGGTCTTGAAAACCGGTAGACCCGTCAGGGTCTCGCGGGTTCGAATCCCGCCCCCACCGCTTGCGCTTCTCGGACGATCGGCTCCCGCGCACGCACCCGGCCGCTTACCCGATCGTCCGGAATCGTCGATGCTTGCGTTCGGACCCCGCCCGTCGCACCCCGACCGGAGCCGAAGATGCGCCTCGACTTTGACATCGCCTACCTCTCGCTCGAGATCGGGATCGACTCGCGCATCCCCACCTACGCCGGCGGCCTCGGCGTCCTCGCCGGCGACACCATGCGCGCCGCCGCCGACCTCGGCATCCCGATGGTCGGCGTCACCCTCCTCTACCGCGAGGGCTACTTCACCCAGGAACCCAGCGGCGGCAACCAGCGCGACATCCCCCAGCCGTGGGAGCCGGAGCGCGTCCTGCGGCAGATGCTCCCGCGCGTCGTCGTCCCCATCGACGGCCGCCCCGTCATGCTCCGCGCCTGGCGACACGACGCGGTCGGCGTCGGCGGCCATGTCGTCCCCGTCTACTTCCTCGACGCCGAACTCCCCGAGAACGACCCCGACGCGCGCATCATCACGCGGCGCCTCTACGCAGGCGACCATCAGCACCGCATCCGCCAGGAGGTCGTCCTCGGCATCGGCGGCCCGCGCATGCTGCGCGCCATCGGCCACGACACACGCCTCTTCCACATGAACGAGGGGCACGCCTCCTTCGCCACGCTCGAAGCCCTCAGCGCCCGCATCGCGCGCCGCACCGAGCACGCCGGATCGGCGCACGACGCCCTCGGGCCGGCCTCCATCGCCCAGGTCCGCGACCGGTTCGTCTTCACCACGCACACGCCGCTGCCCGCCGGCCACGACCGATTCGACATCGACACCGTCCGCCGCATCGTCGGCGACCACCCGGCGCTGCACCGGCCCGACCTCCACGGCGAGGGCGAACTCAACACCACGCGCCTCGCCATGAACCTCAGCGCGTTCACCAACGCCGTCTCGCGCCGCCACGCCGAAGTCTCGCGCGCCATGTTCCCGGGCTACAGCATCGAATCGGTCACCAACGGCGTCCACGCGGCCCGATGGACCGGCCCGCACGTCGCCGCCCTGCTCGACGAGCACGTCCCGAACTGGCGCCGCCACAACGCCGACCTGCGCCTCGCGCACCGCATCCCCGCCGATGCCCTCCTCGCCGCGCACGCGAAGGCGAAGCGCGAAATGCTCGCGACGGTCGCCTCCGCGACGGGCCGATCGCTCGACCCCGACGCCCTCACGATCGTCTTCGCCCGGCGCATGACCGACTACAAACGCCCGACCCTCGCCCTCGCCGACCCCGCCCGCCTCCGCGCCATCGCCGACCGCGTCGGCCCCATCCAACTCGTCTTCGCAGGAAAGGCCCACGCCCACGACGGCGCGGGGCAGGAGATCGTCCGGCGCATCCACGCGGCCGCGAAGACCCTCGAAGGCTCCGTCCCCGTCGTCTTCGTCAACGGCTACGACCTCACCCTCGCGCACTCGCTCGTCGCGGGGGCGGACGTCTGGCTCAACGTCCCGCGTCCTCCCATGGAGGCGTCCGGCACCAGCGGCATGAAGGCCGCGCTCAACGGCGTCCCCAGCCTCTCCACCCTCGACGGCTGGTGGCTCGAAGGCTGCGTCGAGGGCGTCACCGGCTGGTCCATCGGCTCGGCCTCGGACGACTGCCGCTCCGAAAGCCCCGAGAGCATGGACCCGCGCCACGCGGCCGATCTCTACGACAAACTGGAGCGTGCGGTCGCGCCGCTCTTTCACCGCGACAAGCAGGCGTGGGCGGGGATGATGCTCAACTGCATCGCCGTGAACGGGTCGTACTTCACCGCGGAGCGGATGGTGGCCGAGTACGCCGTGCGGGCGTACGCGCGCTAGGTCGCTCCCGCCGCCCCGCTCTCCGGCGCCACGACCTCGACGCGCGTCGAGCGGTCGAGGTTACAGACGACCAGTTCGCCGTCGTCCTTGCGGATGACGAGGCGGTCGAGCCAGAGTTTCCTGTCCTCGCCGTGGGCGTACCACGAGCCGGTCTTCTCCCGCCCGGCGCGCACCACCGTCCCCTCGACCGTCGCCGTCATCGCGCCGGACTGGCGCGGCACTTCCTTCGTCACGCGAACCCGCGCGCCCGGCTCGAACTTGTGGGTCTGGAGCGACATGGGGCAGAGTATACCCGCGACTCTACCGCCCGATCGCCCGCTCGACCTCGCTCAGCAGCCGGGCCGCGCCGTCACCCGTGCGCGCCTCGGCGATCACCCGCATGATCGGCTCCGTGTTGCTCGCCCGCACGTGGACCCACGCCGCCCCGCCGCCCGCGTGGGGGCAATCGTCCCAGTCCACCCGCACGCCGTCCTGCCGGTCCACGCGTGCGCCGCCCGAAGCCGCCCACGCCGCGACCTTCTCCACCACGGGCGCGGCCGCCCCGCGCGACGCGATCTCCACCTTCCGCTTCTCGATCGCGTACGCGGGCATCCCGCCGACGAGGTCCGCGAGCGTGCGCCCGTGCCGCGCCATGAGCGCGAGCACGAGCGCCATCGCGCCCAGCGAGTCGCGCACGCAGGTCACGCCCGGCCAGATCACGCCGCCGTTCCCCTCGCCGCCGATCTCCGACCCCTCGCGCTTCATGGCCCCCGCCACGTGCGCCTCGCCGACGGGCGTGCGAACGACGCGCGCCCCGTGCTCGCGGGCGAGGTCGTCGATCATGCGGCTGGTCGAGAGGTTCGCGCACAGCACGATCCCGCGGTGCCCTTCGTGCGCGCGCGCCCCGAGCGCATCGCACGCCTCGAGCACGCTCCGCGCCGCCAGCACCAGCGTCCACTCCTCGCCGATGTACCGCCCTTCGCCGTCGACGATCGCCAGCCGGTCGCCGTCCGGGTCCTGCGCGAAGCCCACGTCCGCACGCGCGTCGCGCACGCCGTCGCACAGCGCGCCGAGGTTCTCTCGCGTCGGCTCCGGCGCGTGCGGGAAGACGCCCGACTCGTCGTCGCCCAGGTGCGTCACGCGGCAGCCGAGCGATTCGAGCAGCCGCCGCCCGCCCTCGACCCCGGCCGCGTTCACCGAGTCCAGCACGACCGAGTAGCGCCGCTCGCGGATCAGCGCGACGAGTTCGTCGCCGAGCCGTCGCAGCACGAGCGAGGCGTGGTCCCAGCCCGCGTCGTGCCGGAGCGTCACGCGTCCGGCCTGCGCCCAGCCGCGCCAGCCGACGCGCCCGTCGTGGAAGGCCGCCGCGATCTCGGCCGCGGCCCGCGCCGACGGGGCGCAGGCGCGCACGCCCTTGGCGACGCCCTCACCCTCGGGGACGAGGCACTTCAGGCCGTTCCACTCCCGGCCGTTGTGGCTGGCGGTGACGACGAGGCCGCCCGCCGCCTCGAGTTCGTCCACCATCACGCCCACGGTCGGCGTCATCTCGACGCCGAGGTCGATCACGTCGCACCCCGCGCCGGTCACGCCCGCGACGGCCGCCGCGTGGATCGGATCGCACCCCGCGCGCCCGTCCCGGCCGACGACGACCGTCGGCCTGCCGTCCGCGCCGCGCGCCAGCCACGACCCGAACGCCCCCGCGAACCGCGCCGCGATCTCCGGCGTGAGGCTCGCGCCCACGATCCCTCGCATCCCGCTCACCCCGACCATCAACGGCCCGTCCTGCATCGCGCCTCCCATCGCCCGGCATCCACAGCCTACACGCGCCCCACCGATCCGCCCACAGACGCCTCCACCTCTCGGCCGTTGCCCCTTGCCTGATGCCTGATGCCTCTACCCCCCTCCCTATACTCCTCTTCTTCCATGTACTCCATCTCCGTCGAGACCGAGTTCTGCGCCGCGCACGCGATCGTGATCGCCGGCGTGCGCGAGCCTCTGCACGGGCACAACTGGCGCGTGACGGCCACGATCCGCGGCGACACGCTGGACGACGACGGGCTGCTCTGCGATTTCCACGCCGTCGAGGCCGCGCTCCGCGAAGTCGTCGCCCCCTTCGCCAACGCGAACCTCCACGACGCGCCCCCGTTCGACCGCCGCAATCCGACCGCCGAACTCGTCGCCCGGCACATCGCCGACGAACTGGCCCGGCGTCTCGCGCCCGCGCTCGCCCGCGGCGCCCGCGTCTCGTCCGTGCGCGTCACCGAGGCCCCGGGGTGCGCCGCGACCTACCGTCCCGAGCCGTGACGCAAGCGCACCGAGCCAACCCGCTGACCCGCGAGCCGGAGGCCGCTCCCGAGGCCGCGCACTTCTTCAACCGCGACCTGTCGTGGCTCGAGTTCAACCGCCGCGTGCTCGCCCAGGCCGCCGACGCCGACTTCCCCCTCCTCGAACGCGTCAAGTTCCTCGCCATCTTCTCCAACAACCTCGACGAGTTCTTCATGAAGCGCGTCGGCCAGTTGAAGCGCTCCGTCCACGCCGGCATCGACGCCCCCGGCCCCGACGGCCTGCGCGGCCGCCAGGTGCTCGCCGCCGTCCGGGAGCGCGTGGTCGAGTTGCAACGCACGCAGGCCGAACTGTGGGAGCGGACGCTCCGCCCCGCGCTCGAAGCCGAAGGCGTCCGCATCCTCCGCTACGCCGACCTCGACGCCGCCGAGCGGACCTCCATCGACGCCTGGTACCGGGCCAACGTCTTCCCGGTGCTCACGCCCCTGGCCGTCGATCCGGGCCACCGGTTCCCCTTCATCTCCAACCTCTCCGAGAACCTCGGCATCCTCGTCTGCGCGCCCGGCAGCCCCGAACGCCACTTCGCGCGCATCAAGGTGCCCGACGTCCTGCCCCGGTTCATCCCGATCGGCGCGGACGCGCCCATGCAGCCCGGCGACCTCGCGAAGATCAGCGTCTCACCCGACGCCCCCCTGCGCCTGCTCCCGCTCGAGGAACTGATCGTCAACAACCTCGACGACCTCTTCCCCGGCATGGAGACCCACGACGTCACCCCCTTCCGCCTCACGCGCAACGCCGCCGTCGAGCGCGAGGACGACGAGGTCGAGGACCTGCTCGAGCACGTCGAGGCCGAACTCCACATGCGACGCTTCGCCAGCGCGGTCCGCATCGAGACCGCCCCCGACCCCTCCCCCGGCGTCCTCGCCTTCGTCACCGACGAACTCGGCCTGACCGACGAGGACGTCTACCACCGCCCCGGACCCCTCGAATACGCCGACCTCTTCCAACTCGCCGATCTCGCACTCCCGCATCTCAAGTTCGAGCCGTGGATCCCGGCGGTCCCGCCCGCGATCGCGCACGCCTCGGCCTCCGACTCCGACCTCTTCGCCATCGTGCGCGAGCGCGACGTCCTGCTCCACCACCCCTACGAGTCCTTCAAGGCCTCGGTCGAGCGCTTCATCGCCGCCGCCGCGCGAGACCCCGACGTCCTCGCCATCAAGCAGACCATCTACCGCACCAGCCGCGACTCCCCCTTCGTCGCCTCCCTCATCCGCGCCGCCGAGAGCGGCAAGCAGGTCGCCTGCCTCGTCGAACTCCGCGCCCGCTTCGACGAGCAGAAAAACCTCCGCTTCGCGCGCCAACTCGAGAAGCACGGCGTCCACGTCGCCTACGGCGTCGTCGGCCTCAAGACCCATTGCAAGTGCTCGCTCGTCGTCCGACGCGAGAGCGGCGGCCTGCGCGCCTACGCCCACCTCGGCACCGGCAACTACAACCCCCACACCGCGCAACTCTACACCGACATCGGCCTGCTCACCTCCAACCCGCGCATCACCGACGACGTCGTCGCCCTCTTCAACCTCCTCACCGGCCGCAGCCAGCAGACCGACTACAACGAACTCCTCATCGCGCCCGCCAACCTCCGCCGGCAGTTCTCCGAACTCATCCGACGCGAGACCGAGAACGCCCGACGCGGCCTGCCCGCGCGCATCTTCGCCAAGGTCAACTCCCTCGAAGACCGCAAGATCACCGAACTCATCTACGAAGCCTCGAGCGCCGGCGTCCGGGTCGATCTCGTCGTCCGCGGCTTCTGCTGCCTCCGGCCCGGCGTCCCCGGGCTGTCCGACAACGTCCGCGTCCTCTCTGTCGTCGGACGGTTCCTCGAGCACTCGCGCGTCTTCCACTTCGCCAACGCACGAGACAACCCGCTCGAAGGCGACTGGTACATCGGGTCCGCCGACTGGATGTACCGGAACCTCAACAACCGCGTCGAGGCCGTCATCCCCGTGCGCGACGCCGACGCCCGCGCTCGACTCGACCGCATCCGCGAGGTCATGCTCGCCGACCGCCGACGCGCGTGGTCGCTCAACCCCGACGGCTCGTACACCCAGCTCGTCCCCCCCCCGGACGCGCCCCCGGACTCGCCCGCCGCCCTCGGCACCTTCCGAACCCTCATGAACGACACGCTCGCGGCCTCGGGCCAGGCCTGACACGACCCGCCACCGCCCTCAGGACTCCTCCAGCGTGCCGAACTCCGGCGCCTGCGCCGCCCCGCCCGCGCCCGTGATCGCCCGAACGATGCGGTCCGCGTGGACGTGCGTGTTCTCGATGAAGTACCGGGTCCGTTCCTGCGAGCCCCCGCACGCCGTCCCCGCCACGTACACCCCCGGCACGTTCGTCTCCATCGTCCGCGCGTCGTGCGCCGGCCGACGCTCCGGCCCCTCCAGCGCGACCCCGAACGCCCCGAACAGCCGCGGGTCCTGCACGTACCCCGTCATCAGCAGCACGAAGTCCGTCTCGACCTCCGTCGCCCCCCCCCGACCGCTCGCCTCGCCCAGCACGACCGACCCCTCGCGGATCTCCCGCACCACCGTCCGCGGCAGCCACCCGATCTCGCCCCTCTCGATCAGCCACTCGATCTCCGGGCGGAGCCAGTATTTCACCCGCTGCTCGTCGAACCGCTCGCCCCGGTAGGAGACCGTGACGCGCGCGCCCGCGCGCCAGCACCGCAGCGCGGCCTCCACCGCCGAGTTCTTCCCGCCCACGATCAGCACCCGCGTCCCGAAGTACGTGTGCGGCCCCTCGAAGTAGTGGCTCACGTGCGCCAGCCCCTCGCCCGCCACGCCCAGCATCCGGGGCCGGTGCATGTTCCCGATCGCCAGCACCACCCGCTGCGCGCGATACTCCTCGCCCCCCGAAGCCGCGGCCGGGCCGCTCTGACCCGGGGCGGTGCCTTGCGGGCCGTGTGCATCCCGGCCCGCCTCCTC
This sequence comes from Planctomycetota bacterium, assembly GCA_014584315.1. Taxonomy (GTDB): domain Bacteria; phylum Planctomycetota; class Phycisphaerae; order Phycisphaerales; family UBA1924; genus CAADGN01. The sequence goes on along the minus strand of JACTNA010000003.1, from coordinate 140,035 downwards.
CATCCCTCCGACACCATGCCTGCTCCGCTCGACGCGCACCACGAACGCATCGCCCTCCCGGCGCGCGCCCACGACCCGCCGGTACCGCCGCACCTCCAGCCCGAACTGCCGCACGATCTCGCGCAGGTACGCCCGGTACTCCTCGCCCGTGATCTTGCCCTGATCGACGCTCGGGATCGGCACGCCGCAGATGGCGAGCCGCTCGGGGCTGGAGAAGAACCGCGTCTGCGGCGCCCACCACCCGAAGGTCGCCCCGACCTGCCCCGCCTCGATCTGCACGTACTCCACGCCCGCGCGCTTCAGCCCCGCCGCCACCTCCAGCCCGATCGGCCCCGCGCCGACGATGAGCACGTCCGTCTCGTGCATGGGCAGAGAATAGCGACACCCCACGGACGCCGGTCACTCCGCCCGCGAGCAGCGGTGGCACAGGCGTCTCGCCTGTGCGTATCCACCCCGTCGACAACTCCGCCTCGAAGGCGCAGCGCGACGATCGCGGAACGACTCCGTATCAGGCGCGATCGACGGGCAGCACGCTGACCACGTCCGTGGAGCAACTCGACGTGGCGATGTCGTCGAAGCCGGTCTGTGTATGGCTGCCGCGAGCCATGCCGGCCTCCTTTCAGCGTCTGCGCCGCATGGCCGCCGCGGCGAGGGCGAGCGGCGCGAGCGAGGCGGGTGCGGGGATGGGGATATGGGCCATCCAGGCTTCCTGCTGGAGGGTGCCGCTCAGGCCGGTGCCGACGATGACGAGCGTGTCGTCCACGATGGTGACTCCGGTTGCGATGGAGAGTCGCCAGCCCATCGCCTGGGCGTCGACGCCGTAGTCGAGCAGCACTTCGCGCATGGAGCGCATGCCCCACTCCTCGCTCCAGATGAACGCCTCCTCCTTGACGCCGTTGTGGGAGAAGCCGACGACGTAGCGCCCATCCGCCGTGACGCCGCCAGCGCCGCTGAGTTTCGTGGTTTCGCTGAGGAAGCCGAGCGCCCTCATACCCTCGTCGGCAGTCCAAAGAAAGGCTTCGATGGCCAGATGGCCGTTGTCTCCGCTTCCCACGATCGCGGCGCCCGTAGAGGACAGCGAGCCCGCGGAAGCGTCGTTCCATCCCGCCGGTGTTCCCAGGTCAATCATGCCCGTTTCTTCACGCCATAGAAAGACGCGGCCACCGCTGGAGCCCGCAATGATCGCGCCGTCGTCGGAGACGCCGGCCGCTCGGCTCGTCGATGCGCCGGGGAGGAAGCCAAGACCGACCATGCCGGTGTCAGGCGTCCAGCGGAAAGCTTCGTTGCTTCCTGCAGGTCTCCCGAAACCGACAACTACACGACCGTCACTGGAAACGCCGTTAGCAAAACTCCAACCATCGAGTCTTCCGAGCGCTTCGAGGCCGACACCATCCGTCCAGCGGAAGGCTTCACCTCCGCTACGTCCAACCACGTAGTCGCCACCTGCAGAGACCGCGTTGCCGTAGGACTCGTTGGCGCCGTCGAGTTTTCCGAGCGGGATCATGCCCTCGTCCTGCGTCCAACGGAAGGCCTCGAATGTGCCTGGGAATCCGCCGCCGGAAAGACTGTAGCCTGTGACGGCGCGGCCATCGGAGGACATCCGCGATGCGATGCTGTTGAAGTCGCCCCCGGGCAGATCGCCGAGACCGAAAAGAGTCGCGGAGCGCTGGGCGTGAGACGCCGGGGCGAGAGCCGCGACCGAGGCGAAGGCGCGGACGAACAGATGGCGTCTCATGCGTGAGTCCGATTGGCGGTCGCGCTTGAGCATGGGCATCACGGGATGACAACCATGGCGTTGATCAGGACGGTGACGTTGTGGCTCTCGTGGTTGGCGGTGATGACGTCGTCCAAGCCGTCCTGGTTGAGGTCGGCGCAGATCACCGGGATCGCCATCTTGGAGTAATCCGGGCCGTTGCCGGTGTCGAGCGCCTTGTGGTAACTGGGGTTGCCGGCGACGTACTGGAAAGTGCCGTCGCCCTTGCCCAGCAGAAACGTGATGGCGCTGGTGTTCTTGCTTGGGCGCGTCACGACAAGGTCGGGCTTGGTGCCCAGATTGAGTTGTCCCACCGCAATCCCGTCCCACGCGGGGACGAACGGCAAGGGCGGAGGGGAGAGGTAGTACGTGTCGAGCTCGTTCTGCGAGCAGTCGAATGACAAGTTGCCCCGGCCGTCGCCGTGTAGGACCTGGATGACGCCTTCGGAGTAGATGAGGCCCGCGACGTCATGCCTGAGGGTGTTCGCCGAGAATCGCCCGGCCGCCATGGCGTGGAAATGCCAACTCCCGCACGGCGCGTTGCGATGGGCCGTCGTGAACCCGAATCCTCCCGTGTTGGTGAGGAGCGAGATGTTGTTGTCGAGCAGGTTGCCCGTGACGATGTCCGGACGGACAGGGCCGGACGTGCGGTTGAAGTCCGCAACCACCATCCCGGCGGGCGAGTCGTGGCTGTCGATGTCGAGCACGACCGCCGCCGCAAGTTCGAGGCGGCCCGGATCGGATGGGTCGTTGCGGAGAACGTACACCTGGTCGATCGGGACGTACCAGAGGTTCAGGTCCGGCGCGACGGCGACATCGGTGAGGCCGTCCAGGTCGAAGTCCGCCACGGCCAAGCCTCGAACGGGCAGCGGTGTCGGCGTGAAGCTCTTGAACACGTACCTTTGGAGGGGCTGGTTCCACAGATAGACGAAGACACCCCAGATGCCGGGGGAGTTCTCGTCGTCGGGATCGAGCGAAGATGCGCTGATGACCAGATCGAGGTACTCATCCTCGTCCATGTGGGCGAAGCGCACGTCCGCCGGGACGGTGAGCGGGTTATCGAACTCGTCGTGGAAGTGCTCTGTGATGTCCTGAAGGAGCAGCAGGCCGTTCGCTGGGTCTTCCCAGTCGCCGGTGTTGCGGTAGATGCGCACGCCCATCCCGCTCCAGAGGATGCGTCGGTTGACGTCGAAGCCGCCGTTGACGACCGCGAGCTCCGGGTAGCCGTCGGGCTGATCGTTCGGACCAGTCACGTCGCCTGCGGCCAGCCCGAACGGATATCCCCCCCCGCTCACGAACGTGACGGGTGGCTTGAAGACCGGCAGAAGTTCACCCTGCCCCCACGCCTTGCTCCCCCCTCCGGCGCCCCCCGCCACGGCCAGCGCGGCCACGACCCTAACCCCCCCCCTTACGGATGCCCGAAAGAATCCCCTTCACCGTCCCGGCCGTGTCGATCGCTGCCATTGCCGTTCTCCCGATGTACGAGGCGTGTCCACCACCCGGCACGCGCAGGGCGCGCCGAGAACCCGTGGCCCACGATGGCAATATGCACCGAGGATGCGACCGCGTCAAGGCCCATCTCACATCTTCCGACGCGCAGACCCGCGGGATCGCTGCGCAAAGCCCGCGATCGGCGGCCGCAAGCAAAGATGAGCCGCGAGGCGATCGCACCGAGAGCCTCCTGCCTACCCGCGGCGAAGTCCGCGAGCAGCGAATCGTCGCTCGGTTGCCCGCCCGAACGGTCCATGCACAGCCTTAGACGGAGACGACCGGCCGGCGGATGCGTTCCCGCGTCACGGTTGTGTCTCTTGCCTCTTCCCCGCCGACGCGCGACCGTCCGAAGAATCGACGCTTTCGGCTGGACTCGCACCCCCCGATCCGGTACCAGTAGTCACACGATCGGCGAGCGGCCGGCGCCGCACGCCGCAGGAATCGAGGGAGAACCCGCATGTTCACGCGCCGCTCCGTTCGCATCGGTCTCGTTGCAACCGTTCTCGTCGCTGCCGCCGCGGGGGCCCAGTCGCTCTGGCCGGACCCCGTCGTGCCCTACCGCGGCCCGGTCGAGGCGCCCGGCGTCATGGGCGGCTGGCACGAGGCCGAGGTCATCCTCCGCCTCGCCCCCGGCGCGACCACCGACGATGCCCTGGCCCAACTCGCCGCCTTCGTCCCCGACCTTCGTGCCGAAAGCCTGCGCCCGCTGTTCGCGGTCCCGCCCGCCAACGAGGACCTCGCCGCCCGCTTCGAACTCGACCGCGGCTGGATCCTCACGCTCCCGCCGGGCCACGACCCCGCCGACCTCGTCGCCCGGATCAACGCCGACGCCGCGCGCGCCGGCGCGGTCGAACGCGCCGAACTCAACGGCCTCGGCGGCATCCTCGCCACCTTCCCCAACGACCCCTCCTTCAACCTGCAATACGGCCTGCACAACACCGGCCAGACCATCAACGGCCAGGCCGGCGTCGCGGATGCCGACATCGACGCGCCGGAAGCCTGGGACCACTCCGTCGGCAGCGCGAGCGTGGTCGTCGCCGTCATCGACACCGGCGTCTCCTTCAGCCACCCCGACATCACGCCCAACCGCGTCCCGGGCTGGGACGTGATCGACAACAACTCCGGCGCGGACGACAGTTGGCTCATCTCGCACGGCACGCACTGCGCCGGCATCATCGGCGCCCGCGGCAACAACGGCGTCGGCGTCACCGGCGTCAACTGGATGGTCAGCATCATGCCCGTCCGCGTCCTCAACGACTTCGGCGCGGGCACCGAGGCCCAGGTCGCCGCCGGCATCGTCTGGGCCGCCGACAACGGCGCGCACGTCGCCTCGCTCAGCCTCGGGTTCCCCGGGCGCAGCACCGTCGTCGACAACGCCGTCGCCTACGCCCACAACGCCGGCGTGATCGTCGTCGCCGCCAGCGGCAACACCGCCGGCGGCACGATCGGCTCGCCCGCCGCCGCCCCGGAGGCCATGGCCGTCGGCGCCACCAACAACCGCGACCAGATCGCCCCCTTCACCACCACCGGACCCGAGATGTCCGTGACCGCGCCCGGCGTCGATGTCTACTCGACCTGGGACACGCTCTTCAATCCCAACACCTACTCCTACCAGTCCGGCACCTCGATGGCCTGCCCGCACGTCTCGGGCCTCGCCGCCCTCGTGCTCAGCGTCAACCCCGCTCTCACGAACGTTGAGGTGCGCGAAATCATCGAGTCCACCGCCGACGACAAGGGCACGCCCGGCTGGGACGAGACCTTCGGCCACGGCCGCATCAACGCCCACGCCGCAGTCCTCGCCGCCATGACGCAACCCTGCCCCGCCGACTTCAACGGCGACACGGTGGTGAATACGCTGGATGTGCTGGCCTTCCTCAACGCCTACACCGCCGGCGATCCCGCCGCGGACTTCAACGGCGACACCGTCATCAACACACTCGACGTCCTCGCCTTCCTCAACGCCTACACCGCCGGCTGCGACTGAATCGGCAGCAGGGCATGTCGTGCCACGAACTCGCGTGAGTGGCGTGCCGCGCTGTCGCTGCGCACGCGTCACACGCCACGCCGGGCCGAGCCTGCCGGGGCGTTCCCGAAGTCGGCCCGCGCATCGCCGGGCCGGAGTCTCTCTCCGCGCCCGGAGGGAGTCACGCCATGCACCGCCACGTCACGCACCGTCCAGGCCCGAGCGCCACGCTCGCGCTCGCCCTCGCCGCGGGTCTCGCCCTCGCCGGCGCCCGCGCCTTCGCGGACAACACCGCCGGGTCCGCCGTCAAAGTCCTCGTCGACAAGAAGGACAAGTTCGAGGCCAAGGGAGACTTCCGCACCACCGACACGGACGCCCCCGCGGACGGGATCAACAAGAACGGGCCGGACGGCGCGGGGGGCGTCTCGCTCGCCATCGCCGGCGTCAACTGGACGTTCAACGTCTACCACGTTGTCGCCGGCTGGGACCTCGACAAGGACGGCGACGACACCGAGGCCGCGGACGACGGCGCGGAGGCCGCCCAGATCGGCATCAAGGGCAAGCACCTCGACGGCCCGCACGACGACGACGACGATCCCAACGACCTGCCGGGCATCGTCTCGACCGTTTCACGCAACATCAAGTACGGCGCGGCCAAGAAACTCGCCGTCTGGGGCGCGACCGAGCACGAGGCCGGAAAGGCGACGCACTGGGACGGCTACGGCGCGGTCTCGCTCATCTCCGCTACCGAAACGCCGCGTCGCGTCAGCGGCGAGACCCTCGTCCGCGCCAAGCACTCCGGCCGCGCCGCCGACGCCGAGCCGCCGAGCGGGTGGCTCACCGCCGGCGCATCCTCCGCGGCCGGCACCGTCGTCAACTTCGACCCCTTCCTCAACATGCTCACCATCTTCGCGCCACGCTTCGACATCCTCGACCGCGACGGCGGACGGTCCCTCGCCGTCGATCCCGCCTACTGGAACGACCCGATCCTCACCGTCCCCATCGAGATCATCCAACTCCAACTCGTCGGCCACCAGCCCGAGGTCGGCTGGATCTTCGTTCCCATCCTCCCCGTCTGCCTCCAGGGCGGGCACGACGGGCCGGGCCTGGAGGGCGTCCTCGCCCGCCTCGTCATCAGCGATCACAGGGCCGTCGGCGGACCCGCCTACGCGCCGTTCATGCACCTCTCCGCCGCCAACAACGACTCGCCCGATCCCGGCTTCTCACCCTTCATGTCCGACTTCATGGACGTGAACCTCGCGGGCGCGGGCCTCTCCGATGACACGTGGATGGACACCGTCGGCCCCGGCATCGCCGTCATGCCCGAGGGCGACCTCGTCGCCGCGACCGGGGGCTTCACCATCCCGGCCTCACTCCCCGCGACCCTCCTGCTCACCGTCGTCCCCGCCGAGCCGGACGACCACGCCTGCCCCGCCGACTTCAACGGCGACACCGTCGTGAACACGCTCGACGTGCTGGCCTTCCTCAACGCCTACGTCGCGCTCGACCCGCGCGCCGACTTCAACGGCGACACCGTCATCAACACGCTCGACGTCCTCGCCTTCCTGAACGCCTACACCGCCGGCTGCGAATGACGCACACACACAGGGGCGGGGCCTTGCCAGGCCCCGTCGCCTCTTCCCGAACTCGCGGAACACCCGCCGCTCAGTCCCGTATCCCGGCGGGCCTCACCCCGCCCCTTTGGCGCGCCACTCCGACGTCAGCATCCCCGCGAAGCCCCAGTTCTCCAACTCCACCTCGTCGATCACCACGTGCGTGTGCTCCGGCTTCTTCCCCAGCACGCGGCCGAGCGTCGCCGTGATCTCCGACACGATCTGCGCCTTCTGCTCCCGCGTCACGCCGTCGTTGGTGATCCGCACGTTCACGTAGGGCATCCGCTCGTCTCCTTGTATCGACGCGGGCGTCGCCGGGCGCACCGCCCTTCACGCCACGCCCAACGCTACGCTCTCCGCGTGCGCTTCACCTTCCTCGGCACCGGAACCTCCGCGGGTGTCCCCGCCATCGGATGCGCCTGCGCCGTCTGCGCCTCCACCGACCCGCGCGACCACCGCCTCCGCACCAGCGCGTGCCTCCGGTGGACCGACCCCGGCGGCGCGCCGCGCGCTCTCCTCCTCGACGCCGGGCCGGACCTGCGCCAGCAGGCCCTCCGCGAGCGGCTCGACCGCCTCGACGCCATCCTCATCACACACAACCACGTCGATCACGTCTTCGGCCTCGACGAGGTCCGACGCTTCAACGCCGTCATGAACGCACCCATCGACCTCCACGCCGAGCCGCGCGTCCTCGACGACCTCCGCCGCGTCTACCGGCACATCTTCGAGCCGGAACGCAACGTCCAGCGGTCCTTCGTCGCCTCGCTCATCGCCCACCCCGTCCGCCCCGCCGAACCCATCGACCTGCACGGCCTGCGCGTCACGCCCCTCCGGCTGCTGCACGGGCGCCTCCCCATCCTCGGATACCGCATCGACCCGACCCCCCCCCTCGGCGCCCCCTTCCTCCCCCTCGCCTGGTGCACCGACGTCTCGGCCGTCCCCCCCGAGTCCTGGCCCGTCCTCCGCGGCCTGCGCACTCTCGTCCTCGACGCCCTCCGCCACCGCCGCCACCCGACCCATTTCACCCTCGGCCAGGCCGTCTCCGTCGCCCACGAACTCGCCGCCGAGCGCACCCTCTTCGTCCACATGAGCCACGACCTGGCCCACGCCGACACCAACGCCGACCTCCCCGAAGGCATGGCGCTCGCGCACGACGGTCTCACGCTCGAGTGATCACCGCGCCGGAGGCTCGAACTCCGCGTCCTCCACCCGCACGTTCGCCTCCACCCGATCGCACACGCTCTCGACCCGACCGACCAACGGGATCTCCATCCACACCCGGTGCGGCAGCAGCACGCCGCCGACCTCGCGCCAGTCCTCGAAGCGGTACGTCAGCGGATACGCCTGGCCCAGCGCGCTGAACTGCTGCGTCTCCATCGAGACCGGCAGCCCCGACTCCGCGTCCACCCGCACCGTCGCGGGCTTCGCGCCCTCCCGTTCCAGCCGCACCGCGATCACCGCGCGCCCGTCCACCTCGCCGCGCGAATCCACCACGACCCGATCGAACGTCTTCCGCCAGTCGCCCGCCAGCGCGAGCGGCCCTTGCAGCCGCGCCTGCGCCAGTTGCTCCCCGGTCAGTTCGCGGTCGGGCGCGGCCGTCGAGTCGGACCAGCCCCGCTCACGCCCGACGATCGACTCGCTCCGCCCGAACCGACCGAAGTCCAGCGCCATCCGGAACCGTCCGTCCGCCGCGGCCGTCGTCCGTTCGCGCCCCTCGATCCCGATGTTGACGAACCGCATCGTCCCCTCGATGCGCACCGTCCGCAGCCGGCCCTCGGTGTCGATCGATCCGCCGCGTTCCACGAGCGCGAGCGCCTCGTCCACCGTCGGCAGCCGATCCCCCTCGCCCGGCCCGCTCACGCGCGGCAGGTCGAACTGCTGCCCACGCTGGACGTTCGTCATCGAAACGACCTTCCCGTCTTCGTCGCGGTTGAAGCGCACCTTGATCGTGTCGGTCATGCGCGTCGCGCGCATCCCTTCCCCGTCCGGCGGGCGGAGGTCGAAGACGCCCTGCCCGGGAACGTCCAGCGCGAGCCGCCCCTTGTTGTACAGCACGCGCATCGTCATGTTCGCCTGCTCGAACCGGTATTCGCCCTCGAACTCCTCCGCCTCCGCCGCCGTCATCTCCGCCGGAATCTCCACGCCCTCGCGCGGCGTCTCGAACGTCATCCCGCTCTGGAACAGGGTCATCCCGACCACCTCGCCGTCGCGCTCGTCGAACCGCACCGCGATCTGGTCCGTGATCGTGAACTTCCGCTTCCCCTCCCCGTCCGGCGGGGCCAGCTCGAAGTTCATCTGCCCCGGCACGTCCACGAACAGTTTCCCCGCCTTGAGCGTCACCGTGAACCGCGCGTCCTTGAACGGACCGAAGTTCGCCACGTACCGACCCACGAACCGCTCCGCGCCCGCCTCGCCCTCCGCCGCCTCCGAGATGTCCCCGAACAGCCCGCGGTACACCACCTGCCGCGACGACTCCTGCAACGGGCTGCCGAACAGGTTCATCAGCAGCACGTACCCCGCGTTCCGCGTCGGGATCAGCGAGACCTGCGCCGTGAACCCGTCGATCCCCCCCGCGTGCTCCACCACCGGCACGCCCTCCCAGTCGCGCAGCATCCACCCCAGCCCGTACCCGATCCCCGGCGACATCTCCATGTGCTTGTGCCACGTTTCCGCGTGCCGCTCCTCGCTCAGCAGGCGCACGCCGTCGATCTCCCCACGCCCCAACTGGAACAGCGCCCACCGGCTCATGTCCAGCACGCTCGCGTTCACCGAGCCTGCCGGCCCCACCCCGTCCGCGCTCCGCATCGGCTGACGCACCAACTCGCCCTGCTCCGCGTCCCACATGTACCCGAGCGCCATCTCCGGGTCCGCCTGCGCCGCCGCGTACGTCGAGTTCGCCGTCACCATCCCCAGCGGCCCGAACAGCCGCTCCGCGATCAGCGTGTCCCAGTCCGTCCCCGCCGCCTGCGCCGCCGCCACCCCCGCCGCCAGGTACCCGACGTTGCAATACACGAACTGCTCACGCAGCGCGTGCAACGGCTCCGCCCGCGACGCCGCGGCCAGAATCTCCTCGCGCGTCGTGTCCAGCCCGTACCACAGCGGCTCCATCGCCGCCAGCCCGGAGCGATGGCTCAGCAGATCGCGGATCGTCGCGCGCGCGTTCAGGTCCTCGTCCGCGAAGCGGAACCCGGCCACACGCTCGCTCACCAGGTCGTCGAAGCCCAACTTCCCCTCGTCCGCCAGCATCGCCACCAGCGTCGCCGTCATCGCCTTCGTCGTCGACCCGACCGCGAACCTCGTCTCCTCGGTCGCCTCGCGCCCCGACTCGACGTCCGCCAGGCCGAACCCGCGAACCAGCACCACCCGCCCGCCGGCGATCACCGCCAGCGCCATCCCCGGCACGTGGTGCTCCACCCGCTGCTCATCCAGGCGGTCCGCGATCCAGTCCAGCCGCTCACGCGGCGTCGGCTGCCCCGGCTGACCCACGGCGGCCGCCCCCGCCGCACAGACCACCGCGCACGCCGCCAACACCGCTCCCCGCCCGATCGCCTCGCGTCCACAGACCATGCCTTGCTCCTTTGTGCCCCGCCCCCACGGATCGTTGGGGGCCGGACTTCGCCCCTTTCCGACCGGCGACCCGAACAGTAGCGGCCCGGACCGCCGGCCCCGTCCCACCGCCCGCCCCCGCCCGCCCCCGCCCGCCTTCACCCCGCCCCGCCCCCGGTCTACGATCCCGCCCCATGGCCAAGACCCGCGAGATCAAGAAGCGCATCAAGGCGGTCGGCAACATCAAGCGGATCACCCGCACGATGCAGATGATCGCCACCGCCAAGTTCAGCGCGTCCCAGCACCGCGCCCTCGCCGGAAAGCCCTACACCAAGGCCGTCTTCGACATCATCGGCGAACTCGCCCAGTCCGAGGACGCCCGCGCCCACCCCCTCTTCAACCCCGACCGCCCGGGACAGGAACTCACCCTCGTCCTCACCAGCGACCGCGGCCTCTGCGGCCCGTACAACGGCTCCGTCCTCCGCACCGCGCTCGCCCACCTCCGGGCCGACCCCGACGCCATGAGCGGCCTCATCGAACTCGTCGGCAAGAAGGGCGTCGCCTTCTTCAAGTTCAACGGCATCCCCGTCGCCAGGCACCACACCGAGTTCGGCGACAAGCCCGAGTTCGAGCAGGTCGCGCGACTCGCCTCGGACTACGTCTCCCGCTTCCTCGCCGGCGAGGTCCGCCGCGTCCGCGTCGTCTTCATGCGCTACGTCTCCGCCGGCCGCCAGGCCCCGGAGATCATGCAACTCCTCCCGCTCCGCCCGCCCGAGAACGCCGCCGGGGCCGCCGGCCCGCGCATCAACTACGAGTTCAGCCCCGAAGGCCCCGAACTCCTCGACGCACTCCTCCCCGCCGCCGTCAACGCCCTCCTCTTCCAGGCCTTCAACGACGCCATCGTCAGCGAGCACGTCGCCCGCATGGTCGCCATGAAGGCCGCCACCGACAACGCCGGGAAGATGGGCAAGGCCCTCACACGACGCTTCAACCGCGCACGCCAGGCCCAGATCACCACCGAACTCACCGAGATCATCTCCGGCGCGGCCGCCCTCGAGTAACTCACCGCTCCGACGCGGCCACCACCACCCGCACGCCGGACTCCGGCGCGTGATGCCGCGCGAACGCCCCGCGCACACGCTCCGCCGTCATCGACGCGTACCCCTCCGCCACGCCCGCCACCTGCTCCGCCGTGTGCCCCCGGTACGTCATCTGCGCCAGACGCGCCGACCACGCCGCCGGGTCCGCCATCTGCCGCTCGATCAGCCCCAGCAGCCGACCGCACGCCGCCTCCACCTCCGTCGCCGTCGGCCCCGACCGCGCGAACGCCTCGAACTCCCGATCGATCAATCCCAGCACAGCGCCCTCCGTACCCGGCGCGCACGACGCCGCCACCCACACCAGCCCGAACCCCGGATGCTCCACGCCCGGCGCTGCCCCCACGCGCACGCTCGCCCCGTCCGCGCCCGCCTCCGCCAGCAGCCCCGGCAGCCGGAGCGACAACGCCTCCGCGCCGACGTGCAGCGCACGAACGTCGTCCAGGCTCGACAGGTCCGCCCCGAAGAACCCGCGCATCACCAGCGACTCCTTCGTCCCCGCCGGCGCGCGCCCCTTCCCCTCCAGCGGCCCGTTCGGCCTCGGCAGCCTCCGCAGCCCGTCGTGCGTCCCCTTCCCGATCCGCTCGCGCGCCCCGAGCCGACCCACCGTCTCCACGATCCCGTCGAACGCCGACTCGCGCGACACCTCGCCCGCCACGGCCATCTCCACCGGCGAGTCCGCCAGCCGCTCGCGCAGCCACGCCAGCGCAGCCGCCTCGTCGATCGCCCGCACGCGCTCCGCGCTCACCGGCAGCGTCCGCGGGTCGCGCTCCGGGTGCAGCGTCTCGCTCACCAGCCGACGGAAGATTGCCTGCGCGTCCCCCGCGCGCTCCTGGTGCACGACCAGTTCCGCCGAACGCCACGACGCCAGCGCGCCCGCGTCCACCCGCGCGTCCGTCAGCATCGCCCGCAGCGCGTCGAACGCCGCGCCCTCGCGCCCGGCCGGGCCTGTCAGCGTCAGCACGAGCGCATCGCCCGTCGCCCGCGCCTCGACCAGCACGCCCTCGCGCTCCGCCTTCGCTCTCGCCCCCGACCCGTCGCTCCACGCCGCCGCCGCCGCCGCGCTCAGCCCGCGCGTCCCCGCCGTCTCGTGCAACTCGCCGCCGGCGAGCGTCACCGTCACCGCGAACCGTTGCCCGGGCCGGTGCGCGTAGTGCGCCCGCGCCCCGTTCTCCAGCCACGCCGACCACACGCCGCTCGCCGCGTGCCGGCTGATCTCCGCAACCGGGGAAGGCTCCTGCGCGCGCGCGGTCCCCCCGGCGCACGCCAGCACAACCCACACACACATCGCCCGCAACCACGCACGCATCAGCACAACCGTTTCCCCTTTGCTCCCTACCGCCGCGCTACCACCCCGTTGCACGCCCTCGCGCCGTTCAGAGCCTTCTCACTGTTCCACGCCCTCGCGCTCCCCGCCCCCGGAGGGGGCAGAGTCACGTGCCCCGGGCGCAGCCCGGGGGACAAGCCCACCATCCACACCAAGCCCCGCGGCGTTCACGCTCCCACCCCCAGAATCTCGCACGCCCCCCCGCACTCCTTCCCACGCGGGTACTCCCCCGCCAGCACGGCGCGCACCACGCCGTCGATCGCCCCGCGCACCGCGTCCAGGTCCAGGTCCTCGAGCGCGATCGCCCCGCGCTCCCCCGTCCGCAGCAGCCAGTACTCCGCCCGCCCCGCCGTCCCGGGGTACAACTGCTCGGCCGCCATCGCGTAGATGCCCATCTGCAGATCGTCCTTCGTCGGCTCGCGGAAGCGCTTCGCCGACGCCCCCGACTTGTAGTCCACGATCCGCACCCCCCCCTCCACGCGGTCGATCCGGTCGATCTTCGCCGTCAGCCGGTGCTCCGCGCCCCCCGCCGAGTAGGGCATCGTCACCCGACGCTCGACCTCCAGCACCTCAACCGTCGGCTCGTGCAGCCGCTCGAACGCCGTCCGCAGCAGCGCGAGCGTCTCCTCCAGCGCGCCCGCCTCCGCGCGCTCCTCCGGCCCGAGCGACCCGAAATACGCCCGACGCCCGATCTCCAGCAGGTCCGCCAGCCCCGGCCGCGCCGCCCCTTCCGCCTCCGCGTCGCGCCACCGCGCGTAGAACCGCTCCAGCGCGCGGTGCACGCACTGCCCGGCCGTCGCGCCCTCACGCTCCTCCTCCGGCAGGTGCAGCACGTGCTTCACGAAGAAGCACCGCGGGCACCGCTGGTAGTCGTTCACGAAGGTGAAACTCAGCGGCAGCGGGGGGTGCATCGCCCGCAACCCGACGCGCACGCCCGGCCCCTCCGCGGCCCCATCCCCTCCCGACACCCGCCGCCCCGCGCGCCGCACCCGCGCCGACTCGCGCTCCGCCCACTCCGGCGCACGCCCCGTCCGCTCCGCGTGCGCCGTCGCCGCCACCAGCGCGGCCGCCTCCCGCAGCCGCTCCGCCGCCGCCGCCAACTCCTCCGCTGTCACCCCCGGTCGATCCACCTCATCGAGCGCGCCCGCCGCTTCGAGCCGGGCCTCGCGCCGCGCCGTCGCCGCTTCGTCGCGCCGCCGCGCCGCTTCCGCGAACTCCGGCCCCTCGCGGTCCAGCGCGGTCCGCCCGAGCACGCCGACCCCGCGCTCCGCCGCACGCGCCAGCACGTCCCCCGCGTCGTGGATCGCGATCAACTCCGGCGACCCGAACTGCAACTCCTGAAAGTAGTGCGTGCTCTTGCTCCGCGACTTTGTCCGCTTCACCAGCAGCACCAGCCGCCTGCGCGCCCGCGTGCACGCCACGTAGAACAGCCGCCGCTCCTCCGCCAGCGCGCGGGCCTTCGCCGATCGCCCCTCGTCCTCGCCCCCCAGCAACCCCGCCGGCAGTGCCAGCCGCTCCTCGCCGCCCGTCTTCGGGAACCCGTGCGACGGGTTCACCCGCGGCACGTACACCTCGTCGAACTCCAGCCCCTTGGCCGAGTGCGCCGTCATCAGCTGCACCGCGTCCTCCGCCTCGTCCTCGTCCTCGTCCCGATCCACCCGGTCCCACCCCGTCGTCCCGAACGCCCGCTCCTTCGACGAGAGGTCCTCGTAGTACGACCAGAACGAGGCCAGGTCCCCCGGCGCGTCCAGACGCCCCTGCACGCCCCGCGCGAACCGCACCGCCGCCACCAGGCACGAGACGCGCCGCGCCCGCTCCCGCGCCGACAGCAGGTCCGCGTGCGCCAGGTCGCACCGCGTCACGATCCGGTAGATCGCCGACGCCGCGGACGCCGTCCCCGCCAGCGCGCCCAACTCCCGCGCCGTCTCCACGAACCGTGCAACCCCCCCCTCCTCCGGCCCGTTCGCCGCCAGCCACTCCACGTACCCAGGCGGCGCGTCCCCGTCCCCCATCCGCGCCCGGCTCGCCCGCCCGTGGTACAACGCCTCCGCCGCGATCACCCGCTCCCGCGCCACGCTGAACGGCGGGCGAACCAGCAGCCGCCGCGCCGCCCACGTCGCCAGAGGGTTCACCAGCAACTCCACCCACGCCAGCAGGTCCTTCACCCCCTCGTCATCCGACGCCGTCCGCTCGCCCCGCCGCTGGTACGGCACGCCCTCCACCCGCAGCGCGACCGACACCCGGTCCAGGTCGCCGTGCGTGCGCGCAATCACGGCGAACTCGCTCCATCGGCGCGCCGGGTCCGCCGTCTTCGACGACGCGATCATCGCCGCGATCACGTCCGCGTCCTGGAACTCGTCATCCAGCAGCACGCCCTCGACTCCCGACCCCGGCGGCGGGGGCGCGTCGCGCTTCGCCTCGGGCAACTCGATCACCTTGTCCGGCGCGAAGCGCTCGTCGGCCCGCGCGATCACCGCGTTCGCCGCCGCGATCACCGGACGCTCCGACCGGTAGTTCACCGTCAGCGAGATCGTCCGCGCCCCGGGCCACGCCGACGCGAACCGCTGGAACGCACGGTCGTCCGCCCCGCGGAACCCGTAGATCGCCTGGTCGTCGTCGCCCACCACCGCCAGGTCCGGGTCCGATTCCGGGGGCGCGAGCAGCCGGAGCAACTCCACCTGCGCCCGGTTCACGTCCTGGAACTCGTCCACCACCACGTGCCGGCACTCGTCGCGCAGCAGCGCGGCCGCCCGCCCCCCCCCGCGCAGCACCTCCACCGGCATCGCGATCAGGTCCGCGAACGTCACCCAGCACCGCTCCCGGCACGCCGACTCGAACAGCCCGAACAGCCGGGCGTGCGCCGCGAACATCGACTGCGCCTCCCGCTCGGCCGCCGCCTCACGCCCGTCCTCCACGGGCGTCCCGTCCGAACGCTCCCCGCGCGCCGCCCGCTCGCCCCACGCCCGCGCGAAATCCGCGCACTGCGCCGGCGTCAGCCCCGCGTTCCGGAACGCCTCGAAGTGCCGCTCCGCCTCCTCGATCAACGCCTCGTGCCCGCGGCCCACCGCCTCCCCGTACACCCGGTGCTCCACGATCAGCGTGCGCATCAGCCGACGCTGCTGCGCGCTGTCGATCAACTCCGGCTCGCGCCACAGGCCAAGCAGGTCCGCGAACCGACGCACCACCCGGTGCCCGAACCCGTGGATCGTGTGCGCCCGCACGCGGTCCGCCACCCCAGCCCCCACCAGCCCCGCCAGCCGCTCGCGCAACTCCTCCGCCGCCTTCACCGTGTACGTCACCGCGAGGATCGACTCCGGCTCCGCGCCCCGCGCCCCGATCAGGTGCGCCACGCGGTGCACGATCACCCGCGTCTTGCCCGTCCCCGGACCCGCCAGCACGATCAGCGGCCCGCCCTCGTGCTCCACCGCCGACCGCTGCGCTTCGTTCAGTTCATCCCGCATCGCGGCCCGAGTCTACCACCCGCCCCGCGGACCTCGGCCGCCATCCGCCGACCCGTCCCGCAACCCCGCGCCGGTCGCCGCGTGCCACGGCCGAGCCGGAGCCGCACGGCCGCGCCCCCCAAGCCCGGGAGCGCGGGACGGAACGAGAAAAACGCCCCCGCGCACGGCCGGGGGCGTCTGTCGCGGCGGGGCGCGCCGCGTGTGGGGTTGTGCCGATCAGAACCGCGTCACGGGCAGCCCGCCACGTAGGCGTTCAGGAACGCGATGAAGTCCAGCGAGTTGATCACCGTGTCGCCGTTGAAGTCGGCCTTCGGGTCGCTGGCCGTGTAGGCGTTCAGGAAGGCGATGAAGTCCAGCGAGTTCACGATCGTGTCGCCGTTGAAGTCCGCCGGGCAGCCCATCCCGAGGATCGCCAGCACCGCGTCCACGTCGTCCTGATCGACGACCAGGTCGCCCGTCACGTCGCCCGACAGGTCGAAGCCCACCGCCTCGTTGATGTCCTCCCACGTCGCCGCGCCGTCCGTCACGAACGCGTTGCCGATGAACTGCGCCTTGATGTAGTCCACGTCGTGCATGTCGATCACGCCGTCGTGCCCGATCGGCGCGAACCCGCGCGTGTGCAGCGAGCCGGGGCCGGCGACGTCCGCGGCCGAGTCGCCGCTCATGTACGGCAGCCCGCCGTCGATCGTCGTCCCGAAGAAGTTGTTGTTGCCCGTCAGCGTCTGCCAGGCGTCGTCGACGGCCTTGAAGCCCTTGGCCCGGTCGACCTTCCCGGTCGCGGGGTCGATCGCCAGCCCGTCGGCCCAGTAGCGGATGTCGGCGGCGTCGAAGTTCCCGTCGCCGTTGAAGTCGCCGAGGACCTCGATGACGGCGGGGGTGCCCGGCTGCCACGCGGGGCCGCCGTTGCGGGCGTGGTAGGCCTTCATCATCTCCAGCGCGTCGTTCAGGTCGCGCTTCGCGTCGTTGTTGAAGTCGCCGGACACCTTGTTCCGCAGGTTCAGCGAACTGCCGTACGAGACCGGGTTGCCCGCCTGGTCGACGTAGTTCCCGCCCCCGACCACGCCGTCGGAGTACGTCTCGCCCGTCTTGCGCGTCGGGGCGACGCCTGCGGTGTTGGAGTTGAAGCTGTTGAAGGGGGGCGTGCCGAGCACGTTGCCGGACTCGTTGAGGATGAAGTCGTACAGCGCGGGGTTGAAGTCCGGGTTCGGCACCAGCGGCACGCAGTCCGCGTCCGGCGGGGGCGGGTTCTGGGGCACGTGCAGCGACGCGGCCACCAGCACGTAGTTCAAGGCCATGTACTCGCCCGGCGTGAACAGGTTCTCGTCCGCGCTCGGAACCTCCGAGAACGCCTGGATCGACCGCGTGATGTTGTTCACGTACGCCGCGCCCTGCCCGTTCCGCATCGCCGGGTTGAGCGTGTGCTCCGGCGGCCGCGTCTCCACCGCGTCCCGGACGCCGTTCCCGTTCATGTCCACGAACGGCTCGCCCACGTCGTACTGGCAGTTCCCCTCGCCGGTGTCGCTCGTCCCTGAGATGCCGTCGAGGCCCCAGTCGAGGAACGGCTCCATCATCCCGTACCCGCCCAGTTCGGCCGGCGCGCTCAGCGGATCGCCCAGCGTCGCGATGACCGCCGGACCCTGGATGTTGTACCCGTTGATGCCCGCGTCCAGAACGTTGATGAGGTTGGGCCGGGCCGCCTCGGCGCCCCCCTTGAGGTCGGAGATCACCGCGAGAAAGTCCGCGCGACCGCCCGTCAGCCAGCCGGCCGACGCGCCGCGCTCAGCGCCCGTGTGCCCGATGCCCAGCCGGTGATTGATCACCGTGCCCTCGACGCGGCTCGAACCGCCCTTGTTCGACGGCTGGAAGTCCGGACCGAGCCGGTCGTTGGCGCTGCTGACCGTCCGGGCGCCGATGTTCTCGCCCACGCACCACGACGGGTCGAGGCAGATCCCGTTCGCCCAGGCGTTGCGCGTCCCCGAGCCGACGTCGCGCGTCACGGCCATCAGGTTCTCGCCGGTCGAGAGGCGGCCCGTGGCGAAGAGGAACCGCAGGTCGGACATGTGCATCTCGTCACGCCCGACGCCGTAGTTCACCATCGCACCCACCGGCGCGTTGGCGATCAGCGTGTCGTACGCCGTGTACTCGTCCGGGCTCGCGTAGTCCACGTTGATCGGCCCGTTGAACCCGAACAGCGAGGGCAGGCGGCTGTCCTCGGTGTCCACCTCCGTGCCGTCCTTATTCACGATCGGCGCGGGATTGTCGCCGTACCCCAGCGCGCCGGGCACCCGGTTGAACTTCGGCTGGCCGTTCTCCTGCCGCACCGACCACCCGATCGGCACGTCGATCGCCGCGAAGTCGACGAGGATGCCGCCGACGGCCGGGTCCGTGCTCGTCGTCACCTGGAACGAGCCGTCCATGAGCGAGCGCACCGGCGTCCCGCCCGGGTTCGCCGCGTTGTAGAAGCCCTGCGGGATGCCCGCCGACACGAACACATCCCGGTTCCACAGCGACTCGTCCGAGAAGGCCGACGTGTACGTGTTCGCGCCGTCGTCCAGGTCCGGCATCGTCAGGTACGTGAAGCCCCAGTCGCGCAACTCGGCGAACCCGTTCACCGAGCCGACGACCCGGTACGTCACCTGCCAGTGCTGGTCGGGGCGCCACGGGAAACTGCCGTCGAACGGCGCCAACTGGTCGCCGTCGATCGCCAGCAGGCAGTCGCCGTCCACGTCGATGAAGTCGTTGGTCGACGCCGGACGCTTGAACACGAACTGGAGCAGCGTCGCGCCGGTGCCGTTCACCATGTACGGCTGCGCCGTGGCGACCGAGGCCGCGCCGCCGACAAGGCCGAGCGCGACGAACGTGAGCAGACACTTTCTGGACATGGTCGATCCTCTCTCAGTACGGGGTGTGGGCGTAACGATCGCGCACCGCCACGCTGCGGCCGCTCATCGGGTCGGGCTTCTCCGTCCTTCCGGCCCCTCGGCCCCCGCCGGTCTCCACCCGGCGAGGGCCTGCAACAACGACGATCTCTCTCCGTCCTCTCTCGCCTCCGCTGTCAGTCCCACGTGTTGAACTTCAGGTCCACGCGGTTGTTCCCGGTGATCGAGTAGAAGCGGTCCCCCCACAGCCGGTCCTTGATCGTGTCCTGCACCGTCAGCGACTCCACGTGCGCATCGACGAACACGAAGTTCACCTTCTCGTTGAAGTGGTGCCGGCCGACCGAGTTCAGCGTGCTCAGCGGGTTGTCGATCATGTTCGCACCGAGCTTCTTCGTCGGCAGGATCGAGTCCTTGTCCGGGTACACGAACCGCGGAACCCCCCCCGAGTTCGGCTCGTTGTACACGTCGCTCCCCGCCGAACGCCCGATGAACGGCGTCACCGACCGGTGGCTCTTGATCCTCCCGTCGAAGTGGCTCGCCAGCGACGTCCACCGGTCTCGGTTGTCGTAGAACTCCGTCGCCAGGATCGTCTTCGACGCCCCCTGCTGCGCCCCGTCGATCCACGCCACACGCGCCAACTGGTTCTTGCGCAGCGTCCCCGGCCAGAACTTGTTGCGCGGGAAGAGCGCAGCGTTGCCGGTGATGGCGACGCGCGCCGCCTGGCGGTCACGCGGCGTCTGCGCGCCCGGCCCGTTCCCGAGGTCGTTCTGCTGCCCCGGCTCCCAGTCGTCCGTGTTCGAGCCGGGGTTGGTGCGCGGCGCGCCGCGGCTCGTCGTCGTCGGGCACTCGAACGCCCCCTCGGGCACGTTCGCGCCGCCGTCCGTCCCCCCGAAGAGCGACCACGACCAGTGGATGTACCCGTTCGCCGGGATCGGGTTGGTCTCCTGCTGCTGCTCGATCTTCCACTCGCCCGAGTACTCGTCCGACCCGTACACGTACGCCACCGGGAAGTAGTCGTGGCTCGCGGTGTAGAACGCGACGCCCTGCGCCACCGTGCGCTGGTTGCTCGCGCACATCGCCATCTGCCCCGCCTGCCGCGCCTTGCCCAGCGCGGGCAGCAGGATCCCGATCAGCAGCGCGATGATCGCGATCACCACCAGCAACTCGATCAGCGTGAACCCCCGACGATCCGTGCGCGTACCCATGAGCGTGTGCCTCCGGCCCGTGTGTGTCCGTCACCGTTCGCCGCGCGCCCCACGACGCGCGAGGGCCGAACACTACCTCGCCGTGCATCACGCCCGGGTCAGCGTCGCGCGCAGATTGCGCGAAGCCTGAACGCCGCGCACGTTCAGAATCCGCGCACGTTCGCGCACCATCGCGCTACGAACCCGTCAAGACCTTTGCGCACCCGCCGCTCGCGCCGCGCCCCACGGTCAGAACAACCCCGGACCATCGTCCACCGGCGCGAGCCGCCCGCCCACCAGCCGCATCCGGGGCTTCGCCCGCCGCGCCGGCTTCGGCGCGCTCCGCTCCGCGCCGCCCTCCCGCGTCGCCGCGGGAGGCCCCTTCGCCCGCCGAGCGCGCTTCCCTCCCGCGCTCTCGCCCGCCTCCCCTCCGCCGCGCTCTGGCGCAGCGGGCGCGCCGCCCCCCCCCGGACCCCCGTCGCGCTCCACGATGATCACCCCGTCGTCCCCATCCCCCGGCTCCGGCCGCGACCGCTTCACCACCCGCCCATCCTCGTCCAGCACCGCGTCCGCCACCGCCGTCCGCCGCCGTGCCTGCTCCAGCAACGCCGCGTACAGCCGATCCGCGTCCGTCCCCGTGATCGCGTGGCACGCCCTGGCCACCTCGCCCACGTACCGCTCGAACACGCCCCGCCGCTCGCTCTCGCGCCGCATCTGCTGCCGCTTGCGCACGTACGTCCCCAGTTTCCGCCCGCACTCCTGCAGCGCCAGCCGCATCTCCCTGCGGATCTCGTCGTAGTCCGCGATCGCTTCCTTGCTCTCGCTCGTGAACGGCACCCACACGCTCGCCATGTGGATCATCACCACCAGCGGCCCGACCGGCAGCGACCCCCGCGGCTGGCTCAGGCCGTAGTTCTTCCACGACGTCTCAACCACGCTCTTGAACGCGCAGCACGCCGACTGCTGGTAGAGCAGCGGCACGCGGTTCGCAAACCGGATCACCCGCGCCGGCTCCTCCGACGGCAGGTCGCCCCCGAACGCCACCGCCGCCTCGATCTGGAACGGGTTGCCACGGTACACCGCCGGCTCGCGCACCGACGCCGCGTAGAACTCCGCCCGCACGCCCTTGAGCATCCCCGCGAGCAACTGCCGTACCCCGATCGGCGCCAGACAGTCCGTCGGCGGCGGACGCAGCCTCGCCTCCTGCAACGCCTGGTACAACCGCTCCGCCGTCTCCGTGTCGATCTTCTTCAAAGGCGTATGCCCGCTCAGTTTCGTTCCGCCCGTGCTCGCCTTCGCGCACACCTCGCCGACCACCCCGGGCGTCACGCGGCTGAACTCCTCCCGCAGGAACCCGCCCAGTTGCGTCGCCTTCGCGTTCTTCAGCATCGTCAGGAACGTGCCCAACTCCACCCCGTACGGGTGCGGGCGGATCTCCTTCGGCTCCGGCGGCAACGACTCCACCGTCCGCGGATACACCACGCGATCCGCCAGTTCCGTCGTCCGGTCGAACGCGGAGCCTGCCGACGCCTCGGCGTCGCCCAGCCCCAACTCCCCCTGCCCCTCCGCCGCGCCCTCCGCGTCCCGGTCCGCGCCCTCCGCGTTCCTCCCCGGCGGCACGAACGTGATCGACGCGTGCGGGTTCGCGATCGCCGTCTGCTCCAGGTACTCCTCCACGCTCGCCCGCCCGCGCGCGTACCGCGCCTCCAACTCCACCGTCACGCTCGTCCCCGTCCCCGTCGAACTCGCGTAGAACTCCTCCGTCTCGCGGTCCACCGTCACCTCGGGACGGTTCTTCGTCGTGTCCATCGCCAACTCGATGTGGTGTGCCGGCTTCCTGGGGTTCGGCCGCGTCAGGATCACCATCGGCTTGCCCGTCGTCATCAGCCCGTACATCCCCGCCGCCGAGATGCCGATCCCCTGCTGCCCACGGCTCATCTTCAGCCGGTGGAACTTCGACCCGTACAGCAACTTCCCGAAGATGTTCTCGATCTGACGCCGAACGATCCCGGGGCCGTTGTCCCGCACCGTCACCCGGTACCGGCCCGACTTGCTCGCCGAGGGGGGGGGCGACACCTCGACGATCTCCACCAGCAGGTCCGGCAGGATCCCCGCCTCCTCGCACGCGTCCAACGCGTTGTCCACCGCCTCCTTCACCGTCGTCAGCAACGCCTTGCGCGGGTTGTCGAACCCCAGCAGGTGGCGGTTCTTCGCGAAGAACTCCGACACCGATATCTCACGCTGCTTCTCCGCCATCGCCTCGGCCGCCAGCGGCGGCGCGCCCGACCCGCCGCCCCGACGCGAACGCCCGCCCGCTCCGCCCCCGCCCGACGTGCCCCGCTTCGACGGCATCCCTGCCTCCCGTTCCGATCTCCGCATTCGGGCCACGATAGGGTCCGAACGCCCCCAGACTTCCCAGATTCACGCCCTCGCGAAGCCTTTACCCCTCAACCAATCACCCACTCTCTCGGCCCGCCGCGCGGGGTTCGCGCAGTTTTAGCGTGTTTCCGCGTGACTCGCCCGCTCATGTACCCGTTTCCCCGGATAGCCTATGGCCCGCGGTCCGGGAGTTCGTGCCCGGCCCGCGACTGGCAGGAGAGATGCAGGGTCCTGCTGCGCCGGCGCCGTTGCCGACGCCGCCGGTCCTCGCCCCGAACACGAGCGCACACGCGCGACCGTAAAGGAGAGATGTGAGATGAAGAACCTGATCGCTCTGCTCGCCGCCGCCGGCATCGCGTCCGCGGCCAACGCCGACGTCCTCGCCAACTGGACCTTCGAAGTCAGCGTCCCGCTCGACGCAGGCCCCCACGCCGCCGAGGGCGGCATCAACGGCGGCGACGCCACCGGATTCCACGCCGACTCCGCCGCCGTCTACTCCAACCCCGTCGGCAACGGCTCGCTCGAGTCCTTCTCCTCCAACACCTGGCAGGCCAACGACTACTACCAGTTCACCACCTCCACCGTCGGCTACCAGGACATCACCTTCCAGTGGAGCCAGACCCGCAGCTCCACCGGACCCGGCGACTTCCGCGTCCAGTACAGCACCGACGGCCTCTCCTTCACCGACCTCCTGAACTACACCATCGACGCCATCACCTGGTCCAGCGTCTCCTTCAACCCCGACTCCGTCTTCGGCCCCATCGCCCTTCCCTCCGATGCCGACGACCAGGCCACCATCTACGTCCGCCTCACCTCCAACGTCGCCGGATCCAGCACCGCCGGCACCAACCGCGTCGACGACATCTTCATCAACGGCACCCTCATCCCCGCCCCCGGCGCGCTCGCCCTCGTCGGGCTGTCCGGCCTCGTCGCCGCACGCCGCCGCCGCAACTGATCCAATCCACTCCGCTCCACAACCACGAGAGGCGGCCGGTCCACCCGGCCGCCTCTTTCTTGTTCCTCGGGCTTTTTCCTCGGGGCAGGGCCTTTCAAGGCCCCGTCTCCCTTCCTTCCCCTTCTCAACCCCAACCTCCTACACTCTTCGAGTCTCAACCCCCGGGTGGGGAAAGGCGGCCACGGTGCTCACCGGCAGCCTCACCATCCAGCGCCTCCTCGCGTCGATGAAGAAACTCGACGCCTCCGATCTCCACATCAAGGTCGGTCTCCCCCCGGTCTACCGCGTCGGCGGGCGGCTCCGCCCCATCGACTCCCCCCCCCTTTCCGCCGACGAGTGCGACCACCTCCTCGACCCCATCCTCATGCCCATCCAGCGCGAACGCTTCGAGGCCGTCGGCAACCTCGACTTCGCCTGGCACCTCCCCGACGGCGACCGCTTCCGCATCGACATGTTCCGATCCGGCAACCACGTCCACGCCGCCATCAGACGCGTCAAGGCCGAGATCCCCAGCTACGATGAACTCCACCTTCCCCCCGTCTACGCCCAGGTCGTCGAGCGCGAGAACGACGGCCTCATCCTCATCTGCGGCGTCACCGGCAGCGGCAAATCCTCGACCATCGCCGCCATGATCGAGCAGATCAACCGCACCCAGGACGTCAACATCATCACCATCGAGGACCCCGTCGAGTACCGCTTCATCCCCAAGAAGGCCATCATCTCCCAGCGCGAAGTCGGCATCGACATCGACTCCTTCAAGACCGCCCTCCGCTTCGTCGTCCGCCAGGACCCCGACGTCATCTTCATCGGCGAGATGCGCGACGCCGAGACCGTCCTCGCCGGCATCCAGGCCGCCGAGACCGGCCACCTCGTCTTCGCCACCCTCCACACCGCCGACACCATGCAGTCCCTCGCCCGGATGCTCGAGTTCTTCCCCCCCGACGAGCGCGACTTCATCCGCTCCTCCCTCGCCAACACCGTCAAGTGCGTCTGCGCCCAGAAACTCATCCCCGCCCTCCCCGACTTCGAGGTCAAGGTCGTCCCCGCCTGCGAGGTCCTCCTCTCCAACGCCGTCGTCCGCGACAAGATCCGCGAGGGCGAGGACGCCGACCTCCCCGCCATCATCAGCGGCTCGCGCGCCGAGGGCATGAGCTCCTTCACGACCTCACTCGCCGAACTCGTCGAAAAGGAGTGGATCGACCTCCAGACCGCGCGCGGCTTCGCCCCCAACCGCGACGCACTCGAGAGCATCCTCAAGGGCGTCGAGGTCAAGGCCGCCACGCTCGTCCACCGCATCAAAGGCGGAGGAGGCTGACCGCCTCCGTGGCGGGGCCTTCGCTTTACGGGGCGGGGCCGTTCAGGCCCCGTCTCCCGCGCTACCGCCTCGGATTCCGCTTCCGGTTCCCCCGCGCAGGCCCGTGCGGCGGGTACGGCCCGCGCTCCCCGGCGCCCGCCGCCTCGCCCGCCGCCGCCCCGTTCGCCTCCTCCGGGCGCTCGACCTCCGGCGTGGCGCCCTCCGCCCCCGTGCCCCCCCCCTCGAGCCGCGCGAAGATCATCCGCCCCGCGCTCGTCTGCAGGCTGCTCGTCACCACCGCCTCGACCTCGCTCCCCACCCGCTCCGCCCCGTCCTCCACCACCACCATCGTCCCGTCCGGCATGTACCCCACGCCCTGGCTCCGCTGCTCCCCGCGCTTCATCACCTGCACGCGCAGCGTCTCGCCCGGCAGCACGTTCGGCTTGAGCGCGTTCGCCAGGTCGTTCAGGTTCAGCACCGGCACGTTGTGGATGCCCGCCACCCGCGCAAGCCCCGTGTCCGTCGTCACGATCACCGCCGGCAACTGCCGCGCCCGCTCCACCAGCATCTGGTCCACGCCCATCCCGGGCACCGGCGCCTCGTCGATGCTCACGTCCACCAGCGGGCTGCGCTGCAACTTCGCCGCCACCTCGAGCCCGCGCCGCCCACGCGCCCGCTTCATCCCGTCCCGCGAGTCCGCCAGCGTCTGCAACTCCCGCACCACGAACTGCGGGATCAGCACCGGCGCCTGCACGAACCCCGTCCCCGCCACGTCCACCACCCGACCATCGATCAGCGCCGACGTGTCCAGCAGCAGAGGCCGTGTCCCCCGCATCTGCTTGGCGAACTCCACGTACGGGATCACCAGCCGGAAGTCGTCCTGGGTCTGCAGCACCGTCGAGATGCCCAGGTAGCACAGCGACACCCCCACCAGCACCTTGATCGTCCCCACGATCTCCTTCGGCTCCGCGAAGTCCCACGACTCCGCCACCAGGTCGATCACGAACCCGAACGCGATCGTCGCCAGCATCCCCGCCATCAGCCCGAACACCACCGCCGACAGCGTCGCGATCTTCTTCCGCGGCGTCAGCAGGTCCACGGCCAGGAACACCACGAACAACGCCAGCGCGGCCGACAGCGGGATGTACCACCGCTCCGCCAGCCACCCCGCCTGCCCCGCCCCGGCGCCCCCGGCACGCTCGCTCACGCTGATCACGTTCAGCAGCGTCACCGTCAGCAGCAGCACGAAGAACGTCATCCGCACCGCGTTCACCATCCGCGAACGGTGACGCGCCGCGACCTCCGCCGGCGACAACTCGTGCAACCCGGTCACGCCCCCATCCTACCCGCCCGCCCCCGCCCGCATACCATCCGCTACCGTCGCCCCCGCAGGCGGCCGGGCCCGGTGCACGGGTGGCCCGTGAACCTGGTCAGGGCTTGACCGCAGCAGCCATAAGCGGCCGTCATCCGGTGCCCCCGGTGTCCTGGCCGCCTGCAGGCGCGACGAACCGCCCCTCAGAGCACGAAGCACGTCAGAGCACGAAGCGCAAGCGAGTGCCGAACCGCCGATCAACCCACCTTGGCCGTGTGGCCGTTCGGGCCGTCGCAAAGCCTTCGAAGCCGGACGCGGATCACACGTTGCCGTCACGCCGCTCGCGCCGTGCCGTTCCGACGACGCTCAACCCCGCTTCGACGCCCCGAGGAACCCGACGTGGTACCCGTTCTCGCGAAGCACCCTCGTCGCGCGCTGATTCACAAACAAGAGGACGATCAGCCCCACCAGAGGGATGAACTGCGAAATCCCCGCCAGCACGCGCGACACGATCGGCCGGTCAAGCGCGCTCATCAACAGGATCAGCATGACCAGCCCGAACACGCCCGCACCCAACTGCACCATCAGCATCAGCAGCGCACCCCCCAGCGCGGCAACCGAGCCGGCGTCGTTCACTTCCTCGCCCGCCGCGAGCGTCAGCCACACGCGGATCGCCACCGCCCCCAACTGCGCCGCGATCGCGAGAATGAGCCACTTCTGGTACTTGGCGACGTTCGGAATGTTCATGGCACGCCTCCTGTCATGAGCGCCCCGCGCAGTCTAACAACTGCCGCCGCCTGCGGTCCGGCCCGTTACACTCGCCCCATGGTCTCACGACCCCACGCCATGGACATCGCCCTCGGTGCCGCCGCCAGCATCCTCCCCGCCTGCGGCCCCCACCGCGCCGGCCTCGCCCCCACCCACAAACAACTCGACGCCCCCTGGGTCGCACCCGGCGTCCGCGCCACCGTCCACGAGACCGAACCGTCCGACTTTGTCAAGGGCACGCACCGCGGCCTGCACTACGCCGCGGGCGGCCGCCACGTCTCGCTCGACCAACTCCGCCGCAAGGCAGAGCGCTACTTCCACGAATGGTGGACCGACGAGCGAACGCCCGGCCACTTCTTCCCCGGCAACGCCACCGTCGTCTCCATCGACCCCACCATCGCGCTCCTCCAGGTCCCGCCCGAGTGGGCGCGCCGCAGCCTCCGCGTCGGCACCAGCGACATCCACGACCCCGACATCCGCTGGCTCAACCTCGACTCGCGCCGCCCGCCCGCGAAGCCCGACCCGCTCCCCGACGGCCGCCTCGCCGTTCCCGTCCGCTGGGGACGACTCGTCATCGACACCGAGACCGGCCAGGTCAGGGCCGAACCACACCCCAAGCAAGAGCGATAGTCCGCCTCCACCGGCGCGCACCCAGCACTCCGCACTGGTTCGCCCCGCGCCGTTCCGATACAATCCTCCCGTGAACCCCATCCGGACCAACCCGAACATCCTCGGTGGTACGCCCTGCTTCGCCGGCACGCGCGTCCCTGTCGAGTCCCTCTTCGAACATCTCCGCCGCGGTTACACAGTTGACTACTTCCTCTCACAGTTCCCCACCGTGACCCGAGAGCAGGTCGAAGCCGTCCTTGACATGGCCAAGAGCCGCCTACCCGCCGAGCCGGATCGCGCAGCAGGATGAAGCTGCTTCGCGATGAGAACCTGCCGCACGATCTCCGGCATTTCCTCCCCGGCCATGACGTATTCACCGTCGCCTACATGGGCTGGAAAGGCCTGGAGAACGGCGAACTCATGTCGGCCGCCGCCCGCGAAGACTTCGACGCCATGTTGACCTTGGACTCGGGCATCCCACATCAGCAGAACACCTCTCAACTCCCGTTGTCGCTCGTACTGATTCACGCCCCTTCCAATACGCTCGACGATCTGCGGCCGCTCATACCGGACTTGCTCCACGCCCTCGGGGAACTAAAGCCCCGTGAACTCATCCAGATTCCGAAGGTTCTCTGAGCCGCGGACACGCAAGCGACGGAGCACGCCCGCACCCTGAGTGCTGTTGACTACGCGCTCACTCTTGAGTTGCGGCATTGTCACCGCCCTCCGCGCCGAACCCTGACCCCCACTCGATGCCTCGATGCCTCATGCCTTGATGCCATCCCCAAGTCACCCCTCCCCCCTCTCCACCTCCCCAAGCAACTCCATCTCCGCCCCCAGCAACTTCAGCCGCAGCATCCCCAGTGCGCTCATCGCCGACCACGTGCGCACCGCGTCACGCCCCCCCCGGAACAGGAACCGCCGCGCGTCCACGGTCCCGTCGCGGCTCGCCCGGCACACCCACACCGTCCCCACCGGCTTGGCCTCCGTCCCTCCCTCCGGCCCCGCCACGCCCGTGACCGCCAGCGCATGGTCCACGCCCGGCGCACCGCGCAGCACGAACCGCGCCCGCTCCCGGCACCCCAGCGCCATCGCACGCGCGGTCTCCTCGCTCACGGCCCCCGGAGCACGCGGGTCCGGCTCCTCCGGCACGAACCGGTCCGGCACGCCCAGTTCCGCGTGCTTCATCGCGTTCGTGTAGGTGATCCAGCCCCCCGCGAACGCGCCCGACGATCCCGGGACCTCCGTCAGCATCGCGCCCAGCAGCCCGCCCGTGCAACTCTCCGCCACCGCCAGCGTCTCGCGCCGATCCTTCAGCAGGTCCAGCACGACCTCCGCCAGCGTGCGCTCGCGCGTCTCGCCATCCGGCGTCAGCACGGCAAGACCCAGCGCGGCCCGGACGGCCCGCTCCGCCGACGCGAGCGCGGCGTCCGCCTCGGCGGCCCCCCCCTCGTACCGCAGCCGCACCGTCACCACGCCCGCCGACGCCGTCGTCCCCACCAGCGGGTTGCGCCCGCGCCGCATCAGGTCGCCCAGCAACTCCGCCACCCGCGACTCGCCGTACCCGAACGTCGGCAGCGCGCGCGTCCGCACGACGCGGCCCGGCGGCGGCCGCAACGCGGGCAGCACGCTCGCCTCGAACATCGGCCGCATCTCCCGCGGCGGTCCCGGCAGGCAGAAGACGTCCGCCCCCCCCAACCGCGCCCGAAGCCCCGGCGCTGTCCCGTGCCCGTTCGCCAGGCACGCCGCCCCGCGCGGCCGCAACGCCTGCACCCGGTTCGTCGCCGGCATCCGCGCCCCGCGCGCCGCGTACCACGCCCCGATCGCACGCAGCGCATCCGCGTCCTCGACCAGTTCATCCCCCAACGCGGCCGCGAGCGCGACGCGCGTCAGGTCGTCCTCCGTCGGCCCGAGACCGCCGGACGAGATCACGAGCGGCGCATCCGCCGCGCCCTCGCGCACCACCCGCCCGATCGCCCCCGCGTCGTCCGGCACCGTCACGTGCCGGGCCGTCACGATCCCGTGCTCCAGCAGCCGCGCCGAGAGCCACCGCGAGTTCGTGTCCAGCGACTGCCCCAGCGTCAACTCGTCGCCGATGGAGATGATGACGCAGGCTGTGTGCTCGTCTGGCATGAGCATGACTCACCACAGAGACGGAGAGAATCCCGCCACAGATGCGTACAAACAAGAAACAGGTTACTACTCCGGCTACCTTTGGTTTGACACTTTCAGAAGCAACGTTCACCGGCAGGTCCAGGGTCTGCCCACGTTCCGACCGTCGAAACAATCATGGCCGGAGTAGTAATGTATCGCAGGTCGAAGCGGGCAGATACACGACCCCTCATCTCCGCTGCTCGGGCAAGGAGTAAAGAAGCCTCTTGCTACACTCAACGATCGCATCCCATTCGTTAGAGTCTTGAATGTCATGAATGCACTGCGATATCATTTCAAGCTCCTGTGGCGAGAACTCGCTGACAAACAACGGATACGCCAGAAGCTCGTCGGTATAGTATGTCCGCAGTTCCGCAGTCAGCTCTGCTTGTGCATCAAGAAATGGAAATGCACGCTGAAAACGTTCACGTTCAGCGGAGTCGATTACTCTAAGCAACGTTATGCGAAGCTGCTTGCGATACGTTGTGTGTTCGCTGGTCATAGATCGAAGCGAATCCCCGGCAAGCGAACCCAACCGCCGTGTCCACCCGAACAAGCGACATGCTACTCCGGCCACCGTTGGGTTGGCATCTTCTGAAACGATTTCCACCGGCAAACCCAGGGTCCGTCCGCGTTCCGATCGTCAAGACAACCGTGGCCGAGATAGTACTCGGAACGACGTGGGATCACTCCTGTATCATGTCCACCTGCCTTTGTCCACTTCCCTCTCATCTGTGTCCATCTGTGTTCATCCGTGGCAACACCGCTTTCTCTCTGCGCCCTCTGTGCCTCTGTGGTGAGTCCGTTTACAGTTTCTTCAGCGCATCGACCAGCGCATCGATGTGCGCGATCGTGTGCGCCGCCGAGACCTGCACGCGGAGCCGCGCGTGGCCCTCGGGGACGACCGGGTAGCCGAACCCGATCACGAACACGCCCATCTCCAGCAGGCGCCCGCTCATCGCGATCGCCCTGGCCGTGTCGTGCACGATGATCGGGCAGATGGCGGTCGGCGACTCCAGCACCTCGAACCCCGCCTCGCCGATCTTCCGCCGCGCGTACGCCACGTTCTCTCGCAGTCGCGCCACCCGCTCCGGCTCGCGCAGCAGGACCTCGATCGCCGCGTTCGCCGACGCCGCCACCGTGACCGGCAGCGCGTTCGAGAAGAGCGTCGGGCGCCCGCGCTGCACGACCAGTTCCGCGCCGCGCTTCGGCCCGGCGATGAACCCGCCCGCCCCGCCCCCCAGCGCCTTGCCGAGCGTGCCGGTGAAGTAGTCCACCCGCCCCGGCGCGACCGACTCGCGCAGGCACTCCGTCACCGGATGGGCCGCGTCGCGCGCGTGCGGCGTGCCGGGCTTGAGCGGGTCGATCATCCCGAAGTGCTCGTGCGTGCCGCGTCCGAGCGTCCCCATCACGCCGTGCCCGTGCGAGTCGTCCACCACCAGCAGCGCGTCGTACTTGTCGCACAGGGCGCGGATCTCGGGCAGGTTGGCGACGTCCCCCTCCATGCTGAACACGCCGTCCGTCACCACCCACGCCTGCCCCGTGATCTCGTCGTTCTGCTGCGCCTCGACCAGCCGCTGCTCGAGCGCATCCAGGTCGCCGTGCCGGAACACCGCCTTGTGCACGCCCTTCTTGATCTGCGGCGTCAGACGGATCGAATCGATGATGCAGGCGTGGTTCAGTTCGTCCGAGATGATGACGTCGCCGCCCTCGCAGAACGTCGGGAAGAGCGCCTCGGTCGCGTTCCAGCACGAGACGAAGGTGTACGCCGACTCGGTCCCCATGTACCGCGCGATCGTCGCTTCGAGGCGCTCGTGCGGCTCGAAGGTGCCGCAGATGAACCGCACCGACGCCGTCCCCGCGCCGTAGTCCCGGAGGGCCTTGATCCCGGCCTCGACGACCTCGGGGTGGTTGGCGAGTCCCAGGTAGTTGTTCGAGCAGAAGCAGAGGCACTCGCGCTCGCCGCCGTCCTCGGTGCGCATGCGCACGACCGCGTCCATGGGCGAGCGGAGCGTCCGCAGGCGCTTGTACTGCCCCGTGCGCCGGAGCATCTCGAGCGTCTCGTCGGTGCGGGCGTCGAACGGGTGCGCGGTCGCGGCGGTCATGGCGGCTCCTCCACGGTTCGGGCCAAGTCTATTCGCCCCGCAACTCCTCCTCCGTCCACGCCGCCGCGCGCCCGGCGTGCCGCTCGCGCACCCGCTCGACCAGCGAAGGCTCGACCGGCGGCGCCTCGTTGCCCCACGACCGGCGGATGTAGGTCATCACGGCGGCGATGCTCTCGGCGTCGTCCCACGGCGCGCGGGGCATGAGCCCGTCGTACTCGACGCCGTCGCGCTCGACCGGGCCTTCCATGCCGTGCAGCATGATCCTGGCCAGCGTCGCCGGATCGCCGAGGACGAGGTCCGCGCCGGCCAGGGGCGGGAACTGTCGCGGCACGCCGAGGCCGTCGGCCTGGTGGCAGACGGCGCAGGCGGCGTAGAGGGCGCGCCCACGCTGGAAGAGCCGCAGCGCCTCGCCGCCCAGCGGTGCCGGCGCGCCGCCTTCGCCGCGCCCGGGCCAGCGCAGGTGCGCATCGATCGTGCGCGCCAGGGGCGAGACGCCGAGCGCGCCGCCGTCGGCGAGCGCGGACCAGCCCGACGGCTCGCCGTCGAGGTCGAGCGCACGCGGGCGGTCGGAGCGCAGGCGGGCGGACTCGACGACGTGCGCGAGCGCGGCCTCGGCGAACCAGCGGGCGCGCCCCGCCTCGGCGGCGGCGAGTTCGAGCAGGCCGCGCAGGGCGGGGCGGGAGTTGGAGCGCAGGACGCACTCGGCGAGTTCGGCGACCATCTCGCGGGCCGGCCGGGAGTCGAGCGACCACGCGCCGGAGTCGAGCATGGCGCGCATGAAGGCGACTTCGAGGCCGGGCAGGCCGCCGGCGATGGCGGTGCGGACGCGGTGGTCGTCGGCGATCGAGACGGCCTCGGCGAGGAGGGCGAGGCGCGCGGGGGCTTCGCCCATGGAAAGGACCGCCTGGATGCGCACGTCGCGGGCGGGGTCGGCGGCGAGGGCGCGGAGGAGGTCGTGCGAGGCGGGGTCGTCGAGGAAGGGTTCGGCGAGTCGGGCGGCGGCGGCGCGGAGGGGTGGGTCGGGGTCGCGGGCGGCGTGGCGGGCGTCGGCGAGGGTGATGAGGCCGAGCCCTTCGAGGGTCCAGAGGGCGTGGAGGCGGGCGCGCGGGTCTTCTCCGGATTGCGCGAGTTCGCGGATGGCGGGTTCCTGCGAGGTTGCGCGGCGTTCGATGAGGAGGCGTTGGGCGGTGTCGCGCCACCAGCCGGCTTCGTGCGCGAGCATGGCGACGAGCGCGGCGTCGTCGGCCTGGTGGGGGAGCGGGTCTGTGCGCGGCTCGAAGTGCTCGGGGACGATGCGCCAGATGCGGCCGAGGCCGATGGGCTGGTCGAGGGCGCGGCCTTCGACCTGGCGTCGGAGCCAGGTGGTCATGTAGATGCGGTGCTGGATGATGCCGCGGTAGAAGTCGACGATGTAGAGCGCGCCGTCGGGGCCGGTGAGCGCCCAGACGGGGCGGAAGCGTTCGTCGGTGGACGTAAGAAACTCTGCGCCTTCGTACGCCTGTCGTGCGCGGACGGCGTGGCCGTCGTCGGCGAGGAGGTATCGCTTGACGAGGTTGCCGGCGGGTTCGCAGATGAAGGCGTTGCCGAGGAAGCCCGGCCCGAGGAGCGTGTCGCGGTAGATGTGCGTGCCGCAGGCGGCGGTGAGGTTGCGGAGGCGGAAGTCGTCGGTGAGCGTTTCGGGTCGGTAGCCGCGGTTGACGCCGGGTGTGACGCGGGCGGGCCACGTGCGCTGGTCGCTTGTCGCGGACTCGTCGACGCCGAGGAGCCGGCGCAGGGCGGGGTTGCGGGCGGCGTAGTGCTTCGGGTAGCGGTCGGTGCGGAGGGCTTCGGAGTTGGGTGTGTAGTAGAGTCGGCCGAGGTCGTCGGTTGCGATGCCCCACTGGCCGTGGGCGGGGGTGCGGCGGGTGATGATGCGCTCGCCGTCGAAGCGGAACTCGGTGTTGTGCTGGGAGAGGTGGACCCAGTTGTCGAGTCCTGGGAGGAGGCCGTTGGCGGCGTGCTCGATGTTGTCGAGGCCGCCGAAGCCTTCGAGGAGGGTTCGCTGCTCGTCGGCGCGCCCGTCGCCGGTGGTGTCGCGGGCGAAGATGAGTCGGGGGGGGGCGATGATGAGCGCGCCGTCGCGCATGGGGCGGACGGCGCGGGGGAGGACGAGGCCGTCGAGGAAGGTTGTGGCGTGGTCGAAGAGGCCGTCGCGGTCGGTGTCTTCGAGGATGACGACGCGGGAGACGGGCGTGCGTTCGCCTGAGCCATCGGGGTCGGGCATGTAGGAGCGCATTTCGACGACCCAGAGCCGGCCGCGGGCGTCGAAGGCGGCGGCGACGGGGTCTTCGATGAGCGGCTCGGCGGCGGCGAGTTCGACGCGGAATCCGGGCTGGATCGCGAATGCGGCGAGGGCCTGCTCGGGAGAGAGGACGGGCGCGGGCGGGACGTCGAGGTCGGGCGGAAGGTCGGGCTGCCGCTCGCCGGGCTGGTCGCCGTGCTGGGCGCGCGCGGCGTGGGGCGCGAGTGCGGCGAGGGCGGCCGCGGCGATGGCGATGAGGGATCGCGTGGGCACCGGGGCTGAGAATAGCGTGCGGTGGCGGCGCGGAGGAGGGTGGTGGCGGCGCGGCGGCGGTCGGTAGGGTGCTCGGTCGCTGAGATGGCGATGTTCTCGAGTTCGTCGGCGGCGGTGATGGCGGAGTCGAGGAGGCGGAGCCTGAGCGTGCGCTCGAGGGCGGCTTCGAGGCGGTCGAGTTGGTCTGCGACGGCGGGGTCCTCGATGAAGTCGAGGGTCTCGGTTGCGCTCAGGTCGCAGGCGACGGCGAGGGAACGGAGGGAGAAGCCGAGACGGGCGAGGAAGTTGAGGAGGGCTTGGGGCTTGTGGCTTGGGGCCTGGGGCGCGGGGTCGGAGGGGTCCGGAGGGGGGGGGTGCTCGCCGGGGACGCGGGCGTTGCGGCGCGGGGCGGCCGGGGGGAGGACAGTGGGCAATGGACAGTGGAGAGTGGGCATGGGAAATGGCACATGAGCAAAGGGCAAATAGCAAATAGCAAAGGGCAAAGGGCAAATGGGCAAAGGGCAAAGGGCAACGGGCAAATGGGCAGAGGGCACAGGGCACATGGGCGGGAGGCGAGTGGGCGTAGGGTGGGGGGTGATGGGTTGGGTGTTGGAAAGAAGTGGGCCTCTACCCTTGTGTGGGGCGGACTCGGGCGCGCGCACGGGGAGCGTGAGTGCGCGGGGGCGGAGCGGAGGCGCGGGCGCGGCCAAGTTGTTGCGCGGCGAGGGCTTGAGGAGCGGGGAAGTTTTTTTGTGAGGCTGGCGGGGAATCGGCACGGGTGGGTTGGGGGTGTGCGCGCGCGGGGGGGCGAAGGGGCACGTTGTCAAAGGGCCAAAGGGCCAAAGGGCTAAAGGGCTAAAGGGCTAAAGGGCCAAAGGGCCACAGGGCCACATGGCCACAGGGCCAAATGGACATCGGGCCAGACTGGGCGGACGGGGAGGGGGGGGGGCTGGAGCGCGGGCTGAAGCCCGCGGCTCTGAGGGCGTGGGTTATTCGCGTTGATGTTGGGGGTGGCGCCTTCGGGGGGAGCGCGGGCTGAAGCCCGCGGCTCTGAGGGGGGGGCATTCGCGAGGGCGTGGGTTACTCGCCGGGGATGTAGGAGATCGCGCCTTCGAGGGGGCTGCTGGCGGTGGCGTAGCGTTTCTTCGGGATGCGGCCGGCGAGGTAGGACTGGCGGCCGGCTTCGGTGGCTTTGCGCATGGCGTGGGCCATGGTGACGGGGTCTTTGGCGTGGGCGATGGCGGTGTTGAGGAGGACGCCGTCCGCGCCGAGTTCCATGGCGATGGCGGTGTCGCTGGCCGCGCCGACGCCGGCGTCGACGATGACGGGGTAGTCGGGGTCGCCCTGCTTGAGGAGTTCGAGGCAGAGGACGATGTTGCTGGGGTTGAGGACGCCCTGGCCCGAGCCGATGGGGGAGCCGGCGGGCATGACGCTGGCCGCGCCGGCGGACTTGATGCGTTCGGCGGAGATGGGGTCGTCGCTGGTGTAGCAGAGGACCTGGAAGCCGTCCTTGACGAGTTCGCGTGTGGCTTCGAGCGTGCCGACGGGGTCTGGGAGGAGGGTCTTTCGGTCGCCGAGGACTTCGAGTTTGACCCAGCCCGCGCCGGGGTTGGCGAGTTGCTCGAGGAGTTCGCGGCCGAGGCGGGCGACGCGGACGGCGTCCTCGGCGGTGAAGCAGCCGGCGGTGTTGGGGAGGATGAGGTAGCGGTCGAGGTCGATGAAGTCGAGGAGGGACTGGCCGCGGTCGTTGTAGAGGCGCTCGCGTCGGACGGCGACGGTGACGACGTCGCAGCCGGAGGCGTCGAGGGCGGCCTGCATGGTGGGGAAGTCGGGGTACTTGCCGGTGCCGACGAAGAGGCGGGAGCGGACGGTGCGGCCTGCGATGGTGAGGGAGTGGAGGCCGGGTTCTGGGTAAGACGGGGGAGGGGGGGGCACCGACCTCGCAGAGCCGAGGTCGGTGTCACGGGTGGTGGTTGGGTGGTTGGTCATGTTGGGGACTCGGGTTCAGCCGCCGCCGACGAGTGTGACGAGTTCGACTTCGTCGCCCTCGGTGAGGCGTCGTGAGGCGTGCTCGGCCTTGGGGACGAGTGTGCGGTTGACCTCGGCGGCGGC
Source organism: Planctomycetota bacterium (assembly GCA_014584315.1). Lineage (GTDB taxonomy): Bacteria > Planctomycetota > Phycisphaerae > Phycisphaerales > UBA1924 > CAADGN01. The sequence goes on along the minus strand of JACTNA010000003.1, from coordinate 103,503 downwards.
GGGGCGGTCGGCGAGGCCGAGGTCGCGGAGGAGGTCGGCGAGGGTCGAGTTGTCGGGGGCCTCGTGGGGTTGGCCGTTGAGGCGGATGCGCATGTGGAAGGGTAGTCGGCGGTGCCACTGGGGGTGAGGCTGAGATCACCCAGGGAAAACCGTGGCAGGGAAGAAGTCGCCAAGACGCACGCCCGCGCGCAGGCTTATCGGCTTCGTGCTTAGTTGCTGTGCTTCGAGATCCGGTCGTGAACGTCGGGCACGTGAGGCGAATCGGGAAACAGATCGAGAAAATCCAAGCACGCGTCGAGGACGACATCCACCGGGAGATCCGGAGATGGGGTAAGGCAGAGCCAACGCAGGTCTGATTCAAGTATCTTCTCGACTGTCTTTCCCGCGCGCGTTGCCGAGAGCTCAGTTCTCCAGTTCGGCCCGTTGAGGCGGTACCGGTCGATCACGTCCAGAATGTAGATGTCCCTCATCGTTGCATCTTTGGCATGAAGCAGTACCAGTTCATGGCCGATCAGCAGGGAATAGGGGTTCTTTGAGAGGGAGTCATTCTGCCAGAGCGCCAGCAGTCTGGCTCCATAGGCGGCGCGATCGCCACTCAGGGTGTGGGCCTGCTTGATGGCCTCCAGACGAAGAGCAACCGCAGTAACCTCGCCTTCACCCCAGCGGGGAAACTCTTGAAAAACGCGATCAAACCAGAACAAGCCGGCGGCCGCATCCCCGAGGGCAAAGCTGTCGCGTCCTGATTCGACGTAGATTGAGACGCGTTGGGCATCGGAAAGCCGGTTCCCGAAATCACTCAGTATCCTGGTATGTTCATCGACTGCCTCGGCAAACCGCTTCTGGTCGCGTAAGGCTTTCGCCAAGCCACGACGCCCGGAGAGAGCGGGGATGGAGGTCTTGAGTGCAAGGGGCAACGTCGCTATTTGATTGCGGTATGCCGCTTCCGCTCCGACAGCGTCGTTTCGCGAGAGTAAATCGCCCATCATCCGCCATGCGCTGGCTCTGTCAAACGCCGAGCCGTCCCCAGCGGCAACGAGTTCCAAACAGGACAGCGCGTCGTCGCGGCGGCCTGCGGAGGCGAACACAGAGGCCGCAAACCGCATCAGAGTGTCGGCTGACGGAGAGCCTTGGGCGGTGAGCAGCATCGCTTCGCTGGCGGCATGCTCGGCAATTTGAGCCCTTGCAGCATCCGATTCCGCAGCGGAAAGCGCCTGTTGGAACGGTTCTATTACACTTGAGGGTGGTACCTGAGAGCGCGCGACAGGAACGAACATGACGGCGCACGCCAGCAGCGCGAGCACCGGGAAGAAGCGAGAGGAACCAGCGGCGTTCATGAATCATCCTCCTAACAATCGAGGTTGCGACCATTCCTTCTGCACAACTCAAAGTTTAGAACACAGGCAGGAGGAAATGAGCGGGATTCTAGGGATCACAGAGGCGACCGCAGGGGGGTGGACATGGAATGATCCTTGTTTGGCCAATTCTCCATCCGGGATGATGGGTTGAATCCCCTGTGACGCGATTGTCGCCGCACGTTGTTTCGTAGGTGGGTGGGCAGCCGTAACTTTCGTCCAAGTACCATGTGTAGACCTGGCTGTAGTAGTCCACGTAGCCCGTCGCAACCAGCCGTTGCCGCTCAATGTCGTACTGGTAGGTGTTGCAATCCTCTTGTTGCTTCTGCATTCCGGCCGTATCCGTGACGGTTTCCGATCGCGACCATTCGCCTTGCACAAAGAACGACGTCTCGATACCGACTTTGGCTATGACATTGATTCCGACTTCGCCTTTAATGGCCACACTCGCGCCGCCGCTTACGCCGTAGGATTTTTCGCGGCTGATGCTCTGTGAACAGGCGAATGTGGGATTCTGGTAATCACAAGGGATGGTGTCGCTGCATACGCCGACAAACTCGCAGGTGGCAGCAACCTCCCAAGTATCGACCACGAGCGTGTAGCCCTCGTCGTACTTGACGTCGAAGTCGACGCTGTGTGTCAGGTAGCACTGTTGTAGAGGTGTCGGTAGTTGATTCCAGTGTTGGGAGAACGTACACACTTGGCCACTACCGCCTCCTCCGCCGGGCTGGGCCGTTGTGGTCGTGGGAAGCAGGAACAGCACAAGAAGTGCAACGACCCCACAAGCACACTTGCGACACCTGTTCGACATGGCGTACTCCCTCGCAGAGCCACATGGATCGCTAGCGGCTTCTAGCCTATCGGAAGCACGGGGGGGTGTCAACCACAGCTATTCGTCTTGCCCGGGTGAGGCGGGATAGGCTGCATCATCTTGCTCGTTAGCCCGTACACTAGGGAATGCCTGGGGCTTGGATTCTTCGGTGCGTAACCTGGTTGATGTAGCTGGTGCGGCGTTTGTTCGTATTTTGAGAGAACATTTATGCCTCCGCAAAAGAGAACAGGCGTGGGGTGTGCCGGTTCAGAGCAGCCGAAGTCGGTGGGACGGGTGTTGGCGGGGTGGGGCGCGGCGGCGGTGGCGGTGTTTCTGGTGGGGCTGGTTGGTGCGTGGTGGTTCACGCGCGAGCCGCCGCCGCGGTTCTATGACCAGTCTTCGCCGGAGGCGGTGATCCGGTCGGCGAAGGCGATGGTGGAGAACGGGGATGCGCGGCGGCTGTCGGAGTTGCTGTACGCGGACAGCGATGGGATGCGGCGCGTGTACGCGCGCGTGGGGCTGATGTTCGAGCATCTGTACGAGTTGGGAGTGGCGGTGCAGGCGCGGTATCCGGCGGAGGTGGAGGCGCTGGCGAAGCAGGCGCGCGAGGCGGCGGAGTCGGGGCGCGGGGCGTCGCTGCTGGACGGGTTCTCGATGGGGATGGGGGGGCCGCCGCGGCGCGGAGAGGATCGGCGGGCGCGGGAGGAGCAGATGGGGGCCGCGTTGAAGCGCGTGTTCGCGGACCCGTTCGGGTGGCTGGCGGAGTCGGAGGAGCGTCTGGGCGTGGTGCTGATCCACGACGAGTTGGCGGCGTTGACGTGGGACGGGGCTGCGATCCTGCCGCCGATGGGGCTGGCGGTGCAGCGGGACCTGGACGAGAAGTGGTACGTGGTGCCGCCGCTGAACGTGCCCGGGGTGTCGCGGTATCTGCCGCGGACGGAGGAGGAATACTCGATCTGGGAGAGCATCGTGCAGGTGTTCGACAACGTGGTGGTGGACCTGACGAAGGAGGTCGAGGCGGGGAAGCACGCGTCGCTGGAGGACCTGTCGCGTTCGGCGGGTGAGAAGGCGTTCTTCCCTGCGGCGATGGCGCTGGTGGCGTACGAGCGTGCGATGGCGGCGCGGGGGCGAGCGGGGGGGGGCTGAACACTCGGGGGCGGACTCGAACCGCCGACCTGTCGTTTAGGAAACGACTGCTCTATCCTGCTGAGCTACCCGAGCACGAGGGGAGTTTATGCGCTCGGGCGGGTCGGGGGTTCAGTCTTCGGGGAGCGCGCAGGAGCCGCCGTGCTTGCGGTGGTAGTCCTGGTGGTACTCCTCGGCGGGCCAGAACGTGGGGGCGGGTTCGATCTGGGTGACGATGCGGCGGTTGCGGTACTTGTCGGTCTGCTGGAGGGCTTCGACGAAGGCTCGCGCCTCGGCGAGCTGGCGCTCGTCGGCGGCGAAGATGGCGGAGCGGTACTGGGTGCCGACGTCGGGGCCTTGGCGGTTGAGCGTGGTGGGGTTGTGGAGTTTGAAGAACCACTCGAGGAGGTCGCGGTAGGCGACGCGGGCGGGGTCGTAGAGGACGCGGACGGACTCGGCGTGTCCGGTCGTGCCGGAGCAGACCTGCTTGTAGGTGGGCTTGTCGGCGTGGCCGCCCTGGTAGCCGCTGACGGCGTCGATGACGCCGGGGATCTGCTGGAATCGGTCCTCGACGCCCCAGAAGCATCCGCCGGCGAAGTAGGCGGTCTCGGTGGGGACGGGGCGTGCGGCGGGTGGGAGTTCCGTGCCGTGCTCGTGGAACTCGAGGGAGGCGGAGTTGAGGCAGAATCGGAGTCCGGTGGGGGTGTGCGGTGCGTCGTCGAAGACGTGGCCGAGGTGTCCGCGGCAGCGTGCGCAGAGGATTTCGGTGCGGACCATGCCGTGCGCGTCGTCGCGTTCGGTGGCGACGTGGTCGGGATCGACGGGCTTGAAGAAGGAGGGCCATCCGGTGCCGCTGTCGAACTTGGCGTCGGAGGCGAAGAGGGGGAGTGAGCAGAGCCGGCAGAGGTAGACGCCGTTCTTCTTGTTGTCGAGGAGGTTGCCGCAGAAGGCGGGTTCGGTTCCCTTGCGGAGGATGACGCGAGCCTCATCGGGGGTGAGTCGTGCGGCGAGTTCCTTGAGCCGTTCCGGCGAGGGGGGGGTGAGGTCGTGCGCGCTCTTTGAGTAGCGCGGTGTGCTGTCGGTGTGCATGAGGATGGTCCTGAAGTCCGGCTCGTCGCTGGGGGCGGCCGGCGGACGCGCGACGATGAGGAGGACGGGGGCCGCGGCGACGGCGGCGAGGAGGAGCGCGAGGTTGAGGGTTCGCATGGGTGCGCCTCCGAGGTCGGGGGGCCTGCGCGGCCGCGCCCCCGGAGGAAGGGTAGGCGTCAGGCGGCGTTGTATTGGCGGCGGAGGGTGAGGTCGAGGTCGAACTCGGTGGCGTGTCCGGGGAAGAAGTTGTCGGCGGCGACGTCCTGCCCTTCGGCGACGGCGACGTAGAGGTCGCCGCGGTCGCGGAGGTTGATGCGTTCGCCTGGTTCGTCGTCGTCGAAGTGTGTTGCGGGGTCGCCGATGGTCTGGACGACGGGTCGGCAGGGGTCGAGGTGGGTCCACTCGGCGACGACGCAGCGTGTGCCGTCGTTGAGGGTGACGAGGGTGCCCGGGGCGTAGGGCGGCACGACGGCGATGAGGGCCTGGCGGACGATGGGGTCGATCCAGCGGGAGCGCGGGGGCGAGAGCATGAGGTTGAGGGCGCGGACGATGGGGATGGCGGGTTTGGGGTTGAGTTCGGCGCGCGGGGCGTGCATGGGGTTTCGCGTGCGGTCGAAGAGGTCGGCGGCGGCGAGGATGCGCGCGAAGACGTGGATGTCGTGGCCGGCGAGTCGTGCTTCGCGGCCGTCGAAGGTGGCGCGGTCGGGGAAGCCGGTGCCGTCGAATCGCTGGTGGTGGTGGAGGACGGCGGCGGCCGCGGACGGCTCGATCTCACCCTGGAGCATCCTGAAGCCGAGGTGGACGTGCTCCTGGAAGGCCGGGTCGGACTCGTCGTGGGTGGCGTTCCATCGGTCGAGGGTCTCGTCGTCGAGTTTGAGCATGCCGAGGTCGTGGAGGAGTCCGGCGATGCCGAGGCTGGAGACGTCGCGAGCGAGCGCGGCGTCGATGCGAGATCGTTCGCGCATGAGGTAGGATTCGAGCTTGATGCCCATGAGGAGGGCGAGGAGGCAGACGTTGCCGGCGTGTCGGATGGAGGGCGGGCCGGCCTCGCCGAGTTCGTGGACGTAGAGGCGTGCGCGCGGGCATTCGAGGAGGCGTTCGAGGAGCGACTGGACGGCGCGTCGGTAGGCGGGGTAGTCGAGCCGGGCGTGCTTGTGCTCGCGTGCGGCGTCGAAGACGGGGGTGACGGCGGTGGTGACGTCGTGGCCGGCCTGCAACAGCGCGGGGCTGACATGCTCGGCGAGGAAGTCGAGGTTGGGGTATGTGATCCAGAGTTCGCGGAGGTGGAGTTCGCGGAGGCGCTCGATGACGTGGGACTCGAGGGCGACGCCGGCGCGGAGGAGCGCGCTCTCCGGGCGCCTGGGGTGGTAGACGGGCAGTGCGAGTTGCATGCCCGGCCTTGCGAGTGCGATGGGGACTCTGAGCATGTGCGTGCCGCTCCGGAGAGAACATCGGTTTGCCGACGGGCCGCGGCGAGCGTGATTTCGGGACCGGGGGGCGAACGCGGGGGATCGCGGGGCGTGCGTCCGTGCGGGATCGCCCGGAGTCGCGCGCGTCGCGGTTATCCGGACGGTGCGTTCGGGGGCTCGGGTCAGGCGCGGACGGAGACGGCGGCGAGCGCGGCGATGTATGAGGCGTAGGTGAGGAGGAGGACGAGGCCGGCGGGGCGAGTGAGGCGCTTGCGTGGGGCCATGAGGAAGAGGGCGAGCGCGGCGACGCCGAGCATGACGGGTACGTCGCGCGCGACGGAGGCGTCGGGGACGGGGAGCGGGGCGACGAGGGCGGCGACGCCCATGACGCAGAGCGAGTTGAAGACGTTGGAGCCGACGACGTTGCCGACGGCGATGTCGGAGTGGCTGGTCATGGCGGCGCGGGCGGAGGTGAAGAGTTCCGGGAGGGAGGTGCCGATGGCGACGACGGTGAGTCCGATGACGAGTTCGGAGACGCCGAGCCAGCGTGCGAGTGATTCCGCGCCGGTGATGAGGAGGTGCGCGCCGAGGGCGAGTCCGGCGGAGCCGAGGAGGACGAGCGCGGCGTTTTTGATCCACCATGACCGCGGGAATCCGCCGTCGGGGGGGGGTTGGAGTTTGGGCGTGTCGGGTTCGAAGAGTTCGGGCGCCCGTCGCGCGACGCGGTAGGCGAGGGCGATGTAGACGAGGATGCCGGCGGTGAGGGCGGCGCCTTCCCAGCGGTTGACGGTTCCGCCGAGCATGGCGGCCGCGCCGAGGGTGATGGCGGCGAGCATGATGGGCATCTCGCGTACGACGACGGGCCTTCGGCAGGGGACGGGTCTGATGAGCGAGGCGACGCCGAGGATGAGGGCGACGTTTGCGATGTTGGAGCCGACGACGGTGCCGATGACGATTTCGCCGTGGTCGCGGAGGGCGGCGCCGATTCCGGCGGCGAGTTCGGGCGCGCTGGTTCCGAAGGCGACGATGGTGAGTCCGACGACGAGGGGCCGTACGCCGAGGCCCTCGGCGATGAGGGCTCCGCCGAGGACGAGCCAGTCCGCGCTCTTGACGAGGAGGACGAGTCCGGCGGCGAAGAAGAGGGCGTCGATCAGCGGTCCCATCTGAGGCTCCGCCGGGGCGCGGCTGCTCGATGGGCGGCGACGCCGTTGTGGCTCGTTGCGTTCATTCGGTCGGCCTCAGTTCCGGATGAGTTCGAATCGTTGGGCGACGCGCGGCAGCACGACGAGCACGACGCGGGTGGTCTCGGCGGCGGCGGAGATGGGCGCGCCGGTGAGCATGAGTTCGCCGAGGGTGGGCGCGCCGGGGGGGGGCGGGCCGAACGGGGAGGCGGGGTCGGCGTCCCGGGGCGTCTCGGGGCGGGGGGGGGGCGAGGCGAGCGTCCAGTCGTGGTCCGGGGGCGCGCCGACGATGACGATGGCGTCCGCGCCGTCGGCGGTGATGGAGAGCGTGAGGCGCGGGAAGGTGAGGCCGGCGTGGAGCGCGGCGGCCGGTCCCGGCTCGGCGAGCGGGGCCGGCGCGTCGCGGCGGCGACTCTCGACGAGTTGGGGCATGAGTTCGAGGCGGAGGAGTGCGGCGGGCGTGGACTCGACGGTGCGGGTGAGGTCGGGGACGTTCCAGCAGCGTGCGAGCACGCGGAGACGGCCCGGTTCAAGCCGGAGGACGCCGGAGTCCAGCCCGGCGTAGCGGCCGGGGCCGAGGTCCGGTCCTTTGACGACCTCGGCCCACTCGGAGAGGAGGCCGAGCCACTGTCGCTGGACGGGGCCGAGGACCGGGAGGGCGGAGCGGACTTCTTCGACGGCGGCGGGTGGGATGGCGAAGACGTGCAGGCCGTTGGCGCGCCAGAGGCGGACCTGGTCGGGCGGTGCGGGGACGGGGCGGTCGAGGTGGGCGCGGATGGCGGCGGCGATGGCGGCCTCTCGATCGTCGACGACCCAGAGGGCGACCTCGATGCCGCTCTCGGAGCCGCGGACGACGGGGGCCGGGGCGACTGGTGCGGGGGGATTGCCGGAGTTTGGGCCTGTGCACGCGCTGAGGGCGGCCGCGAGGATGGCGGCGGCGAGCAGGGGTGTTGCGGGACGGCGGAGGGGCATGGGCGGGGATGATACGGGACGGGGTGGCGGGGAGAGCAGGAGAACAGAGCAGCAGAGCAGCAGATCGGGAGAGCAGCAGAGCAGAAGAGCAGCAAAGCGGCGGGGTGGCGGGGTGGCGGGGTGCGCGTGCGCGTCAGTCGAGGGGGACGCGGGCGGAGAACGCGCCGCGCAGGTCTCCGGCGCTGAACCCCGTGGCTTCGTCGTAGGGGTAGAAGCGGGCGAGGGCCTCGGGGACGCCGGGTGCGAGGCGGTCGGCCGGGCCGTGGCAGTTGACGCAGAGGTCGATGAGCATGATGGGGCGCATCCATCGGAGTTCGATGGAGCCTGCGGACTCGACGACGGCGGAGACGGCGGCGGGCGTTACGCCCGGTTCGGCCCAGGCCTCGAGCGTGGCGCGCTCCCATGCGTCGGGTGCGTTGGCGGGGTTGCGGACGCGGAGCGAGGTGCGTCGGATGTCGAGGCGTTCGTTCGCGGAGACGTCGGTGCGTATGGACTCGGCGGCGTCGCGGCAGACCTGGAGGGCGTGGGCGTGGCCGCCTTCGGCCGTGGCGCGCTGGAGTTCGTCGATGAGTGCGCGTGCGAGTCGGTCCGCGGCCTTCTCGGCGCGGGCTTCGGCGGCGTGCACGACTTCGGGCGGGGCTTGCGCGGGCTTGTCGGCGTAGGGATCGGTGCGCGAGCAGGCGGGCAGGGCGAGCGCGGCCGAGAGGATGATCGCGGCGCGGTGCATGAGGGATGATACGGGCCGAGGCGCGGGGATGTCAGTAGCGACGGACGACGCCGCGGACGATGCCCTGGACCTGGCAGTGCTTGACCCGGATGGGTTCGAACTGCGGGTTGGCGGGCTGGAGCCGGACGTGGTCGGACTCCTTGTAGAAGGTCTTGAGGGTGGTGGAGCCGTCCGGGAGGAGGGCGACGACGCGATCGCCGTTGGAGGCGGTGTCGCGTCGTTCGATGAGGACGTAGTCGCCGTCGAGGATGCCCTCGTCGCGCATGCTGTCGCCCTCGACCTTGAGGGCGAAGGTGGAGCCTGTGCGCGAGGCCTGGCAGAGGAGGTCTCCGAGATCGACCTCGTCGATGTCGGGGACCTTCTCGATGGGGTACCCGGCGGCGATCTTGCCAACGAGGGGGAAGCGGAGGGGTCTGGCCTCGTCGGGGACGGCGATGCCGTCAGCGATCGACAAAGAGCGAGCCTTGTTGGGCTCTCGGACGAGGGCGCCCTTCTTGATGAGGGCTTCGACGTGCTCGAAGACCGTGACCTTGCTGACGCCGATCTCGTCGGCGAGTTCCTGCATGGTCGGGGAATAGCCCTGCCGGATGCGCCAGTCGCGGATCAGTTGCAGGATGCGGAGTTGCTTGGGGGTGAGATTCATGGTCGTGGTCCTCCACCGTGCGGGTGAGCCGGCGCGCGGGGCGCTCGGCGTCGTGCGGACAGGGGGGTTGCGGTTCCGCGCACGACGCGGCGCGGAACGACTCTGCGATGGAACGGAGCGTGGCGGCCTGTGAGGCGATGGCGGTTGAGGCGGCGAGGAGCAGGCCGGATGCGGCGATGGGCGAGCGGGAGCACTCGGTCGAACGGGCGTCGCGGCGCAGGAGCGTGCCGGAGCCGCGCGGGTCGGGGAGGTACTCGCACTGGAACTCGCCGCCCGGGCCGAGGCGGAGGAGGGGTGCGTTGCGTTGGGTGGGTCTGGTCGAGCAGCGACGGGGTGCGAGCAGACTGAGCACGGCACGTCTCCGCGGCATGCGGCGAGGGCGCGCGCCCCTCCGGGCGCGCCACGCCGAGTTGACCGGGCCTCCGACCCGAGAAAGTTGCCATGCCGGACTCCCCGACTGGCCTGCCGGACTCCGAACCGGCAGCCGCAACAATCGACCGATGACCGAAGGGAGCGAGAAAGAATTGCTCCCGATGTTCGGTACAAGATAGCCAAGCAGGCTCCACACGGCAAGCGGAATCTTGCAAGTCGGTGTGGGGTCGGATTGTGGGGCTGTCAGGGGGTGTTGGGGGGGTGCGGATGGAGGTCCGATAGGGCGGTCGAGGGCGCGGGGAGTGCGCTGGAGGGTGCAGGGTGGCACGCGGGCCGGGGGCGTGCTACCTGGTCGCGGCGCGGAGGCGTTCGAGATTGTCGTGGGGCGTTTCGTCGGTGGCGAAGCGGGTGATGGCGGCTTCGAGATTGTCGGCGACGTGGGGGTCGTGGTATCGGAGGTTCCAGAGTTCGGCGTTGCCCGCGCTGGTGGCGGCGGCGAGGGTGTGGCCGTCGGGGCTGAAGGCGACGCCGGGGACGGGTCCGGAGTCGGACTCGAGGCTTGCGAGGAGTCTGGCGGTGTGGGTGTCCCAGAGTTTGACCGTTCCGTCGTCGCCCCCGGAGGCGAGGGTTCGTCCGTCGGGGCTGAAGGCGAGTCCGGCGACGACGAGGTGATGGCGGGCCGCGCCGATGGTTCGTTCGCCGGAGTCGATGTTGAAGAACTCGACGGTGGCGCCGAAGGTTCCGGCGGCGAGTGTTCGGCCGTCGGGGGAGATGGCGACGGACCAGGGCGTGCTTGTGGTTCGGAGCGCGCCGAGGCGATCGAGCGTGCGTGCGTTCCAGACGATGATGCCGTCGGTCGCGCCCGAGGTGTAGAGGCGGTCGCCGTCCGGTGAGTAGGCGACGCCTCTGGGGAGCGTGTCGAGTCCGGCGGCGTGGGCGAGCGTCTGGCCGTTATCGGCGTCGTAGACGGCGACGGTGGCGTCGCCGTTGGCGGCGGCGATGTGTCGTCCGTCTGGGCTGAATGCGAGTGCGTAGACCTCGCCGCGCGCGGGGCCGAGCGCGGCTTGGAGTTGGCCGGACCTGGCGTCGAGGAGGAGGACGCGGCCGTCGCTGCATCCGGCGGCGATGGTGGAGCCGTCGGGGCTGTAGCGGGTGGCGCGAGCGCGGTATGCGGGGGAGAGTGGCGCGGTCCAGAGCGGTTGTCCGGCGCGGTGGTCCCAGAGGTGGACGGCGTGGTCGCCCCCGCCCGTGACGAGGCGTTCGCCGTCCGGGCTGAAGTCGACGCCGAACATCCATGTTCTGTGTGCGTGGATGAGGCGTCGCGCGGGCCAGGGGCGTGACTCCCAGAGCCGGACCCATCCGTCCGGCTCGATGGTGACGAATCGGTCGGCGACCCAGTCGCCGCGATGGATGGAGCCGACGGGGAAGGCGATGACGGCGCTGCGTTCGTGGTCGAGGTGTTCGACGGTGGCGTTGAGGTACCGGACGGCGAGGAGGGTTCGTTGGTCGGCGTGGAGCGCGACGGATCGGCAGTCGGTGGTTCCGACGGAGGCGCGGGGGGGGGACTGGCCCGCGAGGTCCCACCGGACGACGGCGCGGTCGCTGGCGCCCGCGTAGAGGGCGGAGCCGTCGGGGGAGAAGCAGAGCGAGCGGATGGAGCCGTCGCGTTTGCCGATGAGTCGGGCGTCGGGTGCGTCCCCGCCCATCCGCCAGAGGGAGACCGCGCCGTCTCGTGTGCCGGTGGCGATCGCGCCGGAGGCGGGGTCGAAGGCGATGGCGTCGACGGCGGCGTCGGCGGCCTTCCAGGTTGCGAGGAGCGTGCCGTCGGCGGTGGACCGGAGGGCGACGGTCCCCTCGTTGGATGCGGTGGCGATTCGTCCGCGTGCGGGGTCGGCGGCGGCGGCGGTGACCGGTCGGTCGTGGGCGCGCCACTCGGCGGTGCGTGTGATGGCGCTGCGTCCGTCGATGCGCCACTCGCGGGCGATGCCGTCGGCGTGCGCGGTGAGGACGGTGTCTTCGTTCATCCAGCGCGCGGCGACGACGGCGGCGGCGCGAGACGGCAGGTCGACGGATGCCCGGACGAGTGTCTCGCCGCTGCTCGCGTCGAGGAGGGTGAGTTCGCCCGCGGCGGAGGCGACGACGATGCGTGCGGCGTCGGGACTCGGTGCGACGGCGGTGGCGGAGGTTCCGACGCGGACGGTCCAGAGGCACGGGAATCGGGCGTAGAGCTCCCAGAGCGCCCAACGAGCGGGACGGGAGTCGGGGTCTTCGAAGAGTTGTGGCCAGAGGAAGCTCTCCGCGCCCGGGCCGTTGAGCGCGACACCCTCGGCGCGTCCGCGCTCGATGAGGCTGGCGTGGAGCTGGTCGCGGAGGCGGTGGTTGAGTTGGTTGGCGAGGCGTCGCTGCTCTTCGGCGGCGGAGCGTGCGATGGATTCCTCGTGGCGTGCGGCGGCCTCGCTGACGGCGAGGGCGCGGCTTCGGGCGGACTGGATCGAGGCGTGGACGGCGAAGACGGCGAGGGCGAGGGCGATGATGACGCCGGCGGCGAGCGCGCCGCGGTATCGGCGGAGGGATCGGCGGAGGAGTTGCGCGGCGGAGGAATCGCGTGCGGCGATCGGCTCACCGGCGAGGTGCCTTCGGATGTCGTCGGCGAGTTCGGCGGCGGACTGGTACCGTCGGGCCTTGTCCTTGGCGATGGCCTTGGCGACGATGGTCTCGACGTCGCCGCGGAGGGTGCGGTCGACCGCGCTGAGTCGCGTGGGGGGGTCGTCGCGGATGATGCGTGCGGCCTCGGGGATGGACCGCGAGCGGAGGTCGAAGGGGAGTTTGCCGGCGAGGAGTTCGAAGGCGAGGACGCCGAGGGCGTAGACGTCGGAGCGGTTGTCGATCTCGGCGGGATCGGCGGCGATCTGCTCGGGGCTCATGTAGGGGAGGGTGCCGATGAGTTGGCCGACGCTGGTTCGGAGGGTGGTGACCTGGAGGTCGGCGTCCATGGCGCGGGCGACGCCGAAGTCGAGGATTTTGGGCTGTCCGTGTGCGTCGACGAGGATGTTGGAGGGCTTGAGGTCGCGGTGGATGACGCCGCGCTGGTGGGCGTGGTGGATGGCGTCGCAGACGCGGGCGAGGAGTTCGAGCCGTTCGCCGGTCGAGAGACGGCGTGCTTCGGCGTAGTCGGTGATGGGCGGCCCTTCGACGAGTTCCATGGCGATGAAGGGCTGCGAGCCGGCGTCGGTCCGGGCGATGCCGGCCTCGTAGATCTGGGCGATGCCGGCGTGGTGCATCCGGCCGAGGATTTCGGCCTCGTGCTCGAACCGGCGGAGGAGCGACGGGGAGGCCATGGCGCCGCGGATGATCTTGAGGGCGACGGTCCGGCGCGGGCGTTCCTGCTCGGCGAGGTAGACGACGCCCATGCCCCCCGCGCCGAGGAATCGGACGATGGTGTACGAGCCGATGCGGCGGTCGGCGGGGAGGGCGGTCTCGGGGGTGAAGGGCTGGTTGTTGAAGGTGGCGCCGATGGGCGCGGCGACGGGGGGCACGTCGAGCATGCCGATGGAGCCGGAGGCGTGGGCGAGGAGGGATTCGACCTCGCGTCGGAGTTCGTCGTCGCGAGGGCATCGTTCGTCGAGGAACGCGGCGCGCTGGTCGGCTGGCCGCTCCATGGCGGCGATGAAGAGTGACTCGATCTCGCGGAGGCGATCGGCGTTCATGGAGTCGCGCTATTCCGGTTCGTGCGGTTGGGACTGGGTGAGGGCGCGGTGGAGCCATGCGCGTGAGAAGGCCCAGTCGGCCTTGACGGTGGCGGGGGAGATCTCGAGGGCGGCGGCGGTCTCTTCGATGGAGAGGCCGGCGAAGTAGCGGAGCATGACGACGCGTGCCTTTCGGTCGTCGATGGCGGCGAGGCGTTCGAGTGCCTCGTCGAGGGCGAGGAGGTCGTCGGGGGGCGGCTCGGCGACCATGGCGTCGTCGTGGAGATCGACGCGTTTGCGGCCGCCGCCGTGCTTGAGGCGTTTCCGGTGGCGAGCGCGTTCGACGAGGATGCGTCGCATGGCGAGAGCGGCCGCGCCGAAGAAGTGGCCTCGGCTGTTCCATTGGAGTTGCGCGTCGCCGACGAGTCGGAGGTAGGCCTCGTGGACGAGCGCGGTGGGCTGGAGGGTCTGTCCGGGCGCTTCGGCGCCGAGGCGGGCGCGGGCGAGGCGTCGGAGTTCCTCGTAGACGAGGGGGAGGAGTTCGGCGGAGGCTCGGGGGTCTCCCCCGCTGGCGGCGTGGAGGAGGAGCGTGACTTCGTGGGGTGAGCGTGCCGGGGGCGTGGGGAGGGGCGGCGACGGCGGGTTGGGGTCCTGGTTCACGGGCGTGCCTCGCGGGTCGGACCTGGTCCGGCCGCGGCCATTGTGGGCGCGGAGGCCGGGGCGAGCAACAGGCCGCGAGTTTTCTTGCGGTGGGCCAGCCGGTTCTCGGTCGTGCGTCGCACTGCGGATCGAGCGTGGAACCGGACACACACCATCAGACAGGAGCACATGCGATGAGACCTCTGACGAACCGTTCGACCGTGCTTGCCGTTGCGGCGCTGGCCTTGGCGGCGGGGCAGGCGTCCGCCCAGTGCGGGTATCAGCACCTGCTGGCCTCGGACAAGGCGGCTGGGGACAACTTCGGGTATTCGGTGGCGACGACGAGTTTCGGCGGCGTGAACAACTACCTGATGGGCGCGCCGTTCGACGACAACGCCCGCGGGAGCGACGCGGGCGCGGTGTACTCGTTCACGCACAGCAACCAGACGTGGTACGAGTACGCGAAGATCACGCCGCCGAGCGCGCTGGCGGGCGGTTTCTTCGGCTCGTCGGTGGGGATGCACGGCGCGGAGGCGATCGTGGCGGCGGAGGGGGCGGCGCGGGTGTTCTTCTACCAGCGGACGGGGAACGTGTGGAACTACCACAAGGAGTGGGCGGGCACGACCGCCGATGCGTTCGGGAAGGACGTGGCGATGAGCGGGTCGGTGGCGGTGTGCGGCGCGCCGTTCACGAGCGTGGACGGGGAGGCCGGGGCGGGCCGGATCCACATCTACGAGCGTGACGGGAACTTCGCGTGGCACTACATGAGTTCGATGCCGCAGGAGAGTTTCCACCGCGAGGCGAGCGACTGGATGGGGTGGAGCGTGGCGACGAACGGGACGCACGTGATGACGGGCGCGCCGCGCGGGGACGTGCACGCGAACAAGACGGACACGGGGTGGGTGCTGGTGTGCGCGAAGGTGAGCGGGATGTGGTCGCGGACGCAGACGCTGTTCGCGCCGGACAGCACGGCCGGGGACCGGTTCGGGACGGACGTGGCGATGGACGGGAACTGGGCGGTGATCGGCGCGCCGAACGCGACGGTGGAGGGGAAGGCGAACGCGGGGCTGGCGTACCTGTACTACTACAACGGATCGAGCTGGTCGCACGCGGCGACGGTGAAGCCGTACCCGGTGTACGCGGGCGCGAACTTCGGCTCGTCGGTGTCGATCAAGGGGGACGTGGTGAGCGTGGCGTCGGGCGGGAACGAGTCGGTGTTCGTCTTCCGCAAGGTGGGGTTCTCGAACTGGCCGCAGGTCGCGCGGTACACGGACCCGGACAGCGGGACGGACACGTTCGCGAAGACGGCTGTGGTGGATGTGGACCGGGTGCTGATCGCGGACCCCGGGAACGACCCGACGGGCCTGACCAACGCGGGCGGGGCGTACCACTTCAGGCTGAACCTGGGGATGTCGGACAGTTGCGAGGGCGCGACGCACGTGACGCAGGGAGAGTACGTGACCGGGTGCACGACGTACGCGGTGCTGGACGGGCACGCTGCGTGCCAGGGGCTGTCCACGTCGCCGGACGTGTACTACAAGATCACGGCGGACAAGGACGGCACGCTGGAGCTGGACACGTTCGGGTCGATGTTCAACACGGTGCTGAGCCTGCACGACGGGTGCCCCACGTCGGACACGAACACGGTGGCGTGCAACGACGACTTCAGCCCGTTCGACTTGAACTCGCGGCTCGTGGCGTCGGTGAAGCAGGGCGTTGAGTACACGATCCGGATCGGCGGGATGGGTGGCGAGCGCGGGTTCTACGTGCTGAACGTGGGCGAGATCACCCCCAACGACTGCCCGGCGGACTTCAACGGGGACGGCACGCTGAACACGCTGGACTTCCTGATGTTCCTGAACGCGTGGACGGTGCAGGCGAGCGCGGCGGACTTCAACGGGGACGGCGTGGTGAACACGCTGGACGTGCTGGCCTACCTGAACGCCTTCAACGCGGGGTGCTGAGGCCGTCCCGGATCACCGATCGTCGCAGACGCGGCCCGGCCCATCCGCACCTCCGCGGGTGGGTCGGGTTCGTTGCGGGGCGGGATGCGCGGATCAGCCGAACGGTGCGCCGGCGTCGCACTGCATGAGAGGACGGCGCGGGGCGGGCGGTCCGGCCCGGCGAAGAGAGAGAGGGGGAGAGCGAGGCCCGGGGCGCCCACCCCGGGCCTCCGCCGTTTCCTCCGCGCGTCGTGGCGTCAGATGTTGAAGAGGAAGTGGCAGACGTCGCCGTCGCGCATGACGTAGTCCTTGCCCTCGGTTCGTTGCCGGCCGGCGTCGCGGATGGCCTTCTCGGAGCCGTACTTGTCCATGTCGTCGACGGAGTAGACCTCGACGCGGATGAACCCTCGTTCGAAGTCGGTGTGGATGGCGCCGGCGGCCTGGGGGGCCTTGCTTCCGGCGGGGATGGTCCAGGCGCGGATTTCCTTGGGGCCCGCGGTGTAGAAACTCCGGAGGCCGAGGAGGGCGTAGGCGGCGCGTGCGAGTTTGTGGAGGGCCGGCTCGGTCAGGCCGAGGCCGGCGAGCATCTCGGCGCGCTCGCCCGGTTCGAGTTCGGCGAGTTCGGCCTCGAGTTGGGCGCAGACGGGGACGAAGCCGGCGTGGTGGGCGGCGGCGTGCTCGCGGACGCGGCGAGCGTGCTCGCCCTCGCCTTGCGGGTCGTCTTCGCCGACGTTGGCGACGTAGAGGACGGGCTTGGCGGAGAGCATGGCCAAGCCGCGCATGGCGCGGCGCTCGTCGTCGTTGTCGAGCGTCAGGCCGCGGACGGGCTTGCCCTCGCTGAGGATCGGCTCGGCCTTCTTGAGCACGCTGAGGCGGGCCTCGGAGTCGGCCTCCTTCTTGCGGGCGGATTTCTCGGCGCGGGGGAGGGCGTTCTCGACCATCTGGAGGTCGGCGAGGATGAGTTCGAGTTCGACGGTCTCGATGTCGCGGGCGGCGTCGAGTCGGCCGTCGACGTGGGGGACGGCCTCGCTCGTGAAGCATCGGACGACGTGGATGAGCGCGTCGACGTCGCGGACGTGGGAGAGGAAGGCGTTGCCGAGTCCGCCGCCCTCGGAGGCGCCGCGGACGAGGCCGGGGACGTCGACGACCTTGAGCGTGGCGGGCACGATCTTCTTGGTCTCGACGTGGCGTGCGAGCGTGTCGAGCCTGGGGTCGGGGATGGGGGCGACGCCGACGTTGGCGCGTGCCGCGCCGCCGGGGTCGGCCTCGACGCCGGTGAGGGCGCGGAAGAGCGCGGTCTTTCCGACGTACGGCAGCCCGACGATCCCGACTTCCATGCCTTTCGCCCCTGCGCTTGCGCGATCGACCCCCGGCGAGGGGGCAATGCTATCCCGCGCGAGGCTCGTGGCTGGTGCGTTTGTCGAGTCGGCTCGCGGCGCGGCCGGTGCGCGGTTCGCACAGGCGGGACGCCTGTGCCACCGGTACTCGCACAGGCGGGGCGCCTGTGCCACTGGTACTCGCACAGGCGGGACGCCTGTGCCACTGGACCTCGCGCAGGCGGGGCGCCCGTGGCTGCGGGGCTCGGGGGCGTGTGATGCCTCGCGCCTCCTAGTCCAGCCAGTCTTTCGCCTTGAGGCGTTCGGGGACGTAGGTCTCGGTGACGTAACTGATGTCCTTGGTGATGAGCGACTCGACTTCCATTTTGAATCCGTTGCGGAGGAGTTGGTCGATCTCGCGTCGCCAGGCGGGCTTGTCTTTGAACCAGGGGTAGGCGGCGATCTGCTTGGCGCGGGCGATGTCCTTGTCGTTGAGGGCGATCTGGACGTCGTCGGAGAGGTCGCAGCGTTGGTAGTCGACGGCGCGGAGGCCGAGGAACCTGGCTTCGGGGATGGCGAGGCGTTCGCTCTCGAAGGCGAGGGAGATGGAGCCTTGCTTGATGACGCTGTAGATGTAGTGCCCCCAGGGGTCGCAGTCGAGGAGGCAGTAGACGGGGAGGCCGAGTTCCTGGTTGAGGCGTCGGAGGAGTCGGCGGACGCCGCGCGGGGGCTGGCCCCCCCCCTCGGTGAGGATGCAGTTGTGCTGCTGCCAGAACCTGTCCTCGTTGAAGCGGCTCCAGACGGTGTTCTTCTCGACGTGGAGAACGAACTTCGCGTCGCACTTCCTGAACCGGATGACGTCCGGCTCGACGATGCTGGGGATGGCGTAGCCGCCGGAGCCCATGCGTCGGCAGTCGATCTCGTCGCCGGAGTCCTCGATGGTGATGTTGCCGACCATCGTCCCGGCCTTCTTGGCGAAGACGTGGAGTTCCTCGCGGAGCGAGCCGAGCGTGACTTCGAGGTCTTCGAGGACGGCGTCGCTCTCGTCCTGGTCGGCGAAGGTCTTTTCCTTCGTGCCGGGGATGGTGTGCAGGCCCTTGTAGAACATAGCGCGCAGGCTGAGGGTCTTGTCGGCTTCGAGCAGTTCCTTGATGCCGGCGGCGTGGAGGACGGTCTGCATGAATCCCTTGGCCTGGTTGAGGTTGAAGAGTTCGCGCGTCTGGGTCGCGTCGCCCATGCGGAGGATGCCGCGCTTGCGGTCCCAGGTGGTGTTCGACTTCGCCCGCGTCGGCACCTCGATCGAAGGCGCCTCCCCCGCGTGCGCCGCCCGCGCCACCCCCTCGGCGAGCGCACCGATCTTCTGCAGCGTGCCGCCGCCGCGTGATCCCGACTTCCGTGCCGCTGTCTGCTTCGCCATGTTCCCCGCGTCCTTGCTCTTTGCTGTCGGCTGATCGGGCCGCATCCGCCGCATCATACGAGTGCCCGCCCCCGCCGCGCGTTGCCTGTACGCCACGCTGTTGCACGTCGTCAACGCTCCGCAAGGGGGATCGGCCCCAGAATGCGGAGGATTCCGCTTTGGGGCCGGGGCACGCCCGTTGTACCCTCAAGAACGTGAGGAAGAAGCGAGCCCCCATCGTCCGCGCCGCACTTGCGATCGCCCTGGCGGCCGCCGCCGCTGGATGCGGTTCGGCGTCCTCCTCGCGCCGCGCCGATGCCCCGACGCCGACGCCCGATCCGACCTGGGAACTCGTCCTCCCCGGGCGTGCTGTCGCCGAGGCCGCGCCCGCGGGCCTCGAGCACGCCGCGACCCGCCGTGACGCCGCCCTCGCCCTGCGTGACCTGCACCCGCGCACGGCGATCGACGGGTGGCCGCAGGAGCCGCGCACGACGCTGGACCGTCAGCGTCGGCTGCTGTTCTCGACGTCGGACCGGACGTTCATCTACTACCGGCTGGAGCGCAGGGACGCCGTGCGCTGAGGCGATGCCTCACGCGGAGGCGCAGAGGCGCGGGGGAAAGCAGGGGCAGAGAGCGCGAAGAGAGCCGTGTGGCGGCATCGACATCGCTCCTTCTCTCCGCGCCTCTGCGTGAGACGCGATCAGTAGAGTCGCTCGATGCGTGCGCCGGGGTAGAAGTGGGCGAGCATCCGGGCGTAGTCCCAGTGTCGGCGGGCCATGCCGTTCATGCAGAACTGGCAGGCCCCGACGCCGTGCCCCCACCCGCGTCCGCGGATGACGACCTCGCGTGCGCGCATCTCGAACTCGATGTCGCCGGAGCGGACCTGGGAGGCGCGTTCGGGGGCGGGCAGGCCATCGGCGGCGTGGTTGAGGGCCTGGCGCAGGTGCTCGGCGTTGAGTGTGTAGGTCTTGGCCTTGTCGTCGGCGATGGCGAACCGGACGGGTCTCCCCGCGGCGTTGACCTCGGTCGGGATGATGGAGCGGACGGCGCCGAGGGCCTTGATCGAGAGTCCGTTGGCGGCCCCGTAGGCGGCGATGCGCCTGGAGACATCCTCGACCGTTCGGGTGACCTGCCAGCGGTAGGCGGAGGAGGCTTCGCAGAACGTCGCGCGGGGGGCGTCGACCTGGAGGGGGGGGGCGGCGTTGAACTCCCATCCCGTGCCGGTGGGCCAGATGGAGCCCGCGCCCATGGGGCGCCCGCCGCAGGTGCTCGAGTAGTAGGCTCGCAGCGGCTCGCCGGCGACGGTGAGCGTTTCGCCGCGTGTGTCCCGCGCCGCGCGGACGGCGGCGTCGTGCTGCGTGCGTCCGGCGAAGACCTGGTTTCGCGCGGTGTTCTCGAGGTCGAACGCGCGGCCGCGGAGGCGTGCCCTTGCGCGCTCGTGGAGGGCGTAACTGCGCGCGGCGACGGCCTGGGCGCGGTAGGCCTCGAGCGGCCAGTTGTCGAGGAGTTCGCCGGTGAGGACGCCGGGGAGGTAGGCTTCGAGCGTGGTGACGTTGATGGCGTCGAGAGCGCTCTCGCCGGCGTCGGATCGCGGGTGGAGTTCGAGCGATCCCGGGTAGGCCCGGTCGCCGACGAGGAGGTCCGGCTCCGGGGGGGGGCGGGACCCCGGCGCGCGTCGGGCGCGCGTGGGGGCGACGGCGCGCACTTCGAGCGGCGCGCCCTGGTCGAATCGTCGTTCGACGCCGGCGGCGTCCGTGGCGACGAGCACGCCCGCCTCGGCGCGCACGTCGATGGGCGTCGCGGCGGTCCACTCGGCGAAGGAGCCGACGGGGCGCAGGGCCACCCGCGCCGGCCCGGCGATGCGGACGGATGGCGCTTCGCGGATGATGCGGACGCGCACGTCCGGCTCGGCGCCGGCCGCCGTCCTGGACGGTCTGGGGGTGGTCTGGCAGGAGACGCTCACGAGCGAGAGGAGGAGCGCGACGGCGACGGCCTGGCCGGCGACCGCGGCGCGTCGTCGGGCGGCGTCCGCCGCTCGTCCGCACCACGCTCGCACGATTCGGTAGGGGGTGGTCATGGCGATCGGCTCCGTCCGTGGGTCCGTCGGTGGGAGTGTATCGTCGCGTGGGCGTGTTGGTGGTGAACGGGTCGTCTTGTACACTCCGCCCCATGCCATCGGTGTCGCCCCGGGTGTTCGATCTGCTCCGCCTGACGATGACGCCGGGGCTGGGTCCCGTGCTGGTGGCCCGACTTCTGGAGTCGTTCGGCTCGGCGGAGCACGCGCTGCGGGCCTCGCCGCGCGACCTCGAACGGGTGCGCGGGATCGGCGGGGGCACCTCGTCGGCGATCGCGCGGGGGCTGAAGGACTCGGGCGCGCTGGCGGAGCGGGAACTGGAACGTGCGGAGCGGCACGGCGTCGCGATCGTCGCGCTGGGCGATGACGACTACCCGCCGTTGCTGGCGTCGATCGCGTCCGCGCCGCCGATCCTGTATGTCCGGGGTCGGCTCCGGCCTTCGGACGCGGACGCGTTCCCGGTGGCGATCGTGGGGTCGCGTGCGTGCACGGCGTACGGGGTTGAGCAGGCGGAGCGGTTCGCGGGGGTGCTGGCGTCGAACGGGCTGACGGTGGTGTCGGGCGGGGCGCGGGGGATCGACTCGGCGGCGCACCGGGGCGCGCTGCGGGCGGGCGGTCGGACGATCGTGGTGCTGGGGTGCGGGCTGATGCACGCCTACCCGCCGGACAACGCGCCGCTGTACGACCGGGTCGCGGACGGGTGCGGGGCGATCGTGTCGGAGCTGCCGATGGAGGTCGCGCCGACGCCGGAGAACTTCCCCGGGCGGAACCGGATCATCTCGGGGTTGAGCCTGGGCGTGCTGGTGATCGAGGCGGCGGAGGGGAGCGGCGCGCTGATCACGGCACGGCACGCGGGCGAGGAGCAGGGGCGCGAGGTGATGGTGCTGCCGGGGCGGGTCGATTCGCCGGCGAGCGCGGGATCGCACGACCTGATCAAGCGCGGCGGGGCCGCGCTGGTGACGGGGCCCGCGGACGTGGTGGCCGCGCTCGAGTCGGCGGCGCGTCACCTGGCCGCGGGGACGCACGGCGCGCGTTTCGCGGACCCTGCGGCGGGCCTGTTCGAGCCTGCGGCTCCGCCCGTCGCCAACCTGAGCGAGCGTCAGCAGCGGATCGTGGGCGCGCTGGGTGCGCCGCGTTCGACCGACGAGCTGGTGGCGCTGACGGACCTCTCGGCGGCGGATCTGCGCGTGGAACTCACGATGCTGGAGATCGCGGGTCGGGTGCGGCGGTCGGGGACGCGGTTCGAGCGGACGGCGTGATGGGCACGCGCGGCGGCCGTGGGGCGTTGGGCATCGGCCGCTGAAGCGGGGCCTGGAACGGCCCGGCCCCGGCGTGTGCGTCGGCGAGAGGCCGGGCGTGCCGGATCAGCGGTTTCGGAGTTTGGCGAGCAGTCGGAGGACTTCGATGTAGAGCCAGACGAGGGTGACGAGGAGTGCGAAAGCGGCGTACCACTCCATGTGCTTGGGCATGCCCCGTTGGATGCCGGTCTCGATGAGTTCGAAGTCGAGGACGAGGTTGAGGGAGGCGATGACGACGATGAAGAGGGAGAGGCCGATGGAGAGGGGCGTGGCGTTGTCGATGGAGAGGAGGGCGGCCATGCCGTAGACGCCGAAGAGGCTGAGGAGGAGTGCGACGAGAAAGAAGATCATGATGCCGGCGGTCGCGGAGATGATGCAGGCGCGGAAGACGCGTCCGGATCGGATGACGCGGGTGACGTATGCGAGAAGGACGGCGGCAAAGATGCCGAAGGTGAGCCCGATGGCCTGGAAGACGACGACCTCGCCGCCTGGGCCGAGCCGTTGGGCGACGACGAAGGAAAAGACGCCGAGGAGCGCGCCTTCGAAGATGGCGTAGAGGGGTCCGGTGATGGGGGCGGCGGTGGGCTTGAAGTAGGTGATGAGGGCGATGATGAAGCCGCCGATGAGGCCGCCGAGGAGGATGGGGATGGCGAGGTGGGTGTTGGCGGGGTTTGTGACGACCATCCAGGAGGCGAGCGCTGCGCCGGCGCAGAGGCTGATGAGGACACCGGAGGCGGTGACGGTGCCGTTGAGGGTCATGGTGTTGGAGCGGGCGGCGACCTCGTAGGCGGTGGAGCCGGGCTGGAAGGCGTTGAGCGCGGGGTTGGCGGTTCGCATGGCGGTACTCCTCTGAGTTGGGGGGATTGTAACAAGGGAGAGGGGCACGGGCGGGACGCCTGTGCCACCGTCATGGGATGGTTCGCTCAGGCGTCGTGGCCGAAGAAGCCGCCGGGGTCGCCGACGCGGTGGAAGGCGATGGTGTTGGTGGCCTTGGCCTGGCCGAGGGGCTTGCCGGCGAGGAGGACGATGGGTGTGCCCTGCGCGGCCCAGCCTCGGGCGAGGAGGTCGCGGTCGGCCTGTTCGTTCCAGTCGGCGAGCCGGCCGGAGGGGGGGGGCGGGGAGCAGACCGGGATGACGCCGCGGAGGAGGGCCATGCGTCGGGTGGCGCGTGGGCTGGAGGAGTAGGCGACGATGGGGATGGAGAAGTCGTTCTGGGAGAGGTAGCGTGCGGTGCCGCCGGCCTGCGACCAGCAGACGACGAGTTCGGCGGCGCAGTCGTGGGCGACGTGCCATGCGCCGTGCGCGAGGGCGGCGGTGCGGTAGCGCTGCTGGACGAGGCGCTGGGGCGGGTCGGCGCGCTGGGGGAGGGAGGCGAGGTGGCGTTCGGCCTCGAGGGCGATGCGGCGCATGGTGTCCACGGCGAGGTCGGGGCGTTTGCCGACGGCGGTCTCGCCGGAGAGCATGAGGCAGCCCGCGCCGTCGAAGATGGCGTTGGCGACGTCGGAGGCTTCGGCGCGGGTGGGTGTGGCGTTCTCGATCATGGTTTCGAGCATCTGGGTGGCGACGATGCAGGGCTTGCCCCACTCGTTGGCGGCGGCGACGATGCGTTTCTGGACGACGGGGACGCGGACGAGGTCCATCTCGACGCCGAGGTCGCCGCGGGCGACCATGATGGCGTCGGCGGCGTCGGCGATGGCGTCGATGTCGGCGACGGCCTGGGGCTTCTCGATCTTGGCGATGACGGGGATGGAAGCGCCGTGCTCGTCGTCGGGTTCCGACTTGCAGGCCGGGCACATGCCGCTGAGTCGGCGCTTGAGGTCGAGGACGTCGTCGGCGCGTCGGACGAAAGAGAGGGCGAGGAAGTCGAGGGCGTGCTCGACGGCCCACTCGACGCAGGCGAGGTCGCGGTCGGTGAGGGCGGGCGCGGAGAGGTCGGAGTCCGGGAGGTTGATGCCCTTGCCGGTGGTGACGAGGCCGCCGACGGTAACGCGGCATCGGAGCCACGCGCCGCGCGGGTCGGCGTCGACGGCGAGCATCCGGATGGCGCCGTCGTTGATGAGGACGCGGTGGCCTGGTTGGACTTCGCGCGCGAGGGGTTGGTAGGAGCAGGGGAGGAGGACGGTGCGCTGGCCGTCGGGGTCGGGTTGGTAGCGGGCCTCGTCGAGGTCGTGGCTGATGAGGGCGTCCGCGCCGGCGTGGAGGACGAGTCCGGCGGCGGGGACGCGGCCGACGCGGATCTTGGGTCCCGGGAGGTCGCCGAAGACGGCGAGGGGGAGGTTGACGTCGTCGGAGACGGCGCGGACGGCGCGGAGCCGTCGGAGGTGGTCGTCGAACGAGCCGTGGGAGAAGTTGAGGCGGAAGACGGTGGCGCCGGCATCGACGAGCGCGCGGACGGCGTCGGCGGACTCGGAGGCGGGGCCGAGCGTGGCGATGATCTTCGTGAGGGTGGGCCTGCTGTCGGCCTCGTGGGGCATCGGCGGGTTCCCTGCGGTCTGACGCGAGGAGGAGAAGCGGAGCGCGACGGGCGCGAAGGTTGCGATGGCGCGGAGGAAGTCGGCCTCGTCAGTGGTGTTCTTCGGCCATGCGGAGGATGGCGCGGTAGTTCTCCCGGAATGCGCTGGTGTAGACGATGCGCAGGCGTGCGAGGATCGCGGGGTCGCGCCAGGCGGCGCGGACGGCGGTGTAGTTCTCGGGCGTGAAGGGGAGGAGGGCGGCGTCGGGGCAGCGCGGTTCGGCGTCGCCGAAGAGGGATCGCCAGAGGCGGGCGACCTGGTCCGGCTCGGGGAAGGCGTAGAAGAGGCGTTCCATGTCGGCGAGCGCATCGGCGGGCGCGCCGCGATCGCGGGCGCGGTGCATGGCGAGCCATGCGGCGCGGATGTCGTCGAGGTTGTCGACGGCGAACGCGCCCATCATGAGGCCGATCGCGGTGCGCCAGCCCGCGCTTGGGGTGGTGGAGGCGATGTCGAAGGGGTTGACCTTGTCGATGAGGTGGTCGGGGTAGCGGGCGTAGAAGTCGCGGCGTGCGGGCATCCGGCGGAGTTCGTGCGTGGTCGGGCCGAGGGGGCGTGCGTCGGGCCCGTGGGGGTTGGATGCGCCGGCGGGGGTGGAGGTGGCGTGGAAGTTCCAGAGGGCCTGGGCCTCGTCGGTGAGGCAGAACTCGACGAAGCGTCGGGCGAGGTCGGGGCTTGGCGCGCCGTTGAGGATGGAGACGGGGTCGGCGTCGACGTAGACCGCGCCGGGGGGATCGGCGTAGCCGACGCGCGAGGTGTCGGGGGTCTCGTCGGGGCGCATGACGACCTGGGCCTGGGTGCGGCCGTAGAAGTCGATGGCGAGTCCGGCGGCGGCTTCGCCCTGACTGACGTCGATGGGGGGCTTGGTGGAGGAGTTGGTGAAGTAACGGGTGTTGGCGCACATGGCGCGGAGGAGGCGCCAGCCGTCGTCCCATCCGTAGCGGGAGAGGATGGCGTCGAAGGTGGTGGTGATGGAGCCGGACTGTCTGGGGTCGGCGAGGGCGATCCACCCTGCGAGTCGGGGGTCGGCGAGGTCGTGGAAGGATTCGAGGTCGCGGCGGCCGAGGAGTCGTTGGACGGTATCGCGGTTGTAGACGATGCCGAAGGATGAGAGTGCGGTGCCGAGCCAGTGCTGGTCGGGGTCGTAGAGGCGTCCGGAGCCGATGGCGTTGTCGCCGTACCACTCGTCGAGGGTTCGCTGGTCGAATCCCGCCGGGGCGGACATGGGGACGGGCGTGGGCGTGGTTGCGCCGGGGAGGGTGATGGTGACGCCGTCGCCGGTCTTGAGGCGGGTGTGGTCGTAGGACCCGCCGCCGAACATGGCGTCGAAGGTGATGGCGCCGGTGTGGAGGATGACGCGGCCTTCGGGGTCGAGGTCGTAGCGTCCGGAGGCGAGGGCGGCGTTGAACTGGGCCTGGAGTTGCTTGAGGATTTCGGAAGTGCCGCCGGGGCGACGGTAGTCGATGCGGGCGGGGAGGCCGTGCTCGCGTCGGTGCCAGCGGTCGAAGGCGTCGGCGAACTCCTGCTGGATCTGGCGGACGTGGGGTGTGATGACGATGAGGGTGAGGGCGTCGCCGCCGGGGGGGGGGCTGTCGCGTCGCGAGCCGAGGAGGAGGGGGAGGCCGAGGATGACCGCGAGAGCGAGGACGATGATCGCGCGGCCGGGGGTCATGGGGTGAGTGTAGAGGGTGTCCGCGCGGCGATGGTGCGCCGCGGCGTCGGGTCGTGGCGAGCGTGGGGCGGGCGAGGTCGGGTCAGCGTGCCGAGCCGACGAGTTGCGAGTTGGTGGGGAATCGTTCGAGGGCGGCGAGGAGCTGCTCGACCTGCTGCGGGGGGGGCATGCTCATGAGGCGGCGTCGCAGGGCGGTGATGGTGGCGAGTTCCTGCTCGTCCATGAGCAGGTGCTCCTTGCGTGTGCCGCTGGCGGCGAGGTTGATGGCGGGGAAGAGGCGTTTCTCGGCGATCTTTCGGTCGAGGATGAGTTCCATGTTGCCGGTGCCCTTGAACTCCTCGAAGATGACCTGGTCGCCCTGGGAGCCGGTGTCGACGAGGCAGGTGGCGAGCATGGTGAGGCTGCCGGCTTCCTCGGTGTTGCGCGCGGAGCCGAAGATCTGCTTGGGGACTTCGAGCGCGCGGCTGTCGATGCCGCCGGTCATGGTTCGTCCGCTGCTGGCGTGCTTGCGTGAGCGGTTGAAGGCGCGACCGACGCGGGTGAGGGAGTCGAGCATGACGACGACGTGCTTGCCGGCCTCGACCATGCGCTTGCATCGTTCGACGCAGGTGATGCAGACCTCGACGTGGCGTTCGACGTCGTGGTCGTTGCTGGAGGCGATGAGGCGGACGCGGTCGCCCCAGGGGCGTGGATCGGGTTCGCTCGGGTGCGGCTCGCCGTTGGGGCCTGGTTGGCCGTTCGCCTTCTGGGGGACGGTCGGGCCGAGGAAGGTGCGCCGGAAGTCGGTGACTTCCTCGGGGCGTTCGTCGACGAGGAGGAGGAAGACGTAGACCTCCGGGTGGTTGCGGAGGATGGATTCGGCGATGTTCTTGAGGAGGGTGGTCTTGCCGGCCTTGGGCGGGGAGACGATGAGGCCGCGTTGGCCGCGGCCGATGGGGCAGAAGAGGTCGATGAGTCGGCAGGCGGCCGGGCAGCCCGGGTATTCGAGCGTGAGGCGCGGCTGGGGGTCGATGGAGGTGAGTTCGTCGAAGGGCTTGCACTCGCGGTAGCGTTCGGGGTCGAGTCCTTCGATGGCGAGGAATCGCTCGACGACCGGGCGAGACTGGCGTGGCGTTCCGGGTCGGCCTCGGCGACGGCGTCGGGGCTTTCGGTGGACGACCTCGACGGTGACTTCGAGTCCTGAGCGCAGGGGGAGCTGGTCCCCGAAGTTGACGGGAACGAAAGGATCGTCCGCGCTCTCGAGGATCGTCGCGCCGGCCATCTGCCGCACACGACCTTCCGAGCGCTGCGGCCATTCAAGGATGCCGGTCAGCGTCTTCATTCAGACCCGGTTGTCTTCATCCCGGCGCGGGCCGCGGGGTGAACGCCCCCGACCCAGGCCGCGGGCGGCTTTCCCTCCGACGGGCGCCGCCCGCACCAGCGGTGAATGAGAGCCGTGCGGGCGGTTGAAGTCAAGCGTGGGCGTGGGATGCCGCGTGTGTGGGATCGGTTGGGGACGGGCGTGGGCGTGAGGGGAGCGCGGCGAGCGGTTCGCATAGGATGGGTTTCGGGCGGTTCCGCGGGTGCGTGGGGCGTACGCCGGGTCCGCCCTTGCCGTCCGTGGTCCTCGCCTCGCGGCCTCACACCATGCATGTGATCCAGGGCATTCCGGTGTCTCCAGGCGTGGTGGTGGCGCGGGCGTTCGTGCTGGGCGACGACCGGGTGTGGGTGCCGCGTCGGTCGATCGCTCCCGAGGCGGTGGGGGCGGAGCAGGGGCGGTTCGACCGTGCGTTGGGCGACGCGATCGCGGACCTGGACCGGGTGCACGAGGAGGCGGAGCGTGAGATGGGGGCCGAGGCGGCGAAGGTGTTCCTGTTCCACAAGGGGATGCTGCGCGATCGGAGCCTGATCGACCCGATCCGTGCGAAGATCGCGTCGGAGCGGGTGAACGCCGAGCACGCGGTGACGACGGTGTTCGACGACCTTGCGGCGCAGTTCCGGCGCAAGACGGACTCGGCGTTCACGACGAAGGCGGACGACATCCGCGACCTGGCGAACCGGCTGTTGACGTGCCTGGTGGGTGAGCGGCGTTCGCGTCTGGACGAGATCACGGAGCCGACGGTGGTGATCGCGCGTGACCTGACGCCTTCGCAGGCGGCGTCGTTCAACCGTCGGACGGTGGTGGGGTTCGCGACGGACTCGGGGGGCCGGACGAGCCACACGGCGATCGTGGCGAACGGGCTTGGGCTGCCGGCGGTGGTGGGGTGCCACAACGTGACGTCGCTGGCCTCGGACGGGGAGCGCGTGGTGCTGGACGGGGACCGCGGGGTGGTGATCCTCGACCCGGACGAGGAGCAGCTGAGCAAGTACGAGGGGTACGCGGAGCAGCATCGTCTGGCGGAGTTGTCGCTGGCGGAGTTGGCCGGCCTTCCGGCGGTGACGCGGGACGGGACGGCGGTGGAGTTGCTCGGGAACATCGAGTTTCCGGAGGAAGTGTCGGCGGTGCTGTCGCACGGCGGGACGGGTGTGGGGCTGTACCGGACGGAGTTCCTGTTCCTCGCGGCGAACCGTGAGCCGAGCGAGGAGGACCACTTCGAGGCGTACCGGACGGCGATCGGGATGCTGGGCGGTCGGCCGCTGACGATCCGGACGATCGATCTCGGGGCGGACAAGTACACGCAGGCGCGGGCGGAGGTCCCGGAGCGGAACCCCGCGCTGGGGCTGCGGTCGATCCGGTACTGCCTGGCGGAGCGTGCGATCTTCAAGCGGCAGTTGCGTGCGATCCTTCGGGCGAGCGCGCTCGGTCCTGTGAAGGTGATGTTCCCGCTGATCACGTCGATCGGGGAGTTGCGTCACGCGCGGCTGATTCTGCGGGACGTGATGGAGGACCTGGCGGAGGAGGGGGTCGCGTTCGACCGTTCGGTGCCCGTGGGGATGATGGTGGAGTTGCCTTCGGCGGCGTTGCAGTCGGCAGCGTTTGCGCGTGAGGTGGATTTTTTCTCGATCGGGACGAATGACCTCGTGCAGTACACGCTGGCGGTCGATCGAACGAACGAGCGGGTGGCGGGGCTGTACCAGCCGTGGCATCCGGCGGTTCTGATGCTGATCCGGCAGGTGTCGCGGGCGGCCCGGAAGGCGGGCATCCCGGTGTCGTGCTGCGGGGAGGCCGCGGGGGAGCGGGAGTACGCGATGTTGCTGCTGGGGCTGGGGCTGCGTACCCTTTCGGTGACGAGCGGCGCGATCCCGCAGGTGAAGCGGCTGGTGCGATCGGTCACGATGCAGGAGTGCGAGCGTGTGGCGCGAAAGGCGCTGACGTTCGATTCGGACGTTGAGGTTTCCGCCTATGTGCGGGAGCACGTCCGCAAGATTGTCCCGGAGGCCTCCGGCGGTCGTTCCGCCGGGGGGGGGTAGGCGAAGCCCGACGCGGCGAGCGCCCCCTGAGCCGAAGGGTGAAGACGAAGAGGCGTGGCGCCGCGCGGCGTCGTGCCCGACAGACGAAGCCCCCGATCCGCTCGCGGCGAGACGCCGCCGGCGCGTCGGGTCGGCGCCCCGGCCGGCGCGAGGGCACACGCCCGCACGCCACCGGTTGGGACAACGGGACTCGCGTTGTGCGCTCCGACGGGGCGCGGCGTGCGGGGCCCGACCGGCCGCCCGTGTTCGTTCGGGCGGGAGCCAGTCCTCCTCGGGGACGACGGCGCGCGGCGTCAGGCCTGCGAGCCAGACGATGCCATCAACACGGATGCTGATCAACTACGTTCCCGGCGAGGAGTGCCGCGTCGCGATCGTCGAGGACGGCAAACTCGAGGAGTTCCACGCGGAGCGTGTGGACGCGGTCAGCCGGGTCAACAACATTTATGTCGGGAAGGTGACGAACGTCGAGGCGGGGATCCAGGCCGCGTTCGTCGATTTCGGCGTGGAGGAGAACGGTTTTCTGCACGTGTCGGACCTTCACCCGCGGTACTTCCCGGGGGAGGAGGACGCGACGGAGCAGGTGGGGAAGAAGACGCCGCGTCGCGAGCGTCCGCCGCTGCAGGAGTGCCTGAAGCGCGGTCAGGAAGTGATCGTGCAGGTGCTGAAGGAGGGTGTTGGGACGAAAGGCCCGACGCTGACGGGGTACCTCTCGATCCCGGGGCGGTACCTGGTGATGATGCCGCTGATGGACAAGGTGGGGGTGTCCCGGAAGGTGGAGGACGAGGAGCAGCGCGCGAAGATGCGCGAGATTCTGGACCAGTTGGAGTTGCCGGACGGGTTCGGGTTCATCCTTCGGACGGCGGGGTTCGAGCGGACGAAGGCGGAGTTGAAGCGCGACCTGGCGTACCTGCTCCGTCTGTGGAAGGACATGGAGCAGCGGCTGAAGCAGGGGAAGAAGCCCCGGCTGCTGTACTCGGAGAGCGACCTGCTGGTGCGTGCGCTGCGCGACTTCGTGACGAACGACGTGAGCGAGATCGTGATCGACGACGAGGGCGCGCTGAAGCGTGCGAGCCGGTTCATGAAGATCGTCGCGCCCCGATCGAGCGTGAAGTTGCAGCAGTACACGGGTCGTCGGCCGCTGTTCCACGCGTTCGGGGTGGAGCAGCAGATCTCGAACATGCACGCGCGTGAGGTGCCGCTGCCGTCGGGCGGTCGGCTGGTGATCGATGAGACGGAGGCGGTGGTCGCGATCGACGTGAACAGCGGGAAGAGCCGCTCGGCGCGCGACGCGGAGACGAACGCGTACCGGACGAACCTGGAGGCGGCGGACGAGATCTGCCGCCAGATCCGGCTGCGCGACCTGGGCGGGATCGTGATCAACGACCTGATCGACATGCGTTCGTCGAAGCACCGCAAGGCGATCGAGCAGCGGTACCGCGAGCGGCTGAAGCGCGACCGTGCGAAGAGCACGATCCTGCCGATCTCGGCGTTCGGCATCCTGGAGATGACGCGTCAGCGGATGCGCGGGAGCCACGAGAGCGTGCACTTCCACGAGTGCCCGACGTGCCACGGGCGGGGCCTGGTGCAGCGTCCGGCGTCGGTGGCGTCGGATGCGCTGCGTGAGCTGGCCGCGCTGCTGGAGTACGAGCAGGTGTCGCGGGTGGAGTTGGTGGTCAGCCCGCGGGTGGCGGGCGAGTTGCTGTCGAACAAGCGGCGGAGCCTGTCGCGGGTGGAGCGTCGGAGCGGGAAGCACGCGGACGTTCGCGTGAGCGAGACGCTGCCGGTGGACCGATTCTCGCTGTACGCGTACGACAAGTCGGGGGCGGACATCGACGTGTCGAGGCTTCCCGCGCCGAAGGCTCCGGAGTCGGAGTTGAAGGCGTGGGAGGACGCGTCGGGCGACGAGGCGTGGGCGCTGGACCCGGGCGGTGTGCCCCCCCCCGAGGCGGAGGCGGAGGACGAGGAGCACGGCGCGGAGCCTGAGCCGGCGCCGCATCCGATCGAGATGGAGGGGCCGGAGGAGGGCGAGGAGACGGCGGGCGAGGGCGGCGGGAAGAAGAAGCGTCGCCGGCGCCGTCGGCGTCGCAAGGGGGCGGGCGAGGGCGTCGAGGGCGTGGCGGCGGAGGGCGAGGCCCCGTCGGCGTCGGCGGGATCGGGCGTGGACGGGGCGGTCGAGGGCGCGGCTGAGGCCGCGGACGAAGGCTCCGCGGGGGATGGCGTCGAGGGGGTCGAGGGGGGGGGCAAGAAGAAGCGTCGCCGTCGCCGTCGGCGCCGCAAGGGCGCGGGCGAGGGCGGGGCCGGCTCGGCGGAGGTGGCGGGCGAGGCTGCGTCGGCGGGCGGGGAGCCCGGCGAGGGCGCGCGGTCGGCGGACGAGGAGGGCGCCCCCGGCGAGGGCGCGTCGGAGGACGGCGCGCCGTCGGGCGAGACGGGGTTGAAGAAGAAGCGTCGGCGTCGCCGGCGGCGGCGCGGGGGGGGTGGGGCGTCGGAGGGAACGGGCGACGGCGATCGCGTGGCGGAGCCGGAGCGTGGCGGCGCGTCGGGCGCGCCCGTGAGCGCCCCGGCGGGTTCGCCGAACGGTCAGCCCGCGCCGAAGCCGCAGCCTCGGACGCTGTATGCTGCGTCGCGTCGGCGGCTGCTGCCGAGCGAGAAGGCGCGCCTGAAGCCGAAGGAGGAGTGAGTCGGGGATGGGCGGGCGGAGCGCGACATCGGGAGGGGAGATGCGCGGCGTTCGCCGGGTGATCGTGCTCGGCTCGACGGGATCGATCGGGACGCAGGCGTTGGAGGTGGTCCGTCACCTGAACGGGCTGCACGGCTCGGGCGCTTCGCCGGTTCGGTTCGAGGTGGTCGGGCTGTCGGCGGGGCGGAACGCGGGGCTGCTGGCGGCGCAGGCGCGCGAGTTCGGGGTGCGTGAGTGCGCGTTGGCGGAGGGGGGGGGGATCGAGGGCGTGCGTTGCCGCGTGGGGTCCGGTGCGGGCGAGGCGCTGGTGCGCGAGGTCGAGGCGGACCTTGTGCTGGCGGCGATCGTGGGCGTGGCGGGGCTGCGAGCGACGCTGGCGGCGGTTGACCTGGGGCGCGACGTTGCGCTGGCGAACAAGGAGACGCTGGTCGCGGCGGGCGCGCTGGTGATTCCGGCGGCGCGGCGGACGGGGGCGCGGCTGCTGCCGGTGGACAGCGAGCACTCGGCGGCGTGGCAGTGCCTGGCGGGGCTGCCCGGGTGCGCGGAGGGGCCGCCGCTGGTCGCGCCCGCGTGCGTTCGGCGGCTGGTGCTGACGGCGTCGGGCGGTCCGTTCCGGACGTGGAGCGCGGGTCGGGCGTACGACGCGACGCCGGAGCAGGCGTTGGCGCACCCGACGTGGTCGATGGGTGCGAAGGTGACGATCGACTCGGCGACGCTGGTGAACAAGGGTCTGGAGGTTGTGGAGGCGCACTGGCTGTTCGGGCTGGGGGCGGATCGGATCGGGGTGCTGATCCATCCCGGCTCGGTCGTGCACGCGATCGCGGAACTGGCGGACGGGTCGGCGATCGCGCAGTTGGGCGCGCCGGACATGCGGGTTCCGATCCAGCACGCGTTGAGCGCGCCGCTGCGGCTGCCGGGGTGCGGGCGCGCGCTGGACCTCGACGCGCTGCGCACGTTCGAGTTCGAGACGCCGTGCGAGGAGCGGTTCGCGGCGATCGCGCTGGCGCGTCGGGTGGTCGAGGCGGGGGGGACGGCCGGGGCGGTGTTCAACGCGGCGAACGAGGCGGCGGTGGACGCGTTCCTGCGGGCGCGGTCGATCCCGTTCGGTCGGATCGTCGAGGTGGTGGGGGAGGCGATGGAGGCGATCGCGCCGGGTCCGGTGCGGTCGCTGGCGGACGTGATGGAGGCGGACGGGGCGGCGCGGGCGTTCGTGGCGTCGCGCGTGGGCGCGGCGGCGGGGAGGAGCGTTGGCTGACCCGACCCGAGCGATCCAGCAGGCGGTGGAGTTGCACCGCGCCGGGCGCACGGCGCAGGCGCTGGCGGCGGCTCGGCGCGCGGCGTCGGGCGCGCCGGGGAACGCGAACGCGCACAACGTGCTGGGGGTGATCCTGCTGGAGACGGGGGACGCGGCGGGCGCGGAGCGGTCGTTGCGTCGCGCGGCGTCGCTGTCCGCGGGCGCGCCCGGGCCGCACAACAACCTCGGGAACGCGCTGGTTGCGCTGGGGAGGCTGGACGAGGCGGAGGCGGCGTACCGGCGTGCGTTGGAGATCGACGCGTCGTATGCGCCGGGCGCGCTGGGTCTGTCGCGGGCGCTGACCCTGCGCGACCGCAACGAGGAGGCGGCGGAGGCGGCGGGGGCAGGGGCGGCGTTGAACCCGGGCGACGCGCGGCTGCGCGTGAACCTCGGGGGCGCGCTGCTCGCGGCGGGGCGCGTGGGGGAGGCGGTGGCGGCCCTGCGCGAGGCGGTCGCGCTCGCGCCGGCGGACGCCGAGGCGCTGCGTCAGTTGGTGAGCGCGCTGCACTACGACGCGCACGCCTCCCCGGAGGAGGTGTTCGAGCTGCACAAGCGGCTGGGGCGGCTGGTCTCGGGGGGTCGGACGCCGCCGGTGATCCGGCCCGCGGACGCGGGCAAGCGTCCGCTGCGGGTGGGGTACGTGTCGTCGGACTTCCGGGCGCACTCGGTGGCGTTCTTCATCGAGCCGATCGTGGAGCA
Organism: Planctomycetota bacterium; assembly: GCA_014584315.1. Taxonomy (GTDB): domain Bacteria; phylum Planctomycetota; class Phycisphaerae; order Phycisphaerales; family UBA1924; genus CAADGN01. The sequence goes on along the minus strand of JACTNA010000003.1, from coordinate 69,228 downwards.
CCACGACCGGGCGGAGGTGCACGTGACGTGCTACATGACCGCGCCGCGGAGCGACGAGACGACGGAGCGCATCCGGTCGAAGGCGGACGGGTGGGTGGACGCGTCGCGGCTGAGCGACGAGGGGCTGGTGCGTCGGGTGCGCGCGGACGGGATCGACGTGCTGGTGGAGTTGGGGGGGCACACGCTGGGGAACCGTCTGGGCGCGCTGGCGGCGCGGGCCGCGCCGGTGCAGGCGACGTGGATCGGGTATCCGGCGACGACGGGCGTGCCGGCGATCGACGCGAGGATCGTGGACAGCGCGACGGACCCGGAGGGGGCGGAGCGTCTGGCGACGGAGCGTCTGGTGCGGCTGGACCCGTGCTTCCTGTGCTACCGGGCGATGGACGATGCGCCCGAGGTCGGGGCGGGGCCGGCGGAGTCGTCGGGGGTGGTGACGTTCGGCTCGTTCAACACGCTGCCGAAGATGGGGGAGTGGACGCTGGCGGCGTGGGCGGAGGTGTTGGGGCGGGTGGCGGGTTCGCGGCTGGTGCTGAAGAACATGGGTCTTGCGGACGCGCGGGCGCGGGAGCGGATCGCGGCGTTCTTCGAGTCTCGCGGGGTGGAGCGATCGCGTGTGGAGTTGCTCGGTCCGACGCCGGGGCAGGTGGAGCACCTGGGGGTGTACGGGCGCGTGGACGTGGGGCTGGACACGTTCCCGTACGCGGGCACGACGACGACGTGCGAGGCGATGTGGATGGGTGTTCCGGTGGTGTCGCTGGCGGGGAATGCGCACGCGTCGCGGGTGGGGCTGAGCCTGCTGCGATCGATGGGGCTTGAGGGGTTGTGCGCGGAGACGGTGGAGGGGTACGTGGAGACGGCGGTGTCGTTGGCCGGGGATCGTGCGCGGCTGGCGTCGCTGCGACGGAGTCTGCGGTCGCGGGTGGCGGGGTCGGTGTTGTGCGACGCGGCGGGCGCGTGCCGGCGTGTGGAATCGGCGTACCGTGGGATGTGGGAGCGGGCGTGCCGCGGCTCGTGAGGGGGCACGGGTTGGCGGGCGGGCGACTATGATCGGTCGCGCAGGCCCGGGGAGCGGGCCTGGCGGGTCCATGCTGCCGGAGAACGGGATTCCATGCCGCACATCATCGGCGAGCCGTGCATCGGGACGAAGGACACGTCGTGCGTGGATGTGTGCCCCGTGGACTGCATCCACCCGACGAAGGACGAGCCGGAGTTCGAGACGGCGGAGCAGTTGTACATCGACCCGGACACGTGCATCGACTGCGGGCTGTGCGTGGACGAGTGCCCGGTGAAGGCGATCTACCCGCAGGAGGACCTGCCGACGGAGTGGAGCCGGTACGTGCAGGTGAATCTCGAGTACTACGAGGCGAAGAAGGGCTGAGCGGGCGGGGGATCGCTCGCCGGCGCGGCACACCATGACCCGAACGGCGCCCTGGACGCTCTGGCGGCACACGACGGCGGAGTTGTGGCGGCTGCTGCTGCTGACGACGGCGGTGCTGGTGACGGTGATCTCGTTCGCGGCGGCGGTGAAGCCGCTGGCGGACGGGAAGTTGGGTCCGGCGGAGGCGGTGCGGTTCGTGCTGCTGGCGATGCCGCCGATGCTGGCGTACGCGTTGCCGTTCGCGTCCGGGTTCGCGGCGACGCTGGCGTTCCACCGGCTGGCGCAGGACAACGAGGTGCTGGCGGCGCACGCGGGGGGGGTGAGCCACGGTCGGGTGCTCGCGCCGGCGGTGGCATCGGGGCTTGTGCTGGCGGGGGTGCTGCTGGCGTTGAACGAGTCGGTGATCCCGCGTTTCCTGCGTTCGATGGAGCAGGTGGTTCAGCAGGACGTGACGAGGCTGATGGTGCGGTCGTTCGCGCGCGGGCAGGCGGTGGAGGTCGGGTCGCTGATGATCCACGCGGACACGGTGGTGCGGGTGGACCCGAAGACGGACCCGCGTCTGGCGGAGATGGGGGCGACGCAGTACCTGGTGCTGGGGGGGGTGGTGTTCCTGGACCTCGACCGGTTCGGGGAGGTTCGGGACGAGGCGGTGGTCCGTCGGGCGCCGGTCGTGGTGGTGCCGGACGAGGACGAGCACGGGCGTCGGCAGAGCCTGGCGTGGGTTCGTCCTGAGCAGGGGTCCGGGGTTCGGCGCGACGAGACGCTGGTGCTGTTCGAGCGGTTGCGTCCGTTCAGTTTCGCGGTGCCGAGCGCGTTCGAGGACGACCCGAAGTTCCTGACGTTCGGCGAGTTCCGGCGGCTGCGGCACGAGCCGGACCGGATGGGGTTCATCCGGATGCGGACGCGCGACCTGGCGTACCACCTGGCGGAGCGAGCGACGACGGACGCGATCAACGGCGCGCTGGCGACGCAGGGGCGCGTGCGGCTGGAGCGTGCGAACGGCGAGCCGATCGTGGTGCGCGCGGCGGGGATCGCGTGGGACCACGGCGAGCGTGCGTGGCGGCTGATCCCGGCGCGTGACGGCACGCCGATTGGGGTGGAGGTGTGGCGTCTGGGTCCGGGCGGCGAGCCGGGCGGGGGGGGGGTGACGGAGATCACGGCGGAGCAGGCGTGGCTGGCGACGCACATGGGCGGTCCGCGGCTGGAGGAGCGCGACCTGACGCTGCGGCTGACGCTGCGCGGGTTCGCGGCGCGCGGCGCGGGCGCGGAGCCGGGGACGGTGGGGGAGGCGCCGGGGGGGCAGTTGGCGGAGCGCGTGCTGGACAACATCCGTCCGGGCGAGAACCCGCTGCCGTCGCTGCTGGCGATGGATGCGCCCGAGTTGCTGGCGATGGCGAAGCCGCGGGTGACCGGCGAGAACGCGGACCCGTTCCTGATCCCGCCGACGCTGGAGTTGGAGCGTCGGCTGGCGCGTCTGGACCGCGAGATCACGAGCAAGCAGCACGAGCGTTGGGCGATGGCGGCGAGTTGCTTCGTGATGGTGGTGACGGGGGCGGTGACGGCGGTGCGGCTGCGGTCGAGCCTGCCGCTGACGGTGTACCTGTGGAGTTTCTTTCCCGCGCTGGGCGCGGTGCTGACGATCAGCGGCGGGCAGTCGCTGGTGCACAACACGGGCGCGCCGGGGCTGGCGATGCTGTGGGGCGGGGTGGGTGGTCTGGCGGTGTACACGCTGGCGGCGTACCGCGGGCTGAGGAAGCACTAGTGGCGGATTCGTCGGCGAGAGCGGGGGTCGGTGTGTTCGCGCCGTGGGCCGCGCCGTGGCGTGCGACGCTGCTGCTCGTGCTGGGCGTGACCGCGCTGCGGATCGTGTACCTGGTGTGGCTGTGCCCGTACACGCTGATCGAGGACGAGGCGCACTACTGGGAGTGGAGCCGTCGGCCGGAGTTGTCGTACTACTCGAAAGGTCCGGGGGTGGCGTGGGTGATCGCGGCCTCGACGTGGGTGTTCGGGGTTTCGGAGTGGTCGGTCAGGCTGCCGGCCGCGCTCGCGTCGGGGGCGGCGGCGTTGTGCGTGGCGGGGCTGGCGCGGGACGCGTGCGGGGACGGGCGTGCGGGGTTCTTCGGCGCGTGCGTGTTCCTGTTGATGCCGGTGTTCCAGGTGGTGGGGCTGTTGATGACGATCGACGGGCCGATGGTGGCGTGCTGGGCGGCGGCGTGCTGGGCGGCGTGGCGTGCGATGGAGCGGGGATCGGGCGCGGCGTGGGTGGCGCTGGGGGCCGCGCTGGCGGTCGGGTTCCTGTTCAAGTATGTGGTGGTCCTGCTGGTGCCGGGGCTGGTGTGGTACGCGCTGCTTCGGCGCGGGTCGGGCCGGAGGGGTGCGGGATGGGGGTGGGTGGCGGCGGGCGTCGTCGTGGGGCTGCTGGGCGTCGTTCCGGTGGCGGCGTGGAACGCGACGCACGGGTGGCCGACGGTGCATCACCTGCTGGGGCACCTCGGTCTGCCGGGGGGGGACGTTGCGCCGAGCGGCGCGGAGGGGGGGGGGTGGCGTTACGACCCGAGGTGGACGCTGGAGTTTCTGGGCGGGCAGATCGGGCTGGTGGGCGCGCCGCTCGTGCTGGGCTTCGTGAGCGCGGTGGTGGCGGTGCGTCGGCGTGGCGAGTCGGCGTGGCCGGGGCGTGCGTTCCTGATCGTGTGCGGCGTGCCGGTGCTGGTGGTGTATGTTGCGGTGTCGTTCGTGACGGAGCCCGAGGGGAACTGGCCGATGGCGGGGTACGTGACGGTGGCCGCGCTGTGCGGGTGGGGCGTGGTGGACGCGATGGACGAGTTGCTTCGTCGTCGGGCGGCGTGGTCGGCGCTGCCCCGGGGGGAGCGTCCGTGGGCGGGGATCGTGCGTCGCAAGCCGGAGTTGCACCGCCAGATCGCGTGGGATGTATCGGTCGTGTTGGGGCTGGTGGTCGGGTTGGGGGCGTTGCGGATCGACCTGCTGGCGCGTGCGCCGCTGGTGGGGTGGATGTTCCCGCAGGGGCGGCTGCTCGGGGCGGATGAGCGGGCGGCGGACGCGGCGGAGCGTCTGGCGTCGCTGCGCGAGCGGGCGGGGCTTGAGCCGTTCGTGATCGCGCAGCAGTACGGTCGTGCGAGCCAGATGGCGTTCTATCTTCCGGGTCGGCCGACGGTGTACTGCGCGAGCAGCCTGACGGCGGGGCGTGCGACGCAGTACGACCACTGGCCGGAGACGGACCTGCGCAGCGTGGAGGTCACGCGGGCGTTGGCCGGGCGGCCCGCGCTGCTGACGGGCGCGACGATCGAGCAATGGCGGGTGGCGTTCGATCGGGTCGAGCCGGGTCCGCAGTTGCGTGGGGAGAGCAAGTCGGGCCGGCTGGTGTTCGTGGGGATCGGGTACCGTGGGTTCGGCGCGGCGGAGGGGGACGGTGCGCGGGAGGGTGAGCGGTGATCCATCGCACGCCGGAGGAGCGACGGATGCTGCGCTGGCGTGCGTTGGGCGCGCTCGCGATCGCGTTGATGGGGCTGCTGGCGGTGTCGCTGCTTGACCGGGCGGCGTACGACGCGCTGACGTGGTCGGCGGATCGGCGGGACGCGCGGGAGTTGCAGGACTGGTACCAGTCGCTGCGGACGGTGGGGTACCTGCCGGCGTGGCTGGCGGTGGGGGCCGTGATCGCGCTGCTCGGGCATGGGGGGGGGAACGATCGGGCCGTGGCGGGCCGGGCTGCGGCGGTGGTGCTGAGCGCGCTGACCGCGGGGATCGCGGCGGAGGTCGTGAAGTTGTTCGTGGGGCGGGAGCGTCCGGAGATGTCGGGTGTGGACGGGTCGTGGCATGGGTACGTGTTCCGGGCGCCGCTGGGCGGGTTCGCGGACGGCTCGAACCTCGGGTTCCCGAGCTCGCACGCGGCGACGGCGTTCGGGGGGGCGTTGGCGCTCGGGGCGGCGTACCCCCCCCTGCGGTGGTTCGCGCTTGCGCTGGCGTGCGGGTGCGGGCTGACGCGGGTGCTGTCGGGGGCGCACTTCGCGTCGGACGTGTACGGGGGGGCGGCGCTGGGGTGGGCGTCGGCGCGGGTGTGGTGGCGGGGGCTGTCGGAGCGTTGGGGCTGGGGGGGAGCCGCGCTGCCGCGGTGGGAGCGGGTGGGATGAGGCTGCTGGACCGGTACATCGCGCGGCAGTTCCTCGTGAACGTGGTCGTGCTGTTCGTGCTGCTGTTCAGTTTCGTGGTTGCGATCGACGTTTCGCTGAACGTTCACCGCTTCATCCAGCACGCGACGCGGCTGGCGCAGGCGGGGAGCGAGGGCGAGCCGTCGGGGGCGCGGGTGGTGGTGGTGACGGCGTTCCTGGTGGCGGACCTGTGGTGGCCGCGGCTGCTGCAGCTGTTCAACTTCATGCTTGGGCTGGTGATGGTGGCGGCGATGGGGTTCACGCTGTCGCAGCTGGTCCGGCACCGGGAGCTGGTGGCGATGCTGGCGAGCGGGCAGAGCCTGCGGCGCGCGGCGGCGCCGATCGTGGGGGTGGCGGTGTTGCTGACGGGGGTGCAGGCGTTGAACCAGGAGTTTGCGTTGCCGCGGATCGCGCCGTTGCTGGCGCGGGACACGGGGCAGGCGGGCCAGCACGCGCTGGGGGCGTCGCGGGTGCCGCTGGTCGCGGACACGCTGGGTCGGGTGTGGTACGCGCGGGCGTTCGACGCGGACACGGGGACGCTGGAGGGCGTGTACGTGTGGGAGCGTGATGCGCAGGGGACGGCGATCCGGCGGGTCCACGCGGAACGGGCGCGGTGGCGGGCCGGCGGGTGGGACCTGGAGGGCGGGATCGCGGAGTCGAGGACGAACAGGGCGGAGCCGGCGGTCCGTGTGGAGCGGATCGAGACGAACATCGACCCGACGGAGCTGCGCGTGCGCCGGCACGACGCCTATCGGCACGCGCTGAGCTGGCGGCAGCTGGGGCAGACGTTGCGGGTGCTGGACCGGCTGGACCGCGACGCGCCGGAGGTTCGGGCGAGGCGTGAGCAGATTCAGCGCGAGCGGTGGGGCCGGGTGTCGATCATGGCGTCGAACGTGCTGGCGATGCTGATCGCGCTGCCGTTCTTTCTGGCGAGGACGCCCGGTAACACGGTGGTTCGGACGCTGCGGTGCGCGCCGGTGGCGATCGTGGCGTTGCTCGGGGGAATACTGGGGGCTACCGCGCCGGTGCCGGGGCTGCCGGCGGCGGTGGGGGTGTTCGTGCCGACGGTGGTGCTGGGCCTGGTGGCGGTCGCGTCGCTGTCGACGATCCGGACGTGAGGCGGCGTGGCGCAAATCGCGGAGGTTCCCTCGGGTCGCGGGGCTGTAGCCGCGGCGCACGACTCGCTAGGATGAGGGGACTGGAGGAAGCGGCGTGGTGCAGGTTCGTCGCGGATCGCAGCGCGGGTTTTCCGTGGTCGAGCTGATCATCAGCCTGGCGATCGTGGCGATCCTGGTGGGCCTGCTGCTGCCGCTGCTGGGGCACGCGCGGAGCATCGCGCACGAGGCGGTGTGCGCGAACAACCTCCGCCAGATCGGGCTTGGGTGGCACGCGTACTTCCAGGAGCACGAACAGTTCCCGCGGCACACGGACGAGCCGGACTGGCAGTACGGCGGGGTGCGGTTCCTCGGGGGGGGGGAACTGGCGGTGCTGGACGCGGAGCGTCCGATCAACCCGTACGTGGCCGGCGACGACGGGGCGGAGAGCGGGCGTGCGGCGCGGGTGTTCGCGTGCCCCGCGGACGCGGGGATCTATCTGAAGGGGCCTCGGAACGCGCCGAAGCAGTCGGTGCTGAACGGTCGGACGTGCTTCGAGGCGTTCGGGACCTCGTACCGCGCGAACACGTTCCTGCTCGATTCGACGCGGGCGGGGATCGACGACCTGGCGAGGCCGCTGAAGGTGGCGGAGGTGACGGCCCAGCCGAGCCGGCTGCTGCTGGTTGCGGATCCGATCTGGCACATCGCGTCGGGGTCGGGCGGGGCGAAGGAGGGCGTGCTGGACGCGTCGTGGCATTCGGAGGCGTCGGGTGGGAACATGGCGGCGTTCGACGGTTCGATCCGTTTCGTGGTGTTCGGTCCGGGCGCGAGCGACCGGTACGAGTTGATGCCGAGGCCGGACCTTTCGGACGGGGAATGAGGGCTGGGGCGGGCGGCTCGGGGCCGGTCCCGGGGCCTCGGCGTGGTCGGTTGACCGTCTTTGGGCTTGGGGTATCATCGGTGCTCGCTCGGTGGCCTGCTGGGCGGCGATCGTGCCGCTGTAGCTCAGTGGTAGAGCGCACCCTTGGTAAGGGTGAGGTCATGGGTTCAAATCCCATCAGCGGCTTGTCCTGCTGAACCGGGCGTAGTGTGGTAGGGGCCGCGAGGTGGAGCGGCCGGGACGGGCGGGCCTGTATTCCCGCGGAGGATCGAGCGTACAACCCCTGGGCGAATGCCCAGCCGGCGGGCGGGATCGTCGCCGGGAGACAACCGGAACCTGTGGAGGTAGTCGGACATGGCCAAGGGCACCTTCGAGCGCACCAAACCGCACGTCAACGTGGGGACGATCGGTCACATCGACCACGGGAAGTCGACGCTGACGGCGGCGATGTCGGCCCGCTCCGCCGTGAAGTTCGGCGGGCAGGTGAAGTCGTACGCCGAGATCACGAAGGGCGGGACGGTCCGCGACGCGAACAAGACGGTGACGATCCATTCGTCGCACACGGAGTACGAGACGGCGAACCGGCACTACGCGCACGTCGACTGCCCCGGGCACGCCGACTTCGTGAAGAACATGATCACGGGCGCGGCGCAGATGGACGGCGCGATCCTGGTGGTGTCGGCGGCGGACGGCCCGATGCCGCAGACGCGGGAGCACGTGCTGCTGGCGCGTCAGGTGGGCGTGCCCTACATCGTGGTGTTCCTGAACAAGGTGGACCTGGTCGACGACCCTGAGCTGCTCGAGCTGGTGGAGATGGAGGTCCGGGACCTGCTGAACAAGTACGACTTCCCCGGGGACAAGACGCCGATCATCCGCGGGAACGCGAAGGCGGCGGTGGAGAACCCGCGGGACGACGCGGCGGGCAAGTGCATCGACGAGTTGTTCGATGCGATCGACAGTTACATCCCCGAGCCTGCGCGCGAGGTGGACAAGCCGTTCCTGATGTCGGTCGAGGACGTGTTCTCGATCAAGGGCCGCGGCACGGTGGCGACGGGGCGCATCGAGCGTGGCGTGATCAAGGTCGGCGACGCGTGCGAGATCGTGGGCCTGCAGGCGCAGAACCGCAACTCGGTCGTGACCGGCGTCGAGATGTTCAACAAGACGCTGGACCAGGGCCAGGCGGGGGACAACGTGGGCGTGCTGCTGCGTGGCGTGGAGAAGAACGAGATCGAGCGCGGGCAGGTCATCTGCAAGCCCGGCTCGATCAAGCCGCACACGAAGTTCAAGGGCCAGGTGTACGTGCTGACGAAGGAGGAAGGCGGGCGTCACACGCCGTTCTTCCCGGGCTACAAGCCGCAGTTCTACTTCCGCACCACGGACGTGACGGGCGCGGTGCTGGAGCTGCAGGGCGAGGGCGGGAAGAAGGCCGAGATGTGCATGCCGGGCGACAACGTCACGATGGTCATCGACCTCGGCGACAAGCCGGTGGCGATGGAGCCGGGTCTGCGGTTCGCCGTCCGTGAGGGCGGGCGGACGATCGGCTCGGGGACGGTGACCGAGATCACGGAGTAACCCCGCCTGTCCCCGCGTGGGGCGGGGTGGGGATGACGCCCTCGGGCCGGCGCGGAGCCGGGGGGCTGGCCTAGAATCGGCGCGGCCCGTCGGGAGACCCCCGGCGGGCCGCTTTGACGACCGGGGCACGCGCCCCGACGGGAAAGGACCGCTGGACCATGGCCAAGAAGAAAGCGGTGGCACGCGAGTACGTCTGGCTGCAGTGCACCGAGTGCGGTGACCTGAACTACCGCACGAGCGTCAACACGAAGGGCGGCCTGCCCGAGAAGTTGAAGGAGGGCCTGCGGAAGTACAGCCCGCGTCTGCGCAAGCACACGGTGCACAAGATCAAGCGGAAGTGAGTGGGCCTCGGGCGCGGGGCGCCGGTTTGGTTCTTCGCGTTGCGCTCGCCGGTGCCTGATGTCTGGGGCGTGATGGAGTTCGTACGCCAATAGCTCAATTGGTAGAGCAGCGGATTCCAAATCCGCAGGTTGGGGGTTCGAGTCCCTCTTGGCGTGCTTGGGATCGAAACGACGGAACGGCGGGCGTGGGCCTGCCGGTGGGGCCGAGCATGGCGATCGGGATCTACAAGCCGGGTCAGGGGTACTGGGTGCGGGTGCTGACGGCGGTCGGCGCGGGCGTGCTGCTGCTGGCGTGCGCGGCGTGGGTGTGGAGCCAGGGCGCGTTGATCAAGATTCCGGCTGGGGCGTGGCGGTACACGCTGGGGCCGACGCAGGGGGCGACGGCCGCGGGGGCGACGCTGGACGCGCTGGCGATCGACCCGGTGACGGCGCAGCGCGCATCGTTCGGGCAGGCGGTCGTTCGTTCGCTCGACCGGGCGGAGGCCGGCGGGACGCTGATCGTCGAGCCGCCCGTGCTTCGCGACGGGACCAGCCCCGCGTCGGTGGTCGCGTTCCGCGGGGACGGGGGGTTCGAGGCGTCGATCGCGAGCGTGTCGGCGGTGCCGATGTTCGAGCAGTTGTACCTCCAGGCCGGGATGGTGGCGGTGGTGCTGCTCGTTGGGATGTGGCTGATTTACCGGCTCACGGCGCGCAGCCCGCGTGCGGTCGAGTTCCTGATCGCGACGGACGGGGAGATGAAGAAGGTGAACTGGTCGACGCGGCGCGAGGTGATCGGCTCGACGTGGGTGGTGATCGTGGCGTGCGTGCTGATCGCCGGGTTCCTGTACGTGGTGGACCAGGCCTTCGCCGCGTTTTTCGACGCGGTCGGCGTGCTCGAACGCTGACCGGGGCTTCGCTTCAACCCTCCACCGCCGCGCCCGCGGCCGGGAGACCGCACCATGTCCGAGCACGAGCAGACGACCGCCGCGCAGCCGAACGCCGGCGCCTTCGACGGGCGCCCGAACGAGAAGGCGGACCTGATCCCCGAAGAGGAGCCTGTGCGGCACGAGGGGATGGACTGGTTCGTGCTGCGCGTGGCGTCGAACAAGGAGAACTCGGTCCGCGAGACGCTGCTGCGCAAGGTGCAGATCGAGGGGATGACGAACCTGGTGAAGCGGATTCTCGTCCCGACGGAGAAGACGAAGACGATCAAGGGCGGGAAGCAGAAGATCACCGAGACGAAGTTGTACCCGGGGTACGTGTTCGTGGAGATGCGTCTGGAGCCGGACGGGCGCATCCCGCAGGACGTGTTCTTCCTGATCAAGGAGACGACGGGGGTGGGGGACTTCGTGGGCACGGCCGGGCGGCCGACGCCGATGAAGGAGCACGAGATCGAGAAGATGCTCCGCGACTCGCGCAAGCCCGACGAGGAGCCGACGGTCAAGTTGACGTTCGAGAAGGGCGAGCACGTCCTCATCAAGGAAGGGCCGTTCCAGTCCTACGAGGGGACGATCGACGAGTTGTTCCCGGACAAGGGGATGGTGCGCGTGCTGGTGACGATCTTCGGGCGGCAGGCGCCGATCGACCTCGAAGAGTGGCAGATCGCCAAGGCGGACGACAGGTAACGCGGGCGGCAGCCGGTTGGCAGGGGTCCTATCGGTCCCATGAGTCCCGTGGCGCTGTCGCCCTGTGCGCTCATGCTCCGCTCAGCACGTCGTACGCCTCCAGCGTCGCCGCCCCCGCTCTGTTCGCGTGCCACACCGGCTCACCGGGCGCGGCCTGCGGGTTGTGGCCGGTGCCCGTGAAGGTCGTCAGGATGTACTCCGCGTCGTCGCGCGACAGGCCGTAGAGGTGGAGGTAGGCAGCGTCGAGTTCGGCGCGGAGGCGGGCGCGTTCGGCGTCCTTCCACGTGTGGACGCCGTTGCCCTCCGAGCCGGCGAAGCCGCACGCCCGGGCGAGGGGGATCATGTCGTCGGCGGTGCAGGTGAGGCGCAGGACGCGCTCGCTGATCCAGTGTTCCAGCGTCTCGCGTTTCGACCACGGGCACTGCTCGGCGTAGGCGTCGGGTGGCAGCGTCGGCAACTGCTCGACGATGAAGAAGTTGAGGTGAACGCCGCCGACCTTTTGCCGTGCGATGAAGTCGTAGACGAATGCGTTCAAGTTCGCCAGCAGACAACAGACTCTGCGCGGCTCGATGGTCGGGTCCGTGAGCACCAGCGGGGCGGAGTTCACGACCCCCACCTTTGGGATGAACGACGCGATCATCGTGCGCTCGTTCGTCGGGCTGGTCACATCCTTGTAGCACAGGTACGCCGGCCTCACGTCGCCAGCCAGCCGCTCGTTCACGGTGTCCTCGGCGACCCACCACCGCGGCAGGACCGCGAACTCCGGGTTCTGGTGCTGGACCGGCGTGGTCTCGGCCTTCTGGCCTTGGCGCACCCAGTTCTCCTTCTCCACGAGCACGCTCGCGGCCCGGTGGTCGAAGGCCTGCACCATCTTCGCCTCGTACAGCGGCAGCGCTCGGGCTTTCTTCCGCGCGAAGACGTTCCCCGAGAGTTCGTACCCTTTCTTCTTCCAGTGCGACGCCGGGCGGAAGTGCTCGGCGTCGTTTGTCTGGTGGAACATGGTGAAGAACCTGATTCCCCACGGGTTGCCGCCCCGCTGCCGTCCTTTGTCGATGAGGATGGGGACGCGCCGGTAGACGCCCTTGGTCAGTTCGGCGTCGCGGCGTGTGCGGAAGATGGGGCAGGTCTTCGTGTTGGGGTTGAGCAGCGCCATGTCCGCCGCGGTCAGCGGGATGTGCCGCTGCCGGCTGGACTCCGCCGCCTCTTCCACGGACCGGGCGTAGAAGACGAAGTCGGCTTGCTCCGTGCGGCGTCCCGTGCCGCTGAAGACCAGCGCGGAGAACTTGAAACGGCCGTCCACGTCGGGGAAGACCTTGTCGCGGTTCTCGAAGTCGTAGAGTGAGATCAGCGCTTGGCGGTCCATGAGGTCGTTGAAGAACCCCTTGGTGGTGTCGTCGGTGGCGATGCCGGAGGGGACGAGCAGCCCCGTCAGGCCGTCGGGCGCGACGATCCTGGACGCCAGTTCCGCGAAGAGCATGTAGAGGTTGACGTCGCCGCGCCCGGTGAGGGGGTACTTCCCCGAGCCGCGGGCGTAGTCCAGGGTGCGTTGCGCCCTCGCCTGCGCGTCGAGGTAGGCGGCGTGCAACTCGGGGTTGCGCTGCGGTAGCGCCGCGATCCGCTTGCGGCGGTCCGCCGCGCTCACCGCCTGCGCCGTCTCCGGGTCGGTGAGCGAGAAAAACTCGCGCTCCTGCACCTTGATGCGCTCCCACGGCGGGTTCCCGACGACGCACGTGAAGCCGCCCGCGGATGCGAACACCGCGGGAAAGGCGCGCCGCCAGTCCAGCGCGTGCGGATCGACGGCGGGGTCGTCGACGAGGCTGTTGCCGTGGAGGATGTTCCCGGACAGGTCGGCGAGGGATCGTCCGCGGCGTGCGGAGCGGATCCAGAGGGCGAGTTGGGTGATCTCGACGGCCTCCTGCGAGAGGTCGACGCCGAAGAGGTTGTGGGTGAGGATGAGGTCGGGGACGGCGTCTTCGAGGCGAGCGAGTTCGGTGTCGTCCGCGCCAGCCCCGGCCAGGCCGTGGAGGACGGCCTTGTAGTGGGCGTCGAGCGCGTCGTAGGCTCGGATGAGGAACGCGCCGCTGCCGCAGGCGGGGTCGCAGACGGTGACGCCCTTGAGGGCTTCGAGGCAGCCGAGCCAGTAGGCGCGGAGGCGGGTCGGGTCCTGCTCGCGTGGGGACTCGGGGTTGACGGCGTGCCGTTCGCGGAGTGCGGCGAAGCGTTCGGCGACGGCGGCATCGACGGTGCGTTCGACGATGAGGCCGGTGAAGGCGGGCGGCGTGTAGTAGATGCCGAAGCGTTTGCGCTGCGCGCTCTTGGGCATCGTCGAGAGCGGAGCGCCGTTCGCCTTGCCGTTCTCGCCCTCGAGGCCGGCGAGGAGCGCGCCCCGTCCTCCGATGCGGAGTTTTTCGAGTTCGGTGATGGAGCGCTCGAAGAGGTGTCCGAGGACTTCGACGTTGACTTCCTCGGAGAAGTCGTACTCGCCGAAGCCCTTGAAGGCGTTGGTCCACGGGTCGTCTTCGAGGTCGAGGGTGTCCACGTCGTCGTCGTGGGCGAAGAGGCCGCCGTTGAAGGCGGTGATCTCTCGTTTTCCCGGCGCGCCGGGCACGCCCTTGTCGACGGCGGCGAAGAGTTCGAGGAAGTTCCGCCAGCGCGGGTTGGTTGCGCGGCTGAAGGGCGGGACGTGGGCGTGGGCCGAGGCGATGCTGTTCTCGGGGAGCAGGTCGCGGTCCTCGCAGAAGGCGATGAAGATGATGCGATCGAGGAGTTTCTGGGCGATTCGGATCGCGGTGTCGAGGGGCTTGTCGTGCTCGCGGGTGAGGTGGTCGATCAGGCGCAGGCGCTGGAGTTGGTACGACCTGTAGAGATCGTCGCCGACTTCCTTCTGTCGGCGTTCCGTGAGAAGAAGCAGGGCGACAGCGCGTGGTTGCTGGCGGAGTTTCGAGGGGAGCAGGCCGCCCCGCTCGAAGAGGCAGTAGAACTCCCTGAAGCGCTCGGGCGCGCGCAGTTCCTGGAGCGTGAACTCCTCGTATGCCAGCGGTCCCTTGTCGCGGTGGTAGAGCCGGATCGTCGAGAAGTTCGAGAGGATGCCCCACGGGCACCCCGGGAGGGCGACGAGGTAGTCCCACAACTGCTGGACGGCCGTTCGGCCGTTGGAGCGATCGCGGTCGAGATCGACCGCTGCGCCCTTGAGTTCGACGACGGCGGTGGGGATGGAGACGGTCGGGAAGTCGCCGATCGCGCCGTCGGCCGTGCCGACGCCGGGGACGGGGAACTGCTGCTCCAGGTCCCACCCGGCGGGGCTGACCGTCTTGACGGAGTATCCAAGGCCCTCGCAGAAGAACTGGTTGAGGAACTGGCTGTCGATGGTGGTCTCGGCGTGCTCTGGGAGGGCACCGGAGGTTTCGAGGTCGGCCCAGCGGACGGCGATCTCGTGGGCGTGGTCGCGCGGTGCGCCCGAGAGGCGCTGGTCGGACGCGGCGTCGCTCAGGAAGCGTGGGATGAAGAGCGCACGCTGTCGGCGGATGCGGCGCTGGTGTGCGCGCGCGTGGTGCTCGTACAGGAGGGGGCCGTCCTTGGCTCGCTTGGTCCGCTTCGCCATGCGTTCTCCGGGCGTTAGCGTACAACACCCGGACGCCTCGGGTCGTCGCCGGCAGCCCGCCGCGGGTCGGGCCGGTACCCTTCGTGGGGTCTGAGCGGAGGGTGAGGGGCCATGGCGAAGGCACGGGCGGGTGGTGGAGCGGGCGGAGCCGGGGGCGTGAGCGGCGGCGGTGCTGCGCGGGGGCGGCCGCGGCGGGGGCGTCGCGTGGTGCGTGTGCTGGGCGTGGTCGTCGTGCTGCTGATCGTGCTTGTTGCGGTGGGGCCGATGATCGCGGGGCCGATCGCGCGGCCGCGGGTGGAGCGGGCGGCGTCGGAGGCCATCGCGGGGCGTGTGGAGGTTGGGCGTGTGTCGCTGTCGTGGTTCGGCTCGCAGCGGGTCGAGCGTGTGCGGCTGCTGGACCCGGACGGGGGTGAGGTCGCGCTTGTGGACGCGCGGGTCGAGCGCGGGCTGCTGGGGCTGGCGACGAACTGGCGCGATGTGGGGCGGGTGGTGGTGGCCGGGCGCGCGACGGTGGTCCGGCACGCGGACGGGACGACGAACGTAGAGCGTGCGACGGCGGCGACAAAGCCCGCCCCCCCCTCGCCGCCCGGCGCGGAGCCGGTGGCGTTGCCGGCGGGGCTGCGGGCCGCGCTGGTTGTGGACGGCGTGACGGTGACGGTGGTGGATGAGTCATTGCCGGGGCGGACGGGCGGGACGATCGCGGCGGTGTCGATCGCCGACCTGCGCGGGAGCGCGAGCGTCGAGGTGGGCAGGCCGTGGACGCTGGAGTTGGCGGCGCGGACGCAGACCGGGGCGAGCGCGGCCGCGCTGACGGACGGCGGGAGCCTGAAGGTCACGGCGCGGATCGACGGGCTGACGGACGCGGGGGGGAAGGTGGACGTGGCGGGGGCAACGGGGTCGCTGGCGTGGGAGGCGACGCTGCCGGGGGTGGAGACGGGTGGCGAGATCGCGCTGGAGGGGGGGGTGGCGCGGACGGTCAGGCCCGTGACGCTGAGCGCGGATGTTGGCGCGCTGGGGGCGATGTTCCCCGTGCTGGCGGCGGCGTTCGAGGCGGACGAGTCGGTGAGTTTCACGCGGCTGCCGACGGTTCGGGTGGAGGCGGAGGTCGGCGCGCTGCCGGTGCCCGCGGGTGGTGGCGCGCTGGACCTGCGGGGCGCGTCGGCGTCGCTGCTGCTGGCGACGGGGGCCGTGGAGGGGACGGCGTTGCTGCCGGCCTCGCCGCGCCGGGCGTTCGCGGTGGAGCCGATGGAGGTCCGGGTCGACGCGACGGACCCGGCGTCGGGGGTGCGAGTAGGGGGGGGAACGAAGGCGACGATCGGCGGCGAGCCTGCGGGCGATCTGCGCATCGCGCTGTTCGCGTCGGGGCTGCTGGACGGGTCGGGCGCGCCGCGGGCGGGGCTGCCTTCGAGGCTCGAAGGCTCGATCGACCTGACGGGTTTCGCGACGCCGATCCTGCAGCCGTTCGCGGAGATGGTGGAGGCGTCGCTGCCGGGTGGCGCGTCGATCGACCTGGGCACGGACCTCGGGCCGACGGTGGACGTGTCGGTTCGCGCGGAGGCTGCGCCGGGGTCGGAGGCGTCGGCGTCGGCGGGCGCGGTGACGGCGGCGGTGCGGTCGGCGAACGTGGAGGTGGACGCCGCGCTGGGGTATGACGGGGAGACGGTCTCGACGCGCGGGGACGGGGTGCGGGTGCTGGTGCGGTCGGCCGCGCCGGTGCTGGACCGGCTGCTGTCGGGGCACGGGGTGTCGGTGGCGGATGGCGCGCGGGTGGAGGTTCGGGTGCCGACGGCGTCGGCGCGGGTGGAGTCGCTGCTGGCGTCGGGCGGCCCGGACCTTCGTGGGGTGTCCGCGATGCTCGAGGTGGACGCGGGGGAAACGCGGGCGACGTGGCAGCCCGCGCCGAGCGAGCCGCCGCGGCGGGTGGAGATCGCGCCGCTCGCGTTGCGGGTGGGCGCGGCGAACGCGGATGCGCCGACGGTTGACCTGCGCGCGTCGGCGACGGTGGACGGGCAGTCGGCGGGCGTGGTGGAGGTCGCGGTGCGAGGGGGGGGGCTGCTCGACGGATCGGGTCGTCCGGGTCTGCCCCGCACCGTGGACGGGCGCGTGAGCGTGACGGACCTGTCCTCGTCGCTCGTGCAGTCGTTCCTGGCGGACGCCCTGGCGGCGGCGGGCCTGAACCTGCCGGACGATCTCGGGCCGACCGTCTCGGTGCTGGCGGTCGCGTCGACGGCGGTTGACGGTTCGGGCGCGGCGACGGCGGACGTGGACCTGACGGTGCGCTCGCGGCACGCGGACGTGACCGCGCCGCTGCGGTGGGCGAACAACGAACTGTCGAACCGCGAGGAGAGCGTGGTGGTCGCGATGCGGCGTCCGGGGCCGATCCTGCGGCGGACGGTGCCGGCGGAGACCCGCGTTCGGTTCGGGACGACGGGGTGGGCGCGGGCGGTGGTGAGCGATCTGCGGGTGCCGTTCGACCCGGCGAGCATGACGCCGGCGGTGCATCGTGCCCGAGCGGAGGCGACGATCACGGCGGGCGAGTTGGCCGCGACGTACGACCCGCTGCCGCCGGGCGTGACGCCGCGCGTGCAGCCTGTTCCGCTGGCGCTGAGCGAGTTCCGCGCCGTGGCGAAGCTCGAGCCGGGCGTCGCGCCGCGCGTCGAGGCGGATGCGACGCTGACGCACCGAGAGAGGGGGTTCACGGCGCAGGCGCGAGCGACGCTGGGCGGATTGATCCGCGATCCCGGGGCCGGCGGGTCGGTGATGGACTCGATCGACGCGGCGGGCGTGCGCCCGGCGGGGACGATCGCGCTGGTCGGCGTGCCGGTGGGGCTTGTGGAGGTGCTGCCGCCGGGGCTGCGGCGCGTGGGCGATCGGCAGGCGGACGTGCTGACGATCGCGCGCGAGGCGCTGGGCGAGACGATCGACGTGCGCGCGGAGGTGAAGGGCGTCGGCGACGCGACCGGGGTGGACGTTCGCGTGACGTACGCGGAGGGGAGCGCGACGCTGGCGGGTCGGTACGGGGCGTCGTCGGTCGCGCTGGAGCGTGCGGTGGTGGCGGCGAAAATCAGGCCTCGCGCGGCGGAGTTGCTGGTCGAGGCGTTCGCGCCGGATCCCGCGTCGCTGCCGCGGCTGTCGAACGTGGCGGACGTGAACCTGAGCGTGGGGGGGCTGACGGTGGCACTCGCGCCCGACGGCTCGCCGGACTGGGAGCGGACGCAGGGGAAGGCGTCGGTGGAGGTTCGCGGGCTGGTGCCGATGCGGGGGGTGAGCGTGCCGATGGGCGAGGGAAGCCCCCCCCTTCGCGTGGACCATCTCCGGTTGGACAACATGCGGATCACGCTGGACCTGCCGGCGGGCGCGCTGGGAACGCGGGGGGGGGTCGCGGAGGCGAACGTCGCGTTGCGCGGGTTCCTGACGGCCGAGGGCGTGCTGTTCACGCTGGCGGGCAAGGGGACCGCGCCGGTGAAGGATCGGGCGCTCGCCGGGCCGGCGTCGGCGTCGTTCACGCTGGACCAGGTGAAGTCGGCGTGGGTGGACAAGGTGCTCGACCGGCCGGGGCTGGTGTCCGGCGCGCTGGGGCCGACCGCGCGGATTGAAGGCTCCGCCACGCTGCGCTCGCTTGCGGGCGCGCCGTCGACTGGCGGGGCTGCGCAGCCGGACGTACTCACGCTCGGGGTGGCTTCGGAGCGTGTGAACACGGCGGGGCCGATCTCGATCGCGCTGCACGCGGACCGGATGGAACTGACCGCGCCGGCGGAGGTTCGGGCGGTGGTGCACCCCGAGTGGGGGAACCGGTGGGTGTTCGCGCCCTCGCCCGACGGCAGGGCGCACTCGCTGGCGTTCGCCGCGCCGTCGGCGGCGACGGTTCGCATCGAGCGGCTGGCGGTGCCGCTGGGGGAGGGAGTTGGCCCGCTGCGTGCGCCGACGTTCGTGGTGCAGGCGAGCGCATCGCTGCCGGACACGTCGCTGGTGACGGACGAGGGCGTTGCGTTGAAGGTGGGCGGCGTCGCGGTGGATGTTCGGCGCGGCTCGAACCCGCGTGAGTTGGCGTTCACGATAGACGTGCCGCGGTGGACGCTGGGCGATCGCCCCGAGGTTCGGCCGACGAAGAGCCGGATCGCGGGGACGATCGCGCGGTTCGCGGACGATGCCGGGAACCCGTCGTTCGCGACGGCGGTGGTGAACGTTGAGGCGGGGATCGAGCCGATCCCGACGGAACTGCTGGACGGGCTGGCGAACCAGGGCGGGCTGCTGGTGGACGCGCTGGGCGAGCGTGTGAACTTCTCGGCGTCGGCGCAGAACCTGTCGATGAGCGCGGGGACGCTGCGGGCGACGGCCGTCTCGCCGAACGCGAACGCGACGGTGCAGGGGCGCATGGCGAACGGGGTGTTCGTGGTCGATCAGTCGAGCAGCGCGACGGTCTCGCGGGTGACGACGGACCTGACGGACCGGTTCCGGGCGGCGATCCCGATCGTCGCGCGCTTCGAGAAGAACGAGCGCGACGAGGCGCTGCGCGTGACGATGGACTCGCCGGTGGTTGTGCCGATCGACGGGACGTTCGATGCGTTGAACGGGGACCTGACGCTGGACCTCGGGACGGCGAGTTTCGCGACGAGCGACATGTTCTCGAAGGTGCTGCGCGTGGTGCAGCAGCGCGACGCGGGGCAGGTCGGCAAGCGCATGCCGGCGATCAAGTTCCACATGCGCGACGGCGTGGTGACGTTCGACCGCTACCCGCTGCCGCTGGGCGAGTTCACGGTGCACACGGAGGGGGTGATCAACCTCAGCAGCCGACGGGTGAAGATCCGGTCCGGCTCGGACCGTGACGCGAAGAACTTCCTGGAGCCGGGGCACATGGAGGTGCTGACGGTCGTGCCCGCGGGGGCGGTCGCGCTGGAGACGCTGGACGTGCTGAGCACGGGGATTCTGAACCTTCCGGGGCGGGTGCTGCCCGGGCTGAACACGCTGACGAACGTGCCGTTCCGGACGCGCGGGCCGATCGCGGATCCGAAGACGGACGTCGCGGTGGACCTGATCGGGAGCCAGTTGATTAACAACATCGGCCGCCCGGACAAGTTGTTCGAGAACATCGGGAGCGGGCTGCGGTAGGGCGATCTCACGCGGAGGCGCGGCGTGCGCGGAGAAAGAAAGGGGCACAGGCGGGACGCCTGTGCCACCGTGTCGTCCGTGTGATCCCGGTGTCTGTTCCTCTCGGCGCACTCCGCGCCTCCGCGTGAGACCTCCGCCTCACGTCTTCCGCACGTACTCGATGTGCATGCTCCTCGCCCACTGGCCGTCGGGGGTCTCGAAGAACATCTCCATCGAATGGCGGTCCGCGTCGCGCAGGCGGACAACGGACTTTTTGCGCATGGGTCGGCCGGTCTCGGGGTTGGTCATGGAGCCGAGCATGGTCCAGGTCTTGCCGTCGGGTTCGCGTTGGCCCTGCTCGGTCATCATGAAGGTGCAGGCGGTGTCGATCCAGACGCCCTCGTAGCGGTTGTCGACGGTGTTGTATCCCCAGAAGCCCTTGCCGGCGAAGTCGCCGAAGGGGCCGGGCGACGGGTCGCCGACGTAGTCCTGGGCGAGGAACTTCCCGCCGAGCGAGAGCGTGTTGGTCATGGTGCCCGTGCTGACCATCGGATCGCCCGGACCCATCCACATCCTGACCTCGGCGCGGAAGGTCCCGACGAAGGGCTTGAAGGACTCGTGGTGCTCGCAGAGCGCGCCCATGGCGGCGCATTGGTCGTGGTTCGGCTCCTGCGCCATCGGTCACCTCTCTCTCGTGTACGTGATGACGCCGGTCATGTGCCACTCGCCCGGGTTGGCCGGGTCCGGCTCGTGGAACTCGAGGACGTGGCGGTCCTTGCTCTCGATCTTCCAGACATTGCGCATCTGGGACTTGCCCATGGGGGACTCGGCGACGCCCTCGATGGTGATGGTCGTGCCGGCGTCGTCGGCGTGGCCCGTCTGGATCCACGCCCCGCTTCTCATGGTGTCGAACCACACCGAGACGTACTCGCGCTTGAAGTTGTCGTATCCCATGAAGCCGATGCCCTCGAACGGCTCGCCCATGAAGGACATGGTGTAGTGGGATCGGAGGAAGCGGCCGCCGAGCACGACCTCGTACACGCACCGGCCGTACTCGATGGTCGGCTCGGGGCCCATCCAGAACTTGGCCTCGGCCTTCCACGTGCCGGCGAGCTGGGCGAGTTGCTCGTGGGGCTTGCCCGGCGTGGCGAGTTTCTTGATCTCCTCCATCATCCGGGCCATGTCCATCTCTTCCGGTTGCGCGACTGTGCGCACGGTCGCGGCCTCGGCGGGGGGCTTGCCCGCGAGGCCGACGCCCAGCCCGACCGCGCCCGCGATGCCCGCGGCGCAGAGCGCCACGATGCCGGTCCGTCCGAAGCAGCAGCCCATCGTCGATCTCCTTGTGTGGGATTCGCGCCCGCGCCCGCACCGACCCCGGGTCGCGCGGTGGCTTCGGGCCTTGACTGTTCGGGTTGTAGACGGGATCGGTCGCGCAGTCAAGCCGGGCGGTGGTCGGCTTTCCGGTCGGCGGGGACTGGCGGGCCGGAACGGACGGGAACGCGTTCGACGACCTCCAGTCCGAAGGCTTCGAGGCCGGGCCAGTCGGTGCCATGGTTGGTGATGAGGCGGAGCCTGGTGAGGCCGAGATCGCGGAGGATCTGGCTGCCGGTGCCGATTTCGCGGGCGTGGAGCGGGACGGCCTCGACGCCCGGGCGAGTGAGGTCCGGCGTTGCTTCGGGGCCTGCCGGTCGGCGGATGGACTGGAGCCGCTGGACGAGGCCGTCGCCGACGCCCTCGGGTCGGAGGTAAACGACGGCGCCGCGTCCCTCGCGCTGGATGAGGCGCATGGCTCCGCGGAGGGTGTCGGCGGTGGGGCCTTCGGGGGAGGAGGTCGGGTCGCCGAAGACGTCGCCGAGGAGGTGTCGGCGGTGGACCCGGACGAGGGTCGGCTCGGCGACGGGGATGGGCCTGCCGGCGGCGTCGAGCGTGCCGACGCCGCCGACGGCGAGGACGACGTGGGGGACGGCGTCGACGAGGCTCTCGTAGGCGAAAAGCGTGAACTCGCCCTCGCTGGTGCGGATCGGCGTGCCCGCGCGCGGCTCGATGCGGCGCACGAGGGACTCGCGCGCGAGGCGGTGCTCGATGATCTGCGCGACGGAGCACATCTTGAGGGCGTGGCGGGCGCAGAAGGTTTCGAGGTCGGGGAGGCGTGCCATCTCGCCGTCGTCGCGCATGATCTCGATGATGACGGCGGAGGGGTGGAGGCCCGCGAGCCGGCAGAGGTCGATGCTGCCCTCGGTCTGTCCGGTGCGGACGAGCACGCCGCCGGTGCGCGAGCGGAGCGGGTTGATGTGTCCCGGTCGGACGAAGTCGTCGGGTCGCGAGTCGGGGTCGATGGCGAGGCGGATGGTGCGGGCGCGTTCGCGTGCGGAGACGCCGGTGGTGAAGCCGTGCTTGGGGTGGCCGTCGATGGAGACGGTGAAGGGGGTGCCTCGGACGGCGGTGTTGACGGCGGACTGTGGGGTGAGTTCGAGCCGATCGCAGTCGTGCTCGGTGAGGGAGAGGCAGAGGTAGCCCTTGGCCTCGCGGAGCATGAAGGTGATGGCCTCGGGGGTGACGGCCTGGGCCGGGAGGACGAGGTCGCCTTCGTTCTCGCGGTCCTCGTCGTCGGTAAGGACGATCATGCGTCCGGCGCGGAGTTCGTCGAGGATTTCGGGGATGGGGGTGAACACGGGGGATGGTAGGTCGGGGCCCGTTTGAGCGACCTACGATGACGGCGTACGCGGTTCGCCCGAGGGCGAGCGGCGTCGCACAGGCCGAGGCACGCCGCAGCGAGTCGCGCGGCGAGGCACAGCCCGGGCCGATCATCCCATGTCCTCACAACTCGGGTCGGTTCCTTCGGCGCCTTCCGGCGGGGCGTCGAGCGCCGGTGCGCCGCGCGCGCGCACACCCTCCAACGCTCGGGGTTGCCTGACGGTGCTGACGGGCATCGCCGTGCTGGGCGTGATCGCGTTCGTGGTGACGTGGTTGGCGATGCTGCTGACGCGCGGGTTGGGGGTCTGACTCGGGCGTCTGGCCTCGTGCGTCGCGGGCGTGCGGCGGGCGTCATCGCACCTTGATGGATGCGAGGGCGATCACCGTGAGCACGGCGGTGACGATCCAGAAGCGGACGACGACCTGCTGCTCGGTCCATCCGCCGAGGTGGAGGTGGTGGTGGTAGGGGGCGACCCGGAAGACGCGCCGCCCGTTGGGGTGCCCGCCGGTGAGTTTGAAGCACCCGACCTGGATGACGACGGAGGCGATCTCGGCGAGGCAGACGCCGCACATGAGGAGGACGACGAACTCCTGGCGGGTGGCGACGGCGAGGAATCCGATCATGGCGCCGAGGCAGAGCGCGCCGGTGTCGCCCATGAAGACCTGGGCGGGCGAGCAGTTGAACCAGAGGAAGCCGAGGCAGGCTCCGCCGAGCGCGCCGGCGACGACGGCGAGTTCCGCGGTGCCGGGGACGTAGGGGACGAGGAGGGTCTGCGCCCAACTCTGGGTGCCGGCGATGAGGGCGAGTGCGAGGGCGCCGAGGGCGACGACGCCGCTGATGCCCGCGGCGAGGCCGTCCATGCCGTCGGTGATGTTCACGGCGTTGCTCATGCCTGCGACCATGAGTGTGGCGACGAGGATGTAGGCGGGCATGGTGAGCACGACGAGCGAGTCGGAGAGTTCGCGCGTGGGCGTGCCGGTGTCGTAGGTTTTCTGGAAGGGGAGGTTGAGCGTGTGCGCGGCCTCGACGGGCGCGCCGGTGATTCCGGCGGCGTAGGCGAAGTAGCCGACGACGAGGCCGCAGCCGAGTTGGAAGACGAGTTTCTCCCAGGCGTAGAGGCCCTGTCGGCTCTTGACGCCCCGTCGCGAGGCGGTGAGTTTGAGCCAGTCGTCGACGCCGCCGAGGGCGGCCATCCAGAGCATGACGACGAGGGCGAGTTGGACCCACCGGGCGGAGACGTCGGCGAGCATGAGGGTGACGACGAGGGCCGCGCCGACGATGAGCAGGCCGCCCATGGTCGGGGTGTTGGCCTTGCCCGCGGTGACGGTGCGCAGGGCGTCGGCGTCGGTCATGCCCGGGTCGCCGATCTTCAGGCGGAGGAGTGCGGCGATGACGCGCCTGCCGAGCAGCAGGACGATGGCGAAGGCGATCCCCGCGCCGGCGAGCGCGCGGAACTGGACCTGGTCGAGGAGGGCGAAGACGCCGTAGAGGCCGATGGCGTCGAGCCGGCTTCGGAGCGCGTCGAAGATGAGGTAGAGCATCCCGGGGCTTCCTGGCGTTCAGTCGTCGGGGTGTGCGGCGTCGAGGGCCTCGACGACGCGCTCGAGTCCGAGGCGGCGCGAGGCCTTCAGGAACACGGCGTCGCCCGGACGCAGGAGCGAGGCTACCGCGCCGGCCCCGCCCGCGTCGAGCGTCGCGACCTGCGCGGGCGATCCCCCCCCTCCGCTCTCGCGCCAGGCGTCGGCCATGTCGGCGGCGCGCGAGCCGACGAAGACGGCGGCGTCGGCGACGCGGGCGGCGGCGCGGGCGACCTCGCGGTGGGCGTCGTCCGCGGCCGCGCCGAGCTCCAGCATCTCGCCGAGCACGACGACGCGGCGGGTCGCGTCGGCGGAGGCTCCGGCGAACGCGGCCAGGCCGGCCAGCACGGAGTCCGGGTTCGCGTTGTAGGCGTCGTTCAGCACCGTGATGCCGGCGATGCGGCGCCGCTCGAGACGCATGCCGGGTGGGGCGAAGCCCGTCAGGGCGGTGCGCACCGGCTCGTCCGGCACGCCGAACGCGCGGGCGACGGCGATCGCGCAGGCGGCGTTGGTTGCGTTGTGGCGGCCGAGGAGCGGGACGCGGAACCCGCGTTCGTGGACCGGCGTGGCCGTTCCGTGCCCCGTCTCATCCTGTTGCCGAAGGCCGAACTCGACGCCGCCGCCGCCTTCGACAACATCGACGATTGTGAGGTCGGCGCCCGCGCCGAACCCCACGCCGACGGTGCGCACCCCGCGCAGCGTCGCGACCAGCCGCGGCAGGCACGGCGCGTCGGCGTTCCAGACGAGCGTGCCGGCGGGGGCGATGGCGCGGGCGAGGTCGAACTTCTCCTCGGCGATGCGCTCGACGCTGCCGAACGCTTCGATGTGCGCGCGTCCGATGCTGGTGATCACGGCGATGTCGGGGCGGAGCGCGTCCGCCAGGACGCCGATCTCGCCGGGCGAGTTCGTCCCGGCCTCGCAGACGACGAAGCGGTCGCCCTCGCGCACGCCGAGGAGCGTGAGCGGCACGCCGAGGGCGTTGTTGTAGGACTTGATCGACGCCGAGCCGCGCAGCCCCCCCCCTTCGAGCACGGCTCGGATGAGTTGGGTGGTGGTGGTCTTTCCGTTCGAGCCAGTGACCGCCACGACCCGGGTCGCGCGGAAGGTCCGGCGGTAGGCCGCGCCGAGCCGCAGCAGCGCGGCGGGGGCGTCGGCCACCAGCAGGACGCCGAATCCTTCGGGGAGGTCGTGGGCGCAGGAAGGGTCTTCGACGACGGCCATGGACGCGCCGGCGGCAGCGGCCGCGCCGACGAAGCGGTGCCCGTCGGTGCGCTCGCCGCGCAGGGCGAAGAAGACCTCGCCGGGTCGGAGGGTGCGCGTGTCGATCGAGGCACCGAGCACGCGGGGGGCGTGCGCGTCCCGCCCGGGCGCGGCGGGTCTATCGGGCGTAACCGCCCATTCGCCGCCCGCGGCCTCGCGCACACGCTCGAACGACCAGAACCCATCGACGCCCACGCCGGCCTCCCTTCGTGCGCCCGCCCGCACGCCTCAAGCCCCGGGCCTCAAGCCCCTCGTGCGCAACGCTTCCCTCGCCACGGTGCGATCGTCGAAGTCGATGCGTCGCACGCCGCCCGCGCCGTCCGGCAGCAACTGGTAGGTCTCGTGGCCCTTGCCGGCGATGACGATCCAGTCGCCGGCCGCGGCGCGCTCGACGGCGAGGGCGATGGCGCGTCGGCGGTCCGGCTCCACGAGGACGCGGTCGGACGCGCCCCCCTCGATGCCGGCCATGATCTCGGCGATGATGGCGTCGGGTTGCTCGCGGCGGGGATTGTCGCTGGTGACGACGAGGGCGTCGGCGAGTTCGGCGGCGGCTGCGCCCATGCGGGGTCGCTTGGTGCGGTCGCGGTCGCCCCCGCAGCCGAAGACGACCCAGAGGCGTTCGCCGCGTTCGGCGTCGACGAGCGGGCGCACGGCGCGCAGGGCGTTGCGCAGGGCGTCGTCGGTGTGGGCGTAATCGACGAGCACGCGGACGGCGTCGCCTGTGCGGTGGGCCGGCTCAAGTCGGCCGGGGGGCGGTCGGAGCGTTGGGAGGGCGCGCGCGATCGACTCGCCCGGCGTGCCGCAGGCCGCGTGGGCGGCGGCGACGGCCTGGAGGACATTCATGGCGTTGTGCCTGCCGACGAGGGGGACAAGGCTCTCGATCCCCCCCCATGCGCCGCTGACTCGAAGGCGCATCCCCGAAGCCGACTCCGCCAGCACGATGACCTCCGCCGCGTCGCCCTTCTCCTCTTTGTCCCTTTGGCCCTTTGGCTCTTTGGCCATGTCCCACTCCCGGCACCGCACCACGCGGGCGGGGCAGGATCGGATCATGCGTTCGTGCCAGGGATCGTCGGCGTTGACGATGGCGTCGGCGTTCGGCGGCAGCGCGTCGAAGAGTCGGGCCTTGGCGGCGGCGTAGTCGTCCATCGAGCCGTGGTAGTCCTGGTGGTCGCCGGTGAGGTTGGTGAAGACGCCGGCGGCGAAACGAAGTCCGGCGGCTCGGCGCTGGTCGAGGGCGTGGCTGGAGACTTCCATGACGGCGGCGCGGCAGCCGTTGGCCACCATGCGGGCGAGGGTCGCGCTGATCTCGACGGCGGCGGGCGTGGTGAGGGAGGACTCGCGCGGGCCGGAGCCGTCGTCGGTGAAGACGGTGCCGATCAGGCCGCAGGGGAGTCCCGCGCCGATGAGGAGTTGCTGGACGAGGTGGGCGGTGGTCGTCTTGCCGTTGGTGCCGGTGATGCCGATGAGCGTGAGGCGCGAGGACGGGTCGCCGTGGAATCGCTCGGCGATGCGGGCGGCGGCGAGGGGGACATCGTCGGCGACGAGCAGCGCCGCGCCTGCGGGCGCGCCGGCGACTTCGACGCTGGGGTCGGTGAGGACGGCGGCGGCCCCGCGCGCGACGGCGTCGGCGATGAAGGCCCGGCCGTCGGCGCGCGTGCCGGGGCGGGCGATGAAGAGGTCGCCCGGGGTGACGCGGCGCGAGTCTTCCGCGACGCCGCGAACGACGACGCCGTCGGCTGCGCCCGCAACGCGAACCCCCGTTCCCTCGATGAGCCTGCCCAACTCCATCGCCGCGCACCCACTCCCCGTCGCGCCGGTCTCGACTCCCATTTGGCCCTTTGGCCATTTGGCCCTTTGGCCATTTGACCCTTTGGCCCTTTGCCCTACGGCAGCACGATCATGGCGTCGCCGTAACTGTAAAATCGGTACCCGCGTTCGACCGCCTCTACATACGCCCGCCTGAGTCGATCGACGCCGTTTTCGCCGAGTCGCGCCGCCACCATCGCCATGAGCGTCGAGCGGGGCAGGTGGAAGTTGGTCATCAGGGCGTCCACCCACCGCCACGGGTGGCCGGGCGTGATGAGCAGCCGCGTCTCGATCGCGTTCGGCACTCGGCCGGTGCGCTCGACCTCGGGGGCGTACGTCTCCAGGGTTCGGCCGGCGGTGGTGCCGACGGCGATCACGCGCCCGCCCTCGCGCCGCGTGCGCTCCACGAGGGCGACGGTCTCCGGCGTCATGGAGCACCATTCGGCGTGCATGGGGTGTTGCTCGACGAACTCGGTCTCGACGGGGCGGAAGGTGCCCGCGCCGACGTGGAGCGTCACGCCCGCGACCCGTACGCCCCGCGCCTCCACCGCACGCAACAGCCCCTCCGTGAAGTGCAGCCCGGCCGTCGGCGCGGCCACCGAACCCGCGGCAGTGTGTGGTTTTTCTTTGGCCCTTTGGCCCTTTGGCCATTTGGCTATTGGCTGCCCCTCAGCGTACACCGTCTGGTACCACTCCCGATCCTCCGGCGCGTCGGTCTCCATCCCCGCCGCGCGCCGAGCGGCCAGAATGTACGGCGGCAACGGCGCGACGCCGACCCGCTCCAAAACCTCCGGCGCGGTCAATCCCGCCCGGTTCTCACCCTCGTCGCCGCTATCCCCCTTTGCTATTTGCTCATTTGCCATTTGCTCATTTGCTATTTCCTCCACCCGCACCACCCACGCACCGGTAGGCTCGCTTGCCCGCTCAACAAGCGTCAGCACAACGCTCGCACTCCCCCCCCCCTCCCCCTCCCCCTCTTTGGCCCTTTGGCCCTCTCCTATTTGCTTATTTGCTCTTTGCTCATTTGCTCCTTGCCCCACCAGCACCCGCGCCCCCTCGCGGAACCGTCTCGCCCGCAGCAGGCACACCCACGTCCCCGGCTCCGCTCCGTCGTGGAGGTACAGGCCGTCGACGCGGCCGCCGGTGTCCTCGCGCACGCCGACGAAGCGGGCGGGCAGCACGCGCGAGCGGTTCACGACGAGCAGGTCGCCCGGCGCGAGCAGGCCCGGCAGGTCGCGCACGGCGAGGTGTTCGAGCCGATCCGCGTCGCTCCCGCTGAGCACGAGCAGGCGGGCCGAGTCGCGCGGCTCGGCCGGGCGCACCGCCACGCGGTCCTGCGGCAGGTGGTAGTCGAGATCGGCCGTCCGCAGCACGCTGCCTCCACGCCACGCCCGGCGTCGCCCGCACGCGACGTGCGGCACAGGCCGACACGCCCCCCGCCCGCGGCCCGCGATCTTATCGGCCGCCGGGGGCGCGGCGCGGCGTTCACAGCGTGTGCCGCATGGAGATCCGCTGCGACGCCGAGGCCCCGATCCCCTTCGACCTGCACCTGGCCCACGAGAACCGCGCGGCACGCGAGTGCGCCACCCAGTCCGCCCGGCGGGTGACGCCGTGCCCGCCGATCGCGCGCGGGGCGTGCGTGCGCGGGGCGCGCGCCGACGACGCCCCGCGCGCAGCCCCCACGCCGCGGCCGGATTCGGCACGACTGGTTCCGATGGGGCCGGATGCGCCCCGCCTCGCCGAGGTCGCGGCTGTCCCGGTGCGGCCGAAGGTCGAGCGCATCGAGACGACCTACCGCCTGCGCCGCTTCATGCCGCGCGGCAGCATGATCGACTTCACGGTCTGACGCCGGCCCGGCACCGCGACGCCGGGCCGACGGCGGTTGTGCGCGCTCCCGCGATCCCGTAGACTCGGCGCATGAGAATGCTCGCGATGCTCGCGGCGACGGGGGTCGTGGTGGCGGCGGCGGGCTGCCGGCCCGAGCAAGCCGAGACGGTGCAGGAGCACGCCATGACGAAACGGGTCACGCCGTTCCTGATGTTCCAGGACGGCCGCGCCGAGGAGGCGATCAACCGGTACCTCGAGGTCTTCGGCGATGCCCGCGTGGTCTCCATGCAGCGCTACGGCGAGAACCCCGTGGGCGCGCCGGAGGGATCGATCCAGCACGCCGTCTTCGAGGTGTACGGCCAGCGCATCGGCGTGACCGAAAGCCCCATCAAGCACCCGTTCGACTTCACGCCGGCCGTCTCGCTGTTCGTCGATTTCGAGTCGGCCGAGGAACTGGAGCGCGTGTTCGCCGCGCTCTCCGACGGCGGCTTCGTGATGATGCCGCTCGACAACTACGGGTTCTCCGAGCGGTTCGCGTTCATCCAGGATCGCTACGGGGTGTCGTGGCAACTGAACCTGCCGTCGGAGTGAGCGGGGGCGGCTGGCTGGGCGGCATCGAGGCTTCGTGGCTCCCCCCGTACCGCTACAGCCACAGGCGAGCAAGTCCGGGTCGCCCAATCCGTTACGCGACGAGCGAAACCCCAGGATCACGCCGCCGATCCCCTTCTTCAGACACCGAGGGGGTCATCGCGGTGGCGAGGCACGTCCACGACGGACAACATCGGTGCCACACCGCCGTGCTTGCGATCGCCAGTTCCATTGAGTTACGGGAGTTGCCGCGTGGATCAAGGCTCCCAAGGCCATATCCCCGAGGATCCATTACATCCATGGAAACAGCCGCAATAGCCATGCCATCACGGTTATTCCGAGCAAGGCAAGGAACGCCGAGAATCCGATGATAGTACGAGCACCGCCCAGTTCCTTGAGCATGACCGACCTTAGTTGGTCGTAAATCCGATCCGCATCTCCGGCCTTTTCGATCTGGGATCGTTCGAGGATGTTGGACACCTTGGCCCTGTCGGGCTCTGGGAGACGGTCGACGGCGGCGAGAATAACCGCGCCAAGATCCTCGGTTGACGTTGCCTGGAGCAAGGAGTCTTTCTTCGACTCTAGTTCGCGCAGAAATCTCCGTTCTTCCACGAATACCAACATTCCCCCAAAGATAAGAACAATCGTAAACAGGGTAGATCCGGCAACGATCCAGCCGAGAATCCCGAATCTCCTTTGCGCCGCGGGGATGTCTTGCGTTCGATCAACGACGGATACGGCGTGGAGCCCTGCGATGCGGGCGCTGGCACTCGGGGGTGCCTTCGACGTGCCCGTAAAGAAAAGAAGCACTTCGAACGAGTCGCCGGGATTGAAGAGCGAACGATCGAGGACGACTCGATCTCTCGAATCGGGGATGTCGATATCTATTGGTAAGTCCGGTGGATTGCGGCGAATTATATCCGCAGCCAACAACCTGCTAGGAGGCATCACTTGTATGACGATTGGAGAAATAATATCATCGGGGCGGATTGGACGGCGCCCACTGTTTCGCACGACCAAGCGAGCGGTTGACAGGTCGGTGATGGATTCTAGTGTGCTGGAACCCGGTGCTCTGTAGTGCAGTACGAACAGTTCTCCCAAGTCCGATTCGGAAACGATCTGATCCTGCGAAAGCACTACGATTTCCATCGCAATCCGCGAGGCCCACAAACTCCACGCGATCGGGGCGATGATGCCTACCGCCGCAACCGCAATTCCGATGACGGCTATCCACGTTGAGTGAGTTCTGGCCATAATCTAATTGGATCTCTTCTGCTCAACAGGTTGTATGGCAAGAGGTGAACTTGCCCACCTCCAGTGGACACTCCGAGTATACCAGCGTCGGCCCGTCTCGAACTGTTCGGGGCTGACGTAGCCGATGCTGCTGTGGATTCGCTGGCAGTTGTAGAACACTTCGATGTATTCGAAGGTCGGCGGCGTGGCATGGACTATTCGTGCCACCGTCTTCCGCACTGTGAAGGCGGTGCTTCCGGATTCCGGGCCGTGCCCCACCATGCCCGGGAGTCTATTGGCCGGGGCGGATTCCCGCAAGGCTGTTCTACGGACTTGGATAGGTCGCTGCGCATTGGTGAAGGAGATGGAGTTGCCGTGAGGATGGAGGAGGCGCGGTAAGCGGGGCCTGGAAAGGCGCCGCCCCGGAGTGAAGCGGATGACGCTGCTGCCAGGGGCTTGCTCGCGGGGCCTTGCTGCGCCCCTGGCAACGGGCGTGCGCCCTTTGGGCGGGGCATGTCCGGCTCGCTGGCGGTTGGTGCGTGGGTGGCGGTGGTCGGGGGGTGGTCAGGCGGCTTGTGCGGCTTCGGGGAGGCCGAGTTCGTCGGCTCGTCGGCAGCGTTCGAGTTCGCGGAAGACTTCGAGCAGCAGGCGCCGGTCCTGGTCGCGGCCGACGAGCCAGGGGGCGAAGCGCATTTCCTCGTCGATGTCGTCGCGGATGAAGCGGAGGCGATCGACGGGCGTGGCGGCGCAGAGGAGGCAGACGCCGACGGCGACGCGCCCGAGTGTCAGCGGGGCGTCGTCGCCGCAGCGGAGTTCGGCCTCGACGAATGCGGCGTGGTCGAAGCGAGCGGGCGGGTCGCCGGAGCGGAGGAGGCGGTCGGCGTGCGTGAGGGCGTCGAGGGCGCGGCGGTCGTCGCCGGCGGCGAACCGGGCGGCGGCGAGGCGGAGTTGCACGGTCGGGTCCGTGCGGGCGTGCGCGGCGCAGCGCTCGACGAGGGGGGGGTCGCGGTTGACGGCCCAGGCCGAGACGACGCGGGCGATGGTGCGTTCGGCCGGGCCGGGCGCGTCGAGGCGGTCGGCGAGCCGGCGCATGAAGGGGGCGTGGTCGGCGATGGGTCGGCGTCCGAAGAGGCGGTCGGGCAGGGCGAGGCGGGCCGGGTGGCGGGCGAGTGCGGCTGCGGCGAGGGCGAGGTCGCGCACGGCGTGGGCGTCGGGGTCTGCGAGCGGGGCGGGCGCGTCGATGGTGACGCCCTGGGTGTCGATGCGGTGGGGGAAGGCGGCCGCGAGCGAGGGCGTGTCGGGGGCGGCCCAGTCCAGGCGTGCGGCGTGGCGTCCTGCGCGCTCGTTGGTCACGATGCGCACCGGGCCGCCGCCGTGGCGCGAGACGACGGCGTCGAGGCGGTGGCGACGGCAGGCGGCCATGAGGTCCGGGGTGTCGGTCAGTCGGAACCAGCGGACGGCGCAGGGGGGGGGATCGCGTGCGATCGCTGCCGCGTCGGCGTCGGAGAGGTCGAGGCCGATGCGGAGGGGGCGCGTGGGCCAGCGGGCGCGGTCGTGCAGGGCGCAGAGGAGGGACTCGGGGTCGGCGGGGCGAAGGGCGGGTGCGCCGGCGAGCGCGGCGCGGAGGGCGAGCGAGAGCGCCTCGCCGATGAGGGCGGCGGCGCGGGTGAGCAGTTCGGCGGGGAGCGAGAGGCGCGGGATGAGCAGAGGGTGGTGCAGAGAGGCAGAGGCGGGCGAGACGCCCGCCCCACCTGAGGCAGAGGCGGGCGAGACGCCCGTGCCACCTGAAACAGAGGCGGGCGAGACGCCCGCCCCACCGGGATAGGAGGAGGAAGGAGAAGGAGAGGAGGCAGCGAGTGTGGAGGCGGTCCAGGCGGCGGCGAGGGCGAGGGCGATCCAGAGGCCGACGGGCAGGCCGAGGGAGAGTTCGGTGAGGTTGGGGACGCCGAGCAGGTGCGCGGTGGCGATGACGGCGCAGGAGGTGAGGATGATGGCCCAGACCGGCGTCTGGGGCTGGCGCGGCGGCTGGTCTTCGGTGTGGTGCGGCATCCGGGCGGATGCATCGGCGCGATGGGGGGCGTGTTTGAGTCGGGAGTGGAGGTGGGGTCGTTATGGGGCACGGGCGGGACGCCTGGGCCACTGTGTGGAGAGGGATCAGAGCGGGAGGGAGTCGAGGGAGGTGAGGCCGAGGGGTTCGCGGGCGAAGAAGGGTTCGCCGGCCGGGGTGCCGATGCGCGAACCGTAGAAGCGGGTCGCGTCCATGACCCACTCGGGCACGGCGCGGTTGCGCTCGTTGACGACGAACTGCGAGCGGTAGGCGAGGATCGACTCGCGCTTGGCGTCCTCGAATCCGGTGGCGTCGAGGATGAAGGACGGCTCGGGGACGATGCGGAGGTGGGTGCAGTAGTAGTAGAAGAGCCAGCGGGGGTAGAGGGGGGGGGGAGGGGTCCTGAGTCCTGAGTCCTGAGTCTTGCGTCCTGAGGCTGGCGCCGCGAGGGCTGGTGGCTCGGGCATGGTGATGCCGGTGAGTTTGGCGTCGAAGCGGGCGTCCTCGGCGATGCGCGTGACGGCGCGGTGGTCGGGGTGGGCGTCCTCGGGGAAGGGGACGAACATGACCTGCGCCTGGTGGGCGCGGATGACGCCGGCGACGGCGTGCCGGGCTTCGAGTGTGTGCGTGACGAAGCGGTTGGGCAGGGCGAGGCAGACTCGCCGGACCGGGCGGCCCCGCGGGTGCGTTGCGGGATCGGGCGAGAGAAGCCGGACGGCCTCCGCGGCTTCGCGGGCGCGGGTGTCGGGATCGCCGTGCGGGGTCGGCTCGCCGTTGGTGGCGTCGAGGATGAGGACGTCGTGGCCCTGCGCGGCGAGTCGTGCGATGGTTGCGCCCATGCCGAGTTCGGCGTCGTCGGGGTGGGGGGCGACGACGAGGACGTTGGCCACGGCGAGGCTCCCGGGAGGGGGGGGTCAGTTCTGCCCGCCGACGACGACGAGGCCGTAGATGACGGTCTGGCTGTCGGCGACGGTTTCGAGTTCTGCCATGACGACACGGTCGGGTTGCTCGGTGGCGAAGAACCCGCCGCCGCGGAAGGGGTCGCCGTACTCGTCGCGGAACTGCTTGAGGGGGAGGGTGACGGTCTGGCCGATGTCGAGGCCGCCGAGCGGGCGGCTGTAGCGTCGGTTGATCCAGAGGGTGGAGGGGCCGAAGGAGTGTGCGGTGGTGTTGGTGAGTGTGATGACGGGTCCGTCGCGCGCGACCTGGACGTCGAGTTGCTCGGCGGGCTGGATGGTGGCGGGGTATGGGCGGTCGTAGGGGCCGACGGGGCCGCCGACGAGGGCGGTGGGCACGCGCGAGCAGGCTTGGCAGAGCGCGGCGGCGGCGAGGAGGGCGATGACGGTGCGTGCGGCGTGCATCGACGTTCGCTCGGGCATGGTCTCGGCTCCTCGGTGGCGCTGGGCGCTCACCCTATCCTTGTAGGGTATGGGATGCTCAGGCTCCAACGCGACCGCGCCCTCGCCGGCGATCGCTCCCGGCGCGGAGGCGTTGGATGCGCGTCGGGTCGCGGAGCGGCTGGTGCGGGAGTACGGCGAGAGCGGGGTGCATCCGCGCGTTCGTGAGGTGGTTCCGGGGTTCGACGGGCCGTTCTTCCA
Organism: Planctomycetota bacterium; assembly: GCA_014584315.1. Taxonomy (GTDB): domain Bacteria; phylum Planctomycetota; class Phycisphaerae; order Phycisphaerales; family UBA1924; genus CAADGN01. The sequence goes on along the minus strand of JACTNA010000003.1, from coordinate 34,876 downwards.
GGCGGGGCTTGCGGGGTACTCGGACGCGGCGATGCGGATCATCGCGCGTCGGCACGGGTGCCCGTACTGCGTGACGGAGGCGCTGCTGGACCGGACGCTGCTGGCGGGGGGTCGGGGGTTCGCGAAGGCGGACCTGGGGGAGTTGCACGACAACGTGCCGGGCGGGGAGGAGGACCATCCGCTGGCGGGGCAGTTGATGGGGAGCGAGCCGCGTGAGATGGCGGCGGCCGCGTTGAAGTTGGTGGAGCAGGGGAAGCGTGCGGATCGGGAGTACCGTCGGCTGGCGTACAACGGCGCGCTCGCGCCGGGGGCGGAGGGGCACCTGCGGCTGCCGGGTGGGGAGCAGATCGGGAGGGGCAGATGGCCAAAGGGCCAAATGGCCAAAGGGCCAAATGGGAGCGGAGGCGACGATCATTCGCGTGCCGACCTGTCGTTCGCGGCGATCGACGTGAACCTGGCGTGCCCGGTGAAGAAGATCGCGAGCAAGGCGCGGGGGGGGCACTGGCTGGCGGAGCCGGAGGGGGCGATCCGGATGCTGGAGGCGGTGCGCGAGGCGCTGCCGGCGAGCGTGCCGACGACGGTGAAGTTGCGGCGGTCGTTCGACGACACGCCGGAGATGGCGGAGGCGTTCCGGCGCATCCTCGACGCGGCGTACGAGATGGGGTACGCGTGGGCGACGGTGCACGCGCGGACGGTGGAGCAGAAATACGTCGGGCCGAGCCGGTGGGACGTGCTGCGGCAGGTCGTGCGGGAGGCGAGGCGGCGCGACCCGGAGCGGGTGGTCTTCGGCTCGGGGGACGTGTGGAGCGCGGAGGACGTGTTCCGCATGATCGGCTACACGGGCGTGAACGCGGCGGCGGTGGCGCGGGGGTGCATCGGGAACCCGTGGGTCTTCCGGCAGGCGCGGCGGATCATGGCGGGCGAGGCGCCGGCCGCGCCGAGCGTGCAGGAGCAGCGGGCCGTGCTGGAGGAGCACTTCACGCTCGCGCTGGCGGTGAACGCGGGGGCGCGCCGGCCGGAGGCGTACACGGGCAAGACGATGCGGAAGTTCGGCATCCGTTTCGCGGAGCATCACCCGAGAGCCGAGGAGGTGCGCCGGAGATTCGTGGGCGTGTGCGGCCTGGAGGACTGGCGGAGCGTGCTGGAGGAGTGTTATTCGAGTGGTCCGGTCGCGGAGCGAGGTTCGGTCGCGGGTTCGCTCCTAGACTCCTGACGCCGTGGCGAGCGTTTACCTTGAGACAAGCTTCATCAGCGCGTGCGTCACCGATCGCGCCGACACAGCAAGCCTGTATCGTCGCGAGACCAGCCTCGACTGGTGGGCGACGCAGCGCGATCGGCACTCTGTGTTCGTCTCCGCCGAAGTCTTGCGCGAGTTGACGGCGCCGGGATTTCGCCAGAGCGAGGCCGCGATGAGGTTTGTCGAGAGCGTGCCGACTCTGGCCATCAACGACGAGGTGCTCGGTCTCGCCACGCTCCTGGTTGCTGAGCGGGTGATGCCCGGGCCTGGCGAAGGTGGCGACGCGATGCACGTCGCGGTATCGACGGCACATCGACTCGATTACCTTCTCAGTTGGAACGTGAGGCACCTCGCCAATCCGAACAAGCTGGTTCATCTTCGACGGGTTTGCCTCAGGGCGGGCCTCGTTCCGCCTCAGATCATCACACCGGACCTTCTTTGGGATACGTCGCCATGACGCGCCAGAACAGAGAGCCGTGCGAGCCGCGGGTGGACCCGCTGATCGACGATATCCGTGCGATCCGTGAGCGACTCTGGAGAGAGAGCGGTGAGAGCATCGCGAACGTCGCTGAGAAACTCCGGAGCATCGAACGGCAGCACGCTGACCGACTCGTGCGGCACGTGACGGATCGTTCGGGGTCGGAGCGGCGGTCGGCCTGATCGCTCCTGCTGTCACGAGCGAGACTCGAGCAGGATTCGGCGCTGCGGGGTTGACAGGGGGAGACGGGCGGCGGCGGTGCGGGTGAGCCACTGCGAGCCGGGGCGGGCGTTGGCGAGGGCGCGGGCTTCTGGCGCGCCGAGCGTGCCCGCGTTCCAGACCGTGAACTCGGCGGCTCGGTGCGTGGTGGCGTGGGTGAAGCGGTCGGCGCGGGTGAGGGGCAGGTCGAGCGCGAGCCAGGCGCGGAGCGAGCGGGCGGTGGCGCGGCGGGCGTTGTGCTCGCGGGTGGGGGCCTGCCAGAGTGCGGCCCAGAGGCCGCGGGCGGGTCGGGGTTCGACGAGCAGGCGGCCGCGGCGGTCGAGTGCGAGCAGCGCGTCGCAGTAGAGGGGTGTGCGAGCGGCGGGCGCGGCGGGGCGGGGGAGGTCGTGCTGCGTCGCTGTGCGGGCTGCGGTGCATGAGGTTCTGAGTGGGCAGGCGTGGCAGCGCGGGGCGCGGGGCGTGCAGACGGTCGCGCCGAGTTCGATGAGGGCTTCGTTGACGAGGCCGGGGTGGGCGGTGCGCGGCAGGGCGGCCATCCATCCGGCGATGCGCTCGCGTGCGGCGGCGCGGGCGAGCGGAGAGGCCGCGGCCAGGTCGAGGCCGTTGAGGCGGATGACGACGCGGGCGACGTTGCCGTCGACGGCGGGCGCGGGGACGCGGTGGGCGAGCGAGGCGACGGCCGCGGCGGTGTAGTCGCCGATGCCGGGGAGCGTGGCGAGGGTCGCCGGGTCGGGGGGGATGGTCGCGCGGTGGCGCGAGGCGATCTCGCGTGCGGCGGCGTGGAGGTTGCGGGCGCGACGGTAGTAGCCGAGGCCGGACCAGAGCGCGAGGGCGTCGTGCTCGGTCGCGGCGGCGAGCGAGGCCAGATCGGGGAAGCGGGCGAGGAAGGCGGGCAGTCGCTCGGCGACGCGGGCGGCCTGCGTCTGCTGGAGCATGACCTCGCTCACGAGCACAAGGTACGGATCGCGCGGGGCGTCGAGGGTTCGGGGTCGCCAGGGGAGCGGGCGAGCGGCGCGCCGGAACCAGGCGAGGAGCGCGCGGACCTGTTCGCGTTCAGTCGGCGGCATGGAGGGCGCGTTCGACGCCGGCGCGGATGGCGGGCCATCGCGCGTCGGGGGACTTGGTGACGGTGATGAAGCCGGTGTGGATGAGCAGCGCGGTCACGCCCGGCACGGCGAAGAGCGCGCCGGCGAGCGCGTCGTCGCCGGCCTCTCGGGAGGAGCGGTAGGAGCGCGGGCGTTCGGCGGGTCGCGGCTCGACGAGGCACTTGAGGGCGTTGGGGTTCGGCGTGGACTCGAAGGCGAGGACGCGGTAGGGCATGGCGCGATGGTACGCGTCGGCCTGGGTGCGGCCGGCGCACGGAGCAGCGGCGCGAGGTTGCAGGAACCGCCGCGCCGCCCGGGGCGCGAGGCCCCGCACGTCCCGGGGGACGGCTCCGCTCTCCCCTCGGCGGGGCGTGGGCGGATGGGTCCGATGTCGTCGTGTGTGGGCGGAGATTCGGGGTCAGCGTCGGCGTCGGCGACAGACCGCGCCGGCGAGGGCGAGAAGCCCGATGGAGCCGGGGGCGGGGATGAGGACGACGTTGTCGAGGCCTGAGCCGACGCCGATGTCGTTGAGATTGGCGCGGATGCGCAGGTCGTCGAGCGCGGAGAGGGCGGCGGTGATGTCGTCGAGCGTGGCGGGCTGGTTGGTGTCGAGGTTGGTCCATCCCATGCCGACGCCGATGTCGACGGAGTAACTGGACCAGCGGAGCGTGGTGGTGGGGAGGTCGTAGCCGAGAATGACGCCGTTGCCGGAGATGGTGATGTCGTAGGCGTAGTCGACCTGCTGCGGGTTGTTGTTGTGGGGCGGGTCCCAGACTCTGCGGTCGAGGGTGAGCAGGGTGCCGCCGATCGCGCCGGTCTTGTTGCCGAGGAACTTGGCGGGAGCGACGAACGCGGCCTCGCCCGGGTCGAAGGTATCGGGGACGGCGATGAAGCCGCCTGGGTTTCCGAAGCCGAGGACGTGGAGCGCTCCGGCGGTGGAGATCTCGCTCGGGGGCAGCATGGAGTCGCTGACGACCCAGCCCTCGGTGTTGGCGTCGAAGGTGCTGGAGACGATGCCCGCGTGGGCGACGGAAGCCGCGGCGGCGGCCAGCCCGGCGGCGAACGGTGCGATTGAACGGTTCACGGTTCTTCCTCCCACCCCACGGATGTCCACTCACGTCACGACGGCCCGCGGCACCCCCGGCGGGGCGCTCGGCCACGAAAACATGCCACGCCGTCGGGCGATCGCAAGGAATCGGGGTGTCGGAGGGTCGAGAATCGTGGTGAATCGGGGTCGGTGGAGGGCGTGGCGGGGGTTGCGGGCCATTTGTACGGTGTTTGAACGGTCTTTGGGGGTGAAGTTCTTGCAGAAAATTGCGACAGACCCCTTTTGCGGCGGGTGGGGAGTCTGGTATGATGGGGCCGAACCCGCTGCAACGTGGCGGCGGTCGAATGTGTGAGAAGAGAGGAGTAACAAGCAATGCGGAACGTCTGTGCGCTGCTCGCGCTCGCGGGCACTGCGGCCATCGCGTCGGCCCAGTACACCATGCACTGGTACTGGACCGGACCTGCCACCCTGGATCCGTCGAACCCCACCGGCACCTACACGCTGTGGGCCTCGATGGGCGGCTCGCCCCTCGTCGGCTTCGCCGGCTCGATCTTCGACATCAACGCCGGGTGCGAGGATTGCGACGGGTTCATCTCGAACGGGATGGGCAACCCGACCCTGGGCGCGCTGTCGAACAACGACGGCATCCAGATCGGGCCGGAGGACATCATCACGGTCGATGCCTTCCAGCTCCCGCCCTTCTTCAACGCCGGGTACGACGCCAGCAACCCGATCTGGGTGTACTCGCTGGACATCACGGCGACGGCGTTCAACGGCAGCACCTTCACGCTGACGACCCTGAACCACCTGAACCACAGCGTCTACGTCGATGACTTCGGCACCTCCAAGGAGGCCGCCCCGACGATCGACGGCCTTCGGATCACCTGCGTTCCGACTCCGGCCAGCCTCGGGCTGATCGGGCTCGGCGGCCTGGTCGCCGCCCGTCGTCGCCGCTGATCGCGGTCTCGACTGAGCGCGAAGCTCCAAGCTTCTCGAACCCCGCTCGGGATATCCCCGGGCGGGGTTTGTTTTTGGATCATTTCGTGTCGTGATCGGCGCGGGTGTCGGGGTTGCCCCTGAACGCGGGCTGAAGCCCGCGGCTCGGAAGTTGGTGCGCGTCGCCCGGGGGGACTGGCTTCTCGGCCGAAAGGGCTTGCACTGTGCCGTTCCGTGGGCATCATTGGTAGGATGGGAAGCACGGGGCCTGCACGCACTCCTGCCCGCGGGAGGTGGACGATGAAGAGGTCGATCGGGGCGACGGCTGCGCTGGCGTGCTGTGGGGGGCTGGCGCACGCGCAGTACACGCTGGACTGGTATTGGGAGGTGAGCGACACGGGGAACGGGGACGGGATCGTGGAGCCGGGCGAGCACGCGTTGCTCGTTCTGTTGGCTCGGACGGATGGCCCGCCGCCGGTGTACTACTGCGCTTCGGCCTTCGAGATCATCGGCACTGCCGGCTGGAGCGGGGGGACGCTGGTGGTTGCGGACGGCAATGACACGCTCGGCCAGATGACGAACGAGGACGGCGTGCCGCAGGCGAACAACGACATCCTGGCGATCGACACGTTCCAGTTGCCGAGGTTCTTCAACCCGCAGTTCTGGGAGGGGAATCCGACCGCCATCTACTGGATCGAGTGGGCGCCGGACGGATACTCGCCGCGCACGGTCTCGGGCACGTCGGCGAATCACCTGAGTCACACGCTGTACATCGATGACTTCGGGTCGTCGGTGGAGGCGACGCCGACGATCGAGGGGTTCTCGTTCGAGGTGGTGCCCACGCCCGGGACGCTCGTGCCGGCGGCGGCGCTGGGTGCGCTTGCGCTCCGGCGCCGACGGCGTTGACGCCGGAGGTCGCCGGCGTTGGTTGGAGGAACCGCGATGCACGTGAGAGCCACTGCGCTCGCGCTGGCCTGCTCCGCGGGGTGCGCGGCGGCCCAGCACACCATGCGGTGGGGGTGGACGGTCGGCGATACGGGGGATGGCGACGGCGTCGTCACGCCGGGCGAGAGCGCGCTCCTTTCGTTGCACGCCCGATGGGGCGGGGAGGATGCGGTCGGCTTCGCGGGGTCGGTCTTCGACGTGCTCGGCGAGTCGCTGTGGGCGACGGGTGGGCTGAGCGTCGAGGGGTGGAATGGCGCGCTGCTCTCGCTGGGCGACCTGACGCCGCAGGCGAACAACGACATCCTGGCGATCGACGCGTTCCAGCAACCGCCGCATTTCAACGCGGGGTTCGATGCGAGCGATCCGGTGTGGCTGTTCACGCTGCGATGGAACCCCGAGGGGTACGCGGCTCGCGTCGTGTCGGGGGGGACGGCGCACCTGAACCACACGGTGTACACGGACGAGTTCGGATCGACGAAGGACCTTGGCGGTCAGGTCGAGGGGTTCTCGTTCGTGGTCGTTCCGGGGCCTGGGACGGCGGGCGTGTTTTTCGCTGGGGCTGTGTGCTTCGGCGGTCGGCGTCGTTGAGCGTCGGCACGGGCGGGACGGCGGTGCCGCCGGAGGGCATGGGTGTGGAATGAAACGGGGCGCACCCGAGTGGGTGCGCCCCGCGTGTGTTGCGGTCAGGGTTGTCGGTCGAGGCTCAGCGGTAGAAGTTGGTGGTCTCGACCTTGAGGAGCGGGCGTGTGATCTCGTTGCTGGTCGCCTCGGCCCGGAAGGAGACCTGTCCGGGGTTCTTGGCGCGGATCACGACGCGGTAGGTGGCGGACCGTCCGGCCTCGAGGCGGGCGATCGCGGGGAAGGTGATGTTGCGGCCCTGTGCGGAGCCGGTGGCGCCGCCCTCGCCGGACGCGCTCACGAACTCCATGGTGTCGCCCTCGTCCATGGTGCAGACGAGCTTGACGCCGGTGAGCGCGGCGGACCCCTGGTTGGTCACGACGAGCGTGTAGGTGGTGGTGTTGCCGATCTCGACGGGGTCGGGGTTGTCGTTGCCTTCGAGCAGCAGGGCGGGGATGCCCTCGACCGCGGTGGTCGTGGGGCAGGAGACGGGATCGGCGCAGTCGGCGACCGCGCTCGCGTTTGCGGTCACGGAGCCGATGGAGGCCGCGGTGGTGTTGACGGTGAGTTTGCGCGAGGCGTTGGGCGCGAGGGTGCCGAGGTTCCAGACCACGCGGCCGTCGCGGACCGCGCCGCCGTCGGAGATGGAGCCGATGGTGACGCCGGCGGGGATGGTCTGGGTGACGACGGTGTTGGTGGCGGGGGCGTCGCCGGTGTTGCTGACGGTGACGGCGAAGTCGACCGGTCGGCCGACGAAACGGCGTTCGGGCGACTCGCAGGCGATGGTCAGTTTGGGTGCGACGATCTTGGTCTCGACGGGGGCCGCGTCGGCGGTCAGGGCGCCGCCCTTGGCCTTGGCGGAGGAGGAGTAGGTGCCGGTGGAGGCGGCCTTGACCTGGATGGTCTGCGACTTGGCCTGTCCGGCGGCGAGGTCGCCGGCGGAGAGGGTGACGGAGGAGCGGCCGTCGAGGGTGGTCACGCCGCGCGGCAGGGCGACGTCGACGGTGACGTTCTGGGCGACGCCGGTGCCGGTGTTGCGGACGGTGACCTCGAGGTTGAAGGCGTCGCAGAGCAGCACGGTGGCGGGGCCGACGAGGGCCAGTTGCAGCGCGGGCTGGACGACCTGGGTCTCGCTGCAGAGCGGGACCTTGTAGCGGACGTCGGCGCAGGCGGCGATGGTCTGGGCGTTGCTCGCGCTGCCGCGGATGCGGATGGTGCGTGACTCGCCGGGGGCGAGGCTGGGGATGGTCCACTCACCCTGGCCCGTGGGGGCGGGGTCGGAGGAGGCGAACTTGAAGTTGGGGGACATCTGCTCGGTGAGCACGATGTCCTCGATGGTGGAGTCGGTGTTGTTGGTGAGGCGGTACTCGTAGGTGAACTCCTCGCCCAGCGAGACCTGCGCGGGGGCGAACTTCTCGACGAGGAGTTGCGGTGTGCGGGTGTGGCCCGTGGGGTAGGCCGCGATGACCGAGCCTGTGCGAGGGGCGGGCGCGGGGCGGGGCTCCTCGGCGCGCGGCTCGGGGGCGGGTCTCGGGGCGTCCTGTCCCGCGACGTTGCGGCCGTAGCCGGTGGAGAATCCGGCGGCGTGCGGGGCCGCGCCGGTCTTCTGGGCGCGTGCCCAGACTTCCGAGTCCTTGTGTGCGCCGGAGGAGCCGGACTGCTCGCAGCCGACGATACCGAGCGCGCCGACGATGGCGACGGAGGCCGCCGCGGCGCAAACCCACCGAGAGATGCTCTGTTTGCTCATGGATTGAACTCCGAAAAGAGGCCGAACGAGAAGGGTACTTGCGCGAGCCTGTGTTCGGAACGTCTCTCCCCAGGCCGCGACCTGACGCGGGCAACTATTGGCTGCCCGACCCCGAAATTCCTCCCGCAGACGCCCGTGAGGGCCGCAATTCGAGGACGTGTCGCACCGGTGAAGCGTCGCCTCGGAGGCGCGCGGTGACGAGGAGCGTGGGATGCGTGTGTTCTAAGTATTTGTCCTCAATAGACTTACGGTTACATTCGGGTTGTGCGCGGGTATGTGTGGCTCGACAACGCCCGTGGTAGGCTGGGCGTCGTGCCGATGGGGTCTGCGTTCGGGCCTCGGAACGGGGGACACATGTGGAGCCTGAGGCTGGTGGGTCGCGGGGTGGCGTGCGCGATTGCGCTGTCGCTGGGGGCTTCGTCGTCGCCTGCGGATGACCGTCGTACGGACACGTCGCGCCTTTCGATCATGACGTTCAACGCGGAGTTCCTGTGGGACGGGCTTGCGCCCGAAGAGGGGCAGGTCTCGTTCGCGTGGAAGGGCGACCCCGACGCCGCGGCCGAGCACATGCAGCGCGTCGCGGACGTGATCATCTACAGCGATCCCGACATCGTGCATCTGGTGGAGGTGGAGAACCTGGACGCGTTGACGCTGTTCCGGGACTCGTTCCTCGCGGGGCGCGGGTACGAGCCGTACCTGGTGAAGGGCAAGGACACGTACACGGGGCAGGACGTCGGGCTGCTGACGCGGATCGACCCGGTGAGCGTGTCGCGCGACGAACGGCAGGGCGTGAGCGGGAGCGAGCGGAAGGGCGTGTCGAAGCACCTGATCGCGCGGTTCGAGGCGGAGCCGGACCTGCGGTTCTCGCTGATCGGGCTGCACTTCGTGGCGTTTCCGACGCGCGAGGACCGCCGGCTGGAGCGTCAGGCGCAGGCGGACGCGATCGTGGGGATGGCGATCGAGGAGTCGGACGCGGGGTACGAGGTGATCATCGTCGGCGATTTCAACGACTACGACGGGTCGGAGGACGGCAAGGACCACATCGACAGCGAGCCGATCTCGGACGTGCTCCTGAACATCCGGGCGATGCGCCCCGGCGATCCGGACGACGACCTGATCAACGCCGCGAGCCTGCTGGACAAGAGCCAGCGCTACACGGCGCACTACGACAAGAACAACAACGGGCGGGTGGACTCTCCGCAGGAACTGACGAGCATCGACCACGTGCTGGTCGGGCCTGGGCTGGCGGGGCGGATCGAGACGGTGGACATCCCTCACCGGCACGACCCGATGACGGGGCCGGACCACTACCCGGTTGTGGTGTGGTTCCGGCTGTCGGACGCCGCGCCGTCCGCGCCGGACGGCGTGCGGATCGTGGAGCTGCTGCCGGACCCGCCCGGCGACGACCGGCAGCACGAGACGGCGACGCTGCGGAACTTCGGCGCGGCGGCGGTCGATCTGACCGGCTGGCGGCTGCGCGACCTCTCCGGCGGGACGTGGTCGCTGGATCCGATCGGGACGCTCGCGCCGGGGGCGCACGCGACGGTCGTGCGCCTGGGGCAGCGCATGTCGCTGAACAACGACGGGGACACGGTGGAGTTGATCGACGCGAGCGGCGCGGTCGTGCAGCGGGTGAGTTACGGGCGCGTGGGGGAGGGAGAAGCGGTCGAGTTCGGGCCGTGAGCAGGGCCGCTACAGGACGATGCGGGCGCCGCGCTCGATCGGGGCGGGCTTCGGAGCGAGTTGGATGTCCTCGCCTTCGACGGCGGTGAGGGGGCTGAGTTCGATCGTGCAGTCGGGGGTGGCCTCGTCCTTCCAGGGGACCTGCACGCCCGCGGCCTGGAGCCATCGGGCGGCGCGGAGGGTCTGGATGTCGCGGCTGGTGTGGGGGCTGTCGGGGCCTTCGGCGTTCTTGATGGGGGCGAACTCCTCGACGCGGTCGGCCTCGAAGACGATGGATGCGCGGGCGAGGGGGAGGGCGTCGAAGACGAAGCGCTCGAGTTTGACGGCGTTCGGCCCGCGCGGCTCGGTGTTCTCGCCGGTGTCGGGGTCGATGCAGGGGACTTTCTTCTCGGCGCGGTGCCAGGGGAGGGCGAAGGCGGGGTCGGAGTTCAGGCGCTCGACGAACTCGACGCTGAGGGCGTGGATGGCGGGGCTTCCGGCGAGGAAGCGGAGGCGGCCGTCGGGGAGTCGCTCGCGCTGGCGTTCGACGGGCAGGTCGGAGTACTCGATGATGCGCAGCCGGCCGTCGGCGAGGCAGAACATGCCGAGTTTCTCTTCGGGGTAGGCCTTGGCGAGCATCTTGCTGGACATCTCGGCGGAGGAGTCGGGGGCGTGGGCGTGGAGGGCGAGGAAGACGGGATCGGCGACGCGGACGATGGGGTTGTCGACCTGGAAGTAACTGATGTGCTCGACGCCTCGGCGGCGCATATCGTCGAGCGCGCCGGAGACCTTGAGGGCGCGGAGCGACCCGCCGTGGCCGTCGGGGTTGGTGGCGATCTCGTCCGGGGCGGCGAGAAGGATGCGTCCGGTGCGCAGGTCGAAACTGGGCATGGCGCCCTGGGGGAAGAACATGACGCCATCGCGAGGGAGGCCGAAGTAGCGGTGCTGCTCGAAGAAGGCGAGGGTCGCGTCGTGGTTGAGGGGGCTGGTCATGACGTACCAGGGGGGGGGGACGCCGTACTTCTCGCCGGTCTTGCGGATGGCCTCGGCGAAGAACTGGAAGAGCGAACGTCCGGTGACGGCTCCGGCGGGGTAGCAGCCCTTGGGGCCGTCGTAGCCGAGCCGAGAGCCTTGGCCTCCGGCGACGGTGAAGCAGGCGACCTTGCCTTCGCGGAGGAGGGTTTCGCCGGCGGCGCGGTAGGCGGGGCGGTCCCAGGAACGGGCGGGGGAGGCGGGATCGTTGGGGTAATACGGCGCCGGCTCGATGTCGGCGGGCAGGTCGATGGTGGGCTTGGCGAGGACGTAGTCGCGCACGAGCGCGGGGATGGCGTCGAGGTCGATGGCTTCGATCTGCGCGAGGAGCGCGCGCTGCCGGTCGGGGGGGAGGCGGTCGTGGAAGTTGAGCAGGTGCTGCTGGCCTGCTCGTTCGAGTCGGTGGCGGAGTGCGTGCAGGTCGGGCATGCAGGGAGGGTAGAGGGTAGAGTCCGCCCGTGGGCGACCTGTTCACTCGACCGCCGCGGCTGCCGCTGATCGCGCCGTCGATCCTGTCGGCGGACTTCGCGCGGATGGGGGAGGAGTGTCGGGGCGTGCTGGCGGCGGGCGCGGACCTGCTGCATCTGGACGTGATGGACGGGCACTTCGTGCCGAACCTGACGATGGGGCCGGCGTTGTGCGCGTCGCTGCGACGGGCGTTGCCGGGGGCGTTTCTGGACGTTCACCTGATGGTTGAGGAGCCGGAGCGGTTCGTGGGGCCGTTCGTGGAGGCGGGGGCGGACCACCTGACGTTCCACGTGGAGGCGATCGGGCTGGATGCGTGCGTGCGGCTGGCGGAGCGTGTGCGGTCGATGGGGGCGACGGCGGGCGTGGCGATCAATCCGCCGACGCCGGGCGAGGCGGTGCTGCCGGACGTGGGGGCGTTCGACCTGGTGTTGGTGATGAGCGTGCATCCGGGCTTCAGCGGGCAGGCGTTCATGGGCGAGGTGCTGGACAAGACGCGGGCGATCGCCGGGGCGCTCCGCGCGGACCAGCGTCTGGAGATGGACGGCGGGATCGGGCCGGGCAACGCGGGGCAGGTGCGTGCGGCGGGGTGCGACGTGCTGGTGGCGGCGTCGGCGGTGTTCGGCGTTCCGGAATCCGGCAGGCGTGGGGTCATCGACAGTCTTCGGGGCTGATTGAGATCCTGACGGAGAGAGCCTTGACCGGACGGGATGGGTTGCCTGTCGGCACTCCGACCATGTTGAGGGATCGACCGGAGGAGCGTGCTCCCAGGCCCGGCAGGGGGTCTTCGAGGCTTTGGCGAGGCTCCGATTGACGCCTTCTTGGGGAGGAGGCGATGATGTGGATAATCCCACTCGGGCTTTGACCGCAATTGCCGGGTGCCTCTAGGATGACCGGCGACAAGCGGCAGCGCGCCCGACCCGAGTCACGGAGAGATTCCATGAGCGACACAGCCCATCGCCACGCTGCGCTGGCACAGTTCGTGTTGGCCAAGGCGATCCGGCGGGGCGAGTTCACGCTGTCGTCGGGAGAGAAGGCCAACTATTACTGCGATGGGAAGCTGGTGACGTTGGACCCTGAAGGCGTTGCCCTGGTCGCCGAGGCGATGTTCGCAGAACTCGCGGACGTGGAGTTCGACGCTGTCGGCGGGATGGACATGGGGGCCACGCCGATCGTGTCCGTGCTGGGCGACTACGCGCGCCGGCACGGTCGGACATTCCCGACGTTTGTGGTGCGGAAGGAAGCCAAGTCGCACGGGACGCGCAAGCAGATCGAAGGCCCGATTCCGAGCGTGCCTTCGCGAGTCGTGCTCATCGACGACGTGGTGACGTCCGGCGGCTCGATCGGGAGGGCGATCGAGGCGGTTCGAGAGCGGGGCCACACGGTCGTGCTCGCGACGTGCATCCTGGATCGTGACGCCGGCGGCGACAGGCTTATGGAACGCTTGGGGGTGCCGTATCGGCCGCTGCTGCGCGCATCCGACCTGGGGCTACGCAATGAGCACGGCCATGGCGCTTGCGCAAGCCGCGCGGACCAATCTGTGTGCTGCCACGCTTGAGGGGCTTTCCCTCGCGCTTTTCCGCGGCGCAAAGACACAACCCGAGTCGAATCCGGTCGAGACCCTCGCGCTGGGGGCGCTCTTTCGCATTGTGGCGAACCGCATCGGTTCCGGGGCTGTCCGCACGAGTGAGATCGAGTACATCGGCTCCCAGTTGGCGCCCACTCTGCATCGCTGGCCGCGAAGGGCCTCGGGGTTCCTCCGGATCTTCTGGCCGTGGAGTTGGCGAGCGTCCGCGATTTGAGGTAGCGGCCGCGGCCCTCTGGTTGGACTCGGATCGGTGGCCGGCACGTCTGAGCGACGAAGCGAACGCGTGGGCGTGCGGGATGCCGGGCGGGCCTGTTGGCGACCGCAGCCGACTCGTTCGTGCAATGTTTGGGAACCGGCAAAGTTCAGCCCGATCGGCGTGGGTCGGCCGATGCTACACTGAGCGGCCTTGAACCCCGTAGCCCGGGCGAGCCGGAGCGTGGCGGGGGCGGAGCAGCGGCCGGGAAACGCCGCCGGGGCACGACGCGGGCCTATGGCCAAATCCACCGACATCAGGCTGTTGCTGGTGAGGACGGGCGCCACGGCGTGGGAGGCGGCGGGGCGTTTGTGTGGGACGTGCGACCTGCCGCTGTCGGGCGAGGGTCGGCGAGCGGTGAAGGAGGCGGTCGCCGGCGTGAACGCGGAAGAGGTCTCGGTCGTGCTGTGCGGGCCGGATGAGGCGAGCGTGGAGACCGCGCGGGGGTTGGCGGCGCGGACCGGCGCGAAGGTCCGAGAACTTGACGATCTGGCGGAGGTGGGGCTTGGGCTGTGGGAGGGGATGCTGGCGAGTGAGGTAGAGGAGAAATACCCGACGGCGTACCGCCAATGGAAGGACGACCCCGCGAGCGTGACGCCGCCGGAGGGCGAGTCGCTGGCGGAGGCCGAGGAGCGGATCATCGGCGGGTTGTCGCGTGGGTTGTCGAAGGCGAAGGGTGCGACGGGGGTTGTGCTTCGCCCGATGGCGCACGCGTTGGTGCGTGGCAGGCTGCTGAAGGTTCCGGCGTCTCGTGTGTGGGCGATGATGGAGGAGTCTCCGGCGGTCGAGTGGCACTCGGCTCGTCGGGACGAGTTGAAGGCGGGCGGTGAGCGTGCCCGCGCCGAGCGTTGAGCCGACCGCTCGCGCGCCGCGTGCGCGTGGGGAAGGAAGCATGGCGATGACACAACTGGCGAACCGGAGTTGGAGCGACGTCCGGCCGCAGCGGCGATCGGCGATCCCCGAGGGGCTGTGGATGCGTTGCCCCGGGTGCGCGCAGATGGTGTATCGGCGGCAGATGGAGGCGAACCTGCACGTGTGCCCGGAGTGTTCGCACCACTTCCGGATCAGCGCGTCGGAGCGGGTCTCGCAGTTGGCGGACCCCGGCTCGTTCCAGCCGATGTTCACGGAGCTTGCGCCTGGGGACCCGCTGGGGTTCCGGGACCTGAAGGCGTACTCGGAGCGTCTGCTGTCGGAGCAGTTGCGGACGGGGCAGACGGACGCGGCGCTGGCGGGAGTGGCGTTCGTGAAGGGCCGGCAGGCGATGCTGTGCTGCCTGGACCTGACGTTCATGATGGGGTCGATGGGGAGCGTTGTGGGTGAGGTGGTGACGCGATCGATCGAGACGGCGACGGAGCGGAACCTTCCGCTGGTGATCGTGAGTTGCTCGGGCGGTGCTCGGATGCAGGAGTCGGGCCTTTCGCTGATGCAGATGGCGAAGACGAGCGCGGCGTTGGCGCGGCTGGACCGGGCCGGGGGGCTGTTCATCAGCGTGCTGACGGACCCGACGACGGGCGGTGTGACGGCGTCGTTCGCGATGCTGGGCGACGTGATCCTGGCGGAGCCGCACGCGTTGATCGGTTTCGCCGGTCCTCGGGTGATTCAGCAGACGATCCGTCAGGAGTTGCCGCCCGGGTTCCAGCGGAGCGAGTTCCTGCTCACGTCGGGGATCATCGACCGGGTGGTGTCGCGGCACGACCTTCGGAGCGAGATCGCCCGCATCATCGACTACGCCGGCAAGTGACGGGCGCGCGAGCGAGCCAGGGGACGGACGGGCCGCCGGGCACCCCCCCCCTTCGGCGGCGGTCGGCGTTCGCGCTGGGGCTGCTGCACGCCGCGCTGATGGCGGCGGCGTTCGCGCCGGTGGACTTCTGGCCGTCCGCGCTGCTCGCGCCCGCGCCGCTGGCGTGGGCGGCGTTGCGTGCGGACCGGCCGGGTCGCGCGGGGTTGTGGGTCGCGCTGGGATCGTCGGCGTTCTGGGCGTTCGAGCAGCGGTGGATCGCGGGTGTGGCGGTGGCGGGCTTCCCGTTGTTGATCGCGTACCTCTCGCTCCAGCAGTGGGCGTTCGTGTGGGTGGCGGGGCGTGGGGCGCGCGTGTTCGGGCGTGGTACCTGGTCGGGCACCCGCTGCTAGATGCGCCGTTCGGGCCTCGCGTGGCGTCGGTGGCGGGGGCGTACGGGGCGTCGCTGCTTGTGGCGGTGGTGGGGTGCGCGGTCGGGGCGTGGGCGGCCGGGGCGCGGGGGGGGGGTGGAACATCGCTCTCTTCCGGTCGGGGTTCGTTGTTCGGTCGCGGCTCGATCGCCCTGGGGATGGTGGTGGTCGCGTCGGCGTTGTGGTGCGCGTGCGGGCTTGCGGGCGGGCCGGATCGGGGGGGGGCGTATCGCGTCGCGGTGGTGCAGACGAACGTGCCGCAGAGCGTGCGGGGGACGTGGCCGCCGCTGCAGCGGCTGACCGACCTCGACTCGTTCATCGCGATGACGGTGGAGGCGGGGCGTGAGGGTCCGGAGGTGATCGTCTGGCCCGAGACGATGTTCCCGGGCGAGACGCTCGCGGAGGAGGACGCGGCGGAGGAGCGTGCGGCGAGGATCGTCTGGCGTGAGGAGCCTCGGCGGGACGTGCCGCATTGGCGGAGGATCGTGTGGCGCGGACTCGATGGTGATGAGGAGGCGACGCTCATCGAGCGGGCGATCGACGGGGGCGAGTGGCTGGTGGTGCCGTCGATGGCGGCGTATGACACGCTGCTGGTGTGGCAGGCGAGGGTCGGGGTTCCGATGCTCGTGGGCGCGGACGGGTTCGAGGGGCTTCGCATCGAGGCGGACGAGCGGGGCGTGCGTCCGAGTTACGAGCGGCACTACAACAGCGCGTTCGTGCTGGACGGGGGGCGGGTCACGCCGCAGCGTTACGACAAACTGCACCTGACGCCGTTCGGCGAGGTGATGCCGTACATCTCGGCGTGGCCGTGGCTGGAGCGGACGATGCTGCGGATCGGGGTGGGGGCGTCGGGGATGAGTTTCGATCTTTCGGCGGGGCGGGGGCCGGTGGCGCTGCGCGTGCCGAGGACGGGGGGGGGCGAGGTGCGCGTCGCGACGCCGATCTGCTTCGAGGCGACGGTCGCGCGGGTGTGCCGGCGGCTGGTCCACGGCGGTGGGGAGCGGCGGGCGGACCTGATGGTGCAACTCACGAACGAAGGGTGGTTCGGTGGGGCGGACTCGGGGCGGGCGGAACACCTGCGTCTGGCCCGCTGGCGGTGCGCCGAACTGGCGACGCCGATGGTGCGGGCGGCCAACACGGGCATCTCGGCGTCGATCGACGCGGAGGGGCGGGTGGTGGCGGCGATGCCGTCGAACACCGAGGGGGTGCTCGTCGCGACGGTCGCGCTGGGGGAGGGGAGGACGGTGTACGCCCGGATCGGGGACGCGGCGGGGTGGGGGTCGTTGGCGGCGATGGTCGCCGGGCTGGCGTGGACCGGGGTCCGGGGTCGGCGGGGCCGGAACTTCGCCAGTCCGAGGGCACGCCCGGCCGACCAATGATCCGTCGGACCACGAACGCCGACGGACAGGGCGGCGTACTCGGGGCACGATGCCCCGCGACGGCAGAACGGGCCGCGGCCGTCGGGGAGCGGCACATCACCGATCGGGCACCCACAGGGACAGTCGCTCATGAAGATTCGACCCACGCTGTGCATGACCATCGCCGCCGCTCTCGTCGCGGGCGGGTGCGGCTCTTCGGGGGAGCGGGCTGAGAAGCCGACGACGGAACCGCGCCAGGCGGCCCGTGGCGATCGACCGGCAGGCCCGGTTCGGATCACGGAGTTGCGTGAGCGTGCGATCGCGACGCTGACGGAGTTGTCGGTGGACATCGATCCGCAGGTGCGTGCGAACGTGCTCGAGGCGCTGGTGGTCGCGCCCGCGCGGCTGGAACCGATCGCGGCGGCGGGTCTGCGTGATTCGAACGAGGGTGTGCGTGCGGTGGCGGCGATGGCGGTGGGGAAGGCGAGGCTGACCCGGCTGGCGTCGGCGGTCGAGCCGCTGCTCTCGGACCCCTCGCCGCGTGTGCAGACCTCGGCGATCTACGCGATGCGGCGGCTGGGGCTTGAGGCGGACCCGTCGCCGCTGGCGTCGTTCGCGCTGGGCGATCCGAGGCCGTCGGTGCGGGCGCACGCGGTGTGGGCGCTGGGGGAGTTGGGCGACCGGTCGGCGTTGCCGCTGCTGCGCGAGGCGGCGGCGAAGCCCATGCCGCGAGCGGGCGACGCGGAGGTCCGGCTGATGCGTCTTCAGGTGGCCGAGGCGATGCTCAAGCTGGGCGACGACGACCAGTTGCACCCGCTGCACGCCGCGTTGTTCGTTTCGAGGCCTGAGCACCTGGAGACGGCCGCGCTGGCGGCGCAGATCCTGGGGGAGGTGGGGAACCGCTCGTCGATCCCGGACCTGCGGAACCTTGCGGTGTATCGGGACGAGCAGGGGAATCAGATGCCCGCGGAGGTTCGTCTGGCGGCGGCGGGTGCGCTGGCGAGGCTGGGGCAGACCGACGGGGCGTTCATCGCGGAGGAGTATGCGTCGCACGCCAGCCCGCTGGTGCGTGCCCAGGCGGCGGTGGTCTTCGGGGAGACGGCCGGGCCGACCAATGTCGCCCGGCTGGAAGGGCTGCTCCGTGACCCTGACGAGCGGGTCCGGGTGGCTGCGGCGGCTGGGGTTCTGCGGTACGCGGAGCGGTCGGCGGGGCGGTAGGAGGGGGGCCTGGAAAGGCCCCGGTCCGGGCGTTCTGGCGAACGAGGATTGACAGGCTACGATCGGCCCGGTATCAAACGGGACGCGCGTCCGGCCCGTGGGGGGTCGCCCTGCCGGCGGATCGGCAGCCGCGGCGGCCCGGGACGCGAAGAGGAGCCTGGACCCACCTCCCGCCATGCGCCCGAGCGGCGCGACGCGGGGTCGCCGCCACGAGAGGCGGGCACACACGCCCGAGGAGCAGACCGTGCACATTCTCACCAAGGTGTTCGTCGTGTTCGCCGCCGTGCTGGCGCTGGTGCTCGCCGCGCTGACGATGACGTACAGCGTGAACGCGGACCGGGTCGAGGCGGACCACCGCAACGCGCTGGCCCGCGCGGCGGAGGCGGCGGCGGCCCGCGACGCGGCGACGAGCCAGTTCTCGGAGATGCAGAACCGGCTGACGCGGCAGGTGGACCAGTTGAGCACGGACAACGCGAACCTGCGTTCGCAGATCCGCGACCTGCTGACGGAGAACTCGCGGTTGCTCGCGGACAAGCGCAAGGCGGAGGAGGACGCGCAGTCGACGAAGAACCAGATCGGGGACTTCGTGGAGTCGATCAAGGCGCAGGCATCGCTGATCGAGTCGTACCGGGCCGAGGTGACCGCGCTGCGCACGAGCGAACTGCGCCTGCGCCGCGAGACGCTGAGCCTCGAGGACCGGCTCAACGACCTCGAGAGCCAGCGGCAGGTCTACGAGCAGACGACACGGGCGCTGCAGGAGCAACTCGTGGCGACGCAGCGGGCGCTGCAGTCGGCCCAGCAGGGGACGCTGACCGCGGGCGGCCGGGCGGATCAGCCGTACGAGGCGACGGGTGCGCTGATCACGGGGCGCGTGACCAAGGTTCGCCAGGACCCTTCGACCGGGCAGACGCTCGTGGAGTTGAACGTGGGGACGAACGACCGCGTGGCGGAGAACATGAAGTTGTACGTGGGGCGCGGGCGCGACACGTTCGTGGCGAACCTCGTCGTGGTGACGACGGACCTGAACAACTGCGTGGCGCGGGTGGACCTGCTGGCGGGCGACGCCGTCCGCGAGGGCGACCTCGTGCTGAGCCGGCTGTACTGACCCGGCACCCGCGGATCGCCGTCGTCGCGGCCGCGGCTTGGCGCCTCAAGACTCAGGACTCGGGACTCAGGACCCCCAAGGAGCCTCACGATGAGCCAGTTCGGGATGCAGATGCCGGGCGGACGAGCGCACCGCGGGGCAAGCCCGGACGTCTACACCGCGCTGGCCGTGCTGGCGACGCTGGCGTTGCTGGCGGCGTGCGCGTTCGTGTATGTGCAGGGGTCGAAACTCAGCCCGAAGGGGGACGCGATCTCGATCCAGGAGCCGGGGCGGATCACGCTGCCGCAGCAGGGGCGGTAGCCTGCCCCACGCGCGGGCGGCCTCGGCTGCCGAGCGTGTTCGCTCCGAGTGCGTTCCGTCGGCTTCAATCCCCGGATTCCCCCAAGCCCCAAGCCCCAAGCCTCAAGCCCCGCCCGCGGCCCCGCGGCTCCCGGCGGACTTGACCGGCCCCCGGCATGGCGTATGTTTCCGGTGCCCCGCGTCCCGGCCCGGCCGGGGAGGCGACAAGCAGACGATTGGGGCGGTAGCTCAATTGGTTAGAGTACCGGACTGTCGATCCGGTGGTTGCGGGTTCGAGTCCCGTCCGCCTCGCTTCGATAAACCTTTGCTGAATCCGGAGTTACGGATACCCGCCGGCGGTCGGCGGCGCAGCTCGAGCCAGATTCAGCGCGGTGCGCGCACCGCGCTGGAGACCTCGGGAGGCGCCAGATGCCCAAGACCCCCGGCTACCGGAAGCGGCACGACCGCAACCAGGCCATCGTCACCCTGACCGACGCCGTCACCAAGCGGCGGAGGGACTACTGGCTGGGCGAGCCGGGCTCGCCCGAGAGCCGCGAGCGCTACCACCGGGTCATCGCGGAGTGGGAGGCCAACGGCAGGCGGCTGCCGGACCTCGAGTTCGACGCTCCCGCTGGCAGCGATGATGACGCGATCACGATCAGCGTGCTGTGCGCGCGATTTAAGCGCGTCCGCAGGCCCGCACTCGACGAGACGGAGTTCAGCCACTTCAAGGCGCTCATCCGCCTGCTACGCCGCTCCTACGGCTCGACGCCCGCGACGCAGTTCGGTCCGCGTCGGTTGCAGCGGCTGCGGGAGGAGATGATCCGTGGCGATACGACGGGCGAGATGAGCCGTCGACCGTGGTCCATCACCTACACGAACGCGCAGGTGCGCCGGCTGTGCCGGATGTTCAAGTGGGCGGCGTCGCAAGAACTCGTTCCGGGGAGCGTCCACCAGGCGCTGCTCACGGTGGAGCCGCTCAGGCTGGGGCGCTGCGATGCCAGGCCCGGGCGCGTGGTCAGGCCCGTGCCCGACGAGGTCGTCGAGGCCACGCTGCCGTTCATGTCCAGCCCAGTGCGAGCGCTGGTGCAACTCCAGCGGCTGACCGGCGCGCGGCCGGACGAGCTGCTCGGCCTGCGCCCGCGCGATATCGACACGGCCGGCGCCAACGGCGTGTGGGTCGCGACGCCCCGCAGGCACAAGACGCAGCGCCTCGGCAAGGACCGCTCGATCTACCTCGGGCCCAAGGCGCAGGAGATCGTCGCGCCGTTCATGGACCGCGACCCCGAGATGTACCTGTTCAGCCCGGCCGAAGCAGACCAGGAGAAGCGGGTACGGCGGGCCGCGGCGCGCAAGACACCGCTCTCGTGCGGCAATCGTGCTGGGACGAACAGGCGGAAGACACCGAAGAAGACCGCGGGCGAGCGGTACACGCCGCGGAGTTACTACCGGTCGATCCAGTACGCCTGCGACCAGGCGTTCCCGCCCCCGCCGCCGCTGGCCAAGCGCGAGGGCGAGACGCGGGGGGCGTGGCGCGAGCGTATCGAGCGCGAGGGCCTCAAGCCCCGGCTGGACGCGTG
Organism: Planctomycetota bacterium; assembly: GCA_014584315.1. Lineage (GTDB taxonomy): Bacteria > Planctomycetota > Phycisphaerae > Phycisphaerales > UBA1924 > CAADGN01. Next base: position 13,875 of record JACTNA010000003.1, on the reverse strand, counting down.
GCGGCGCGAGCACCGCTGGTTCCCATACCAGCTCCGCCACGCGGCGGCCACGGCCCTTCGGCGGGTCCACGGCCTCGAGGCCTCGGCCCTCGTGCTGGGCCACGCAAGCGCCCGGGTCACTGACGCGGTGTACGCCGAGCGGGACGCGGCGAAGGTGATTGAGGTAGTGCGGATGGTGGGGTGAGAACCCGCCGCTTGACCATCGACCCCGGCGCGCGTAAACCTTCAAAAGATTTGAAGGTGTGCGCATGGGTTATCGGGACCAGAAATCCGCCCTCCGCTCCCTGACTGCGATCGCGGCGTCCCAGGGGGGGTACTTCACGGCCCGGCAGGCCGAGGAGGCAGGGTACGCCTACCCGCACCTGTCCTACCACCTCGCGGCGGGGAACTTTGAGCGGGCGGGGCGGGGTCTGTACCGGATACCGACGCTCCCGCATTCGGAGCACGACGACCTGCTGCGGCTCTGGTTCTGGAGCCGCGGCCGCGACGACCAGCCGCAGGCCGTCGTCTCCCACCAGACGGCGCTCGCCCTCCACGACCTGGCGGAGTTCATCCCGACCCGCTTTCACCTGACCGTACCGCCGTCGTTCCGAAAGCGCGCACCGAGAGGATGCACACTGCACAAAGCGGTACTCACGCCGGAGGACACCCAGGAGATGGCGTCGCTGCGGGTGACGACGCCGCAGCGGACGCTGCGCGACCTGGCGGGCGACGCGACCATGCCGACGGAGCAGTTCGAGAGGGCGGTTGGGGAAGCGGTGAGCCGAGGCCTGATCAGGCAATCGCAGTCCAAGGCGCTGCTCGAGATGCGGGAGGCGGCGTTCCCCGCGAGCGGATTGAAAGGCGGGCGCGCATGAACAGGGCGTACCCCAACGCCGCGGCGTTCCGCCAGGCGCTCGAAGCCCGGCTCCGCAACGCGGCACAGCAACGTAGCGTCCAGATCCAGGGGCTGCGGCTCAAGATCGCGATCGAGCGACTACTTGCGCGGCTCTTTGACGACCGCGACCCGCCGTGGCTCCTGAAGGGCGGGTACGCGATGGAACTCCGCTTCCGACCAAGGGCGCGAACCACGAGGGACGTTGACCTGACGATCGGCAGTGCCGTCGATCAGGTGGTTCTCGCCGAGCGCCTGCTCGAAGTCCACGAGGAGCTTCAGACGGCTGCGGCGAAGGACCTGGGCGACTACTTCGAGTTCATCGTTCAGCCCGCGCGGAGCGAGCTCCAGGCAGCGCCGGGCGGAGGCGGCGTGTTCCCCGTGATTGCGCGCATGGCCGGCCGGGATTTCGCCAGGTTCCACATCGATGTCGGGTTCGGCGACGCAGTTGTTGGCGATGCCGAGACGCTCATTGGCGATGACCTCATGGGCTTCGCAGGGGTCGCGCCGGCGTGTGCGCGGGCGATCCCCAAGGCCCAGCAGTTCGCCGAGAAGGTCCACGCCTACACGTTCCCGTGGACGGATCGGGAGAACACCCGGTCGCGGGACCTCGTGGACCTGCTGCTACTCATCGAACGGGGTGATCTCGACCCGGACGCCGTTCGCCACGCGATCGTTGTGACGTTCCGGCGCCGAGCGCGGCACCCGCCCCCCGATGATCTGCCCCTTCCGCCGGAGAGTTGGCAAAGCGAGTTCCCGGCGATGGCGAGGGAGGCCGGCGTCTCGACCACGCAGGTCGCAGAAGCGTTCGCGGCGCTGCTCGACTACTGGAACCGCCTCAAGCCGCTCAATCTGGCGGGGTCGTCGTGAGGCATCGGTCCGGCGATCAGTAACCGCGCCCGGCCGCCCCCAAAAAACCTTCGCCCGGCCGACGCCGCTCCCACACTGGGAGCGGCGTTCGTTATGCGCCTGCCGCTGGTTACTCCAGTAACCGCGTAACCACGCGGAATCATGCGTGAAAGTTCGCCCGTTGCAAGCGGCCGCACCGGCCGAGGAGCCACGGGTGAACGAGCAGACGACCGCAACCGAGGAGCACCTGACCCTGTCGCAGGCCGCACGGCTTGCGCCCGGGCGGCCATCGGCCAACTGCGTGTGGCGATGGTGCCGGGAAGGCGTCAAGTCGAAGTCCGGCGAACGTGTCCGGCTGAAGCATATGCGCTTCGGCGGGCGCATCTACACGACGCGGGCCTGGCTCGAGGCGTTCGGGCTCGCGCTCGCCGAGGCAGACGCCAAGCACTTCGAGCGGGTTGAGGAACCTGATGAACCGCACGCGACGCCCCGGCGGCGTCCGCGGCGCGCCGTGCGCCTGAGCGAGGCGCGGCGCCTCCACCAAGAGGCTGAGCGTGAACTCGAAGCGGAGGGGCTGTGATGCCGCGCCACAGGCCCCAACGTCCGCAGCCGCCTGCCGACTCGGCGCCGCTTGTGCGGCTCGGGCAGGGCGCCTTCACGCAGGACATCCACGCCTCTGACCTGTCTGCCAACCCTGAGACGGTTCGGATGCCCGCGGCGGCAAGCATCGATCTCCACTTCCTCCACCGCGAGTCGGCCGATGTGTACCACGCCCGGGCACGCGAGCACCTTACGTCGCACGCGCTGGCGGACTTTCGCCGGTGCCCGCTGCTGTTCCGGCGGAAGGAGCTCGGGCTCATCCCCGAGCGGGACACGGAGGCGTACCTCGTCGGTCGCGCGGCGCACGTGCTGGTGCTTGAGGGGCGGCGGCGGTTCGAGGCGGAGTTCGCGGTCGGCGGTCCAGTCAACCCGCGGACGGGCCAGCCCTTCGGGTCGGGCACAAAGGCGTTCGCGGAGTGGGCCGCGAAGGTCGGCAAGCCGGTGCTCGCCGACGACCAGGCGGCGCTCGTCGAGCAGATGGCCGCGAGCGTGCGCGAGCACATGTTCGCGCGGGAGCTGCTCGCCGATGGCGTGGCCGAGGGCGTCGTGCGGTGCGAGTACGGCGGGCACCGTTGCCAGGCGCGGATCGACTGGATCAACCCGGTCGAGGGGCGCGGGATCGTGGACCTGAAGACGTGCGACCGGCTCGACTGCTTCGAGCTGGACATCGGCGCGTTCGGCTACGTCCACCAACTCGCCTTCTACCGCGCGCTCGTCTACGTCGCGTCGGGCGAGGAGGTGCCCGTCCACATCATCGCGGTGGAGAAGCGCGAGCCGTTCCGCTGCGGCGTCTGGCAGCTCTCCGAGCGCGTGCTGGAGCAGGCCCGGCGTGAGAACGAGCGGGCGATGGAGGAACTTGCGCGCTGCCGCGCGACGGGCGTGTGGCCCACGCGCTTCGAGTCGCTGCGCCTGTTTGACCGTCTGTGAACCCCAAACCCCACACGGAGGACCGCATGAAGCTGAACCAGATCGAACGAGGGACCCGGGCCGCACCGCGCCGCGTGCTCCTGTACGGCACGCACGGGATCGGCAAGAGCACGTTCGGCGCGATGGCCGAGCGGCCCATCTTCATCCAGACCGAGGATGGGCTGGCGAACATCGAGTGCGACCGCTTCCCGCTGGCGGCAGGCTACGGCGACGTGCTCGCAGCGCTGGGCGAGCTCTACATCCAGGAGCACGAGTACCGCACCGTCGTGATCGACAGCCTCGACTGGCTCGAGCGGCTGATCTGGGGCGAGGTCTGCGCCAAGCGCGGCGTCGAGAGCATCGAGGACATCGGCTACGCGAAGGGGTATGTCTTCGCCCTCACGCAGTGGCGCGAGGTCCTGGCCGGGCTCGACGCGCTGCGCAACGAGCGGGGCATGCAGGTCGTTCTCATCGCTCACGCCCAGATCGAGAAGTTCGCCAACCCGGAGACGGACACCTACGACCGCTATAGCCCGCGCCTCCAGAAGCTGGCGTCCGCGCTGGTCCAGGAGTGGTGCGACGAGGTCTTGTTCGCCACCTACCGCGTCCTCACCAAGACGACCAAGGAGGGCTTCGACCGCAAGCGAACGCAGGGCGTGGGCACCGGCGAGCGGATCATCCGCACCACCGAGCGCCCGGCGCACGTGGCGAAGAACCGCCTGAACCTCCCCGACGAGATCCCCCTCGACTACCGCGTGTACGCCGCGTTCGTGCGGGGGGAGTCCGGAGTCTGGAGTCCGGAGTCCGCAGACCCGGAATCCGCAGCGGAGCAATGAGGACATCGTGCTGAGGACTGAGACCTGAAGACTGGAGACTGCATATGGCGAACCTGAACGGATTCGACGCGAGCAACGTGGACCCGAACGTCCCCTTCGACCCACTTCCGGCCGGCAAGTACCTGTGCGTGATCACCGCCAGCGAGATGAAGGGCACGAAGGCCGGCAACGGCGAGTACCTCGAACTGGAACTGGAGGTCATCGACGGCCCGCACAAGGGGCGCAAGCTCTGGGACCGCCTGACGCTCAAGCACCCCAACGAGAAGACGGTGCAGATCGCGCGCGGCGCGCTCTCGTCGATCTGCCGGGCGGTGGGCGTGATGGCGCCGCGGGACAGCGTCGAGCTGCACAACCTGCCGGTGGTGGTGTCGGTCGGGCTGAAGAAGCGCGAGGACACGCAGGAGATGGCGAACACCGTCAAGGGGTACGCGAAGCGCGAGAGCGCAGCGCCCGCGCGGCCGGCTGCGACGGCCAACGGGAGCACGCCGCCGTGGAAGCGGTGAAGCGCAAGGATCGCGGCTCGGCGAGCCGCGCCACGCGCGTGCTCACGCTGCCGTATCCGCCGTCGGTCAACCACTACTGGCGGCGGGTCGGCGCGCGCACGCTCATCAGCCGCGAGGGGAGGCGCTACCGCACGGACGTGTGCGCCCTCCTCGCGGCTGGGGGCGGCGCGCCGTTGCGCGGCCGCCTGGCGGTGCGGATCGAGGTCCGGCCGCCCGACCGGCGCCGGCGTGATCTCGACAACGTTCAAAAGGCCGTGTTCGACTCGCTCCAGCACGCGGGCGTGTACGAGGACGACTGGCAGATCGACCGCATCGAGGTTCAGCGCGGGCCTGTCGTCGAGGGCGGCAGCGTCGTCGTGGAGATCGTGGAGGTGGCCGCCTGATGGAACTGCGTGGCTACCAGCGCGAGGCGGTCGAGGCGGTGTACTCGTTCCTGCGCGAGCGGGACGACAACCCGTGCGTGGTGATCCCGACCGGCGGGGGCAAGACGCCGGTGATCGCCACGATCTGCCGCGACGCGGTGAACCTTTGGTCCGGGCGCGTCGTGATCCTGGCGCACGTCAAGGAGCTGCTTGAGCAGGCCGCGGACAAGCTGCGGGCGATCGCGCCGGATGTGCCCGTGGGCATCTACTCGGCGGGCCTGAAGCGCAAGGACCTCAACTACGCCGTCACCATCGCGGGCATCCAGTCGATCTACCAGCGCGCCTGCGACCTGGGGCCTGTGGACCTGGTGATCGTGGACGAAGCGCACCTCATCCCGCCGGACGGCGAGGGGATGTACCGCCAGTTCCTGGCCGATGCGAAGGTCGTCAACCCGCACGCGCGCGTCGTCGGCCTCACCGCCACACCGTTCCGGATGAAGACCGGCACGATCTGCGCGCCCGACACCATTCTCAACGAGGTCTGCTATGAGGTCGGCGTCCGCGAGCTGATCGTGCAGGGCTTCCTGTGCCCGCTGCGCACCAAGGCGGGCGCGGTCAAGGCCGACACCAGCGGGCTGCACGCCCGCGGCGGTGAGTACATCGCCGGCGAGGTCGAGGACCTCATGGACACCGACGCGCTCGTCGAGGCGGCGTGCGGCGAGCTTCTCGAGCAGACGGTCATGCGCCGCAGCGTGCTGATCTTCTGCGCCGGCGTGCGCCACGGCGAGCATGTGGCGCGGACGCTCCGCGAACGCGGCGTCGAGTGCGGCTTCGTCGAGGGGGGCACGCCCGCGAGAGAGCGAGACGAACTCGTCGATCGCTTCAAGCGCGGCGAGCTGAAGTACCTCGCCAACGTGAACGTGCTCACGACCGGCTTCGACGCGCCGAACGTGGACTGCGTGGCGCTGCTGCGCCCGACGCTCTCGCCGGGGCTCTATTACCAGATGGTCGGGCGGGGGTTCCGGCTCGCGCCCGGCAAGGACGACTGCCTCGTGCTGGACTTCGGCGGCAACGTGCTCCGGCACGGGCCGGTGGACGCGATCCGCATCAAAGAGCCCGGCGCTGGGGACGGCGAAGCGCCCGCGAAGGAGTGCCCCGACTGCCACGCCGTGATCCACGCGGCGTACTCGGTGTGCCCCGAGTGCGGGCACGAGTTCCCTCCCCCGAAGCGCGAGAAGCACGAGGCGACCGCCAGCAGCGAGGGCATCCTCTCGGGCCAAGTCTCGCGCAGCGAGGAGCGCGTGGGCGACGTCTCGTACCACGTCCACTACAAGCGCGACGACCCCGATGCCCCGCCGACCATGCGGGTCGAGTACCGCTGCGGGTTCAACACCTGGTTCCGCGAGTGGGTCTGCTTCGAGCACACCGGCTACGCCCGGGCCAAGGCCGAGCAGTGGTGGCGGGCGCGCTCGCGCGAGCCGGCGCCGTCGTCGGTCGAGGAGGCGGTCGAACTCGCCGACGCGGGCGCGCTCGCGCCCACGCTGGCGATCACCGTCGAGCGCAAGGCGGGCGAGAAGTACGACCGCGTCGTCGGCCACCGCCTCGGCGACAAGCCGCCGCGGCTGGACGACCCCGACAACCTGCCCGAGTACGCGCACGCGGACGCGGGAATTAACGAGGAGGACATCCCGTTCTGATGGGCGGTCAGCCGACCAGCCTGCTTGATGCCGCACGCGCGTACACGGCGCGGGGCTATCGCGTCGTGCCCATCCCGCCCGCGCAGAAGGCGCCGCGCATCAAGGCCTGGCAGAACCTCCGCCTCGACGAGCCGGACCTTCCCGCGCACTTCAACTGCGACCCATCGAGCGGCAACATCGGCCTGCTCCTCGGCGAGCCCAGCGGCGGGCTGGTCAACGTGGACCTGGACTGCGACGAGGCCGTGGCGCTCGCGGACGACTACCTGCCGCCGACGCCGGCGGTCACCGGCCGTCCGAGCCGGCCAAGGTCTCACCGCTGGTACATCGCCTCCGGAGTCGCCACGTCCAAGCACCGTGACCCGGTCACGCGCGAGATGATCGTCGAGCTGCGATCCACCGGCGCTCAGACGGTCATCGGCCCGAGCATGCACCCGTCGGGCGAACCCTACGACATCCTCGAGGCCGAGCCCGCGCGTGTGGCGGGGCCACTCCTGGCCGCGGGCGTGGCCGCCCTGGCCGAAGCCGTCGTCGGGGCGAGGCACGGCCAAAGGGCGCGTGCCGGGCCGCCCACGGCGGAACGTGGGCCAACGTGTGGCAAGCGGGCGCTCCCCGCGGGCGACCTCGAGCGCCGTGCCGCGGCGTACCTGGACGCCACGCCGCCGGCGATCTCCGGCCAAGGAGGGCACAACGCCACCTACGCCGCCGCGACGGCGATGATGCACGGGTTCGGGCTCGACGCCGAGAGCGCGCTGCGCCTGCTGTTCGAGCGGTACAACCCGCGCTGCGAGCCGCCGTGGTCGGAGAAGGAGCTGCGGCACAAGGTCGAGGACGCGGCGAGCAAGGCCCACGACAAGCCCTTCGGCTGGCTGCGCGACGCGACCGCCGAGGCGGACGACGTGGACCTCTCCGGCTTCGCGCCCAGGCGCCGCGCGCCCGACGATGAGCAGGGCTCGGTCGGCCCGCCGTCCATGCGCCCGCCGGACCCAGGGCCGTTCCCCGATTACCTGCTCGCCGTCCCCGGCTTCATCGAGCAGGTCGTCGAGTACAACCTTGCGACCGCCACGCGCCCGCAGCCGGTGCTCGCCCTCGCGGCGGCCATCTGCCTCCAGGCCGTGCTCGCCGCCCGCAGGGTGCGCGACGAGCGCGGCAACCGCACCAACCTCTACTGCGTGGGCATCGCGCCCTCGGGCGCCGGCAAGGACCACGCCCGCAAGGTCAACAAGAACGTCCTGTTCCAGTCGGGCCTGAGCATGCACGAGGGCAACGAGGACCTGGCCTCGGACGCGGGCCTGGTCACCGCCGTCGAGAACGAGCCGGCGGTCCTGTTCCAGATCGACGAGTTCGGGCGCTTCCTGCGGACCATCGGCGACCCGAAGAAGGCGCCGCACCTGTTCAACGTGCTCACGGCGCTGATGAAGCTCTACAGCAGCGCCGACACCGTCTTCCGCGGCAAGGCCTACGCCGACAAGAAGAAGAACAAGGTCGTGGACCAGCCGTGCGTGAGCGTCTACGGCACGACCGTCCCCGAGCACTTCTTCGAGTCGCTCACTGCCGACAGCCTCAGCGACGGGTTCATCGCCCGCCTGCTCGTGTTCGAGGCGAGCGCCACGCCGCCGCGACAGCGCGCAGCGGCCGCGCCCGTGCCCGAGCCGATCCTCGAGGCGGCGCGCTGGTGGGGCGACTTCAAGCCCGGCGGCAACCTCCGCACCGAGCACCCCGAACCGCTGGTCATCGCGGCGACCCCCGAGGCCGGCGAGGTGTTCGACGCGCTTGCGGCGACGGTGGACGAGGAGCTGGCCAAGGACGGCGAGGGGCGCTCGCTGTGGGCCCGCGCCGAGGAGAAGGCCTGCCGTCTGGCGCTGGTGTACGCCTGCTCGGCGTGCCGGGAGAAACCCGTCATCGACGAGGACGCGGCACGATGGGCGTGCGGACTGAGCGAGTACCTGACCCGCCGCATGCTGTTCGTCTGCCACGAGTGGGTGGCCGAGGGGCTCTTCGACGCCCGGCAGAAGCGCGTCCTGCGGATCATCCGCCGCGCCGGGGGCGCGATCGGCAAGCGGGAGCTCTCGCGCCGCACGCAGTCGTTCACGCAGCGCGAGCGCCAGGAGGTCATCGACAACCTGATCGAGACCGGGCAGGTCGAGCAGATGGTCGAGAAGACGGCGACGAAGCCGAGGGTGGTCTATGCGCTGCGGTAGAAGCGTCAAAACGTCAATTCGTCCGACAGCCTTTGTATGTATGAAGAGCGCGCGCGCGGGGTGTTGGATGGAGGGAGACGACAGATTGACATATCTCTCTCTTTCTCTACGAATTCCCTGTAAACACCGGGCTTTGCGCGCCCGAGATCCGTCACGAATCCGTCACGATCCGTCAGCGCGGCGTAGGTACTTGGTGACAGATTCGGCGCGGCGAGGCCGCCGGGAACAGCCGCGGTTGGAGACAGAGTTTGTTTCGGCTGTCCGGTCCGGTTGCGCCCCCGCCCGCGACGCTGGCCCACGTGGCGAACGGGCCGCCCGGTGGCCCCGTCCTACGCCCCCGAGACGAGGACGCGACGTGGGCCGCCCTGGGCCGCGACGTGGCGAAGCGGCGGGAAGGGGGCGGCCGTGAAGCGCCCCACCGACGCCGAGGTCCGCCGGACGTACCTGCACGGGCCCGAGGGGGTCCGCCAGGCCGGGCACCGCGAGTACGTCGGCGGCCTGTGGGACGAGGTCGGCCGGCTCCAACTGCGGTTCCTCCGGGGCCGCGGGCTGCGCCGCGATCACCGCCTGCTCGACGTCGGCTGCGGCCCGTTGCGCGGCGGCGTCCACATGATCCGCTACCTCGACGCGGAGCGGTACACCGGCGTGGACAAGGAGCCGGACCTGCTGCGCGTTGGCGCCGAGCAGGAGTTGGGTGCGACGCTCATGGCGGTGAAGCGCCCGGTGCTGCTCGCGCTGGCCGACTTCGAGTTCGACCGGCTGCCGGCGCCGCCCGACATCGCCTGGGCGCACTCGCTCTTCACGCACCTGCCGATGGAGCACATCCGGCGCTGCCTGGCCAAGCTGCGGCCCGTCATGGCTTCCGGCGGCGTGCTCTACGCGACGTTCGGCGAGTGCGACGAGCCGAAGGACAACCCGCCCGAGCCGCACGACCACCGGCTGTTCGAGTACACGTCCGCGGAGATGGGCGACGCCGGGCGTGCCACCGGCTGGCGCGTCGAGCACCTCGGCAAGTGGGGTCATCCGCGCGGGCACCGCATGTTGAGAGCAGTCCCCAGTCCTCAGTCTCCAGTCCTCAGTGGGAGGAACCGGAGGCGGGCGGCTGCTCCATCGCTGACGACTGAGGACTGAAGTCTGAGGACTACTTCGTCAAGGAGGACGCGATGAAGATCGAGATGCGACCCACCGGAGAGGTCAAGCCCTACGAGCAGAACCCGCGGCTCAACGACGACGCGGTCGAGGCGGTCGCCGAGAGCATCCGGCGCTTCGGCTTCCGCCAGCCGATCGTCGTCGACGGCGACGGCGTGATCGTCTGCGGGCACACGCGGTGGAAGGCGGCGCAGCGGCTCGAGATGGAGAAGGTCCCGGTGCACGTCGCGCGCGACCTGACGCCCGAGCAGGTGCGACGGCGGAGCTGGCCGAGTGGAACATGGAGCTGCTGCCCATCGAGCTGGCGGAACTCCAGGACGCCGGCATCGACTGGTCGCTCCTCGGCTTCGACCAGGACGAGCTGGCGAGGCTGCTCGATCCCGGCGTCAAGGAACGGCTCACGGACCCGGACGCCGTGCCCGAGCCTCCGGACGAGCCGGTGACGAAGCCGGGCGATTTGTGGCTGCTCGGTGACCATCGCCTGCTGTGCGGCGACAGCTCCAGCGCCGAGGATGTGGACCGCCTGCTCGACGGGCAGCCCATCCACCTGGTCAACACCGACCCGCCGTACAACGTGAAGGTCGAGCCGCGCAGCAACAACGCCATCGCCGCGGGGATCACCTCGTTCTCGCGGCGCGAGGACCTCCAGTGCGAGCGATCCAAGAGCGAGCGCGGCAAGCAGGAACGCGCACGGCAGGCGCGCAAAGCCGCGGCTACGCATCACCAGGGGTTCGACCTCGCGCGGCACCCGGAGAAGTCCAAGCCCACCGGCAAGATGCGGGCGAAGGACCGCCCGCTCGTGAACGACTTCGTCAGCGACGATGAGTTCGAGCGGCTGCTCCTCGCGTGGTTCGGGAACATGGCCCGCGCGCTCGAGCCGGGCCGCGGCTTCTACATCTGGGGCGGCTACGCGAACTGCGCCAACTACCCCCCGGCGCTGCGCGCATCCGGGCTGTACTTCTCGCAGGCGCTCATCTGGGACAAGCAGCACCCGGTGCTGACGCGCAAGGACTTCATGGGCGCGCATGAGTGGTGCTTCTACGGCTGGAAGGAAGGGGCGGCGCACGTCTTCCTGGGGCCGAACAACGTGCCCGACCTCTGGCACGTCAAGAAGGTGAGTCCCAACGCGATGGTCCACCTGACGGAGAAGCCGGTCGAGTTGGCCGTGCGCGCGATGCAGTACTCGTCGCGCCCGGGCGAGCACGTCCTCGACCTCTTCGGCGGCAGCGGCTCGACGCTGATCGCCGCGGAGCAGACGGGGCGGAAGGCGTTCTTGATGGAGATTGACCCGGCGTACTGCGACGTGATCGTGCAGCGGTGGGAGCAGTTCACGGGGCGGAAGGCGGAGCGCATCGCAAACGCTCTCGCCGGAGAAACACCCGCGACGAGCGCCGCGGGTGAGGGGGAAGCGTGATGCGGGGCCTACTCGTACCCGAAGGGGGGATCGGCGGGTCCCTTCTGGCGCAGCGCGTGGACCTCGATCATCGCGTCGAGGTGGACGCCGGCGTTGCCCGGCGCGGCCTTGTGGCGTCGGCCGTGCGCGGGGACGATGCAGCCGCGCTCCTTGAGAAAGCCCAGCGCGGTGAAGACCTGCGTGAACGGCAGGTCCGTCGCCCGTTGAATGTCGTCGCCGGTGAAGGGCTCGCCGGCCATCTCGTCGATGGCGTGGGCGACGGACTCGTAGGCCCCGAGCGGGCACCGGTGCTCGTAGGGCGCGCCGCGCTTGGGGACGACGCGGCGGACGAGGAAGCCGTCCTCGACGGCGAAGGACTCATTGAGCGTCATCGCCGCCTCCCTTCGCGCGGCGGAGCGGGTCGTACTCGGCCCCGCAGGCCGAGCAGCGGACCAGGTCGTCCTCGACCCACACCAGGCGGTCGGCGTCGCGCTCGCCGCAGCGCGGGCACGCATCCTCCGGCGCGACGAGGTTGTCATGGGAGGGTGTGCTCATGCGTCGTCCTCCTCGCAGTCGCCGCAGTCGCTCTGGACGATGGTGAGATGGAACTCGCCGCCGTCGTCGCACTCGACGACGAGCCCCTTGTCGTGCGTGAGGATGCCGGCGTCGTCGTAGGTGCTAAGCGAGCGGATGCCGGCGGTGCGCTCGGCCAGGTCGGCGAGCGGGTCGTCCCCGTCGCCGTGGGCGAAGATGAGCTCCTCGAGCAGGTCGCGGAGCAGGTCCTGGAGTTCGCGGGCGTTCATGGGTCAGGCCTCCTTCCCCGCGGGCCGGCGCAGGCGCGCGGCCGAGCGGAACGTGGTGCGTCGGCCCGTGCGCTCGTTGACCACGTCGATCACCGAGCGGGACGAGCCGTTGCGGGTCCAGGTGTCACGGATCGCCAGGACGCGGACGATGGTGAGCACGCCGGAGACCTTGGCGACGTAGCGGCCGCCGACTTCGATGTCGGAGATCTTCATGGGTCAGTCCTCCGTTCCCGGGTTGGGGTTGTCGTCCTCGGGGTCGTAGCGCAGGGTCGCGGTGCCGTCCGCGTTCAGCGTGGGCTGCACGCCCTCCCACGGGCGCGGCTGCTCGTAGCAGCAGATGCAGAGCGTCAGCGCAGCCGGGCCGCACAGCATCAGGTTGTGCTCCGCATCGACCTGCGCGGTCGTGTGGATCACCTGCTCGGCGTAGGCCGCGTTGAAGGTCGGGCCGTTGATGATGCCGACGACGACCTGGGCGTCGGGGTCGAGGCCATCGATGGCTTCGAGGAGTGTGGCGACGGTCAACATGCGTCAGGCCCCCTTCCGGTTGGCGGCGAACAGGCCGCGGTCGTGCTTGCGGAAGCGGGCGTCCGCGCCCTTCTTGGCGATCTCGCGGATGATGGCGGCGTAGAGCGTGGCCTCGGGGGTCTTGCCGCTCGTCTGCCACCCCGCGGCGATGGCGCGCTCGGCGATGGTCTTGGCGTTGAGCGGCTCGCCCGCCTCTGTGAGGACTTTGGCGGCCAGGTCGAGCCCGCTCACGCGCTTCGGCTTGCGCTCCTTCGGGGCCTTCGGGGGCTTGGTTGCCTTGGCCTTGGCTTCGGTCGGCTCCGCTGCCGCGGCCAGCGCGGCCTTGGTCCGCTGGGCGCCCTCGGCGCGGGCCGCGCTCTTGGACATGCGCGGCTTCTTCGGAGCGGGCTTGCGGGCGGCCTTCTTCGTCGTCTTCTTCGTGGTCTTCGGTGCCATTCGGTTTCTCCTTGTGCATGGTGGGAACGGGAACGCGCCCGCACGCCGCGGGCGCTTGGATCAGCAACCGGCGACGCGCTCGATCTCGCTCAGCACGTCGTGGATCATCGAGTTGGTGGCGTTGGGCTCGCCGCGCTTCGTCGTGCCGCAGAGGACCTTCGCGGCGTTCCAGGCGACGGCGTAGCGGTCATCGCGGCTGTCGTCACGGGCGACCTCGACCTCGACGTCGTTAGCGATCACGACCGCGCCCCGTTCGGTGCGGCGGATCTCGACATCCCCCTCGACGCCTTCGATCACGATCTGCTTGATGAACATGCTCGGGCTCCTTGTCCGCCGCGGCCTTCCCGCTGGCGTGGGGCACATGAGGGCCGGCATGTCCCCGGATTGCAAGGCCGGTGCGCGAGAATCTGCACGAAGTGGGCGCGATGTGGGCAACTGCGCGCGCGGAGGCGGGACCATGTCCGAACAGGCGCCTAGTCCGCAGGGGAACTCCTTGCCCGCCGGCGCGCCCGGGCGGCTGAATCCGGCGGCGATGCCCGTGGCGGACGCGGCACGCCTGCTCTCGCGCGCGGGCGGGCAGCGCGTGACGGAAGCGATGCTGCGCGCCGACATCGACGCCGGCGCGCCGACCAACCCGGACGGGACGGTCAACCTCGTGCACTACGCCGCGTGGCTGGTGAAGGAGATGGCCAGCCGTGGCGATTGACCCGCGCAGCCTGCGACCCGGCGAGCTGTGCCGCCTGCT
>JACTNA010000004.1 GCA_014584315.1 Planctomycetota bacterium | reverse complement strand
GAGTAGATATCGTACGACCGCTCGCCGCGGGAGGTCTTCTCGATGACGATGGGAACGAGGTAACTCGACATGGGGCGTGTCCTGCTCTCGGTGCGTTCGACTGGCGGTCCGGTGGTGGTCGGGCGGGTCAGCGGGCGACGTTGGCTTCCTTGGGCGGTTCCTTGAGCACCTCATCGACCAGCCCGTACGCGACGGCCTCCTCGGCGGAGAAGAACTTGTCGCGCTCGGCGTCGCGGCGGATCTGCTCGACGTCCTGCCCCGTGTGCCGGGAGAAGATCTCGTTGAGTTGCCGCTTGGCCTTGATGATCTGCTCGGCCTGGATGCGGATGTCCTCGGCCTGCCCCGTCACCCCGCCGTAGGGCTGGTGGATCATGATCTTGGCGTGCGGCAGGATGAACCGCCGCCCCTTCACGCCCGCCGTCACGAGCAGCGCCGCGCCCGAGTAGGCGTACCCGATGCAGTAGGTCGCGACGGGCGAGGAGATCAGGCGCATCGTGTCGTAGATGGCGAGCGTGTCGTCCACGCTGCCGCCGGGACTCTTGATGTAGAAGTTGATCTCCTGCCCGCGCTTCTGATGCTCGAGGTAGTGCATCTGCATCATCACGCGCGAGGCGGAGACGTGGTTGATGTCGCTGGCGAGGAAGACGATGCGGTTCTCGAGGAGCAGTTCCTCGATGGTCATTTCTCGCGTGCGCTGGTAGGTGATCCCTGCGGCCGGCATCGGTGCTTCCTCCCCGCGTGTGGTCGTGTGGCCGCGCGTGCGGCATCCGTGCGGGCATGCTAGGGCCGTCGTTGCGCGTCGCCACCGCGCCCGGCGCGGCCCGTTCCGCCCCCATCCACGATCGGCCGGACGGACCCTCGTCTTTGGGCCGATTGCCGATCCGGGACGGATTCCCTACGATGCCCGCCTGTTCCCCGGAGGCCCCGGGACGCCCCTCGAGCGGGCGACGAGAAAGCCAGCCGTGCTCACCGCCGTCATCAGCGACATCCACGCCAACGCCGAAGCCCTGCGGGCGGTGCTGGCGGACATCGACTCGCGCGGCATCGAGCGCATCATCTGCCTGGGCGACATCGTGGGCTACGGGCCGGACCCCCTCGAGTGCGTGGACATGGTCCGCCGACGGTGCGCCTGGTCGCTCATGGGCAACCACGACTTCGGCGTCCTCTACGAGCCGACCAACTTCAACCCGGGCGCGGAGCAGGCCGCCTACTGGACGCGCGAGCAGTTCGACAGCGAGCCGGACCCGGCGCTGCGGGCGGAGCGGTACGAGTTTCTGGGTCGGCTTCGCGTGCGCGTGGTGGAGACGCCGCCGGGCGGGACCGTGCCGATCCTGGCGGTGCACGGCTCGCCGCGCCGCCCGATCAACGAGTACATCTTCCCGGACGATGCGCTCGCCAGCCCGGACAAACTGGAGGCGGTCTTCGAGCGAGTGGACCGGCTCTGTCTGGTCGGGCACACGCACGTCCCCGGCGTGTTCACCAACGAGCCGGACTTCTACCCGCCCGCGGAACTGGGCGAGATGACGTACACCTTCGCGGACGAGGAGAAGGCGATCATCAACGTCGGGTCGGTGGGCCAGCCGCGCGACCACGACCCCCGCGCCAGTTACGTCGTGCTGCACCCGGACCGGGCGCAGTTCGTGCGAGTGGAGTACAACGTGGACGCGACGGCCAAGAAGATCAAGGCGATCCCGTCGCTGCACGACTGGCTCGGGGACCGGCTCTACGAGGGCCGCTGAGGGGCGGGCGGGCGGAATCCGGCCCGCCGGGATCGGAACGACCGGCTATCGTTGCCCCCCGCCGACGCTGAGGAGGCTCCGCGCGTTCACCGCCGACGCTGAGGAGGCTCCGCGCGTTCAGCCATGCCGCCCACCCGCAACAGTCCGCTCCGCATCGTCGTGCCTCTCGTCGTCATGGTCGCGGGCATCGGCGTGATGATCGCGGTGGCGAGGAACACGGCGAACCAGCGCGCGGCGCGGCAGGCGGCGCAGACGCAGGTGGAGCAGCAGCCATCGCAGGAGGCCGCCGGTGAGGCGCCCGCACCCGCGCCGAGCGCGGCGCCCGCGCCGCCCGCGACCCCGCCGCAGGCCGAGCCTGCGCCACCGCCCACGGGGCTTCGGGCCGAGTCGTTCGAGGGCGACCCGCTGGCGGCGTCGTTCGCGCCCCTCGGCGGGCTTGGCTACGACTCGCCCTACGAGATGCGTCTGGAGTTCACGCCGCTCGGAGCCGGTGTGCTGTCGCTTCGCCTGGCGGACCAGTTGGACTCGATCAAGACCGATCGATCGGCCCGCAAGCGCGAGCCTGTCGAGGACGAGCACTTCGTCGAGTTGCAGGCGGAGCGGCGCGTGACCTGGACGGGCGTCGATGCGCAGGGCAACGCGGTGACGCGGACGGCGGCCATCGCCCCGATGGCCGCGCTCGCCGTCGAGGTGGACGGCGCGCTCGTGCCGCTGGCGGACGCGGTCCGCCCGCTGTGGCGGCAGGTGTCGGAGAACGAGCCGGGGCGGTTCGAGGCGTTCGTGCTGGACTCGGAGGGCCGGCGCGTGCTGCGCCTCGAGCGACGCTACACGCTGGCCGAGAACGCCAACGACGTGCTGCTCAGCCAGCGCATCGAGAACCTGACGGACCGGGCGGTGCGCGTGCGGCTGCGCGTCTTCGGGCCGGGCGACCTGCCCGAGGACCACCTCGGCTACGGCGGGGACAAGCGGCGTGTGCGGTTCGGGTACCTGGCCGCGCCCGCGGTCGATCCGACGCGGCAGTTCGTCTCGGCGAGCGACTTCCTCTGGCCGCGAGACAAGGCGCTCGGCTCGCGCGACAAGCAGACGGGCCTGTACCCGGAGACGCTGCCCTCGCCCCTGTGGCCGAACGAGCGCTCGGCGGAGAAATCCTACGAACTGGTCTGGGCCGGGATGACGAACCGGTACTTCGGCGTCGTCGTGCACCCGGTGATCGACGCGGCGGCGCAGGCGCCCCGCAAGACGTTCGACGGCGTCGAGCGTATCGACCGCGTGGTGCTGAACACGGGCGGCGCGGACCCGGCGATGGTGCTCTCGCTCTCGCTGCGCGAGCAGGTCGTGCCGGGCGGCGGGGCGGCGACGGTGGACCTGGGCCTCTACGCCGGCCCGCTCAGCAGGCCGGTGATCCGGTCGCATCCGATGGCGGCCGCGCTGGGGATCGATCGGATCGTCGTCTTCAACTTCGGCGGCATGTGCGCGGCGTGCACGTTCGCGTGGCTCACCGAGCCGCTGCTCTCGCTCATGCGGCTGCTCCACTCGCTCACGCACGACTGGGGGCTGGCGATCATCTTCCTCGTGGTCGTCGTCCGAACGCTCCTGCACCCGGTGACGCGGTTCGCGCAGATTCGGATGCAGCGATTCGGCAAGCAGATGCAGGGCCTCGCGCCGAAGCAGAAGGCCATCCAGGAAAAGTTCCGCAACGACAAGCAGCGGATGCAGCAGGAGATGGCCCGCCTGTGGCGCGAGGAGGGCGTCAGCCCGGCCGGGTTCCTCGGGTGCCTGCCGCTCTTCCTGCAAAGCCCGGTCTGGATCGCGCTGTACGCGACGCTCTACTTCGCGATCGAACTGCGCCACGAACCGGCGTTCTTCGGCGTCTTCCAGGCCGCCACCGGCTCGCAGTGGTCGTTCCTGGGCGACCTGTCCGAGCCTGACCGCGCGATCTACTTCGGTCGCACGCTCTTCACGGTCCCGCTGATGGGGGCGATCAGTTCGCTGAACGTGCTTCCCCTGCTGCTGGGCGTCGTGTTCTACGTCCACCAGAAGTACCTCACGCCCCCGCCCTCGGCCGCCATGACGCCCGAGCAGGAGCAGCAGCAGAAGATCATGCGGGTCGTCTCCGTCGTGATGTTCCCGGTGTTCATGTACAACGCGCCGAGCGGGCTGTCGCTCTATTTCATCACGAACTCGACGCTGGGCATCTTCGAAAGCCGGTGGATCCGGGCGCACTGCGAGAAGCACGGCCTGCTCGACCTCGACAAGATCAAGGCGAGGAAGAGCGGCAAGCGGACGGGCTTCATGGCCCGCCTGCAGGAGATCGCCGAGCAGCAGCGCGCCAAGCAGGAGGCGGCTCGCCGGGGCGGCCCGGGGGCGAAGCGCGTCGATCCGCGGGCCGGACGCGATCGGCCGGACGACACCACGCGCCGTTTCAAGAAGCGGCGCTGAGCCGGGCCAATGATCGGGCGTGCGCACGGGAGACGTCATCGTGGCGGTCGCGTCGCCGCACGGGCGGTCGGCGAGGGCGATCGTCCGGCTCTCCGGGCCGCGCGTCGAGCGGGCGCTCGCCGCCGTGCTCGCCGATGCGCCGCCGCGTTCGAGGGGCGTGCACGTGCGCTCGCTCCGCGTGGGGGATCGGCTCGCGGTCCCGTGCCTCGTGCTTCGGTTCGTCGCGCCAGCGTCCTACACGGGCGAAGAATCGGCCGAGGTGCAACTGCCGGGAAACCCCGCGCTGGTCGAGCGAACGCTGGCGTCGCTGCTCGCCGTCGATGGCGTGCGGCTGGCCGAGCCGGGCGAGTTCTCGGCTCGGGCGTACATGAACGGTCGCCTCACGATCGCGCAGGCAGAGGGGGTGGCGGCGACGATCGCGGCCCGCACGGCCGAGGACCTCGACGCGGCGCGGCGGCTGCTCGGCGGCGTCACGGGCGAGCGGTACAGCGCATGGGCGGAGGCGATCGCCACGCTGCTCGCGCTCGTCGAGGCCGGCGTGGACTTCACCGATCAGGAGGACGTCGTGCCGATCGCGCCGGTCGAGTTGCGCGAGCGGCTGGGAACGCTGGCCGCCGAGATCGGCGTCGAACTGCGCGGCGACGCGCCCGCCGGGCTTGGTGATTCGGCACGGGCGGCGGTCGCGCTCGTCGGCCCGCCCAACGCCGGCAAGAGCACGCTCTTCAACGCCCTGCTGGGCCGGCGGCGAGCCGTGGTGAGCGACGCGCCGGGCACGACGCGGGACGCCCTGCGCGAGCCGCTCGACCTCTCGCGCGATGCGCCGGGCGCGCCGTCCGTGGACCTCCTTGACCTGCCGGGCCTGGACACGGCGACCCACGGCCCGATCGACGCCGAGGCACAGCGGGCGGCGCGGGCTGCGCTCGGCACGGCGGACGCGGTCCTCCATTGCGATCCCACCGGGCGCTTCGCGCCCGTCGAGGGCGTGCCGGGGAGCGTGCCGACGATCCGCGTGCGCACGAAGGCGGACCTTCCCGGTCAGAGCGGAGACGGGCTGGCGGTGTGCGCGCTGGACGGGTGGAATCTCGGGCCGCTGCGCCGGGCGATCGCGGACGCCGTCTGCGCGCCGGCAGGCTCGATGCTGCCGCGGCACCGGCGCGCGCTCTCGCTCGCGCTGCGCGGGCTTGAGGAGGCGAGCGCTCTCGCGGCGGCCGATGCTCGCTCGCTCGGCGCGCCGGAACTGGTGGCGGACGCGTTGCGGGGCGCGCTGGACGCGATCGGGGAGTTGACGGGGCACATCACGCCGGACGACATCATCGGGCGCGTGTTCGCGTCGTTCTGCGTGGGCAAGTAGAGGAACGCGACCCGCCCGCCGGTGGGCGGGACGGGTCGCTGGAGGAGAAAGCGTGGTTGGCGCGAATGCGCACGTTCACAGCCCGCACACCTCTGACCACCCGTTGCACGCCGAACTGCTGAGAGACTGCCCCGTCATCCGGCGGCCGGAGTCGGCCCGAAGCATCGTCGGGACAGCAGGTTATACGACGTTGCGTTCGATCGGTTCCCGGACGGGCGCATCGGCCCCGGGGCGCGGTCTCGGGTCCGTGCCATAACTCCTGGGGCGGATGGGGCTTGGGAGCAAGCCGCGGGCGGCCCGGCGCTGGACATTCTGTCGTTGCGGGTGGCGATGGTCCGATCTCGTGGTAGGTTTGCAGAAGGCCGAACGCCCCGGCGCCCAGGAGGGGAACGCCATGAGCCGTCAGGCCGACGAACCGGAACGGGAAGAGCAGGCACGCAAGCGCCAGATCGCGAAGAACCTCGCCGCCGCACGCGACAGCGCCGCGGCTTCGGGTCCGCGAAAACTGGACCGTCTCCCGCCCTACAACCTGCTGCTGCTGCACGATAACGCGCACGACGCGAGGTTCGTGATCCGCGCGATCACGGACTCGACGCCTTTGGACGCCGACGAGGCCAAGAGCGTGATGCACGAGGCGAGCGCGCGGGGTCGTGCGGTCGTGCTGGTGGCGCACTTCGAGCGTGCGGAGTTCTACCGGGAGCGGCTGCGGGCGCGGGGCCTGAGTTCCACGGTGGAACCGGCCGCCTGACGCCGACGGGCTGTCAAGCGAACTGCGCGATCGGTTCGGCATGATCGCCCGCACAGCCGGAACGCCCCGCCGCGCTCGCCCAGCCGATCTTCCCCGCGCATCGATCGCGGTCGGCACGGGTTCGGCGAGCGAGCGGCATCCGCCCTCCACCCGCGTGCCCGGCGCGTCGATGCCTGAGCCGTGGCCGGCGTGGGCCGGCAGGGGAGACCTCCATGACGCTCCGACTCGGCGATCTGCTCGTCACACGCGGCCTGCTCAGCCCTGAACAGCGCGACCTGGTGCTGGAGGCCCAGCGCACGCGCGGCCGCCCGTTCGGCGCGCTGGCGGAGGACATGTTCGGCCTGGACCCCGCGCTCGTCGAGGCCGCGTGGGCGGAGCAATACGCCGCCGTCGCCCCGCGGATCGACCCGCTCGCCGAGGCGATCGACCTCGAGGCGTTGTCGCTGGTCGAGCGTCGGCAGGCGTGGCAGTTCTCGGTGCTGCCGCTGCGCTTCGAGGCGGGCGAACTGATGGTCTGCACGACGCGCGAGGCGTTGCCGCGCGCGCTGAAGTTCGTCGGCTGGCGACTGGCGCAGGCCGTGTACCTCGTGACGGCGGAGCGAGAGGCGTTCGTCGCCGCGCTGAAGCGGCACTATCCGGCCGAGGGCATGGCGGGGTTGGTGCGTGAGGGCCGTCCGGGCGCGCCCATGATCTCCTGAACGCCGGGGTTTCCCGCTCGGGGCCTACAGTCCCAGTCTGATGCCCCGCGGCGGACGCACAACCCGGAAGCAGGCTGCCGATCCGCGGGTGCGGACGGTGTCGTTCGTCAGCCTCGGGTGCCCCAAGAACCTCGTCGACTCCGAGAAGATGCTCGGGCTGCTCTCCGAGGACGGGCTGATCCCTGTCTCGTACGACCCCTCCGCGCACGACTGGGGCCATGACGATGCGCTGTCGGTCGAGGGTGGCGGGCCGGTCGAGGACGGGATCGAGCCGGCCGACGCCGTCGTCATCAACACCTGCGGCTTTCTCGAAGCGGCGAAGCAGGAATCGCTCGGCGTCATCCGTGACGCGGTGCGGGCCAAGCAGCGCGGCCTGGTGAAGCGGGTGATCGTGGCGGGGTGCCTGGTGCAACGGCACCGGGCGAAGATGCTCGACTGGGCACCGGGCATCGACGCGATGATCGGCGTCTTCGACCGGGACCGGATCGTCGAGGCCGTGCGCGGTGGGAGCGCGACGCGAGATTCGCTGGACGAGCGAAGCCCGCCCTACTGGATCGCCGCGAACGCGCTCCAGGCCGCGAAGGAGCGCGGCCGCGACACCGTGGGCCTGACGGTGAACGGGAAGGACGGCAAGGGCGTCGGGTACTTCGAGGACGACTCGGCCCGCCTGCGACTCACGCCGAGGCACTACGCCTACCTCCGCATCAGCGAGGGGTGCAACCAGAACTGCGCCTTCTGCACCATCCCGAGCATCCGCGGCAAGATGCGGTCCAAGCCGGTCGAGCGCTGCGTCGCCGAGGCTCGCGAACTGCTCAACGACGGGGCGTTCGAACTGAACCTGATCGGGCAGGACACGACGAGTTACGGGGACGACCTCGGTCGAGGCTGGCGGCCGGGCATGGGCCGGTTCGAGGGCGGCCTGCCCGCGCTGCTCGATGCCCTCGACCGTGCGGCTGAGGAGACGGTCGGCGCGGCGTGGATCCGGCTCATGTACGCCTACCCCTCCAACTTCCGCGACGAGTTCATCGACGCCTTCGCGGACCTGTGCTCGCGCGGCCGGGTGCTGCCGTACATCGACATCCCGCTCCAGCACGCTTCGGACCGGATGCTCGCGGCGATGCGTCGAAACGTGACCGCGGACCAGCAGCGCCGGCTCATCCGCACGCTCCGCGAGCGGGTGCCGGGCATCGCCATCCGAACCACCTTCATCAGCGGCTTCCCAGGTGAGACCGAGGCCGACCACCAAGACCTGCTGGCGTTCGTGGAGGAATCGGCGTTCGATGCGGTGGGCGTGTTCGAGTACTCGCGCGAGGACGGCACGCCCGCCGGCACGATGGAGGGCGATCCCGCGCTCGCCGTCCCGGGCGAGGTCAAGACCCGTCGCAAGGCGGAGGCGCTGCTGCTCCAGCAGCGGATCGCGTTCGAGCGGGCGGCCTCGCTGGCCGCGAAGTTCGATCCGAGCCGCCCAGCGGAGACCGGAGAACGGTTGGACGTGCTCGTGGACGGACAGTGGACAGTGGACAGCGGACAGTGGACATCGGAGTCGGCGGCGGGCGGGCTGTCCGGGTTCTTGAGTGTCCCCTCTCCGCGGAGCGCTGCCCACTGGTACCGAGCGCGAGCGAGGTTCCAGGCCCCGCAGATCGACGCGGTGACGTACGTGGTGTCCGGCACGCCGCTCAGCCCGGGCGAAGTGGTGCGGTGCGTGGTGGTGGGGAGCGAGGGGTACGACCTCATCGCCCGCCCGGCGGCGGACCTCGACCGGCGCGTGCCGCTGGCGGTCATCCGCTGAGCCAGCGCTGGGCCTGCGCGGCGCCGTTGCAGGGTTCGCGGCGGGACTCCCGATACAGAGGGACGCCATGCTCCGCGCCGGCCAGACCATCGCGATCTGCGTGCTCGCTCTGCTGACGCTGGGCGTGGTCATGGTGAACTCGGCGGGGATGGCGGTCTCGCCCATCGGGGCCGAGGTGGACGCCGAGGGCATCACGCCGCGGTCGATCATCTTCTCCCGTTCCACCGTGTACATGGTGGTGGCGTGCGGGGCGTTCGCGGCAGCGGCGTATGCGCCGGTCAGAAGAATGACCGGGCGACAGTGGACAGTGGACAGCGGACAGTCGAAAGGCCCCGATACGGCAGATCGCGGTCCGAATGTCCACGTTCCACTTTCCACTGTCCACTGTCCGCCCGGGCGGGGGCTTGCCGCGGCGGGGCTTGTCGCGTTCGGGCTGGTTTGCGTGCTGGGGCTGGTCTACGTCCCGGGGCTGGGGCGCGAGGTGAACGCTTCATCGCGTTGGATCGCACTGCCGATCGCCGGCGGGCTTTCGGTGCAGCCGTCGGAGATCGCCAAGTGGGGGCTGATCGGGCTGATGGCGTGGCTGGCGGCGCAGCGGGCCGCGTTGATGCCCCGGTTCTGGCTCGGCCTGGCACCCGCGCTGCTGCTCACCGGCATCGTCGCCGGGCTTGTGGTCATCGAGGACCTCGGCACGGGAGTGCTGATCGCCGCGGCGGCGAGCGTCGTGCTGCTCGCGGGCGGGGCGAGGCTGCTGCACTTTGCGATCTTCGTGCCGTTCGGGTTGCTCGGCGTCGTCGGTGCGATCATCGTCAGCCCGTACCGGGTGCGGAGACTCACGGCGTTTCTCGATCCGTTCGCCGATCCGCAGGGCGCGGGCTACCACATGATCCAGTCCATGGCGGCCGTCGCGGGCGGCGAGGGGTGGGGCCGCGGCCTGGGGCACGGCATCCAGAAGTTCGGCTATCTGCCCGAGGATCAGACCGACTTCCTGTTCGCCATCATCTGCGAGGAACTCGGCATCGCCGGTGCGGCCCTGGTCGTCGGGCTGTACGCCTGCCTGCTCATCACCGGGCTTGTGATCGTGCGGCGCGAGCCGGCGCCGTTCCTGAAACTGCTCGGCATCGGCGTCCTGACGACGGTCGGCCTGCAGGCGATCATCAACCTTGCGGTCGTCACCGGCCTCGGCCCCACCAAGGGCATCGCCCTGCCGCTGCTCTCGTCGGGCGGGACGGGGTGGGTGCTGACGGCCGCCGCGCTCGGGCTGCTCGCCGCCATGGACCGCACGCAGCCCGTGCCGGCGGACGACGACGAGGAGCAGACCGACGCGGAGGTCCTGCCCGCGATGCCCTGATGCCTTGATCCCTCGACCCCTGCCTCCATTCAATCCGCAGCATGAGCACGCCCGGCTTCATCTTCGCGGGGGGGGGGACGGGCGGGCACCTGTATCCGTCGCTCGCCGTGCTCGAGCGGCTGAACGAGAGGATCGGCGGCGGGGTGCGGGCTGTCTTCGTCTGTTCGTCGCGTTCGGTGGACCGCGCGATTCTCGAGCGCGAGTGCGTCGAGTTCGTGCCGCTGCCGATCGCCACGCCGGCGATGCGCCCGCTGGCGATGGCGAGGTTTGTCGGGTCGTGGGGCGGGTCCGTGTGTGCCGCACGAGGCGCGATCCGCCTGCTGCGCGACGACTGCGGGGGCGTTCGCGTGCTCTCAACGGGCGGGTTCGTGAGCGCGCCCACGGTCCAGGCGGCTCGGGCGGAGCGGTGCCCGGTGGTGCTGCTGAACCTGGACACGCCGCCGGGAAAGGCGAACCGCTGGCTGGCCCGACACGCGGGACTGGTGCTGAACGCGGGTCGTGAGGCGCGTGCCGGGTGGACCCCGATCGCGCCCGTCGTTCGAAAGGCCGCGCTCGCGCCGGGCGATCCCGCGTCCTGCCGGCGATCCCTCGGTCTCGATCCCGATCGCCTCACGCTCCTCGTGACGGGCGCGAGCCAGGGCGCGAGCAGCGTCAACCTGTTCATGGCGGCGTTCGTGCGCGCTCACGCCGCAGACCTCAGCGACTGGCAGGTCCTGCACCAGACAGGCCCGAAGGACGCCGACGCGGTGCGCGGCGCTTACGAGCAGGCAGGCGTGCCCGCGCACATCGTGGACTTCATCAATCCGATGGGCGTCGCGTGGGGCGCGGCCGATCTGGCCGTGGCGCGGGCCGGCGCGGGCACGGTCGCCGAGGTGTGGGCGAACCGCGTGCCGACGGTCTTCATGCCCTTCCCGCACCACCGCGACCAGCACCAGAGGCACAACGCCGAGCCGCTCGAACGGGCGGGCGGGGCCGTCGTCGCGGCGGACCTGATCGACCCGTCGCGCACCATGACCACCGCGGGCGTGGCGCTCGCCGAACTGCTCCGCGACGCGGGTCGGCGCGGCGCCATGTGCGCCGCGCTCGCCTCCCTCGGCCCCGTGGATGGCGCAGCCCGCGTCGCCGACGCCCTGCTCCTCACCTGACCTTTCGCTTCCTCACGACCCCTCTTTGTCCACTGTCCACTGTCCATTGTCCATTGTCCCTCCGTCGGCGTGCCGTACACTGGGAGCATGGAGGGATCGCGTCCGTCGCCGCCCTGTGTGCTCTGGCACGCCCCGCGTGCCCGGCCCCCGGGCGCGCTGCTGGATGCGCTCCGGCGGCGGGGGATCGAGCCGACGGCGGAGGTCGGCCCGTACGCAGCGCTCGCTCGCCTCCTGCGTCTGAGCCGTGCAGCACGCGAGGTCCGCCCGGTCCTCGTTCTGGTCGAGCCTGATTCGCTGCCGGAGTGGGAGCCTGTGGTTGCCGCGGCCGCGCGGTACGCGCCCGCATCGGTGTGCTGGGCGTTCCGAGGCGGCAACCCGGACTCGCTCTCGGTGGTCGACGCTCCGAGGCCGAGGGCGGTGACCCCGATCGACCCCGGGCCGGCCCGCCGGCCGGTGGCGCCCCTGCGGTTGTCGGGGAGCGGACCTGTGCGGGCGGACGCACCCCCCGCGGCGAACGGCGAGGAATCCGCGTCCGATCCCGATTCGATGCCGAACGCGAGAACGCTCCTGACCGAAGAAGAGTTGGCGATGTTATTGGCCGATGATTCCTCCGGAGACGCCCGGCGCGTTCGCTGAGGGTGCGTCCCGGACCTGAGCGGGAGTGTCAGGTGGCCCCGGAGTCCCCCGAGTTGCGAGTGATCCTTGTGGGCCGGACCGGCCTCGACGCGCGCCTGCGCGTGGACCCCGGCATCGAGGTCATCCGCGCCCGCACGCCACTCGACGCGATCGGTGAACTGAGCGACCCGATCGACGACCGCAGCCCGGCCGCGGCGGTGGTGGTCGTCGCGCCGGACGCGGAGCCGCCTGTGAACGGGGACTCTGCGTCGCGCGGCGACAACCTGCCGAACTTCCTCGCGGGGCTTCGCCACGTCGATCCGTGCGTGCGCGTGTTCCGCGTCGGGGCGGGGAGTGCGCAGGCGGGACTGTACGACGGCGTGGTCGAGGCGAACGCGACGGCGCAGACGCTCCGCGAGATGCTCCGCGAGGCGGCGGCGGACGGGCGGGCGCGCACGGACGGCGTCGATCGAGAGAGACCGAGCGCGGATACCGCGGTCGATCCGATCGTCGATGCGCTGCTGGCGGCAGGCTCGGAGCGGCCGATCGGCGATGCGCCGATGGTCGAGCGTTTGCTGCGCGGCGGAGAGGCGCTCGCCGAGGGCCTCGCGCTGATCCGCGACCGAACGGGGAGGGCCGACGTCGAGTTCATGCCGCCGGGCGCGGAACGGGATGCCGCGGGCGCGGTCGCGCTCGTGCCGGGGGGCGCGGGCGGCGCGCCGGCGGGCGTGCTGCGGAGCGCGGGCGCGACGCCGGAGGAGTTGCACCCGCACGCGGCGTGGCTCGGGCTGTGGCTGCGGCTCTCGTCGCAACTGGGCGAGTTGCGCCAGGCCGCGTTCCGCGACCCGGTGACCGGCGCGTGGAACCGTCGCTACTTCGACCGCTTCCTGACGGTGGCGATCGACCGCGCCCGCGAGGCGAGGCGCTCGCTCACCGTGCTCGTGTTCGACATCGACAACTTCAAGCAGTTCAACGACGAGCACGGGCACGGCGCGGGCGACGAAATCCTGCGCGAAACGGTGCGGATGCTCACGAGCGTGGTCCGCCCGACCGACCGGGTCTGCCGCATCGGCGGCGATGAGTTCGCGGTCATCTTCTACGAGCCGCACGGACCGCGCGACCCCGGCAGCCGCCATCCCACTTCGGTCTTCGACATCGCACAGCGATTCCAGCGGCAAGTCCACTCGTGCCGGTTCCCCAAACTCGCGGGGCTGGCCCCGGGGACGCTGACGATCTCCGGCGGACTCGCCACGTTCCCGTGGGACGGCTCGACGGCCGAGAAACTCCTCGACCGCGCCGACCGGCTCGCCCTGGAAAGCAAGCGGGCCGGCAAGAACGTCATCACGCTCGGCCCGGGCGCGCTCAAACTCCGCGACGGCGGCTCGCCGGAGTGAACGGGGCACGCCCGCTACGATCCCGCGTGCGCCGCTACGACATGCTCGCGATCGACCTCGACGGCACGCTGCTGGACCCGGCGGGGCGCGTCAGCGCGCGCAATGCGGAGGCGATCGCAAGGGCACGCGAGGCCGGGCTGGCCGTCACGGTCTGCACCGGGCGCGGGCTGGCCGAGTCGCACTTCGCGATGCGCGCCATCGGGCAGGAGGAGCCGGTGGTCGTCGCGGGCGGATCGATGATCGCCTGCCCGCGCACCGGGGCGACGCTGCACCGATTCCCGATGCACCCGACGCTCTCGTCGCGGCTGGTCGGCGCGATCCTCGACCACGGGCACGCAGCGCTCGTGCTCAAGGACCGGCACGCGGCGGGGTACGACTACCTCGTCGTCACCGGCGAGCAGCAGCACGCCGTGGACCCGACGACGCAGTGGTGGTTCGAAACGATGCGCGTGAACGTGCGGCTGGCCCGGTCCATCGCGGAGGACGAGCACCCGGACCACACGGTGCGCGTCGGGGCCTGCGCACGCCCGGCCGCCCTCGAAGGCGTCGAGGCGCTGGTCCGGGCCGAGTTCGGCGGGCTGGTGTGCTTCCACAACTTCCCGGCCGTGGTCGAGGCGGACAAGGACGCGGACTCGGTGCACATCCTCGAACTCTTCGACGCGCGGGCGGACAAGTGGTCGGCGATCCGCCACCTCGCCGCGGAGCGCGGCGTCGACGCCGCGCGCATCTGCGCCATCGGCGACCAGGTGAACGACCTGACGATGATCCGCGGAGCGGGCCTGGGCGTGGCGATGGGCAACGCCATCCCGGACGTGCGGGCCGCGGCCGGGCGCATCACGCGATCGAACTCGGAAGACGGCGTGGCGTGGGCGGTGGAGCGGGTGATGAGCGGCGAGTGGTGATCGCGCGTCGTCGCTCGCAATCCGTACAATGGTGCGTGCCCCAAACGCTCTCCGAAATCCGCGATCTCCTCGCGTCCCGGGGGCTTGCGCCGCGCCATGCGCTCGGGCAGAACTTCCTGATCGACCACAATCTCCTCCGTCGGCTCGTGGACGAGTCCGGCGTCGGCGCGGGCGACCTCGTGCTCGAGATCGGGCCGGGAACGGGGACGCTCACGGAGGAACTGCTCGCGCGCGGGTGCGAGGTCGTGGCGTGCGAACTGGACCGTGGGCTTGCCGCTCTCTTGCGCGAACGCCTCGGCGACGAACCGCGCTTCACGCTCGTCGAGGGCGACTGCCTGGAGGGCAAGCGCACGCTCGCTCCGCGCATCGTCGGCGCGCTCGCCGGCAGGCCCTTCACGCTCGTGGCGAACCTGCCCTACGGCGCGGCGACGCCGCTCATCCTCACGCTGCTCGTGGACCGCGCGGACTGTCGCGCCATGTACGCCACCATCCAGCGCGAGGTGGCCGAGCGCCTCGGCGCATCGCCCGCGATGAAGGCGTACGGCCCGCTGAGCGTCGTCGTCGCGCTGCTCGCTCGCGTACGGACGATCGCGACGCTGGGGCCGGAGTGCTTCTGGCCCCGCCCCGAGGTGACGAGCGCGATGGTGGCCGTCGAGCGCCGGCCCGACGCCCCGCCGCTCGACGCTCGCGCATTCGCCGATTTCTGCCAGCGGGTGTTCGCGCAGCGCCGCAAGCAGATCGGCTCGGTTCTCGGACGCGACTTCCCATGGCCGGAGGGCGTTCGGCCCACGGACAGGGCGGAGAGCCTGCCGCCCGGAGCCCTTCTCGAGATGTTCCGGGCGGAGGTTGTGCGAAGCGGCGCCGACCGTGTAGCGTGATGGCGGCGGCGTCCGGGCCGCCGCGGGAGCGCACGCCGATCCGATGAGCGGAGGACCGTCCAGCCCCAGCCCGGTGGGAGACCCGCAGACGCTGGCCGCCGCCCTCGCACCCGCGTTGCGAGAGGCGTGCGGCGGGCGGCTCGGCGAGATCGAGTGGTTCCGGTCCACCTGGCAACGCGGCGGCGCAGCGACGGGCTTCGCCCAATGGACGGACGGTGAGAGTCGGCCGGTTGTGGTGAAGCTCCCGGTCGGGCCGCGCGAACACCGCTGGGCGATGCTGCTCGGCGCGGTGGAGGCGGGCGGCTTGCCGCCGATCGAGGACGATCGACCGGTGCCGCGCATCTTCGCGGGCGGCGATTCGCTCGGGGGTTACGACCTCGGGTGGCTCGTGATGGAGCGGCTGGACGGGCACACGCTCGGGCACGCGATCGATCGGGGAGCGATCGAAGACCTGCTGCGCACGGCGGCCCGCTTCCACGCGCTCGCGGAGAGAGCGCGGCCGGTCGAGGGGCCGCCCCCCGAGCGGGAGTGGGGCGCGCTCATCGGGAGGTCTCGTGAAGCCCTGCGAGCACACGAGGTCGAGATCGGCGACGCGCAGCGGTGGAACGAGGCCCTGAAGCGGGTGCAGCGAGCCTTGCCGGTGCTCGAGACGGCATGGCGAGCAAGGCCCCTGGACGCCTGGTGCCACGGCGATCTTCACCCCGGCAACGCCATGCGGCGGGCGACGGGCGCGGACGGCGTCGGGCCGTGCGTCCTGCTGGACCTGGCGTTCGTCCATCCGGGCTGCTGGGTGGAGGACGCGGTGTACCTTGAACGTCAGTTCTGGGGCCACGAGGATCGACTGGGGGGGATCAAGCCCGTCTCGATGCTCGCTAAGTTCAGACGGGAAAACGGGTTGCGCACGGACGGGGACTACGGAACGCTCGCCTCGATCCGTCGGGTGCTGATGGCGGCGTGTGTGCCCGGGGTGGCGGCGCAGGAAGGCACCCCGTCCTACGCCTCGGCGGCCTTGGGAATCATCGAGCGAGTCCTGCCGCAGATCGTCCGCTGAGGGTCGGCGGGGCGGTTTTTTGACCCCCAGGGTGGGGCGGATGGGGTATGCTGTGGCCGGGCAGGCCCGGGGGCCTGCTTGTATCCTCGGGGGTCCGAGGTCGAACCGCACGCACGCGACCCGGCGTCCGTCGCCTGGTCGCCCAGCAGCAGGGGCGCGAGGCCGTGGAAGCATTCGAACACCTGAAGAAACTCGTCGCCGAGGCGCAGGACGACATCGAGAAGGCCGAAGGCGGGAACAAGGCGGCGGGGACGCGCGCCCGGCAGGCCATGCAGCAGATCAAGGAAGCGGCCCAAGAGGTCCGCAAGCAAATCCTGGAACTCCGCGATGCAGGGAAGCCCTCCTGAGACCACGACGCTGGAGGCGCGACGACCAGTGGATTCCGCCGAGGACACCCGGACCGGAACGTCCGAGGTGAACGCGGATGGTCTGCTGTTCGCCCTCCCGAGGCTGGAGCTAGACCGGACCCTTGTCGATCGCACCGGCCTGGAGCGGTACCTGCCGCACCGGGGGACGATGCTGCAACTCGACGGCGTGCTGTGGCAGGACGAGGGCAAGACGCGGGCGGTCGGAGTCAAACGGGTGCGCGACGACGAGTTCTGGGTGGCCGGTCACTTCCCCGGGCGTCCGATGCTCCCGGGCGTGCTGATGGTCGAGACCGCGGCGCAACTGGCGGCGTACCTGTTCAACATCCGTCAACCCGAGCCGCAACTCGCCGCGTTCCTGCGGATCGAGAGTTGCGTGTTTCGCAAGAGCGTCTCGCCGGGCGACACGCTGCTGATCCTCTGCCAGGAGGTCAAGATCGGGCGGCGTCGGTTCACCAGCGACGTGCAGGGCGTGGTGGACGGGCAGCCCACGTTCGAGGCGCGGGCGAGTGGGATCGCGCTGGGGCCGTTCCGCGGCACCGTGACCGCGCAGCCATGACCGCGCCGTACCCGCTCACGTTCGACCCGATCCTCAAGGAGAAGGTGTGGGGCGGGCGACGCCTCGCGCGCTACGGCAAGGCGCTTCCGCCCGGCGCGCTCGTGGGCGAGTCGTGGGAGGTGGCCGACCTGGCGGAGACGAGCGCGTCCGGCGGAGGGGGGGGCGAGGCGAGGTCCGTGATCGCGACCGGCCCGCTGGCCGGGCGCACGCTGCACGACGCGATGGCCGTGTGGGGGTCGGGGCTGCTCGGCGCTGCGCGCCCCGCGGGGGACGGCGGGTTCCCGCTGCTGGTGAAGTTTCTCGACGCGCGCGAGCACCTGAGCGTGCAGGTGCATCCCTCGCCCGAGTACGCGCGTGCGCATCCCGGTGCGCACCTCAAGACCGAGTGCTGGTACGTGCTCGAAGCGGACCTCGGGAGCGTGATCTACAAGGGCGTCAAGCGGGGCTTGTCGCGGGAGGACTTCGAGCGGGCCTTGCGCCGCGGCCAGGGCGAGGGCGTGGTGGCGTTGCTGGAGGCCGTGCCGGCCGTGCCCGGCGAGTGCCACAACCTGCCGAGCGGCACGGTGCACGCGCTGGGCGCGGGCGTGCTGGTGGCGGAGGTGCAGACGCCGAGCGATACGACGTTCCGCGTCTACGACTGGGCGAAGGAGTACGGGCGAGCCGGGCGCGAGTTGCACGTCGGGCAGGCGATGGCGTGCATCGACTTCAGGCCCGCGCCGCGCGCCGCGAAGTTTTTCGGCGAAGGGACGCTGCCGATGGCGTCAACGGCGTACTACACCGTGACCGCGGCCGGGCGCGGAACGACGGACCTTGCCGGCGCGTGCACCGTCGTGATCTGCACGGCGGGGCGCATCGCGGTCGGGGAGACCCGCCTGAAGGCGGGAGGCGTCGTGCTCGTGCCCGCGGGCGTCGGTCTCCGCGTGGATCACACGGAGGGGGCTGCGCTGCTGGTGGGACTGGCGGCACGATGACCGCTCGTCGTGAAGGCGCAGTCGCTCAGTCGCCTTCCACTTTCGACCAGTGCTCGCGGAGACCGAATCGATCGATCCATTCCCGAAGATAGGCATGGTTGACCGCGTCGCCTGTGACGCGCAGGATGCCCCTGATGTCGCGGAGATGCTTCTCCGAGCCGCCCTCGGCGAAGTACTGGAGTTTGCGCACGATGACGTCTTCCGGCGAAGCAACGGGTGCGCTTCGGGCGCGGCCGAGGGGCAGAGATCGCCGCCGCTCGAACCGGCGGTGGTCAAAGTCGTCGTCGGAGGCGATCATAAAATCCACCTTGAACCCGGACTCCGGATGTATGACGTTGAACTGACTGCCGGAACGGGCAGCGCTCTCCACGGCACGGAGGTCGACATAGAAGGCGTCGGCAGGGAACAGTGAAACGAACGTGCCGGCCCGCTCGGGGCGAAGCCGGATGACGATGTCGATGTCGTTCGTGAATCTCGGCTCGCCGTACATGATCGACGCGACAGAGCCGGTGACGAAGTACTCGAAGCGGGCGCGGTCGAGGAGATCAACGACGATCGCGAGCAGTTCAGACGGCTCCATGCGAGAGCCTCCGCGCGACTTCCCGGCGGATTCGATCGTCGTCCCATTCCGGATGCTGTTCGCGAAGAACGTGCTCGATCATGTCGCGTGCGGAACGCCACATCCCATCGAGCACGGCCAGACGCTCCGCGGGCGTCTTTCTGCGCAGCACCTCGGCCATCGCGTCGCTGACGCACTCCGGCTCCGGCGGCGGAAGACCCCATCGACTCATGCCGCGATGATAGGAAGTCCGAGGATACCGAGGGCGCACAAACCGGCGCGCATCCGCTCAGGCCCCGTACGCCTCCGCCACCTTCCGCAGCGATTCCTCGACGATGCGGAAGTGTTCGTCCGTCAGGGCGTGGTGCATCGGCAGGCAGAAGACCCGCTCCGAGAGCGAACTCGCGACCGGCGTGTCGTGCCGGTTCCACGCGGCGAGCGCGGGCTGATCGACCGTCGCGCGGGGGTAATGCACCGCTGTGGGCACGCCCTCGGCCTTCAGCGCAGCGCAGAACTCGTCGCGGGTGCAAGTGAAGCGCGACAGGTCCAGCTTCACCGTGTACAGGTGCCACACCGCCTCGGCCTTCGGCGTGGCGGTCGGGGCGCTCAACCCCTCGATCCCGGCGAGGACCGAGTCGTAGCGTGAGGCGGCGGTCTGTCGGGCGGCGGTTTCATCGGGCAGGCGGTCGAGCCGCGAGCACCCGATGGCGCCGGTGATGTCGTTCATGCGGTAGTTGAACCCGATCCGCTCGTGCAGGTACTTCTCCGTCTCGCCGTGCGAGCGCAGCAGGGCGACTTCGCGGGCGAGCGCACCGTCGTTGACCGTGAGCAGCCCGCCCTCGCCCGTGCCGAGGTTCTTGGTCGCGTAGAACGAGTAGGTGACGGCGTCGCCGAACGCCCCGATGCCGCGCCCGTCGTACCGCGCCAGGTGCGACTGCGCGGCGTCGTAGACGACCCTCAGGCCGTGCTTCGCGGCGAGCGACTGGAAGGCGTCGATGTCCACCGGGCACCCGTAGAGGTGTGTGGCGGCGATGCCGCGCGTGCGGGGCGTGACCTTGCGGGCCGCGTCGTCCGGGTCCATCTGGAAGGTGTCTTCGAGGCAGTCCACGAAGACGGGCGTGCAGCCGGCGGCGACCACCATGCTGACGGTGGCGATGTAGGTCCAGGCCGGCACGAGGATCTCGCTGCCCGGCTCGAAGAGCGCGCCGTAGGCCAGTTGCAGGGCGGTCGTCCCGTTGGAGCAGGTCAGGCCGTGGCGGGCGCCGGACATCTCGGCGAACCGGCGTTCGAGTTCCTCGCAGCGGGCGGCGGCCCGGAGCATCCCGGACTCCAGGACCGCGATGGCGGCGTCGATGTCCTCCCGGTGCAGTTGGGGCTTCATGAAGGGGACGGGCGTCGTGCTGACGGGCGTGCCGCCGTTCACGGCGAGGCGGGCGGTGGGGGGGGAGGCCTGCATCGTGGGCGTGGGCACCGGGGGGACTCCGTTCTGCCGATGTGGTGGGGGGAGGCGGCCTCGGATCGGCCGCGTGAGGGCTACGATAGGCGGGAACCGGCCCCGGCGGCGGGGCGTAGACCTCCTTGCCCACCGTGCGGGAGCCTCCGGGGCCGACGACAAGTCCGCGGCCCACCCCCCCGGCCAAGGCCGGGCTTGACGGCTCCTCCTATGGAAGAAAGCACTCCCATGAGTCCACCTGCTCTCAGGCGGCGAGTCGCCGCGATGCTCGGGCTTGCATCGATGGCGGTCGTGTGCGCAGCCGCGATCGTTCCGCCCGCGCAACCCGCGGCCGAGCCGGCGACGGTTCGTTCGTTCGGCGGCGAGCGCGCCGTCACCAAGCCCAGCCGCGACGCGGTGATGGGCTTCTCGCTCTCCACGAGCGTGGCGGAGGTGGCGGTGGTCGGTGGGCAGCGTGTGTCGGCGGGCGACCTGCTCGTGCGCGGCGACGACAGCGAGGACCTCGCCGAGGCCCGCTTCCAGCGCGAGCGTGCGGAGACTGAACTGCCCGTGCAGCGCGCCCGCAAGCAGACGGAACTGGCACGCCTCGAGTTCGATCGCGCCGACGAGGTCTTCCGTCGCGGCGGGCTGTCGCAGGCCGAGTACGACCGCGCCCGCGTGGCGAGCGAGACGGCGGAGATCGACCTGGACTTGCAGTTGTTCAACCAGACCCTCTCGCGTCTGCAGGCCGACCGGGCGGAGGCGCGGGTGGCGAAGTTCAGCCTGCGCGCGCCGTGGGACGGCGTGGTGGATCAGGTGCTGGTGGACGAGGGCCAGTCGGTGCGCGAGGGCGACCCCGTCGTGCGCATCGTCTCCGTGGACCCGCTGGAGATCGACGTGCCCGCGCCGGCTGACCAGACGCTCGAACTCGGGCTGAAGGTCGGCGACAAGGCGTGGGTGCTGATGCCCGTGGCGCGCGACCAGCGCGTGTACGTCGGCACGATCTCCGAGGTCGCGCCGACGGTGGACGCGGCGAGCGGCACGCGGCGCATCCGCGTCGAGGTGCCGAACCCGGAGCATCTGGTGCCCGGCCTGGCGTGCTGGGTCCGGTTCACCGAGCCGAGCGAGGAGTGGCGGGAGCGGATCCTCCCGAAGCGCGAGGCCAGGGCGACAGAGGGGGAGACCGCACCGTGATCGACCTGTCGAAGTTGCGAGCGCCGGGGTGGCAGCGGGTCGTGGCGGAACTGTCCGCCCCCGCGCCGGACGACCGGACGTTCCTGATGCGCCTCATGGCGGTGCTGGCGCAGGCCGCCGGAGCGCGTCAGGCCGTCCTGTTCACGGTCGGCGTGAGCGGGGACGAGGGCGGCTCGGGCGAGCCTGAACCACGCCCCGTCATGGTCTGGCCCCCCCCCTCCGAGGCGAGCGGCGGCTCGCCGCCCGAGGGCGCGGTCGAGCGCGAGATCGACGCCCGTGGCGGCGCCCGCGCCGCCGCGACGGCGAACCGGATCGAGGTCTACGGCCTCGACTCCGACAGCCCGTTCTACGACTCGGACCACAAGGGATACCTGGTCGCCGTGCCGCTCGCGTCCGGCGCGCCGGAGGGGCCGGCGCCGATCGTGCGCCACGTCATCACGCTGCTGCTGGAAGGGCGGTCCCGGGCCGCGCTCCAGACGACGCTCGCGCTGATCGAGGTGCTGTGCGGGTACGTCCACGCGCACGGGGCGCGGCAGGCGCTGCGCCGCACGCGCGCCGCCGGGGCCGCGCTGGACCTGGCGACGCGGCTGATCGCGTCGCTGAACGCCACGCCGAACTTCAAGGGCGCGGCGATGCAGCTCGCCAACGACCTGTCGCGGCAACTGGGCGTCGATCGCGTCGCGGTGGGGTGGGCCAAGGGGATCGGTCGCGGCGGCGAGGGCGCGAGCGTGAAGGTCGTCGCCATCAGCGACACGGAGCACGTGGACCGGCGCATGGCGATGGTGCAGAAACTCGAAGCCGCGATGGACGAGTGCTTCGACCAGGAGCAGCCGGTGATGCACCCGCCGCCGCCCGAGCGAGGCGAGGGCGGCGAGGTGGCGGACGTGCTGCTCGCACAGGCGATCACGCACGCGCACCGGGAACTGGCGTCGTCGGACGCGAAACTGAAGGTCTGCTCGCTCCCGCTGCGGATCGACGAGGAAGTCGCCGGGGCGGTGACCGTCGAGACGAGCGGCGACGGCCGCATCGACCCGGCGACAATCGAACTGCTCCAGAGCACGATGGACCTCATCGCGCCGGTGCTGCGGCTCAAGCGGCTCAACGACCGCAACCTGGCGCTGCGCACGTGGGACGCGACGCTGCGCGCGGGCGAGTGGCTCGTCGGGCCGAAGCACACGGCGTGGAAACTCGCGGGCGTGGCGGTGATGGCGATCGCCGTCCTGGTCACTTTCGTGCGTGTTCCGTACCGGGTCGAGGCGCCGATCACGCTCGAACCGCGGCACAAGCGGACGATCTCCGCGCCGTTCGACGGCATCATCGCCGCGCTGCCGGACGAGGTCCGCCCGGGCGCGCGGGTCGAGGCCGGGGCGGTGCTGCTGGAACTGGACACCATCGAACTGCGGCTGCAGATGCTCGAGGCGGAGAACCGCCGGCGCGAGGCGCTCAAGCGGGCGGACAACGCGCGGGCGCAGGGCAAACAGGCGGAGGTGCAGCAGGCCGAGGCCCAGGCCGACGCGGCGCAGGCCGAGGTGGACCTGCTGGCGACGAAGATCGAGCGTGCGGTCGTGCGTGCGCCGATCGCCGGGACGATCCTGGCGGGCGAACTGGAGGAACGGATCGGCTCGTCGGTGCAGACGGGGCAGGCGCTCTTCGAGATCGCGCCGCTGGACGACATGATCGGCGTGGCCCGGGTCGACGACCGCGACATCGCGCTCATCATGGACGCGGCGGGTCGCGCGAGCGGTGAGGCCCGGCACGACCTGGCGACCAAGGCCAAGCCGGACGCGCGGTTCGGGTTCGAGATGGAGCGCATCGTCCCCCTGGCCACCCCCGAGGAAGGCCGAAACGCCTTCGAGGTCCGCGTGCGCCTGACGGACACTGCGCCGTGGATGCGCCCCGGCATGGAGGGCCTGGCCAAGTTCGACACCGGCCGGCGCACCCTGCTCGACATCGGCACGCGGCGCATCCGCGACACGGTCCGGCTGTGGATGTGGTGGTGAGGAAAGCGAACAGCGAACAGCGAAGAGCGAAAGGCGAACAACGAGTATCGGAGCATGAAGAGCCGACCGGCATCCAAGACGAGAACTCCGGCCCTCAGCCCGCGTGCTTCCCCAGCCGTCTGCTTCATGTTCGCTTTTCGTTGTTCGCTTCTCGCTTTCAAGCCCAGAACTCATGAGTGAACGCCCCACATTCTCCCCCTTCTGGCACCGCGTCCGGGCGATGAAACCGCGCCTGCGCCCGCACGTGCAGATCACGCGCCAGCACTACCGCGGCCGGCGCTGGCACGTCGTGCGCGACCCGTCCAGCAACCAGTTCTACCGGCTGAATCCCATCGCCCACGAGTTCGTCGGTCTCTTCGACGGCTCGCGCACGGTCGAGGAAATCTGGCAGTCCTGCCTCGAACGCCACGGCGACGCCGCCCCCACCCAGGGCGAGGTCATCCAACTCATCAGCCAGTTGTACAACTCGAACCTGCTGGCCGC
This sequence comes from Planctomycetota bacterium, assembly GCA_014584315.1. Lineage (GTDB taxonomy): Bacteria > Planctomycetota > Phycisphaerae > Phycisphaerales > UBA1924 > CAADGN01. Next base: position 4,950 of record JACTNA010000004.1, on the reverse strand, counting down.
GGACGTGACGCCGGAGACGGAGCAGTTGCTCCGGCGCGGGCGCAAGCGGCTGGGCCAGAAGGCGGCGCAGCAGGCGATCGGCATCATGTACTTCCGCATCCGGGTCTTCAACCCGGACCGCTACCTGTCGTGGATCGAGCCGATCCTGCGTCCCGTGCTGAACAAGTGGGGCTTCTTCGCGTGGCTCGCGTTCGTGCTCTTCGCGCTGGTGCAACTGGCCCCGCACTGGGAGGCGCTGATCAGCCAGGCGGAGGAGGTCTACCGCGACCCGACGCTCTGGCCGTGGCTCGTGGTGGTCTTCATCGTCACGAAGGCGATCCACGAGACGGGGCACGGCGTCATCTGCAAGCGGTTCGGCGGGCAGGTGCCCGAGTTCGGCTTCATGCTGCTCGTGCTCTTCCCCGCGCCCTACGTGGACGCTTCGGCGGCGTGGGCCTTCGCCAGCAAGTGGAAGCGCATCGCCGTCGGCGCGGGGGGCATGATCTTCGAGTTGTTCGTGGCGTCGATCGCCGCGCTGGTCTGGCTGAACACGCAGCCCGGGTCGCTCGTCCACCAGATCGCGTACAACGCGATCTTCACGGCGTCGGTGTCCACCATCCTCTTCAACGCCAACCCGCTCATGCGGTTCGACGGCTACTTCATCCTCGCCGACCTGCTGGAGGTACCGAACCTCATGCAGCGGTCGATGAACCAGTTGAAGCACTTCTTCAAGACCCGCGTCTACCGCATGAAGAACGAGACGCCGCCGAGCAGCCAGCGCGGCGAGACCGCCATCCTCTACACCTACGGCATCCTCGCGCTCGCCTACCGCATCTTCCTGTTCTTCTCCATCACGCTGTACGTCATGGGCAAACTCTTCGCCATCGGGCTGGTGCTGGCGATCTGGACGGCGGGCATGTGGTTCATCCTGCCGGTGGGCAAGTTCGTGCACTGGCTCGCGAGCCACCCGTCCCTGGCGGACTTTCGCCCGCGCGCGATCGCCACCAGCCTGGCGATGATCGCCATCGGCCTCGGTGCGGTCGGGCTGGTGCCCATGCCGGACCATCGGCGCGCTACGGGCGTCGTCGAGAGCGAGGCCTCGACCGGCGTCTTCTTCGGCACCGACGGGTTCGTCGAGGAGGCGCACGCTCGCATCGGCGAGTTCGTCCGCGCCGGCGACCCGATCCTGACGCTCCGCAGCGACGAGTTGCGGGCGCGGCTCGCCATCGTGAACGCCCGAATCGCCGAGATGGAGAGCATCGAGCAACAGGCCATGGGACGCGACAGCACCGCCACGGCCCAGGTCGCCCGGCAGCGCATCGACACGCTCGCCGGGCAGGCCGACTATCTCCGCGGCGAGATCGAGAAACTCGTCGTGCGCGCCCCGCACGACGGCCGGGTCGTCGCGGCCGACCCGGCGTCGCTGGTGGGTTCGTTCGCCAAGCGCGGCGAGCCTGTCTGCCGGGTGGTCGACGAGTCGCGCGTGCGCGTCACCGCCCTGCTGAAGCAGCAGGACGCCGACTGGCACTACGCGCTCGGGCAGGAGCGCTACCGGGTCGAGGTGCGGTTCCTCTCGCGGGCCGGAGACACGGTGCCGGGACGCGTCGTCAAGGTGCTGGAAGCCGGCCAGTTGAACCTCCCGCACCCAGCGCTCGGCTTCGGCGGCGGAGGCTCGGTCGCGACGGCGAAGGACGACACCACCGGCCTGCGCGCGTCGAACCCGCAGTTCGTCATGCACATCGCGCCGATCCCCGAGAACGACGGCCAGTGGACCGGGATGCCCGGCGAGCGCGTCCGGCTCCGGTTCACGCTGCCGCGCACGCCCCTCGCGTGGCAGTGGATCGACCGCCTGCACAAACTGGTGCAGGGCAAGGTGAACGTGTGAGTGATAAGTGGCAAAGTGGCAAAGTGACGGAGTACGAGTCTCCTAGATCTCTAGATCCCTCGATCCCTCGATCCCTCGATCCCTCGATCCCTCGATCCCTCGACCCCTCGATCCCTTGAACCATGTCCCAGGCCGTTACACGCTACCACGCGCTCTACGAGGCCGTCCGCTCTCGGCGGCGTCGCCCGGAGGTCCACAAGGGCCTCGACGGGCTGGCGGTGCGCGCGGGCGTGAAGGTCCGGCAGATGCGCGTGAGGCGTGCGTGGTTCGTCCGGCAGGCGCACATGATCGACGCCCTCGCGCCGCCGATCCGCGCCCTCTCGGACGCCGCGCTGGACGACACCATCCGCGAGGTCCGCGAGCGGTTCGCGCGCGGGCGCGTGGACGATGCGTTGGTGCGGCGCGGCATGGCGCTGGTGCGCGAGGCCGCCCGGCGCGAGACCGGCGAGGAGGCCTTCGTCGTGCAGTTGATGGGCGCGCTCGCCCTCTACCACGGGCGCGTCATCGAGATGCTCACCGGCGAGGGCAAGACGCTCACCGGCTCGGTCGCCGCGCCGCTCATCGCCTGGCGCCGCCGCCACCTGCACGTCTTCACGGTGAACGACTACCTCGCGCGGCGCGACGCCGAGAGCCGCCGCCCGATCTACCGCCGCTGCGGCCTGGACGTCGGCGCGATCCAGCAGGAGATGGACTCCGCCGCGCGGTTCGACGTCTACGCCCGGGCGATCGTCTACGGCACGCCCAAGCAGATCACCGCCGACTACCTGCGCGACCAGATCCGTCTCGGTGAACTGAACAGCGCGTGGGCGGGCAGGCAGCGGCTGATGCTCTCCGGCGAAGGGGGGGGGCCGCTTGTGCCGGGGCTGCAGGCCGCGCTCGTGGACGAGGCGGACGCGGTGCTGATCGACGAAGGCGTCGTGCCGCTCATCATCGCGCGCAGCCGGCGCGAGGACGACATGTCCGAGGTCTACCAGCAGGCCGCCGCGATGGCCGCGAAACTCGACGAAGGTCCGGACTACAAGATCGACTACCTCCGCCGGCGCGCGGACCTCAAGGCCCGCGGCGAGCACCGCCTGTCGCAGATGTTCAGGGGGCTGGACCAGCCGATCTGGCGGGCCGCGCGCCGCGCCGAGGAACTCGTCCGCCAGGCGCTCGTCGCGCGCCACTGCTACCGTCACGGGCAGCACTACCACGTCGTCGATGGGCGCGTCGTCATCGTGGACGAGTACACCGGCCGGTTTCTCCCCGACCGCTCGTGGGAGCACGGCCTGCACCAGGCCGTCGAGGCGAAGGAGGGGCTGACCGTCACCGCCGACCGCGAAACGCTCGCCCGCATGAGTTTCCAGCGGTTCTTCCGCAGTTACCCGTTCCTATGCGGCATGACGGGCACGGCCGCCGACGCCACCGGCGAGATCGAGCACGTCTATTCGCTCCCGGTCGTGGTGGTGCCGACCAACCGCCCCGTGATCCGCGAGCAGTGGCCGCGCCGAATCTTCCGCACCGCGCAGGCCAAGTGGTCGGCGATCGTCGAGTCGATCGAGGAGGTCCACGAGGCCGGCCGCCCCATCCTCGTCGGCACACGCTCCATCGCCGCGAGCGAACTGCTGAGCGAGCGGCTGACGCAGCGCGGCCTGCCGCACGTCGTCCTCAACGCCCTGCACGACAAGGAGGAGGCGGAGATGATCGCCCAGGCCGGGCGCGGCACGACCAACGTATCACCCGCGCCCATCACGGTCGCGACGAACATGGCCGGCCGCGGCACGGACATCGTGCTCGAACCCGAGGCCAGGGCCGCGGGCGGGCTGCACGTGCTGCTCACCGAGATGCACGCGGCGAAGCGCATCGACCGCCAGTTCATCGGACGCGCCGGGCGGCAGGGCGACCCCGGCTCGGCCCAGGTCTTCTGCTCGCTGGAGGACGAACTCGTCATCCAGCACGCCCGCGACCTCGCCCCGGTGCTGCTCCGCAGAACCCAGGCCGAGGAACTCTCCCACCTGCACTCGGCCCACGCCCTCATGCGCCACGCCCAACGCCGCGGCGAGGCCTTCGCCCGCCGCAACCGCGCCGCGGTCCTCCGCCAGGACGACTGGATGGACCAGTACCTGCCGGGGCGGTGACGAACGATCAACGTCCCGTCCGCGTCCACGTCGTAGTGCCAGCCGATCCGGTACCCCAGGCCGTTGTAGATGTGCTCGGCCACCACGCTCTGGTTGCCGGTGTCCTTCACGAAGCGCAGCCGCCCGAAGGCGTCGTAGACGTACTCGTAGTTCTCGCCGTCGTCGGTCAGGTGGCCGGCGGCGTCGTAGGTGAGCGTGAAGTCGTCGTTGGTGTCGTCGTCGGTGTCGCGAGCCGTCTGTTCGTTCACCACGTTGAACGTGCCGCGGTCGTCGAGTTCGCCGGTGTCGGTGAAGTCGCCGTCGCCGGTGAGGTCCAGGCGGTGCAGGTCCCAGTTGCCGGTCTGCGTCAGCGTCCAGCGTTCGTCCTGCTTGAGCGACCCGATGCTCGACCCGCCCCACGTGCCACGCTCGGCCCGCGTCAGCCGGTCGCGGCCGTCGAGCGCGTACCCCACGTCCCAGCCCGGGTAGACCTTGTCCTCGACCCGCGTCACGTTCGAGGCCCGGTCCCAGGCGACGTGTACCTCGTACAGGTCGCGGTAGACGTCGTAGTCCGGCGAGCCGCCGGTGTCGATGCCGCGCGACCATACGTCCTCCGCTACGCCGCTGAATGGCGCCATGTCCCCGATCGTACCGCCGCAATCATCTCGACGAACTCTGCGGCGCCTCACTACCGTGGACAGCACGCACTAACCATCGCTACGGGAAAGCCGACCTCGATGCACAGCGCACCTGCGACAAAGCGCCAATCACGTCGATGGGCTATAAAATAAACCTAGCAACAATCGTTGGGATAAGAACCAATGCACTCGCCAGCTCCGAAGCGCAGATGATGAACAAAATAATCTTGTGCCTCTTGACCGCACGAAGCGTGACTACAGCCTATCCCGGAACCTCTTCCATTGCAGCGCGTATGAGGTTGCATGGCGATGCGACTCACGGACGAGCAGCTTGACTGGATCTGCGATCGGG
>JACTNA010000016.1 GCA_014584315.1 Planctomycetota bacterium | reverse complement strand
GGGCCTCGGCCAGCTCGACGACCAGGTACTTGCCGCCGACGGTGATCGCCTCGCCGCGCCCGCTGGCGTAGGTGTGCTGGATCGCCTCGTTGGCGTTGGGGAACTCGATGCCTTCGATGTGGATGGTCTTCATGGGTGCTGCTCCGTCGGGGTGCGTCGGTCACTCCGCCTCGTTCAGGAAGCGCTCGACCTCCTCCGTCTCCATCCCGCTCAGGAACGCGACGACGTTGATGAGGTCGCCGCGGACATGCCCGAGGTCTCCGACGCGGCCCCAGTTGGTGGGGTCGGCCTTCGCGCCCTCGGCGTGCTTGGTCAGTTCCATGTCGAGCACGTCGAGCAGGCGGGCGATGTCGCTGCGCCGCTGCGCGTAGGCCTCGGGGGCGGTCGGTTCGGGGGAGGCGGGCTTCGTTGTGCGCTTCTTCGCGTTCATGTTCGTCGTCTCCGTTGCGGGCGGCGTTCCCGCTCGCGTGGGGCACATGAGGGCGTGAGCAGCGCGGAAGTTCAAGGCCATTCCGCGACGATTCCGGCAGAATCTCGCCCTTGTGCGCCACTATGCGGAACGCATGGCCACCGCCCGCCGGGAGGTCCGCGATGACTCCCGAACACGCGCCTAGTCCCACCGTCCCCGCCGCATCCCAGGGGATGTCCCGCCTGAATCCCGCCGCGCTCGCAGTGGCCGACGCGGCGCGCGTACTCACGCGCCTGGGCGGCAACGCTGTCACGGAGGCGATGCTGCGCACGGACATCGACGCCGGCGCGCCGACGAACGCGGACGGCAGCATCAACCTCGTGCACTACGCCGCGTGGCTCGTGAAGGAGATGGCCACCGGTGGCGATTGACCCGCGCAAGCTCAAGCCCGGCGAACTCGCGCGGCTGCTCAACAGCACGCCGCTCGGCGAGGTGATCAGCGAGCGGCAGCTTCATCGACACCGCACGCGCGCGGGGTTCCGCATCAACGCCGACGGCGACGCCGGCAAGGTGGACCTGTTCCGGTACGTCGCGTGGCTGGTCACGACGCGGCACGAGGCGCTGGCCGAGGCGGCAACGGCGTCGGTCGGGCTCACGGGCTACGAGGCGATGAAGGAGCGGGCCCGGCTCCGCAACGCCATGCTCTCGCTCTCAGGCCGGGACATCGGCGACCTGCCCGAGGTCGCGGACCCCGCGCGGAAGCGGAGGGCCGCCCGCGATTTCCGGTTCTTCTGCGAGGCGTACTTTCCTCAGACGTTTCACCTTCCCTGGTCCGCAGACCATCTCAAGGTCATCGCCAAGATTGAGCAGGCGGTGCTCGAGGGCGGGCTGTTTGCGATGGCGATGCCCCGCGGGTCGGGCAAAACCTCCCTATGCGAGACCGCCTGCCTCTGGGCCATGCTCTACGGGCACCGCGAGTTCGTGGCGCTGATCGGCTCCGACGAGGAGCACGCGGCGGGGATGCTCGAGTCGATCAAGGCGGAGCTGGAGAACAGCGAGCTGCTCGCGGCGGACTTCCCCGAGGTCTGCCACCCGATCCGTTCCCTCGAGGGCATCCACCAGCGCGCGGCCGGGCAGCTCTACCAGGGCAAGCAGACGCATATCGGCTGGACGGCCAAGGAGATCGTGCTCCCGACCATCGCGGCCTCGCTCGCCTCCGGCGCAGTCATCCGGGTCGCGGGGATCACGGGGCGCATCCGCGGTATGAAGCACAAGCGGGCCGACGGCGGAAGCGTGCGCCCGTCGCTCGTGCTGATCGACGACCCGCAGACGGATGAATCCGCGCGCTCGCCTTCGCAGTGCGCGACCCGGGAGCGCATCCTCGCGGGCGCGATCCTGGGGCTGGCGGGCCCGGGGAAGAAGATCGCCGGCCTCATGACCCTGACCGTCGTGCGGCCGGACGACATGGCCGACCGCATCCTCGACCGCGACAAGCACCCGCAATGGCAGGGCGAGCGGACGAAGATGGTCTACACCTTCCCCGTGCGTGAGGCGCTGTGGGCCAAGTACGCGGAGATCCGGGCGGAGGGGTTGAGGAACGACCGGGGTATCGGCGAGGCCACTGAGTTCTACGGCAAGCACCGCTCCGCGATGGACGAGGGCGCCGTCATCGCCTGGCCGGAGCGGTTCAACCACGACGAGATCTCGGCGGTCCAGCACGCGATGAACCTGCGTCTGCAGGACGAGCACGCGTTCTTCGCGGAGTACCAGAACGAGCCCCTCCCCGAGGTGGCCGCAGAGGACGACCTGCTCAGCGCCGACCAGATCGCGGCGAAGGTCAGCGGGCACCAGCGCGGCGAACTCCCGCTGGGCTGTACGCGGCTGACCATGTTCGTGGACGTCCAAGGCAGGGCGCTGTTCTATCTCATCGCGGCCTGGGAGGATGACTTCACCGGGTACGTGATCGACTACGGGACCGAGCCCGACCAGAAGGCGGCATACTTCACGCTCCGCGACCTGCGCCGGACCTTGGCGACCGCTGCGCCTCGCGCCGGCGTCGAGGGGGCGATCTACGCCGGCCTCGAGCGGCTCACGGGTGCGTACCTGGGACGAGAATGGCGCCGTGACGACGGCGCGATGGTGCGGATCGATCGCTGCCTCATCGACGCGAACTGGGGACAGTCCTCGGACGTGGTCTACCAGTTCTGTCGCCAGAGCCCGCACGCGGGCGTGCTCATGCCCAGCCACGGCAGATACGTCGGGGCATCGAGCATCCCGTTCTCCGACTTCAAGCGCAAGCGCGGCGACCGCGTCGGGCTGAACTGGCGCATCCCCGTCGTCACGGGCAAGCGCGCCGTGCGGCACGTGGTGTTCGACACGAACTACTGGAAGTCGTTCGTGCACGCGCGCCTGGCGGTGCCGATGGGCGACCCCGGATGCCTCTCGCTCTTCGGGAGCAAGCCCGAGCCGCACCGGCTGCTGGCGGAGCACCTGACGAGCGAGTACCGCGTCAAGACCGAGGGGCGCGGCCGCACGGTGGACGAGTGGAAGCTCCGCGTCGATGGCATCGACAACCACTGGCTGGACTGCCTGGTCGGCGCTGCGGTTGCGGCGTCCATGCATGGAGCCGTGCTATTCGGGACGGATACGAGGCCGGCGCCGCGAAAGCCGGTCCGGCTCTCCGAGCTGCAGAGGAGCCGCCGCTGATGCCCCGCGTGAAGCAGAACATCCCGACGCGCGAGGGCGAGCAGCTCGGGTTGGTCTGCCGCCACTGCGGCTGCGCGGACCACCGTGTCGTTTACCTCAAGCGTCTCCCAGGCGGTGTGCTGTTGCGGCGGCGCGAGTGCCGGCACTGCGGCCGGCGGTTCTCGACGCGCGAGCAAGCGTCATGAGCGAGTGCGCGTCGCGGCAGGCCCCCATTCGATAGATCGAACCATGCGCGGGGATGACCGCTCGCACCGCGCAGCCGCTCACGGAACCGCATAGGGAGGCAGTAGCAGCCTGCGCCCCTACGGGCACGGGTGCGGAGACGTTGCATGCCGGACGAGCTGGAGCAGGCCATCAAGGACAACGCCGCGGGGCCCGCTAAGGCCTCCGTGGACGGCCAGTCCGTCGAGCAGCACGGCCTGCGCGACCAGATCGAGGCCGACCGCTACCTCGCCAGCAAGGAGGCGACGCGGAAGAAGGGGCTGGGGGTCAAGCTCGTCAAGCTCGAACCGCCGGGGGCCGTGTGACCATGCTGAGCCGACTGTTTCCATCCCGGCGCAGCAAGCCCGCAGAGCCGATGCGCTCCCGAGCGGTTCTGCCCCTTCTCCGCGCCAAGTTCGACTCGGCGCAGACCACGCCCGACAACCGCCGCCACTGGGCCAACGCCGACGGCCTGGCACCCAACGCCGCAGTGAACCCGGAGGTGCGGCGGGTCCTGCGCAACCGCGCCCGCTATGAGGTCGCCAACAACTCCTACGCGAAGGGCATCGTCCTCACGCTCGCCAACGACGCCATCGGCACCGGCCCGCGACTGCAGATGCTCACGCCGAGTGCCGAGGCCAACCGGCGCATCGAGGACACCTTCGAGTCCTGGTCACAGGCCGTCGATCTCGCCGGAAAGCTCCGCACCATGCGGATGGGCCGCGCCGAGAGCGGCGAAGCCTTCGCCATCCTGACCAGCAACCCCGTCGTGGACTCCCCGGTGAAGCTGGACCTCAAGCTCATCGAGCCCGACCAGGTGACCAGTCCACGCGCGCGAGTCCCGCGCCCGGGCGAGGTGGATGGCATCATCTTCGACGCCTTCGGCAACCCGGTCGCCTACCACGTCCTCAAGCGCCACCCCGGCGACGGGATGTTCTGGCGGGACAGCGACCCGTTTGCATTCGATGTCGTGCCCGCCGCATCGGTGATCCACTACTTCCGCACGGACCGGCCGGGCCAGTGGCGCGGCATCCCTGATATCACGCCGGCGCTGCCTCTGTTCGCGCAGCTGCGGCGCTACACGCTGGCGGTGATCGCTGCGGCTGAGACCGCCGCGGACTTCGCGGCGGTGCTCTACAGCGACGCCCCGGCGCACGGAGAGGCCGAGCCGCTCGAGCCGATGGACATGGTCGAGCTCGAGCAGCGCCTGGCGACGGTGCTGCCGGCCGGCTGGAAGCTCGGCCAGATCCACGCCGAGCAGCCCGCGACGACCTACGCCGACTTCAAGCGCGAGCTCTTGAACGAGATCGCCCGCTGCCTGAACATGCCCTTCAACGTCGCGGCGGGGAACTCCTCGGGGTACAACTACGCCTCCGGTCGCCTCGACCACCAGACCTACTTCAAGAGCATCCGCGTCGAGCAGCACTACCTGCGGGTGGCGGTGCTCGACCGGGTGCTGCGCGCCTGGCTCGACGAGGCGGTGCTGGTCGAGGGCCTGCTCCCGCAGCCGATGCGCCAGATCGGTGCCGACCCCCACGAGTCGCCCCACTCCTGGTTCTGGGACGGGGTCGAGCACGTGGACCCGGCCAAGGAGGCCAGCGCCCAGGCCACGCGCCTGGCCAACCACACGACCACGCTCGCCGCCGAGTACGCGCGGCAGGGCCGGGATTGGGAAGAGGAACTCCGCCAACGCGCCAAGGAGACGGCGCTCATGCGCGAGCTGGGCCTGACACCCGCGCAGGCGCTACCCGCCGCGCCCGAGGACAAGGACGACGACGATGCCAACGACCGCACGACCCCCACGAGCGCAGCCGCGCTCGCGGCCTGACAACCAGAGTGTCCCCTCCTCCCTGTGCCTCACGGCGACCGCGGAGATCGAGGCCGCGGCGGGCGAGGGCGAACGCTCGCTCCCCCGGTTCCGCATGGTCGCGTACACGGGCGGGGCCATGCGCATCGCCGCGTGGCGCTACCCGGTCGTGATCGACCTAGCCGGGCTGGAGGTCCCCTCGCAGGCGCGGCCGATCCGGTTCGGGCACGACCCGACCGCGGGCGTCGGCCACACGGACGCCATCAAGGTCGAGGGCGGGCAGCTCGTCGCCACCGGCATGATCTCGCGCGACACCGCCGCAGCCAAGGAGGTCGTCGCCTCCTCGAGAAACGGCTTCCCCTGGCAGGCGTCGGTAGGCGCCAGCGTGGAGGAGTTCGAGTTCATCCGCGAGAAGCAGAAGGCGATGGTCAACGGCCGCGAGTTCGAAGGGCCCATCAACATCGTGCGCCGCGCGACGCTCGGCGAGATCAGCTTCGTGGACCTCGGCGCCGACGGCGGCACCAGCGCCAGCATTGCGGCCGGGAAGGAGAAGGCAGTCATGGACGACACGCAGGAGACGGGGGCGGAGACCGGCACGGACGCCGGCTCCCCCGCCACCACCCCCACGCCCACCACGCCCGCGCCAGGTGCCAGCGCCAACGACATCCGCGCCCAGGCCTTGGCCGAAACGGAGCGCATCGGTGCCATCCGCCGCGTGTGCGCCGGCCGCCACCTCGACATCGAGGCGAAGGCCATCCGCGAGGGCTGGGACTCGACGCGCTGCGAGCTGGAGGTCCTGCGGGCGAACCGTCCCAAGGCGCCGGCGATCCACGCGCCCGAGCACGCGGCCACGCCGCAGATCCTCGAGGCCGCGTGCATGATCACCGCGCGCCTGGAGGGCGTGGAGAAGGCCTTCGACGACCAGACGCTGGAGGCCGCGACCAAGCGTTTCCGCGGCGGGATCGGGCTCCAGGAGCTGCTGCTCGAGGCCGCGTGGGCCAACGGGTACACGGGCCGCAACTTCCGCGACAGCCGTGCCGTGCTCCGACACGCCTTCAACCCGCCCATCGAGGCGGGCTTCAGCGCCATCGACATCGGTGGCATCCTCTCCAACGTCGCCAACAAGTTCCTGCTCGAGGGCTTCTTCAGCGTCGAGCGGGCGTGGCGCAATGTCACCGCCGTCCGCAACGTCAGCGACTTCAAAACCGTCACGAGCTACCGCCTGGTCGGGAAGGACCAGTACGAGCGGGTTGCTCCCGGCGGTGAGCTCAAGCACGGGACGCTCGGCGAGGAGAGCTACACCAACAAGGCCGACACCTACGGCCTGATGCTCGCGATCGACCGCCGCGACATCATCAACGACGACCTGGGCGCCATCACCGCCGTGCCGCGCAAGCTCGGCCGCGGATCGGGCCTGAAGATCAACGACGTCTTCTGGACCACATTCCTGAACAACGCCGCGTTCTTCACCGCGGGCAACAAGAACTTCATCAGCGGTGCCGACACGGCCCTGTCCATCGACGGCCTGACCAAGGCCGAGGTCACGTTCATGGACCAGGTGGATGGGGACGGCAAGCCCATCGGCATCATGCCGTCGGTGCTGTTGGTGCCCACGGCCCTCTCGGCGATCGGCACGCAGCTGTTCAAGAGCCTCGAGTTACGGGACACCACGGCGAACACCAAGTTCCCGGTCGCCAATCCCCACCAAGGCAAGTTCCGCGTCGAGGTCAGCCGCTACCTCGGCAACGCCGTGTACGGCGGCAGCTCGACGAAGGCGTGGTACCTGCTCGCCGACCCGAGCGATCTGCCGGTCATCGAAGTGGCGTTCCTCAACGGCCAGGAGAGCCCGACCATCGAGACGGCGGAGGCGGACTTCAACAAGCTCGGCGTGCAGATGCGCGGCTACCACGACTTCGGCGTCGCCCTGCAGGACCCGCGCGGCGGCGTGAAGAGCAAGGGCGAGGCGTAAATGCCACCGATTGGCGGAGACGACATCGGGGACCCGGTCCCCGGCGAGGAGCAGACCATGACGGCAACGTTCATCCAGGAAGGGGCATCGATCGACTACACGCCGGGCGCCGACGTGGCCGCCGGCGCGGTGGTTGTGCAGGGCGAGCTCGTGGGCGTGGCGGTGCGGGCGATCTCGGCCAACACCCTGGGGGCGCTCGCGGTTGAGGGCGTGTTCGACTTCCCCAAGGCGACCGGCGGCGGCACCGCGATCACCGCGGGCGCGCAGCTGTACTGGGACGACACCAACGACGTCGCCACCACCAACGCGGGCGCCGGCGCCAACAAGGCGACACCAACGACGTCGCCACCACCAACGCGGGCGCCGGCGCCAACAAGGCGATCGGCAAGGCGGTGAAGGCCGCGGCGGACGCGGACGCGACCGTCCGCGCGCGCATGTCGCAGTGAGACATCACGAGCGGGAAGCCGCAAGGAGGCAGACAGCATGGGTGCGCAGATCATCCGGTTGGGGTTGAGGATCAACTACACGGCCCCGAGCGATGTGGACTACGGCGACGTCGTGGTCCAGGGCGATCTCGTTGGCATCGCCACCCGCGACATCAAGAGCGGCGAGGTCGGCCGCATCGCGCTGGCCGGGCTGTTCGGCGTCGTCAAGGCCACGGGTGTGGGCACCGCGATCGCGGCGGGCACCAAGCTCTACTGGGATGCGACCAACAAGGTCGCCACCGACGACGACGGAAGCGGCGCGAACAAGTTCATGGGTGTCTCGACACGCGCTGCGCAGGACGGCGACCGATTCGTCCGCGTGCTCATGGGCGGCAGCATCGTCTCGACTGGAGCTCCGGTGTGATGGCCGATCTCCTGGAACAGGGCGCGGCCTTCCTGGACGAGCGGCGTCACACGCACCTGACGCGCACGGTCACGTACCAGCGCGGCGCCGACAGCGTGGACCTTGCCGCGACGGTAGGGCGCACCCTGTTCGAACAGGCCGACGAATCCGGCTTCATCCGCAAGGTCGAGTCGCGCGACTTCCTGTTCCGACGGACGGACCTGGTCCTGGGCGCGATCGAGACGCTCCCCAAGGCCGGCGATCGCATCCGGGAACCCGACGGAGCGCAGACGCAGGTGTACGAAGTCATGGCGCCGGGCGGAGAACCGCCCTTCCGGTTCAGTGATCCCTATCGCAAGGTGCTCCGCATCCACACGAAGCACGTCGCCACGGAGGGCGCATGACGGCAGTGGCTCCACATCGCAACGGCTCGCGCTGGGCGGGCGTCGTCGTGACCCTCGTGCTCGCGGGCCTGGCGATCACCGTCCAGTGGGGCGTGGTCACCACCAAGCTCGACCATGTCGAGAAGCGGCTTGACGAGCTGATCATCGAGGCCCGGGCGCTGCGGAGCGAGTACCAGGCGATCGAGCGCCGCGTGTCGTACCTGGAGGGCCGGGTGAACGGGAGGGAGCACCCGTGAGCACGCTCGTCGCCATCGCCGATGCTCTCGTCGCGAGCCTGAATGCGGGCTCGTTCGGGCAGCCGCTCACCGCCGAGCGGCTCTACCAGCCCGTCTTCGACCTGGCCGAACTGGCCGAGTTGAAGGTGAGCGTGGTGCCCAGGGCAGTGACGATCACGACCGCCTCGCGCGACGGGTCCTACTTCGACTGCTCGGTGGACGTGGGCCTCCAGAAGAAGATCGCCGACGACGCGGAGATCGACGGGCTCGTGGACCTCGCGGAAGAGATCGCCGACCACCTGCGCATGAAGCGCTTGGACGGGCTACCCGAGGCCGTGTGGCTCTCCATCGAGCACGAGCCGGTCGTCGCCGCCGAGCACCTCGAGCAGCAGCGCGCGCTTACCAGCATCCTCACCGTCACGTACCGGGTCCGGAGGTAGCGATGTCCGCGGCCAACGTCATCTCCAAGCGCGTCGCCGTGTCGAGCACGGACGGCTGGGTCCGCCTCGCTGACGAATCGCTGGTCGTCGATGCCGACATCCGCGCCGCAACGAACAACATCGTGTCGTTGCGCCCGGTCGGGGACGACAGCCTGGCTACCGAAGTGGCACTGCTGAGCACCGCGTCTCACCGGCTCGACGGCGTCGATCTCGCCGCGCTCGAGATCAGCACGACCTCCGGCGTCCCGATCGCCGTCCACATCATCGCGCAGAGCGCAGGGGTCTACAGGAGGTAAGCGATGGCGATCAGGCTGGGCATGGAAGCCAAGGTCTACCGCAACACCGGCACGTGGGCCGTGCCGGTGTGGGTCGAGATCACCAACGTCCGCGACGTCACGCTCAATCTCGAGTCTGGCGAGGCGGACGTGACCACCCGCGCCAACAGCGGCTGGCGCGCCACCGCGGCCACGCTGAAGGAGGCGAGCGTCGAGTTCGAGATGGTCTGGGACACCGCCGACGCAGGCTTCACCGCCATCAAGGACGCGTTCTTCAACGGCACCAACATCGACCTGGCGGTGATGGACGGGGACATCACGGTGGCGGGCACGCAGGGCCTGCGCGCCGAGTTCTCGATCACCGCCTTCAGCCGCTCCGAGCCCCTGGAGGAGGCGATCACCGTCAGCGTCACCGCCAAGCCGGCGTACTCGGCCAACGCCCCGCAGTGGATGGTCGTGCCGTAAGGAGCGATCGATGAAGGCCTTCAAGGACAACGCGGGGCGGGAGTGGACGATCGAGATCAACGTCGCCGCCCTCAAGCGCGTCAAGAGCCTCGCCGGCGTGGACCTGCTCGGTGTGCTCGACGGCACGCTCATCGAGCGGCTTATCCGCGATCCAGTGCTCCTCTGCGACGCGGTCTACGCGGTCTGCAAGCCGCAGGCCGACCAGCGCTCTGTGAGCGACGAGGACTTCGGGCGCGCCATGGCTGGCGACGCGATCGAGCAGGCGACTGAGGCGCTCCTGGAGGAGCTCGTGGGTTTCTGCCCGAGCCCGAGGGACCGGGCCAACCTCGGGCGAGTGCTCAAGGCCACCAGGGACGTGATGGACAAGGCCCGCGACATCGTCGAGGCCAGACTCGACAGCGGCGAGCTGGAGAAGGCCGCGGAGCGGGCGCTTCAGACGCTTGGAAGCTCGTCTGGCAGTGCGCCGGCCTCATCGGGGTCGATCCCGCCCGACTGACCCTGCGCGAACTCCTGGCGATGGCCGAGGCCCGCCAGAAGCACGACTGGAGCATGACCAGCAGCCTTATGGCCCTCATCGCCAACGCCCACCGCGACCCCAAGAAGCACGGACCCTTCAAGCCCACCGACTTCGACCCAACGAGCCGCTCAACCGCTGCAGTGATCCAGGCCGGAGTCGGAGTGCTCAAGGACGTCTTCATCGACAAGCGTGTTCCCCCTCGCGGGGGTGGCAAGGAGGCCCCGTGAATCACCGCACCGTCGCGTATGCCTTCGGGCTCGTCATGCTCAGCCTCGCGCTGGCGGCGTGCGCCGGTTTTGACCTCGGCGACATCGTCAAGGTCAAGACGCCCCACGAGATCCAGCAGACCACGGGACTGTCGTCCCGCGTCAGCCTCAACGAGGCCGAGGCCGAGTACCGGGCCTGGTTCGAGGACGTGCAGCGGACAGGCGCGCAGTGGAAGGCGTCCATCGAGCGCGCCGGTGAGATCCGAGGCCTGCTCGGTCAGCTCACGCTCACCGCGCTTGATGAAGTCGGACCGACGCTGGCGGGCGTGCCCATCGCGGGCCCGGCGCTGCCGGCCTTGACAGGTATCGTCGGGCTTTTCATCGGGTCGGGCCGCCTACGCAGGGAGAAGGAGGCCTCGTTCAACAAGGGGCTGAAGGAGGGCAAGTCGTTCGGCGGGGGTGGGAGCGTGGGCGGGTGATCGACATGCGCATTAAGCACATGTTCTTCGACCGCCCGCGGATCGTCGCGGCCCTGGAGCGGACCAAGCGCAAGGCACTCTCCCGTGGGGGCGCCTTCATCCGCCAGGCCGCCAAGACCAGCATCCGCAAGCGCAAGGGCTCGGCCCCGCCGGGCAAGCCGCCCCACTCCCACGAGGGAAGCCTGCGGCGGCTGATCCTCTTCGGGTACGACCAGCGCACGGACTCGGTCGTCGTTGGCCCCGTGGGATTCAAGAAGAGCACGGCGCCGAACGTCCTGGAGTTCGGCGGCACGACGGTGATCACGCGCCGCGTCAAGGGCCGGCTCGTGCGCCAGCGCGTCAAGATCGCCGCGCGGCCCTACATGTCGCCGGCGCTGGAGAAGGAGAAGCCCAAGCTCCCGAAGGCGTGGGCCAACAGCGTGCGCGGAGGGCCGTGACGCATGGCCGGCGCCAAGGGCATCCGCGCGGGGCGGGCGTTCGTCGAGCTCGGCGTGAGCGACAAACTCACCGCCGGC
Source organism: Planctomycetota bacterium (assembly GCA_014584315.1). Taxonomy (GTDB): domain Bacteria; phylum Planctomycetota; class Phycisphaerae; order Phycisphaerales; family UBA1924; genus CAADGN01. Next base: position 196,351 of record JACTNA010000016.1, on the reverse strand, counting down.
CTGCGCGCTGCCCAGCGCCGGCTCCAGGCGTTCGGGGCGGGCGTGCGCTCCATCGGCCTGCGCATCGCCGCGATCGGCGTGGCTGGCCTGGCGCCCCTGGCCGCGAGCGTCAAGGCGTTTTCCGACACGGGCGACGCGCTCGACAAGATGAGCCAACGGACGGGCCTGAGCGTTGAGTCGCTCTCGGAGCTTGGCTTCGCCGCGGAGCAGTCCGGCGCCGACCTGGAGACGCTGGAGAAGGGCGTCCGCACGCTCCAGCGGACGATCAACGACGCCGAACGCGGGCTGTCCACGGCCGAGGACGCCCTCGCCGACCTCGGTCTGTCCGCAGAACAACTCCGCGGCCTCACGCCGGAGGAGCAGTTCAAGCTGGTGGCCGAGGCGCTGAGCCGCATCGAAGACCCGTCGAAGCGGGCTGCGCTCGCCATGCAGATCCTCGGGCGCGCCGGTACGCAGCTGCTCCCACTCATGCAGGACGGGGCGCGCGGGATCGAGGAGCTGCAGGACCAGGCCCGCTCCCTCGGCCTGACCGTCTCGACGGAGACGGCCAAGGACGCGGCCCTGCTCAACGACACGCTCAACATCCTCTGGCGCGTGCTCAAGAACGGCGTGTTCGTGATCGGCTCGGCGCTGGCGCCCGCGGTAATCGACCTGTCCAACGCCGTGACCCGTGCCGTGGTGACCGTGACGCAGTGGGTGCGCGAGAACAAGGCGCTGGTGGTCACCGCTGCGAAGGTCGCGGTCGCCGTCGCGGCGGCGGGGATTGCCATTGTCGGCCTGGGCCTGCTCATCGGTGGTGTCGGCGCGGTCTTCCGTGTCCTGGCCAGCGCTGTCGGCGCGGTCGGCACGGCGATCGGCTTCATCGGCGCGATCCTCGGCGCGCTGCTCTCCCCCATCGGCCTGGTGGTGGCGGCCGTCATCGGCCTCGGCACGGCGCTCCTGGTCTGGTCCGGCGCCGGGGGAGAGGCCCTTGCCTGGCTCCGCGACCAGTTCGGCAGGCTCCGTGAGTTCGTCGGCAAGGTGATCGGCGGAATCGCCGACGCCCTCGCCGCGGGCGACGTCTCCCTCGCCGCCGAGATCCTGTGGCTGGCCCTCAAGCTCGCCTGGCAGCGCGGGGTGGCCGAACTGAACGCGATCTGGCTCCAGGCCCGGGCATTCTTCGTTGGCACGGCGCAGAAGATGTGGTTCGGCGCCCTGGCCGCGGCCCAGCAGGTCCTGCACGCCCTGGAGGTCGCCTGGATCGAGACGACCGCGTTCCTGTCCAAGACCTGGACCCGCTTCACGTCCGGGTTCACCAAGGTCTGGGAGCGGGCCAGCGCGTTTGTCGCCAAGCGGATGCTGGAGATCCAGGGGCTGTTCGACTCGGGGCTGGACGTCGAGGCCGCGAAGCGCGCCGTGGACGAGCAGCTCGACGCCCGGCTCTCCGAGATCGACGAGGCCGCACGTCGCGACCTGTCGCGGCGCGAGCAGCGCCGCCAGGTCGAGCGCGACCGCTCGAGCGAATTGAACGAGGCCACGCTCGCCGAGATCGGTCGGCAGTTCGAGGAGGCCCAGCAGGCGCTCGAGCAGGGCACGGACGCGCGCCTCGCCGAGACGCAGCGGCAACTCGAGGAAGCGCGGCGTCGTCTCGATGATGCCATCGCTGAGGCCCGCCGCAAGCGCGAGGAGGCCGAAGCCGACGGCACGGTCCGCCGTGGACCTGGCGACCTCCTGGCCGACCTGGAAGACCGCCTCGCGGCCATCGGCGACGCCATCGCCTCCAAGATCGAGGTCCGCGGTACGTTCAACGCGCTAGCCGTGCAGGGGCTCGCGGGGAGCGCCGACGCCGCCGAGCGCACCGCCAGCGCCACCGAGCAAACCGCCAAGAACACCAAGCGACTCGCCGATGCCGCGCGCACCGGCGGGCTGACCTTCGGATGAGGGAGACCCCGTGCCCATCGTCGTCGAGGAACGATTCGAGAGCCGATCGACCGTCGCGGGCAAGAGCCCATCGGTCGAGCTGCGCTACTGGATCAAGGGCACCGACGATGATCTGGCCGCGCGGGCTGCGCTGGAGGCCGAGGCCCCGGCCGACTACGACGGGCTGGTCCGCCAGGACGTGCAGATCGAGCCGCAGGGGCCGGACCTGTGGGACGGCACCGTGCGCTACAGCGCAGCCTCCTTCGGCGGGCCGCAGACGGGCGAGAGCGTCTTCTCGTTCGATACCGGCGGCGGAACGCGTCACATCACGCACAGTCTGCAGACGATCACGCGCAAGGCCCCGCCCGGCAAGACCGCTCCGGACTTCAAGACTGCCATCGGCGTCACGGACAGCGGCGTCGAGGGCGTGGACATCGTCGTCCCCGTCTACAACTTCTCCGAGACGCACTATCTGCCCGAGTCGCAGGTCACGCAGAACTACAAGCTCACGCTCTTCGGCCTGACCGGCAAGGTCAACAGCGGCTCGTTCCGCGGCTTTGCCGCGGGCGAGGTGCTGTTCCTGGGCGCGTCGGGTTCCAAGCGCGTGGCGCCGGGCGGCACGCAGGACTGGGAGGTCACGTTCCGCTTCGCCGCCAGTCCCAACGCCACCAACCTCAAGGTCGGCGAGATCACGGGGATCGCTAAGAAAGGCTGGGAGTACCTGTGGGCGCGATTCGGTGACCGCACGGACGACGAGGCCAAGGCGCTCGTGAAGCGACCCATCGCCGCCTACGTCGAGAAGGTGTACGACTCGGGCAACTTCGCCGGTTTGGGGATCTGACGTGGGAGACACCTTCCGCAAGGTCAGGTCCGGACAGCCGCTGGCGATCCCCGCCGCGGCGTACAACGCCTTCGTCGACGCCGCGGTGGCGCACCGCGAACACGGCGCGGGCGCCGGCGACACGCTGCACGCCTTTGGCCAGGCCGGGATCGTGCCCATCCTCAACGCCAGCGGCAAGGACAAGAAGCGCTTCGACATCCTCGGCATCGCCGGTCCGGTCGTGTTCCCGGGCGAGAACTTCGACGAGTTCGCGGCGCGCGTGGCGCTCCGCGGCGTCGAGCCCAAGCCCAAGCACACCGGGCGCTTCGTCGTGCTCCTCGAGCCCATCGCCAAAGACGCCATCGGGCGCGCCTGCGTAGACGGCGTCTGCCCGGCGCGCGTCCGCATGATCGACGAGTGCGACCGCTTCGCGGACATCGACCCCGAGGCGGGCAGCTCCAGCGGAGGCGGTGGCGGAGGAGGTGGCAGCAGCGGCGGCGGGAGTAGCGGCGGAGGAGGCGGGGGCGGTGGCAGCTCGGGCGGGGGATCGGGCGGCGGTTCTGGTTCCGGCGGCGGCTCGGGCGGAGGCGGCGGTTCCGGCGGGGGAGGAGGCGGAGGAGGTGGTGGCGGGGGCGGTGGCGGAGGAGGAGGTGGGGGTGGTGGAGGCGGCGGAGGCGGGGGTTCGGGTGGCAGTGGCGGCTCCGGGAGCAACTGCTTCCTCGTTGGCACGCTCGTGCGTCTGGCCGACAGTTCCCTCGTCCCCATCGAGGACCTGCGCGAGGGCGACCGCGTGGCGTCCCTGCGCGTGCCCGGTCTGACGACCGACGTGCCGGAGCGAGCGCAGTACCGGTGGCGCAGGCGCGCGGGCCGCACACGGATGGAGCGGTGCGCGGCCGAGGTCGCGTCCGTTACGCGCGGCGAGCACGAGGGCTTCTACCTCGTCAACGGGCGCATCAAGGCCACGTTCGAGCATCCGCTCCTCGTGAGGCGCGCGAGCGAGCTGGGGTTCTGCTCCGTGGAGTTTCTCCGCGTCGGCGATCACCTTTTGCGCCACGACCTGAGTGAGGAGCGCGTCGTGAGCGTCGAGCGCTTCGACGGGACTGTGGCGACCGTTTCGATCCATGTCCCCGGAACCAACACCTTCGTCGCCGAGGGAATCTGGTCGCACAACGACATGGCCGCCAGCGCGGGCAGCAGCTCCAGCTCGAGTTCAGGCTCGTCGAGCGAATCGGATTCCGAGAAGGAGAGCGGGTCGTCCTTCAGCAGCAGCAGTTCGTCGTCGGGTTCGAGCTCGGCGATCACGGCGCCCCTTGGCGGCGCCACGGTGCCCTTCTGAGGAGGCCGCGGAGTGATCCTCAAGAGCAGCACGACCGGCTCCGCACACCTGCTCTGGGTCCAACCCAAGGGGCAGCGCGATGATCCCGACATCGCATGGGTTATCGCGCGCATCGGCAACCCGCAGCTCAACCCGCCCTGCCCCAGCAGCTCTAGCGGATCATCCAGCGGGAGCAGCACGTCCGAGCCCTCGCAACCGTCCAGCTCCGAGAGTTCTGGCGATTCGAGCGGCTCCAGCGGATCGGGCGGAGGGTCCGGGGGCGGCGGCGGATCGAGCGGCGGAGGCGGTGGCGGCGGGGGTGGTGGGAACTGCTTCCTCTACGGAACGCTCGTGCGCCTGACCGGCGGCCGTCTCGTCCCCATCGAGCGCCTTCGCACCGGCGACGAGGTGGCGTCGCTCGACGTTCCCGGCCTGCAGCGCGACGCGGAATGGCCAGCCCAATACCGGTGGCACGCGATCGGCGCTGGGACTCTGTCCGAGTGCTCGTCTCGTGTCGCCAACGTCCGCCACGGCACGCACGATGGATTCTACCTGATCAATGGCCGCGTGAAGGTCACGTTCGAGCACCCGTTCCTGACCCGTCGCGGCCGCGCGACGGGCTTCTGCTCGGCCGAGCTCTTGCGCATCGGCGACCGCCTCGTGCGCCACGACCTGGCCGACGAGACGGTTGTTTCGGTCGAGCGGATCGAGCGAAGCGTGCGCACGGTGGCGCTGCACGTGCCCGGGACCAACGTCTACGTCGCCGACGGCGTCTTCGTCCACAACGACGCCGCGAGCTCCGGCAGCGGAAGCGGATCGAGCTCCAGCGGCAGCAGCGGCGTGAAGAGCAGCGGATCGTCGTTCAGTTCCAGCGGCAGTTCCAGCGCCTCAGTGGTGCCGTTCTAGGGGAAGGACCATGCGAACGCTCGACATTCTCCAACGCGCCTTGGTCGCCAGAGACCGGCTCATCTCCGACGAGCGCGTATTGCACGCCGAGATCACCGGCTCGATCCGTCGTGGACTTTCCGAGGTCGGCGACCTCGACCTGCTCATCGTCACCAACGACCCCTGGGCGTTCCACGCCGAGCCGGGCGACCGCCTCCGCGATCCCGAGCGCGAGGCGGACCTGTTCATCGCTACGCCCGAAACCTACGGCGCCGTCCTGGCCTTCTCGACCGGGCCGCGGGAACTGAACCGCGCCCTGCGCGAAAGGGCACGGGTGAAGGGATACCTCTTCGACTTCGCCTCGGACGGGAGCGACGACATGCCGGACGTTCAAGCCGAGCGCGGGCCGTTGATTGGGCTCTATGCGCTCGAGGGCACGGCCCCCGCACCCGTCCCCACCCCCACCGAGGAGCAGTTCTTCCGCCTGATCGGCGTGCCGCACGTGCCGCCGCCGTTCCGGGAATGGCTCGCCACCCAGCTATGACCACCGCCACCTTCCCACCCCCGCCGTTCGCCGAACGCCTCGTGCCGGCTGCCGCCGCGCCCCTAAAGAAGGATGCGGCCCCCACGTCCCCCACGACTCCCACGCGGAGGGAGCTAGAAGATGAGACTTTGAGACTGCTCTCCCGGTCCGCCGGCGGCGCAGACGTCCGCGCCTTGTGCATCAACCTCGACCGACGCCCCGAGCGATGGGAGGCGTTCCAACGCAACTGCGCGATCCGAGGCGTGCAGCGGTTCCCGGCGGTCAACGGCCGGGCCGTCCGGCCTCCGGCGTGGTGGCGGCAGGGCGGAGGCGCGTGGGGCTGCATGCTCAGCCACATCCGCATCCTCGAGCAGGCGCTATCCGACGGCCTCGACCGCTGTGGGGGGCGTGGGGGCGTGCTGCTCGTATTCGAGGACGATGCGCTGTTCCCGCCGGACTTCGCGGAGCGGGCCGCCCGCTTCATCCGCGCGCTGCCCGCGGACTGGGAGCAGGCGTACTTCGGCGGCCAGCACCGCGGCCTGCGGGTCCGGCAGCCCCAGAGGGTGAACGACGAAGTCGTCCGCCCCTTCATGGTCAACCGCACGCAGGCCTACGCCGTGCGGGGCGAGTTCATCCGCGTCCTGTACCAACACCTGTGCGACTGGCCGTCGCACGCCCGGCACCCGCGGCACCACGTCGACCACCGCATGGAGCTGCTCCACGCCTCCGGCCGGCACAAGGTCTACGCGCCGGCGACCTGGATCGTCGGCCAAGCCGGCGGACCGAGCGACATCTCCGGGCGCGTCACCCAAGACCGCTTCTGGAATGGTTGGGGGAAGGGGCCGAGCCCGGCCCATCGACCTCCCTTGTGGGTCATCGGCCTGCACCGCTCAGGTTCGTCCGTCACCGCTGGCATCCTCCACCGCCTGGGCGTGCACATGGGCAACCGCCTCGTCGGTTACGAGAACCGCGGGACCGGCGGCTTCGAGGCCCACGGCTTGGCGACGATCTGCGAGGAGGCGTACCCGTTCCCATCCGTCGAGCCGGCCGTTCCGGTCGTGACCACGCGGAAGCTACTCCGCGAGTGGATCGACGCGCGCCAGCGCGAGGCCGCGTGGCGCGGTACGGTCATGGGCGGGAAGTACCCGCACCTGTGCTTCATGATCGACATGCTCCTGGACCTCGAGCCGGAGAGCCGGTTCGTCCACATCGACCGCCCAGTCGATGAATCGATCCGCTCCCTCGTGGACCGTTCTGTCAAGGCGACCGACTGGCTCCGCGCCACGCCAGAGCAGTGCGAGCGGCTCCAGCGGGCGCTCTGCGAGGCCAAGACGTGCGCGCTCGCGCGCCTTCCCGCCGAGCGCGTCCTGACGCTTAGCTACCACGACCTGATCGCGAGCCCGCATGCCCAGGTCAGGCGCATCGTCGAGTTCCTGGGTCTCTCGGTGCGGGAGGAACAGAGAACCGCGGCCATCGCTATCGTGCGGCGCGAACGTCGCACAGTCTGATCCGGTCGCTGGGGCTGGCATGAGAATCCGCATGGATCGGTCAAGTTGATGTGAAACTCCAACGCTGACCACGCGAGAAGGGCTGGGCGCGAGGAACGACTGAGCCGGGGTTGCAGAACCTTGGCATGACGCCACACGATGCCGAACGGTTTGCACGTACCACCAAGGCCCTCAGGACGAGTCTCCTGGCCGTCCTCCAGTACGTCGATGAACTCAGCCGAATCGCCGAGGAACTCGGCGCGTCCGCCCCCACCGCGGTCTCCGCGGACGATCTCGCCGAGGCCATCTGCCGCGTGGATCGGCGCACGCTCACCGTCTATTGGGAAGACCGGGCGTGCTTCCTTGGGTACACGCTGCCTTTCCGCTTGATGGAGCGGCTGGCCCAGCGACCCAACCAGTACATCCCGGCCGAACGTCTCATGCTCGACCTCTGGGGAGGGCCGAAGGCCCCGTCCACCATCCGAAGCGCGGTGAGCGATCTGCGCAAGAAACTCACCGTGGCCGGCATGGGCGAGCTGGCGGCCATGATCGACGGGAGCAACCCGGGCCACTACGGACTCGTCAAGAAGCGCGCCCTTTCTGAAGCCGACGCACTTCCGACAGCGGTCCGACGCCAATCCGACAGCTGCCGCAAGCGATGCCGGTAACGTACTTCTGGCCGCGTCACGCTCGCGCGCCGTTCGCCGCCCCAACGCACCGGAACCGCCGCCATGCACCAGCACGATCAGCCCGACGCACCGCCTGTTCCTGCCGCCCAGTACGTGCGTATGTCCACGGAGCACCAGCAGTACTCGACGGAGAACCAACGCGACGCGATTGCCGAGTACGCCAAGGCCCGCGGCTTCCAGATCGTTAAGACCTATGCCGACGACGGCAAGAGCGGGTTGCGTATCGAGGGCCGCGAGGCTCTGCAGCGCATGCTCGCAGATGTGCAAGGAGGCAGGGCCGAGTTCAAGACGATACTGGTGTACGACGTCAGCCGCTGGGGTCGCTTCCAAGATTCGGATGAGAGCGCCTACTACGAGTACGCCTGCAAGCGGGCCGGCATCCACGTCGAGTATTGCATGGAGCAGTTCGCCAACGACGGCAGCCCAGTCTCGACCATCATCAAGGGTGTCAAACGCGCGATGGCGGGTGAGTACAGCCGCGAACTCTCCAACAAGGTCTTCAAGGGCCAGTGCCGGCTCATCCAGCTCGGCTACCGTCAGGGCGGTCCCGCGGGCTTCGGCCTGCGCCGCATGTTGATCGATGCCGCTGGCAATCCCAAGGGCGTACTCAAGCGCGGCGAGCACAAGAGCCTGCAAACCGACCGAGTGATCCTCGTGCCGGGGCCTGAAGAGGAGATCCAGATTGTCCGGTCGGTCTACGAGCGCTTCGTCGAATACGGCAAGAGCGAGCGAGTCATCGCCGACGAGCTGAACGCCGCTGGAATCGTCTCGGGGTGTGAGCGTCCCTGGACGCGGGGCATGGTTCACCAGGTGCTGTCCAACGAGAAGTACATCGGCAACAACGTCTACAACCGGGTGTCCTTCAAGCTCAAGCGCAAGCGTGTGGTCAATCCTCCGGACATGTGGGTCCGGGCCGAGGGCGCCTTCGATGCGATCATCGATCCCGAAACCTTCTATATGGCGCGTGGCATCATTCAGGAGCGCAACCGCCACTTCACGGACGAGGAGATGCTCGCCCGTCTGAAGACCCTGCTGGCTGTCCACCCGGAACTGACCGGGGCGCTGATCGACGAGACCGACGGCATGCCGTCGAGCTCCGTCTACCGGGCGCGGTTCGGCAGCCTCATCAACGCCTACCGACTGGCCGGGTACACACCGGACCGCGACTACGAGTACCTAGCCATCAACCGCCAGCTCCGCGCGGCCCATCCTCACCTCATGGGGGACATGATCCAGGACCTGCAGACGATGGGGGCCAGCGTCGAACGCGACGCCGAGTCCGAGGTGCTGGTGATCAACGGCCTTTACAGCGCCTCGCTCTACCTGGCCCGATGCCGTGCAACGGTCGCCGGCTCGCTCCGCTGGCGCTTCCGCGTGCCCAGCGTCAGGATCGCAGACATCCACATCGTGGTGCGGATGGACCCGAGCAATGAGCAGCCGACGGACTACTACCTGCTGCCGACGATCGATCTGGACATGCCCGAGCTGAAGCTCACCGAGTTCAACGGTGCCGCGATCGACACGTTCCGGTTCGAGTCTCTGGAGTTCTTCCTCGGGATGGCCCGCGTAGCCAAGGTGGAGGCGGTCGCATGATCGGTCCCAGGGACACGAACGTGGTGCGGATTCCGATCGACCAGATCGTGGTCGTGAACCCGCGCTCACGGGGCAAGCACAAGTTCCGGCAGATCGTCACCAACATCTCGCACCTCGGACTCAAGAAGCCGATCACGGTGGTGCAGCGCGGCACTCGCGACGACAAGCCCATGTACGAGCTGGTCTGCGGGCAGGGACGGCTCGAGGCCTGTCGGCAGCTGGGCGAGACGACGGTGCCGGCGCTGGTCATCGAGGCGACGCGCGAGGAGCTGATGCTCATGAGCCTGGCCGAGAACCTGGCCCGGCGCCGGCAGACCTGCGTCGAACTCCTGCGCGAGATCGCCAACCTCAAGGACCGGGGCCACAGCTTCCAGGAGATCGCGGATAGGACCGACCTGCACCCGACCTACGTCAAGGGCATTCTCCGGCTGCTCAAACAGGGGGAACACCGGCTTCTGCGGGCCGTGGAGAAGGGGCAGATCCCGATCAGCGTCGCCGTCACCATCGCATCCTCCGATGACGACGAGGTGCAGCGGGCTCTGGCGGAGGCCTACGAGAGCAACGATCTCCGGGGAAAGGAACTGCTCCGGGCGCGGCGTCTCATCGAGGCGCGCCGGTTGGGCGGGAAGGCAGGTGGCGCCCGCCGCCGGGGTGCGAGCAGGGAGATGACGGGCGACGCCCTGATGCAGGCATATAGAAGGGAGACCTCCAAGCAGAGGATGTTGGTGCAGAAGGCGAAGGTGTGCGAGACGCGGCTGCTGTTCGTCTGCTCGGCGCTCAAGCAGTTGTTCGCTGATCCGGCGCTCGTGTCGATGCTGCAGGCTTCCGGGCTCGACGCCCTGCCGGAGTACCTCGCCGAGCAGGTCGGCAGGAAGGGAGCATGACGATGGCCAGTCCGGTGCGCATGGCGTTCGACCCGGCGGGCACAATGCTCCCGGTCGATCGCATTCTCCCCGTCCGTGTCATCCGGCCCGAGACGCGGAAGTCGCCCCAGTACCAGCGGCTGATGGCCTCGATCCGCGAGCTCGGCATCATCGAGCCGCTCATGGTCCACCCGGCGCCCGGTGCGAACGGCGACCAACAGCGCTACTCCCTGCTCGACGGGCACACTCGGCTCGACATCGCCAAGGCCCTCGGGCATGCCCAGGTGTTCTGCCTGCTCGCCACGGACGACGAGGCGTTCACGTACAACCACAAGGTGAACAAGGTCGCGCCGATCCAGGAACACTTCATGATCATGAAGGCGCTGCAGAACGGCGTGCCCGAAGAACGGATCGCCACGACGCTCAACGTCGATGTCGCGGCGATCCGCCAGAAGCGGGACCTGCTCAACGGGGTCTGCCCTGAAGCGGTGACCCTCCTCAGGGATCGGCGCGTGACGGCCGCGGCCATCCGCGAACTGCGCCGGGTCACACCGATGCGCCAGATCGAGATGGCAGAGCTCATGGTCGCCGCGAACAACTTCTCGACCAGCTATGCGAAATGCCTGATCGCCGGCACCGCGGAGAAGGACCTGGTCGGCGCGGAGAAGGCCAAGGTTCTCCCAGGCATGAAGCCCGAGGACCTCGCCCGCATGGAGCGAGAGATGGAGGTGCTGGGCCGGGAGTTCCGGCTCGTCGAGGAGTCTTACGGGCAGAACACCCTCCAGTTGGTCCTCGCCGTCGCGTACCTTCGGAAGCTGCTGGAGAACGGTGGCATCGTCCGGTACCTTTCCCAGCACCACGGGGACGTGCTCAGGGAGTTTCAGAAACTCGTGGAGACCCCCGATCTCAAGGCTACGCCATAGTGGGGCCAGCCGCGATCGCGATCGCGCGACGTCGAACGGCCTGACGGCCGGTGCAGCGCCAGCGCAGGTGTGCCGCCGGAGCGCGCGAGTGGTCAAGACCTGCGATTCCGTACCAGCCCTCTTCGGAGGCTGCCGGCGCTTTGTGGTGTCACTCTCCGCGCACGGTGAGACCGCTTGCTCGCCAGGATCCCTTCGACGGGCTCGCGGGCAAGTGACGGCCCCGCACTGACCTCGAGAGGCCGAAATCAGCCACAGATATCCAGAAAAGACCTCGCGTGGACGAACCGCGTGTTGGCCGATAGACTGCACCGCCTCGGGGCGATCCGGGGTGCCGATACGCCCGAGACCCCATGCACCGCAGCCGCTTCCATCCTGCTATTGCCTGGCTCTGCCTGATCTGGTTCGGGCTGACCAGCACGCTGCTTTCTGGCGGAATGGTCGTCTGTCAAGACGGCCACGGCGGGTCACGGGTCGAGTGGGGGTGCGACCGGAATATCGGCGGCGAGTGCCTGACGAGCTGCGGGGGCGAAACAGGCGATGATCCCGGCGATTCGCACCCATGCCAAGACACTCCACTGGACGCCGGCGAGCAGGTCTCGAAAGCGCCGCCGCGATCGACAAGCGTTCTGACCATCCCAGTCCCGGTGATGGCCGCGCTGGTCCTCGGGCTTGATCCGCCAACGCCGGCGAGGGTTGGCTGGACAAGCTCCGCGATCGAGCGTCCGCCGGATGCCTTGAAGCGCATCCGAACCGTCGTCCTCCTCGTGTAGCTGGTGAGGGCCGAGGCTTCCGCTCGGAAACCCCGGCCGCTGATGCTGCGCCCGCCGCCAAATGCGGGCGCGTGGCATTGCCATCGTTCGGCTCCTCGTACTCACCGCTGCCTCCCGAGAAAACCCATGCAGAATCGCGCCATCGTTGGCGCGGGACCGAGCCGCGCTGCGGTCCCGTGTGCAACCGCAATCCTGATTGTCCTCCTGAGCGGCTGCGCAGCGACGCGGCCCGATCCGCAGGCCGAGGTGGCAGCAGCCCAGGCCGTCGGGCTTGATGGGGCCATCGCCTTCCGCACCGAGAGCGGACCCTTGGACGAGCCTGGGGCGGGTGACGTCCTCATGCTGGCCGACGCGGTTCATCGCGCCGTGAGCGCCGACCCCGGCCTCCAGGCGGCGCTCGCGCGCGTCCGCATCGCGATGGCCGACGCCGACCAGGCCCGGCTCCTGCCCAACCCCGTGCTCAGCATCGTGCTCCGCTGGGGACCGGGCAAGCCGCAGATCGAGGCATCGCTCACCCAGGACCTCATACAGGCGCTCCAGATCCGGCGCCGGGCCAGCGCCACCGACAACCGGCTGCGGCAGGTGGCCGCAGATGCGGTGACCACCGCCCTGGATGTTGTGGCCGAAGTTCAAGAGCGGTACGCGAGCGTGCAGGCCCTGGACACTCTGATCCCGCTGCTCCAGGAGCGATTGACATTGCTCCGGAGGCTGACGGACACGGCCAAGGCGCGTCTCGATGCTGGCGAGGGAACCAGGACCGACGTCACGATCCTCGACGCGCAGCGCGTCGAGCTTGAGGTCGAGATCGCCGCCGCCGAGCTGCAGCGGCGAGAGGAGCGCCTCCGTCTTGCCCGCCTGATCGGCGAGCCGTCCTCCGCCGCGGCGTGGTCACTGGAGCCCTGGTCGGCGCCCGTTCTTCTCGCGGAACCGGAATCGCGTTGGGTTGACGTTGCGCTCACCAACCGGCCCGAGGTGCAGGCGGTGGCCTGGCAACTGGCGGCGCTAGGCGACGACTACGCCCTCGCACGGCTGCTGCCCTGGGAGGGGGCGGAGGCGGGGATCGAAGCGGAACGCGATGACGATTGGGCTGTGGGTCCATCGGTGTCAGCACCGCTCCCGGTCTTCGACATGGGGCAGGCCCGCCGCGCGCGCGTGAGCGCCGAGCAGATCGAGGCCCGTCACAATCTCACGCTGGCCAAGCGCAAGGTGGTCGAGGAGGTACGCGTCGCGTACCAAACGCTGGCCGCGGGCCGGGCGAACCTGGACCGCATCCGCAACGAGCTCATTCCGCTCCAGCAGCTGCGGCGTCAGGTGACCGAGGATGTCTACCTCGTCGAGCGTGACATCACGCCGCTCCTTCTGGCCGAGCAGGATCTGCGCACGGCGCAGGCAAGTGCGATCGATGCCGAGCGACAGGCCGCGATCGCGCTCATCCGGCTGCAGCGCGCCGTGGGCGGTCCGGGCGTTGCGCGGAACATCGGCGCCACGTTGCCCTCTGAGGAGCCTACCGCCTCCCCGTCCGGTCAGTCGCGCGCCACCGATCCCTCCCTCGCTGCCACTCACCTCCGGAGCACACAATGACACACACCGATTCAAACCGAGAGTTGCGCCTCCCCGTCGCCCGTCTGGCATGGGTGGCCGGCTCAGCGCTCATCCTTACCTTGGCAGCGCTGCCAGGGTGCGAGAAGAAGGAAGCGCACACGGAGGGGGATGGGCATGACCATGCGGAGCCCACCTCCGAGGCTGCGGCGCATTCCGAGGGTGACGGCCATGATCACAGCGCGGAGGAAGACGAGGCCGCGCACACCGACGAGGTCATGCTCACCGCGGAAGCCATCTCACGCTACGGCGTGGAGATTGAACCTGCGCAGCTCTGGCAGCTCAGGCCGACGTTCACCGCACCGGCGCGCGTCGCATTCAACACCGAGGCGATGGCGCACGTCGGCTCGCCGCTGCCGGGGCGGGCCGTCGAGATCAAGGTGAGGCTCGGCAGCATCGTGAATGCCGGCGACGAACTCGTCGTGGTCGAGAGCCCCGAACTCGGCGAGGCCCAGAGCGACTTCCTTTTGAAGAAGACGGCTGCACAAACGGCGCAGCCCGCCGTCGATCTGGCTCAGACCGCTTGGGACCGCGCCAAGGGACTCTACGAGAAGTCCGAGGGCATCGCCCTGACTGAGGTCCAGAAGCGTGAAGGGGAGTACAAGGCCGCGGTTGCGGCGCTGCGGTCCGCCGAGGCCTCGGCCGTCGCGGCGGAGAACTTGCTCCATCTGCTCGGCATGAAGCAGGATGAGGTCGAGGCCCTCGCGGCGTCCGGCGAGGTGAATCCCCGCTTTACGATCCACGCCCCCATCGCCGGCCAGGTCGTCGAGCGCGAGGTCACGCTCGGCGAGCTGGTCAGCCCCGAGCGAGAATCGCTGCTCATCCTCGCCGATACGAGTGTCCTATGGGTGCTCGCCGATGTCCCGGAGGCCCGCGTGCACGAGGTGGCAACCGGGGCAACCGCGTGGGTGAAGGTCGGAAGCATCGACGCCGCGCGATACGAGGGCGCCATCGCGTTCATCTCCCCGATGGTGGACGCGGCCACGCGCACAGCCCAGGTGCGCATCGAAGTCCGCGGCGGCAGCGCCCCCCCGAGCCCGGTGCTGAAGCCCGGCATGTTCGCCCAAGTCGAGATCGTGGCAACCCCCACAGACCCGTCCGGCGCCGAGCCACCACCTGTTATCGCCGTGCCCGAGCAGGCGGTGCAGACCGTCGAGGGCGGCCCGTCGGTCTTCGTCCCCGTGCCCGGTGAAGAGAACACCTTTGCGAAGCGATCGGTGACCGTCGGCAAGGCCGTCGGTGGCCTCATCCCCATCTACTCGGGCCTGGTGGAGGGTGAGCAATTCGTTTCCGCCGGCAGCTTCATCCTCAAGGCCGAGCTCGGCAAGGCCGGCGCCGAGCACGCGCACTGATCTGATCGCCGAAAGAACCGACGCAGGAGCCCGTCGCCATGCTCGAATCCGTCCTCCACTTCTCGATCAAGAACCGCTGGCTGATCGTGCTGCTCACCGTCATGGCCGCGGCGCTGGGCGTGTGGTCGCTCAAGAAGCTGCCCATCGACGCGGTCCCGGACATCACGAACAACCAGGTGCAGATCAACGCCGTCGCCCCCTCGCTCTCGCCCATCGAGGTCGAGAAGCAGGTCACGTTCCCGATCGAGAACGCGCTGGCCGGCATACCCGGCCTGCAGTCCACGCGCTCGCTCTCCCGCAACGGGTTCGCGCAGGTGACCGCCGTCTTCGAGGACGACGTGAACATCTACTTCGCCCGCCAGCAGGTCAGCGAGCGCCTGGGCGAAGCCAGGGAGTCAATCCCTCCGGGCGTCGAGCCGATCATGGGGCCGATCGCCACGGGCCTTGGCGAGGTCTACATGTGGACCGTGCTCTACGAGCACCCGCACGGAGAGGGAGCGCCGATTAAGGACGGGCAGCCGGGCTGGCAGAGCGACGGCTCGTACCTGACGGCCGAGGGGCGACGGCTGAATAACGACTTGGAGCGAGCGTCCTACCTCCGCGAGGTGCAGGACTGGATCATCCGCCCGCAGCTCAAGGGCGTGAAGGATGTAGCGGGCGTGGACGCCATCGGCGGGTACGTCAAGCAGTACCACGTCCAACCCGACCCGATGAAGCTGGTCTCCTACGGCCTGAGCTTCGCCGAGGTGATCGAGGCCATCGAGAAGAACAACGTCTCCACCGGCGCAGGCTACGTCGAGCACAAGGGCGAGTCGTACCTGGTGCGCGCCACGGGCCGGATCGAGTCGGTCGAGCAACTGGAGAACATTGTCGTCGGCACGCGCAGCGGTGTGCCGATCCACGTGCGCGACGTCGTGGTCCCGGGGGGTGTGGGGGTAGGGCGCGAGCTCCGCACCGGCTCGGCCAGCGAGAACGGCGAGGAGGTCGTCGTCGGGACGGCGATCATGCTCATCGGGGCCAACAGCCGCACGGTCGCCGCCGCCGTAGACGCGAAGATGGCCGAGGTCCAGAGAAGCCTGCCGACGGGCATCAAGGCCAAGCCCGTGCTCAACCGCACCAAGCTCGTGGACGCGACGATCAGGACGGTCGAGAAGAACCTGCTGGAAGGCGCGATCCTGGTCGTCGTCGTCCTGCTGCTCCTGCTGGGCAACGTCCGCGCCGCGCTCATCTGCGCCTCGGCGATCCCTCTCTCGATGCTCATGACCGCGACCGGCATGGTGCAGAACGGGGTCAGCGGCAATCTGATGTCGCTGGGCGCGATCGACTTCGGGCTGATCGTGGACGGCGCCGTGATCATCGTGGAGAATTGCCTCCGCCGGCTCGGCGAGCGGCAGCATCACGAGGGCCGCTTGCTCACGCTCCAGGAGCGGCTCCACGAGGTGATGGTCGCCGCCAAGGAGATGATCCAGCCGTCGGTTTTCGGCCAGGCGATCATCATCACGGTCTACATCCCCATCCTCGCGCTGACGGGCGTGGAAGGCAAGATGTTCCACCCGATGGCGATGACCGTGATCTTCGCGCTCATCAGCGCGTTCATCCTCTCCATGACCTTCGTGCCCGCGATGGTGGCCATCCTCGTCCGCGGCCGAGTCACCGAGAAGGACATGTTCCTGATCCGCTGGGCGAAGGCGGGCTACGAGCCGGTCGTTCGATGGGCGGTCCGCCTGCGCTGGGCCGTGGTGGCGGCCGCGGTCCTGGCCTTCGCGGGCGCGGCGGTCCTGTTCACTCGCCTGGGGCAGGAGTTCGTGCCCACGCTCGACGAGAAGGACATTGCGATGCACGCGATGCGCATCCCATCGACCTCGCTCTCGCAGTCGCAGGGGATGCAGTTCGATGTGGAACGGACGGTCTCGCAGTTCCCCGAGGTCGCGTTCATCTTTTCCAAGACCGGCACGGCGGAGATGGCGACGGATCCCATGCCGCCCAACGTGTCGGACACGTTCATCATCTTCAAGCCGACGGAGGAGTGGCGCAGCGAGGCTGAACTCGACCGCCTCATCGCGGAGAAAGCCGAAGAACTCGAGAAGATGGGTGCCCACGAGGGTGAAGAGGACGGGCACGAAGGACATGGCGGGCACGCCGAGGTGAAGCTGGAGGGCCACAAGGGCAAGCTCCAGAAGCTCATCGAACTGACGGTTGCGACCGTCCCGGGCAACAACTACGAGTTCACCCAGCCTATCCAGATGCGATTCAACGAACTCATCTCTGGGGTCCGTGGCGACGTCGCGATCAAGGTCTACGGCGACGACTTCGAGAGGATGCAACGAACAGCCCAGGAGGTCCTGAGCGTGCTCCAGAGCATCCCCGGTGCCGCAGACGCCAAGGTCGAGCAGACCACCGGTCTCCCGGTCATGACCGTGGAAATCGATCGCGCCGCGATCGCGCGCTACGGGCTGAGCGTCTCCGATGTTCAGGAAGTCGTCGCGGTGGCGATGGGCGGGCGCGAGGCCGGCCTGGTCTTCGAGGGCGACCGCCGCTTCGACCTGATCGTGCGCCTGCCCGACTCCCTGCGCGGCAGGATCGACGCGCTGGAGCATCTCCCAATCCCGCTACCCCGGGTAGAGGAGCCGCCCCAGGCCGTACGCCTGGCCAGCGCCACCGCGGGACTCAACGGAGCCTCCCACTCCGAGGAGATGGGGTTCATCCCCCTCGGGCACGTCGCCACGGTCGATATTGCCGAAGGGACCAACCAGATCAGCCGCGAGAACGGCAAGCGCCGCATCGTGGTTCAGTGCAACGTGCGCGGGCGTGACCTGGGTTCCTTCGTGCAGGAGGCGCAGGCGAAGGTCGCAAGCGTCCCGCTCCCACCCGGCGGATGGCTGGTCTGGGGCGGGCAGTACGAGAACCTCGTCGCCGCCAAGGAACGGCTCACCATCGTCGTCCCCATCTGCTTCTTCCTGATCTTCCTGCTGCTGTTCTCGACCTTCAAGAGCGTCAAGTACGCGCTCTTGGTCTTCAGCGCGGTCCCTCTGGGACTCACCGGCGGCATCCTGTCGCTCTGGCTGCGGGGCATGCCTTTCTCGATCTCGGCCGCTGTCGGGTTCATCGCCCTTTCGGGTGTGGCCGTGCTCAATGGGCTGGTCATGGTGTCGTTCATCAACCAGCTCCGGCGCGAGGGGATGGCCCGCGATGACGCGATCATCCGCGGCTCGCTCGTGCGGCTCCGCCCCGTCCTCATGACCGCGCTGGTCGCCTCGCTGGGGTTCGTGCCGATGGCGATCGCCACGGGCACCGGCGCCGAGGTGCAGAAGCCACTGGCGACCGTCGTCATCGGCGGCCTGATTTCCAGCACGCTCCTGACGCTCGTGGTGCTTCCCGCGCTCTACCGCATCTTCACGGGCTGGGACCCCAGCGGCGCGCCGACGCCGCTGGCTCAAGAGTGGGAGAGGCCGGAAACCGGCCCGCTTGAGGTGCGGCCGGCAGTGGCCGCGCCGCTCGCCGGGGCGCTCGACAACGGTGAACCCGTGGCACCAGCCACAAGGCCCGCATCCATCGGTCAGCCATCGCCGCTATTACCACCGGGCGCGTCGCCCGGGAGCAAACCCGGCGAGCAACCCAAGGGCTCGACCTGAGCCCGTCACTCAAGGAGTCGATCGTGCAGACCAACAACCGCAAGAACCTGATCGTCGGCCTCGCCGCCGGAGTGTGCGTCACCGCGCTCGCGGGCATGCTCATGGGCCAAGGCGCCTCTCAGCCCGCTAAGTCCGAGACGCAGTACTTCGTCACAGGCGAAGGGGACGAGGCCCACCTGTGGGTCCGCGAGGGCACCAACCTCCGGTGCGTCGGTCACGGAGAGTGCACGGCCCATCAGCACGACCACCAGGAAGGCGACGGGCACGATCATGGGAAGGAAGCACCCAAGAAGTAGGCGGTCACCTGCGCGAGCGCGATCCGCTGCGCAGAACCGCAGTGATCGGGGGCAGTCCGGCGAAGCGGGCGACTGGGGCCGGTTGCGGCGCCACCGTCCGATGACGTGGCGGTCGGCGCTCTTGCTGTTGATCCCGTTCGCCCTGCTCGCCGCCGGCTCGGATGCGGCCCTCTACTGGTCCGTAAGCAATCACTACGCGCAGCACGGCCATCTCGGCGCACGGCCCGATCTGTCGATTATGGCGCTGGGGTTTACCGCTCTCACCGTCTTTGGCAGCATCGCCTTCTGGCGTGAGCTACGCAAACGCAAGGCGCCGACACGGAAGAGACGTGCGTAGACACGGGACAGTGTTCGGAGAACTCAGGTCTCTATGCGATCGATCTTCACCATCCTTTCGCTGGACTGCCCCACCGAGGAAGCGGTGATCCGCAATGGCCTCAAGAACGTCACGGGCATCGAATCGCTTGCCTTCGACCTCTTCAACCGACGGCTGACGGTTACGCACACGCTGCCGGACGAAGGGCCCATCGTCGCTGCGCTCCGGCGTGTCGGCATGACGCCGGCGCAGGTCGAGGAGGGAGCCGAAGCGCCGGTATGGCCCGAGGTCGAGCGCCGGGCCACCGTGCCCGCCATCTCTCCCGGAGGCGAGCCCATGAGAGTCCCCATCGCCTCCCGGCGCGAGCTCGTGATGCTGGGTCTTTCTGGCGTGCTCGCTCTTGCGGCGGAAGTCGTCGCTTGGACGACACAGACGGAGCATTCCTTGTCGGTGTTTGGCATGAGCGCCGCCGCGGTGCTCCTGGGCGGACTGCCCACGCTCCGCAAGGGGCTGATCGCGCTCAAGACCTTCACGCTCAACATCAACTTCCTGATGACCGTCGCCGTCGCGGGCGCGTTTGCCGTCGGGGAGTACCCCGAGGCCGCGGTCGTGGTGTTCCTCTTCGCGGTCGCCGAACTCATCGAGAAGTACTCGCTGGAACGGGCCCGCAACGCCGTGCGGGCGCTGATGGAGATCGCCCCTGAGACGGCCTTCGTGAAGCAGCCCGACGCGTCGTGGAAGGAAACGCCCGCGGGCGAGGTGCCCGTCGGCGACGTGGTGCGCGTCCGGCCGGGCGAGCGGCTGCCCCTGGATGGCGTCGTGGTCGCGGGTGAGTCCGCGGTAAACCAGGCCCCCATCACCGGCGAGAGCGTCCCCGTGGATAAGGGCGCGGGCGACCACGTCTTCGCCGGCACAATCAACGAGAGCGGGGTGCTGGAGTTCCGCACCACGGGTGGGCGCGACCAGACGACGCTGGCAAGGATCATCCGCACCGTGCAGGAGGCCCAAGCCGCCCGCGCCCCCACACAGCGCTTTGTGGACCGCTTCGCCTGCGTCTACACGCCGCTCGTGTGCCTCCTGGCGCTGCTGGTTGCGCTTGTCCCGTGGCTGATCTTCGGGCAGCCGTTCTATCCCTGGCTCTATAAGGCGCTGGTGCTCCTGGTCATCGCCTGCCCGTGCGCCTTGGTCATCTCCACGCCGGTGACGGTTGTGAGCGGTCTGGCCGCCGCGGCTCGCCGCGGCATCCTTATCAAGGGCGGCGTCCACCTCGAAGAAGGCCGCAAGCTCCGCGTCCTCGCGCTCGACAAGACGGGCACGATCACCGAAGGCCGGCCCCGGCTTACGGATATCGTGCCCCTCGATGGCCACCGGCCCGAAGAGGTCATGCGCATCGCCGCCGCCTTGGACTCGGGCTCGGATCACCCCGTGGCCCGCGCTGTCGTCGGGGGATGGGTGGAAAGAAGCAATGGCCGCGGCGGGCCGCTCCCCGCAGTTGAGGGCTTCAAGGCAATCGCCGGCCGTGGTGTCGAGGGCCGGGTCGACGGCGAGCCGTACTTCGTGGGGAACCACCGCATGGGCGAGGAGCGGGAGGTGTGCGGCCCCGCGGTCGAGGCCAAACTGAAAGAACTGGAGGCGCGGGGCAGGACCGCAGTCGTTGTCGCTCGCGAACAACCGCGCGCGGTGCTCGGCGTGTTGGCGGTGGCCGACACGCCGCGGAAGACGAGCGTCGAGGCCGTGCGGGCTCTGCACGCCATGGGCGTCCGCACGGTCATGCTCAGCGGCGACAACCAGACCACCGCCGAGGCCATCGCCCATGCTGTGGGCATCGACGACGCGCGCGGCGGCCTTCTCCCGGAAGACAAGATCGCCGCCATCGACGGGATGATCGGCCGCTACGGCGAGGGCAGCGTGGGTATGGCGGGCGACGGCGTCAACGATGCCCCGGCGCTGGCCAAGGCCAGCATCGGCTTCGCGATGGGCGCGGCGGGCACGGATGTGGCCTTAGAGACGGCGGACGTGGCGCTGATGAGGGACGACCTGCGCGCCGTCCCCGAGTTCCTGCGCCTCAGCCGCCGGACCGCGGCGATCCTCAGGCAGAACATCACCGTCTCTCTGGCCGCCAAGGCCATCTTCTTCGTGCTTGCGCTGGTCGGGTTGGCGACGCTGTGGATGGCGGTACTGGCCGACGTGGGCGCGACGTTGGTGGTGATCGCCAACGGGCTGCGGGTGATGCGGGGCTGTCGCACGCCGATGCATGAATAGTCCGGCTCCCGCTCATAGAAGCGCAGCGCCGACGGCGACAGGCCGACGGTCCTGGCCGCCCGGGCGATGGTCAGGAGCGGGGAAGCCCGGAGAGTGTGCGGACCGAACTCATGCTGGCGCATGAGCGTGCGGCAGCAAGCGGCAGCCACAGGCAGGCAGCCGGTGCATCGCGATGGCGCGTGGCCGGCCCATACAGACCGCGAACAACAGCGGCTGGGTCCGGGAAATGCCGGCGCGGGGCCGCGGCATCGCCGGGGGGTGTGGTGCTTTAGACTTTTTGTCTACAGCGGCTTGACTTCCGGCCCGAGGTTAGACAAGATGTCTACGTGCGGGTGATCAGCCTCAAGCGGCTGCGGGAGTTCTGGGAGCAGCACGCAGACGCGGAAGAGCCGCTCCGCGCCTGGTACAAGACCGTGCTGGGCGCCGAGTGGAAAAGCCTGCAGGACGCCAGGGCGACCTACCCGCACGCGGACGGCGTCGAGACGGACAAGGGCGAGACGCTCACCGTCTTCAACATCGGCGGGAACAAGTACCGGCTCATCGCCCGCATCCGCTACGACTACCAACTCGTGAACGTCCGGACCGTTCTGACGCACGCGGAGTACGACAAGGGGAAGTGGAAGGAATAGGACCATGCCAGGCACCAAGCACGACGACCGCAAGACGAAGCTGCCCGGCCGTTTCGACGACCTGGTCCGGCTGATGCCCCCGCAGGCGATCATGGACGACGTGCACTACGAGAACACGATCGAGATGATCGACCGGCTGATGGCGAGCGGAAAGCTCACCAAGGGTCAGGAGGTCTACCTCGAGACCCTTGTACAGCTGGTGCAGGCCTACGAGGCCGCGCATCACGCCATCGAGGCGCCCAAAGGCATCGATGCGCTCAAGCACCTTCTGGAAGAACAGGGCATGAGCGCGTCTGCCCTGGCCCGGCTCCTCGGTGTTCACGCCAGCATGGGCTCGAAGATCCTGAGGGGGGAGCGGGCGCTCACCGTGGACCACCTCAAGCTGCTGGCGGCGCGGTTCAAGGTGCGGCCGGATACGTTCATGGATTGATGGTCGCTGCGGCGCGAGGAGACCCATCCGACCTGGGAGACCCGATGGCCGTCGATGGGCCGCCAAACTCCGCGACCGCGCCGCCGGGCCTGAGGAGAACGGTCGGGCTCGTGGCGCTACTCAACCTCGGCTACTTCGGCGTGGAGTTCGCGGTGGCCGCGGCCATCGGCTCGGTTTCCCTTTTCGCCGACAGCATCGACTTCCTCGAGGACACGTCGATCAACCTGCTGATCTTCGCCGCGCTGGGCTGGAGCGCGCGGCGGCGGGCCCGCGTGGGCATGGCCTTGGCGGGCATCATCCTGGTCCCCGGGCTCGCGACGCTCTGGACCGCCTGGCAGAAGTTCATGCTGCCCGTGGCGCCTCGCCCCGTGCCACTCTCCCTGGCCGGCGCGGGCGCGCTGGTGGTGAACATGTCCTGCGCCCTCCTTCTGGCCCGGTTCCGCTCGCATGCTGGGAGCCTCACCCGCGCCGCGTTCCTCTCGGCACGGAACGACGTGCTCGCCAATGTCGCCATCATCGGCGCGGGGGCGCTCACCGCGTACCTGGCGTCGGCCTGGCCGGACCTCATCGTGGGCTTGGGTATCCTCGCCATCAATGCCGGCGCGGCGAGGGAGGTTTTCGAGGCGGCACGCGAGGAACACCGCGCCGCCGTCCCTTGATCCACCTGCCTGCGGTTCCCGGCGCGGGGGCGCTCGAGAGACTCCCCCGATGTCGCGCGACGGAATTTGCTAATGCGAAATCCGCCCCTCGCTCGGAGTCCACGCGGTTGTTCGCAGGGCGTTCGATAGCGGTGGGTCGCCCACTATTCCGGCCGCCGCAACTTTACCGGTTGCGGCGGTTTCTTTTTGGACCACACGGCCGTCCGGCAGGACGGTCATCGGTCCCACGACCTCGGCAACGAAGCGGTTCATCTGGGCCGGGGACATCAGCCCGGCGAAATTGGCCTTGGCCTCCAGGAACGCCTGCCGGCAGTCGGCCATCAGGTTGTCCATGTCGAGGGCGGCCTGCACCGCCACGGCCTCCAAGGCCTGCCGGAGTTCCTCCCGCTTGGCATCCTGCTCCGCGAGCTGGCGGGCGACCGCCTTCTTGGCGCCGGCTTCGATGTCCGGGTCGGCAAGCAGGCGCGTCAGGTTGCCGACGTACTTGTCCGCCTCCGCGATTTCGCTCTTGAGCCGCGCCGTCTCGCTGCGATTCGCTTCGAGCGCCTCGCCGGCCATCGCCGGCCATCGCCGCGACTTCGTCCAAGACGCCGTCCATATCGTCGAAGACGGCGCTCATCGCTTCCTGCACGCGCGCGAGCAGCTTGTCCTCGCGCAGCGACGCCCGATTGTCGCACGCCTCCGGCCCGTGCGACTGCCGATGGCCGCAGGCGTAGTAGCGGTATGCGCCCTTGGAGTTCGCGCTCTTGCGCGCGTAGAAGACGTTGCCGCAGCCGGCACAGAACAGGTGGCGCGTGAATGGGCGGACTTCCTTTGCCTCGCGCGGGCGGTCGATTCGGTTGGCCGCGAGCTGCGCCTGGGCGCGCTCGAACGTCTCATCGTCAATGATGCGAAGCGACTCGTCACGGTTGACGACGTGTCGATCTTCATCGGTCCAGCGCGGCACCCGCCGTCCCGTGCCGCGATCGAGCTTGAAGCAGCGTCGCAGGTAGCGCACTTCGCCGATGAGCATGGCGTTGGTCAGGATGCTGCGCACGGTCCCGAATCCCCACGGTCCGCCGAGTCTTGTGGGCACGCCGCGCGCCCGCACGCGACGCGCCACTTCCTTGAGGCCGATGGACTCGGCGAGGTACGTCTCGAAGATGAAACGCACCGTCTCGGCTTCCTCTTCGTGGACGGCCAGCCGCTTCTTGCCATCCTCGCTTTGAACGATGCGGTAGCCGTAGGGCGGCGGACCGCCCGTCCAGCATCCCTCGCGGTGGCGCTGCACGAGTCCGGCCCGCGTGCGCTCGGCGAGCACGCGGCTGTAGTCGGCGGCGACGACGAGTTGCACGCCACGGGCCAGCGCGTTCGTCCCTTCGGTCACGCTCACCACTTCGACGCCGTGCTGTTCGAGATCCTCGACGAGCACGTGCGTCTCGGCGGCGCGGCCGAGCCGGTCGTACTTGTAGACGTAGAGCTTTCCGATGCGTCCCGCCTCGGCTTCCTCCATCAGCCGCAGCAGTTCGGTACGCCCGCCCTTCGTGCGACCGGTCTTCGCCTGGTCGATGAAGTGGCGCAGTTCCTTCCCGGCGGCGCGCTCGCACGCCTCTATCTGAACCGCCACGCTCGTTGAGTCGTCCTGCGCATGACTGGAGTAGCGGGCGTAGAGGGCGTCGTATTTACGCCCGGCGTGACCGTTCCTTCCGTTCGCTGTCGTGACCATCGGCGCTCCCGTGCGGCCCAGCCGCCTTGTCGATACCGCTCTTGCGTTCGCGGTAGAGCGCGACGGCCCGTGCCGCGACGACGCGGACCACCCACCCGCGAAGGGCGGCGTGGTCGCGCACCATTATACGATCGACGTCGCATACGGTTGCGCCTTCCGGGGTCGTTTCGCTCCCGCTCGCGGAGGTCCAGGATGGAGCGCGTCGCGGCACGCACGGTCTCCGTTGAATGCGCTTCAGGCGTGCTGCGCCATGCGGTCGCGCAGGCGCTGGTAGGCGGCGGTCACTTCCTTGAATCGCTGCACGGCGAGTTCGACCAGGTGCGGCTCGACGTTCTGCCCGTTGAGCCGGTCCGGGTGGTACTTGCGGCAGGCGTCGCGGTAGGCGCGCTGCACGTCGTCCCACGACGCGCCGCGCTTGAGGCCGAGCAGGGCCAGGTCGGCATCGAGAGAGCCATCCGGCGACGCTTCCTGACCGGACTGCGGCTCTTCGTCTCCCGGATACCAGCGATGGTTCGGGCGGCGCCCGTTGCCCGATGCGCGGCCCGCGCGTTCGCGCTGGGCTTTCGATTCCAGCAGCGCGACGATGGCGTCGAACTCCGCTTGGGCCTGCCGTAGGAAGAACGCCTCTCCGGCGGGCGAGAAGGTCACCGTCGGCAATGCCCATACCTTGAAATAGAAGAACGTCTTCCCGCCGTCGTCGCCGAAGCCGGTTCCGATGATCACCGGGACTTCACCCCAGCGCAGGTTGCGCTCCCACGGGACGCGCGTGACGGACAGGTCGCCTCGCTTGTACATATCCGACATGTCATCGCACTCCACGGCGACGCAATTGCCTTCCGACATGTGCTGCGCCACCGTGCGCCGCACCGTGTGCAGCGGCAGGTCGATCGTCCGGCGTCCCGTCCACTCGACGGGCGCCTGCGGCTTGCGGGTCTTGTTTCGTGACCACGCCCAAGCCACTCCGCCCAGGGCCAACTCGATTGCGGGTATCAACAGGTGATGCATGGCGTCACTCCCTCTCCTGCTCCGGGGGTTCGGGTTCGCGGCCCGTGTCCGCGTCGCGCTGCTGCTCCGCCTGTTTGAGGCGCTCTTCGAGGATGGAGGGCTGCTCGTCGGGGTCGCGCGACTCGCCCTGGCGTTCCTGCATCACTTCGCCGGGCGTCTTCGTGCCGTAGATGCCATATACAGTGGGCTGCGCCACGTTCGACTCGGGGTGAAACGCCGCTGCCCGAAGCTCCGCCAAGCCCTGGCGGAACATGGCCGAGGCGTGCCCGGCGCCGATCTTCTGCGTTGACTCTTCGCGTGCCATGAGTGTGCTCTCCTGTGAATGAGTGCGTTACCGTCCGTCGCGCATGCGGCGGAACGCTGCCGCCGTGTCGCGCTGTTCGAGGAAGGCATCGTGGAGGTCCATCGAGCGAAGGTGCTGGAGCGCGCCGCTCGTGCCGGACGAGGCGGCGGCGCACATGCCGGCGAGCGCCAGGTACGCCGCGAGCGGCACGCTGATGGTCGCCAGGCACAGGGCGAAGCAGCCCATGTAGACCGGCTCGATGACCGTCTTGATCCGGTGCTCCGAGCTGCGCTTCCAGACCTTCGCAAGGGTGGGCGTGCCGTTGTAGAGGGTGTGCGGCTGAGGGCCGCCGCGCCGGATGCGCGCCTTCGTGCGAATGCGCGCCGTAAGCAGCGCCAGCCAGTAGAGCGCCAGGAAGACGAGCATCGGGTCGGCGCTGTGGCCTTCCCAGAAGACGGGCCAGAAGAGGATGCACGCGGCGCCGGCCGCGGCTTGAAGCCCAAAGAAGCGTTCGCCGAATGAATCCGAGCGGCGCAGGAAGACCTCGACCGTGACGGCGAGCGCCCGCGTGACGAAGGTCATCACGCCCAGGAAGTTGTTGAAGTCCTTCTTCGATGCGACCGGTTCCGGTTCCTGCCGTTGCCACATGATCGAGTCTCCTTTCCGCGTGCGCGCAGCGACCGCGCGGGCGGTCCGCGCCGCCTTTCCCTGCCGTTCACTTCACGCTGGCGCTATGCCTTCTGGTAGAACTGCACCGGGAGCCAGCCGCGGCCCGATGCGTTGAACACCTTTCCGTTCTGAAACACGATGCCGTCCACGATCCACGAAGGAGGCCCGCCGGTGCGCAGCCGCGTGAACTCGCGCGGTTCGACCTCCGCCTCCATGACCTCCGAAAACCCGCCGCTGGTCGTGCCGTTCTCGCGCACCCAGTCGAGGCCGAGCAGCGCGCTCACCTGGTCGTCCGCTGCGTGCGAGTGATTGCCGCTCGCCCGGCACTGCAAGGTGCGGCCGATGAGCCGCGACGCCCACTCGTTCGTCACCGGGTCACTGTTGCCGTGAAGGACCTTCGTGTTGAGGTTGGCCAGCAGCGAGTCCGTCTCGACGCGGCCTTTCTCGTTGCCGCCGAGGGCGGCCACGAAGTTGCTGTAGTTCTGGCTGAGCAGCACGGTTGCGACCCATGCAGACCGGCACGTCGCCTGGAACTGGAAGTCGTAGCTGGTGAGGAAGTGCTGCGCCTCGTCGGCCCATAAGAATGCGGGACGCGGATTCTCCTGCACGCTGCGCCGTTCGAGTTGCCTCTGCGTGCAGTATTTCCACAGCACCTGCGCGAACTGCCCGACTTCACCGAACTCCTTGACCGGCAGGTCGATGAGGATGATCTTTCCGTCCTGCACGGCCTCCGGCGTCAGCGTCGTGTCCGTGCAGAACATCTCGCGGAGCAGGCCGCGATTGCACGGGTCGAGCCATCCCAGGACCGTCGCCTGAATGGTGCTCCTTGTACGCTCCGCCAGGGCAACCCACTCCAGTAAGAAATGGTCGCACGCCACCCCGAAATCATGCTGCTGACGCGGCGTCTTCGACTTGGCGTCCGCCGCCTTGATATAGCGGAAGCAGGCCGATGATTCCTGGAACTTCGGGTCGCAGACCTGCGCCGGCGACGTGGGCGCCGTCAGGAACACCTTGACCAGTTCCGGCACCGATACGCTCCCGGTCGCCAGCGCGAGAATGTCCACGGCGCAGCGCAGGCCCATCAAGCCGCGATCCCGCCAGAAGCTCCCGTCGTCGCTCGCGCCGCCCGTCCGGCGGTTGCGATCCTTGATCTCCATGACGTTCTCGAACAGCATGACGATGTTCTCGGTCAATCCCGCGCCCGCTCCCTGCCGGGTCAGTTCATGCGCCAGAAAGTTGAAGCGATGCGTGCCGTCTGCCCCGACAACCACGAGGTCATCCAGGCGATTCGTGTCACGGCAGTAGCCCTCCCACTGGGCGCGCTCGTCTGATTTCGCGGTGAGCACCAAGCCGCCGAAGCCGCACGAGAGCATCGTGCGGGCGATGAGCCGGCCGGAGCCGCTCGTCTTGCCCGAGCCGGTCGCTCCCAGGATGAGCGTGCCCTCCACCGCGTCGCGCAGCGTCCAGGCGTCGTCTCGCGACCAGTGCAGCAGCGGCAGCGCGAGCAGGTCGGACGGCTCGCGCACGGCGCGCCTGCGTTTCCTGAAGAGTCCGAGCATGGCTACTTGCCCGCCTTCCGCTTGGCGTCCTCGTCCGCCTTCCACAACGTGGCGATGATGAACAGTGTGAAAACTCCGATGAGCTCCATGCTGAATCTCCTACTTGCCGTTGCCCGAGATGCTCCTGGCGACGTCCGCCAGCGGCCGACCGTCGGCGCCGGCGTGTCTGAGCTGCTCGGCAAGGTCCATGAACCAGGTGACCACCGCATCGACGCTGAGCGTCGGCGCGGACACGGCGACCGACCGCCCCTCGCCGAGCTTGATGACGACACGCTCGCGCGCGACGCGCTGCCGCGTGCTCGTTCGTGGGGCGGGCCGGCCCGCCTTCACCGCCCTCGTCTCCGCGACCAGGCGGTCGCGCGTCAACCGGCCGTCGAGCACCGCCTGGATCAGCCGCTCGCGCTCCGCCGCGTCCGGCACGGTGACGATCTGGTAAGCGCTGCTCATCGGGATGCGCCCCGCGTCGATCAGGTCCTGCACGTCACGCGGCAGGACGAGCAGAGAGAGCAACTTGGAGATGGTGCCAGGCGACGGCCGGCCGAGCCGCAGCGAGACTTCCGCCGCCGACCAACCCGTCGCCTGCATCAGGTCGTGCAGGGCGCGGGCGTGCTCCGTGACTTTCAGGCCCTGGCGCTGAGTGTTGGCCAGAAGCTGGAGCGTGACACGCTCCGCAGGCGTCGGAGTCCTCTCGGCGATCAGCATCGGCACGGTCGCCAGACCCGCACGGCGGGCTGCGTCGAGACGGCGGTGCCCGTCGTCCACGATGATGGCATCGCCTTCGTAATGCCCGAGAAGCGGCACGAGGATGCCGTTCTGCGCGATGCTCTGCGCCAGCGACACCTGCTCTTCCTCGTCAAGCCGCGCCCGGATGTTGCCGGGCGACACCGGCTTGCCCGTCGGAATCTCTTGAATAGCGTGTGCCGGCATGGTCATACTCCACCTGCTCTCTCTTCCTTCCGAAGCAGCGACTGCACGGTGAGCGCGATGACGCCGAGGTCATCCAGTTGGCCCAGGACCGGCAGAAAGTCCGGGGCCAGGTCGATTGGCGAGACGACGTAAAGCAGGCAACCCAGCATGATGGCGATCTTGCGCATGGCAGCGCTCCTTCTGACCCGCCAGGCATCCGCCGCGTGCCTCCCGCCGGCGGGCCGTCTTGCGGAAGCACGTGTTACTGCTCTATGAATACGACCCGCTTCTCTGCTCGGCACGCGGAAAACCAACGCGGGGGACAAGGGGGATACCGGCCATTTCAGAGGCGTCTGAAGACAATGGCCCCGGTGAGCGCGACGAGACCCAGCGCGGCCCTTCAAGGCTCCTGCCGAGGGGGAAAAAGGGGAAGGCAGTTTTTCTTGAAGAAGCCCTGCCGGGGGCTATCTTCTGGGTGTTTTGCGGCCCGAGCGTCCACCGGCCGGATGGAGCGTTGCGCCATGCACCAGCGGTATCGAGGGTTCTCAGAGGACTTCCGGCTTTACATGGACAAGCGCAGCGGATGGCCTTCCAACTCGGAGGTGTACGGCTGGTTCCTCAACAACTACGGCGGTCTCAAGAAGGACGTGTACCCTGCGGCGAAGCGCGGCGAAGTGGTCGGCGAGAAGTTCGTAAACGGGTTCCTGGCGCTGCTGCTCGCGCCTCCCGACCCCAGGTCGCTTGGGAGCACGATGCGGCACGCGCGCGCCGTACTTGCTGACTTCCTCCATGAGCGCGGCATCCACAGCTTGACCCAGGCGACGCCGGAATCCCTCCTTGCCCACATCGCCGGGCCGCCCACAACAGAGCCGCCCGCCCGCTCGGCGAAGATCGATTACCTTCGCAAGGGTGCCTCCGCGATTGGTGAGTTCGTCCTCTTGGGTACGTCGATCGACCGCTTCGTCCAGGCCTGTGACAATCGTACCGATGGCGATGTCCACGAGGCCGTGCGCTGGATGTACATTCGTCTGGGCCAGTCCATCGCCCCGGGCGGCTCCCTCAACGACGCATCAGCAAACAGAGAGCGCCGCTCCAGGCCCGTCGCGAAGGGGGCATCGGCGCATGAGACCCGCAACGCCGAGATGAGTGAGGCAGACGCCGAAGCGGTCGCCGCTGCACACATCCGCCTGCCTCGTACCGAGTACCAGGCGCGTGCCGTTGCCTGGCAGCGCTTCAACCCGTGGACGGTCATGTACGCGCGCGATAAGTCCAGGCGCGTCGGGATGAGCATTGTCCTCCCCCTGCAAGACGCGGCGTACCAGGACATCCTCGACGGGAAACGGGCGTCCTATGACATGACTCCCAAGGACCTGACCAGCCCGAGCGCCAACCTGCTGATCGAGGCGTGCGCCGAACGTCCAGATTCCGGTCGCCCGGCGGACGCCAACCCCACGCGCGGACTGCTCATGGCGCTGGGCATGCAGCTGGCGGCGCTCTCCAGGTGCCGGGATCTACCGGCGGGAACAGAGTTGCGGCTGCTCTCCTTTGCCGGCACGCCGACGAACCGGGATCGACTCCTTGACACGGGCTTCAAGGCAACCGGCCGCACAATGGCCCGCACCGGCGCCGAGCTGCTGGAGCACCGCATTCCATTGGGCACATGGCGCGCCGACGTGCTTGTCCACGTCGCGATGTTCCGATTCTTCAGTGAACTGTGCGATGGCCCACCACCAGATTGACTCGAAGTGAGTCGAACGGCTACCGCGCGCGCCCCCGGCCCTGGTCGCCCAGGAGATCGGGAAGCATGGTGCGTGAGACCGCGCTGCACTGCGCGTTCAAGCCGGTAAGCAACCGTGCCATGCGGCGGTTTGAGTATCCGACCGCCAGATCAAGCGGCAGGTACCCCTTTCCGTCCGGCGCGTTCACGTCCGCGCCCGACTCCACGAGGCGTTGCACCGCCGCTTCGTGCTCCGGCGAACTGCCGATAGCTCCAAGGAGCGCCAGGGCGGTCTGCCCGTGCGCGTCGCGGGCATTCGGGTCGGCACCGGCCTTCAGGAGCGCGTCCAGGATTTCAGGTTGCCACGCAAGTGCCGCGATGATCACTACGGGACAGTCGTCGATGCGGGTATTCGGATTCGCGCCCTGCGCGATCGCACGGATCGCCTGCTCGGCATCCTCCCGCTGAAATGCATCAATGAGCAACTGGTCAGCCTCAGACACTTTCCCCCCGGAGTGGCTGCGTAAGTACGGTCCACACGTCAAAGCACCGTTTGTCGTGCGCGTCAAGTGAATCCTGACTTCAGCCAGCACAGCCCAGGCATGACCCGGAGACGCTTCAGGCGAGCATCGCCGCCAGCATGCCGCCCGGACACCATGCCGTCGCATCGACTCCGCTCGCCACCGCAAAGCCGACCATCCTGTACCCACATCCGATCCGCCGCGGCGCGGAGAGTCGTCGCCGCAGTCGCTCGTGGACGATTGTTCGGGCCTGCTCAGGGTCCGGGCTGCCGAACTGCATTTCCCGGAGCGGCTGCCCCACTCGGCCGTAGCGGACGGTCACGACCCAGTGGCCGAGCAGATCCCTGCCGACGGCGACTTCGTAGCGCCGGTGATGGTTCCGTTCGTCGCTGTGCGCTTCCAGCGCGATCGTCAGGAGGTTGAGCATGCCGCCTCCTTCGCCCGTGACTCCCTCAGGTACTGGTAGAGCGTCTCGCGGCTGATACCGAACTCGCGGGCGAGCCGCGCCTTCTTCTCGCCGGCGTCGGCGCGGGCACGCAGTTCGGCGATACGCTCCGGCGACAGTGCCCGTTTGCGGCCCCGGTAAGCACCCCTCTGCTTGGCCAGGGCAATGCCCTCGCGCTGCCGCTCCCGGATGAGTTCGCGCTCGAATTGGCCCACCGCGCCGAGAACGGTGAGCATGAGGTTGGCCATCGGCGAATCATCGCCGGTGAACAGCAGATTCTCCTTGATGAACTGAACGCGGATGCCGCGGCGGGTCTGTTCCAGGACGATGCGGCGCAGGTCGTCCACGTTGCGGGCGAGACGGTCCATGCTGTGGACGACGATCGTGTCGCCCTCGCGGGCGTAGGCGAGCAGCGCTTTGAGCTGCGGACGCTCCGTGTCCTTGCCTGAGGCGCGGTCGGTGAACAGGCGGTCCAGTTGGACGCCTTCGAGTTGCCGCTCCGCGTTCTGATCGAGGGTACTCACCCGAACGTACCCGATCCGTTGCCCCTTCCCCGACACCGTCCCTCCATGAACTGTCAGGCAACGTCTATGACATCGCGCCGCACCTGTCAACAAATACTTGCAGCGACCCCAGTCTGACAGAGACGGCCGGAACTGTCTGACATCAGGCTGGGGTACACCCTATTCTGACAGGAGGCGTGCAGCAGACAACCAGATGAGCGACTGACTGGCTCCTCAACCTTCCACCGCGAAAGAGATTCTAGTCGGCGTGCCCGCCGCCATCGGATGGTCCCCACGCGCGGTGGAAGGTGCGATGTGTGAAGGGGCAGCACAACAGCCCGCCGAGTCCTGAGCCGTGCAACTGTAACAGAATTGTCATTCACAAGCGCTGCGCGATGCGCTATGGTCGGACAATTCAACACACCAACGCCACGATGTCCACACCCAATCCGCTCTACCTCGCCAACACCGCCCAGCAGATGGCCCGCAACGCGCCGCCATCGGACGCCGTCGTATTCAACAAAGTGGCAATGTGCTGCATGGGGGTGATGGCCGCGGCGTCGGTCATGCAGGTGCTTCAGCCCCTGCTCCGCGACCTGAACCGCAAGCACGCGGCCGAGTACCAACGCCGGGGACATGGCCGCGGCCGAAGCCGCTGACAGCCGAGAGAAACCCGCCCCGTCAATGCCGGGCCATTTCGATGCGGAGAGCGCAACTCGGCTCGGGAAACGAGAGCGCGTAGACGACGGGCGTCGTCGAGAGGTCTACCACGCAGGGTGATGCGGACGGCGTCGAGTCGGGGAGCTGGTTCAGGGCTCCGCTGAGTCCGACGCGGCCACGTGCCACGACCGTCCCGGACCCCGCAAGCCCGTCGTCAATCTTGTCATCGATCATGTGCGCCTCGGACGGGACGAGGCCCGGTCGCGTGACCTGGTGGGAGCCGAGGGCGCTGATCCTCGTAACCGCGTTGATTTCGTAGTAGTTGACGCCGGATGAAGAGTAGGCCGTGATGAAGTTGCGCCGCCCCAGGCGCGCGGGCGGAATGGACTGTGCGATGTCGGTCACCGGCCCGGTCAGCGTGCCGTCCGTCTCCACTTCGCCGTTGCCCGCGGTGCCGAATGCGCCTTCGATGAGCCCCGCCTCGGACAGGTGCCGCCAGAAGGCCGGCGCCTCCCCGCTGAACTGCCGATTCGGAGAGCCGGGGTCGGCAAGATCGAACACGCCGTTACCGTTGCCGAGGTTGAGACCCGCGTCGAACGTGAACAGTCCATACACGCTCGCCTCGATGCGCGACAGATCGCCGGGATGCCCGCCATACTTCTGGCGAAACGCCTGAACGGCCGAGTTGTAGCTCTCGATCTGCCCGAGCGTGGCTCGAAGACCGGCCGCCGCCACGATGTCCCTTCCGATGAGAATGCCTCCCACGATCAGCGCGATGATGACGAGGACCGTGGTGATCTCGACGAGCGTGAACCCACTGCGCATCTCGCGACCGTACCATCCGGCCGCCCGCCGCGCAAGCCTTGTTTCAGCAGCCCACATCTGTTCCTTCACCACTCAATGGAATCGACTATCGTCGGACTCGCTTCCGGTTTCATGGCGGTGGCGCGGTTGGTTTGCCCCACTCACGGCACGTCATGCATGACGATGCCACCTTCGACTGTCTCCCTATTCATCGTCGTTCTACTGCCTTCCGCCGGCGCAGGTACCCCGCCGGGTCCGACGGGTAGCCCGCCGCCGCCGCGAGGATCACCGACGGCGTGTCGCGGAAGCAGGAGAACTCCGGATCGACCGAAAGAGCCTTTACCTGTTCCTTTACGCGGCGCAGAAACGAAGCAGGGTCAGCGCTGTATCCCGCAGCCGCCCGGCGGAGCACCCACGGCGTGCGACGGAAGCACGTGAACTCCGGGTCGTCGCTCAATCGCCTAGCCGCCTGCAGTACCCCGCGCAGGAAGTCGCCCGGATCAGCGGGCGCGTTGATGGCCGCCGCGCGCAAGAGCCATGCAGAGTCCCTGAGACGCGCGAACTTGGGGTCTTGCGCCAGGACATTGATTTGTCGTACAACGCCTCGAAGAAAGCCGGCTGGATCGGCGGGGTGGCCGATGACCGCTCGCCGAAACACCCACTCCGCGTTCTTGAACACCGCGAACTCGGGATCGTCGCTCAGGGTCTTCACCTGCCGCATGACACCGCGTAGAAACTCCGCGGGATTGGACCGGTAGCCGGTCGCCGCCAGCCGCAGCACCGAAGGCGAATCGCCAAAACAGGCAAACTCCGGATCGGCACGCAGTCGCTCCACTTGCTCGATGACCCCGCGCAGGAACCCCGCCGGGTCGGATGGATGATTGATCGCGGCAGCGCGGTACGCCGACGGCGTGTCCTGGAAGCACGCGAACTCCGGATCGCCGGCGAGCGCATCTACATCAGCCACCACGCGGCGGAGAAAGGCTGCCGGGTCAGCGGGGTTGGAAACCGCCGCTGACAGTAAGACCCACGGCGAATCGCGCAGCGTAACGAATTGCGGCTCGGCACTCAGCGTTCGGACCTGCTCCAGCACATCGTGGAGAAACCCCGCCGGGTCCGAGGGGTAGTTCGCAGCCGCATGCCTTAATACCCAGGGCGTGTCCGCAAAGTACGCCAACTCGTCGTCAAGCAGGGTAGTAAGTCGCCCGCAATAGACCGTCGCCGCCACCACGTCCTTTGGACGCACCGCGAGCATCCGCGTATTGTCGAGCAGCTCCTCCACGAAGACGCGGTAGACCGCGCTCCGGAGCCGGTCCGGCATCTCGACGTGTCGGCGCCGGCACATTTCTTCGACAGCCGCGATGCCTTGCCGCACCGATGTTGTGTCGCCCGTGGCTATCGCAAAGCCGCGCCTGCACGCACGCCATGCCCGTTCCATCCGACGCCGCGTCGTGTCCGACAGGAATCTCTGCCCGCCGAGCGTCCGCCCGCTGCGCCGCTGCACATCCCGAACCTCGGCCAGGAATCGTCTGGCCTCAGTGACCGCGTCGCGGCGGCCCTCCCGTTTCGACATCGTTGCGCCTGAGCCCTCCCTCTCCCCATCAGACCACGCGAAGGTTAATCCTTCACTAATGAAGGACCATTATGTTCAGCGATCAGCATTTCCCGGACTGCAATGACACCCTCGCCCACTGGCGACACCGCGGCCAGCGCGACCGGTCAACGCTCATGCCGTGACCGTCCCGAGAATGCTGCGCAAAGGACAGGGCTCCCCGGGTTCACGGTCCCTGCGCAGTAGCGCCGGCCGGGATTCGTTGCGTTTCAATGCGTTAGCCAACCACCAGAAACGGGCAAGCATGCAACTGTCACAAATATGTCATAAATGTGCCACAAATATGTAACAGTGCTGCGGTACACTGAAAGTGCAATGGAGACATTGTAGCTACATAATCCAGAATGGAGGACAAGTTATGAAACAGTATATTGCAGAGTACACCAAATGGGCCTGTATGGCACTGGTCGCCGGCTTCATTATTGCCGGTACGCCGGGCCACAGTCAGGCCGCGTTCCAGTTCACTGCGAATCCCCTGGCCGACCTGGAGAGCGCACTAGGCCTTGCGGCGGTAGGGGTCTGCGGCGACTACAAGGGCGGCGAATGCTCCGAGAAGGGTGCGGTTCAGAAGTGCAAATCCAAGAATGGCGACAAGCTGTGCCAGACCTGCGACTCATATCCCCACTGCCCGAAGGGCGTCACATACTGCTGGGGTTCTGGTAGCAAGGGTGATTGCTGGGATAAGCAGACCGCAGTTAGTGACCACATTGCCAGCGACACAGGTGACAAAGCCGTTCTCGATCGCTTCTAGGTCACCGGCGCACTAGCGCACCGAACACTCTCCTGGGCCACGGAAACACCGTGGCCTTTTTTTTGTGCCCTTCGCAGTCCGGGTCACCACTCGATCGAATCCACCACCGTGTCGCGGTCGCCGGCCTGTAGGCCGGCGCTGCGCTCGGCCTCCCTCACCCACGGCACGCGGTGCCGGGCGATGCCCTCGAACAGGCGCACGGACGGCCTGACCTCGCTGTTCAGGTTCCGCCCCCGGATGCGGATCTTCTGCCCGGCGGCCGAGAGAGTGATGCCCTCCGACGGGTCGAAGGCGACCCGCTCGATCCATCCGTAGCCGATAGCGACGATGCTGCCGTCCTTGCGGCGCAGTTCCAGCATGAGGGCGCGGTCGCGGATGCCGCGCAGCCAGCCGAACGCGCCAAGGTCGTCGCAGGCGTCCGCCTCCGCGTGCTCGGCGGCAATGCCGAGGCGGGAGTCGCGGCCCGTCACGTAGCGTTGCAGCACGGCGCTATCGCTCATGGATCATCCGCTCCTGTTCAAGGTGCACGGCTCGCCCGGCGTCGTGGACTGCCGCCAGCCGCTCCAGCCGTTGAAGTGTGGCGGCCCGCTCCCGCAGCTCACGTCCCGCCACAAACTCTGTCGCCGTGAGCCGGTCGTCCGACCGGCTCACTGCCTCCAGCAAGGCATCTTTGTCGTCGGTGTAGATGGTCGCCTGCTCGCGGCCGCGCGAGACGGAGACGTAGAACTGCTCGCGCGACGACGCCGGCAGTGAGTCGGACGACTGACCGATTAACACGCGGTCCACCGTCTTGCCCTGGGAGGCATGGCTTGTCACGACGTAGCCGTGCGCCAGGTGACCGTATTCCTTCGAGACCGTCCAGCCGTTCGCGAGCACGATGTTCCCGCCGGCATCGAAGCCGCGCACCGTGTAGATCGCACCGTTGTTGAGACGGTGCCGGCCGTCAGCCGTGGTCCCGTTGCGCGTGATGCGCAGCACGTCGCCGGGGGCGATCGGCAGCACCGACGGCCGGTAGACCTGGAAGCGCTCCGCCTGTTCGAGCGGCAGCGGCTCGTCGCCGACGATGACACGTTCGCCCTTGCGATGCCCCTTGGCGTTCTGGTGAAAGACGAGCACGTCGCCCGGCGCGTAGTTGAGCGGGTCCGCCTTCTCCGCCTCGGTCAGGTTGGCGCTTTCCAGCGCCAGGAAGGTCCGCTCCCCCTCGCCCAACTTTCCCGCCTGCTTGAGCCGGGCGCGGATTTCGTCGGTGATCCACTCGCCCTCCAGGTGCGTCGGCGAGACGACGAGCGCCGTCTTCCCCACTTCGACCGTTGCCACGTAGTCCTCGGCGAGCGCCTTGTAGCGCTCGGTCTCGCCGACCTCGCGTATCCAGCCCAGCCGGTCGAGCTCGCGGAAGCCGTCCTCCGTCCGACCCTCGGAGAGCGCCCGCACAGCTTCCCGGTAGTCGCCGCGCTGCCGCTGGATTTCCCGAATCTCGGCCGGGACCAGCCCCGCCTCCTCTTCGAGCAGCCGCAGCGCCGCGCCGCGTTCGACTGACCCGTGCTGCCTTCGGTCGCCGGACAGGATGACGCGCGCGTGCAGCCGATCGGCCAGGTCGAACACCCGGCCCATCAGCCGAGAGCCGAGGAGCCCGGCCTCGTCGATCCAGATGACCTGCCCGGCGACCTGCGCTTGCAACCGCTCGTCCACCAGCAGACGCGCCACGGTGTCGGCGTCGGCGAAACCCTCGACCTCGCGCAGCACGCCGCGGCTTGCATCGGCCGACGGGGCGAATACAAGAACCCGCTTGCCGCCGGCCTCGATGCCCTCGACGGCCTCCTTCATCATCGTCGTCTTGCCCGTGCCGGCCGCGCCGCGAACCAGGATGACGCGGTCGTTCGAGTCGAGCACGTGCCGCACGGCCCGCCGCTGGTCCGCGTTCAGCCAGTCGCGTTTGAGCGCGTAGCCGGCAGCGCCCAGCGGCCGGCAAGTCCCGCGCCCGTTGCGCGCGAAGGCGAGCATCCGCGTCTCTTCCTCCAGCACGCTGCGCGTCGTGGCGAGCCGGCGTCCCTTGCGTTCGGCCACGACCAGGTGCTCCGCCGCCAGGCTGCGCGTGACGGCCTCCGGCGACGCCTTGCCAACGGCTCGCTTCATGGCCTCGGCGAGTATCTTCCGCTCCGGCACGACGGCGCTTCGCTCGAAGCAGTGTCCCACGGCGTGCAGTGCCGCCTCGCGGGCCGCACGCCCGTCCTCCGGCAGGCTCTCCATGCCGAGCCGGCTTTTCACCCCCTCAAGCGCCGCCTGCTCGTCGGCCGTCATGCGGGACATCCACTCGCCCCGCAGTTCGTCGAGCGTCAGGTCCTTCTGCTTCTTCTCGCGCGTCTTCGCGCCCAGTTCGCCCTTCGCCTCCGGGTCGGTAACGCCCTTCTCCCTTGCAGCTTCTTCGATGAGTGCCGTCCGCCGCGAGAACTTCTCAATGGCCGACTGCGGGACACCGGCCAGCTCCCAGCCCTGCTTCTTGCGCTGCGTCGGCAGGCCGAGTTCCTCCAGCCGCCGCGCCAGGCGCGAATGGAACACCGCCTCGAAGAACGGCGCGTCGCGCTTTAGTGAGGCGAACTGACCGGCCTTCCAGCGGGACTCACGGTCGTCCCACGTCATGTTGAACACGAAGCAGTGCGCGTGCAGGTGGGGGTCGGGCACGCCCTCGACCGGCCGCGCCGTGAAATGCACGAACTCGCCGATGACCATGTTGCTCGTAGTGCGGTCCTCGTTGCGCCCGCCAGCGCGCACGCGCGTCTGCATCTCCGCCTCGATGTCCTCCATCGTCGCCTCGACCGACTCGCGGAAGGCGTCCAGGATGCGCTCGTCGCGCGTGAGGCCGTAGAGAATCGACACCGACTTCGGCACGTGGAAGTTGAAGTCGTAGCCGACGCGACGCTCGCGCTTGGTGCGCGGCGTCAGCGTTTCGCCGCTCACCGGATGGCGGTTCTCGCACAGCGCGTCCCATTCCTCGCGCCCGACATTGCCAGAAAGCCCGAGACGCGCCGCCCCCTTGCCTTTCCAGACCCCGACGAGTTCCTGCCCCTCCGAGTAGTAATCGGAGGTCGAGTAGTAGCTCTTGGCCCGGTCCGGCGAGTTGTTCTGGGTGATGCGTAGCATGGTGACGCGATAGTTCCTACCGCGTCATTCGCAATCGTCAAGAACTTGTTCGCGTGGGGGTTGCTTTCTTTCACGGGGCGCGTTTCACGACGCCGGCCCCCATCCCGCTCCGAGACAACCGGCAGCTACCGCCCTCGTCCCTTGGACTGCATCGCCTTGGCGAGGATGATCCGGGCCATCGGGTTCTCGCCTTCACGCGCCACGTCTTCCGGCGTCTTCCCGTCGTTGTCCGTGGCCTTCGCGTCCGCGCCGCGCTGCAGCAGCGTGCTGATGAAGTCCAGGCTCGGTTCGTCGCAGCTCACCGCCTTGTGCAATGGTGTCTGGCCGTCATTGTCCCTCGCGTTGATGTCCGCGCCTGCCTCAAGAAACAGGTCCACGATGGGGTAAAGGACAGGATAGCGACCTGAGGCCGCAAGCAGATGAAGCGGCGTCCGTCCGAACCGATCCCTTGCACGAAGCTGGTCACGCGTGGTCTCCGGCCGGAACCTCAGCAGGCCCTTGACCACGAACTCATTCCCGCTCTCCGCCGCGGCGTGGAGCGGGGTACGGTCCAGCGCGTCTTTCCTTGCCGGGTCGGCGCCGCCCTTCAGGAGCGCGTGCAGTGTCCGCAACGTGTCCTCGCCGGGCGCCTTGCCGCGCCTCCCGCGGACCAACCTGGTTCCCACCACGTCGAAAAAATCCCCGGTTTCCGCCAGCGCGTGCAGCGGCGTCCGGCCACCCTTGTCGCTCGCGTTCGGATCGTGCCGCGCCACCTGTGCAGCGCCCTTCATCAGGAACTCGCACATCTCCGGATGCGCCCGTTCGGCGGCCAGGTGCAGCAGCGTGTCGCCGATGACAGGATGGGCCGCCTGCCCCGTCCGCGCGCCCGGGGACATGCATACCTTCAGAGTCTCCACGTCGCCGCCCTGTACGGCGCGCTCCAGCAGGTCCGGCGGCCGGCGCGCGCCCGCCTCGAGCAGCTCGCGGCACGCCTCGGCGTGCCCATGCGAGGCGGCGATCGAAAGGGGAGTGCCGCGGCGACCCTCTAATGCATTCACATCGGCGCCACGCGCCAGCAGGGAGCGGATGATCTCCACGTTGCCGCTCTCGGCCGCTCCGTGCAACGGCGTGGTCCCATCGCTGCCTCGTGCATCCGGATCGGCTCCTGCGGCGAGGAGCAGCGCGGCAGCTTCCGCATCTCCGTTCACCGCGGCGCAGAAGAGCGGTGTGCCGTCCACGCTCTGAATATCGGTTCGTGCGCCGCGCTTCAGCAACAGCTTCACCACGTCCCGCTTGCCCTCCCACACCGCGTGATGCAGGGCCGTCTGGCGGATCTCATCGTCGTCTGCCGCGTTCACGTCCGCCCCCGCATCCAGCAGCGCCTCGACGATCGCCGTGAACCCATTCTCTGCGGCCAGACTGAGAGCGGTCCTTCCCCGCAGGTTTGATGCCGCCTTCGAGGTACCGTCCTCTACCCGGTCGTTCACCCGGGCGCCCGCGGCGAGCAGCGACCGCACTGCCTTCAGGTTGCCCAGTGCCGCCCTGTGAAGCGGCGTCATTCCGTTCTCGTCAATCTCTCCAGCTGCTCCCATGTTCGCCCCGTGACCTGTTCCCTACTCAAGGCTTAGCATGAATGAGCGCTGCCGTGTATGACATTTATGTGAACGTCGCGCGCGTTGCGTATCCGCCTGACAAACCAGGCACAATCGGCGCTGACCGCGCCGCGACAGGCTGGCCATGTGTCCTCTACGGCCTGCACCCCCGCGCGCATCACCGGTGCGCGGCAGCCGGCGCGCACGTTGGTCCCGGTTTACATTCGCCGTCGCTTGTGCCATTCTCGGAAGTCACATGCAGAGCGACGACGCATGAATAGGCCCGGGAGCCGACGCCGAAGGAACGGCATCACCCGGCGGGAGTTCACCCGCGCGGCGGCGGCT
Organism: Planctomycetota bacterium; assembly: GCA_014584315.1. Lineage (GTDB taxonomy): Bacteria > Planctomycetota > Phycisphaerae > Phycisphaerales > UBA1924 > CAADGN01. The sequence goes on along the minus strand of JACTNA010000016.1, from coordinate 155,215 downwards.
GCCGGCGTGTCTGCCGTTGCCTCGATGTCTCTCGGCCCCCTCCGGAACGCCAGGGCCGCGCCGCCGGACCCGGCGCGCCCCAACATCGTCCTGTTCATCGCCGACGACATGCGATACGACGCCGCCGGCTTTGCCGGGAATCCGGTGATTCACACCCCGCGCCTGGATGCGCTGGCCCGGCAGAGCATGCACTTCACCCACTGCTTCGTCACCACCCCGATCTGCTGCAGCGCCCGCGCCACCCTGATGACCGGCATGTACGCGCTCAGGCACGGCGTGTACGACTTCGGCCAGTCGCTCAGGCCCGAGCACCTGGACGGCATGTTCCCCGTGCTCCTGCGCGCGGCCGGGTACCACACCGGCTTCGTCGGCAAGTGGCATATCGGGGCAGTGCCGGACGGACGATTCGACAACTGGATGGGCTACGCGGGTCAGAACGCATACCTGCACCGCGAGGGGCATCTGACCGACATCCAGACGAGGCAGGCCATCTCCTTCCTGGAGAAGCGCCCGCCCGGTCAACCCTTTCTGCTCATCGTCTCCTACAAGGCCGCCCACTGGCCGCTCATACCGCAGAGCCGCCACAGCGCGCTCTACCGCAACACCGACATTCCCCGCAGCCCGACGGACCCGTCGAATCCCGCCCTCGCGCCGGTCACGCTGCCCCGGCTCGTCCGGGCGCACGCGCGTCACATGAAGAAGTACGAGCAGATGATGTTCAGCAACGAGCAGTACCACCGCTACATGCGCCGCTACTACCAGTTGCTGACCGGCCTGGACGAGTCCGTTGGCGCCGTGCTGGACGCGCTCGACCGCCAGGGCGCAGCAGACAGCACGGCGGTAGTGTTCACGTCTGACAACGGGCATCTGTGCGGCGAGCATGGCCTCGTCGGCAAGAGCCTGCTCTACGAGGAGTCGATTCGCGCACCGCTTCTGATCCGGCCGTCGCCCATCCACGCTGCGGGATTCCGCCCCCGGGTGTCCTCGGCCTTCGCCCTCAATGTCGATATCGCCCCGACGGTGCTCGGGCTGGCGGGCATCACGCCACCTCCGGGGATGCAGGGCACGGACCTGCTGACGAAGTCATCCGCCGTGGACGCTCGCGGCCCCCGCGGGGTCTATTTCGAGTCTCCGCGCCTGCATACCCACACGGTATTCTCCGAGGCGTACCGGACCGACACTTTCAAGTACGTGCGCTACTTCACTGTCTCGGAGTCCGAGGAGTGCCTTTACGATCTTGTCGCCGACCCCGGTGAAATGTGGGACCGGGCCGCCGTGCACCCCTACGCCCCGCAGCTTGCCACCCTGCGCCGCGCGATGCGCGCGGAACGCAATCGCCTCTCAGCAGCCTGACCATTCGTAGGCGGCGGCGGCGCGTGCACAGCCCATCGTGGTCTCTTCGAGCGCCGTCCCGAGGTCGTCAGTCACCATTTCCGGATCGCCAGCACCAGGGCGCGCCCGCGGCCCTGTTGCGGATGGGTCAACCGCTCGTGCGTGGAGCAGTGCGGCCGCGGCGAATACGCCGGTGTTGAATCGCCACCGGTGCAGCCACGGCGTGATGAGGACCATTGCCAAATCGCCCTCGCCTGCTTCCCATTGGGCAACGTGGGGTCGCCCGGGCGTTGACGTGCCGGGCTCGTCTCTGCCTTTCATCGGTCTCCTGCGCCCAACACGGCCTGATTGACGGCATCGCTACAGCCGCCGCCGGTCCGGTCAAGCAGAAAACCGGTTCCTCCCAATCTTCACTGCGTTGCAGACCGGGTCCCTCCCGTTTTCCGCTGTGACCGGTGCGCTTCGCCCCGGCTTGGAGCGGCTGGTTTCCGCGTGCCATCAGGCCGCGATGGGCGCGGCCGGAAACCTCCAGAAAGGAGACTCACATGTCCGACACGAACAACAACGCTTCCAAGGCTCCCACGCACATCGCCTACCAGGTGCGCGACCGGGAGGGCAAGAAGGGCTTCTGGACCCGCATCGGGTCCGCCTGGCCGCACAACGACGGCAAGGGCTTCAACATCCAGCTCGAATGCGTGCCGCTGGACGGCCGCATCACGCTCCGCGTCGCGAGCGACAAGAAGGACTGACCCATCCGCAACCGGGCGGGCCGCAAGGCCCGCCCTTTCTTTATCGAAAGGAGACTGCCCATGACACACGAACCGACCAACGCCGACCGCGCCGCCTGGGCCAGGGAAGCGCTTGCCGTCTTCACCGCCCGCACCTACGGCGCCGACCATCCCGACACGATGGACCGCGGCGACCTGGAGACCGCCATCTACGACCTCATCGCCGACCTGCTGCACTTCGCGAAGCGGCAGGGCATCTACACCGGCAGCATCATCACGCAGGCGTGCTACCACTTCGAGTGCGAGCTGCGCGAGGAGGTGACGCCATGACCGCCGTCGCCCTCATCAACCCGTTCTTCGCGGCCCGTCTCCGCCGCAAGCCGCGTCTGGTGGCTGACGCAGTCGCTTCCGCACCCGTCGAGACGCGCGTCATCGGGAGCGCCACGCTCTACCGCGCTGACTGCTTCGACATCCTGCCGACGCTCTCCGGCATCGGCGCCGTCGTAACCGACCCGCCCTACGGCATCGGCTTCCAGTATCGCAGCTACGACGACGCGCCGGAGAAGTACGACGCGCTGATGGAGCGGCTCGTGCCCGAACTCGCGCGCATCACTGGCAACGGCCCGTGCTTTGTCTGGCAGAGTCCGCTCACCGCCGGGCGCTGGCACCGCTACTTCCCCAAGGGCTTCCGCATCATCGCCGCGTGCAAGGTCTATCCCGAGCGTGGCCGTCAGCGCTGCCTCAGCTGGGACCCGGTCATCTTCTGGAGCGGCAAGTCGCTGCTCAAGGATGAACTTCCGCGCGACTGGCACGTCGCCGACCTGCGGCCGTGGACGGACAGTGTCGCCGACAACCCCGTCCCCTGCCCGCGCCCGCTGGAACAGGTGCGCTGGTTCTGCGACTCCATCTCCGCTGATTCAGTGCTCGACCCGTTCATGGGTTCAGGCACGACCGGCGTCGCGGCAGTGCTCGCCGGCAAGCGCTTCGTCGGCATCGAGCGCGACCCGGTCTACTTCGACTACGCCTGCAAGCGCATCGAGGCGGCGTGGAAGGAGCGTTGCCATGCAGCCGAGTAAGCCCAACGAGTGCGGCGTCCTCGACGCGGGACTGCGCGAAGTCGTGGCCACGCATGGCCGCGGCTACGCCGCCATCCGAATCGCACTCTGCAACGAAGGGCTGTACCGCATCGGCGTCGAGATGCACTACGCCCACGGCGGATTCGCCTTCCCCGTCAGCATCCACGCCGAGGGCTTCGCCACGCTGGACGCTGGCCGAATGGCGGCGCTGGTACTCCTGCTTCGTTCCTGGCACGCCCCCTTCCCTTCCGAGCCGGAAAGCGTTCGGGCGGAGCTTGCTGCCATGCGCGCCCAGGTCGAGGCCCGGCTCCGCCAGCCCACGCTCTTCTGAGGCGCGTGCCGGTTCACTTTCCGGTTTACATGCGCACGGACTTTGTGCATCCTCGACATGCAACCTTGTCACGGAGGAACCATGACCAACCCGCCCGACGACTTCGACTACTGGAAGCTCTCGGTCGCCGACCGCATCGTGCTCGCCCAGGACATCCTCGACAGCGTCCTGGCCGAAGCGGAGTCCGGCGCTGTGCCGCTTGGTGACCGCTGGATGCGGCGTTATTCCGCCGCCACACAGAAGCGTGCCGCGTCCCTCCCGCAGCCGGCTCGCCGCATCTTCGAGGCGGTGCTGCGCCTGCTGCAACATGCGCAAGAGGGCGGGATTGCCGACGACGAGGAGTACGTCGCGTTCATGGGCGCCATTCTCCGGGAGGCCACCGAGCGCATGACCGTCCGCCTCGACCACGTCGCCGAATCGCTCCGCAAGTAACCGCTCACAGCCGCCGCGAACCGCGCGCCAGTCTGGGCATCGCCAGCCCGGATGACGTGAGCATTCGTCACGGCGGGAGCGGCCCGACGCGGTCGCCTCACGCTTGCGCGCCCTGACTTGTCGCTGTGTCTCTCGGATTCCCTTCCGTGGGGTTGACCTGTTGATGCACATCCTGGCGTCCGCCGCCCCCGCGTGCGGCCTCCGGCCTCAAGGGGACCGTGTTGTCGCTTCGCTCCTGCCCGCACCATCCCCTTGACGCGGCGGCTCTCCGCGGCCGCCGGGCGGTGTGCATCGGTCAACCAGCCACGAAAGGAGACACAACCGATGGACACACCGCTCACCCATGCCGACCTCTGCCAGTTCACGGGCGACCTTGAACGCTTCCGGCACCCGCTCGCCCGCGGCGTCATCTACACGCCGGGCATCCGCTACCTTGCCAGCCGCGGCGGCGCGTACTGGCTCATCGACGAGATTGCGCTGGCGATCGCTGGTGGCGACGTGGCCAAGGCCGGCAGAACCGACGAGCGCGTGCTCAGTCTGCACTTCTGGCGGCTCGAAGTCCGCGAGGACCGCTCGGCAACGCTGACCGCCCGCGCCGACGACGGCGTTCCTCCCTTCGTCACCCGCCACGTCCCGTGGACCGACTTCCCGCTCGACCACGTGGACGTGTGGGCCGGCTACGACGGCCGCTACTGGACGCTCTACCTGCCCTCCGAACACTGAGGGCTTCGTCTCCTCATCTTCACGACGCTGGACAGTGGGCGCCGTTCCCGCTGTTCTTGTCGTGCGCGTCGAGCCGGCGCTGCCGCCCCTGCTCCTTGATTCCGCATCGCGCCGTAGCATGTTCCGCGCCAGGCGGGGCATCGCCTGTCACGTCCCATGCGCGGGAAGCCGAAGACGAGGAACCCTCGGACTCGGGACCATACCGGCAGATTGATGGGTTGAACCTGGCGTGCCCGCCGCCCGTCGTGTCGGGTCCCAGCCGCTGGTGAGGACCCGACGACGACGGCCGTATACGGCAGATTCGGCACAGTTGAACGACTGACTGGGCATTCCGCCCAAGACGCGCGCTGAATCTCTCTCGCAGAGCATTTCAGTCGCAGACATCTCCCCTAAGCAGTGCTTAGGACTTCTTTCACCGTGAAAGTGTGCTGGCTGGCAAGCTGTCATGCTTGCAGGCTGGCTTACCGTCCTGACGGCGTGCATGCGGGCGCGACGGCATGACGGCTTGCTCTCCGTCTTGTCGGCAGGCTTGCAGGCATGACGGCCGGATGACGTGACGGCTTGACGGCTGACAGTCATGCAGGCATGAGTGCGGGCGCTCTTGCCGTCCGGCATGCGTGCCTGAAGGCATGCCAGACTGCCGGCTGCAAATAATGCTTGCCATCGGGCATGCAATCGTGCTAGCCATCAGGCATGATTATCGCCGTGGCGAACTCCAAGGGCGGGGTCGGGAAATCGACGCTCGCCGTCCACCTGGCCGCTTGGCTCGACAAGCAGGGCCACCGGGTGACGCTGGCCGACTGCGACACGCAGCAGTCGTCGTCGCAGTGGATTCGCGAGGCGGCGCCGCAGGTCAAGACGCTGTGCATGCGCGACCCGGACACCATCATCAACGAGCTTCCGCAACTGGCCCAGGAAACCGACTACGTCGTCGCCGACGGGCCGGGGAGTCTCGCCGAGACGAGCCGGGCGCTGCTGCTCGTGGCCGACCAGGCCATCGTACCCTGCAAGGCGTCGATGCTGGAGATTCGCGCGCTGGACGCCGCAACGAAGGTACTCCGCCAGGCGCAGAAGATTCGCGTCGGCCCACCGAAGGCGACGATCGTGCTCAGCATGGTCGGAAAGAACTACCGGCTCACGCAGGACATGCGGGAAGCCGCGGCATTGCTCAAGCTGCCGATCACGCCGACCTTCATGACGCTCCGCCAGATTTACGCCGATGCGCCAGGCCAGGCGGCCGTGGTGTGGCACATGGGCTCGCGCGCCAGGGAAGCCGCCGTCGAGGTGGATCGTCTGTTTCGGGAACTGTTGCCCGATGCGGTCGCGTCATCGCGCCCGGCCGCACGCAAGCGCCAGGCCGTTGCGACATAGCGGAGGGGAGGGGACGCATGGCCGAACGACGCTCACTCGCCGAGGGACTGAAGGCCACGCCGAAGGTGGACACCGTGGTGGCCCGCGAGTTCGTGTACGAAGGGAAAGCCGCAGCGGCACCGCCGGCCGTCGTGAAGTCCGAGGCAGCGACGCCGCAAGCGCCGGCCATCAACCGCGTGTCGCTCAGCACGCGCATCCGCGACGACTACGCCAAGGCGCTCAAGCGCGCCTCGCTGGAGCGGCAGTTGAAGGGCGTCGAGCCGAACACGTTGCAGGACATCCTGGAGCAGGCCATCGAACCTTGGCTGCGCTCGAACGGCTACATTCCCTGAGCGCTTCCGCCTGTATCGCTCCCGGAGTCCGAGCCGGCATCAACGCCGGCCGGTTCAATCGCATCGACGCCGGGCGAAGCGGGCGCTTCGAGTTGCGCCGGAGGCGAGGGGAGGGACGGCGCCGCCTCCAGTTGCAGTTCCTGCTGCCGGCTCGAACCCTTGAGGTGGTACGAGCGCACGAAGGCAAGGCGGTCGCCGTTGAACATGAAGCGGATGTTGACGAAGAACACGCCGTCGGACGGGCTGCGGTAGAGGAACTCCTTTTCGAGCAGTTCGCGCACGCCGCGCTGGTACGTGCGGTCGTTGATGCCGTGGTCCTTGGCGAGGTACTGGTTGAGCTTGATCTCGTCCGAACCGGGATTGGCCCGCATCTGGTGGTAGACCAGCTCGAAGACCTGCATGCCGGTCTTCGACAGGCCGGCCGCCTGCTTGATGCCGTCGAGGAAGAGCTTGACGAAACGGCTGCTATCGACTTCCTCCTCCCACCAGAAGCCCATGCCGCCAATGCCCTTGATCTCGCCGCTGCTGTGGTCCACGATCACCGAACCCTTGCCGCCCGGCACATGGAAGCGCTTGGTGCGCGTCGTCATGCCGTTGGACGCGGGCACGCTCGGGTTCGTGCGGTAGACCGGGAAGCCCCGCTTCGTGCTGATCTGGTTCGCGCCTCCGGCGGTTGCCGCGCCTCCCGCGACGAGCGCCGCACCCTGTCGATCATCCGTCATTTTCACCCTCCATTTTTGTCTGTAGTCAGACAACACACTGGCAGATGACCGACAGAAGCGCAAGGGCTTTCTGACGGTGCACCGACCGGTCCTGACGGTCGCCCGACAGATCGTGACGGTTCGGATCGAGCAAGATCAACGACTTGCACCCCTGCCTCTTTCTTATATTCCAATACAAAGCACCGCGACCGCCGCCGAGCGCGCCCCGACAGCGCTGGCCGAGGCGGCGGCTCGCACGCCTCATCGAAAGAACGGCGCCACCTGTGGATTACGCCACAAAAACCGCAGCAGCCGCAGCCAGAAAGCACCGCCGGCAGACCGGAGAGTTGCCCCGGCTGAGCAAACCGCAACGGCTTCACGTCGCGGAGAGGCCCGTGTGGCATTCAGGGAAGGGTTCGAGCCTGTGGCATCGTTCCCGGCCTCGATAGACGCCCGTAGAAGCGAGGAATCGACTTCGAGGCCGTGTCACCGCCCGAAGGGACTCTTTGACCGTTCAGAGGCGATTTCTCGCGTAATGTCGCCGGTGCAGGAAACAGATTGTCCGGCAATCGGGTCAGTCCTTTCGCGTCAGGCGGAAGCTGAACGGTGTCCCGTTGTTCCCCTTCAGCAGCAGGCCCTCATCGTCGAACGTGTACTTGAACTCCATCGTCGCTCCGAGCAATCCCTTGATGTGGATGCGGTCGTCGTCCAGCAGGGTGTAGGAGCCGTGCGTGTCGATGAGGGCATCCTCCGTCCATGTCCCGTCGCGGCCGAACTTCCAGTCGGCGAAACTCCCCTTGACGTGCCACGTTCCCGCCAAGCGATGCCGCGTGATCGCCTTCGACACGGCGGGCAGGCCGCCGGCGTCGCTGATCAGCCAAGCGGCAATGACCAGCCCCACAATGACGCCGATGGATGGCAACAGTACCGGCCCAACGTCGTTCACCCATCCCAGGAAATGCAGCAGCCGGCCCTTCCTGCGCGGCTCGTACAACTGCGTCTGCAATTCCGCCTCGCTCGTGCGCACGTCCCGACTCGCAGATGGTCTGCCGCTCATCGCCGCGCCTCCCTCCGTCGCCGCAGGCCGGCGAACCCGACCAGGGAGAGCAGGGCGAGCGAGCCGGGTTCGGGCACGGCGGTGACGATGCGAATCTCGTCGTAGGCCGCACCGAACTTCAGCGTGAAGTCCAGCCGCGTCCGGTCCCCGGAAATCTCGAACGTGTCCAGCGAGCCGGGGGGCAGTTCCAGCCGCCTGCCGGGGCTGTTGCCGTAGGTCACGCCCGGCCGGCCGAGGAAGTCGTCCGTGCCGTTCATCGACGCGGTGTGGATCAGCACACCCAGGATCGGCTGGTCGAAGACGACGTAGCCGGAGAGCAGCGCGTCAAAGCCGGCCACGGAGTCAGCGTGGAACAGGTAGCTCTGCACCGCCGTCCCGGCGGAGACGAGGCCCGGCACCACCAGCGACTCGTGATCGACGAGGCCCGTGTTGACGTGGTCCAGGGCCAGGTCCGAGAACAGCACGGTCTGCCGCTCGAAGAAGCCGCGGATCTCGGTGTCGCTCTCCCACTGGTTGAGCGCGATGTTGGACGGCGGCTCCGCGACGACGGCCGCCCCGCCGACCTCGATGATGTCGGCGGAGGCGAGGGGGGCGAGCATGGCGATGACGGCGACAACGACTCCGAGCCGCATGGTCTTTTCTCTCCTGGGCATCCGGGTTGAAGCGGCAGATTCCGCGACGGCACGCCCGCGCGGACTGTCCGCATTTTGGGGACACCTCAGTATAGCCGCTCTGATAGGGATGTGCCAACGACCCGCGGCAAAAAACGTCTACTGCCGACCAAGCAGCCCCTACAGCACTCCGCGTACCAGGGCCTCGCCCGGCTCATCCACGCCCGGGCGGACGAGCTGGGCCTGTCGGTGCGGGCGCTCGCCGAGCGCCTCGACCGCCCGAGGACCACGGTCCACAAGACCCTGACCGGCCAGCGCCGGCTCGACCCCATCGAGTTCCTCGACTGGTGCGAGGCGCTGGAATGGGACGACCCGTTGGCGATCATCCGCTCTGTCCGCCGGCGTTGACCTGCCGGAAGCGAGGCGTGCTTCGGCCGATTCAGTTTTGGGTTGATTCGTCGGCGGGAGTGTGGCATGTGAGTACGCCACAACTCACACCACCGACTCCATGCCCCGTCATTCCCGCCCCGCGTGCATCGAATCTTCCGTCCACCTTGCCATGACTGTGCCTTCCGGGGCCGTCGTCTCCGGCGGTGATGCCTCTGCGCGTGGACGCACCGGCGACGATGGAACGGGCGGGCACGCCGCGCCGTGACGATGCGCAGACGGTCACGCCCCGGTTCAGAAACACCGCTGCTTTTCACGCTCGACGGGGAGGGCGCCGCCGTCGCCCTGGAAGAACCGCCGCAACAAACCGAGGGAGAACCCCATGCCGTACAAGACGATCATCCTCGAACTCCTGCAGAGCGCGCCGCCGCTGCACGAGCAGCTCCGCCGCGGCCGGATGCTGCTGGCGGCGACCGAGACGCTGGCGACGGCGCTCAAGGCCCGGCACGAGGAACTGAAGAAGGACCTGGCGGCGACGAGGCCGGACCTCGACCCCGCACAGGCGGCGAGCGCGGCGATGGAGATCGCGGCGGCGGAGATGGAGCATCGTTTACAGGCCGCGTTTCCGGCCAGCGGGCAGGGGCAGTTGTCTCTGGACGCCGCGATGGCGTTCGTCCGCAGTCTCACGTCGCGCGGCTGAAGGCGCGTCGCGCCCCCACGCTGTGGGATCTGCCGCCGCCGACGCCCCGGCCGGATCACGACGCCGCGCCTCCCGTCGAGACTCCGCATCGCGCCGGGACGACCGAGCAATCGCCGGATAGCACTCCCGCCCCGGTTGTCGAGATCGCCAGCGGCGAGAAGGAGAAGGCCCGCGACATCCTCGCGGCCATCCGCACGCTGAAGGCCATCGAGCAGGAAGGCCGGCGGGCCACGCCCGATGAGCAGCGAACCCTCGCCAGGTTCGCCGGCTTCGGGCCGGTGGCGCTCTCGATCTTCCCCGACCCGGTGACCGGGTGGTTCAAGGACGCCGGCTGGCAGGTGCTCGGCGAGGAACTGAAGGCGCTGCTTTCGCCCGAGGAGTACGAGAGCGCTAGGCGGACCACCTTCAACGCCTTCTACACGTCGCCGACCGTCATTGCGGCGATCCACGAAGCCATCGGGCGATTGGGCGCACCCGACGACGCGCTGGTCCTCGAACCGGGCTGCGGCATCGGCAACTTCATGCGCCAGGGCAGCGGGAACAGGCGCTTCATCGGCGTCGAGCTGGATTCGATTTCCGGGCGTATCGCCCGGGCGCTGCACCCGCAGCACGACATCCGCATCGAGAACTTCCGTGACTCGAAACTCCCCGAGGGCGGCATCGACGCCGTGATCGGCAACGTCCCCTTCGCCGACATCCGGCTCGACTATCACGGGCAGAAGCTCGCCCTGCACGACTACTTCATCGCGAAGTCCGTGGACGCGCTCAAGCCCGGCGGCGTGCTGGCTGTGGTCACCTCGCATTTCACGCTCGACAAGCAGAACGCCGCGATCCGCGAGTATCTCGCCGAGCGGACGGATTTCGTGGGGGCGATCCGCCTGCCGTCCGACGCCTTCAGGCGCGAGGGCACGTCCGTCGTCACCGACATCCTTTTCCTGCGCAGGCGCGCCCCCGGCGAGCCGCAGCATCACGTAGACCCCGACTGGCTGCGCGTGGCCTCGCTCGCCGTCGAGGGTGTCGAGGTTCCCGTCAACCGCTACTTCCTGAATCACCCGGAAATGGTGCTGGGCGAGTGGAGCCGCAAGGACACGCTCTACGGCGAGGGATACAGCGTCCGCGGCGGTGGAGACCTTGCCGCGAGACTCCGCGAGGCGATCGCCCGCCTGCCGGAGTTTTCGCCGATGCAGGCGACCCGGCCGCAAGAGCCGGCCGCGCCGTCGTTTGTTCCGCCGCCGCTGCAGCGCCACATCGACGAGGGGAGCTTCTTCGTCGGCGAGGATCGCGGTATCTACCAAGTCGCCGGCCGTCAGACAGTGCCCGTCGTCTACGGCGGTACGGCGCTGAAAGCGAACGGCACGCTGACCGGTAAGCGCATGGCGGCGCTGATTGATATCCGTGACCGCGCCCGCCGTGTGCTTGAGTCGCAGAACGAGGGCTGGCCAGCGGAGCACCGCGACGAGGCCCGCCGCGATCTGAATCTCGCCTACGACCGATTCGTGCGCGCCTACGGCCCGATCAACAAGACCAGCTTCAGCGAGACTCGCGACGGCAGCGTCATCCGCCGCCGGCCCAACCTGGTGAAGTTCATCGAAGACCCCGACGCCATGCTGGTGATGTCGCTGGAAGACTACGACGAGGTCACCGGCAAGGCGGCCAAGGCGGCGATCATGAGCCGCGACGTGGTCGGCCGCACGCCGCCCGTGACGCAGGTCCGAAGCGCCGAGGAGGGCTTGCTCGTCTCGCTCAACCAGCGGGGCAGGGTGGACCTGCCGTTCATCGCCGGGCTCTACGGCAAGCCGGAGCAGCAGGTCATCGCCGAACTGGGCGACCTGGTCTACCACGACCCGGAGTCGAAGCAGTGGCGGACGGCCGACGAGTATCTCTCCGGCAACGTCCGCCACAAACTCGCCGTCGCCGAGAGCGCCGGTAGCAAGTTCACCCGCAACGCCGAGGCATTGCGCCGCGTGCAGCCCGAGGACGTGCTGCCCGGCGACATCGACGCCAATCTCGGCGCGCCGTGGATTCCCGCCAGCGACATCCAGGCCTTCGCCGCCGAGTTGTTCCACGTTGCGCCCGAGGCCGTGCCGGTGGCGCACCTCGCCAAGGACGCCGTCTGGAATCTCGACGCCGGCTACGCGGCGAAGCAATCCGTCTCCGCCACCTCTGACTACGGCACCCATCGCGCCAACGGCACGTGGCTGTTGGAACTGGCACTCAACATGAAATCGCCGACGATCTACGACGTGATCGACCACGGCGACCGCGAGGAGCGCGTCGTCAACCGGGAAGAGACGATGGCCGCCCGCGAGAAGCAGAAGCTCATCAAGGAGCGCTTCCGCGCCTGGGTCTTCGCCGACCCGGAGCGCACCGAGCGGCTGGTGCGCATCTACAACGACACCTACAACAATCTGCGGCCGCGACTGTTCGACGGCGCGCATCTCGACTTCCCCGGCATGAACCGGACCATCCGGCTCCGCCCGCACCAGTGCGACGCGGTGTGGCGCGGCATGAGCGCCGGCAACACCCTGCTGGCGCACGCCGTCGGCGCCGGCAAGACCTTCACGATGGCCGCGACCGGCATGAAGATGAAGCAGGCCGGCCTCATCCGAAAACCCATGTACGTCGTGCCCAACCACCTGCTGGAGCAGTTCGCCCGCGAGTTCATGCAGCTCTACCCCAATGCGAAACTGCTCGTGGCAACGAAGGAGGATTTGGCGCGCGACCGCCGCAAGCTGCTCACCGCCAGGATCGCCAGCGGCGACTGGGACGGCATCCTCGTCACGCATTCGTCGTTCGAGCGCATCGGGATGTCGCGGGACTACCAGGAGAAGTTCCTCACCGAGCAGATCGCCGAGTACGACCGGTTGCTGATCGAGCATGCCGGCGCCAAGGGATCGAACCGCAACATCATCAAGCAGATCGAGAAGCAGAAGGCGGCCCGCGTCGAGCGCCTGAAAGACCTGCTGGCCCGCGAGAAGAAGGACGACGGCCTCGTCTTCGACGAGCTCGGCGTCGATCACGTCTTCATCGACGAAGCCCACTACTTCAAGAACCTGGAGACGCCGACCAAGATGGAGCGCGTCGCCGGCATCCAGACCGGCGGCAGCGAACGCGCCTTCGACGTGTACATGAAGGCGAGCTACCTGGGCGAGCGGCATCCCGGCCACGGCGTGACGTTCGCCACCGGGACGCCGGTCTCGAACACGATGGTGGAGATGTACACCATGCAGCGCTTCCTCGACCCGGCGGGACTGAAAAGCCGCGGGCTGGAGCATTTCGACGCCTGGGCGGCCACCTTCGGCGAGGTGATCGACACGATGGAGATTTCGCCGGACGGGGCGTCGCTGCGGCCGCGCAGCCGCTTTGCGAAGTTCACCAACCTGCCGGAACTCCAGCAAATGTTCCGGGCGTTTGCCGACGTGCAGACCGCCGGGATGCTGAACCTTCCGACGCCGAAACTGGAAACCGGCAAGGCGATCGTCGTCGCCTGCCCGATGTCCGATGAGCAGCACGCCCTGCAGGACCAGCTCGTCGCGAGATACGAGCGGCTGCGGAGCGAGAAAGTGGACCCGCGCGAGGACAACGCGCTGGCCATCACCACCGACGGGCGCAAGCTCGCCACCGACGCCCGGCTGCTCTCGCCGTCCGCCACCGACTTCCCCGGCTCGAAGGTCAACCGCCTGGTCGAGAACGTCGCCAACATCTGGCGGCGCACGGCCGCCACGCGCGGCACGCAGATGATCTTCTCCGACATGGGTGTGAACCCGACGCCGTGGGGCTACTCGGTCTACGAGGACGTGACGGAGAAGCTCGTCGCGGCCGGCATCCCGCGTTCGCAGATTGCGGCCATCGGCGACGCGGACTCCGACGCGAAGAAACAGGCCCTCTTCGAGAAGGTCAGAAACGGAACAGTGCGCGTACTGATCGGCAGCACGCAGAAGATGGGCACCGGCACGAACGTCCAGCAGCGGCTGGTCGCCCTGCATCACCTCGACGCGCCGTGGAAGCCGGCGGAGGTCGAGCAGCGCGAAGGCCGCATCCTGCGCCAGGGGAACACGAACGAGGAAGTGGCGGTCTACCGCTACGTCACCGAGGGCTCGTTCGACGCCTACATGTGGCAGGCCCTTGAAACGAAAGCCCGGTTCATCGGCCAGGTCATCACCGGACACAACGCCGCCCGCCGGGCCGAGGACGTGGGCGGCCAGGAACTCTCCTACGCGGAAGTGAAGGCCATCGCCTCCGGCAACCCGGCGGTGCTTACGCTCGCCGAGGCCGACGCAGAATTACAGCGGCTGGCGTTGCTCAGGAAAAACCACCTTGACGAGCAGTACGTCGCCCGCCGCAACGTGCGCGACCTGCCGGGCAGGATCGCCAGGTTTTCTGAGCGGTTAGCGGGTCTCGACGCTGACCGGGCGACCGTCACCGCCCACGCCGGCGACGACATCGTCATCGGCGAGCGCGCCTACCCGCGCGAGGACGCAATGGCCGTGCTCGGCAAGCGCTTGGAGGCGCTGCCGCAGGCCGTCCGCGAGGAGCAGCGCGTCCCGCTCGGCACCTACCGCGGCCTGCGCTTCGGCCTCGTGCTCTGCCCGCACTTCCCGCCGGAGGTCTACCTCGAAGGGGCCGCGACCCGGACCGACCGGCTCACCCGCGGCAGCCACGGAGCGCGCGCCGTCCTCAACGCCCTCGACCGGCTCTGCGCCGGCTACGACACCGACATCTCCCGGCTCCGGCAGGACCTCTCCATCGCCGAGTCGCAACTCCGCGACTACCAGGCCCGCGTCGGCAGGCCGTTCGTCCACGAGTCCTACCAGGACGAGCTGACCGCCCTGCGCGACCGGCTCAAGGCCAGCCTCGCCGGCATGACGACCGAATCGACCGCCGGAACTCCCGCAGCGACGGCCGCCGAACTCGCCGAGCGGATCAAGGCGCTGAAAGCGGCACACACCGTCGAAGCGCCGGCCGCACGAGCCGCCACCCGCCGCCTCGACGCCGAGGAACCGGTCACCACCCGCATCCGTCGCCAAGCCGTGGCGCGTTGCGAGGACGCCGCGCCATCGCACGAGCCGGACGCTTTCGCCATCCCCGGACTGAACGCGCCAGGTGCAGGCGTACCGCAGCGAGCCCCGAAGCAGTACCGGGAACACGTCGCCGACCAGAGGCGACGGGCGCACCGACTGCCCGCCGACACGTCGCTTCAGCGTTGACGTAGGCCGCAGGCGATTCCGCTTGTCGGCTTTCAGTCGCGACGCTCCGGCCGACGCCGCTTCGCTTCCCGCCTGCGAGTCTTGCACGCCTCACGCCGTCGCCGCTGCGCGCCCTGCGGGTGCGCTCCGTCATTCGGCCTGCTCCGCTGACGCGGGACTCTCCGGCGTGCTGCCGGCCTGCGCGTCGCTTGCTCCTTGTCACCCCCGACGTGGTCCCTCGTGCCTGGCGAAGGGACCGCACGTCGCGGGGCCCGACAAGGAGCAGAACCATGAAAGCCGAACAAGCCAAGAAGATCGCCGACCAGGCCCTCGAACAACTCGCCGACGCGCTCGCCAAGGGCAAGAGCGAAGCGCTCACCCGCTACCTCGCCATGCTGGCGAAGTTCCACAAGTACAGCTTCGGGAACGTGCTGATGATCCTCTCGCAGCGCCCCGACGCCACGCACGTCGCCGGCTTCCACACCTGGCGGCAGATGGGCCGCTTCGTCCGCAAGGGCGAGAAGGGCATCGTCATCATCGCGCCGATGCTCATCCGCAAGCGCGACGAGCCGGACAGCGACGGCGCCGAAGCCTCCAAGCCCGTGCTCCGGTTTCGCGGCGTTTACGTCTTCGACGTGTCGCAGACCGACGGCGAGCCGCTGCCCGAGCCGGCGCGCGTGAACGGCGATCCGCGCCACCACACCGGCCGCCTCAAGGCGCTGGTGGCTGAGCGAGGCATCACGCTCGACCATATCGACGTGCCGCACGACGCCCTCGGCGTCTCCCGTGGCGGCCGCATCAGCATCCGTCCCGACCTGGAGCCGGCCGTTGAGTTCTCCGTCCCGAGGCCGAGGCCGTCGCCTTCGTCGTCTGCCAGGCGATCGGCCTGGAGACCGGCACCGCCGCCAGCGACTACATCCAGCTCTTCGACGGCAAGGCCGAGACGCTGGCCGCTTCCCTCGACCGCATCCAGAAGACCGCCGCCGAGATCATCGCGGCCGTCCCACGCTGAGCTGGCGGAAGCCGCCTGAGCCGCGAACCGGGCTGACGGTCCCAACTTTCGGCTCGACAAGGCCGTCCGTGTCCAATAGAATCGGCTGAAATGGCCCAGACCGGTTTCCATAGGCATTGCTCCATCACCCGCCCGGGAGGCGGCCAGTGACACAGCGACTACTTTCAGCAGACGAGGTTGCCGCCTTTCTGGGCGTGAAGCGAGACACGGTCTACAAGCTGATTGACCGCAACGGGCTACCCGCGCTGAAGGTCGGCCGGCTCTGGAAGTTTCGGCAAGACCAAGTGAACGAATGGATCAACCGCCAGTCGAGTGAACATCCACCAGCTGGTCGTGGTCACGACGAAGGGAAGGAAGCATGACTCGCACTTCCTCCACGACCGCTGCGTCCGTCAAGCCGAACGGCCTTCTCGCCAGCGCACTAGATCTTCCCAACGGGGCACGCTTCTACCGCTGCGCGCTCCAAGTCAACCCCTTCGAGTATCTCGGACGGCACAACAAGAACTCAAAGTTCGCTGACGAGCAGTCCTACAACGACGCCATCGTCGCCGCTTGTCTTGACCACGGCATTGAAGTTATCGCGGTCACAGATCATTACCGAGTCCAATCCAGTCAGAGCCTTGTCGATGCGGCAACGAAAGCGGGGATCATCGTGTTCCCCGGCTTTGAAGCCGTCACGAAGGACGGAGTTCATTTCCTCTGTCTCTTTGAACCGGGCAAGCCCTTTTCCGAACTGGAGCGGCACATCGGCGCCTGCGGTGTTCAAGACAGTTCCACGAATTCCCCGCTTGGGAGCTTGGACACAACGGAGCTGCTCGACAAGACCGCAGAGTGGGGAAGCGTGTGCATTGCCGCCCATTGCACGCATCAAAGCGGCGGCCTTCTCAAGACACTGAGCGGCCAGACGCGCATGCAGGCATGGCGCCATCGCCGGCTGTTCGCCTGCGCGATTCCCGGTGCGGTACGCGATACTCCGCAGGATGTGCGAGTCATCCTTGAAAACACGGACCCCAACCACAAGCGGGAGCGTCCGGTTGCGATCTTGAACGCCAGCGACGTCAACACGCCCGAGAAGCTCGCCGATCCCAGCGCGTCATGCTTCATCAAGATGTCCTCCGTCTCCATCGAAGGCCTGCGACAGGCGTTTCTTGACCCCGAGTCCCGCGTCCGTCTCGCAAGCGACCCCGCCCCGGAAGAACACTCGGAGTTTCTCGCCATCGCGTGGCAGGCAGGATTCTTGGACAAGGCGGCGATCCACTTCAACGAGAACCTGAACGTGCTGATCGGAGGCCGCGGCGCTGGCAAGTCCACGGTGGTCGAGAGCTTGCGCTACGTACTCGGCCTCAAGCCTCTGGGGGACGAAGCGCAACGGAACCATGACGGGATCGTGAGGGACGTGCTCCAGAGCGGCACCAAGATCTCTCTAAGAGTTCGATCCCATCGGCCTGCCAAGCGAGAGTACATCATCGAACGAACGGTGCCCAATCCACCACTGGTTCGCGATGACGACGGCAACGTGCTGAACCTAAGCCCCTTGGACGTACTGCCAGGCGTCGAGGTGTACGGTCAGCACGAAATTTCAGAGTTGACCAAGAGCCGCGAGAAGCTCACCCGCCTCTTAGAGCGCTTCGTCGAACGTGACGAAGATGTGTCGCGCCGCAAGGTGGAGACCAAGCGAAGGCTGGAGCGTTCTCGCACGAGAATTCTCGAGAACATCAAGGAGACGCGGCAAGTTGTTGAGCGGCTCGCTGCCTTGCCGGCGCTTGAGGAGACACTCAAACGATTTCAGGAGGCCGGTCTAGAGGAACGCCTGAAGGAGCAGAGTCTCATCGTGCGCGAAGAGCGTGTGCTTCGGACCGCGGATGAGCGTGTGCTGTCCCTTCGGCAGGCGATCGATCATCTACGGCGCGCACTCCCGCTCGATCGCGCCTTTCTTTCCGAGAAAGCGCTGGAGACGCTGCCTGGCCGGGGCATCCTTGCAAAGGCTGACAAGATTCTGAGCCAGCTTGACGCGACCGCTTCCTCTCTGCTCGCACAGCTTGACTCGGCATTGCAGAATGCTGAAGGCGGCCTGAGCGAGGTTGGCTCCGAGTGGAGCAAGCGGCAGGCGAGCGTCCAGGAGCGTTACGAGCAGATTCTCCGCGAGCTTCAGAAGTCGAAGATTGACGGCGAAGAGTTCATCAGGCTCCGGCGACAGATCGAAGAGCTTCGCCCACTCAAGGACCGCGAGGCCATTCTTCAGCGCGAAGCCAAGGAACTTGCTGCTGAGCGCCGCAATCTCGTCGCCGAGTGGGAGGACCTCAAGGCGCAGGAATTCCGCACGCTTCAAACAGCGGCCAAACGCGTCACCCGCGCCCTGGAGAAACGAGTGCGGGTGGAAGTCTCGATGGCCGGCAATCGGGAACCGCTGGAAAGGCTCCTGCGTGAGCTGAACGTTGGACGCCTCAAGGACACGATTGATCGGCTCGCTGGGCTCGCCGAGCTCTCGCTCATGGAGTTGGCGAACGCATGGCGCGCCGGCAAGGACGAACTCGCCCGGAAGTTCTCGATTCCGGTCGCGCAGGCGGAGAAGCTCATCCAGTGTGAACCGGATGTTGTGCTTCGCGTTGAGGAACTTGATCTGCCATCGACGACGCGAATCGAACTGAATACCGCTGCCGAAGGTGAAGACCCGCAGTGGCACACATTGGAGCAACTCTCAACGGGGCAGAAGGCCACCGCCGTCCTATTACTGCTGCTGCTGGAGTCCGACGCACCCCTTGTCGTGGACCAGCCGGAGGACGACCTCGACAACCGCTTCATCACGGAGGGCGTGGTTCCCAAGATGCGCCAGGAAAAGAGGCGCCGACAGTTTCTCTTCTCCACACACAATGCAAACATCCCGGTGCTGGGCGATGCGGAGCTCATCGTCGGACTCTCAGCAGGCAGCAACGATCAACAGCAAGTTCACGGTCGCATGGGTCCGGAATTCATGGGATCCATCGACTCGCAGCCTGTTCGGGCGCTAGTGGAAGAACTGCTTGAGGGCGGCAAGGTTGCCTTCGAGATGCGTCGGCTGAAGTACGGATTTTAGGACACCGCATGACACGCACCGAACTGCTAGAGCTGATCCGAAACGGCGAGAACTCCGGCGTGGAGTTCAAGCAGGACACCATTGAGGCCCGCGCGCTTGCGAAGGAACTGGTCGCTTTTGCCAACTTCGCAGGCGGCCGTGTGCTGCTCGGCGTCGAGGATGACGGAAGCGTCGCCGGGATCACCCGGTCGAACATCGAAGAGTGGGTCATGCAGGCATGCCGGGACAAGATTCGCCCGGAGCTGATTCCGTTTTTCGAGATCGTCAAGGAAGTTGAACCGGGAAAACACGTCGCGGTAGTTCAGATTGAGGCCGGATGGAGCGTACACCATGTCTGGCACAACAACCACCGCACGTACTACATCCGTGTGGGGACAACATGCCGCGAAGCAAGCCAGGAGGAGCTTGAACGACTGTTCCAGCGGCGCGGTTCCGTGAGAGCGGAGCTAAGGGCAATCTCCGGCGCCACGCTGGCCGACTTGGACCGGCGGCGTCTCGTGGACTACTTCGCCCGTGTCCGCGCGCAATCCGCTCCCGACCTCAGTGACGACGCGGCTTGGACCAGCCTCCTCGTCAACACGGAGTTGATGATTGAAACGAACACCGGTCAGGTCTGCCCGAGCGTCGCGGGTCTGCTGCTCTTTGGCACGGCGCCGAACAAGTTCCTTGCCCACGCCGGAATCTCTGCCACAGCGTTTCCTGGGCTTGAGAAGGACTACGCCGCACGCGAACGAGCGAATCTCCGAGGCCCTCTGACGCCGCTCATGGCGGTCACTGGCGGGCAACCGCGCGTTGTCGAGAACGGTCTGGTTGAGCAGGCTACCGACTTCGTGCGCCGCAACACAGCCGTTACCGCGACGCTTGAAGATGGCGCCAGGCGCGTTGAGCGACCCGCATACCCCGAGGAAGCGATCCGTGAGACGGTCGTCAATGCGCTGGTGCATCGCGACTACCTGCTGTCCGCGACCGACATCGAACTGTCCATCTACGCGGATCGCATAGAAGTCATCTCGCCCGGCAGGCTACCCAACGGGATCACGCCCGCGCGCATGCTCACCGGCTGTCGCGCGGCGCGAAATCAGCTTCTCAAGGATGTCATGGCCGACTACGGCTACTTGGAACACCTGGGCATGGGTGTGCCGCGAAAGATTGTCAAAGGAATGCGCGAGCACAACGGCACGGCACCGGAACTTATCGAGGACGGCGAGTCCTTTCGCGTCGTCCTCAGAGCCACTGCTCCCACAACGGCGTGACGAGCAAGTGCGAGAAGCAGACTATGGACCAAGCACAGCTAAACTGGATCACGAACTTCATCTGGGGCATCGCCGACGACGTGCTCCGGGACGTGTACGTGCGCGGCAAGTACCGCGACGTGATCCTGCCGATGGTGGTGCTTCGCCGGCTCGACGCCGTGCTCGAACCGACCAAGCAGGCGGTGCTTGAACAGAAGGCCCGGCTCGACAAGGCCAAGATCACAAGCCAGGACGCCGCGCTCCGTGCCGCGGCGAAGCAGGCGTTCTACAACATATCACCCTTCACGCTCCGCGACCTGAAGGCCCGCGCCAAGGCCCAGCAACTGCGGGCCGACTTCGACGCGTACCTCGACGGCTTCTCCCCGAACGTGCAGGACATCCTCAACGCCTTCGAGTTCCGCAACCAGGTTCCCCGGCTCTCCAAGGCTGACGCGCTCGGCACGATCATCGAGCGCATGCTCGATCCGCAGATCAACCTCAGTCCCACGCCGGTCACGAACCCGGACGGCAGTATCAAGCACCCCGGCCTCGACAACCACGCGATGGGAACCATCTTCGAGGAGCTGGTCCGGCGCTTCAACGAGGAGAACAACGAGGAGGCTGGCGAGCACTGGACGCCGCGCGACGCGGTGAAGCTCATGGCGGAACTGATCTTCCGCCCGATCGCCGACGATATCGAGTCGGGTACCTACCTGCTTTACGACGGCGCCTGCGGCACCGGCGGCATGCTGACCGTCGCCGAAGAAACGCTCCAAGCCCTCGCCAATGAGCACGGCAAACAGGTTTCCACGCACCTGTTCGGCCAGGAGATCAACTCCGAGACCTACGCCATCTGCAAGGCCGACCTGCTCATGAAGGGCGAGGGCGACGCGGCCGACAACATCGTCGGCGGTCCCGAGCACTCCACCCTTTCCGCCGACGCCTTCCGCTCCCGCACCTTCGACTTCATGCTCTCTAATCCGCCCTACGGCAAGAGTTGGAAGACTGACTTGGAGCGCATGGGCGGCAAGGGCGGCATCAAGGACCCGCGCTTCGTCATCCAGCACGCCGACGACCCCGAATACTCCCTCATCACGCGCTCCAGCGACGGCCAGTTGATGTTCCTGGTCAACATGCTGAGCAAGATGAAGCCCGACACCGGCAAGAAGGGCTGGCTCGGCAGCCGCATCGCCGAAGTTCACAATGGCTCATCCCTGTTCACCGGCGACGCCGGCCAGGGCGAGAGCAATATCCGCCGCTGGATCATCGAGAACGACTGGCTGGAAGCGATCATCGCGCTGCCGCTCAACATGTTCTACAACACCGGCATCGCGACGTATATCTGGGTTCTCACCAACCGCAAGGCCAAACACCGTAAGGGCAAGGTGCAGTTGATCGACGCGACCGCATGGTTCCGCCCGCTGCGCAAAAACCTCGGCAAGAAGAACTGCGAGCTGTCCCCCGACGACATCGCCCGCATCGTGAACACGTTCCTCGCCTTCAAGGAGACGCCGCAGAGCCGCATCCTGCCCAACGAGGCGCTCGGCTACTGGAAAGTCACGGTCGAGCGGCCGCTGCGGCTCAAGGGCGCCGAGCCCGGCCGCGTGTACACGGCCAAAGAGATCAAGGCCCTGCGGGACTCCAGCGAGCGCGACTCGTCCGCCCCGCCGGTCATCACCAAGGTCCACAAGAAGGGGACCAAGCCCGACCCGCTCCGCGGCCGGTTTGAGACCACGATCGACGGCAAGCCTGCCGTCGTGGAGTACGCGCCGGATTCGGCCCTGCGCGACACGGAGCAGATTCCGTTGCTGGAGGAGGGCGGGATCGAGGCGTTCATCCGGCGCGAGGTACTCCCGTATGCGTCGGACGCCTGGCTCGATGAATCCGGGACGAAGATCGGGTACGAGGTGTCGTTCACCCGCTACTTCTACAAGCCCGCGCCACTGCGCACGCTCGACGAGATCAAGGCGGACCTGGAGGCGCTCCACGACGAAGCCGAAGGGCTGCTCGACCAGATCGTCGCCCCTGTCGGAGGGCGGGCATGACGAACGGCCTTCGTCCCTATCCAGAGTACAAAGACGCCGGAAGTCGCTGGCTAGACCAGATTCCTGCGCATTGGGACATCCGAGCGGCGAAGCGTCTATTCGCGGAGAGCGGTGAACGCGCTCGTCCTGACGACATCCAGTTGTCCGCGACGCAATCGCACGGAGTCATACCGCAGGCAGAGTTCGAGCGACTCGTCGGGCGCAAAGTCGTTCGCATTCTCAACCACTTGGACAAGCGGAAGCACGTCGAGAAGGACGACTTCGTCATCAGCATGAGGAGCTTCCAGGGCGGACTGGAGCGGGCATGGGCCCGCGGTGCGATCCGATCCTCCTATGTCGTGCTCAAACCACGGCGCGACGTTCATGTGCCTTACTTCGCGCACCTCTTCAAGTCCAACCCGTACATCCAGGCACTACGTGCTACCTGCCAGTTCATTCGGGACGGCCAGGACTTGACGTTCGCAAACTTCTGCCAGGTGCCGCTACCGGTAGTACCAGTGAACGAACAGCGTGCCATCGCCGATTTCCTGGACGCGAGCGCCACCCGGATACGGCGATTCATCCGCAACCGTCGCCGGCTGATCGAAGTCTTGAACGAGCAGAAGCAGGCCATCATCAACCGAGCGGTTACCCGCGGCCTCGACAACAGCGTCCCTCTCAAGCCATCCGGTATCGACTGGCTCGGCGACATCCCCGCGCACTGGGAAGTTAAGCCGCTCAAGCGGTGGGTCTCGATCAACAAGCGAGTCTTGCCTGAGAGCACCGACCCTGACTACATGTTCGACTATCTGGACATCGGCTGCGTCGGAACGGGACGGTTGACGGGACAACCAAGCCGCATTCGATTCGGCGATGCACCTTCAAGGGCTCGCCGCGTTCTCCGTCGCGGCGACACCATTCTCTCAACTGTTCGTACGTACCTTCGCGCGGTGTACTTTGTAGCGGACGAGGTTACAGACTTGGTAGCATCAACCGGCTTCGCGGTGCTGACCCCAGAGCCCGGAGTTGTACCCGAGTACCTTGGAATCACGCTCCAAAGTGACCCGTTCATCAACCGCGTCACAGCGAACTCGATCGGGATTGCTTACCCCGCGATCGCTGAGTCGAAGCTCGGCACCTTCCACGTTGCTATGCCCCCGACCACGAAGGAGCAGGAGCACATCGTCCAGGAAGTGCGATCTCAGACGGCAGCACTGACCGCAGCCATCGTGCGCGCGCAGCGAGAGATCGACCTGATCCGGGAATATCGCACACGCCTGATTGCCGATGTCGTCACGGGCAAACTGGACGTTCGCGGATTCGTTCCGACCGAACCGATGCCGGCGGATGAGCCGGCCGACGAGCCAATCGAAGAGGTCGGCCTGGAGGACGAGGAAGCCGAACAGGTCGAGGAGGCAGTCGATGTCGCCGATTAGGATCTCTCCGCAACGGAGACGCGCATGAAGTATTGGGCATTGAAGTCGGTCGTGGGATCACAGAAACAACTGGTGCAAATGAACACGGCATCACCGTCGTTCTACCAGGTCGTAGAGCGCCCGACGCCATACATTGAACCGACATTCACCAAGGAGGAGCACCCAAAGGAAAAACCCGCAATCCTCTTGGTGTCGGCTGTTGGCGCATCGGGAAAGACGACGACGGCGCGCGCATTGGGCTTCGACACCGGTCTTCCCCTGCTTGATTTGGCAGCCCATAAGCCTGTCGCTGACAATTCGCTGACGGGCATCCTCACATCCGCATATCCGATTGAGAAGGTCGGCGCTGTACTCGAAGGGCTTCGTAACGGTACGCACGGAATAATCATCGACGGTGTCGATGAGGGGCGGTCCAAGACGACAGAACACGGGTTTGAGGCATTCCTTGACGACGTGATTGAGCGGTCTGAGGGTGCCGCCGGCACCTCGGTGGTCATCTTCGGTCGGGGCCAAACCCTTTTCAGCACATGGTACTACTTGGCGGAGAAGAATGCGGACGTCGCCCTAGTTCGCATAGACCCCTTCAGCCTTGAGCAGGCGAAGGAGTACATTGACGCCTATGTGACGCACAAGAACGCAAGCCAGAAGGCAATGTACGAGGAGGCGCGCGATGCCGTGCTATCGAAGCTCGGAGCCGCCTTCGCTTCCTCCGACGGGAGTAACGAAGCCTTCCTCTCGTTCATTGGCTATCCACCAGTACTGGATGCAATTGCCACTCTGTTGTCTAACGAGTCTAACTACCATCGTATCAAGCAGGCGCTTAGCGATGGCGCGAACGCTGGCCTCGAAGTGACGCTGCTGATCCAAATTGCGACCTATTTATTACAACGAGAGCGTAATGACAAGGCTGTGCCCAACTTCATCACCGAGATCAGCAGCAAGGCAGACGCACAGACAGCACAGAAGCTGCAAGATGCGCTGTACAACGAGGTCGAGCAGTCAGCACGAGTTCTGTCTCGCGCGCTGGGTCGCACGTTCCCCCGGCGGTTGGTCGATGATGCGGCGCTTAACGAGGAGTATGAGAAAGCTATCGGCATGTGGTGTCCAGAGCATCCGTTCCTCAACGACATGCGCATTCGGAACGCGGTGTTTGAAGCAATTGTCGTCTCGCACTGTGTATTGAGTGATATTCCCGAATACAGTGCCCTGGCAGTTGAATACACAGCATCCAGGCGACCGACCTATCACCTGCTCTACATCATGGCGGACCGCGCTGCGAATGCAGAGCTCGACTGTCGTCATTTCAACATGTTGATTCAAGCCTGCTCAGACTTCATGGGCAAGGGCAATGATGTTGCGGTCGAAGTGAGCGGCTTGTCCTGGGATGAGCCCGACCTTCCCGCCCAATCTACTGCCGAGTTGGAAGTGGCGGTGGCCGTGCAAGGCACCACAATGCGGCAGGTCTTCAAGTTCAAGGGTCGCGTATCTAATGAAGACCACATTCCGTTTGGCCCGTGCCTTGCGAATGCCGCTGTCACATTGCCGTGTGAGATCGCTCTGCAAGGCGCGCCAACTCTCGAATGCGGCGGGACCTGCCGGATTGTCGCACGGAAGGTCTACATCGATACGCCTGACCTCCTCGTTCGTCAGATTCCAGGACAGGCTGGAGGCGACCATGTGGGATTGTTTCTCGACGTTGCGCAGGCCCAGGGGCACGCCCAAGAGGTTGCGATTAAGGGCGGGACGATTGAGATCGCCTGTTTAGAACACGATCTCGCGTACCCGCTCGCCAAGTACGTCCAAAAGACCGAGCGGACCATCCCCGATGATGAGGTTGCCGCGAAGTATCGCCGCCTTCGTCGCATACTCTCAGAGTTCGCATCGCATAGCAAGGGCGGGCTTGCGAAGTACCGTGACAAGATTGAGCATGAACGTGTGTTGAGAGGTAAAATGGGTGAGCAGATCCTTGCTCGACTTCTTCAGGAGGGCGTGCTTAGTTCAGACCCGAATTTTTACTACGTAGACTCCGACAAGCTGTCGAAGGTGCTCGGAACGACATGGCACGATCTGCGACAGTACAAAATGTCGAAGTCTGTCGAAGCGTTTCTCAAGAGGGTGTCGTGAATGGTGCCGACTGACACCAGCGAGAAGGGGCTTGAGGCCCTGATTGCGGATTCCCTCGTCCGGGAGGCAGGGTACGCCGCGGGCGCTCCGGCCGACTATGACCGCGAGCACGCCGTGGATCTCGCCAAGCTGCTCGCATTCATGCGCGACACGCAGCCGAAGGTCGTCGAGACGCTGTCCCTGGACGAGGAGGGACCGAAGCGCTCCCAGTTTCTCGCCCGCCTCCAGGGCGAGATCGCCAAGCGCGGCATCATCGACGTGCTCCGCAAGGGTGTGAAGGACGGCCCGGCGCACGTGGACCTCTTCTACGGCTCGCCCTCGCCCGGCAACACCAAGGCCGAGGAACTGTTCGCGAAGAACGTCTTCAGCGTCACCCGGCAACTCCGCTACAGCCGCGACGACACGCAGAACGCCCTCGATCTGTGCCTGTTCATCAACGGCTTGCCCGTCGCGACGTTCGAGCTCAAGAACAACTTGACGAAACAGACTGTCGCCGACGCCGTGCTCCAATATCAGCGCGACCGCGACCCGCGCGAGCTACTGTTTCAGTTCGGACGCTGCCTGGTCCACTTCGCCGTCGATGACTCCGAGGTGCGCTTCTGCACCGCGCTCAAGGGCAAGGACTCCTGGTTCCTGCCGTTCAACAAGGGCTTCAACGACGGCGCCGGCAACCCGCCGAACCCGGCCGGCATCAAGACCGACTACCTCTGGCGGACGATCCTGACGCGGCAGGGCCTCACCGACATCATTGAGAACTACGCCCAGGTTGTTGAGGCGAAGGATGAGAAGACCGGCCGCACGAAGAAGGCACAGGTTTTCCCGCGGTATCACCAGCTTGACGTGGTGCGGGCACTGCTCGCGGATGCCGCCGCGAGGGGCGCCGGCCGGCGTTACCTCATCCAGCACTCCGCCGGCAGCGGAAAGAGCAACTCCATCGCGTGGCTCAGCCACCAGTTGATTGGGTTGCAGCGCGCCGGCAAGTCTATCTTCGACTCCGTCATCGTCGTGACCGACCGCACGGTCCTCGACCGCCAGATCCGCGACACGATCAAGCAGTTCGCCCAGGTCGCGGCGACGGTAGGGCATGCCGACCACTCCGGCGACCTGCGCCGCTTCATCGAGGGCGGCAAGAAGATCATCATCACGACGGTTCAGAAGTTCCCGTTCGTGCTGGACGAGATCGGCAGCGAGCACCGGGGGCGCAGCTTCGCCATCGTCATCGACGAGGCCCACTCCAGCCAGGGCGGCCGCACCGCCGCGAAGATGAACATCGCGCTGTCGGCCGACGGCCAGGAGCAGGAGGAGGAAACGGTCGAGGACACGATCAACCGCATCATGGCCGCACGGAAGATGCTGTCGAACGCCAGCTACTTCGCGTTCACAGCAACGCCCAAGAACAAGACCCTGGAAGTGTTTGGCGAGCCGCACCCGACCGGGGACAAGGTGCAGCACCGGCCGTTCCACGCCTACTCGATGAAGCAGGCGATTCAGGAAGGGTTCATCCTGGACGTGCTCCAGAGCTACACGACGGTCAACAGCTACTACCGCCTGACCAAGAAGATCGAGGGCGACCCGGAGTTCGACACGAAGCGTGCCCAGAAGAAGCTGCGGAAGTACGTGGAGGGCCACGAGCACGCCATCCGGCAGAAGGCCGAGATCATGGTGGACCACTTCCTCACGCAGTTGATCGGCCAGCGCAAGATCGGGGGCGAAGCCCGCGCGATGGTCGTCACCGGCAGCATCAACCGGGCGATCCAGTACTTCCACGCCATCCGCGACTACCTGGCCGAGCAGAAGTCGCCGTTCAAGGCCATCGTGGCTTTCTCCGGCGAGCACGAGTTCGGCGGCGTCAACGTCACCGAGGCATCGCTCAACGGCTTCCCGAGCAGCCATATCGAGGACAAGATCGTCGAGGACCCGTACCGCCTCTTGGTCTGCGCCGACAAGTTCCAGACCGGCTACGACGAGCCGCTACTGCACACGATGTACGTGGACAAGACGCTCTCGGGTATCAAAGCCGTGCAGACGCTCTCGCGCCTAAATCGCGCCCACCCGAAGAAACACGACACGTTCGTGCTCGATTTCGCTAACGACGCCGACACGATCCAGGCGGCTTTCGCCGATTACTACCGCACGACGATCCTCGCCGAGGAAACCGACCCCAACAAGCTCCATGACCTCAAGGCGGACCTCGACGGCGCGCAGGTGTACAGCGATGCCCAGGTCGAGGAGTTCGTCCGCCGTTACCTGGGCGGAGCGCCGCGCGAGCAGTTAGACCCCATCCTGGATGAATGCGTCGCCCTCTACACGGAGCACCTGGACGAAGACGGGCAGGTCCGGTTCAAGGGCAACGCCAAGGCGTTCGTCCGCGCCTACGGCTTCCTGGCGTCCATCCTGCCGTACTCGAACCCCGCATGGGAGAAGCTCTCCATCTTCCTGAACTTCCTCATTCCCAAGCTGCCAGCTCCGCAGGACACCGACTTCACGAAGGGCATTCTCGAAGCGATCGACATGGACAGCTACCGCTCCGAGCGGCAGGCCGCCATGAGCATCGCGCTCCCGGATGCCGACGCCCTCATCGACCCCGTGCCGACGGCCGGCGGCGGCGGCAAGCCAGAGCCGCAGCTCGACCGCCTCAGCGCGATCCTTCAGGCATTCAATGACCAGTTCGGCAACATCGAGTGGAAGGACGAGGACAAGATTCGCAAGGTCATCGCCGAGGAACTCCCGGCCAAGGTCGGCGCCGATAAGGCGTATCAGAACGCCATCAAGAACTCGGACAGGCAAAACGCCCGGATCGAGCACGACAAGGCGCTCGCCCGCGTGATGACGGAGCTACTCGCCGACCACACCGAGCTCTTCAAGCAGTTCAGCGACAACCCGCAGTTCAAGAAGTGGCTGCTCGACACGGTGTTCAGCCTGACCTACGACCAGCCTGCGGCGTAGCCACCTCGTCGATACCGACCCGAACCCCCGCTCGACCCTGGCAGCCGGCTTCGGGGAGGCAGGGACACCTGCCCAAGGAGGGTGCTTGACATCGCAAGCACGCTTGATATAGTGAGCAGCGGAGGTTCATGCATGGACGCCTTGCGATCACTTCTGGTTGAGGGCCGGACGCGAAAGGGCCTGTCACTCCGTGCCGTGGAGCAGGCGACAGGGGTTTCCAACGCGTATCTGAGCCAGCTGGAGGGCGGCAAAGTCCGCGAGCCGTCGCCCAATATCCTTCACCGATTGAGCGAGCTCTACGCCATTCCCTATGAGTCGCTCCTTGAAGCCGCCGGGTATCCGGTCCCAAGCGGCGGCCGGCGGTCGGAGTCCAGTCGCCTAGCCGCCCGTCTTGGACCTACCACGGCTGCGGAGGACGAGGCACTCGCCGATTACTTGGCGTTCCTCCGATCCAAGACCCGCGGGAGGAACACCCGATGATCTGGTCGATCTCTGAAGGGAAAGCGTTCCGGCGGTGCCAGCGGCAGTGGTATTTCAAGCACTGTGTCGCGAACGCCAACGCCGTCAAGGACCCCCTTCGCAGGCGGGCTTATCTGCTCAGCAAACTCCAGAGCATCAGCGGCTGGCGCGGCTCGCTGGTGGACACGGTCATCAGCACCGTGCTGATTCCCGCGTTGAACCGGAAGCAGACCGCGACGCTCCAGCAGATCAAGGCGCGCGCCCGCGCCCTGTTTGATGCGCAGCTTCGTTGCGCTCGTGAGCATCGCCTGCATGAACCCGGCTTTTCCATCAAGGAGGCCGGAGAAGCGTTCGCTGCATTCCACTGCATGGAGTACGACCGCGCCATCCCGGACGCGGAGATTGTCCGGGCGTGGGACGAAGTGGATCGGGCACTTTCGAGCCTCTTCACCCTGGATCAGATCCGCAACGCCCTCAAGTCGGCCAAGTATCTCGTCGCGCAGCGCGCACTCACTGTCGCGCACTCCGGCGTCACCGTTCGGGCGGTACCCGACGTGATCGCCTTCTACGACGCCGCCCCGCCGACCATTATCGACTGGAAGGTGCACGTCTTCGGCTTGCACGAGGCTTGGCTTCAGCTTGGGACCTATGCCCTCGCACTCGCTGAGGGCAAACCCCATAAGGACTTTCCTGCCACGAGCCAGCCCTGGAAACCGGAGGACATCCGGCTGATGGAAGTGCAGTTGCTGAACGGAGTCGTACGAGAGCATCGCGTGGAGGCGGACCGACTCGCCGACATCCACGACTACATCGCCCACAGCGTCAACGACATACTGCTCGTGACGGAAGGGCGAGCCAATGCTGAACTGCGGCCCGAAGACTTTGGAGTAACCCGTGATCCAGACCTCTGCCGCCGCTGCCCATACCGCTCCATTTGCTGGGAGGACGCCGATGCCCGGGCTTGAAACGAACGTCTTCCCAGTGACGAATCTGAGTGCTTTGAGCGCGGAGTACCGGTTGTACCGCCTTCGCGGCCTAAGGACTGATCAGGCGGAGTACTTCCAGAACCGGCAGGCGCTCGTGCGAAAGATCAGCTACGGGCTTCGGACGCCGGCCACCATCATCGATCGTGATGACGGACCACATCTGGTTGTGCGGGCCGACGCCGAAGAGCCGGAATCTCCTCAGATCCTTGTTCGGACCACCGTCTATCTGGATCGCATCCCCGGCGTGATCAAACTGGACTTTTCCCAGCGGACACCCCAGAACGACGAGATATGCACTCGCTTCCTTCAGTTCATGATTCAGGCGCCGCTGCTCGCGTCGCCCAAGCTCTGGCAACCCGGTTCAGGCCAGCCGTTCTTTGAGAAGGCCCCGGCCCACTCGGGCCACACCGTCGAGCGTTTCGTCGGGTTCGCCGTGCGGGCAGTCGTGACTCCAGACGGCGGCATGGGACTCTGCGTGGACCTGCGGACGAAGTTCCTGTCCCGGACTGCACTCCCTACCCACCTGCGTCGTGACCAGTTTCGCCCGTGGAAGGGACGCCACTGCGTCTATCGCTACGGACACCGATGGTATGAAATCAGGCTGGAGGAATTCGGCGACTTGACGGTCACCGAACAGCTGGTGCTGCTCGATGGAGAACGCATCAGCCTTCTCGACTACATCGTCCGCCACTCCGCCAAACCGATACCAGCCGAACTCGCCGCGCTCCCGCATGACGCCTCAGTGGTGCATTACTCCAACAATCGGCGGGACAGCCGGGCAGCACCTGCGGCCCTGTGCTTCCCCGTGTTCGACACCCAGAGCGACGAAGTTCAGCGGAGCCACCAGTACATGACGCCTCCGCCACACGAGAGGCGAGCGGCGATCATGCGATTTGTTGAGTCCTACTTACAGCAGATCCGCTTTGGCGACACCGTGCTGCGCGTGGATCGTCGCCCCCTGCGCGCTGAACAGCGCATGTTCGTCATGCCGGACTTGCAGTTCGGGAATGACCGTGTCCTGTCCGTCCGCGGCACTTCCGGCGCACGCCAAGTCGCTCTGGACACGTACGGAAAGAGCCGGGCAGGGCTGTTGCGCGATCGCAGCGCAGGCTTCTACATCACGGACCGGCTGGAACGACAGTACCTGCTTCTCCCCCAATCCGTGATGGATAGCTATGGCAGTCAGTTCGTTTCCGACTTGCGCGGGGCCGTTGACGACCTGTTTCCGCAGGCTGAGTCGTACGACCCGATCGTCGTGCCGTATCCCGACCGTGGGCCCAGGACGTTTCTTGATCAGGGCAATGCCATCCTCGCTGCGGCCCGGGATCACTGCACGAAGAAGGGATACGCCCTCGTGATGGTCCACGAAACTCGAAAGAACCGCATCCGGGAGGAGGACCAACTCGCGGCCATGGTCATCCGCAAACTCCGTGAGCTGGACATCTGCGCCGCCGTTCATCACTCAACCACGCCGGGCGACTGCTATGTGTTTCAGCGCGAACGCTCGGGAAACCCCGCTTATCGCATTCGTCCGGACCGTCGCGGCCGGTTCGCGGGCTACCTTCGCAACGTTGCGCTAAACAAGGTCCTGCTCACCAACGAACGATGGCCGTTCGTGCTTGCCACGCCGTTGCATGCGGACATCGTCATCGGCATCGACGTGAAGGCGAACACGGCCGGGTTCACGATCGTGGCAAATCGTGGTCGCATCATCCGCACCGTTTGTTCAGTGTCTCAGCAGCGCGAGCGACTTACCTGCGACCAGGTCCGCAAGCACCTCGTCGAGCTCATTTCGCCGGAGGCACAGCGTATGTCGGCGGACGTGAAGCGCCTCGTCATTCATCGCGATGGCCGGAGCTTCCAGTCAGAGATCGAAGGTGCTCGGAAGGCCCTAGCACACCTCAAGAGAGACGGGATCCTGTCCGCCGATGCGGACCTCACCATCGTCGAGATTGGCAAGTCCTCCCTCGTCCCACTGCGGCTCTTTGACATCGTGCCCAGCGGCAACGGACATCCTTTGATTAAGAATCCGCAGGTCGGCCACTACTACGAGCTCACCGAGAGCGACGGATATGTCTGCGCCACCGGAAGGGCCTTCCCACGCCAAGGCACCGTGCAACCCTTGCACGTCCGGCGAGTCGAGGGGTCGATGACCCTGGCGCAGTGTTTGGAGGACGTGTACGCGCTCACGGCGTTGGCCTGGACCAGACCCGACGATTGCACCCGCGATCCCGTCACTCTTAAACTGACCGATCGCAGGCTTGCCGAGAGCGCTGGTGAGTTCGACGCAGACGCCCTCGCGTTTGAAGAGGGCGAAATCCACAGCACGGAGGATTCCTTCCAATGAGCACTGCTGGTCTGCAATCCGGACTCTACCGAGAAATCCGGCAGCTGGCCGAACTCTTCGACGCAGCCCTGATCGCCCTCAGATCGACTTCCAGTGCGGGCGACGCATCCAAACCACGCCAACTCGGCACCATCCTCCTACGCTTGGCCAACCCCCCGGCCACGGCGCCGCATGAGCAGTTGTTGGCAAGCCTGCTTGCAGGAGGGCGAGGAAGCCGAACACGGCTCAGTGAACTCGGCAGCGCATTGATGTCGGGGACAGCGTCGCCGCGCGTTTTGGACGATCTAGAGGCTCTTGCGGGACTGCTTGAGCAAGAGCGTGCGGGAACATTCGCCAAGATTCGGGGCCGTCAATGATGGACGTCTATGTGACCGGCTGCATCAATCAACTGGAAAGCCGAATCCGGGAGCTTCGCGCCCGCATCCCGCGCCGGCTTCCGCGAGACTACGACACGCTCGCAAAGGAATGCCGATCGCGGCTTGATGCCTCCCTTGCCACTCTTCGGTCGCTTCGTGGGGATCCGGACTATCAAGTGCCAGCCAACCAGCCGGAACGCATGAGGAAGTTGAAGCGAGAGGTTGCGGACCTGGACATGCTTGAGACGGAGGGCATTGCAGCGCTCGTTCGCGCCACGGACGATGACCATCAACTGAACCGCCTCCTCGAACGGATCACACAGGAGATCGACTATCCGCTGGTGACACCCGTTGTTACGACGCTGTCGCAACAGTACTTCTGTATCAATACAGAGCTAAACCTCCTTGCGGTCCCGCTGATCGAGGGGCGCTTTCTCCTGCATCTGCCTGATCTCTACCACGAGCTGGCCCATCCCCTCCTGCTCGCCCGCGATGAGCCACAGGTGGAGGCATTCCTCGCGGCATTCGGTCTGGCGCTTCGTGATGTATTGGCGTACCTCGAAGACGAATCGGTGAAGGAATCGCGCCGCAATGGTCCGTTGGGGAGCGAGACGGAGTTGGGCCTCTGGCGACTCTGCTGGGTGCGATTCTGGCTCACGGAGTTCTTCTGCGACCTGTTCGCAGTCTGCACGCTTGGGCCAGCGTTCGTGTGGTCGCACCTGCACCTGTGCGCCTTGCGAGGAAAAGACCCCTTCGATGTGGCGCAGCACTATCCATCGAGTCATCCTGCTGACGACGCCCGCATGAAGGCTATGCTCGCCGCATTGTCCGCTTGCGGATTCAACGACGAAGCCACAGTGATCAGTTCGCGATGGACTTCACTGGCCACTGCATCTGGTTTCCGCCCCGAGCCGGAGTATCACCGTTGCTTCCCAGTGTCTGTGTTGAACGCACTGGCGAGTCACGCAAAGAACGGAGTCGAACAGATGCGCTGCCGGCTCGCCCTCAAGGGTTCTCTGGATGGTCCCGTGCGCCTTACGCTCAACAGTGCTTGGGCAGAGTTCTGGGCCGACCCGAACTGCTACGCGCAATGGGAACAACAGGCGGTGCGTGAGCTCATGCAGGAAGATTCATCCCGAATCGGCGCTCCAACCCAACCTAAGGCAACCGTCGTTACCTGATCATCAGACTACGATCGTCGCCGTTCGTACTCTTCAAGCTCTTCCTTCAAACCCAAGTAGAACGACTTCAGCGGGTCAATCACCCGCTTGATCTCCGCTGCGGTCAGGCCCGCGCTCCGCAGCCGCTCCTCCTGCTCGTGAATGCGCCGCTCGGCCGCCGCCACGCGTCCGCTTGTCGCCCGGTACTCGTCATCGCTTCGGATCATCGCGGTGCCTCGTCAACCCCGTGCCGGTTCGACCGTCAGCGACAGCCCGAGCGCCTTGGTGATCGCCATGATGGTCGAGAAGCGAGGATTCCCCTTCGGCGACAGGGCACGGTACAGACTCTCCCGCTCGATGTTCGCCCGCTTGGCGACCTCCGCGATGCCCTGCGCCTTGGCAATGTGCCGCAGTGCGATGAGCAGCACGCGCGGCTCGTCGCTGTCCTCCAGCGCGGCCCTGAGATACTCGGCCGCGTACTCGGGATCTTCGCGGAGTTCCCTGATGATCGCGTCTTCTTGCGAGATGCTGGCTTTGTGCTTCATGATGCCGTCGTCCTTCGCCTGTAATCCTTCAGGAACTCCGCCGCCCTGCGAATGTCCGCCGCCTGCTTCCGCTTGTCGCCCCCGCACAGCAGCGGGGCGACCTCGGCGCCGACGATCGCGTAGTACACCCGGTAGCCCGGCCCCCAATCGACCCGAAGTTCCCACACGCCTTCGCCCACCGGCTTGCAGTCTCCGACGTTCCCGGCCTCCAGCCGGGCGATGCGGGTCGCCACCTTCGCCCGCGCCCGGGCGTCCTTGAGGCCCGCCAGCCACTCGCCGACGACATCCCTGCCCGTCTCGGTGAGGTAGCGGCGTATTTCCATCGTCCACCCAAGTGTAACCTATAAGTCACAACCCGTCAAGTCCCACCGAAGGGTGGACCACGTTGATGGAGCGGGAGACGCGGCCCCTCTCCCGCTCCAAGCCTCACGCTCTACCCCCCACGAGACGGTTCCCGGACCCCGGCAAGGTCGATAGACGGCCCCGCCGTGGCGCGGACTGAGCGCCCGTGACCTGTCGGCCCTTGCCCGCTGCCCGGCCGGTTTCCCGCCGCCGGCTACGCCGCCTGCCCGAACCGCTCCCAGAAGACCGCCCGGATGGACGCCAGAATCAGCCCTCGCTCGCTCCCAGGCGGGTTGTGGGGGCGGGCATAGCGGGCCCCCGCTATTTGACGGTCGGTTGCAAACGCCGCCGGCCCCACGGTTCACGGTGGACGCCGCCGAGAGACCTCGGCGGCGTTGTCGCGTTCTGGAGGAGTGTGCGGGGCGGTTTGGAGTGCGCGGCGCGGCCGGAAGGGTCTCGGCCCGACGGGACGCCAAGACCGGGGGACATGGCCCGAAGTGCGACGCGCCGCCGGAGAACCCCCATCTCTCGGCCGATCACTCGGCGAACACCGGCGTCTGCGTCCGCACCAGACGGCCGAATCCGTCGTACTGCTTCACCAGGCCGCCGACGATCACGTCATACGGCGACTGATCATCCCGCCACGCCTTGTTCACCTGCACCAACCGGTTCCACGCGTCGTACTGGTACGAGTAGTCGCCGTCGAACACGATGTTGCCCGCGCCGTCGTACACAGGCTCGTGGTCGTCGGTGATCTCCTCCTCGTCGTCCGCGCGCACGATCCCCGACAGCCGGTTCCGCTCGTCCACCCCGTGCGTCACGCCGAGTTCGTCGTCCTCGTCGTCCGCCCACGGCAACGCCCACGGCGTCCCGAACCCGTCCAGGTCACCCCACGACTTACGCCCCGAGCCGCTCGCGCCGTCACCCACCCAGTTCCCGAGCAGGTCCAGACGCCACACGTCCGAACGCACCAACGACTGCGGCACGATGAATGGCGAGCCGTCCTGCTGGTCGAAGTCGAGTTCCCCGACCTCCGTCCTGATCAGCCGCTGCAAGGCGTCGTAGGCGTTCACCTGCGAACGAACGTTCTCACGCTGCTGACCCCCGCCGGAACCCACTGGCCACTGCGTCAGCCGCGACGACACACGGCTCCCAGAAGCGTCCTACGTGTACTCGGCGCGGAACAGCGTCGCCGGCGTCGTGTCCGCGTTCACGTACCGCAGGTCCGACACACGCCCGAACCCGTCCAGACCCCCAAGCCCGACCTCGCTCCCGACGCGGTACCCCTGCGCGATCGCCCCCCCCGCCAGCGTCAGCCCCGCCCGTCGCCCCGACCCAACGTGCTCGAACGCCGCCACCGACGCCGTCCCGAGGTTCGTCGTCAGCCCCGACACACGCGACAGCAGGTCCGACGCCCCGCCCGGCGTCCCGTAATCGAACCCCACCTCACGCGGGTCCCCCGTCCCGTACGGCGGGTACGTCATCGACGACAGACGCAGGTGCCCGCCCAGGTGCGACCCCGCCGCCGTCGCCGCGTACGACCACCCGTACTCCACCCGCGGCGTCAACGCCCCCTGCTGCGGGTCGTCGTTCACCTCCAACCCGTACGACTGCCAGTCCGCCACCAGGCTCCCACGACCGTCCACCTCGTGCCGGACTTGCGTGATCAGCGACCGAGACTGCGCGTCACGCGCCGTCCACGTCACCACGTCACGCAGGCTCCCCGCCGCGTCGTACCCGTACTCCACAAACCCCGCACGGTCAGGAGGCGAGCCGATCTCCCCCGGAGGATCAAGGCTCGACGGGTAGCCCGGCTCGAAGTCGCCGTACCCGTCGTAGTGCCCGACCTCGACCGACGCCAGCCGCCCCAGCCCGTCGTACCGGTACCGCAACGCCACGCCGCGACCGTCGATCCGCTCCGCCACCTGACCGCCGAACGTGTACCGCAGGCTCACATCGTCCGCCACGCCGGCCGTGCCGTCGGAGGGGTTCGGTGAGCAGCGGAGCAGCGAGAGTAGAAAGGCAAGGAGTTGGCAAACCACGTTCGCGCTCATCCTCGCTCACGCATTACGAGCGAGCATGCAGTCCCGTTGCGTTTGTCAAATACTGTATCCTCGATCGATGAGAAAGCCGATAAAATCACTGCTCAGAGACTCTGATACTTCAACTCCGGCATCATCGACAAGCGTGACTCGTGAACTGTAGGTTGCCGTAATTCCTTCGATCGATGCGAACAGCCGAGCGTACGCCAGCAAGATGGCTAGTTCTGAATAGGCACGAAACTCTATTGTAGATGCTATCGGTTTGATAGCTCTGATGAAGTGGCCAGCAGATTCTCCGGTCAATCCAGCACTCTTGAGGGTGATCGGATCTGTTGCTGCAACAACAGCTTCCTCGGCCATTAGCCGGGCATCCCGCAGCACCTCCGCAAAAAACTCATCGAGAACGCTCATTGCGACTCCTGCTAAGGCCGAATGATCCAGAGACCGGCCTTTTCCTCAATCTCACGCGCGAAGGCCTCGACCTGTTGAGCGGTGGCATTGGGATTGGCCCTCTTGAAAGCGGCCCACTCAGGCGTAATGCCTCCAGCACCCCTGTGGATTGATACGTGAACCCATGCGCCATTCCAGCTCGGATCGTTCAGCTCCCTACCTGGAAACAAGTGCCGCCATTCGTATGGAATGATGTGATGTGCCTCATAGCCCGGGCCAGGAGGTGGCCTGAGTAGCGATAGAGCGATAGATTGTCTCGAAGGTTCTTTCTCGTGAACGGCTTGAAGCAGGGAATCGCATTATGCACCAGCACGCCGTCGGTGCCGACGAGGTACGTGTGCAGGCCCTCGACCTCGAAATTGTACACCGTCGCCCGGGCGTTCGTGAAGGCGATTGAGGAGACGACGCCCGTGCTCCCGTCCAGGAGCAGAACGGCATCTCCGGCCTCGAGCCGATCCGTCCGCACCCAACCCCGGGATTCCACCCAGAACGGATGCTCCTCAGTCGTCCGGTAGTCGGTCGAACGGCCGTCCCAAGTCGTAATGGTCACCACCACGATCGGCGCTCCGTGCCGCACGGACGTGCCGATCACCTCGCGCAGGGCGATCTCACCCGTCTCCGTATTTCTCGCGAAGACCAGATCGCCCTCGATCACCTGATCGATCGGCATGATTCCTCGGGCCGTCCAGACGGACGTCCCGGCCTCGAAGCAGCCACATCCCTTGCGCACGAACTGCTTCGCCCGCTGCGCCAGCCCTTCGGCCCCGCGGGCCAGGAACCCACCCGCGCGGCTGGCGTACTGCTTGGCCGTGTTCCACGCCGACCCGCCGAGTTTGCCGATGAACGAGCCCAGTTTGCCGCCCGGCACAAGCCCGATCGCCGCCGCGACCGCGAACTCGCTGGCGTCCGTCTCGCCGAGCGCATAGAGGGCGACCTCACCGGCCAGGCTCGCCGCCGGGAACGGCAGGTACGTGGCGATCGTCGCCGCGACCACCGCGACCGCCTTGGCGCTCTGGCCCAGCTGGCTCAGGAGCGCGGCCGCGCTGCCCATGTGCTCGGCGTAGAAGTCGTCCACCATGTCGAACGGGTCCCAGGAGAGCCCCATCGGGTCGAACCGCATCCACGGGTTGGAGCCGAGGTACTCGTAGAGGTTGCCGCCGTCGCCGTAGAGGCCCTCGACGTCGAACGCCATGACGATGGCGACGACGCCGCGGCCGTGGTGCACGCTCGCTTCGAGCAGGTTCAACGCCGTCTGGTTCGGATCGGCCTGGTTCCACCGCCCGTGCTGCGGGCTGTAGACGCGGTTGCGCACGTGGTAGAGCGCGTGCGCGAACGGCACCAGCCGCGGCGAGGTTGCGCTCGCGTCCAGCCTGTCCAGGAACAGCCCCTTGTGCCCCAGGTGCGGCGCGGCGTCCAGTGTGTAGCCGTCCAGGTGCTCGGCCGTCAGCACGGCCCCGTAGGCGTCGTACGTCCACTGGGCGACGACGCGCGCCACGTCCCCGTACTGGCCCTCGCCGAAGAGGTCGCACAGCGCGACCAGGTCGCCGCCGGCGTCCATGATCGCCCACCACTCGTCGCCGTAGCGGTCGTACTGAACGAGCAACTCGTCGAGGCCGTTGTCGCCCGGCCCCCACACGTACTCGCGGTCGATCCGCGGCGGCTTGATACCGCCGCCACCACCGCCCCCCCCTCCGGGTCCGCC
This sequence comes from Planctomycetota bacterium, assembly GCA_014584315.1. Lineage (GTDB taxonomy): Bacteria > Planctomycetota > Phycisphaerae > Phycisphaerales > UBA1924 > CAADGN01. Next base: position 116,012 of record JACTNA010000016.1, on the reverse strand, counting down.
GCCGCCGCTCAGCAACTCGACCTGGCCCTGCTCGAACGCCAGCGGCGTGGCCTGCTCGTCCGTCCCCGGCTCCACCGTCGCCAACGCCAACTGCTCGAGTTCAGGATCGCCCGACAAAATCGCCCCGCCCGGCGACATCACCGGGTCCGTCACCACCTCCTGGATCCGACGCACCCCGTCGTAGTGGAACCGCTCCGTCCGCAGGCTCACCGCCAGCGGCACGGGCGACTGCGTCCTGCTTCACCAGGCCGCCGACGATCACGTCATACGGCGACTGATCATCCCGCCACGCCTTGTTCACCTGCACCAACCGGTTCCACGCGTCGTACTGGTACCAGTACTCCCCGTCGAACACGATGTTGAGGAGCAGCGTGTGTAGGAACACGACGAGGTTCAGCACCACTGTATCGCACCGTTCCTGGCGGCGATCGAACGCTTAGAGATCAATGCGCCTTGATCGCCTGCCGCCCACAAGCATGAACGACCCCGGCGGCAGACCCAACCTCTTGAGAACTGACAGCAAGACCTTTGCAATACGATTGGGATCCGGGCCATTGAATCGGATATCCCACCGCTGACGCTCGATGTCGTAGCCATGTCCCGCGAAACGACCAACAGCAGACTGTGATACTTCTTCAGCGAGAGGATTTTCGATGTTCACGGCAAGACTAATCGAGTCTCCGACGGCATCCATAATGTAAATAATAACTTCATCGCTGCCACAGGATGGCGAACGTTCGAGTGACACTTCGAACTCTTTCTGAGAAACCTGCGAAATACCAATCGCATCACTAAGTATGTTATCAATCAGAAAAACGCCACTGAGGCCGACGGTATCCCAATATTCGCCCCGATTCGGACGGGGGCAGCGGTTGCCGTACTCGTCGACGTACACCGCATCGGGGCTGTCCCAGGTTCCACGCCGACCCCGAAGAAAACAATGCCTGCTCAGCCGCTCCTCCGGAAGCATCGGATAGTTGCCCACTGTCTGAAAATACCCGTATTGCCACCCCCCGAAGTCGGTGACGACGGGTGGGATCAGAAGGTCCGGCCTGAACGGAGGCCGAAGCTCCGAAGGATCGCAGAACCCGAACCGGTAGAAGTACAGCAGCGGCTCATGACCTGGATCGTCGGACATCATCCGGCAGTCCGTATGAACGACCCGCCCTGCGATCCACCGATTGCCTCTCAAGTTGCACACAAATAGGTCACCAGCCACCGGCTGCTTGCGGGAGGGCTTGAGGACGATCAGATTGGTTGGCGGCAGTCGTCTCGGCATGTGTCACCACAGGTCGCTCCTGTGCCTCCTGATCCAGTTAGAACCATACTGGATTGCGATGCCGTAAACGGACGCTCTAGAGCCACGAGGGCCGATGCTGAGCCGCTGGTTCACGAGCTGGTATTGGCCAAGCCCCCTGGGTCTGTGGTGAGCGATCAGACCACTCTCGATGGACCAGGCGAGAATGGCAGGCTTACGAGCGACTTTCTCTATTCTGAGCTGGGATTTGACGGGATGGCCGCTCTGCTTGTGCTCCCGTGCTCGTCGATTGTACCAACATACCGCACGTTGCCCTGCTGATCGTATCCCACATACACATCCGTTGGCGCCAGCAAGGAGGCGGAACCCACCGCAAAGGCCAGCAGAGCCGCTTCGGGTCCTCCGGCCGCAACGACCTGCGCTGCTTGACCGGTTATCCCACTGCTGCTCGTCCCCGGGGCGCCCCGGTTTCCGTAGCTCTGCGCGTAGGACAGCGCCATCTCCATCATAGCGAGTTGTCCCACTCCCACGAACCGCATCACCGAAGCCACAGCCTCCTCGCCCAACTTCAGGTCCTGCCACCAATCGTTCCGCGCCAGCGCATCAGGCTCACCCATGATCGCCAGGGCCACCTCGCCCGCGATCGCGGCGGTGGGAATCGGAAGCCAGCTCATGACGTAGGCTGTTAAGTAGGCAGCCGTGTGTGCCCCACCAACGACACGGTCCAGGAACGCAGCCTTGCTCGCGGCGTCCTCGGCCAGGTACTCATCCACCATGTCGAACGGGTCCCACGAGAGGCCCATCGGATCGAACCGCATCCAGGGGTTGGAGCCGAGGTACTCGTACAGGTTCCCCCCGTCGCCGTAGAGGCCTTCGACGTCGAACGCCATGACGATCGCCGCCATGCCGCGGCCGTGGTGCACGCTCGCTTCGAGCAGGTTGATCGCCGTCTGGTTCGGGTCCTGCTGGTTCCACCGCCCGTGCTGCGGGCTGTAGACCCGGTTGCGCACGTGGTACAGCGCGTGCGCGAACGGCACCAGCCGCGGCGAGGTTGCGCTCGCGTCCAGCCTGTCCAGGAACAGCCCCTTGTGTCCCAGGTGCGGCGCGGCGTCCAGTGTGTAGCCGTCCAGGTGCTCGGCCGTCAGCACCGATCCGTAGGCGTCGTAGGTCCACTGCGCCACCACGCGCGCCACGTCCCCGTACTGCCCTTCGCCGAAGAGGTCGCACAGCGCGACGAGGTCGCCGCCGGCGTCCATGATCGCCCACCACTCGTCGCCGTAGCGGTCGTACTGCACGAGCAACTCGTCGAGGCCGTTGTCGCCCGGACCCCACACGTACTCCCGGTCGATCCGCGGCGGCTCGATATTCCCCCCGCCTCCTCCTCCTCCCCCCGGTCCGCCGCCGCCGCTCAGCAACTCGACCTGGCCCTGCTCGAACGCCAGCGGCGTCGCCTGCTCGTCCGTCCCAGGCTCCACCGTCGCCAGCGCCAGCGCCTCGAGCTCCGGGTCGCCCGACGTCAGCGCAACGGCATCGGCGGGCGGGAACGCGCCGGCCAGGAGCAGGAGCAGGACGAGGAGCGTTCGCCACGCCGACGGAAGGCTCATGCGTCCCAGCATACCGAACGGCCGGCGATCCCGGGGTGTTGACGTTCTGTCTGTTCCCCGCCCCCGGAGCCTCATCGCCTTTCTTATCTTCCGGCTCTGCTCCCGCGGCGGAATCTTTCCCGTGCCTTCCGCATTCTTCTCGCCCTTCTCGCCGCGCTCATCCCGAGCACCCGGCCCGCAACCCTTCCAGATTCCTATCAAAGCAACCGGCATTCCCTGCTCCCCGCCCGCCCACCGCTGCCCGTCCGGCGGACCCGGGAACCGCCCCCCGCGCACGGAATGCGCGTGCGCAGGCTTCGTACGCGCTTGAAATTGTTCCGTACGCGCTCGCGCAGGCTCCGTGCGCGCTCGAAATTGTTCCGTACGCGCTCGCGCAGGCTCCGTGCATGCCCGAAACTCGCTCCCGACGCTCACCCGGACCCCACGAACAGCCGATGATCTCGACACCCGGCTAGGCTCCCGGAATGTCCAGAGACCAGAGGCCCACGGCGCCACCCCGCCCGCGACTACTCTCGCTTCCACAGCACAATCGGTTCTTCCACAAATACATCATCGAAATGACGCCCACCCTCCACCTCCACGCGTTCAGCGTCGAGTGCCTCGCCGAGCTTGACCACGGCTTCGCACCACTCCTGAACGCGCCTCCTGAACACATCATCACCCACTTCGAACGGTTGTCGATCGCGATCAGCGAATACACATTCGCAGTCAAACACGCCGCTGGCCATGCCTCCGCGCACAATCATGCGGCATTTGATCCCACATACATAGCAGTCGATATCAACGCTAAATTCTTTTGGGCATGCGCGAATATGATCCCATACATCTCCTTTGCCAAACTCGCCATTTGTCTGAATCGACACTATCCGCCAGATGTTCTGGTCGATGGGCTTCGGCGGCTTAGCACGGCCGCGTAGGATCGAGCAGTTCCACAGAGTTGCGTCCAGTTCCGCTTCAGGCGAATGGTGGACAACCTCGCACCAACTAGTGGCGATCACTTCTGTCAAGAACTCCACTGCTACATGATCAGGAATGGCATCGCCGGCACTCATCTTCGATGCGATCTCCCTGTGTTCATGGTCCAACGAAGTCCACGCTGAACACTCCACCGTTTCTTCCGAGGTTCACCTTTACAGCGTGGCCAGACATATTAGGATCGAGGAAGTAGATCTGGTACGGATCGCTGGTGTTCCGAACGGCGATGCCGTTCGTGGTGTACTTTCGGACCACCTGTTCGCCTGTGAGATTCTTGGTGTTGTGGCTCCCCTTCGCCGAGTTGTGCCCTGCGATTCTTGGGTGTTTCTCGTACGCATGGCCAGCGTACGTGAGTTGCCCACCCTTTCCACTCGCACTCGCTTTGTTGACCTTGGCCTTGGCAACAGCCCCTGCAGCGATTGACGCCCTCTCCGTTGCATTCAACACCTTAAGCGTGCCCGACTTGTTCGCCAGCTGACGTGGAAGGAGGCTGCCGCCACTGACGCCCGACGCCATCGCGGGGCCGCCGAACGGACTGCTGAAGCTTGAGAAGTCGATGCCAAAGTGATCCGCGGCACCGATGATCATAGCCACCTCGACCCACCGGCTGCTCCCTCGCGTGTGCCAGTCATCCGGCAGCGACCAGTCCAATGCCCACTCGACGTCCCAGTCCAGGTTTGCCGCGTACTGCGTGCCCATCTGCTTGAGCATGGAGCCTGCGATGCCGCCCGGGTCCGCCGCCCCGGCAAGGAACTGGAGTCCACGCTTCTTCATCTCCCAGTCCGCTTCGATCACCTCCCAGAACCACAGTCCGAGCGCATCGGATCGACCCCATGTGCTGCTTCCCAGGTACTCGTACAGGTTGCCGCCGTCGCCGTACAGCCCGGGAAGGTCGAGTTCAGAGACGCGCACGGGCAGCACTTCTCCGTGGAACGCGGCGTATTCGAGAAGTGCCAACCCCGTTGCATTCGGATCGCTCTGGTTCCAGCAGGCGAGGCGGGGCTGGTAGACCCGGTTGCGCGCGTGGTACAGCGCGTGCGCGAACGGCACCAGCCTTGGTGCTGTGACGCTCGCGTCGAGCCTGTCAAAGAACAGCCCCTTGTGCCCCAGGTGCGGCGCGGCGTCGAGCGTGTAGCCGTCCAGGTGCTCGGCCGTCAGCACGGCCCCGTAGGCGTCGTACGTCCACTGCGCCACCACGCGCGCCACGTCGCCGCCGTGTCCACGAGCCCTCCGCAGGCGCGGGCCGGGAGCGCGAGGCTCCGGGCCGCGGGGGCGGGCGGTTCGATCTAGACTTCACCGCGAGTCCCGGTAGCTCAGCCGGATAGAGCGGCGGTCTTCTAAATCGCAGGTCGGAGGTTCGAGTCCTCCCCGGGACGTTGCGGATGGACGGGTGCGTCGAGCGATGTTCGTGCGGGGCGCGCGTCACTCGCTTGCGCGGGCTTCGGTCCGGGCTTCATCGAGGATGGACAGGTAGCGCTCGGGGGCATCCTCGAACTGGGCCAGGCAATCCTCGCAGCAAACCCGGACCAGGCGGTTGCGGTAGATGACGTTGATCCCCACGTCCGTCCCGTCCAGCGTCATCGGCGCGCCGGTCACGATGCACTCGTCCGTGGGGTAATCCGGGAGTTGGGCCGCGATCAGGTCGGCGTCGATCTTCGCGAAGTGCTCCGCCTTCGCGGCCTCGAACCGGTCGGGGCACGCCTCGCAGCAGAACCGGACCTCGCGCCCGTCGATCACGCGAACGACCGCTTCCGTCCCGAGCGGCCGCCCCGAAACCGGGCATCGGCTGAGGGGATACCCGTCGGTCGCGTTGGAGCGTGTGGGCGGGCTTGTGCACGAAGCCGTCAGCGGAACGGCGAGCAGCAGAAGTGCGAGCGTGACGCGTGCGCGATCGATCGTGGCCATGATCGTTCTCCCGGGATGGTGGATGCGCACGATCGTAAACGGCCGTCGCGTTCCGTACCGCGCGAGACCGATCACGAAACGTGATAACTCCACACATCGCGGAAACTGTGGCCGACGGCGGCCAGCGAACGCCCGGCGCGCTCCCGTCTGGCCCTCAGGACGCGGTCGCCGATTCGGCCGCGCGCAGCGAGCGGACGAGCGAGGCGAATGGAGCGCCGTTGCCCGCCAGTGTCAGCGCGAGTTCGATCGCCTGCCCGGTACGGATGCCCGGTATCGCGACGGTGTCCGAGCGCACGAGCATCCCCGCCAGCGATTCCAGTTGCGGATTATGGCCGACGACGGCGAGCGATCCCGCGTCGGCGTGCGATCGAATGAGCCGTAGCGCGTCTTCGGCCGCGCGCCCTGTCTCGAGAGCGGGCTCCACCAGCAGGGGGCATTCCAGCGCGCCCTGGATGATGCGCGCGGTCTCGATGGCCCGCAAGAGTCCGGACGAGAGGATCAGCGAAGGCGGTGCGTCACTCTCGCGCAGCGCGGCGCCGAGCCACTCGGCCTGTCGGCGGCCGCGATCGCGCAGGAGACGGTGCTCGTCGTGCCCCGTGGGCGACTCCTGCTCGGCCTTGCCGTGGCGGATGATCCACAGGCGCATGGTGGTCCTTTCGTTCGCTACGGCGTGCGCATCCGCGGGGGCGCGGCCCAGTGCAGCTTCTCGATGACCGTCGCCCAGAAGCTGCCGTCAGGGTTGCGGACGAATCGCACGCCGCGCCCGTTGCGCGAGATGCAGACCCGTTCCCCCTCCGCGAGCGAAGTCTGCACCTGCCCGTCAAGCACGAGCGTCGTGCCCAGGCCCCGCCCATCGCGATTGACGCGCACCGCCGCGATCTCGACGCGAGCCGAGTCCGGCACGACGATCGGACGAAACGAGAGCGTGTGCGCGGCGATGGGCGTGATGGCGAACGCGCCGACGCCCGGGGCGACGATCGGCCCCCCGGCGGACACGTTGTACGCCGTCGAGCCGGTAGGTGTCGAGACGATCAGCCCGTCGCCCGAGACGATCGGCCCCGCCATGCCGTCGATGCTCAGGGCGAGTTCGATCATGCGGTAGGGCGGACCCGCGGTGATCGCGCACTCATTGAGCGCGGGGCCTTCGAAGCGAACCGAGCCGTCCGGCGCGTTGACGGCGGCGTGGAGCAGCGCCAACTCGTGCAGCCGCAGCGGCGCTTCGCCAAGGAGCGCCCCCGCGTGGGCGATGAGCGAGGCGAGATCGAACTCCGCCATGAAACCGAGCCGCCCGAGGTTCACGCCAAGGAGCGGCACGTCCAAGCCCACGGTGCGCCGGGCCATCGAGAGCAGCGTGCCATCTCCGCCGAGCACGACCAGCAGGTCCGCCCCGCGGCCATCCAGAGACGCAGTGTGGTCGTTGGCGTCGACGACGCCGACGAGCCGGCCGAAACGCTCGATCAGCGGAAGCACCTGCGCCGCCGCCAGGGCCGATTCGGCGTCGTCGTGCCTGTAGGCGAGCAGTGCGGCGCGGGGCATGGCGGAGTCTAGCGGACGGGCGGCTCGACCGATGCTCCCGCGCCCGCCTCGATCGTCGAGTCCGCCAAGCGCGATCCCGCAGCGGCACGCACCGCGCGGGCGATCCCCGCCGAGTCGATCCCCGCCTCGGCCAGTTGCCGCGACCGCGAGTCCTGATGGATCCACAGGTCCGGGATGCCGAGTCGCGTCACACGCGACGCGTCAAGCCCGAGGGCCTGCGCGGCTTCGAGGACCGCGGATCCGAAGCCGCCGACGATGGAATGGTCCTCGGCCGTGACGATCGGCACCCGGGCGGTCATGAGTTCGGCGACGAGTTCGGTGTCGATGGGCTTGGCGAACCGCGCATCCCACACGCCGATCCGGTATTCGCCCGCGAGCGCATCGGCCGCCTCAAGCGCGGCGATCGCCGGCGTGCCGAAGGCCAGCACCGCGGCGTCGAGTTCGGCGACCGGGCACGCTGAAGTCAGTCGGCGCGCACGCCCGAGCGCGAACGGCGGGCACGGCTCGGACGCCAGCCGCGCCGACACGGTGTCGCGCGGGTACCGCACCGAAGACAGGCCCGCGTCGTAGGTCCGCATGAACTCGAGCGCGGCCAGCAGGCTCGGCTCGTCGATCGCCGCCATGATCGCGGCATCGGGCAGCACCCGCAGCAACGCGATATCGCAGAAGCCGTGGTGCACCGCGCCATCGCCCCCGACCAGGCCGGCACGATCGAGGCACAGGCGCACGGGCAGCCCCTGCAACGCGACCTCCTGGAAGGCCTGATCGAACGCACGCTGGAGGAAGGTGCAATAGACCGCGAAGAACGGGCGACGGCCGGCGCGGGCCAGCCCCGCCATCATGTCCATCGCGTGGCTCTCGCAGATGCCCGTGTCCCACGCGCGTTCGGGGAAGCGTTCGAGCACGCTCGTCAGGCCCGTCCCGTCGGGCATCGCCGCCGTGCACGCGACCACGAGCGGGTCGCGCTCCATCATCGCGAGCATCGCCTCGCCGAACGCCCGCGTGAACGAACGCCCGTCCGTGCGGAGTTCGACCCGGCATCCCTCCGAGAGCAGTTCGTCCTCCTCGGCGAGCTGGAACGCGGGGGGCGAGTGGAAGCGGGACGAGTCCTTCTCGCTGAAGTCGTAACCCTTGCCCTTGACCGTCTTGACGTGCAGGACCATCGGGCGGTCGAACTCGCGGGCCTCGGAGAGGAACTCGATGAGCGTCGGCAGGTCGTGCCCGTCGATCGGCCCCACGGTGACAAGCCCGAAGTGCTCGAACCAACTCCCTTCGGAGATCATGGCCTTGGTGGCCTCGCCCATGCGGTGGTAGGCCTCTTCGAGGAGCGAGCCGCCGGGAACGTGCCGCAGAATGTCGCGCGCGCCCTTCTTGAAGTCGGAGTAGATGTGGCTCAGGCGCAGCCGGTCGAAGTACTGCGAGAGCGCCCCCTGAGGCTTGCTGATGGACATCCCGTTGTCGTTCAGCACGACGAGGAACTGCCGCCTGAGCGTGCCGGCGTTGTTCAGGCCCTCCATCGCGACGCCGTTGACGATCGAGGCGTCGCCGATCAGCGTCACCACGCGCCGCCCGTCCGGCTTCGTGCGCGGGTCGTACGCCTCGCCGTTGAGCGTGTCGCCGCGGGCCATGCCGATCGCCGTCGAGATGCCCGTCCCCGCGTGCCCGACGGCGAAGAGGTCGTACGGCGACTCGCTCGGCGCGGGGAAGCCCGCCATGCCGGCGCGGGTTCGTAGCCCGGGCAGCATGTGCTGCCTCCCCGTGAGCAGCTTGTGCGGGTAGCACTGATGCCCGACGTCGAACAGCAGCCGGTCGTGCGCGAAATCGAAGACCGCGTGCAGCGCGATCGTCAGTTCGACCACGCCGAGGTTCGGAGCGAGGTGTCCGCCCGAGTGGGCCACCTGGCGCACGATCGCCGCCCTGATGTCCGCCGCGAGCGCCTCGAGTTGCTCGACGCTCATCCCTTTCAGTTGGGCGGGGCTTTGAATGGTCTCGAGGATCGACATTCGGGTTCCTGCGGCCCGCGGCCGGACGATTTTCAGTAGATTCTGAAAACAGTGTAGGCTCTGCAAGACGCCCCGCGGCCGGGATTCTTCGGTGCCGGCTCGCCCGGCGTTCGCCGAGCCTTCTATTTCGTCCGAACCGCCATGAAGTCCGCCAGTTCTCGGAGGTGGGAGGCCCGGGGGCCGAGCCGGCCGACCGCACCAACGGCCGCCGCATGCAATTCCGCGGCGGTCTGCCGCGCGGCCGCCACGCCCAGCAGGCCCGGGTACGTCAGCTTACCGCCCGATGAATCCTTGCCCGTCCGTTTGCCCGTCTGTTCCTGCGTCTGCTCGACGTCGAGCAGATCATCGATCACCTGGAAGAGCAGCCCGACCGCCTCCGCATAGTCCGTGAGCGTGGCCAGCGGGTCGCGGAAGTCGCCGTACGCATCCGGTTCCGCCAGGCCCACAATCGCCCCCATACGAACCGCCGCCCGGATCAACGCTCCGGTCTTGTTCGCGTGGATGCGCTCGAGCGTCGCCCGGGTGGGCACGGGCTCTTCGTGACCGAGCGCGTCGAGCGTCTGTCCGACGATCATCGCCGAAGTCGCGTGCGACAGTTCCGCCGTGAGGGCGGCCGCGAGCGTCGGGTCATCCATGCGCGCGATGGTCGCGAACGCGAGCGCGAGCATCGCGTCGCCCGCGAGGAGCGCCATCGCCTCGCCCGCGTGCCGATGCAGCGTCGGTCGCCCGCGGCGGAGGTCGTCGTCATCCATGCACGGCAGGTCGTCATGCACGAGGCTGAACGCATGGACGAGTTCGACGGCGGCGCACGCCGGCAACGAAGGCTCGCCGCGTCCGCACACCGCCATGCAGGCGTGCCACGTCAGCAGTGGACGGAGCCTCTTGCCCCCGTCGAGGGTCGCGTACCGAACGGCCCCGTCCAGGCCCGGCGGGTAACTGGCCCGGTCGATCGTCGACGCCAGTTCCCGCTCGACCGCCGCGAGCGGGGCCGTCACCGCTGGCGGCAGGACCGGCACGGCGCGCTGGGCGTCGGTCGGCGTCATCTGCTCGGCGTTTGCGCAGCGCGGGCACACGCGGTGAGTATAGATGGCGCTGCCCGGTGGCCGTGCCGACTCGCTACGATCCGGGCCTATGCCCGGCTGGATGCAGGTACTGGTCGAGATCTTCCGGACCGGCGGGTGGGTCATGTACCCGCTGCTGGGCCTGAGTCTGCTCGCGGGCGCGCTCTGCTTTGAGCGAGCGGTCTTCTGGCTCACGACGCACAGCCGGGGTCGGGTCCGGCGCATCGCGAAGATCACGTCGAGGCTCCGCAAGGGCGACGCCGCCGCCGCCACCGCCCTCGCCGACTCCGATCCCACGGTCTACGGGCGACTGGCGGCATCGCTGCTCGGGTCGGGGGCGATGTCGCGCGAAGCGCTGGAAGCCCTCGCCGCCGAGCAGATCGAGACGATGCGTCCCGCGCTCGAGCGATTCGCCGTTCCGCTCTCGACCATCATCACCGCCGCGCCGATGCTGGGCATTCTCGGCACCGTCACGGGCATCATCCGCAGCTTCCGGCTGCTCGGTGGGGCGGACATTGTCACGGACCCGGCCCTGGTGGCCGGCGGCATCGGCGAGGCGCTCTACACGACCGCCTTCGGCCTCGTCGTCGCGCTGGCGACGCTCTTTCCCTTCGTCGTCTTTCGGTCGCAGGCCGATCGGGCCTTGGGCAGGCTCGAGGCCCTGGCCGCCGTGATCGTCGCCTGTCGCGCCGCGAGCGAGGCCGGGGACGCCCGAGGTCAGGCCCGAGACTCGGCAGCCCTGAGCAGTTCCCAGATGTCCTGAGGGCTGGCCGCGTTGTAGATCTGCTCGCGGAACTCTTCCATGGTCATCAGGCGGCTGATGCGGGCCAGCGCCTGGATGTGGTCGCTGGTTCGGTCGGTCGGGCTGGCGAGCAGGACCACGAGGCGGACCGGCTGGTTGTCGATGGCCTCGAAGTCGAGCGGCTGCGCGGGCCGCCCCAGCGCCATGGCGAGGGAGGCCATGCCGGGGCACTTGCCGTGGGGGATGGCCAGACCGTGCCCGATCCCGGTGGTGCGGGTCTGTTCGCGTGTCCAGACGGCTTCCTTCAGGGCGGACGGGTTGTCGATCTTGCCCGCGGCCGCGAGCAGGTCGACCAGTTCATCGATCACCCCGCGCTTGTCCCCCGCGTGCAGCGGCGCACGAATGCACTCGGGCGTGAGGATGTCGAGCAGGTTCATCGGCCGCACCTCGGCGGATCGAAAGGCCCGGACCGCGTTCCCCGGCGCGGCGTTCCGTCGCCGCCGGCGCGCTCCCCCGGAGGGGTGGCGGAGAGTGTAGACGCCCGATGCACGGTCCGCCGCGTTCGCCCTCATCGTGCCAGCAGGGCGGCGAACGAGCCGTCGCGGTATTCGCGGGCCGGGGCTCCCGGCGTTCCGGTCGGCTCGCGGCGTCCGCCGCCGGTCTGTGCGAATCCGTGCCACCGTGCCGCCCACGCGACCTGTGCTTCGTTTTCTTCCGGTTCGAGGCTGCACGTCGAGTAGAGGATGCGGCCTCGCGGCGAGAGCAGCGGGATCGCGTCGGCGATGATCTGCCGCTGCGTCGCGGCGAGCCGTTCGAGTTGCCGATCCCCGAGCCGGTACCGTGCTTCCGCCCGCCGGGCGAGGACGCCGCTGTTGCTGCACGGCACGTCCAGCACCGCGAGGTCCGTGCGCCCGTCGCACCGCTCGCGGAGCCGACGCGGCTCGACGACTTCGACCCGCGGATGCCGTCCCAGGGCCGCCGCCAGCACCGCGCGTCTCGTGTCGTCCACGTCGGTGGCGACGATCCGGGCGTCGGGGAACACGGCCGCGAGTTGCCGGGTCTTGGTGCCGCGACCCGCGCACGCATCGACGATGAGCGCCGGTCGCTCGTCCCCGGCCGCGCCGACGCACAGCGCGGAGCCGGCGTCCTGCGCCCAGACGTCGGCGCGGTCCCGGAGCAGCCCGACCAGCGCGGCCCGCGATCCGGTCCACACCACGTGCCCCGGCGCATCGTGAGGCTCGACCGGCGCATCCGCCGGCAACGGCAACTCGAGGTGCCCCACGTTCAGCACGGTCGGCGGAGGCACGAGCGTGTGCAGCGCCTGGTACCGGCACCAGTCGTAGCCGTGGCGTTTCGCCCAGCGGCGGACGTGCCACTCGGGCAGGCTCGTCGCGACGGCGAGCCGCGTCATCGGGTCGTCGGGCAGGATCGGCTCCGCCAGCACGAGCGCACGCCCGTCCGAGAGCGGCAGTTCGTCCCGACCGAGCGTCGCCCGCTCCCGCAGCACACGATCACCCGATCCTTCCGACCCGCGAGCCTTGGCGAGTGCGCGAAGCACGGCGTTCACCATGCCCCCCGCGCCGGGCCGCACGTTCCGCTTCGCCCACTCGACCGTCTCGTCGATGGCCGCGTGGGTCGGCACGCGGTCGAGCAGCAGCAGTTGCGCGGCCCCGACCAGCAGCGCGGCCTGCACCTTCGGCTCGACCTTCCACCACGGGCGCGACAAGCAACGCTCCAGCAGGAATCGGAGCGTGAGCCACCGGCGCACGCAGGCGTCCGCGATGGCGTGGGCGAAGGCCGCGTCGCGCGGGTCCAGCCCCGCCTCGGAGAGTTCGGCGGGTTCGAGGTTCGGGAAACGGCGCGTGTGGCGGGCGATGAGGCGTGTCGCGGCGTCCCGGGCGTCCGCGGGCGGGGCGCTTGCCCCGGGCGAGCGCGTCTCGAACGATCCTCCGTGGCCGATCACGGGGCGAGTGTAGGTGGTGGGGGGGCGGCGGCGCACGGCGACCGACGCGGGACGCGCCGTCGGCGGCTGTTCTTCGGCATGGGCGTGCGGCGCAAGTTGATCGTCCTGCACACTTGCTTTTCGCTGGCGCTGACCGCGATCCTGCTGCTTGCGCTCCGTCCCGCGCTCGCGAAGATCGTCCGCGAGGCCGAGGCCGATCACGCCGCGCTGGCATTGCGGCTCGTCGCGGCCGAGGCGCGTGCGGGCGGCCCCCGGGCCGACCTCTCCGCCCTGGCGTTGAGCGCGTCCGCGCGCGGGCGGGGTCTGGAGGTCCGCGCGGGGAGCGCCGAAGACCTCGGACTCGACCCGGGCGTGGCGGCGCTCGCGCGGACCAGGCCGTGGACGCCGACGGGCGTGCCCGCCGAGTCCGACGCCGGGGGGGGGGAGATCGCCGCGCTCTTCGTCGCGTGGGACGAGGGGGATGGTGGGTTCGTCACCGCGCGGGCGAAGATCGAGGCGGCGCGCTCCGCCGTGCGCCGGCTCTACGGGCTGGTCGCGCTCGCCCTGCTCTCGTTCTACGGGCTGATCGCGGCCGCGTTCGAGGTGTTCGTGCTGCCCCGCCAGGTCTACTCGCCGATCCGCCGGATGCTCGCCGCCGACGAGGCCGTGCAGGACGGGCGCGCGTCCGACGAGATCATCCCCGAGTCGGCCATCCCCGCCGACGAACTGGGCGACATCATGCGCTCGCGGAACCGCTCCATCGTCTCGCTGCGCCGGCACGAGGCCGCGCTCGCCGACGCCCTCGCCCGCCTCGAGGAGGTCGCGACGGACCTGCGCCGAAAGAACCACCTGCTCGAGACCGCGCGGCGGAACCTCGCCGATGCGGACCGGCTCGCGAGCCTCGGCATGATGTCCGCCGGCATCGCCCACGAGTTGAACACGCCCCTCGCGGTGCTCAAGGGACTCGTCGAGAAACTCGCCGACGATCCGGCCCACCGGGTCGATGCCGCCGAAGCGGAACTGATGGTCCGGGTGGTGCGGCGCCTCGAACGCCTCAGCGAGAGCCTGCTCGATTTCGCCCGCGCTCGCCCGCCCGAGACCGCTCGCGTCCGCCTGCGTCCGCTCGTCGAGGAAGCGCTCACCCTCGTCCGCCTCGACCGCGGCACGGCCGACGTCCAGATGACCGACCTCGTGCCGGAGCGCATGGAACTCGACTGCGACGGCGACCGGGTCGTGCAGGTGCTGGTCAACCTCGTCCGCAACGCGGTCGATGCCGCCCGCCGGGGGGCGGGCAGGTCGTCGAACGCCGCCCAGCCTGCCGTCGTCATCGAGGCCACGCACATCAGACGCGACGGAACCGACTGGATCGCCCTCACCGTCACCGACAACGGCCCGGGCATCGAGCCGGCCGTCCTCTCCCGTATGTTCGAGCCGTTCGTCAGCACCACGCTCGACGCCCGGGGCACGGGCCTGGGCCTCGCCGTGGCCGAGGGGATCGTCCGGGAGCACGGCGGCGTTATGCTGGCCCGGAACCGGCCCGGGCGAACCGGGGCCGTCTTCGAGGTTGTCCTGCCCGCCCCCCACGAGCCCGCGGCAGACGCGACCGACTCCAATGTGGAGGCGACCCGTGACGCCCGCTGAGACCGACCCCGTCTCCCACCGCTTGTCGATCGTCGCCCTCGACGATGACGACGACTTCCGCGAGTACGTCCGCCGCGTGCTCGAGGAGGAGGGGCACGAGGTCCGTGCGGTGGCGACCCCGGCCGACTGCTACGCCGAGTGCGAGCGTGCGTTGCCGGACGTGGTGCTGCTCGACATCAAGATGGGACCGCACAGCGGCGAGGAGGTGCTGGCGGAGATCCGCCGCCGGTGGTCGAGGCTGTGCGTGATCGTGGTGACCGGGTACCCATCGCTGGAGAGCATGCGAGAGACCTTCCGGCGGGACGTCTTCGACTACCTCGCCAAGCCGTTTTCGGTGGAGGAACTGCGGCGCACGCTGTCGCAGGCCGCGGCGGCGTTCCATCTCGGGGAGCGTCCCCAGGACCGGCTGCGTCAGGAACTCGGGCGGCACATCCGCCTCGCGCGGACGGAACGGGGCTGGACGTTGAAGGAGCTCTCGGACGAGTCGGGCGTGAGCGTGAGCCAGCTGAGTTCGATCGAGCGGGGCGCCCACCTGCCGAGTCTGGAGTCGCTGGTGGCGGTGGCGCTGGCCCTGGACCGCAAGCCGTCCGACTGGCTGCGAGCCGCCGGCTTCTGACCGGCCTCCCGAGGCGTTGACTTGTCCCCCGCCGGTCGCTTGAGTCCCGCCTTGAGCCACCAGGCCGAGAGACCGCCCGTCGTCGCGCCCGAAGTCTCGGGGGTGCTCTTCACGGCCTTCGAGCCGAGCGGGGACGACCACGCCGCCGCTGTGGTGCGCGAGTTGCGCGCGCGTCACCCGACGCTGCCGATCTACGCCTGGGGCGGACCGAAGATGGCCGCCGCGGGCGCGACGCTCGTCGAGCGCACCGGCGAAGACGCCGTCATGGGAGTCCCCGGCCTCGCGAAGGTCCGCGAGCACCAGCGGATCAACCGGCGCGTGCGGGCGTGGCTCGAACGGCACCCCGAAGTGCGGCTCGTCGTGCCCGTGGACTCGCCCGCGGCGAACTTCCCCATCTGCCGCATTGCACGCTCGATGGGCCTGCGCATCGTGCACCTGGTCGCGCCGCAGGTCTGGGCGTGGGGGGGGTGGCGCATCCACAAACTCCGCCGGCTCACGGACCTGCTGCTCTGCCTGCTCCCCTTCGAGCAGGAGTGGTTCCGCGAACGCGGCATCCCGGCCCGGTTCATCGGGCACCCGCTCTTCGACAGACCCCTCGACCGCGACGCACTCGACGAGGCTGCCGCGGGCCTGCCCCAAGGTTCGCCATGCATCGCGCTCATGCCCGGCTCGCGCCCGGCGGAAATCGCCAAGAACTTCCCGCTCCTGCTCGGGGCCTTCAGGGCGATCGGCAAGGCCCACGAAGGGGCGGTCGGCGTCGTCGCCGCGACGACCCCGGCCGTCGAGCAGCGGCTGCGCGCCATCGCCGCCGGCCACGGCGGATGGCCCGACTCCCTCAGCGTCGTCTCAGGGCGGGCGGACGCCGTCATCCACTGGTGCGAACTGGCCCTCGTCGTCAGCGGCACCGTCACGCTCCAGATCGCCCGCCAGCAGAGGCCGATGGTCATCGTCTACCGGTCGAACCCCCTCGTGTACCTGCTGCTGGCGCGGTGGGTGCTCTCGACGGAGTTCTTCACCCTCCCGAACCTCATCGCCGGGCGCGAGATCGTCCCTGAACTCGTCCCGCACTTCGCCGGACCCGAGCCGATCGCCGAGCACGCCCTCCGCCTGCTCGCCGATCCGTCCCTCGCCGCACGCCAGCGAGCGGAGATGGCGCGGATCGCCGAGAAGTTCGCCGGCCGCCACGCCGCCCGAAGCGCCGCCGACGCCATCGAGCAGTCCCTCGGGCTGGTGAGCCTCGCGGCCGAGACCGTCTGAGTCTGCGCCATCAGTCTGGGCGGGACCGCACCGGCAGCAGCGCAACCGTGCAACGCGCGTTGCCGATCCGGTCCGTGATGTCGAACCCCTCGATGATGGGCGAGCCGACGGGCAGGTCACTGTCCAGCGCCTTATGCACGAGCACGTGGAGATCGTGCTCCGCCGTCGCCGCGTCGGCCGTGAGCAGAACGACGAGGACGCCCGCGTGCCGGATCGCGCGGTCGGCGGCCAGTTTGCGGGCATCGGCCAGCGGGCCGACGACCAGTTCGGACGCGTACCGCCGGTTCGGCCCGGCGAACCCCTCCACATACGTGAACTGCCCGACCGCCTTCACCTCAAGCCACACGGCCTCCGAAGGCGGGACCCCGTCGCGCGGCATCCGCTCCGAAGCCGCGGCCTGCTCGAAGAGCGTCCCCGAGGCCCGGTCCCGCTCGCGAAGTTCGATCGTCTCGTCCAGCAGCCTCACCCCGGGCTGATCCAACACCACCAGATCGCACCGCTCCCGCTCGGCGTGTCTGGCCCGGCGGGCGGGAACGCCGGGGTATGGCTGCTCTCGAAGCACCCCGAGGCCGGTGCCCGCGAGTCCCCCCGCCAGGATGGGGTGGAAGTCCGCCTCGTCGAGGGCGTCCAGGCCGTGGACGGCCTGCTCGGCGTCGAGCCGCTCGGCCTCGGCCCGGAGGGCGGTTGTGCAGGCCTCGACAAGGGCCTCTGGACACCACATGCAGGATCGACGATACTCCCCGCTCGCCCGGGGCGGCGGGGGTCGCGCCCGGGACAGACACTGGCGTCCAC
The DNA here is from genome assembly GCA_014584315.1 of Planctomycetota bacterium. Taxonomy (GTDB): domain Bacteria; phylum Planctomycetota; class Phycisphaerae; order Phycisphaerales; family UBA1924; genus CAADGN01. Next base: position 98,680 of record JACTNA010000016.1, on the reverse strand, counting down.
GCGCGGCCGACCGGACCCGGGCCGCCCACAGCACGGAGATGACATGGAAACCCTGACGAACTACATCAACGTCGTCAATGGTGTGCTTTGGCACGACTACGTGCTGTACATCGTGCTGGCCACCGGCGTGCTCTTCACCATCTGGTCCGGCTTCGGGCAGTACCGTGCGCTCACGCACGGCGTGCAGGTGATCCGCGGCAAGTACGACAACAAGGCCGATCCCGGCGCCATCAACCACTTCCAGGCGCTCTCGACCGCTCTCTCAGCGACCGTCGGCCTGGGCAACATCGGAGGCGTCGCGCTCGCCATCGCCCTCGGCGGGCCGGGTGCGGTCTTCTGGATGTGGATGGTCGGCATCTTCGGCATGGCGCTGAAGATGACGGAAGTCACCCTCGCCATGCTCTACCGCAACACCGACGATCCCGAGAACCCCCACGGCGGGCCGATGTGGGTCGCCCAGAAGGGCTTCGAGAAGTGGAGCCCCGCTCTCAAACCACTCGGCGCCATCATCGGCGGCGTCTTCTGCATTACGCTCATCATCTCCGCCATTACCGGCGGCAACATGTTCCAAGCCTGGAACGTCGCCGAAATCACCAACAGTTACTTCCCCGTCGTGCCCAAATACGTCGTCGGCGTGATCCTGGCGATCGTCGTCGGCATGGTCATCATCGGGGGCATCAAGCGCATCGGCGCGGTCGCCGGCCGACTCGTGCCCCTCATGTGCGTGCTCTACCTCCTCGCCGCGGTCTACGTGCTGGTCGTCCACATCGGAGACATCCCGGCCATGCTGAAACTCATCGTGGTTTCGGCCTTCACGCCCGCTGAAGCGGGGGGCGCGTTCCTCGGCGGCACCGCGGGTTACGCCTTCCTCTGGGGCATGAAGCGTGCACTGTTCTCCTCCGAATCCGGCCAAGGCTCCGCGCCCATCGCCCACTCCGCCGCAAAGACCAACGAACCCGTCCGCGAGGGCGTCGTCTCCGGCCTCGAACCGTTCATCGACACCATCGTCGTCTGCACGCTGACGACGCTCGTCATCCTGCTCAGCGGGGCGTGGAACCGCCAGGCCGAGGCGACCTTCGACTCGATGCCCGCGCTCGTGAACGCCCAGGCCCTGACCGTGCAGGACGGCACGAAGCAACGCACGATTCACGGCGTGCTCATCAGCGAGAGCGACGCCGAAATCGCTTTCCTCAACGGCGAGACGAGGCCGGGCGAACCCGCGTACAAGGTCTGGCCGCGTTCGTCCGTCGTCTCCCTGGGGCCCGACCCGACACGGTGGTTGCCGCAGACCGACGGCGTGCCCGAGAAGACCGCCGAAGCCAAGCGAGTCAGCGGCGCATGGCGGGCCGGCAACACCGTGTTCATGATCGTCCACGGCGACCTGGACGAGCAAACCGGGCGGGACCTGCACAGGCTGAGAGGCTCGCTCGCGGACGTCAACGGCACGCTCCGGATCGCCTGGACGCCGCACTCGTCGCCGAATGAGCCGCGGCTGGACAGTCCGGGTCTCTACAACGACTTCGTCGGTGCGGCCCTGACCGGACACGCGTTCGACCGCGTCATGCCGGGCCTCGGCATGTGGCTGGTCACCATCGCGTGCTGGCTCTTCGCCGTCTCGACCATGATCTCCTGGGCCTACTACGGCGAGCAGGGCATCGTCTACCTCGTGGGGTCCAAGGGCGTCATGCTCTACAAACTCTGCTACTGCGCCCTCATCATCATCTCGACCCTCGGCTTCATCCGCACCGACGCCCAACTCGACTCGTGGACCGCGCTCGGCACCGGCGTCATGCTCTTCGCCAACATCCCCATCATGCTGCTCTTCGGGTCGCAGGCGATGAAGGCCTACCACACCTACAACGCCAAACTCAAGCGCGGCGAGTTCGTCGGGCACCCCTATCCCAAGCCGCTGGATGTTGTAGAGGGCAAGGACGTCAAGTGACCCATCGCCCGGCGCCCCTCACGCCGGCTCGACCACCGCGCCGTCCGTCTCGCGGGCGATCTTCGCGATCGTCTCGCGGGCGGACTCGTGCGCCATCGCCGCCGATCGGCGAACGCACGCCCGCCACGCCCACGGCAGCGGCAACGCCGTCAAGGGCAGGTACCACGCGTAGGTCAGCCACGGCATCCGCGTCGCCCAACCGCCGTACGCCGCCCAGTAGGTCGCCAGCAGCGAGTCCGTCAGCACCACGCCGGGCCAGACCGTGACCACCAGCACCACCGCGAACAGCACGGGCATCGGCCACGGACGACGCAGCGAGAAGGCGATCCGGGTCGCGCCCTCCCCACCGGCCGCGAGCCGCCCCACGAGCGCGTGCGTGAACGGCGTCGCGAACGCCTCCGCCTCGAACGCCGACCCGTCGATCGCCCGGTAATCAGGCAGCCGGCCGCGCTTCGCCGCCGTCGCCAGGCGTGCCAGCGCCTCCTCCGGCGCGAGCGGCGTGCGGACCTCCGGCAGCGGCGGAGCGGGCTTGTCGGGTCGGACGTCGCGCACGCGTCGGCTCCGGGAGTCGTGGGGGGCCGGGGGGCGGGGAGTCTATCGGCTGCCATGCGCGTCCGAATAACGCCGATTGTGCACCGCGCCCCAAACGCCGCGAGCCGGGCACGCCGTTCGCCCGTAGAAATGGCGCGTGAAGGACCCGCGTTTCCAAGCCCGAGTCGGCGTGCCCGCGTTGCGCGTGGTCAACGCCGGCGCGCTGCCGCGTCGCACGACGGTGCGTACGGACGACGGCACGCCCGACATCCGCTGGGCGGACGCGGCCCATGCCGTCGAGGTCGAGAACCGTGCCGCCGCCGCCCTGACCGCCTCGGACGCTCGGTGGGCGATGGCCGTCCGCGCCGCCGCCTCGCTGGAGGGCGGGCGTGCCGCGGTGCTGCCCCCCGAGAAGCGGGACCGACTCGTCGCGCTCGGCGTCAACCTCGGCCTGCGCCCCTTCGACACCAACCTTGTCATCGCCATCGTCCAGGACGCCGCCCGCCTCGGCGAAGGGCTGCACGGCCCCAGCGTCGAACCTCGGCTCCGGCTCGTGCGCCCGGCCCGGCGCGAGCGCACGCCGGCGCACCCGGTCGTGCTGCTCATCATGGCCGCCGCGCTGGCGGTGGTCCTGGTGCAGGTCGCGCTGGCGTGGCTCGCGGGTTGAGGAAGCCAAGGGTTCGAGGGATCAAGGGTTCGAGGGCAGAGGGGCGGGAGTCGCTCTGGCGAGCGCTTCTCATCCCTCGCTCCCTCGCTCCCTTTCCGTCACTCGACGTTCAGGCCCCGGAGGTACGCGAGCAGTTCCGCGCGGAGGCGTTCGCGATCGTTCGTCGCCTGCGTGATCTCCGCGCCGATCTGCTCCAGGCGTGTCTCCTGGTCGGAGAGCCGCTTGACGTAGCGCGTGTAGAGGTCGCTCTGCCGGTCCACGGTCTGCATGTTCTGGCGGACGCGCTGCTGGTCGGTGTTGATCTCGTTGCGCTCGTTCTGGAGGCGGGCGATCGTCCGCTCGGCCTCCTGCACCAGGGACTGGCGCCGCGCCGCCTCGCGGAACGCCTCGACGACCTTCGCCGAAGCCCGCCCGGCCTGCTGGTGCGCCAGCAGCGTCGGCAGGTCGTACGAGAGCAGTTCGAGCCGCTGGCTCTGCACGACCTGCTGGGTGACGCCCAGTTTCGCCGAGTCGCCGGCCTTCGCCGAGACCTCGAACCGCAGCGTGTCCTGCGTCCGCTCCTTCGGTTCGGGCGTCTCCACCAGGTCCCAGCCCTCGATGAGCGGGTGCTCGACGATGATGGTCCGCCCCTGCTCGCGGTCCTTGTTCTCGAAGGCGTACTCCACCGTGTGCCGCTGCTGCGTCGTCTGCTCGATCAAGCCGTCCACGATGCGGACCTTGCGGACGGATGACGCTCCGCGGTCCGTCGTGGTCGCGGCCACGTCGAGGTCCACCGCGTACGCCAGCAGCCGCTTGTCGCCCGCGGGGACATGCCCGATCTGCGCATCGCCCGCGTAGGCGGAGCCGTCGTAGACGGCGATCGGGCCGGGCATGAGTTGCAGGTCGCTCGTGTTGGTGATCTCGACGCCGCGCATGGGATTGGAGAGGCCGTCGTTGCGGTTGAAGATGCTCACGCGCCGCGTGTCGATCAGGGCCGAGAGGATTGGGAGCATGGCCGACTGCTGGCGCGCGACCGTCACCGGCGCGTCGAGCACGTACTGGAAGACTTCACCATCCTGGGCGGCGGTGGCGCGGGTGTCAGCAACGTATTGGGCGAGTCTTTCGATCCCGAAGCCGTTGCTGAGTCTCTCGGATGGTATTGTTGCGGGCCCGGGCTCGGCTCGGCGCTCGACGCGATAGCGCATGTCGGATCGTGCTACCACCTTGCCATCCTCGTCCTCCGCGTCTCGGAACGGGCTTTGACCGCCCCCCCCGTAGATGCGCGGCTCCACGCCCGCCGCCACGGGCACGGGCACTTCCGGCCGGTCCAGGTACAGCGGCTCGTAGAGGTCCATGCGGAAACTCACCGGTTGCCCCGCGACCAGCGCGAGCCGCACGTTCTGCCAGTCCTCGTCCGTCGTGTTCTCGACGATCGCCCAGCCCTGGAGGCGTGTCCCGGCGTCCCCGCCGCCCTCCTCCGGCAGCACCAGCCGGTACGACGTCTTCCACACCGGCGTCTCCTGCACGTACGCGATCACGACCCGGCGCGAGCCGCGCCCGGTGAAGTCGATCGCCACGGACTTCGTCGTGTCCGCCCTGTGCTCGGCCAGCGCGGCCAGCGCCATGTTCAGTTCCTCCGCGAGCGCACCGTCGAGCACCTCGAACGACCGCACCGAGTCCAACTGCACCGTCCGCACGCCCTGGGCCGTCAGCAGATTCAGCGAGTGCTCGACCGTCGAGCGGTTCGTCTGGGGATGGACGATGTTCCGCGCCTCGACGCCCAGCACGGCCCCACGTTCCTCGCCCTCCGTCGTCCGCACGAGCACCTGCGCCCCGCGCAGCCGCGTCAGCAGTTCCGCTCGGCTCGGGTCGTCGGAGATGTCCACCGCGAACGCCCGCAGCCGACGCTGCAACGGCTCCTTGGAGGCGTAGGTCACCCCGCCTACGGTCCCGCCGTCGAGGTCCAGCACGACCATCGACTTGAGGATGTCGTTCACCTGCTCGGTCCGGAAGCGGAGGCTCGCCTGTGCGTCGCCCTCGACCACGCCCTGCCGCACAAACGATCCGACCCCGGATCGGTACAGCGTGATCTGGCTGATCGGGAGCGAGTCGGTGCCGTCGCCGATCGCGAGGGCGGCGTGCGGGGCGGCGAGCGCCATCCCGGCGGCGAGCACGAGCGCGGTCGTCGAGTGCTTCATGGTTCGTCTCCTGGCTTGGGCGAGTGAACAGGCCCGGCGCAGCCTAGGTACCGCCGCCGGCTCGCAGCGGGTGCCGAGTCGCCCCGGAGTTGCGCAAGCGTGACACGCCGCACCGGGCCGTATAGTGGCCCGGGAGGTCGCATGGCAGGGCTGCCGGTGCTCGACGGGGGTTCGGTTCGCGCGGGCCTCGACGGGCTGGGACGCGAACTGGCGACGGCCGTCGAGGGCGAGGTCCGCCTCGGCCTGCACGATCGGATGCTCTACGCGACCGACGCCTCGCTCTACCAGGTCGAGCCGCTCGCCGTTGTCATCCCGGCCTCGGTCGAAGACGCGGTGCGGGCGGTGCGGTTCTGCGCCTCGCGGGGGCTGCCGATCCTCCCGCGCGGCGGGGGGACGAGCCTCGCCGGTCAGTGCACGAACCGGGCCGTCGTGATCGACTTCTCGGTCAACTGCCGGAGCGTGCCCTCGATCGACGCGGGCGAGCGGCGATGCCGGGTTGAGCCGGGCGTCTGCGTGGACGAACTGAACGAGCGGCTCGCCACGCTGGGCCTCTTCTGGCCGCCCGATCCGGCGACGAGCCGCCACGCGAACGTCGGCGGGTGCATCGGCAACAACGCCGCGGGGGCGCGCTCGATCCGCTACGGGCGGACCAGCGAGAACCTCATCTCGATCGAAGCGTGCCTCGCCGACGGCACGCGGGCGCGATTCGGCCCGGGCGCGGCCCGCACGCAGCCCCGCGTCGCCGACCTGACCGGGTCGATCGTCGAGATCGTCCGCGCACACGCCGCGCTCATCCGCGACCGATTCCCCAAGACGGTGCGCCGCAACGCGGGGTATGGGCTGGACGAGGTGCTGCGCCAACTGGACGCGGGCGCGCGCACGGCGGATGTCAATCTCGCCCCGATGCTCTGCGGCAGCGAGGGCACGCTCGCGGTGACGCTCGGCGCGGAGTTGCGGCTGTCGCTGATGCCGGTGGCGCGCGGCTTGGCGGTGGTCGGGTTCGGCTCGCTCGACGACGCGGTCGAGGCCGTCGCGCCGATCCTCGCACTGCGGCCCACCGCGGTCGAACTCCTGGACGACATGGTGATCTCGCTCGCAAGAGCGAACCCCGGCTGCTCGCGCCTGCTGGACGTGCTGCCGACGGTGAACGGCCTGACGCCCGCGGCGGTGCTGTACGTCGAGTTCTCCGCCGAGCGCGACCGCGCGGAGATCGATGCGGGATTCGCGGCGCTCCGCGGGCTGCTCCCCGGCGCACCAACGGCGTTCCACGCCGAGCCGTCCGAGATGATGCGAGCCTGGGCGTTGCGAAAGGCCGGCGAGCCGCTGCTCCACGGCGTGCCGGGGGCCCGAAAGCCCGTCACCTTTGTCGAGGACAACGCCGTCCCGGTCGAGCGACTCCCCGAGTTCGTGCGCCGATTCCGCGAGATCGTGACCCGGCACGGCACGAAGGCGGCGTACTGGGCGCACGCTTCCGTCGGCGTGCTGCACGTGCGCCCCATGATCGACCTGCACGACGAGCGCGACCTGACGATCCTGAGATCGATCGCGGTCGAGGTCGCCGACCTGGCACGCGAACTCGGCGGCGTGATGTCGGGCGAGCACGGCGACGGGCGAGTGCGATCGCCGCTCATCGAGCGGTTCTACGGGCCCGAACTCGTGCGGGCATTCCGCGAGGTCAAGACCCTCTTCGACCCGCACAACCTCCTCAACCCCGGCAACATCGTCGCGCCGCTCGGCGCGGGCGACGCCATCGGGCGCGGCGGGCCGGGCGTCGAGTCCATCACCGAGCGACTCCGCGTGCGCCCGAGCGGGACGGACCTGCGCGCGCCGGCGGTCGATACCTACTTCGACTACGCCGAGCAGCACGGCTTCGGCGGCGCGATCGAGCAGTGCAACGGCGCTGGTGTCTGCCGCAAGAAGCGCGGCGGGACCATGTGCCCCTCCTACATGGCGACGCTCGACGAACGCCACTCAACCCGCGGCCGCGGCAACGCCCTCCGACTCGCCATCACGGGCCAGTTCCCGGGCGGCGATGGCGGTGCGCCGGCGTGGAACGACCCCGACACGCTCGCCACGCTCGACCTGTGTCTCTCCTGCAAGGCCTGCAAGGCCGAGTGCCCGAGCAACGTGGACGTGGCGAAACTCAAGGCCGAGTACCTCGCACAGGGCTATCGCGCGCGAGGCGGCGCGCCCCTTGCTGCGCGGGCATTCGGGCGCGTGCGGGAACTCTCACGCCTCGCCTCGATCACCCCACGACTGGCGAACGCGGTCAACCGAACCAGCTTCGCGCGCCGAGCAGCGGGGCGGTTGCTGGGGATCGACCCCCGCCGCACGCTGCCCGAGTTCGCCCCGCCGCTGCACCGGCGCATCGAAGCGGGTGTCGCGAGGCGCCCGGCCCACCTCCGCGAGGGCGACCGCGCCGTGGTCCTCTTCGGGGATTGCTTCACGCTCTATGGTGAGCGAGGGCTTGGCGAAGCGGCCGTCCGCGTGCTGGCGGCATTCGGCTACCGCGTCGCCCTCGTTGATGCGGGCTGCTGCGGTCGCGCGATGATCTCCACCGGCCTGCTCGATGACGCCGCCGCGACGATCGACCGCACGGCCGGGCGGTTGACCCCGTGGCTGGACGACAACCGCGTCGAGGCGATCCTTGTGCTGGAGCCTTCGTGCCTGTCCGCTCTCAAGGATGACTGGCTCAGCCTGCGAACGAGCACGCCGATCGAGGCCCGCAAGCGCATCGCGGCACGCGCTGCGCTCGTGGAGGAGTTCCTCGAGCAGCGGTGGGGGAGCCACCCCGGCCAATCGACCATCGACGCGGCCCTCGCGGACCGGGCCACGAGCCACCGAGTGCTCTTCCACGCGCACTGCCACCAGAAGGCGCTGTGGGGCGCGGAGAGTTCAGGCCCGTTCCTGCGGCGCATCCTCGGCGACGGGCTGACGACGCTCGACGCCGGGTGCTGCGGCATGGCCGGCTCGTTCGGCTACACGATCGGGCGGTACGACCTCTCGATGCGGATCGGCGAACTCGCCCTTTTCCCGGCCGTGCGGAGCGATCCGGGCGCGACGGTCGTCGCGACCGGCACGTCGTGCCGCCACCAGATCAAGGACGGCGTCGGCGTTCGGGCGTTGCACCCCGTCGAACTGCTCGCCTCCATGCTCGGCTGATCGTCCCGATCAACCCCGGATCACACGTCGTCGCGCCGCTCGACGACCGTTGCACGGTCCTTGTCGTAGACGTAGAGCGTCCCAGGCTGCTCGTTGCGGCAGGGCTTGTGCGAGCCGTCGCAGAAGGGCGGGTTCTTCGTCAGGCCGCACCCGCAGACCCAGATCGGCTTGTCCGCCGGAACCTGTCCCGGCTCGATCTTGTACGGGCCGTCGCGATCGAATCGGACCATGCGGGCCATCGCGAACTCCCCCGTTCAGGCCGGACTCCGAAGCGTCTCGAGGATGCCGGTCAGCACGTCCTCGGCCGCCTCGGGCGCCGCGCCCAGATAGGTGCGAGTGATGATGCGGTGTGCGCACACCGCGGTCACGTTGTCGAGGATGTCCTCCGGCACGGCGTAGTCGCGTCCGCGGAACAGGGCCGTCGCCCGCGCCGCCTGCGTCAACGCGAGCGAGCCGCGCGGCGACAGGCCGATCTGGATGCGGTCGTGCCGCCTCGTGGCGTTGGCGAACTCGACGACGTAGTCCAGCAAAGCCGGATCGACGCGGACCCGGTCGACCTCGGCCTGCAGGTGGAGCAGTTCATCCTTGTCGATCGCCGGCCTGAGCGTTTCGAGCACCGTCGTCGCGGGGCGGAGTTCGAGGATGCGCCGCTCGTCCTCGGGCGCGGGGTAGCCCAGCCGCACCCGCATGAGGAACCTGTCCAGTTGGTTCTCGGGGAGCGGGTAGGTCCCCTCGAACTCGTACGGGTTCTGCGTCGCCAGCACCATGAACGGCTGGTCGAGCCGGTGGACCACGCCGTCGATCGAGACGCTCGCTTCGCTCATCGCTTCGAGCAGGGCGGTCTGCGTGCGCGGCGTCGTGCGATTGATCTCGTCCGCGAGCACGATGTTGGCGAAGATGGGGCCTCGCTTGAACATGAACTCGCCGGTCCCGCGGTCGAAGATCGAGACGCCGAGCACGTCGCCCGGCAGCATGTCCGGCGTGAGTTGGATGCGGCTGAACGAGCAGTGGATGCTCCGGGCGATCGTGTTCGCCAGGACCGTCTTGCCGACGCCCGGCACGTCCTCGATCAGGAGGTGCCCGCGGGAGAGCAGGCAGCAGATGATCCGGTCCACCGCCGGGCTGTTGCCCAGGAAGACCCGTTGCACGTTGTCGCGGAGTCGCTGGATGGCGTCCGGCATGGGGTCTGCTCGCTGGTCCGGTTCGTGCGCGCGGGTCGGGGGTTGCGTGGGGCGAGAGTATATGGGGGACTGGGGGGTTCGCACGGGGCGATCGGTGGTCGCGTATGCTGATCGCCGCTCGGCGGGGGAGGATGTCGGGTCGCGCGAGTGCATCGGAGCGCCATGAGTGAAACGGCACGACACGAGGGGGTCAGCGGAGAGCGGCGCGGCGACGCGCACGTCGCCGAGCGACCCGCCGGGTCACTCGCGCTCGACCTGACCGGCGACCTGCCCTGCGCCTCGTGCGGCTACAACCTGCGGGGGCTTTCGGTCCGCGGCAACTGCCCCGAGTGCGGCGTGCTGGTGCGCGCCACGATTCTCGCGAGGATCGATCCGAGGGCCACCGAGATTCAGCCGATTCCCCGCCCCAGACTCGTCGCCGCCGGAGTGATGTGCTGGGCGCTGGGAGGGCTGACGGCGGCGTGCCTGACCTGGCTGATCCAGGGCTCGCACGTTGCCGAACTCATGCGCGGCGCGGCGTGGAACGTCGCCTGGTGTCGATGGGCGAGCGTCGTCGCGCTGCTGGTCTCCGGGCTGGGCGCGCTCACGCTCGCGCGGCCCCACGCGGGCATTCCGGTTCGAAACGTGGTTCTCGCGCTGATCGCGGCCGCGGCGTACGTCCCCCTCGCGGGGCTGCACTGGCTGGTCGTCGGCGTGCTGGACACCATCGCCCCGCCGCCGTACTTCGCGCGGGGCGGCGCCGTGGAGGAACTGGCGATCGACCGCCTGTACCTGCGGCTGGCGATGTCGGGGGTCATGGCCGTCATGGTGCTGTGCCTGCGCCCGAATCTCCGCCTGCTGGTGGCGAGGTCGCTGGTGTTGCGGACAGGCCGGGTTGACCGCCAGACGATGTACGCGGTGCTCGCCTCGGTCGCCGTTGTCGCTCTCGGCGACGCGATGGGCCTGCTGGCAGGGGTGCTGCGGGGGCCGATCGGCGACGTGACCGCCGTCTCGAGCCTCTTCCTTGTGGCGGTCGGATCGATGCTGCTCACCATCGGGCTTGCCGGGTTGCTGATCGACTCGTGGCGGCTGCTGCCCGTGCTCCTGCGTCGCCCCCTCGCGCTCGGCGACGTCTTCGGCGGCGACGAGCCCGAGCCGACGGGAGGGGGGCGATGACCGACGCCGAGCGCGCTCGCTTCGATGCGCTCCTCGAAGCCGTGATCGAGCGCCTCCCCCGGCGGGTGCGGGCCGTGCTCGAAGAACTCCCGGTCATCGTCATCGACCGCCCGACCAGGGCGCTGCTCGACGAACTCGGCATCCCGCCCGAGGAGCAGGCCGACGCCGCTGAGGAACTCTGCGGCCTGCACACCGGCGTCTCTCTCCCCGAACGCTCGGTCGAACGCTCCGGCGACCTCCCGGACGACATCCACCTGTTTCGCGCCGGAATCGTGAACCTCGCCGGCGGCTGGGAGAGCGGCGATGAGGCGGTGGGAGAAGAGATCCGCGTCACGCTTCTTCACGAGATCGGGCACCACTTCGGCCTGGACGAGGACGATCTGGCCGACCTCGGCTACGACTGAACCGAACGATCGACCGAGCGGCACCGCGGGCCGGTTCGGCCGTACACTCTGTCGGGGCGGCGTGCCCCGCGGGAGATGCTTCCATGAATCCGAGCGTCGTGCGTCTGCTGGCCGTCATTGTCGTGTTGGCGATCCTCGTCCCCGGAGCGAGGGCCGACGACAGCCGGTCGATCGGCGTCGCGGTTCTCGAGATCGAAGGCACCCCGGTCGAGGCCGCCGGCCCGCTGGCCTGGCTGGGCATGGGGGAGACCACGCTCCGGGACTACGTCGGGATGCTGCACGAAGCGGCGTGGCGCGACGACGTGGACGCGGTCTTCATCCGGCTGAAGGATGCCGCGCTGGGGTTCACCCACGTGCAGGAGATCGGCGAGGCGATGCACGCCCTCCGCGGGGCGGGCAAGAGTGTGATCGTCTACGCCGAGAACTACGGGCCGACGGACCTGCTGCTCGCGTCCTACGCGGACGAGAGCCTGATCCAGCGGGCCGGTTCGGTCTCCTTCCCCGGGATGCACATGGAGGAGATCTTCCTCGCGGACACGCTCGCGTGGATCGGACTGAAGGCGGACCTGGTGCAGGTGGGCGACTACAAGGGCGCCAACGAAATGTTCACCCGCAGCGGCCCGAGCGAGGCCTGGGAGCAGAACGTCACCCAGTTGCTCGACGGGCTGTACGCCGAGATGCGGGCCGTGCTCAAGGCCAACCGCGGCCTGAGCGACGCGGAACTCGACGCCGCGATGCGCGACCTCTGGTGGGGCACGGCGGAGGAAGCCGTCCGCCACCGGCTGATCGACGCCGAGGTGGACCTCGACGAGATCGAGGACCGGCTGGCGGCATCGCTGGGGGCCGCGGTCGAGTGGGCCGATGATCTCGGCGAGAGCGCTGCGCCGCCCAGCATGTCCGATCCCTTCGCGGTCTTCCGCATCTTCACCGAGCGTCCCGACCACTCCGCGTCCATGCCGAGCATCGCGGTCGTGCATATCGACGGCGCGATCGTGGACGGCGACTCGTCGCAGGGCGGGTTTCTCGGCGAGTCGAGCGTTGGCAGCCGCACCATCCGCAACGCCCTCGACGACATCCTCCACGACGACCTGATCCTCGGCGTCGTCGTCCGCATCGACTCGCCCGGCGGGTCGGCGACCGCGAGCGAGGTCATCTGGCAGGGCCTGCGGCGCGTCGCCTCCGAGAAGCCGGTCTGGGTCAGTGTCGGGTCGATGGCGGCCTCCGGCGGCTACTACATCGCCGTCGGCGGCGATCGCATCTACATGAACCCGTCCAGCATCGTCGGTTCGATCGGCGTCGTCGGCGGCAAGATGTCCATGGGGCCTCTCTACGACAAACTCAAGGTCCGGGTCACCACCCGCACCCGCGGGCCGGCGGGCGACATGTTCTCGTCCACCGAGCCGTGGACGCCGGCGCAGGTCCAGCAGGTGCACGCGAAGATGAAGCAGACCTACGACCTCTTCTCGCGCCGCGTCGTCGCCGGTCGTCCCGGCATCGACCTCTCGAAGACCGCGGAGGGACGGCTCTTCACCGCCGAGCGGGCGATCGCGCTCGGGATGGCCGACGAGATCGGCGGGCTGGATGTCTGCATCGAGGACCTCGCGGCCGAGCTGGGCCTGGACGAGTACGACGTGCTCGAGTTCCCGGGGCCGAAGAGCATCGCCGAACTGCTCGAAGAGATGTTCGGTTCGGCCATGTCCGCGCCCGGTGCGTCGCTCCCCGGCGGGCTGATCGACGCGGGCGGCGCACTGCTCGGCGATCAGACCTGGTCGGAGGTCCGGCGCGGCGCGGCGGCCCTCATGCAACTCCGCCGCGAGCCGGTCCTGCTGACCATGCCCAGGGCGATCGTGGTCCGCTGAACCGGGAGGCCTTCAGACCTCCATGATCTCGCGCGTCTTCTCCTCGACCGCCGTGTCGATCTGCCCCTCGTACTTCTTGAGCATCTCCTGAATCTCGGTCTTCAGCGTCTCGATCTCGTCCTCGGGGTAGTGCTTGCCTTCCTGCTTTGCCAGCCCGTCGGCGTGCTTGTTGGCGTCGCGCCGCGCGTTGCGGAGGGCGACCTTCTGCTCCTCGCCCATCTTCTTCGCCTGCCCGGCGAGCTGCTGGCGCCGCTCCGTCGTCAAGGCGGGAACGTTCAGCCGGATCTGCTTCGCCTCGACGATCGGGTTCATGCCAAGCCCGGAGGACTCGATCGCCTTCTTGATTTCGCTCAGCGAGCCCGGGTCGAACGGCTTGATGAGGATCTGCGTCGGCTCCGGGATGCTGATCGCGGCGAGCGCCTTGAGGTCCGTCGACGAGCCGTAGTAGTCCACCTTCAAGTAGTCGACGAGCGCGGTCGTCGCGCGCCCCGTGCGGATGCCGCGGAGTTCCTTCTTCAGGTAGTCTACCGCTTTGAGCATCGCGTCCTCGGTTTCGAGCAGGATGGTGTCGGGATCGGTCATGGGTTCGCTCCGTGGTCGATCGATTCCATCGGCTAGGGGCGTTCGACGCGGGTGCCGATCGGCTCGCCGGCGACCACCCGCCGGATGTTGCCGGGCCTCTTGAAGTCGAACACGACGACGGGTATGCCGTGCTGCTGGCACATCGCCAGCGCGGTCAGGTCCATGACGCCGAGCCGCCGCTCGATCGCCTCCGCGAACGTCAGCCGCTCGTAGCGCGTCGCGGTCGGGTCGGTTCGCGGGTCCGCCGTGTAGACCCCGTCAACCTTCGTCGCCTTCAGCAGCGCGCCGCACTCCAGTTCGCGTGCACGGAGCGCGGCGCAGGTGTCCGTCGTGAAGAACGGGTTGCCCGTGCCGGCGACCAGCACCACCACGCGCCCCTTCTCCAGGTGGCGAAGGGCGCGTCCCCGGATGAACGGCTCGGCGACCGAGCGGACCTCCAGAGCCGAGAGCACGCGTGAGTCCACGCCGAGCGTCAGCAGTTTCTCCTTCAACGCCAGGCCGTTGATCACCGTCCCGAGCATGCCCATGTAATCCGCCGTCGCCTGCTCGATGTGTCCCGCGGCCGCCAGTTGCGCCCCGCGGACGATGTTCCCGCCCCCGACCACCACGGCCACCTGCACGCCGCTGCGGGCCGCGTCGGCGACCTCGCGGGCGATGAGTTCGAGTTCGTCCGGGTCGATTCCGAAGCCTCCCGGCTTGCAGAACGCCTCCCCGCTCAACTTCAGCAGCACGCGACGGGGCGTGCCCGCCGAGCCGGGAGCCGCCTGCCTGGCCGGGGACGAGGCGGTGTCGGGCATGGGGTCGGCTCCGTGGGCGGGGGGGAAATGACTTCGGCGGCCGCATTGAACGGCGCGGGGGGGCGGGCGTCAAGCGGGAGACGCGATCGAACCCGAAGCCCGAGCGGTGCGAACAGGCTCGCGGCGTGCCCGAAGCAGGCGGCAACGCCGGGCGACAGCGCAGGTAGACTCACACGGAGCCCCGCCGCGTCGCCGATGAGGATGTGCATGAGCCGCACCGAAAGCCAGCAGGAGGCTGGGCGCGATCCGGCCCACGGTGGGCCGATGTGGCCGACCGCGCCCGTCGAGGGAACACCCGAGGTCCCCTTCGAGGTGCGGCTCATCCGCTTCGCCAAGCGGGCGACGGTGGTGGGCGTCGCCGTTTCGCTGCTGGTGCACCTGACGGCCTGGCTCGTCGCCATGCACCTCCGCGTCGAGCACGACTCGCGGAGCGGAGCCGCCGGCGCCTCGTCGGTCGTCGATTTCGCCGTCATGACCGACGTCGAACTGGCGCAACTGACCGACGAAGCGTTGGCGCTCGAATCGCCGGTGGTGCCGGAGATCACGCTCCCGGACATGGCGACCGTCGATCTGCTCGACGCTCCGCCGGACATCGACCTGAGCGGCGCGATGAGGGAACTCGCCGACACCGGCTCGCTCACCGGCGCGGGCGATCTCGGCAGCGGGCCGGGCATGGGCGAGGGCGGCGGAGGCGCGGGGGGTGCCGGCTTCTTCGGCGCGGAGGCCACAGGCTCGCGATTCGTCTATATCGTGGACATCTCCGGCTCGATGAGCTTCGGCGGCAAGATCGAACGCCTCCGCGACGAACTGGCCAAGTCCATCGACGGCCTGCTCGAGAACGCCCACTACCTCCCCATCACGTTCTCCACCAGCGCGACCCCGCTCGGAGAAGAGGTCCGCTGGCTCCAGGCCAACGAGCGAAACAAGCGGTCGTCGCGCCGAGAGATCATGGCCATCCAGTCCGGCGGGGGCACCAATCCCGGACCGGCCTTCCACCTGGCCTTCCAGTTGCGCCCGCGGCCGGACGCCATCTTCTTCATGACCGACGGCGAGTTTCCGGAACAGGTCGCGGGCGAGATCGAGCGCCTCAACGCCGAGCATCGCGTCCCCATCCACTGCATCTGCTTCGTCTCGCGCGACGCCGAGCCGCTCATGCGGCGCATCGCGCGCGAGTCCGGCGGCACCTACACCTTCGTCGCGGGGGGTGGGCCGTGATCCGCCTCGGCTGCATCGCCGCGATCGCCCTCACCGCCGCCGCACGCGCCGACGAGCCGATCCTGACCCTGCGCGGGCGAGCGACGCTGCCCCCCGGCGTCATCGTCGCCGTCTCGTCGGACGGCATCGCGGTTCGCGACGGCGGCGCCTCCCCGGTTGTCGTGCCGTGGGACACGGTGCTCGCCGTGCGCGGGGAGCACGCCGCCATCGCCGAGGCCTACATGCCGATGGCGGAACGGGCCTGGAGAGCGAGGGCCAGACTCGAACGGGGCGACGTCCCCGGCGCGGAGCCGCTGTTCGAGGAACTCTTCGAGTCGATGCACGACAACCGCGGCCCCACGGGCGAGCGCATCGCCTTCGGCCTGTTGCGGTGCCGCCTCGCACGCAGCGCACAGTCTCTCGCCGTCGCGCCGTGGATCACCTGGCTCCGCGCCCGGGAGTCGAGCGGCACGCCCGCCGTCCGCGCCGACACGGCACTCGGATCCGTCGTCGACGCGGAGACCGGCCTCGTCGCCGACCTGCCCCCGTTGTGGGTGCCAGGCCCGGCGGTCCGCGTTCTGGCGACCGGCGGTTCCCTCACCGCACGCGCGCCGTACTCCACCCGTGCCGAGGCATACGCCGCCCTGTATCTGCACGCGGCACGCGCAGCGTCGCGCGTCGAAGCCGAGATGCCGGCCGTCACCTCGCGCGAGCCGGGGGTCGAGTTCGTCCTGCACATCGTCACCGCAACGACAGCGACCGACACCGCGGCCCGCGCCGCCGCGCGAGCGTCGCTCGCGCCGTTCTTGGACCCGAGCGCACCGTCATGGCAGCAGGCGTGGGCGCGGCTCGGCGTGGGTCGCTCGCTGCTCATGGAACCGGACGACTCGGCGCGCCGGTTGGGCGTGATCGAACTCCTCACCGTCCCCGCCTCGTTCGAACGCGAGTTGCCCTACCTCGCGGGCATCGCCCTCGCGGACGCCGCGGTCGCCCTCGAATCGCTGGGCGACGCGGGCGGGGCGTCGAGGCTTCGCGCCGAACTCCTCACCCGATTCGCCGGGCATCCCGCCTGCGACTGGGACGCCATCCGCCGCCACGGCGAGGCGCCCCGCGAGCAGGCCGCGGCCGACCCCCTTCCAACGGAGACCGTTCGACGATGACCCACTCCACGCTCGTGCCCGGCCTGTTCACGCTCGCCCAGGACGCCGCGGCCGACAAGTCGCTGTTGGACTACATCTCGCAGGGGCGGCAGGTCGGTTTCCTGATCATCGCCCTCTCGTTCGTCGCGGTGGTGCTCATCATCGCGCAGGTGGTCCGCCTTCGCATGAAGCACCTCGCCCCGGCCGTTCACGTCGCCCGCCTGCACGAGATGCTGCGGGCCAGCGACACGGAGGGCACGATCGCCTACTGCACCGCCGAGGAGAACGGCTCGTTCCTCACGCGCGTGTTCGGGGCGGCATTGCTCCGATGCCGCCGCTCGGCCTTCGGATTCCTCGAACTGCGCTCCGCGCTCGAGGAAGCCGGCCAGCAGGAGGTGTCGAAACTCCAGCGGTCGACCGAATCCATCGGGCTGATCGCCACGGTCGCGCCGATGCTCGGGCTGCTGGGCACCGTGGTGGGCATGGTCGGCGCGTTCGATACCCTCAGCACCAGCGAGGGCGTCGCGCGGCCGGATGAGCTCGCGGGCGACATCTCCGTCGCGCTCATCACCACCGTCATGGGCCTCATCGTCGCGATCCCGTGCACCGCCGCCTACGCCTGGCTCCGCAACCGGATCGACGCCATGGCTCAGGAGATCGGACGCACCATCGACGATCTCGCCTCGCACCTCGAGAGCGCCGGAGCATCCGCGCCCGGAGCGACACAGCCAGCCGCCAAGCCCGCCCCGCGCCCACGCACCGGAGTCGGCACGGCATGAACCTGTCGCCCCGGACAGGACGCAAGCAGCGAGGCTTCGATCTGACGCCCATGATCGACGTGGTGCTGCAACTCATCATCTTCTTTCTTTTCACTTCCCAGTTTTCGCAACTCATCCGTTCGCCCATTGACCTGCCGGAACAGCCGGGCGAGAAGAACGCCGCCGTCGCTTCCGGCCTGGTCGTCGTGGACGTCCGCCGCGACGGAACGATCCTCATCGCGAACGAGCCGGTCTCGCTCGACGGCGCGGTCCGCACGCTCCAGGCCGAGATCGCCAAGCGGGGCGGCGACGCCGCGGCCGTCGAGCTGCTCATCCGCGCCGACCGCGCCGCCCGTGCCGCGACGGTCAATGATCTGGTGGATCGGCTCGCGGCCCTCGGCGTGCGACGCTGGCAGGTCGGCACCGCCGACGTTCCGGGAGGGCCCCCGTGAGACTCACGAGACCCACAGAGCGCGAAGGCGAGGAGATCGGGCGGCTGCCCATGACCACCATGATCGACGTTGTCTTCCTCCTCCTCATCTTCTTCATGGTCACCACGACCTTCACCAAGCGCGAGTCCCAGGTCGGCAGCGCGCTCGCCGCTGAACGCCGCGGCGGAGCGGCCGCGGACCTCCAACCCCAGATCGTCCGCGTCGAGATGGCCGGGACGGCCCCGGTCTTCCGCATCGGCCAGCACGTGCTCACCGAGCGCGGCCAACTCGTCGCCGTCCTGCGCGAACTGCCCAAGGACGGCGGCGTCTTCATCCGGGTCTCCGGCGACGTGCCCTGGGACGCCGCGGCGGTGGCGCTCCAGGCCGGCGTTGACGCGGGCTTCACGAAGCGGACGTATGTGCCGGCGAACTGACGCCATCCTCGCGGTCCTCCTCGCGTTCCTCGCGCTCGTCGCGGGCGTGGCCGCGGCGCAGCCCGAATCGGCGGGCGAGGACGCCGTCGAGCGCTATCTCGCCGATCGCGGGCTGACCGACCTGCTCGCCGCCCGCCTGCAGGAGCGTCTCGACTCGACGCTCGGCGACGAGCGGATCGCCATCGCCGAGCGCCTCGGGACCCTCTACGTGCGTTTGCTCACCGATGCGGCCACACCCGAGCAGCGAGCTCGTGCCGAGGCGCTCAGCCGTGAACTGTTGCTCAAGGTGCCGGACTCGGAGTCCTTCGAGCTCCGCATCAATCTCGCCAAGGCGTCGTACCTCAAGGGCGAGGAACTCGCCGAACTGCACCGGCTCCGCATCGCCGGCCCCGAGGAGCGAAGCGAGGCGGAGCGCGTGCTGCGCTCGGTGCTGCCGATCTTCGAGGACGCCGGCACGAAGGTCCATCGGCGCGTCGAGTCGCTCGAACGCCGCGAGTCGCGGGGCAGCGACCCCGACCCGCAGGCCGTCAAGGAGCAACTCGCGGACGCGCGCCGGCTCCGATCGCTCGCCATGTACTACGCCGGCTGGTCGCGCTACTACCTCGCCCTTGTCAGCGGCGACGTGCGCCTCGCCGAACAGGCGAAGCGGGACTTCGGCTGGCTCCTGAACGCACCCGGCAACCGCGAGCCGACCGTCGAGCGCCTGCCCGCGCCGCTCCTGCGCTTCGAGCACGTCGCCCGCGCCGCGATGGGCGTTGCGCTCGCGGCCTCGGTGCAGGGCAAGGACGTCGAGGCCGTGCGCTGGCTCGACGTGCTCGTCGAATCGCCGGAGGTGCCCGAGTCCGTCCGCAGGCAACTCTTCACGCGACGCATCGCGGTCCTCGGCGCCGCCCGCCGCTGGGCGGACCTCGACCTGATGATCGCCCGCGCTCGGCGCGGCGGGGACGCGAGCGAGACGCGCCTCGAAACCGCCGACGCCAGACTGCTCGCCGTCGTCGTGCTCGAAGCGCTCGACGATCCCAAGGCACGCGGTCTCGCCGGGCGTGACCGCCTCCTGGAGACGCTCGCCCAGACGGCGCTCGGCGACCTCGTCGCGCGCGGCGAGGTCGGCCACGTGATCGACCTCGTCGGACGCTACGGCACCGCGCCCATCGGCAACGAGGGGTTCATCGTCCAGTTCGTGCGCGGCCTGCGCGCCTACGAGCGAGCCCGCGAGAACCACGCCAAGGCCGGCGAGGACGGCGAGGCCCCGACCGCCGACGAGGCCGTCGCGAATCGCTACCGCGAGGCCGCCCGTGCGCTCCTGCTCGGCGTGGACGCTCAGGACGCGAGCAAGTTCCCGAAGGAACGAGCGCGAGCCGCGCTGCTCCGCGGACTGTCGCTCTATTACGCGGGGGAGCCGGAGCCGGCGGCGGACGCCTACGAGGTCGCGGCCTCGCTCGCGCCGAGCGAGGACGATCGCCAGGAAGCGCTCTGGTACGCCATCGTCGCGCTCGATCGGGCCGTCGAGGGGGGGCGGCTGTCGCTCGTCCCGCGGCGCGACCGCCTTGCCGGCGTGTTCCTCCAGTCGTTCCCGAGGACCGAGCGCGCCGCGAGGCTCCTTCTGCGCCGCGTCGAGGGAGGTTTGATCGACGACGCCGAGGCCATCGAGGTGCTGCTCGCCGTGCCGCGAGAGTCCGCGCTCTACGACACGGCCCGTCGGCACGCGGCGAGGTTGCTCTACACGCAGTGCCGCGTCGCCCGTCCCGCCGATCGCGGGGCGATGGCCGCGCGGTTCGCCGCCGTCGCCGAGGAGTTGATCGAGCGCGACCGATGGACCGTGATGAACGGCACGCCGGTCGAAGCGGGCGAGGCCGCCGATTTCATCGTGCTCCGCGTCCGGCAGTTGCTCGACGTGCTGATGTCCGCCGCCGCGCCCGACGTGCGCCGCGCCGAGCGCGCGTTGACCACGTTGGAGGAGGTCCGTGCCTATCTCGGCCTCAATCTCGACGCCCTGGAGGAGGAGATCGAGTACCGCAGACTCCAGATCGCGCTGGTTCACCGCGACCGTCCCAGGATCGACGCCGCCTCGCGCCGACTCCAGGAGATCGGGGGCCGCTTCGCCGAGGCCGCCGACCGCCTCGTGTACCGGGTCGCGCTCGAGCAGCGCCGGGCCAATCCCGACGACGCCTACGCGGCGCGGGAAGTCGTGCGCTTCGGATCGCGCATTCTCGCGGGATTCGAGCCGATCGAGTCGTCGATCTCCAACCAGCAGGTCTCGTCGCTCGTCGAGGCGATCGCGGACGCCGCCGACGCGCTCTGGCGGCTGGAGCGCGACGAGGCCGCTCGCGACGCCGCCCTGCGTCTCGACGCACGCCTGATCGATCTCGGTAGGCACACCGCACGCTCGTTGCGCCGCTACTCGCGCCTGAGCGAGGAAGCGGGCGACGCCGAAGCCGCGCTGGAAGGCTGGCGCACGCTGCTCGCCGGCCTCGCCCAGGGCAGCGACGAGTGGTTCGAGGCACGCTGCGAGTCCCTCCGCCTGCTCGCCGCGACCGATGCCCCCCGCGCCCGCATCGTGCTGGACCAGCACAAGACGCTCTTCCCGCAGTTCGGCCCCGAGCCGTGGGGCGCGAAACTGCGCGAACTCGACGCCGCACTGCCTCCCGCGCCGACGCCGACCACCGACGGGAAGGGGTCGCCATGAGCGCGATGCCGCACCCCGCCGGCGCTTCGCTCATCGCCCGCTTCCTCGGCGAGGATTCGGCCCGCGGCGGTCCGTTCGCGCTGCTCGGGCTGAGGCCGGGCGTGGCCGACGACTCGGCCGTCATCGCGGCTCTGGAGCGCCGCCTCGTCGCGCTCGCCGCCCACCACCAGAGCGAGACGCCCGAAGCAGACGAAGTGCGCCTCGCGCTCCACGCCGCCGCGGCCCAACTGCTCGACCCCGCTGTTCGCGTGCACCTCGCGCGGCGGTGGGGGGGCGAGGCCGCCGCGCAGCAGGCCGCGCTCGCCGCGCCGACCTCGGAGGCCGGACGCGGCGTCCTCCTCGAACACGATGCGCTGCTCACGCTCGCACGCTACGGCGGGTGGAACCGGGGGTCATTGCACCGCCTGATGCTCCTGGCCCGCGCTCGCGACGCGTCGCCCGACGAAATCGTCGGTGCGCTGCGTCGGCTCAGCAGCCGCGGCGCCGCGAGCGCTCGGGCCGTGCCGCGTCCCGCGCCCGTGCCCGCGCTTCGCGCCGACTCGCCGCCTGTTCCCGTTCGGCTTGCGGGCCTGCCGAAACCGCTCGCCGACGAGCCTCCGCGGCCCGCCGATCCCCGCCCGCCAGAGATGGTCCGGCCCGAGGAGGACGACCCGGCGAAACGGTTGCTCCGTCGCGGTGTGTTCGTCCTCATTGGCGGGTTCGTCGCGCTGGCCGTGCTCGGATCGCTCGCCGCCATCCTGCTGACCGTGCCGCGCACGCCGCCGGACCCGCCTCCCCCGCCGCCGCCCGCACGGGCGTCCGCGGAGCCTGCACGAGTCGAGCCGTTCCCGTTGAGACCGAGCGTGACGAGCGACGCCCGGCCGCGCCCGACGGGCGCCCCGTCCGCATCCGAACTGAACGCCGCGCTGCGCGGTCTCGACGCCGCGGTCGATGGCCTCGCGCTCGACCCCGGCGAGGCGCTCGCCCTCTTCCGTTCGTCAGCGCTGGATGTTGCGGCCCACTGGTGCCTGCTCGCGCCCGATCGCCAGCGAGCGGCCACCAACTCGGTGGTCGAGTTCATGCACAGCGCGTCCGCCGTCCCGCTCATCGCCTCCGCCGCTGCGGAAGTGGTCGCCGCCGGCTCGGTGGCGATGCACGGAGGCGCGGCCCCGGACGCGGACGGCGTGTGGCCGGCGGTCTGGTCGGCCGGCACGCTCGTGCGGTTGAGCGGGGAGAGCGGGTTGTCCGCCGTGGTGTCGCGAGTCATTGAGGATGCGCTCCGTCAGGCGATCGGGGGCGCAGGCCCGGCCGCGGGGCGCACCTTCGACGCCGGCGCGGTCGCCGCGCTCGGTCTGCTGCCCCGGCGGTTCGTGCTGGGCGATCGTCCCGACCGCGACACGGAACTCGAGCGTTGGCGGCGGTGGGTCCGCGCGGTCGACGCCGCCGCGCCGGAGCAGCAGGCCCGCCGGATCGAGTTGTTGCTCGCCGGCCTCGACGCGATCACCCTCGCGGGGCCGGAGCCGGACGTTGACCCCGCGATCGCCGACGCGATGGTCGAACTCACCCTCGCCCTCACGTGGCGGCGGGGCGATCGGTCGCGAACGTGGCTCGTTCAGGCCTTCGGCAATCCGCGCGTCTCGAACGCCGATCTGCACGTCATCACGACCGCGCTCGCGACGAGATCGAACGCCGAAGGCGTCGACCCGCTCATGTCGCTGCCCGCCCGGTCGATCGACGCGCAGCGGCGCGACCTGCGGAACAGGTACGAGACGGCGTGGGGCCTGCCGACCGCCGCCCAGCGCGACGACCTCGCCGACTCGTGGCTCCAGCAACTGCGCCGCGTCGAGCGCGATGCGCACGACGACCGCACGCCGACCGATCATCTCGCCCGCGCCGTGCTCGCGGCCCGGCTGAACGCCGCCGCTTCGCTGCGCTGGTCGGGCGGACTCGACGCCGCCGCCCTGCTCATCGACAGGCTCGATGCGCCCGTCAAGGACGCGATGGAAACCGTCCGCGGCAGCGTCGGCGATCAGGCCGTCGTCGCGCCGGGACGCTACGACGGAGCATGGGCCGTGCGGTACGCCTCGGCCCAGCGCGACGCCGATGCCCGCGTCGCCCTCCTCCGCGAACTGGGCGGTGGCTCGATCCTCGACCCCATCAGCGGCGAGGTGCTGGCGCAGGAGGCCGTGCGAGGCTCGCCCGCGCAGGTCCGCCAGGCCGCCCGAGACGCCCTGCTCGCGCTCCGTATGAACGCCTCGGCCCTCAAGGGCCTCCTCGAACAGGCGCCCACGATGCCCCGCACGATCCAGAACGCGGAACTCGTGGCACAGATGACGGGCACGAGCGTGGTGTCCGTCCGCGATCCGGACTGGAAACTCAAGACCCGGCGCGTGCTGGTCGAGCGTCTGATGGAACTGCTCGCCGCCGAAGGAGAGGTGGGGCGCGTCGACCGCCTCGCTCCGCTGCTCGCGGAAACCTACGCGGGCATGGCCTCCTCGTCCCTCGCGCCATCCTCCGCCGATGGCACGCCCGCCGCCGCCGACGAGAGCGCGGCCCGACTCCGCGCCCAGTGGCAGCAACTCGCCGCGGATCTTTCCGCAGGCCGCTCCGGCGTGGTGCGCGCCGAAGAGATCGAACGCCGCCGCACCGCGAGGCTCGCCGTCGCGGGCGGCCCCGTCCAGCGGTTCGCCGTCGAGCAGCTCGCCGTCGCCGAGCTCCTCTCGGCCGTGATCGCGGTCGAGCGTCCCGAGCGCGCAGCCGACGCCGCCGGCGTGCTCTCCGAACTGGCGGGCACGCGACGGACCGCAACCCACGTGCTCCACCAGATCGCCGCGACGGAACTCGCGATCGCCCGACTCTGGGCGATCCGTTTCGGGGAGGAACTCCCATGAGCATCCTCGACGCGGCCGTCCTTGGCGTCGCCGTCGCTCTGGCTCAGCCGGATCAACCGAGCACGCTCACGACGCTCACGGTTCCGCGCCTCGAAGAGCGCCTCGCCGCACTCACACCCTCCGACCCGCGCGGCTACCTGATGCTCGCGGAGGAAGTTGCCTACGAGGCCGACGATCCCGTCCAGATCGAACTGGCGCGCACGCTCTACGCCCTCGCCTTCGAGCACGATCGCCGGCACAACTGGTCGGCCGGGGTTGGCGCGAGCGCGTGCGTCGGGTTGGCCGCGATCGCCCGAGTGGAGTCCGAGCAGCGCTGGCTCTCGGCGATGGCAAGCCGCCTCGATCGACGCTACGCCGCGCCCGAGTGGATGCGCGGCCGCGACGAAGCCCTCCGATCCGAGATCGCGCTCGCGGCCGCCGAGGCGATGGGCGAGGCACGCGCCGGGCAGGGCATCCGCGCCCGGGAACTGTTGCGCAGGCCGGGCGTCCGCGAGGCGCTCGAGCGTTACGGGAGGCTGGTCGGACTCGCCGGCGCTGGCAGCGTCCTCTGGAACACCGAGCGATACGCCGACGCCTGGCCCTGCCCGGAGTGCCGCAACGAGCGGGCCGTGTTCGTGCCCGGCACCGACCCGCCCAGTTACCGACTCTGCGCCACCTGCCGCGGGGATCCCGGCCCGCAGATGTCCGCCGCCGAACTCATCGACCAGTTGCGGCTCGAATCGCGCCTGCTCGAGGGCGTTCACCGCTCATGGGCGGCACAACTCGCCGTGGACGGCGGCGCGCCGCTCCGCGACCTCGACCCCGAGACCTTCGCCGCCTCGCTCGGCGTCGATCCCGACCGAAGTCTGTGGCGTGGCGGCGCTTGGGTAAGGCCCGGCCCGGAGGAGTAGCGGGACTCGCTGGCTACACTCGCACGCGACCGGGCCTGATCGCGCCCGCGACGCGAAGGGAGACTCCCGATGTCCGACACGCCCGCGCCTGCCGCCGACACGACTCAGGCATCGCCCGCCAAGCCCACCATCACCTTCGAGGATTTCGCCCGCCTCGACCTGCGCGTCGCCCGCGTCGTGACGGCCGAGCCGCACCCGAACGCCGACCGCCTTCTGAAACTCCAGGTCGACGACGGCAGCGGCACGCCGCGGCAGATCTGCGCCGGCATCCGCGAGCACTACAAGCCGGAGGACCTCGTCGGGCGTCACATCGTGATCGTGGCCAACCTCGCCCCGCGCACCATCCGCGGCGAGGAGTCGCGCGGCATGCTCCTGGCGGCGAGCGAGCAGGGCGAAGGCGAATCGAAGCGGGTCGTCGTGCTGACCCCGTCGGCGGAGGTCGCGCCTGGATCGGTCGTGTCGTGACGGCGCGTCTCAGCGCCGTCCGCCGCGAGGCTCGTCGGGACGCGAGGACGACCGCTTCGCGCGCTCGACGGCCTGCTCGACCGCGCGGTCGATGAACGCCTCGCGCTCCGCGTGCTGCCGCGTGAGTTCCGCCCGCAGCTCCTCGATGCGCCGGCCCAGCGACACGATCTCGTGCTCGCGCCGCTCGATGCGCGCGTCGAACTGCGCTTCGAGCGCTCCCCGAAGCGACGCCGACGCCGCCCGCAACGCGCCCTCGTCGCCACCGCCCAGCACGGCGCGGTGCACGTCGCGCAACGCATCGGCCACGAGCAGCCCGCTCCGCGTCTCGGCGACCATCAGGTCCGCCAGCGCGGGATCGTGCTCGCGGGCGACACGGATCTCCGCCACCCGCCCCGCCAGCCGTCGCACCGTCCGCTCGACCACCCACGGCTCGGCTTCGCGCACCTCACGCAGCCTGCGAGCGATCGGCGGCGCGGCCGAGTCCAGGAACGCCATCACTTCCTCGTCCGTCGCGGGGGGGGGCGCCCCGCCCGCCGGTTGCTCCTGCTCGAACGGGCGTCCGCGCTGCCACTCCCCGCGCATCGGCCCGCCCGGCTCGGCGACCGCCGGCGGTTCCTCGCCCCGGTCCAGCGCGTCCAGCGCCGCCAGGAGCCGTTGCTCCAAATGACGCGTTTCGTCAAGCCGACGCTGAAGCCTCTCTCGCATCGCCTCGCGGTCCGCCTGACGCATCACGGGCCGGTCCTCGCGCGCCGGGCGATCCGGCTGGGCGCTCGCCGGAAGCGCCGCTCCCGCGATCACGATCAGCAATGTGGCAGCACGGTGTCGCATCACAGAGCGTCCTCCAGGTCGTCCCAGTCATCCGAATCCGGCTGCGCGAGCCGGTCGGCATCGGTCGAAACCACGCCCAGCCGCGTCCCGAACCCGTCGTCGAACAGATCGTCCAGCGCCAGCCACGACTCGAATGCCGCCGCCGTCACGTTCGCCGTCGGCGTGGGCTGCGGGCCCGCTCGGTTCAGTGTCGAGATGACGCCGATCGTCCCCGCCAGCAGCACCGCGGCCGCGGCGAGCCGAACCCCCAGTCCCCATCCGATCCGAACCCGCGCACACCCGCCCGAACGGAGCGACGCCCGCGAGGCACGGTAGACGTTCGACTCGAGCGACGCCGGCGCGGCCGCCCGATCCGACTCCGCGAGTCGGTCGAGCGCGGTCTCGATCCCGGCGAACTCGTTGTTGTCGTGCGCGTTCATCGAGTCTGCTCCTCGTCCGCGGGTGCATCGCGTTCGATCATCGACCGCAGCTTCCGCAACGCCCGGTGGTGGCGGGCCAGCAGCGTGCCCATCGGCTCGCCGACGAGGTCCGCGATCTGCCTGAAACTCAGCCCGCCGTGGTGCCGCAACTCGACCACCTCCCGGTCGGCCGCGGGAAGGCTCGACATCGCACGCCGCAGCGCATCGAGCGAGCCGTCGTCGCTCGTCCGTTCCCCGTTCTCCCGCGCGCGGTCCACGGCCGCCGCAACCGCCGACGGGTCCGTCGGCGTCGCCTGCCGGGCCAGCCGGCGCATCTCGTCACGCGCGCGGTTCATCGCCACGCGGAAGAGCCACGACTCGAAGCGGCCCCGCTCGGTGTACCCCCCTCGGGAGAGTTTGGCGGCGACTGTGGCGAACACGGATTGCGTGACCTCCTCGGCCAGATCGGGCCGACGACACCGGCTGTGGACCAGCGCGAACACTCGCCTGGCGTACAGGTCCACGATCTCGCGCCAGGCGTCCCCATCGCCGCGTGAAGCCGCGGCCAGAACCTCGGCCAGCCGCCCGTCGTCAGGGGCGACGCCCGTCGCCGGGTCGCTTCGCTCCAAGGCGGGTGGCATGCCGTCCGCAGAACGCCCCAGGCCCGACCGAATTGCCCCCTCGCCGCCGTCCGGCGGCCGGGAGCGGTAGGCTCGGGGCATGTCCGCCATCGTCTACACCGTAACCGCGACGCTCCCGGACCGCCCGACGGCCGAACGCTATCTCGACTGGCTCCGCGACGGCCATGTGGACGCGGTCGTCGCCGCCGGGGCACACAGCGCGATGATCGTCCGGGTCACCGACCCGCCCGACCCCATCCGCGTCGAGACGCGCTATGTGTTCCCCACCCGGCAGGCCCTCGACGACTACCTCGCCAACCACGCCCCCGCGCTCCGGGCCGAAGGCGCGGAGCGGTTCGGGCCGGAGACCGGGGTCCGGTTCGCCCGTACCGTCGGCGAAGTCGTCTGAACGGATGGTGCCGGTCGGAATCGGGCGATCAGGCTCCGCGCCCCCGTCGTAGACTGCCCGTGCGCATCCGAAACGGCCGCAGGGGCCGCGGACGCGGGTGAACCACCGGGGAGCGACGCCGTATTGGACCCCAGAACCGATGAGCAACTGGTCGAGGCCTACCGCACGGGCGAGTCGGACGCCTTTCGGACCCTCATCGAACGCCACCACGACGACCTGCTCCGGTTTCTGATCCGCCTGACCGGCGACCGGGCCGCCGCGGACGACGTTTTCCAGGAGACCTTTCTCCAGATTCACCTCTCCGCCGACTCGTTCGACGTGGATCGGCGGTTCCGTCCCTGGTTATTCACGATCGCCGCGAACAAGGCCCGCGACTACCTGCGTAGGAAGGGACGCCGGCAGGAGATGGAACTGTCGGCCCCCGTCGGAAGGGCGGGGGGCGGTGAAGAGCGCGGGGGGGTTCAGTTCGTCGATCTGATGGAGATCGACGTGCCCGCTCCGGACGCCGCCGCCGACGCGAGCGAACGCGACAGGCTGGTGCAGCGTGCCCTCGACGACCTGCCCCTGCCGCTGCGGGAGATCCTGCTCTTGGCCTACTTCCAGCGGCTCAGTTACGCCCAGATCGCCGACGACCTCGGCATCCCGCTCGGCACCGTCAAGTCGCGCCTGCACGCCGCCGTGGCCGCGTTCGCCCGAAAGTGGAAGGCTTCGCAGAACGGGGACGACCGGTGAAGGACGCGCGAAACGCCTCGGCCGATGGTGAACACGCTCCGGCGTTGAGCGCCGCGGACGCCGCCGCGCTGGACGCGCTCGTGGATGCAGGATTCGACCTTGAAGCGGTCGCCGACGAACATCGGGGGCGCGCCGAACGGATCGTCGCGCTGCTCGACCCCCTGCGCGATGCCGGGATCGCAGGATCCGCAAGGCTGGTCGAGGACACGCTCGCACACGCGCTCGGCCTGGAGCCGCACCTCTGCGCCGACGATGCCGCGGCCCTCGACGCCTGGCTCGAGGCCGACGGCGATCCTTCGCTCGTCCCCCAGGCGATGCGGGCGAGGGCCGAACGCCACCGCGCGCTCGCGGACGCCGTCTGCCATTGCGACGCTGGCGACCGCGAGGCGCTCGTCGATCGCACGCTCGCCCTCGTGCAGGCGACGATCGACCGCGACGCCGAGAGCCTTGCCTTCGAGCGGGCCGCGCGGCGCCGCGTCCGTTTCGCCGACGTTGCCTCCGTGGCCGCCGTGCTGCTCATCGGCGCGTCCGTGCTCTGGCCCGTCCTGTCGTCCGTCCGAGATCAGGCCCGCCGCATCGCCTGCGCCGCCAACCTGCACGGCGCGGCCAACGCCATGAGCGGTTACGCCAGCCTCAACCAGAACGCACTCCCGATGGTCACCGCTTCCTACGGAGGGGGCACCTGGTGGAACGTCGGCAAAGGCCCCGACCGCTCCAACTCCGCGAACCTCTACACCCTCGCCCGCGAGAAGTACCTTTCGCTCTCAAGCCTCGCCTGCCCCGGCAACCCGAACGCACCCACCGTGCCCGCAAGCCCCGAAGACCGTGACTGGCGGACGCTCGACGAGGTGTCGTACTCCTACCGCGTCATCTCCGGACCCCAGACGCCGCGCTGGCTCGATCGGACCCGCGTCCTCGTCATGGCCGATCGATCCCCCGTCGTGCAGAGGGCCGTCCGCGGCGAGCGGGTGAACCCCGAAGCCTCGACGCCGAACCACGGCGGGCGAGGCCAGCACCTGCTCTTCAACGACGGGGCGACCGAGTGGCACGCCAGCCCCGTCCTCCCCAACGGCGACAACATCTGGCTCCCCAGGTCGCTCGAGCGGGTGCTCCACCAGTTGTCCGGCGGCCGACTGACCGGGCGGGAACTGCCCGACGGCCCCGACGACGCCTTCGTCGGCCCGTGATCCCGGGGCCTTCCCGCCCGCGGGCCAGCCCGTGGCACTTGCAGCATCCGCCCCATCGGCCTAGCCTTCCCGCCCCCCCGAGAGGCCGGTGCTGGGGGCTGGAGCGCGGTCCCATGCCGAAAAACAAGAGCCACAAGGGCCTGCTGAAGCGGATCAGAATCTCGAAGACGGGCAAGGCCCGCCACCGCTCCGCCTACCACAAGCACCTCTCCTCGGGCAAGAGCGGCAAGCGGCTGCGCCAACTCCGCAAGGACCGCTACATGGCCGGCCCCGACGCCAAGCGCCTCGAGAAACTGCTCTTCCGCCGTCTCCGTGGGCGCAACCAGCCCCGCAGCGCAATCCGGCGATCGCCCTCGCCCGAGCAGCGCGCCGCCGCGAAGGCCGAGGCAGCCGCGAAGGAGTGACGACGCGAACCACGGGGCGATGAACGCCCCGCAGACGATGCCCGCCGGGCCGAAGCCAGCCGCAGTCGGCTGCCCCGTCGGACGCGAAGGAGACGACCGATGCCACGCGCAACCAAGGGCGCAGCCCGCAACCGCGCACGCAAGCGCATCTTCCGCCAGGCGCGGGGGTACTACGGCACCCGCAAGAACCACTTCTACCTCGCCCGCGACGCCGTCCGCCGCGCCGGCGTCTACGCCTACCGTGACCGCCGCGCTCGCAAACGCGACATCCGTTCGCTCTGGATCACGCGCATCACCGCCGCCTGCCGGATGCGAGGCACGCGCTACAGCCGGTTCATGAACGGCCTGCGCCTCGCCGGCATCACGCTCAACCGCAAGATGCTCAGCCAACTCGCCATCGACGAGCCGAAGGCGTTCGACGGGCTGGTCCAGACCGCTGAGAATGCCACCCAGGCCCAGCCGGCACGCGCCTCCTGAACGCGGTCGCCCACCCACCTTCGCCCGTGGTGGAGGAACCATCCCGGTTGATGCTCGGAGCCGACGGCTTCCGCCGGCGACCCGAAGACGCCCAAGCGTGGAGGACGGGGCATGGACGGTTGGTGGCTCGCCGACGCTTGGCAGCACAGCCCCGTCTATCTCGTCTCGTGGGTCTTCTGGCTCGTCTTCTCGATCACCCTGCACGAACTCGGCCACGGCTGGGCCGCCATCCGCTGCGGCGACCGCACGCCGATCGAACTCGGCCACATGACCTGGAACCCGGCCGTCCACATCGGGACGCCGGGCCTGATCGCGTTCTTCCTGTTCGGCATCGCGTGGGGCGCGATGCCCGTGAACCCCAGCCGCTTCCGGGGGCGCCGGGACGACCTGATCGTGTCCGCCGCCGGGCCGGCGATGAACGTCGGCCTCTCGCTCGTCTGCGGCACGGCGCTCGGGCTGTGGATCGCCCTCGCGGGCGGATGGACGAGCGACAGCATCTCCCTCGGCTCCATCACGCTCTACGACAACGTGCAGACGTTCCTGATGCTCGGCTGCGGCTTGAACGCGGTTCTGGTCGTCCTCAACCTCCTGCCGATCCCGCCCCTCGACGGATCGCGCATCCTCGCCAACGTCTACGCACCCTATGACCGGCTCATTTCGCACGGCAACGCTCCGGTCGTCGGGCTGATCCTCTTCGCCATGGTCTTCTTCTACGGCGGAGGCGTGCTCTGGACCATCGGCTGGAGTGTCACCGACTTCCTGAGCGAGGGCGTGCTTCGGCTGATCGCGCCGCGCTACTTCGAAATGAACTGAAGCCCCACGACCGAACCTCCGGTCACGCCGATGCAGGCGTTCCGCTCCCACCGCGCCGTCCCAGATTCGCCACGAACGCCGCCGCGGCCATGACAGCCGTCAGCAGACCGTTGCGCATGGCGATCGGCGTCCAGTCCTCGACGGGCAGGCTCGCGCCGACGCCGCACCCGCAGGGGACGGGCGTAGGCGGCGGCCAGAAGACGAGGGCGGTCGCGTAGACCGCCATCGCCCCCATGAGCGAGGCCACGGCGAGCGCGCCGAGCGCGATCCGTCCACCGCGGTCGGTCACGAGGCACCATGCCGCGACGACCCCGACGACAACCTCCGCGCCCGAGACGCCCCACGCCGTTGCGCCCGCGATCGCCTCGGGGACCAGATCGTGCTTGATGAGCAGGTCGGAGAAATGTCGCATCTCCGCGAAGTGCCGGAACCCCGAGACGAGAAAGACGACCGCGCCGGCCGCGACCAGCACTCCCGCTCCTGTCGTGCGCACGCGAGAGAAGTCGGTCACGGCGTCAATCCCTCACGCGCCCCGCCGGCGACGGACGATCTCGTACCCCGCCAGCGCAACAAGCGTCACACCCGCCAGCACGAGCGGCCAGCGGTACGCCCGCAGGTCGTCCCCCGAGTAGGGTTTGACCTTCGTGCGGTCCGGCGGGTTCCACGTGCCATCCTCGTTGCGAGAGAAGCCGGCGATGTTCGCTTGGCGTCTCGTTTGAACGATGGCCCGATTATCAATCTCCGTGCTGTGAACCGACACTCGGTCGAACAGGGCGAGGTTGCCGCTCTTGTGGAACTCGACGTGAGCCAGGGTAGGGCCGGTCACCTGTGGAATTGGCGAAGCGCCCCAGCCTCGCACGATCGGGAAACCGGCGGGAGAGGTGTCTGCGTAGTCGAAGACCGACTCACGGCGATCCTTGGGATCTTCTCTCCATCGTCGAATGGGAAGCCCGTCAGGGTCTATCTCGACCACGTTCTCGGGCATCCCTTCCAGCCCGGGTTGGACGTACCTGACGACCCAGCCACCTGAGGGTGTTCGGGAGAGCGACGTGATCGCAGTGGGTTGCTCTCGAAAGAACGCGAGATAGGCAAAGGGGAAGTAATCGGCGACCGCTATGGGTCCGACGGTGCCTCCTCCAGGCCAATCCTGAAGTGTATCGCCTCTGGAATCCGATTTGTACGACACACCATCCGGCGAGCGCCCAATCGACGACTTCCATGAAGCGATGAACCACGCGCCCGACGCCGCATCGAAGCCGACGGTGTACCTTCCGTACGAGGTCGTCGATGCCGGCTCATAGACCGCCACGAGACTCCCTCTCTCGGGCAGCGTCGAGTCGATGAGCGAGAGGAACTCTCGGAGATTGTTCTCAGAGACTGCCGCTTGGAGGGGTTGCCGGGCTCCCGATACCGATGCGAGAACAAGCATCGTCAGAGCAATGGACGACAACACCATGAGTCGGTTGGTCGACGGTGATACGAGTTTGAGCATCCCTTCAGTTCTCGCTTTGATTCTCCCCGCACGAGTTCACGCACTTCATTACGCCGAACGATTGATCGTAGCACTCCTGGTGATGGGAGATGGGAACATGCGCCCAGCAGCAGGTGCCGTCGGGGAGTTGCCCGATGAAGATCGAATCGGGAGTCGGAGGCTCGTCACAGGCGCTTCGAATGAAGACGCCGCCACCGCCGAGAACGTACGCGCAGCACTCAGCCGGACGCCATCCCGGGCGTCGAATCTCGGAAAGCGGGTCTTCCGGCGGCGCATTGTTCGACCCCGTTTCACACACGAGCGCCATGTCTCCAGAGCAGGGACCTTCCGGGCCCTGCAGTTCGGGCGGCCATTCGTAGAAGTAACGGCAACAGACCGGGGCAACCTGTGCCATCATGCCGATGCCGAACAACACGGCACTTGCCGTCGTCATCACCCGAAGTAATGCCTTCATCTTTCGTCCCTCTCTGCCCGTTGCTGGGCTAACGGTCCATTCCTCTCACGCCGAACCATGTCGAGTACACGGGCATCCCGATCTCGTTTTCGATGTAGGGTGGAAGACCGCCGTTGAAGTCCAAGTAGTTGCCGGCCTTTGCCGAGCCGTCCGCCATTGACACGGGAAACACCCACGGCTCGATGCAGCAGAACTGAACGCCGCCGTCGCTCGGGTTCGGATTGCCGTTGTGCACCTTGAACAGCAGCCCCTTCGACGACGGGAACAGCACCTGCTCCATCCGCACCGCGCTCGTTCTCTGCTGCTCGATCGGCACCGTGTGGCCCGGCCGCATCAACGCGGCGTCATAGACCATGCACATCGAGAGCGCGATCGACGGGTACTTGCCGCGCCGGTGCACGTCCGGGTCGATCTCGCTCTCCGACTTGAAGTGCCCCGCCTTGAGCACCGCCTCGCCCCACGACTGCGCCGCAAACCACGGGTCCGCGTTCGCCAGCGGGTACACCCCGTCGTAGTCCGTGCAGTACATCGCCACCGTCGCCGCGTGCGAGCGGAGCAGCGCCATGTCGCGCGTCAGGCGACTCTGCGAGATCGACCCCGCCAGCGCGGGCATCATCAGCCCCGCCAGGATCGTCACGATCCCGATCACGACCATCAACTCGACAAGCGAAAACGCCCGCGAGCACACCGCGCGGCTGGCCAGCAGCGAACATGTTCCGCCACGCTTCGTACCCAAACAGCGGCTCCCGTCGTCCAAACCAGGGAAGCACGCCCCTCCGTGACCAACCGCCACACTCTACACGAAGCCCCCCCTCGAACGCAAGCCCCCTCCTCCCGGATCAGGGTTGCCCGTCTGACCGGCTCCTCTACCATCCGCCCGTGAAGCGGACGCTCGCCTGGTTGCTGCTGCTCATCGGGGGAGGGATTGTCCTTGTCGGCATCGGCACCGCCCTCCGCGAACTCGGCTCCCTCTACTCGGACATCATGGCCGACCCTCTCGGCCAGCCCGAGGGCCGCGAAGAGGCGGTCATCCCCGCCATGCTCCGAGGTGTCCTCATCGGGGCCGCGGGTGTGCCCGTGCTTCTCACTGGTTCAATCATGCTGATCGCAGCCCGAATCCGCGCCCGTCATGCCCGGTCTACCTCGAGGCTCGACCGCCTCAACACCCGCCCCCCGCATTGACCCCCGTCGTGCCTCCCCCGTCGGCTCTCTGACGGCAGTGCCGGCACGTCGTCGGTCGCCGTTGCACCTCGTCCCCTCCCACCCACGATCCGAGTGTCCGCTGTCCATGGTCCACCGTCCCGCTGTAAACTCCCCCTCATGCCCCTGACCCGCGACCAGATCGCCGCCCGGGCCGCCCGCGAACTCCGCGACGGCTACATCGTGAACCTGGGCATCGGCATGCCCACGCTCGTCGCCAACCACATCCCAGCCGGCGTGGACGTCTGGCTCCAATCCGAGAACGGCCTGCTCGGCATCGGTCCCTTTCCGACCGAGGCCGAGGTGGACGCCGATCTCATCAACGCCGGCAAGCAGACCATCACCGCCCGCGTCGGGGCCAGTTCCTTCTCCTCCGCCGACTCCTTCGCCATGATCCGCGGCGGGCACGTGGACATGTGCATCCTCGGCGCCATGGAGATCAGCCAGGAGGGCGACATCGCCAACTGGATGATCCCGGGCAAGATGGTCAAGGGCATGGGCGGCGCGATGGACCTCGTCGCCGGCGTCCGCCGAGTCATCGTCATGATGGAGCACTGCAACAAAAAGGGCGAGAGCAAGATCCTCCGCGAATGCACGCTCCCCCTCACCGGCCGCCGGTGCGTGGACATGGTCATCTCCGACCTGTGCGTCCTCCGGATGGACTACGACAAAAGGCGGTTCGTCCTCGAAGAACTCGCGCCCGGAGTCACACAGGACGAGGTCATCGCCAAGACCGCGGCGGAGATTCTCGTCGGCTCGCGCCTCACATCCATCGATGCGTGAGGCTCGGGTGGGTCGAACCGCGGTCAATCGCCCCCGGACGGCTCGGCCTCGTCGGTCGTCGGCCGCTCCCTTCCCAGCGCGGCATCGATGGCCCGCCCGAGTTCCGCCGCGAAGTCCACCTCCGCAACCTCCTCCGGCACGCCCGCCTCGTCCGCCTTCGCCTTGGCGTTGGCGATGAACGCCCGGAGTTCATCGGGGGTCACGCTCTTCGGGTCCTTGAGGTGGTAGTCCGCCCCGCCCGTGCCGACGGAGACGTTCGAGTCCCCGCGCGGGGCACTGATCGGCTCCAGCGTCGGCCCGATCGCGCTCTCGGGAATCGACTTCTCGTACACGCCGCGCGCGAATCGCCGGAGAATGACGCTTGCCTCGACCTTCTCCTCGTCCGAGAGCGCGGACGGACGAATGTACCCCTCGTGCATCGCCGCGACCACCGCCGCGGGAATGATCGGGCTGCGCGAGACCTGCTCGACCACCGCCGCCATGTCCTGCAGCGACACCGTGCCCGCCTCGAACTCCGCCGTGAGCGCATCGACATGCGCGATCATGCCCTGCTTCTGCTCGTCGGGAAGCCCGGTCTTCTCGATGAGCGCGGCGAATGTCTGGCGCGAGGCCTGCGCCGCCCACCCGCGCCAACTCAACGCGACCCAGAAGCCGGCCGCCATCGCCAGGACGACGATCACGAGCAGGGCAGCGCAGCCGATCTTCACCAGCCCGCGACGGTGGGGGGTTCGTGAGAGATGCATCGCGCCGGCCTCCCTTGGATCGTTGTGCAGTACGGTACCCCACCCACCCCGACGACGCCCTCGCCCCGTGCTACCGTGAACCCGTGGCTGCTGCTCCCCTGGCGTGGTTCGACGGGCACCTCGACCTTGCCTATTTGGTGGAACTCGGCCGCGACTTGCACGCCCCGCTCGATTCATGCGGCGGCAGCCTCCTCCCCGCGGCCGTCACCCTGCCTTCCCTCCGCGAGGGCGGCGTCCGGGCCTGCCTCGGTACCATTTTCACCGAGGCCGTCGCCGCCGAATCCAAGCCAGGCCCCTGGTCCTACCCCGTCGGCGACGCTCAGTGCGCTCACCGGGCGGGCTGCCGACAACTCGCCGTCTACCACGCCTGGCGCGACGCCGGCACGATCTCTCTCATCACGCCCCAGCCCCCTGGCCCCAAGCCCCACGCCCCAAGCCTCCTCCTCGGCATCCTCATGGAGTGCGCCGACCCGATCACCACACCCGACGAACTCCCCTGGTGGGCCGAGCGAGGCGTCATCGCCATCGGCATGGCCTGGTGGCGCGGGTCGCGCTACGCGGGCGGCAACGGCACCGACCTCGGCCTCTCCGACCTCGGGCGCGAACTCGCCCACGCCATGGATGCCCTCGGCGTCGTCCACGATCTCACCCACCTCTCGCAGCGCGCCACCGACGAACTGCTCGCGTTCACCGACCGCCCCGTCATCGCCTCTCATTCGAACTGCCGCGCCCTGCTCGGCGGCCGCGACAACAAGGACTGGCAACGCCACCTCGACGACGAGACCATCCGCGAGATCGGGCGCCGCGGCGGGATCGTCGGCGTCAACCTCGTCCGCAACTTCATCAAGCAGGGCATCGACCGCACCGATCCCGACGACCGGCCGTCGATCGACGACCTCGTCGCCCACATCCAGCATGTCCGCAACGTCATGGGCCACCCCCGCGGCGTCGCGCTCGGCTCGGATATGGACGGCGGACTCACTGCCCACGACCTGCCGCGTGGCATCGAGTCGCCCGCGGACCTCCCCCGCATCGCCGACGCTCTCGCCGCCCAAGGGTGGACCGACGACGAGATCCACGCCTTCGCCTGGGGAAACTGGGCGAGGTTCTGGGGGGTTGACGGGACGGTCATTGCCTGACCTGGGCCTGTATTGCCCGGGCAACGGTGGCACAGGCGTCCCGCCTGTGCCTTCTCCCCAGCCAATCAGGCGATCGGCGCCACCGGCCGACCCGGCCGACCGATCCCCCGATCACCGCCCGCGCGTGCGGTGCGTTCGCCTCGGGTTCCGTCGCCGGCCTTTGCGCATCGGCGCACCCGCACGCCCGGCAAGCCCGACCACGAGGGCGGCAACACCCGCGGCCGCCAGCGTCAGCGTCCACGGCGACCGCTCCAACGCCCGAACGAACTTCGTGTAGCCGGCGTAGACGACGACTCCGCCGACCGTCCGTTCCAGCCGGTTCAGACCGCGGGTGGTCTCGACCGCGCCGACGCCGACCGCGGCGATCAGCAGCATCACGCCGATCGCGAGCCACGGGGTCCGCCTTGCTCGCCGCCTCGCCATGGCCGCATCATCGGCGCGCTGAACTCGCTGAGTCCAAGCCGCGCGTCACGATCTCGACGGGCCGTGCCTCCATGTCCCCGCTCGATCCGCGGACGCGCAAGTGCGCGACGACCGCCCGTATCTGGCCGTAGGGCACCTCACCGCCAAGGGAATCGAAGATCGGCTTGAGGCGGTCAAACCCGCACTCCCGCGCCGCGACAGCGATCCGCTCGTAGACCTCCGGAGGAACCCAAGCCGAAACTTCTCCCGGTGCGGACGCCACGATCCACTCGACCAGGTACTGCTCGACCGTCCGCGGCGACAACCCCAGCGAAGCCGCCACCGCCTCGACGGAGTCCCCATGCCCGAAGCGATCGAACGCCACGCGCCGGTTGTGGCTGAGCGGCTTCGCGGTCTCTTGCACGGGCGCCGAGCGCCTCCTCGCCCTGGCATCCAGCGGCAGACCGTGCGTCTCGCTCCACTCCCTGATGTGCGCGATGAACACCCCGCCGAACTCCTCCGCCTTCCGCTCGCCGATCCCGCGCACGCCGAGCAGCGCCCCCATCGTCCCGGGCCGGACCGCCGCGAGTTCGCGCAGGGTCGAGTCCGCGAACACCACGTAGGGCGGCACGCCGCGATCGTCCGCGAGTGTGCGCCGCAGGTCCCGCAGCGACTCGAACAGGCCGGCTTCCTCCGGCGACAGCACGATCTCCTCGCGCGGCTCGCGCGTCGTCGCCGGTTCCTGCGGCCGCAGCAGGGAGACCGTCCGCTCACCCCGCAGCAGCGCCCGCGACGCCTCGTTGAGCGTCAGCGTGCCGTACCCGCTGTCGTCGCGGTCCAGCAGCCCCTGATCCACCAACTGGTTCACGTAACTCATCAGCGTCGGCCGCGGCACGTCGCGAAGGAGCCCGAACGTGCTCAGTTGATCGTGGCCCCGCTGGACGATGCGCCCGGCGTGCGAGCCGCGAAGCACGTCCACGAGATGGGCCGCCCCGAATCCGAACCCCGACCGCTGCACGATCCTCGCCACGCACGACACGATCTTCCGCGCGATCGTCGTCGCGTCATCGACCGCGCCGATCTCGTTCAGGCACACGTCGCAGGCGTTGCAGTTGGGGAACGGGTAGGCCTGCCCGAAGTGCTCCGAGAGTGCGCGATGG
This sequence comes from Planctomycetota bacterium, assembly GCA_014584315.1. Lineage (GTDB taxonomy): Bacteria > Planctomycetota > Phycisphaerae > Phycisphaerales > UBA1924 > CAADGN01. The sequence goes on along the minus strand of JACTNA010000016.1, from coordinate 60,115 downwards.
CGGCACTTCATCCCCGCGCACAGCCGGTGCATCTCGTCAAGCAGCCGGAACTGTGCCTGCGTGACCTCGACCGCCGTGCCCGACTCCGCCGCGCTCTTCTCGAGCAGCCTCGCCCAACGGGCCGTATCCGCCCCCGAGAAGAGCATGATGCACTCCGCCTCGAGGCCGTCCCGTCCCGCACGACCCGTCTCTTGCTGGTACGCCTCGACCGACTTCGGCATCGCCGCGTGCAGCACGCAACGCACGTTCGACCGGTCGATCCCCATCCCGAACGCCACCGTCGCCACCACGACGTCGATCCGTTCGCGGCTGAACCGGTCCTGAACGCGCCGCCGCGAGGTCGCGTCCAAGCCCGCGTGGTAGGCCTCCGCCTTGACGCCCCGCGAGCGGAGCGCCCCCGCGACATCCTCCGTATCGCGCCGGCTGATGCAGTAGACGATCACCGCCTCCCCGCGGTGCCTCTCGACAGCACCCGCGATCTGCTCCTCCCGGTTCACGCGCGGCACGATCCGGTACACCAGGTTCGGCCTGTCGAATGTGCCCACGAGCACGGTGGCATCGCGCAGGCCAAGTTGAGCAACGATGTCCTCTCGAACGCGAGGCGTCGCCGTCGCAGTCAGCGCGTGGATGCACGCGTCCGGGAACCACCGACGAAGCCCCGCCAACCGCCGATACTCCGGCCGAAAGTCGTGCCCCCAATGGCTGATGCAATGGGCTTCGTCGATCGCGAACGCGCCGACCCCCGCTTTCCCGTTCGGCTGTCGAACGCACCGCAGCCACTCGATAAACCCCTCCGAGAGCAGACGCTCGGGCGCAAGGTACAGCAGCCGAAGCCGTCCTTCCGAAGCGGCCTCGCGCGCCGTCCGCGCTTCCTCCGCCGTACACCCCGAGTGCAGGCACGCCGCCGCGTATCCATTGAGCCGCAAGGCGTCCACCTGGTCCTTCATCAGCGAGATCAGCGGACTCACCACCACCGTCAGTGAGCCTGTCACCAGCGGCGGCGCCTGAAAGCACAGGCTCTTCCCGCCCCCGGTCGGCAGCACGATCAAGGCGTCACGCCCGGCCAGCGCGGCCGCAACCGCCTCCGCCTGCAACGGTCGCAGCGTGTCGAACCCCCACACGTCCCGAACGGCCTTGTGCAGTGCCGGGGGCAGGTCAGATGTCGCGTTCCGCGTCGTCATCACCCGAACAGGATACCGACCGAACGGCTTCCGCGATACTCAGCCCGGCTCTATTGACGAGTTGCGTATCCGATTATACAGTATTCTCCAGCACCAAGGAGGCCGCATGAGCACCGTCAACCAAACCATGACCGTGGGCGAGATCGTCGCCCGCTTCCCCGCCGTCGCCACCGCGCTCGAAGGATTCGGCATCGACTACTGCTGCGGCGGCCGCAAGACGCTCGAGGAGGCCGTCGAGCGCAAGGGCCTCGACCTGGACGAGGTACTCGCCGACCTGGAGCAGGCGGCCTCTGAACCTACCGCCGAAGAGCGCGACTGGAGGACCGCGACCCTCAGCGACCTCTGCGACCACATCGAGGCCACCCACCACGAGTACCTGCGACGCGAGTTGCCCGCGCTTGCCGGGCGAATCGATCGTGTCGTGAAGGCCCACGGCGATCGCCGACCCGAGATGCACGAAGTCGCCGACGTCTTCAAGTCCTTCGCCGCCGAACTCAACGCCCACATGATGAAGGAAGAGCAGATCCTCTTCCCCGCGATCCGCGCCGTCGAAGCCGGTCAGACCATCCGCGGCATCGGCGCGCCGATCGCCGTGATGGAGCAGGAACACGACGACGCCGGCCGCGCCCTCGAGCGCATGCGCGAACTCACGAACGGCTACGCTGTCCCGATGGACGCCTGCGGCACCTTCCGCGCCTTGCTCGAAGGTCTCCGCACGCTTGAAGCCGACATGCACCGCCACGTCCACAAGGAGAACAACATCCTCTTCCCGCGCGTCCGCGAGCGACTCGGCCGCGACGAAGGGGCCGGGGCCTGCTGCTGCCGCCCATAGCCGCCAAGCGGATCAGTCCGACTCGCGAGGCCGCAGCGCTTCAGCGATCAGCCGCACGCCCGCCCACAAGAACAGCGCGGGGCCGAGGTAATAGATCACACTGGCGATCGACTGCATCACCGTCGCCCGCCTGGTCAGCGCGGCGAGCAGATTCGCCGACGGCCTCGCCCGGTCGTCGAACGTGGCCGCGTCGGAGAACGCGACCCACAGGTGCGAGAACACGCCGTAGGCGACGAAGCACAGCACCCCGTCCGCCGCCAGTTTCCACGGCGGACGAACCCGGAAGTACAACTGAAGAACCCGGACCGGGGCAATGGGGGCGGGGTCGTCGGTCATGCGCTCAGCCTACCAGAGCCGACATCCTTCGTGTTCCCAATTCTCGGGCACCGATGTATGCGCCGCCGCCTTGGTGCGTTATTGTGTGGGCCCCCGCCCGCGTTCGGGCGGTCTGTTCGGTCTTCGGAGGGCGAAAGCGATGTCGATCGTGTGGACCGTTGTGCGTGCCGCGGTAGTGGGGGTGGTGGCATCCGTGTCGTGCGGCCAGATGGCCGACCGCGCCATCCCGTGGTTCCCCAACTGGGAGAACCCGCCCTGCCACCCGCTCGAACTCACTCCCGATGGCTCGCTCCTCCTGGTGGTCAACACCCCCGACGCCCGGCTGGAGGTCTTCGACGCGACCGGCCCGGCTCCTTCCTGGATCGGCTCCGTCCCCGTTGGCATCGACCCTGTCACCGTGCGCGCCCGTACTGCCGACGAGGCCTGGGTCGTCAACCACGTCTCCGACTCCATCAGCATCGTCGATCTCAACACCATGACCGTCGTCCGCACGATCGACACCGACGACGAGCCGTACGACGTGGTCTTCGCGGGGCAGCCGCTGCGGGCGTTCGTGACGTGCTCGCAGGTCAACGTCGTGCAGGTCTTCGACCCCGCCAATCCCTCCGCTCCACTCGCGCAACTGCCGATCCTCGGCGAGGACCCGCGTGCGATGGCCGTCAGCCCCGACGGCTCGACGGTCTACGTCGCCGTCTTCGAGTCAGGCAACGGCTCAACCCTCCTCGGCGGCGGCATCGAAGTCCAGACAACGATCAACTTCCCGCCCAACGTCGTGAATCACCCGGGCGGCCCGTACGCAGGCCTGAACCCGCCGCCGAACTCGGGCAACGGGTTCGAGCCGCCCCTGAACCCGAACCTTCCGCCGCCCCCCGGCGTTGGCCTCATCGTCAAGAAGGACGACCAAGGCCGATGGCTCGACGACAACGGGGCGGACTGGACCGACTTCGTCTCCGGCTCGTCCGCCGCGCTCTCCGGCAGGCCGGTCGGCTGGGACGTTCCCGACCGTGATCTCGCCGTGATCGATGCGAACTCACTCTCGGTGTCGTACGTCCGTCGGCTGATGAACGCGTGCATGGCGGTCGGCGTGAACCCGGCCACCGGGCTTGTCACGGTCATCGGCACCGACGCCATCAACGAGGTCCGGTTCGAGCCGAACGTCGCCGGGCGGTTCGTCCGCGTTCACGCCGCCCTGGTCGATCCGGCCGCGCCCGACGACCCGTGGATCGTCGACCTCAACCCGCACCTGGACTACTCCACGAACCGCATCCCGATGGTCGAGCGCGTCCGCTCCATCGGCGATCCACGCGCGATCGTGTGGCGCGCGGACGGCTCGCTCGGCTATGTCGCGGGCATGGGCTCGAACAACCTGATCGTCATCGACCCCGCCGGCAACCGCGCGGGCCTGACCGAGACCATCCCCGTCGGCGCGGGTCCGGCCGGCCTCGCCATCGACGAATCGCGCGGCGTGCTCTACGTGCTCAACCGCTTCGAGGGCACGGTCTCGGTCGTCGACCTCGTCGCGGAGTCGGAGCTGCTCCGCGTCCCCTTCTTCGATCCCACCCCCCCCGTCGTTCGACGCGGTCGCGTCCACCTCTACGACACGCACGCCACGAGCGGCCTCGGGCAGGCCTCGTGCGCGTCGTGCCACGTCGACGCGCGCCTCGACCGTCTCGCGTGGGACCTCGGCAACCCCGCCGGCCAACTCGACCCGCTGACGAACCGTAATCTCGGCGCGGGCATCACCGGCCTTGCGCCGCCCACCACGCCGCTGCCCTTCCTCCCGCACCACCCGATGAAGGGGCCGATGACGACCCAGACGCTCCAGCACATCATCGGCCTCGAACCGCACCACTGGCGCGGCGACCGCGACGGCATCGAGCAGTTCAACCCCGCCTTCGTCGGGCTGAACGGCGCGGACGCGCCCCTGACCCCGCAGCAGATGCAGGACTTCGAGGACTTCCTCGCGACCGTCCAGTTCCCGCCCAATCCCTTCCGCAACGCCGACAACACGCTGCCGACGAACCTGCCGCTCCCGGGCCACTACACGCCGGGCCGGTTCGCGCCCGCCGGCCAGCCCCTGCCGAACGGCAACGCCGTCGCCGGACGCGACCTCTACCGCTCCACCGCGCGCCGCCTCGACCAGGGCGCGTTCGCCTGCGTGACGTGCCACACACTCCCCACCGGCGCGGGGCCGGACGTCACGTGGCAGGGCAACCAGTTCGTGCAGATCCCGCCCGGACCCCTCGGCGAACGCCATCTCGCGCTCGTCTCGGTGGACGGCACCACCAACCGTTCCACCAAGATTCCCCACCTGCGCAACCTCCACGAAAAAGTCGGCATGGAGATGACCCAGACCGAGAGCCTCGCGGGCTTCGGGTATCTGCACGACGGGAGCATCGACTCCATCGCCCGCTTCATCGCCGAGCCGGCGTTCAACGTGCAGAACGACCAGGAGATCGCCAACCTCGTCGCCTTCATGCTCTGTCTCTCAGGCTCGGACCTCCCGCCCGGCTCGAACAACAACATGCTCGTCCCGCCCGGCCCGCCGAGCCTCGACACGCACGCCGCCGTCGGCATGCAGGTGACCGTCGCCGATCCCGGGGACGGCAACGCCATCATTCGCCTGACACAACTGCTCGCGCTCTCGGACGCCTCGCCCCGCATCGGCATGATCGCCAAAGGACGCGTCGCCGGCGAACAGCGCGGCTGGCACTACCTCGGCGCGGGCGCCTTCCAGTCCGATCGTGCGGTTCAACAGCACACCACGAGCGACATCGTGGCCTTCACGCAGCCCGGAGGCGGGGAGATCACCTTCACCGTCGTCGTCGCGGGCTCCGCCGCACGTCTCGGCATCGATCGCGACCGCGACGGCTGGCTCGACCGCGACGAACTCGACGTCTGCACCGACCCGGCCGACTCGGGCACGCACCCCGGCGGCCCCGGCAGCCCCGACGTCAACGGCGACCTGGTCATCAACACCATTGACGTCGTCACCTTCCTCAACGCATTCGTCGTCGCGGACCCGCTGGCGGACTTCAACCGCGACGGGACCGTCAACACCATCGACTTCATCGCCTTCCTGAACGCATGGTCCGCCGGCTGCCCCTAGCCACGGCCTGTTCGTCGATCGTCAGCCGCGAACGCACACCGACCGTGGCGATTCCGCGGTCCTCTGGGGATCGACCCGGCGTGGTTCGTCGTGCTATCCTGATGCCACGGCGTCCGCACCCGCGTTGGGTTGACGGCCGCGCCACACAGCATTCGTTCCGGAGGTTCAGATGAACGCGAAGTCACTTGTGACGGTCGTCGGCGTGATCGCGGTGTCGTGTTCGTTCGCGCTCGGCCAGGCGACGCAGAACGGCAAGCCCGCGGCGATCAAGCCGTCCGCGCAGCCCGAGCAGGCAGTTCCCGGCGGGATGAGCGAGGCCGATATGCAGGCCTGCATCGAGGCCGCCACGCCCGGCAAGATGCACGAGTACCTCGTGGAGGGCGTCGGCACCTGGACCGGCAAGGTCTCCATGTGGATGGCGCCCGGCACCGAACCTGCCGTGAGCACCTGCACCACCACCATCACCTCGATCATGGACGGGCGGTTCGTCAAGAGCGAGACCACCGGCGAGATGCCCGGCATGGGCGCGTTCAACGGTTTCGGCATCGCCGGATTCGACAACGTCTCGCAGAAGTTCCAGGGAACCTGGATCGACAACTTCGGCACCGGCATGATGACCGGAAGCGGCGAACTGGACTCGGACGGCAAGACGCTCAACTGGAAGTACATCTACAACTGCCCGATCACCAAGAAGCCCACCATCATGCGTGAGGTCGAGCGCCGCACCGGCAAGGACTCCATGACCCTCGAGATGTTCGGGCCTGATCCCGTCTCCGGCAAGGAGTTCAAGATGATGGAGATCGCCTACACCCGCGCCCCCGCCGCCGCCCCGCGCACGATCTCCGGCTCGGCCCGCTGAGCCTGTCGATTCCGCGCCCCGGCGCCTCACGCACCCCGATCGCACGCCGCCCCGCGTCCGGCTCGCCGCACGCGGGGCGTTTCGTTCCCGCCCGCGCGCGGCTCGCACCGCACTCCCGGACCGTATACTCGGCGCCCTATGACGCTCGTCTCCCTGGCGATCCTCGCCTTTGTCGCGGTTCAACTCGGCATCGGGGTCTGGGCCTCGCGTCGCGTTGCCACGGGCGACGACTACCTCGTCGCCGGCCGCCGCCTCGGCGTCGGCCTCGCGGGCTTTTCGATCTTCGCCACCTGGTTCGCCGCCGAGAGCATCATGGGCGCGTCCGCCTCCATCGCCGCCGATGGGTTGTCCGGCGGGAGGGCCGACCCGCTCGGGTACGGCGTCTGCCTCCTGCTCCTCGGCCTCTTCTTCGCCGCCCGCATGCGCAGGACAGGCGGCGCAACCCTCGCCGAGGTCTTCCGCACACGCTACGGCGCCGGCGCAGAACGACTCGCCGCTCTCGTGATGATCCCGACCTCGCTCATCTGGGGAGCGGCCCAGATCAAGGCTTTTGGGCACGTCCTCGCCTTCGAAACGCCCCTCGCGGTCGACGGAGCCATCATCGTCGCCGCCACGCTCGTCATCACCTACACGCTCCTCGGCGGCCTGCTCGGCGACGTCATCACCGACGCCGTGCAAGGCGCCATCGTGCTCGTCGGCGTGCTCGCGATGGCGGTCGCGCTGGTCATGCGATTCGGCGGCCCCTCCGAGGCCGCCGCGGTGATCGAGCCGAGCCAACTCGCGCTCGTCCCGCCCGGCGAGTCGATCTGGACACGTCTCGATACGTGGCTCGTTCCCGTCATCGGCGCGCTGATCGTCCAGGAGACCGCCTCGCGCGTCCTCGCCTGCCGAACGCCCGCTGTCGCCCGTAACGCCGCGCTCATGGGCGGCGGCATGTACCTCGTCTTCGGCGCGGTGCCCGTCGTCATCGGGCTGCTCGGCGCGCACCTCGGACTGGACCTCTCCGAGGAGGCCCAGGACTCGTTCATCCCCGTCGCTGCCCGCGAACTGCTCCATCCCGTCGCGTATGTCGTGTTCGTCGGCGCGCTGGTCTCCGCGATGCTCTCGACCGTCGATTCCACCATCCTCGCCATCGGCGCGCTGGTCTCGAACGACCTGCTCCCAGCGCGCATGATGACCCAGCGCCGCAGGCTCCTCGCCGCACGCGTGGTCGTCGTGCTCTCGGGCGTCGCCTGCTGCCTCATCGCCCTCCGCGGCACGAGCATCCTTGACCTCGTGATGCAGAGCGATTCCTTCGGCACCGCCGGCATCGCCGTCGTCGGCGTCATGGGCCTGCTCACCGGGTTCGGCGGCCTGTGGGCGGCCGTCGCCACACTCGCCGTCGGTCTCGCCAGCGCGATCGTCTTCAACTACCTGCTGCCCATCGATGCCCCCTTCATGGCGTCGCTGGCGTGCTCGGCGGCCACGTTTCTCGCCGTCGGCCGGGCGGAACGACGCCTCTCCGCGCGCCGATCCGGCTGAATGGCGGGTCGGGGCACGTCTCACCCGGCGAAGTCGCCGCGGCCGCAACCGCAACCGGCGGCGCGGCAACCTACGGACAGGCCGGATGTACCGCTATTGCCGGGACTCAGCCGGGTCGATAGACTGGATGAACATGACTCGATGGCTGGCCATGATGGCGCTGGTACTCGCGGGTCTCTCGCCCGCGGTCGGCGTCACCCGCGGGCTGCCGGGCACCGGGGGGGGTTGCGAGAGCGACGCGCTCTGCCATGAGGTCGTCGTGCAGGTCTCGTGCTGCGGAGAGAGCGTCGAGACGATCTACTGCCGGCGGAGCGGCGGGCCGTGCCAATGCGTCGCTCACCCGACGCGCGAGCCGGTACAGCCCGCGCCAGCGCCGCGGCCCGCGCCGGAGCGTGACCAGTGGTCGGCCGTGCCGTCGCAGCGTCCGGTGGTGGTCCGGGACGCGGAACGGTCCAGCGTGGCGGCGCGGTTCGGTGTGCCGATCGGGCGTTCCCTCGTGGAGCGTCTGGGGCACAACGGCGTGCAGGCCCTCCTGGGGGTCTGGCGAACGTAGCGGAGCGCTCCGACAGGAGCACTGCGCGCTCGTGGCGGCGCGCCCGTCGCTGCGTGATCGTTGACCATCGATTCTCCACCCCGATCTTTCCGTGTCCAGGAGCCTGCCATGGCACCGCGATGCATCGCGTTCGGCGTTGCGACGGCGCTGCTGCTGACGGCGTGCGCCTCGCCGCTCGACCCGCCCCGCGCGCGCCGTCACCCCGGGGAACGCACGCGCCCGCCGGGGAGTGAGGCCGTACCCGCGTCGGCGTACCGCCCCGTGGGTGCGGACGCACCGCCCACGCTCGGCGGGGCAGACTCGCCGGAGGATTTCGTGCGGTACGCGTTGTTTCACAGCCCCGAGGTGGAGCGCGCATATCAGGCGTGGCGTGCAGCTGCGGAGCGCCTTCCGCAGGTGCGCGCGCTCCCCGACCCGCGCGCCGATTTCGAGTACGACTTCCGCAGCGACGAGGCGATGATCGGGGCGATGCAGGAGTTCCCGTGGCCGGGCACGCTGAAGCGACGCGAGGCGGCGGCCGCGCGCGGGGCGGTGTCGGCCTGGCGCGAGTTCGAGTCGGCGAGGCTCGCCGTCGCGGAGCGGGTCACGATCGCGGTCCACGAGACGGCGTTCCTGGACGCGGCGATCGGGATCACTCGGGAGAAACTCGACCTGCTCGCGTCGCTCGAACAGGTGATCCGCGCGAGGTATCGGGTGGGCACGGGCTCGCATCCCGAGTTGATCCGGGCGCAGGTCGAACTCGGCGAGTTGGAGGACCGGCTCGCGGCGCTGCTCGCTTCGCGCCCCGCGCTCGTGGCTGAGTTGAACGCCGCGCTCAACCGCCCCACGGACTCCGAGGTCGGGGCCATCGGCCGGCTCCCCGGGCGCGTGGTTCGCGAGAGTGCGGCGGGGCTTGCGGGCGTGGCGCGCTGGGCGAACGCCGACCTGCTCGCGCTCGACGAGCGGGTCGAGGAGCAGCGTCGGCTCGAAGGCGTCGCTCGTCTGGAGGGCCTGCCCGGATTCGGCGCGGGCGTCGAGTACACCATCCTTGAGAACGAGATGGGAGGCGGCCTCGACGGCGATCCTGTCACGCTCCGCGTCGGCATGACCATCCCACTCTGGCGAGAGAAGTACGACGCCGCCGTTCGGGAGGCGATGGCCCGACGCCTCGCCATCTCCCACGAGCGTGAGGGGCAGGCGAACCGCGTCTCGGCGGAAGTGTCGAGGGCGTGGTTCGAGCACACGGACGCGCACAGGCGGGTCGGGCTGTACGAGCGGACGCTCATCCCGAAGGCGGAGGAGTCGCTCCGCGCGTCACTGGTCGGATTCCGGGCGGGCGACACGAGTTTCCTGGACCTGCTCGACACCGAGCGGACACTGCTGGAGTTCGCCATGTCGGCCGAGCGCGCGCGGGCCGACCGCGCCATCGCGCTCGCGAAACTCAACCGGCTGGTCGGGACGGCCATCCCGACCGATCCGGCCGACGAACCGACGGAGGATGAGCCGTGACTCGACTCATCGGCAAGGCACGGGCCGCGGCGGCGTGGGTGTGGCGACGCGCGAGCGCGGGCGTGGCCGTCGTGCTGATCGTGGCGGCGTTCGCGGGCGGGTATCGGCTGGGGCTGCCCGAACCGGAGCCGCGCACCGACTCGGCGGCGGTCGCGCCCGAGCGCGCCGATGACGGGCCGGTGCGCATGTACACGTGCTCGATGCACCCCCAGGTCCGCCTGCCGGACCCGAAGGCGAAGTGCCCCATCTGCTTCATGGATCTCATCCCGGTCGCGGACGACGACGGAGGCGAGGGCGGGGAGCGACGGATCACGTTCAGCGCGGACGCTGCCGCCCTGAGCCGGGTCGAAACCGTGGCGGTTCGGCGGTTCTTCCCGGTCGCGGAGGTCCGCTTGTACGGCAAGGTGACCTACGACGAGACATCGGTCGCAAGGCTGACGGCGTACTTCCCGGGCCGGATCGACCGCCTGTTCGTGAACTACCTCGGCGTGCCCGTGAACCGCGGGGACCACCTCGCGGAGATCTACAGCCCGGAACTGCTCGCCGCGTTCGAGGAACTGCGGCAGGCGAGGGCGGCGGCCGACGGCACGGGCGCGGCGAGCGACCTGATTCGGCGCGCGACCGAGGACACGCTGCGCGCATCGCGAGAGAAACTGCGGCTGTTCGGCCTCACCCCAGAGCAGGTGGCAGCGGTCGAGAGCGGCGAGTTCGCGTCGGATCGCCTCACGGTGTTCGCCCCGATCGGCGGCATCGTCACGAACCTCGCCGTGCGGGAGGGGGACTACGTCACCATCGGCGCGCCGCTCGCGACCGTCGCGGACCTCTCACGCCTGTGGCTGGACCTGGAGGCGTACGAGTCGCAACTCCCGTTGCTGCGCTGGGGACAGGTGGTGCGCTTCACGGTCGAGGCCCACCCGGGCGATGCGTTCGAAGGGCGCGTCTCGTTCATCGAGCCGGTCGTCAAAGACACCACCCGGACGGCCACCGTCCGCGTCGCCGTGGACAACACCGATCGCCGGCTCAAGCCGGGCATGTTCGCGTCGGCGATCGTGCGCCCGCGCGTCACCGCCGACGGAGCGGTCCTCGGCGACGAACTCGCGGGGCGATGGGTCAGCCCGATGCACCCGACCGTGGTGAAGGACGGCCCGGGGCGGTGCGACGTGTGCGGGATGGACCTCGTGCCCGCCGAATCTCTCGGCGTGGTGGGCGACCCGGCCGCGGCGACGCCGCCGCTCGTCATCCCGCGCTCGGCGGTGCTGTTCACCGGGACGCGTTCCGTCGTGTATGTGCGGATCGACGGCGCCGAGCAACCGACCTTCGAGGGTCGCGAAGTCGTGCTCGGGCCGCGTGCGGGCGGGTTCTACACCGTCCGCGAGGGTCTCCGCGAAGGCGAGTCCGTCGTGGCGAGCGGCTCGTTCCGGATCGACAGCGCGATGCAGATCGCGGCCAAGCCGAGCATGATGTCGCCCGAGAGCGAGGGTGCGGATGAGCCGGCGCGCGAGCGCACGCCCGACCTGTTCCTCTTCGGGCTTAAGCCGGTGTACGCGTCGTACCTCGATGCGCAGGCCTCGCTGGCGGCGGACGACCTGGAGGGGTTCATCCGGGCGGAGGCGGACGTGGCGCGTGCGATCGAGCGCGTGCAGGAGGCCGGGCTGGTGGGCGAGCCGCTGGGGGCGTGGCGTCGGGCCGCGGCGAGCCTCCGACAGCCGGGCCGCGCCGACTCGCTCGAAGACGCCCGCGAGCGGTTCCTGCGGATGAGCGAAGGGGCGATCGATCTGGCGCGCCGATTCGGGCATCTGGGCGCGGAGACCTGGACCCTGGCGCACTGTCCGATGGCGTTCGATAACCGGGGCGCGGACTGGCTGCAGCGCACTGAAACGATCGCCAATCCGTACTTCGGCGCGTCGATGCTGCGGTGCGGCGAGATTCGCGAGCGTTTCGCGCCGCTGCCGCACGGGGAGGGCGAGCCTTGACCACTCCCACGCCCACCGCGCCCCGCGGGGCCGTGCCCGCGCTGATCCGGTTCTGCCTCGAGCAGAAACTGGTGGTCGCGATCGTGCTGCTGGGGACGGTGATGTGGGGCGTGCTGGTCGCGCCGTTCGACTGGGATGCCGGGCCGCTGGCGCGCGACCCGGTGCCGGTGGATGCGATCCCCGACATCGGCGAGAACCAGCAGATCGTGTTCACGGAGTGGCCGGGGCGCAGCCCGCAGGACGTGGACGACCAGATCAGTTACCCGCTGACCGTGGCGTTGCTGGGGATCCCGGGCGTGAAGGACGTCCGGAGCTACTCCATGTTCGGGTTCTCGTCGATCTACGTCATCTTCGAGGAGCGGATCGACTTCTACTGGTCGCGTTCGCGCGTGCTGGAGAAGCTGAACTCGCTTCCGGCGGGAACGCTGCCGCAGGGCGTCGCGCCGGCGCTCGGGCCGGACGCCACCGCCCTCGGGCAGGTGTTCTGGTACACGCTCGAAGGACGCGACAGCGAGGGCAGGCCAGCCGGCGGATGGAACCCCGACGAACTGCGGACGATCCAGGATTCCATCGTTCGGTACAAGCTGGCTGCGGTGGAGGGCGTCTCCGAGGTCGCCTCGATCGGCGGATTCGTGCGCGAGTACCAGGTCGACGTGAACCCGGACGCGATGCGAGCGGCGGGCGTCACGCTCGGCGAGGTGGTCGGCGCGGTCCGCCAGAGCAACCTCGACGTCGGGGCGCGCACCATCGAGGCGAATCGCGTCGAGTACATCGTCCGGGGGCTGGGCTTCATCGAGAGCGTCGAGGACATCGAACTCGCCGCGATCACGGCGAGGAACGGGCAGCCCATCCTCGTCGGCGACGTCGCCAAGGTGTCGGTCGGGCCCGCACTCCGGCGCGGTGTGCTGACAAAGGCGGGGGAGGAAGCCGTCGGCGGCGTGGTCGTCGTTCGCTACGGTGCGAATCCGATGACCACCATCGAGCGCGTCAAGCAACGCATCGCAGAGATCGCGCCAGGCCTGCCCGCCAGGATCCTCGAAGACGGGACCGAGAGCCGGGTCACGATCGTCCCGTTCTACGACCGCACCGGGCTGATCCGCGAAACGCTCGGCACGCTGAACGCCGCGATCTCGCAGCAGGTGCTGGTGACGATCGTCGTCGTCGTGGTGATGGTGATGCACCTGCGCAGCAGCCTGCTGATCGGGGCCATGATGCCGATCACGGTGCTGATGACGTTCATCGGCATGAAGTTGTTCGGCGTGGACGCGAACATCGTCGCGTTGTCCGGGATCGCGATCGCCATCGGGACCATCGTGGACATGGGGATCGTGCTCAGCGAGAACATCCTGCGACGCCTCGAGGAGGCCGGGCCGGACGCCCCCACGCTGGAGGTCATCCATCGCGCGTCGTCCGAGGTCGGCGGCGCGGTCCTGACGGCGGTGGCGACCACGGTCGTCGGATTCCTGCCCGTCTTCGGGATGGAGGCCGCGGAGGGCAAGCTCTTCAAGCCGCTCGCGTACACCAAGACGTTCGCGCTCATCGCGTCGATCGTGATCGCGTTGACCATCCTCCCGTCCGCGGCGCACGCGCTTATGGGGATCCGCGTGCGGCGCGGGGCGGTCCGTGCGGCGGCGGGCGCCGTCGTGCTCGCGGCGGGAGCCGCCATCGCGGTGCGCGTCAATGCCCCCGCGGGGATCGTCATCGCAGCGTTCGGCGCGTTCCACGCCGTGCGCGACCGGCTGCCGCGGCGTGTCACGCGCCCGCTGGAGTGGTCCGCGAATCTGGTGGCGCTGGCGGTGGCGTTGATCACGCTCGCGGGCGCGTGGGAGCCGCTCGGCCCGGCGGCCGGGATGACGCGCAACGCCCTGTTCATCGGGACGGTCGTCGGCGTCCTGCTCCTCGCCTTCTGGCTCGTTCGACTGGCGTTCCCGACCGTGCTGGCATGGTCGCTGCGGCACAAGGCGATCGCGCTCTCCCCAGCCGTGCTCGTCGTGCTCTTCGGGGCGACGGTGTGGCTCGGGTTCGACCGCCTCTGGGGCCGATGGCTGCCCGAGAGCCTGCGTTCTCGTGAGTCGGTCGTGCGGGTTGCGCACGCGCTGCCCGGCCTCGGGAGCGAGTTCATGCCGTCGCTCGACGAAGGCGCGTTCCTGTTCATGCCGACAACCATGCCCCACGCCTCCATCGGCGAGGCGACCGAGATGCTGCGCGAACTCGACCGGCGGATCATGAGCGTGCCGGAAGTCGAGATCGCCGTCGGCAAGATCGGCCGCGTCGAAAGCCCCCTCGATCCCGCGCCGATCTCGATGGTCGAAACGGTGATCCAGTACCGGAGCGAGTACCGCACCGACGCGGGCGGCAGGCTGTTGACCTTCCGAACCGATCCGGCGACCGGCCGCTTCGTGCGCGACGAACGCGGAGCCTTGATCGAAGACCCCGACGGCCGGCCCTACCGGCAGTGGCGCGACAGCGTCAGGTCGCCCCAGGACATCTGGGACGCGATCGTCGAGGCCGCCCAGATGCCGGGATTGACAAGCGCGCCCAAACTCCAGCCGATCGAAACGCGGATCGTCATGTTGCAGTCAGGATTCCGTGCCCCCATGGGAATCAAGGTGTACGGGCCTGATCTTGCCACCATCGAGGCGTTCGGCGTCGAACTGGAGCGCGTCCTGAAGGAGGTCCCGTCGGTGCAGCCGGCCGCGGTCTTCGCGGACCGCGTGGTCGGGTCGCCGTATCTCGAGATCGACATCGACCGCGAGCGGATCTCGCGGTACGGACTCCGCATCTCGGACGTGCAGGAGGTGATCGAGGTCGCGTTGGGGGGCGTGGCGCTGACCACGACGGTCGAGGGTCGCGAGCGGTACCCCGTGCGCGTGCGGTACCTGCGAGAACTGCGCGACCAGCCGGAGACGCTCGGCGACATCCTCGTGCCGACACCCGGCGGCGCGCAGGTGCCCCTTCGCGAACTGGCGACCGTGGAGTACCGACGCGGGCCGCAGATGATCAAGAGCGAGGACACCTTCCTCGTGTCGTACGTGCTGTTCGACAAGCGGCCCGGCTACGCGGAGGTGGCGGTCGTCGAGCAGGCCCGGGACCTGATCCGGTCGAAGATCGCCTCGGGCGAACTCGCGGTGCCGGCCGGAGTCAGTTTCCAGTTCGCGGGGTCCTATCAGAATCAGGTGCGTGCCGCCCAGCGGCTGGGCATCCTGGTGCCGCTCGCGCTGGCGATCATCTTCCTGCTGCTGTACCTCCAGTTCCGCCGTGTCTCGGTCACGGCCATCGTCTTCAGCGGAGTGTTCGTGGCGTGGGGCGGCGGGTTCGCCATGCTGTGGCTCTACGGACAGCCGTGGTTCCTCGACGCAGACGTCATGGGCGTCAACCTCCGGGAACTGTTCCAGGTTCGGCCGTTCAACCTCAGCGTCGCGGTCTGGGTCGGATTCCTCGCCCTCTTCGGCATCGCCACCGACGACGGCGTGATCATGGCGACACGGATCGACCAGTCGATGCGCGAGGAACGACCCGCGTCGATCGAGGAGATCCGGCGGGCGGTGGTCGCCGGCGGCCGCCTCAGGATTCGCGCGGCGGTGATGACGAGCGCGACGACGGTGATCGCGCTCCTCCCGGTGCTCACAAGTTCCGGGCGGGGATCGGACGTCATGATCCCGATGGCGATTCCCGCGTTCGGTGGGATGGTGGTTGCGTCGATCACCTGGTTCGTCGTCCCGATCCTGTACTGTTGGGGGGCAGAGTGGCGCCGCCGTCTCTCGGGCGGCGATCGTTCGCTGATTCACGCAGAAAAAGGAGGTTCATCATGAAGTGCGTCTGGGTGCTTGCCGCCGTGTTCGCCGCTACGTTCGGCCGTGCCGCGCCGGGTCAGACCGCGCCGGTCAACGCGATGTGCCCGATCGGGAAGGAGCCGATCGTCGCGTCCGCCGGCACCGTCGAGTACAAGGGAGCCACGATCGGGCTGTGCTGCCCCGGGTGCGGGGAGCAGTTCCTTGAGTGGGACGAAGCCCGCAAGGACGAGTTCGTCACGCTCGCCAGGGCGCGAAAGGAGCCGGGGCAGGAACTCCACGGCCGGCAGCCCGAGGCGAAACCGGCGCAGGAAGCCGGGCGCAACGCCGAACCGTGGACCGACCTGTACACGCTCGCGACGTGCCCGATCTCGGGCCGGAAACTCGGTTCCATGGGCGAGCCTGTCGTCAAGCGCTACGACGGGCGCGAGGTGCGATTCTGCTGCGCGGGCTGCATCGACCGGTTCGAGGCCGATCGGGCGGCGGCCTGGAAGAAGATCGACGAGGCGATGGCCAAAGACCAGCGCCCGTTCTACCCGCTGGACACGTGCGTCGTGTCGGACGAGCCGCTGAAGGAAGACGGCAGAGACGCCGCGACGGAGATCGTGTTCAACAATCGGCTGGTGCGCCTGTGCTGCAAGAGTTGCGAGAAGGAGTTCCGCGCGGATCCACGCTCGTTCCTGAAGAAAATCGACACGGCGGCGGCGGACGCGCAACGGAAGGACTACCCGCTGACCACCTGCATCGTGGCGGGCGGCGAACTCGGGTCGATGGGCGAGCCGTCGGAGTTGGTCGTCGCCGGTCGCCTGCTGCGATTCTGCTGCGCCATGTGCCACCCGAAGGTGGAGGCCGATCCGCTGCGGTACCTCCGAATCATCGACGAGGCGTGGCGGGCCAAGGGGCGGTACATGCCGCAGCGCACGGACGGCGGAGTCGAACCGGAGGGCCGCAAGACCGATTGACGCGGGCGTAGGGCGCGCCGGGGCGCGATGCGCGGCACAGGCCCGCGCGTCGCGCCCTGACCCGCCCGCCGCTGTTCCCGCGTGACCTGCACGCGCGGCCCGGAACCCTCCGACCAGACGGATTCTCCCGATCTCGCGCGGCTCTTCCGCCGGCCGTCCAGGTGTGTGCTTCCTCCGCTTCGTCGAGCGCCGGGGCCAGGGCGTGGGCGGCATGGCAGGCACACATCGCGAGCCGCGGGCATCGGCAAACGAAAACCGCCGCCATCCACTCTGGACGGCGGCGGTCTCGAAAGCGGGCGAAGGGACTCGAACCCTCGACATTCAGCTTGGAAGGCTGACGCTCTACCAACTGAGCTACGCCCGCGGGGCAGGCGTGATTGTACCGCACCCGCTCAGGTGCGGACGGCCTCGTCCGTCAGGTTCTCCAGCGTCCAGGCGTCGGGCGCCGGCGGCACCTTCCAATACAGCCGCACGACCTCCTCGTTCTCGCTCACGCCCTGGATGCTCAGCGTCCCGGCGTCGGACCCGTGGCTCGTCAAGGTCCCGACCGGCCTCGGCTGGCTCGCCGAGATGTCCTCCGTCAGCGCATCCACGAGCCACCCCGTGAACCCCGGCACCCACCAGTACACCACGACCTCGCCGTCCCCGCGCAGGCCCGCGTAGTTGATCCCGCCCCACGGCGTGACGTACCCGGTGACGCGGCCCGCGGCCAGTTTGCTTGCACCGTCCGTCTCGGTGGTAAGGTTGTTGTTCTCCCAGTTGCCGCCGAACTGCGGCACCCACCACGTCACCACCAGGTCGCCCGCCGCGTTCACGCCCGCCAGGTTGATCCCCTGCCAGGTCGTGAGCGTCACCGTCAACTGCCCGGCGATCGGAGCGGCCCCGGTGATGGCCGAGAGGTTGTCCCGGCGCCACTGCGAGAAGAGTTCCGGGAAGACCCAGATCGACTGGATGTTGCCGTCGGCGTCGATGCCCGCGAGGTTCCAGGCGTCCCACGCCGTCACGTACGCGATCATCTCGCTCAGCGCGGGCGTCCCCATCCCCTGGTTGTTCAGTTCGGTCGAGATGTCGCGGAACGACCACAGCCGGCTCGACTCGACGGGCGCGGAGAGCATGAAACTCAGGATGCGCCCGGTCGCGTCGTGAACGCCCGCGACGACCACGATCCCCGCGTTGCTCGTGAACTGGACCAGTTTGGAGAACGAGTCGCCGGCGTTGTACGCGCCGTTCCCCTGCCCGGGCGAGAAGAACGACACCGAAAGATTGACCTGCGTCCACTCGCCCGCCGCCGACCGGGTGAAGACGATCAGGCCGTTCACCGTCGCGGCCGCCACGTTCACCGTCCCGTCGCCGGCATCGAACCAGACGACCGGATCGCTCACGAGCGCGGCGGCGGTCCCGGCCTGCTCCATCGGGTCCACCGCGTTCCATGAGCCTTCGAAGAAGACCGTCACTCCGTTGCGATCGTTGCGGAAGGCCACCCAGTGCCGGTCGCCGGCGTCCGACGCGCTCCGTGCCACCGCGCCCTGGGCGGCGTTCACAGAGTACGGCGTCGCGACTTCATCGCTCGCGGCCTCGCTCGACTGGGCGAACACGCCCACAGCGATCGCGAACAACCTCGACGTGCTCGTCCAGCCGAGCGTCACCGAGCCGGGGACGACGATCGTGAACCCGCCCGCGGCGTCCGTGTCCTGGCCGATGATCTCGTCGTCGTCCGGAACCCCGTTCCCGTTCGCGTCGAAGTAGAACGCGACGGACTGCGGGGTGCCGTCCTCGTCCTCGACGCCGTTGGCCGTGAGCGTGACGGCGTCGCCGCGGAACCATTCGCCGGCCACGATCGAGGTGGTCAGCGAGGCGATGGTCGGGCTGCCGCTCTCGAACGCGCCGATGTCCGGCGCCCCGTTCCGAACGCGGCTCTTGCCGCGCTGGTCCGTCGTGAGCGAGTCCGGGTTCGATCCGGCGTTGATCGCCGCGCTGGTTGTGTCGAGCGCGTGGGTCTGCGTCGCGCCGCCGTTGTCGGCGAGGGCGAGGAGCCCGGCGCTCGCACCGACGAGGTTCCCGTTCTCGCCGTTGACCAGGCCGCCCGCCGTCGCCGCGTCGCCGACCAGGTTGTTGGCGGAAGCGGGGGCGATCGTGCCACCGTTCGTGAGCGTGATGTCGTTGGGCGTCGGGCTGCTGGTCGCACCGAAGGTGTTGTCGGCGACGATGGTGCTGTGAATGGTGAGGACGCCGTCGCCCTGCGCGCCGCCGACGTCGATCCCGCCGCCCACGCCGAAGCCGTCGATGCCGTTCGTGTTGGCGCGGTTGGAGGCGATGGTCGAGTTGGAGATGTCCACCGTGCCGCCGAACATGCCGACGCCGCCGCCGAAGTCGCCCGCGGAGTTCCCACTGATGGTGGAGTTCCGGATCGTGAGGGTCGTGTCGGTCCAGACGGCCCCGCCGCTGCCCTGGGTGGTGTTGTTGGAGAATGTGCTGGTGGTCACGGTCAGCAAGCCGCCGAAGTTGTCCACGCCACCACCGGCCGATCCCGCGGTGTTGCCGGAGATCGTCGAGTTCGTGATGGAGACCGTACCGCCGTCGTTCTCGATGCCCCCGCCCTCACCGTCCGCGGTGTTGTTCGAGACGGTTGTGCCGAGCAGAGAAAGTGTGCCGCTGTTGTAGATGCCCCCGCCCTGTCCGGCCGTGTTGCTGTCGATGCGTGTGTTCGTGAGCGTGAGTTCGCCGGTGTTGAAGATGCCGCCGCCCTGTGCGGCGTTCCCCCCGGTGATCGTAAGCCCGGAGATCGAGGACGCCCCCCCGCCCGCGTCCCCGGGGATGCTGAAGACCCCCGATGCGCCTCCTCCGTCGATCGTGAGCCGGTCCGGACCGGGACCGACAATGTCAACCGGGTCCGTGAACGACAGGTCGCTCCCGCCGAGCACGAGCGAACCGCCATGGATCGACGCGTCGAAGCCGATCTCGTCCGTACCGGGGTTCTTGTTCGCGAGCGTCACCGCTTCCCGGAGCGAGAGGTTGCCCGGCGAGAAGTCGTTGTTCGCCTCCATGGACGCCGTATCGACGTTGAGGCTCAGTTTCTGCCGCTCGAACGCCCCGATGTCCGGCGCCCCTCCGAACTCGCGCGAGAAAAGGAGCCCGCGCTGGTCGGTCGTCAGCGTCTGCGTGTTCGACCCTGCGTCGATCGCCGGGCTGCCCGCCAGCAGAGCGTGCGTCCGCGTCAGGCCGTTGTGATCGGAAAGCGGCCCGAGCAGCGCATCGACGCCGACCAGGTTCCCGTTTACGCCGTTGACCAGCCCGCCCGCCGAGTCCGGGTCCCCGATCAGGTTGTTCATCGAGCCGTCCGCGTCGATCGTCCCGCCGAAGAAGGCGTGCAGGTCGGACGGGATGGGGTTGTCCGGCGTGCGCGTGTTGCCCGCGACGATCGTGCTGTGCAGGACGAGGTTTGCGTTGTTGCTCAGCCAGATCGCGCCGTTGGAGAACGGATTGCCCGCGTTGTTGTTGGTGTCCGCCACGTTCGCGGTGAACGTCGAGTTCGCGATCGTGACGGTCGAAGGATCCTGATCGTTGCCGTCGAAGTGGATGCCGCTGCCGAACCCGGCCGAACTGTTGCCGGAGATCGTCGAGTTCTGGATCAGTTTCGCGCCGCCGGGCGTGAACATCGCGATCCCGCCGGCCAGATTCGCGGAGTTGCCGCTGATCTCGCTCCCCGTGATCGTGACCCCGGTGGTCCCGCTCGAATGCAACCCGCCTCCGCTGAACGCGGTGTTGTCGCGGATCACCGTGTTCGTGATCGTGAGCGAGCCGACGGTCGAAGTGTACTGCACCCCTCCGCCCCGGTGATTCCCGTCCACGTTGCCGGCGGTGTTCCCCGAGATCCGGCTGTCGGTGATCGTGAGGCTCGAGTGCTGATGCGAGATCGCCCCGCCGGACACGACCGCCGTGTTGTCCGCCAGGACGCTCCGGAAAAGGCTGAGCGTCTCGCGGCTCTGGATCGCCCCGCCGGAGTGGGCCGCCGCGCCCCGCGTGAGCGTCAGGTCCGTGATCGTGACGTTCTGATGCGTGTTGTCGTCACCGTCGTTGATGCTGAAGATGCGCGACGCGTTGTTCCCGTCGATCGTGATGTTCGCGTTCACAACCTCCGGCGTCATCCCGAACAGGAACAGGCCGTCCGTGATCGAGAGTTCTCCGAGTTGCAGCACGATCGTGCCGCCCGCGATCGACGCGTCGAAGTAGATCTGGTCGATCAGGCTCCCCGCCGGCGCGTCGCCGAAGGCCGCGTCGGTGTTGGCCGCTGTGAGCGCCTCCCGCAGCGATATCTTGCCGTCCAGATCGATGTTGTCCGCGAGCGTGTCCACCACGATCGACGCGAGGAGTTTCCGGTTCTCGAGACTCTCGAACATCGGGCCGGTCGGTCGCATGGCGGGTCCTTTCGAACGGAGAAGCCCAGCCACGCTCTGAGGACACTCCCCCGCAGTCCCGCAGCCGGAAGGGCCACCCTAACGCCTTACGACACCCCGTGTCCGCGCGAAACTGGAGATTCCGACAAGTTTCTTGCCGCGAGGTCGACGTCACAATCGGGTCTATAGGCCTTTGTTCGGGAGTGAATCGTGCGCGATCGCGGGCTGATTCAGCGCGCCGCCACCGGCCCGAACTGCTCCAGGATCGCCGCCGCCACGCGCACCGAGCCAAGCCCCGACTCATACGGCAGCCGCACGCACGGCAGCCCCCGCGAACGGCACGACTCCACCACCGCGTCCGTCTGCGAGTGGCTCAGCCAGCGCGTGACCAGCACCAGGTCAGGCCGTGCCGCCGCGATCCGCGAGCCGAGGTCCGCGTTCGACTTGTCCGCCTGCGCCTCGACCCGCACAACCTCCTCAAGCCCGAAGTCACGCTCGAGCCGTTGCCGTTGCGCCGGATAGTCGACGCCCCCGGCGATCGCCATCCGCGTCACCCGTCGGCTCCGCAACAGATCGGCCGCCTCGGCGACCGCCGGTTCCAGCCGCGCGTCCTCTTCGGCGTCCTCGGGCTGCGAAGCCGACCCCGCACGCTTGCGCGCGTGCACGAGCGCCTCCGCGAACTCGGGCGACGCCCCGTCCCCCGGGTCGAGCGTGGTCGCGGCGGGCGCGAGCGCCCGGGTCAGCCGCCCCTCGTTCGTCCGCACCCCGAGCGCGACGACCTCACGCACCAACTCATCCATCCGACGCACCTCGTCGGTGTCGGGCTGCGCCTCGGCCGCCACCCGCTCCGCTTTGTACGCCAGGTTGTCGAGAATCTTCTGCACCTTCAGCGACGACTCCAGCGACGCCAGTTCGGCCTTGAGAGCAGCCTTGACCTCGCCCGACTCCGCCGGGTCCGCCACGTCGTCGCGCCGCATGTACCGCTCGACCAGCACGCCGCAACGCTCCTCCGACGTGAGGGTCCGCAACCACCGGAACATCGCCAACTGGTCCGTGTCCACCTCGCCCCGGTGCTCGTCCACGAACGGCCGGACCGCAGACTGCGCCTGCGCCATCAGGGCGAAGTGGCGCTCCAGGTCGCCGCCCGGACGGATGCGCCCGGCCTTGTCGAGCGCACGCCCGAGTTCCGCCGCGACGGCCAGCGCGTCGTACGCCGACGCACCCAGCGCGAGACGCTCCGGGCTGCGCCGCTTCGGATCGAACATCCACAAGTCCGCCGGCGTCGCGCCCGAGTCTCGCACACGGTCGATCTGGGACATCAGCCGATCCGTGGCCGCGCCGGGCGGCGCAGCGCACGCCTGCGCCTTGAGCGACGCCGACCGACGCACCAGTTCGAGGTCCGGCAGGTCAGCCGTCGTCGCCGCAGCCCCCCGCGGCGCGGGCGGTTGCAACGCCGCCGGGGCAGGCTCCGGACGGTCGATCGCCCTTACCGCGTGAACCGTGCTCCCCTGCAATACCGTCTCCACAGGATTCGAGTCCCCGATCCGAAACTCGAGCACTTGCTTCGGCCCGCGGATCGGCTCCTTCGGCTGCACAACCTGCACAACCGGCTTCGGTTCCGGAGACTGCGGCTCGCTCCGCGTCGGGGCTGCCGTCGGCTCAGCCGCCGCCGGTTCAACAAGCAGGCCCGCTACGCGCCGCGCCGCCTGCCGCAACTCGGCATCCGACTCCAACGCATCGGCGAACGCACTCAACAGCGCCTTTAACGCACCCGTTACGACTTCTCGCTCGTTCATCGCTCAATCCTAGCTCGGCCGATTCAGCCGCCCGTCGTCTCATGCGCTCCCGCGTCGCCGCGAGCACGCGCCCTCACCGCAAGAAACAACGGGATCTCGCCCCTCGCCCGGTTCTCTTCCCCCGCCCGCGGCCCCGGTTGGCTCACGCGCCGGCTCACCCACTCCTCGACCGCGTCGATCGCGAACCCCGCGTCGGCAAGACGCGCCACATACCACCCCAACGGCCGCAGATACGTCGCCGTCGTAACCGCATTCGCACCCGCGGCCCGACCCCCCGGGTTCATCACGATGTCGCGCCGTTCCAGCGACAGGTAGGCGTCGACCCGGCGAAACTGCCTGTCGGTTCCGTCCGGCCCCCGCTCCCAACCCCACGACGTCCGCCCCGGCGCTCGAAACGCCGGATGCAGCACCACGACGACCAGCGGCGCCCCCGGCTTCAACAACCTCGCGCACCCTCGCAACACCGGCTCCACCGGGTCGATGTTCATCAGGGCCATGACGCACGCCGCCGCATCGAACGACGCCGGTCCGCCCAGAGCCTCGATCATCCCCGGCAGTTCCCTGGCATCGCCAACCAGGAACTCACCCAATGGTCCCGACCGGGCCGTCGCCGCCTCGATCAACCTTTGCGAAGCATCGACCCCGACCGTGCGCACTCCGCGCTCGTTCAGCAGCCTCGACAGCACGCCTTGCCCGCACGCCACGTCCAGCACCCGCCACCCGGTCTCACACCCGAGCAGCCCGAGGGAGCCGGGCAGGATCACGCGCTCGTAGTGATCGCTCCCGCGCTCGGCGATCAACTCGTCGTACCACTCCGCCACGTCCTCCCAGCCCGCCGCGGAGTCGAGGACGCCACGCCCCTGCTCGCCCGCGCTCTCATCGCCGACCGCCCGCCGGAACTCGGGCGGGAGCGGGCTGCTGTAGCGAACCGACTGCTTCGTTCTTGGGTGCGTGAACGACAACTCCGCGATGTGCAGGCCGAGACGATCGATCGTCCGCCGACCGCCAGGCTCGGGACGGCCGTACAGCCGGTCGCCCACGATCGGGTGGCCCAGTTCCGCGAGATGGACCCGCGCCTGGTGCGGCCTGTCCGTCTCCAGGCGCAACCGCACCAGGCTCAGCCCGTTCGCCGCCCGCACCAGCCGGTAGTGCGTCCGCGCCGAGGCCGCCGCTCGCGGCGGGCCACGCCGCGGCCCCGGCGCGGCCCGCGGCCCCGAAAACTCGTCCGTCCGGATGCTGTGCCACAGCCCGTCGCGATCGCGCCGCAACTGCGTCTGGATCGTGCCGCCCCCGGCCCCCTCGCCCGCCTTCATTTCACCGAGCACCAGCGCGTACGCAAGCCGGTCCGCCTTGCGACTGGTGAACTCAGCCTTCACCGATTCGGCGATCTGCTCCGATCTCGCAAAGACCGCCAGCCCGGACGCCTCGTTCTCCGGCGAGTACACGAGCCTGAGTCCCCGAGCCTCGCTCCCCGAGATCGACCGCCGGAGCCACCCGATCAGCGTCGCACCCGCTGGCGGACCCGGCGTTCCCGATCGGCTTGGCAGCGGCGCCATCCCGGACGGCTTGCTCACCACGATCAGGTGCTCGTCTTCGTGGATCACCGTGGGCCGACCCACGGGGCGCATCGGCCGACCCCGCTCCGGACCCGCCCGGTCCGGCCGCGCCCCGCGCTGCGCCCGACCCCCAGGCGCCGGGCCGCGAAACGCCGGGCGTCGATCCGTCGGCTCACGACGCTGCGGCATCGGCCAACTCCTCGACAAGGTCCATCAGCCACCCCGCAAACTTCGCCTTCGCCATCGCCGAACCGGCATCCCGCTCGACCCCGCCGCGCAGCACGACGATCGCCCGGATTTCCGGTGATTCCATGGTTTCGAGCGGATTCGCAACGATCGCGTCCACACCCTTGCGCTCAAGTTTCCGACGCGCCGAATCCAGCAACTCCGCCTCAGGCTCCAACGCAAACCCGATCAAAACCTGCCCCGCCCGGCGACGCGTTGAGCACGCGGCGAGCAGGTCCGGCGTTGGTTCAAGTTCGATGACCATCGCCCGGTTCTCACGCCGCAGTTTCCCCGCGAGCATGTCCCGCGTCGTCAGGGGCCGATAGTCCGCCACCGCCGCGGCCATCACCAGCACGTCGCACCCGGGCTGCTCCCGCTCGAGCAGCCCCGCCAGGTCCGCCGTCGTGCGGTAGCGCAGCGTGCGTACGCCGGCCTCGCTCGGAGCCAGGTGCGTCGGACCGAGCAGCAGCGTCACGCGCCACCCCCGTCCCGCCGCCTCATCCGCCAGCGCGATCCCGAGACGACCCGACGAGCGGTTGCCGATGAACCGGACCGCGTCGATCGGCTCGTGGGTCGGGCCGGCGGTGA
The DNA here is from genome assembly GCA_014584315.1 of Planctomycetota bacterium. Taxonomy (GTDB): domain Bacteria; phylum Planctomycetota; class Phycisphaerae; order Phycisphaerales; family UBA1924; genus CAADGN01. The sequence continues at coordinate 34,951 of JACTNA010000016.1, read as the reverse complement.
TCAGCAGATGCCGCCCGGCGGCGGGGTTGGCCTCGGACTGGGGCACGGTTCGCGTCCTGCGGGGCGGGTCGTCGGCGGAACACCCGGCCTCGCCGAGCGTATGGATCACGCCGACGTGCCAGCATAGGCGGGGCGATCGCCGCGCTCGTGCGCTGGCATCGGCCGGTTCAGGACCGAACGCCGAGTGCGCGATCCTCAGGAAAGGGGCTGTGTCCGGGGAGCGTCCGCCACGACGCCCCGGCCGCACGCTACGATCCGGTGACCGCTCCACCAGGCGGCGCGGCCGAAGGGAAACGTTCGGGTCATGGCACGATCGCGGAAGAAACTCGGTGAGATCTTGGTCGGCTGGGGCGTGACCTCCCCCGAACATGTCGAGCAGGCGGTGGGGGTGGCGCGCGGCGCCGGAAAACGCCTCGGCGAGACCCTCGTCGAACTCGGATTCGCCAAGGAAGAGCAGGTCGCCAAGGCCCTCGCCAACCAGTTCGGCATGGAGTTCGTCGATCTCTCCGCCAACGGCGTCGGAGACAAGGTCGACCTGAAACTCGTGCCCGACGACCTCGTCCGCAAGCACCTCATCCTGCCGATCGGCAAGTCCAACGGGCGCCTCCAACTCGTCATCCATGACCCGATGGACCTCGAACTCCTCGACATGCTCCGCTTCCGACTCAACGTCGAGGTCGAGCCCAGGCTCGCGTCGCGCTCGCAGATCCGGCGGTTCATCGAGGGCGCGGGCGGAGGCATCCCGTCCGCCTCGCTCACCGCAGAGCCGAAGCCCGGCGAGTCCCTCGTCACCGACTCCATCGACCGCACCATCGACCGATCGGTGGACCGCTCCGTCGACAAGTCCATCGACGTCGCCGCCGACGATGCCCCGATCGTCAAACTCTGCAACCGCATGCTCACCGAGGCCGTCAAGATGCGGGCCTCGGACGTCCACATCGAGCCGATGGCCGACCGCGTCCGCCTGCGCTACCGCATCGACGGCGTCTGCATCGAACGCGACAACCTGCCCAAGCGCATGCAGAACGCCCTGCTCAGCCGCACCAAACTCATGGCCGGCATGAACATCGCCGAACGCCGAGTCCCCCAGGACGGCCGCATCAAACTCCCCGTCGATGAGCACATGATCGACTTCCGCGTCTCCGCGTGTCCGGCCTACCACGGCGAGTCCGTCGTCCTCCGTATTCTCCGCCCCGACTCGGTCCGCATCGGACTCGAAAACCTCGGCTTCGAGGCCGACAACCTCGCCGTCTTCAACCGCATCATCCGGCGACCCAACGGCATCTTCCTCGTCACCGGGCCGACCGGCTCCGGCAAGACCACCACCCTCTACTCGGCCCTCGACGTCCTCAACCGGCCCGACAAGAAGATCATCACCGCCGAGGACCCCGTCGAGTACAACTTCGACGGCATCAACCAATGCCAGGTCCGCGAGGGCATCGGCCTGACGTTCTCGGCGATCCTCCGCTCCATGCTCCGCCAGGCGCCGAACGTCATCCTCGTCGGCGAGATCCGAGACCGCGAAGTCGGCGAGATCGCCATCCAGGCCGCCCTCACCGGACACCTCGTCTTCTCCACGCTGCACACCAACGACGCGCCCTCCGCCATCACCCGCCTCGTCGACATGGGCATCAAGCCGTTCCTTGTGGCGTCGTCGATCCAGGCCATCATGGCCCAGCGCCTCATCCGTATCCTCTGCTCCAAGTGCAAGAAACTCGCAGAGCCGGAGGATCTCGACCCCAAGTTCCTCCGTCTCGTCGGCCTCAAGGCCGAGGAAGCGCTCGGCAAGGCCTACAAGGCCGTCGGCTGCGAGCACTGCGTCAACACGGGATTCCGAGGGCGAAAGGCCATCTTCGAGATGATGTCCATGAACTCGCAGATCCGCGACATGGCGTTCAAGGGCGCGTCCCTCGCGGACCTCCGCCGCGCGGCGCTCGCCGCCGGGATGCGCCCGCTCGTCGGCGACGGGCGCCTCAAAATCCTCGCCGGCGTGACGACGATGGACGAAATCGCCCGCGTCGCACAGGTCGTTGACGAACAGGCATGATCACCCGCCGTCTCCGCACGAGGCGGCCGGATGGAGCGTTCCGATGTCCACCATGCAGATCGACCGGCTGCTCGACACCGTCGTCCGCACCGGCGCAAGCGACCTTCACCTCACCGTCAACCGAACGCCCACCATCCGTCTCCACGGCCACCTGCGCAACCTCCAGACCAAGGTCCTCGACTCCGACGACATGGTCGGACTGATGAAGTCCATCACCCCCGAGCGCAACCAGCAGGAACTCCAGGAAGTCGGCGGAACGGACTTCGGCTTCGCCTACGGCGACGCGGCTCGATTCCGCGTCTCCGTCTTCCGCCAGAAGGGCGACATCGCCATCGTCCTCCGCCAGATCCCCAACAGACTCCTCAGTTTCGAGCAGATCGGCCTGCCCCCCATCGTCATGGAACTCATCCGACGCCCGCAGGGCCTCTTCCTCGTGACCGGCCCGACCGGCTCAGGCAAGACCACCTCGCTCGCCACGATGATCGACTACGTCAACACCAACCTCGACCGCCACATCGTCACGATGGAAGACCCCATCGAGTACTACCACGGCCACAAGACCTCCATCGTCAACCAGCGCGAAGTCGGCAATGACGTCCCCAGTTTCGCCGAGGCCCTCCGCCGCGTCCTCCGGTCCGACCCCGACGTCATCCTCGTCGGCGAGATGCGCGACCTCGAGACCATCGAGGCCGCCATCCGCGCCGCCGAGACCGGCCACCTGGTCTTCGCCACCCTCCACACCAACGGGGCGGCCAAGACCATCGACCGCGTCGTCGACGCCTTCCCCGTCTCCCAGCAGAACCAGGTCCGTGTCCAGCTCTCGACCGCCATGATCGCGATCCTGAGCCAGCAACTCCTCGCCCGTATCGACACCCCGGGCCGCGTCGCCGCTTACGAGTTCCTGGTGGTTACACCGGCCATCTCGAACCTCATCCGCGACGCCAAGACCTTCCGCATCGACTCCATGATCCAGACCGGCAAGAAGTTCGGCATGCAACTCCTCGACGACCACCTCTGGTCGCTCTATTCCAAGGGCATCATCTCCGCCGAGGAGATGATCGACAAGTCCAAGAACCCCGGGGATCTCCGCGACAAGGTCCACCGCCTCGGCCGCACCGTCGGCCGCACCGAGTGGGACACTGAGTACGACGGCAACGAGTGAACCAACGTTCGATAGCAATGTGTTAGGAGTCTTCACTCGGTCTGTCGCCGAACACTGTGTTCAGAAACCAACGAGTCGCAATGAACAGGCGGGCCAATCTCGCTTGTTCTGTCGCATCCAGGTCCGTTATTGTGTCGAATAGGGATTCGATCGGGAATGACCCCGCAGGGGCGTTCCGATCCGCAGGAGCCGTGCTGTGACGGTGATTGATCCGGCAGAACTGAAGGGCCGCAAACTCGGCCGAGTCCTGACCAAGCTCGGGCATGTCACACGCGAGCAGGTCCACGAAGCCCTCGCCATCCAGAAGACCCGCCGGGTTCCAATCGGCCAACTCCTGATCGAACTCGGCTACTGCTCCGAGCGGGACGTTGCGGAAGGCCTCGCCGGCCAGGCTGGCATGGCGTACGTCGATCTCTCCTCGGTCGAGATCCCCGAGGAAGCCCTCGCGGCAATCCCCTCGGAGAACGCCCAGACCTACCAGGTCGTTCCCATCGAGTTCAACCCCAAGAGCAAGCGACTGAAGATCGCCCTCAAAAGCCCGGACAACTTCCGGGCGGTGGACGACCTCCGGCTCCTGATGGGATTCAACGTCGAGGCGGTGGTCGCCGATTCGGCCGCCATCGACAGCCTGATCCAGAAGCACTACTCCAAGACCGAGTCCGTCATGGACGTGGTCTCGGGCCTCGCCGCGGACGACCGCTTCAAGGCGCTCGACAAGGGCGGGGCGTCCATCGACCTCGACGCCGTGCTCGAAGCGGCGGAGGACAATCAGGTCATCAAACTCCTCAACCTCGTGCTCCTGCAAGCCATCAAGGACCGTGCCTCGGACATCCATTTCGAGCCGTTCGAGAACGAGTTCAAGATGCGCTACCGCATCGACGGCGTCTTGTACGAGATGGTCCCGCCGCCCAAGCACCTCGGCCCCGCGATCACCAGCCGCATCAAGGTCATGTCGCACTTGGACATCGCCGAGCGCCGGCTCCCGCAGGACGGGCGCATCGAACTGATGGTCGGCGGCAGCCCCGTGGACCTCCGCGTCGCGGTCCTCCCCACGATGTGGGGCGAGAGCGTCGTGATGCGCGTCCTCGACCGCTCGAACATCGAACTCAGCCTCGAGCGCATCGGCTTCCGCGAGGACGACCTCGCCCGATTCCGCAAACTCATCCAGAAGCCCAACGGCATCGTCATCGTCACCGGCCCCACAGGCTCCGGCAAGACCACCACCCTCTACGCCGCGCTCGCCGAACTCAACGACGTCGAGACCAAGATCCTGACCGCCGAGGACCCCGTCGAGTACGACATCGACGGCCTGTGCCAGTGCCAGATGAACGAGGAAGTGGGGCTGACCTTCGCCCGCGCCCTGCGCAGTTTCCTCCGCCAGGACCCGGACATCATCCTCGTCGGCGAGATCCGCGACCTCGAGACCGCCCAGATCGCCGTGCAGGCGTCGCTCACGGGCCACCTCGTGCTGACCACCCTGCACACCAACGACGCCCCGAGTTCGATCATCCGTCTCGTGGACCTCGGGCTGGAGGCGTTCCTCCTGACGGCCACCCTCGAAGGCATCGTCGCGCAGCGGCTGGTGCGGACCATCTGCCCGAAGTGCCGCGAGGAGTACACCCCCGCGGAAGAGGAGCTGATGGAACTCGCGCTGACCCCGGAGACCGTCCGCGGCCGCCGCTTCTTCCGCGGGCGCGGGTGCGACAACTGCCACAAGTCCGGCTACCGGGGCCGGATGGCGCTCTTCGAAATCATGGAAATCGACGACGCGATGCGCGAACTGGTGATGCAGGAAGCGAGCACCGGCGTGCTGCGAGACCACGCGAAGCGACGCGGGATGCGCTCGCTCCGCGACGCGGGACTCCTGGCTATTTACGAGGGCCAGACGACGATCGACGAGGTGGTGCGGGAGACCATCGCCGAAGAGGACTGACGCGGCCGCGTGCGCGCGGAGGAGCGCGCACGCGCCGCCGGTCCCCGGCGGCGACGAACACGACGGACCAGCGGAGCGACACCCATGCCGACATTCACGTACGAAGCGCTCAACGCCTCCGGCAAGCCGCAGAAGGGCACCGTCGAGGCCGGCACCAGCGACGAGGCCATCCAGCGCATCAAGGCCCAGGGGTACTTCCCCACGTCCGTCCGCGAGCAGAAGGTCCGCAAGTCCGCCGTCGCCGGCGAGGCGGCCACCGTCAAGCGGAAGAAGAAGAGCCTCGGCATCGGCCGCGTCTCCGCCAAGCAACTGACCGTCTTCACCCGCCAGTTGTCCACCCTCCAGGACGCCGGCCTGCCCCTCCTCCGCTCGCTCCAGATCCTCGAGGCCCAGGCCAAGCCCGGCCCCCTCAAGAACACCCTCCTCGGCGTCTGCGAGGAGGTCGAGGGCGGCTCGTCGCTCAGCGAGGCCATGGCCAAGCACCCCCGCGCCTTCGACCGTCTCTACACCAAGATGGTGAACGCGGGCGAGATCGGCGGCGTGCTCGACGTCATCCTCCAGCGCCTCGCCGAGTTCATGGAGAAGAGCCAGCGACTCAAGCGGCGCATCAAGGGCGCGATGGTCTACCCCGTCGTCGTCGTCAGCGTCGCCATCATCATCCTCACCTTCATCATGATGTTCATCATCCCGAAGTTCGAGGAGATCTTCACCGACTTCGGCGTCAAACTCCCGGGCATCACCGTCTGGCTCATCGAGACCAGCCGCTGGGTCGCCGGCAACGCCAGCCCGACCCAGATGGTCCCCGGCGCGGTCTTCATCGTCGCCTTCCCCTTCGCCGCGTTCATCTTCTGGAAACTCATCCGCAAGGCCGGCCCGGGCCGCGCCGCCACGGACATCCTCCTCCTCTGGACGCCCGTCCTCGGCAAACTCATCCGCAAGACGGTCATCGCTCGCTTCACGCGCACGCTGGGCACGCTCATCTCGGCCGGCGTGCCCATCCTCGAAGCCATCACCATCACCGGCGAGACGTCCGGCAACTACGTCTTTGAGAAGGCGCTCGCCAAGGTCCACGACTCGATCCGCGAGGGCGAGAGTTTCGCCGGGCCGCTCCGCGAGAGCAAGACCTGCGACGCGATCGTCGTGAACATGATCGACGTCGGCGAGGAGACCGGCGAGATGGACGCCATGCTCCTCAAGATCGCCGATACCTACGACGAGGAGGTCGACGTCGCCGTCGCCTCGCTCGTCAGCCTCCTCGAACCCCTCATGGTCGTCGTGCTGGGCGTCATGGTCGGCACCATCGTCGTCGCCATGTTCATGCCCCTCGTCGCCATGATCGAGTCGCTCCAGGGCGGCGCGGTCTGACCACGAACACCTCGCGCCGGCGACGCCCGGCGGAAGGAACCACCGTGATCCACGGCCCGCACATCCAGACCTCACGAAGCCGCGGCTTCACGCTCATGGAACTGCTGGTGACGCTCCTCGTCATCGCGCTCCTCATCGGCCTGCTCCTCGTCGGCTTCAACCACGTCCAGAAGACCGCCCGGACCACCGCCTCGCAGCAGGACGTCGTGGGCATCCGCATCGCCGTCGAGCAGTTCCGGTCCGATTTCGGCTTCCTTCCCGCGCTCGTCAAGGACGGCAACGTCGCCCGTTACCCGGGCTTCCCCAACTCGCAGGACCCACTCGCCGACGATGCCGACGAACCCGGCAAGTTCAACCCACGCGTCTACAACCGCGCCATCCAAGCCGACATGGCCTATCTCCGCGGCGACGGCATCGACTCCTCCAGCACCGCCGCCGGCAGCGGCGACTACCGATTCTCGGAATACTCGCTCGCCTACTACCTCCTCGGCTCGCTCGGCGATGAGACCGACGGCGTCGTCGGCCCCGGATTCGCCGCCCCACGCGCCGACGGCTCCTTCATCCGCCGCAGTTCCAAGCGCACCCAGCCGCTCTACGACCCGGGACGCGCGGGCACCGTCGTCGCCGAGGACCTCGCCGCGGGTCGCGTCTCGCTCGTCGATCGCTTCGGCACGCCGTACCGCTACTACCGATGGGAGCAGGGCCGCGCGAGCGGCTCGCAGATGGGCCAGATCGTTGAACTGCGTGATCTCAACGTCCCCAAGATCCTCGGGGCGCCCGAGAACGATGCGCCCGACGATGACGAGCCGGCCCTGTCGAACCCCGAGTTCCGCAACGCGGCCTACGCCATCGTCTCCGCCGGCCCGAACCGCGTCTTCGGGGACATCCCGACCGAAACCGGCGACGCCATCGAGCAGGCGCTCGGCCGCGCCTTCCGGACCGACCTGGAGCGCGAGACGGCCGGGCGCGCCGACAACGTCGCGGAGGTGAGCAAATGACACGCCGCCCTGAGCGTTCCTTCACCCTCACCGAACTCATCATCGTCATGGCGGTGATCGTCCTGCTTCTCTCGATTTCCATCCCCGCCTTCAGCGCGCTGCTGGATTCGTCCAACCGCTCGCTCGCCGAGACGCGCCTGCGCGTCGCCATTGCGCTCGGACGCGAGGCCGCGCTCCGCTCCGATCACGGCGACGGCGCGGTCGTCTTCTTCTTCGAGCCGGGCGGACGCTGCTACGCCGCCGCGTACGAGATGGTCGGCACGATCCCCGACGAGAGCGACGGCACGCCCGTGCCGCGCGACGTGTTCGTCCCGGTCCGCGAACTCGAACCGGTCAGCCTCCCCCAGGGGTGGATGGTGCGTGCGCTGGCGCCCCCTCGCGCCGCGGGGCAGTCCAACTCGGACAGCCCGTGGTACGACCGCGACAACGGACACCGCGACCGATACGCCGACGACGACCGGAACTGGGTCTTCCCCGAGACCGCATTCTTCGATCCCACCAAGAGCAACGAAGGTCGTAAACGCCAGACGTTCATGGTCCGCTTCCGCCAAGGCACCGGCGCGCTCGCGCTCGGCGAAACACGCGAGGCGCTCATCCTCGCGCCCTCGCCCTCCACCGCCTTCCGCAACGCCGAGCCGTTCAAGAGCCACAACTTCCTCGCGGCGCAGGACCCGCGCGCCACCGTGCGCGGCCTGCTCGAGCGCCAGCGGATCTCCCCGAGCCTCGACGTGACGCGCCTGCTCGGCGATATGGCCTCCGACACCGTCCTCGCCCGCACCGTCCCGCAACTCGTCCTCTACAAGGAACGCGAACTCGCCGCGACCTTCCGCCTCCAGCCCGATCGCTTCACCGGCTCGCTCTATCGCGACAAGCAGACGCCCGAGTACGTCCGACAGCCCGGATTCCTCGTCGAGCCCGAAGAACTCAACGCCTGGCTCGAGGGCGATTCCAACAAGGACGGCGTCTGGACCGCCGACGACCAGGCCCTCGCCCGTTCGTTCGTCGTGCAGCGCTACGGCGGCGGCCTGCAGGAAGTCGCCCTCGCGCCGGTTCCCGGCGGGGGAGCCGACCGGTGAAACGACCGACCGCCATCCGATCCGCCGCGCTCGGCTTCTCGCTCGTCGAGGTGCTCATCGCCGTCTTCGTGCTCGCGCTCGGCCTGCTCGGTCTCGGCGCGGTCTTTCCCGTCGTCGTCCGGGAGCAGCGCATCGCCTCGGACACCACCCTCGGCCTTGGCGCGATGAACTCCATCAAATCCGAACTCACCGCCAGAACGGACCTCCTCCGCTTCGACACCAACTCCAACGAGTATGTCGGCGGCTGGATCAACTGGATCGCCAACGTCACGCAGCAGAACGGCCTCCCCTACAACGGCCCCTGGGGCGACTGGGCAGGTTGGAATCCGCCGCCCATCGACGCCACCACCGGCACGATCACCCTCGGCACCGGCTCCGGCGCCGTCGAGATCTTCGTCGGCTCGCGCCTCTTTCCCGCGCCCCACACCGAGGGTGTCGATCCCCGTTTCGTCTGGGACTTCGTCGGCAAGCGCATCCCGCGCGGCGACCCCAACGATCCGACCGACGACGCCCTCATGGTCGCGGTCTTCCTCCGACGCATCGACCCGGGCATCCGCCTCCCCGTGCAGCCGGGCGCTGGACGCATCTCCCTCGCGCGCACGCTCACCGACGACTCGCTCAAGGAACCCAATCGCCGCGCCCCCGTCGGCGCACGCCGCGACGGCACGCCCTCCAACAACGGCCTCAACGAACTCGGACGCCGCAACTACTCCAAACCCGTCGTCGCCGAACTTTTCCCCGACTTCCTCGACCCCGGCGTCGGGCAGACCGAGCGAAACCTGATCGCGCTGAGCGACACCATGCCCGCTCAGCAGCGCCGTCAGTACGAGCAGATGCTGGGCAAGACCGGCCAGCGGTTCGTGGATGTTCAGGGCAACGTCTACCGCGTCGTCTCCGCCACCGTCGTCAACCCGACGCTGCCGATGGCGATCCGCATCGACCCGCCCGTGCCCGCGGTCCTTCTGGACCTCGACGGCGACGGCGAGATCACCCCGGCCGACCTCAGCCCGATCACCTTCGTCCCCCAGGCCCCCCCCGTGGACCCCGTCGTGTTCGTGATCGAACCGTGAGGAGCGTGATGGAGCGAGCCATGCACAACCGGGCCGATCGCGACCGCCGCGGCTTTACGCTCATCGAACTCCTCGTCGCCATCGGCGCGATCGCGCTCATCGCCGTCGGCATCGCCGCGGTCTTCGAGTCCGTCGGACGCACCGTCACCGGCGGCCGCCGCGTCAGCCTCCTCAACCAGGCCGCCGCCCAGATCGAGCAGCAACTCCGCGAGGACTTCCGCGCCATGAGCCGCGACGGATTCCTCGTCATCCGCCATGCCTACGTGGACGTGAACGCCAACGGCAACCTCACGCTCGCCGGCGACTCGGTCCCGCTCCACCCCGCCGACCTCAACCCGCGCCCACGCCGCGCCGACGAGATCGTCTTCCTCGCCCGCGGCCGGTTCACCTCCGTCCGCGACGCTCTGCACCCGGTGCGCTCCCCCAAGGGCGACCACGCCCGCATCTACATCGGGCACGGCGCCCGCTACGACGCCGACGGCTCGCAGTCGGAGATCAACGCCTTCGTCACGCCCGAAACCGACCACGGCTTCCCCGGCGATCCGGCCGACCGCTGGCGGCTGGGCGCGCGCAACGGACCGAACGAGTTCGCCGCCGAGTGGATGCTCGCCCGCCACGTCACGCTGCTCATCCAGCCGACCGGCGCGGAGCAAGGGCCGCCGAATCCGGACCCGTTCGGCCTCGCCCCCGCCCGGTGGCTCGACAGCGACATCCAGATCGCCGCCCAGCCCGCGGCGTCGAGCCTCTTCCGCCATCTCGCCCAGTTCGACTCGCCCAGCATCCCGCGCATCCGCAACAACGCCGAAGGCCTGCTCCCGCTCTTCGCCTCGGGCATCGTCGATATCGCCACCACCGACCCTGCCGAAGTCCGCACGATCATCTGCGACGCCGACATCCTCCCCTTCAACTCATCGCCCGCGGACTTCGACCCGGCCACCGGTGCCGCATTGGACGGCTCATTCCAGGCATCGCCGCCGACGGGCAATCCACTCCTCGGCGACCGCAAGTTTGTTCACGCGTGGCTCCGCGAGTTGTTCCCGTCCCACTCGTTCGCCGGCTCCGCGGGCGGCCACCGCATCCGCGTCGAGCCTTCCATGCCCGCGTACGTCGACACCGTCGCCCTCGCCGGCCAGCAGGGCTGGACGCCGGAAGTGCTCGCCTATCGACTCGCCGACCAGCGCGCCGTCACGGCCCACGGCTTCGTCCCCCGCTGCACCGAGTTCATCGTCGAGTTCTCCTTCGGCCAGACCGTCAACGACGACACCAGCCCCCGGCACGGCGAACTCATCTGGCACGGCCTCGAACGTTTCGTCGACGCCGACGGCGACCCCAACACCAGCAACGGCCCCTTCAACGACGGCCGCGAGTACCGCGTCGCAGCGCCCTACCCCACCGATCCCGCCACGGGCGCACCACGAGACTATTCGACCGTCTATCGCCGCCTCGACGGCACAACGGGCAGTTACCAGCTGTACCCGAACACCATCTACGACGCCACCATCCCGAGCGGCGGCCAGTACCCCGTCGAGCAGTACGCCCACTTCGGCTACTTCGACCCGACCTGGCAGCCCGCCGCCGCCAACGAACCGCCGACCATCCCCTGGGCATGGCCCACACTCATCCGCATCACGCTCTCGCTCGCCGATGCGCAGGACCCGTCGGTCGAGCAGTCGTACCAGTTCGTCTTCGAAGTGCCCGAGCGGCGCTCGTTCTGAGCCGCGACCACGCGGCGGGAGACTCCCGATGACAACCGACCTGCACAACCGCACGAAGCGTTCCCGCGGGGGTCGGCGTTCGCTCGCACGCCTGCTCAGGGCGATCAGCGGCCTGCCCGCAGGCGCGGGGCCGTCGCGCCGAGGCTCCTTCCTCATCATGGTCGTCGGCGTCCTCGCGCTGCTCGCCGTCGTCACCATCCTTTACGCCGCCATCGGGCGCTCCGACCGCCAGATCAGCGCGGCCGTCGTCAAGAACGACGAACGCCACTCCGTCCCCGAGCAGGTCCGCGACTACATCGCGGGCGTCATCGCGGGCGACGTTTTCTCGACTTTCTTCGCCGGCGAGTACGCCGAGAACGGCGCGCCCCTCCAACGCCGCGAAGCGTGGGACTACCCCTCCTCGCCGTACTTCGTCACCAACCCCAACACGGGCGCGATGGAGGCCATCACCACGCAGGGCTTTTCGCCGACCGGCCTCATCACGCTCAGCGGAGGCGTCGTCGTCGGCTCCGGCACCGACCCCTGGCTCGCCGCCGGCGAACCGACCTTCCTCAACTTCGACGCCGACACCTACGCCGCCACCGAGGAGTACCAGCGACAGGTCGATTGGGCGCATATCTCGAACTTCGCCCCGGACGGCGCCTTCGTCAACCTCTTCAATCTCCGACGCACCGGCGGCAACTTCGCGGCCACGCCCTGGGAGATGCGCCGCGACCTGCGCCTCTGGGACGGTGGGACCAACTCCAACCCTACGGACGCTCTCGACTTCGGCGGAACGGCCCAGACCAGCGACTCGCTCAACCACCGCCCCGCCGAGTGGACCGCACGCCAGCGCGCCGCATTCCGCGTCCCGCGTCACCCGACGGGCGCCCACCAGAACTTCAGCAACGCCTGGTTCCCACTTTACCAGTGGGCCGACGCCGACGGCGACGGCATCCTCGACTCGCGCTGGTTCGAGCTCGTCGAGGCCCGCAACCCGAACACGCCCGAACTCTGGCGCTCGTTCCTCAACGACCGCCGCTACCGCTACTTCATCGCCGCCCGCGCCATCGACCTCTCCGGCCGCGTCAACGTCAACGTCGCGACCGACCTCACCGACGCCCCCTCGCGCTCCAACATGCTCGGCGCATCGCCATCGGACGCCGACCTCTTCGCCTTCCTCACGATGGAGAACGCCGCGCTGAACTACGGCTCCGAACTCACCTATGACCGCCTCGAGCAACCCAAGCAGTCCAATCAGCCGGGCGACTACTCCTCCATCGACGACCCGGTCTTCATGTACGACATGGGCCGCTCCGGCTACAACGCCCTTCGCCAGTCCCTCTTCGCCGGCCTCGTCCCTCCCGCGAACTGGAACGGCACGCCCGGCTGGGGCATCACGCGCACCGAGTACTACCGCGACTTCGCCGGCCTCGGCATCGACGCCGCCGGGCAGGACTCCGGCGCCATGCACACCATCGCCGCTCCCTTCAACCTCGCCGACCTCTACGAACTGCTCGTCTACAACGGCGTGAACGACCCCGCCACGCGCTCGCGCCTCGAATCCGCCATCGGCGGCCGCTTCCTCAGCGGCGGACAGCCCTACAGCCCGCTGCGCGACAACCGACCCCTCGCCCTCGAACGCGGCGGCATCGACAACGACGCCGTCAACGACGGCCCCAACGGCTTCCTCGACGACGACGCCCTCGTCCACGCCTCGATCGACCCGCGCCGCCGAATCACCACGATCAGTGCGGCCCGCCCGATCATGTCTCGCCTCGGCGTCACGCCGAACACACCCATCACCACCACCGACCTCCGTGCCGCCGCCGAAGACCTCTTCCCCGGCGGCGTCCCCGTCGTCGGCGCCCTCTTCCAGCACTACGCCGACGCCCTCCTCCCGTACTCCCACCTCTCCGCCGCCTGGTCCGGAACTTCCGGCTACTCGACCCTCTTCTACGCCCACCGCGGCCCGGAACTCGCCCTCCGCATCGCCGCCCACATGGCCGTCAACAAGGCCGACGCCTACGACGACGACGACACGCCCTCGGTGCGCACCCTGCTCGTCGATGCCGGCATCCGCCAGCAGATCATCGACGACGTCAGCGGCAACTACGCACAAGGAATGCTGGACCTTGGCGACTCGCGCCTCGCGCAGGGCGAGCCGGTCAGTTCGCAGGCGATCAACGTCTTCGGCATCGAGGCCCAGCCCTTCCTCACCGAGGCCGCCTCCTTCGCCGTCTACACCGACACGCCACGGGCGCTCGGCGGCGATGACGACACCGGCGAGCGCACCATCGGCGACGGCACCGGCCAGATCAAGGTCTACGCACGCGATCCATCCATCGATGGCCGCGTGCAGGAGAGCAACCCCGACTTCCTCTTTGAAGTCATCGCCTTCCAGGTCCATAACCCCTTCGACCGTGCGGTCACACTGCCCGAGTCCGGCGGCTCCTTCTATGTCCAATACGGCGACGACTACTACAAACTCGTCAGCGGCGCGTTCGGCGGCGGCGCGACGAGCGTCACCATCAACCCGCGAGAGACGCAGGTCTTCTACAGCCTCAGCAACGGCATCACCGAGATCGCAACCCGTATCGCCAACATCACCGGCAATCCCGTCCCGACCGAGGAAGCCACCGTTCAGGACTGGCTCGACACACAACTCGGCGCGAGCGCCATCCGCGTCCCTCCCGCCGACATCAGCAACGGCACCGTCGACACCAGCAACGCGTTCCGCAACCTCCAGAACGGCACGGACGAGAGCCGCCGTGTCCTCCGGCTTTGGCGCACGGCGAGCGCCGCGCCGCTTCGCGTGCTCGTCGATCGTCTCCGCGACCCGGCGCCGGGCGGCGTCACACTCGACCGCCAACTCACCGGACACGGGCCGGGCCAGCAGGGCGGCGTCTCCAGCGCGCAGCGCGGCCCCGAGCCGCCCGACCCCGCCGCAAGCCCCGACAACAGCGGCCTCTCCATCACCCGCCACGCCTCCATCCGGCGCAAGGACGACCCCCGCGGCGGCGCGACTTCCGACCCCCCCCGAAGCGTCATCCCCGCCTACTGCATCGAGTCCAAGTGGCAGGGCACGCTCCAGAACGCCACCCAGACCGACGGCACCGGCTCGCGACTGACCATCGGCGACTTCACCGGCACCAAGGCCGACCAGACTCTCGACGGCCTCCTCAACAAGCAGGCGGGACCCGCGGGGCAGGCCGTCCTCCCGACCATCGGGCAGGGACCGGACGACAAGAGCGGCCAGTTCATCGGCGCCAACATCGCAGGCCGCACCCTCGACGGCTCGCAGCCCGGGGAGACGCCCCTGTACGCGGTTCCGAGCCTGGACAACGAGCGCTTCGAGGATTCGAACGGCGTCTCGCGCATGCGCATCGCCGACTTCCTGCTTCCCCTCGGCATCGGCCCCACCTTCGACCCCGCCCTCGCCGACGAGCAGGAACAGTGGACCACGCTCTCCGAGGCCGTCGCGATCGCGCTCTACTACGAGAACCCTCCCGCCGGCGATCTTTACCACAACGCCTTCCAGTCCGGTGCCGGCATCGCGGTCGGCCCCGCCCTCGAAGCCGCCCAACTCGTCCTCGACGACTTCGTCCCCTTCTTCGACGCCAACGACGACGGCCTCTTCGACGCGACCACCGACCAGCGTTGGGGCCTCGGCGTCCCGATGGCGATGACCATCCTCGACCGATTCACCACCATGCCCCGCCGATTCGGCTCGACGAGCATCGGCACCTTCGGCGTCATCAACGTCAACACCGCTCCCTTGGCCGTCCTCCGCGCGATCCCGATGTTCAGCCCCGCCGTGCCCGACCCCGCCGGCGGATCGTCGTGGTGGTGGATGGGCAGCGGCCACGACGAGACCTCCGACGTCGCCGCCACCCTTTATGCCTACCGCGACCGCCTCGCCGTCTACCCGCGCGATTTCACCGGCGTGCCCACCAACCTCCTCAACTTCCGCGACGGCTCCAGCGGCGCGCCGCCCAACGCCCCCCCCGGCTACGACCCCGCCGACGACGGCCGCCTCGTCGCCACCGGCATCCCCGCCATCCGAGAGATGCCCGGCCTGCTCTCGCCCGGCGAACTCCTCGCCGTCCGCGACACGCAGTATCCCGACACGGCCTTCCCGCACGACATCGACCGCCTCGGCTTCAACGGCCAGAACGTGGATCACGTCGGTCTCGAGTCCGTCCGCTACGGCACGGGCGGTGCGGAAAACGACGACCTCGCCGACGACTGGGCCGAGCGCCTCGTCATCGCCAACGCCGCCCTTTCCGGCGTCAGTGTCCGCTCCGACGTCTTCGCCGTCTGGTTCATGCTCCACGGCTACCAGGAGTCCGACGTCCAGGGCCTCGCCAACGACCAGCCCATGACGCCCTCGATCGCCCGCCGCTTCCTCATGGTCGTGGACCGCTCGAACGTCGTCCGCCCGGGCGACAAGCCGCGCATCCTCCTCTTCAAGGAGGTGCCGCTCTGAGAAGGAACCGGACGCCGGCGTATGCCCGGGTCCGTTGTGTGCGCGTCCCCGCTGGGGCGAGAGAGAGTGTGTGAGCGGGGCGCCGGCCCGTCGCAACCGCGGCGGGCCGGCTTTGTTTCCGCCTCCGGGCGCGAACCCCGGGCGGGCGTATCCTTCCGCGTCGCCCGGTGAGTCGGCCGACAGACAGGGCGTAGCTCAGCTTGGTAGAGCGCGTGGTTTGGGTCCACGAGGTCGCTGGTTCGAATCCAGTCGCCCTGATTCCGAACAACCCAGCACAGACGCGATCCGGGGCGCGGCCATACAAGGAGCCCGCTCATGCAAGGCTTACTCGATACGCTGCAGGATCCGCACGCCCGCCACGCGATGCTCGTCCATTTCCCCATCGTCCTGGCGCTGATCGGTGCCGTGCCCCTCGTCATCCACCTGGCCATGAAGGCTCGCAGCCGCGGCCTCGGGCTGGCGCTCGTCGCGTGGTACGCCGCCGCTTCGATCGGCGCAGCCCTCGCCGCGAACGCGGGGGAGGCCGCGGAGGAGGGCGTCGAGGCGCTCTCCCTGACTCCCGCGGAGCAGGCCGCGCTCGAACGCCACGAGGAACTGGGCGAGAACGGCTGGGTCTGGCCCCTCATCCCCGCCGCGCTCGTTGCGATCACGCTCGCGCCTCGCCCACGCGTGCGGCTCGTCGCCGGAGGTCTCGCGCTCGCCGCCGGTGCCGGTGTCGCGGTTTGGGTCGGCGCGACGGCGCACGCGGGCGGCGAACTCGTCTACAAGCATGGCCTCGGCGTGCCAGAACGCGGCGCGGCCCCGATCTCGACGCTCCGACCGCGCGACGACGAGGACTGATCATCCCGCCAGTGCCGCGGTATCGCCTCAGGCCGACGCCCGCCGTCGGTCGATCGCGCCCCGCAGCATCACGAACTCGCCCAGGTTCTCCATCGTCAGCAGTCCGACCAGCCGCCCCTCGCGCAGCACCGGCAGCACAGGGCACCGCGACGCCTGCATCCGCTCGAACGCATCCTCCAGGTCCGCCGACTCGGCCACCGTCGGGCAGCCCCGCATCATCACGCTCCCCACGCTCGCCCCCAGCCCCTCGCGGGCCAGAGCCTGCACCAGCAGATCGCGCGTGAGCACGCCCACCACCCGCTCCTCGGCATCGACCACCGGGAAGTCTTGCTGCGAGCCGGCCAGCAACTCCGCCGAAGCGTCGCCCAGCGTCTCGTCCTCCCGCAACGCCCGGAACATCGTCAGCATCGCCTGACCGACGTTCACACCCTCGAGCGCGGAGCGCGTCCGCGCCGCCCGAGCCTCAGCCTGCCCGCCCAGGAACACGAACAACGCGATGAACACCAGCCACGGGTTGAAGAACAGCCCCAGCGCCACGAACAGGGCGGCCATCACGCCCCCGACCCGCGCCGCCCATTCCGTCGCGTCGGCGTAACTCATCGCCGTCGCCAGCAGCGCCCGCAGCACGCGCCCCCCGTCCATCGGGAACGCCGGCAGCATGTTGAACAGCACCAGCGCCACGTTCACGATCGCCAGGTGGGCAACAAGGCCGTAGTGCTCGCCGACGAACAGAACCGGCGTGCCCGTCGGCCTCATGTCGCCTACCGCCACCAGCACGCCGAACAGCAGCCCCGCGATCACCACGTTCACCGCCGGCCCCGCCAGCGCGATCACGATCTCCTGCACCGGCTCGGTCGGCATCCGCTCCAGCGCGGCCACGCCCCCGATCGGCAGCAGCGTGATGCCCCGCGTCGCGATCCCGTACCGACGCGCCGCCAGCGCGTGCCCCAGTTCGTGCAGCACCACGCACGTGAAGAGCGCGCCGACGAACCCCAGCGACCACGCCGTGCCCACCAGGTCCCCGCCCCGCGTCATCGAGACGAACACGATCCAGCCCACGAGCAGCAGGAACGTCCAGTGCATCGCCACGTCGATGCCAAAGACCCGCACGATCCTGATCGAGCCTTTGAACACAGGTGCCCTCCGCGCGCCCGCGGCCGCGCCCGCGTGGAGGGTAGCGTTCGTCCGGAGGGTCCGCTCCCGCGAGTCCGCTGCCGCGTGTACGCTCCTGAGGCATGGACCCCGCGCCGACGCTTCATCGAGCCACCCACGTCTCCGCCGGCCGAGCCTTCCTGCGCAACCGTCCGGCCGTTGTTGGTCTCGCCGTCATCCTCCTGATGGTGCTGGCGTGCCTGTGTACCCTCCCGTGGACGCTCGCACAGCCCGCGGGCGAGGCAGGCATCCCCCGGTACAACGCCGGCGAGCCGCGCGCCGGCAGGCTGCCGCCGTCGTGGTGGGGGGCCGATGCCCAGCAGGCGGCTCGACTGAACCAACTCGTGGATGCCGAGTCGGTCGAACGAATCGCCGCGTCTCTCGGCCTCGCGCCCGATGAACTCCTCGCCGAGCCGACCGACACCGCCGCCCGAGAACTGCGCCGCCACTGGCCATCCTTCGCCCTGGGCACCGACGCGCTCGGGCGCAGCCTGCTGCTCCGCACCCTCACAGGCGGCGGCATCTCGCTCACCATCGGCATCGCCGCCGCGCTCATCTCCGTCTGCATCGGCACGCTCTACGGCGGTCTCTCGGGCTACATCGGCGGACGCACCGACGCCGTCCTCATGCGCATCGTGGACATCCTCTACGGCCTGCCCTACATCCTCCTCGTCGTCCTGCTCGCCGTGGCCAGCGACGCGGTCATGGACGAGTACGTCACCCGCCAGCAGGCACGCGAACGGTGGGTCCAGCAGGAGGCGGCCCTCGTCGCCGCCGAGCGAGGCCTCCCGACCGACCGCGCCTCCGTCGAGCGGCTGCTCTCGCAGGACCAGGACCTGCGCGCCGACCTCGAAGCGCGAACCGAGCACGTCCCCAGCCTCCAACGGCGCGACATCTCCGACGGCGCTCGCACCACCTACGACGTCGTCGTTCTCCTCGTCGCCATCGGCGGCGTCAGTTGGCTCACCATGGCCCGGGTTATCCGCGGGCAGGTGCTCAGCCTCAAGTCGCAGCCCTTCGTGGAGGCCGCCCGTGCCGCTGGCGCACCCGTCGGGCGGATCTTCTGGCGGCACCTGCTCCCCAACCTCGTCGGCCCGATCATCGTCTACGCCACCCTCACCGTCCCGCAGGCGATCCTGCAGGAGTCGTTCCTGAGTTTCCTCGGGATCGGCGTGAAGCCGCCTCTCCCCAGTTGGGGCAACCTCGCCGCGGAGGGCCTCAGCGAACTCAACTCCTACCGCAGCAACTGGTGGCTCCTCTTGTTCCCCTGCCTCCTGCTCGGGGTCACCCTGCTGGCCCTGAACTTCGTGGGCGAGGGACTCCGCGAGGCGTTCGACCCGAAGCGATCCAGGCGGTAATCTGTTGTCCACCAGGGGGATCGTGCCCGCGCCCACCCGGCGCGGCGGCCACAGAGAGGGCGTCCGATGCAGAACAAGTTCGGCCTCAAGGATTTCATCGTCCTCGTCATCCTCCTCGCGGTCGGCCTGAGCCTCTGGCTCGGCATGGTCCAGGACGACCGAAAGTGGAAGGAACTCCGATCCACCCAGGCCCAACTCAACGCCATCGAGAGCAGCCTCGCCCGCGTCCAGCGGCAACTTGACACCCCGGTCAGCTACCAGGCGCAACTCGACGCCATCGAGGACGCAATCGCCGATGTCCAGCGTCAACTCGACGCCGGCGTCGCGGTCGCTCGCAACGCAACCGAGCCGGACGTGAGGGAACGCCCCGTCCGACCGCCGGCCGGGGGCGCGGCCGCCTGGGCACGCGAGGGCGTCCCCGTCACCGTCGCAACCCCCTGGGACTTCTCCGTCGATCCCTACGAGCAGGAGGACTTCCGCCCCGGCGGCGAGTTCATCGAAATCTTCGAGGGCCAGCCCTCCAAGATCACGCCCTTCCTCTACGCCGACGTCTACGGCCGGCGCGTCGTGGACCTCATCACCGAGAGCCTCGGCTGGTACGACCCGCAGACCCTCGAACTCCGAGGGCGGCTCGCCGAGGCGTGGCAGTACGACCCCGACGGCATGTGGCTCCGCGTGAAGATCCGCGACGCGGCGCGCTTCAGCAACGGCGACCCCGTTCTCGCCGAGGACGTGCGCTGGACTTTCGAGGAACTCCTCTTCAACGCCGAGATCGAGGCCGAACGATTCCGCAGTGTCTACAACGCGATGGCCCGGCTCGAAGTCATCGGCGACCCCGCGACCAGCAAGGTCATCGAGTACCACTTCAAGGAGCCGCGGTTCGACAACCTCGCGCAGGCCTTCGGGCACAAGATCCTGCCCAAGTCCGTATACCAGGCGTGGATCGAGTCGCCCGCGACCTTCAACCAGTCGACGGGGCTTGCCGTCGGTTCCGGCCCCTTCCGGCTCGCGCGCGTCAGCGTGGACGACCAGTGGACGCCCCCGTCGGACATCGTCCTCGTGCGCAACGACCTCTACTGGGGCCCGCGACCCCCGCTGGACTCCATCCGGTTCAAGACCATTCAGGACAGCCTCGCCCGTCTGACCGCCTTCGAGAGCGGCCAGGGCGACATGATGCGCCCCACCGGCGCGCAGTTCGACATCAAGTCCAACGACCCACGCTTCAACGAGCGCTTCGAAGCCCGCAAGTGGTACAACATGCAGGGCGGCTACTCCTTCATCGCCTGGCAGTGCGGCCTGCGCAACAACCGCCGCGCCACGCCCTTCCACGACAAACGCGTCCGCCAGGCGATGACCATGCTCATCGACCGCGAGCGCATCCGCCGCGACATCGAGAAGAACCTCAGCCGCCCCGCCACCGGCCCCTTCCTGAGTTCCACCCCCCAGGCCGACCCCGAGATCGTCCCCTGGCCCTACGACACCCAGCGCGCTCTGCGGCTCCTCGAGGAGGCCGGCTGGCGCAACCGCGGCGGCGTGATGGTCAACGACGCCGGCGAGCCGTTCGAGTTCGAGATCACCTTCGGGCAAGGCTCCGAGAGCACGCTCCAGATGGTGACCTATCTCCAGCAGGCGATGGCCGAGGTCGGCATCCGCCTGACGCTCCGTCCCATCGACTGGTCCGTCCTCCAATCGACCCTCAACGCACGCGACTTCGACGCCATCACCTTCGCGTGGTCCGCCTCGGCCCCCGAGAACGACCCGAACCAGATCTGGCACTCGTCCTCCATCCAGAACCAGGGCGACAACTTCATCCAGTGGGCCAGCCCGGAGGCCGACCGCCTCATCGAGGAGGGACGCCGCACGCTCGACTTCGACAAACGCATGCTCGTCTGGCGCGAACTCCACCGCCACTTCCACGAGGAGCAGCCCTACACCTACCTGAGCGAACTCCCCTGGCTGCGCTTCATCACGCAGCGGACCCGCAACTTCCAGGAGTACGCCAGCGGCCTCGAGTACTACGACCTCTGGGTCATGCCGTAGCCGTCTCCGGTCCTTCCCTTCTCCGACCCACCGCGCGTCCCCGGAGCCGCCGACGTGACGACCTACATCCTCAGACGCCTGCTGCTGATGATCCCGACCGTGATCGGGATGACGCTGCTGGTGTTCCTGCTCGTCGCGGCCAGCCCCGGCGGCATCGGCGCGGCACTCACCGTCGCCGCCGGCGGACAGATGGACTCCAGCACCCGCGCCGCGCAGCAGGCCTACCTCGAAGACCGCTACGGCCTCGACGATCCCATCCTCATGCAGTACCTCCGGTGGCTCGCCCGCGTCAGCCCCGTGAAGTTCGGCACGCGCGACCAGGTCGTCCCGGGCGGCGAGGTCATTCGCCCGCCCAAGAGCGTCAAGCCCATGCCCGCGTGGTGGCTCTACCTCGACGAACTCCCAAGCGTCGAGCGGGTCACCTTCGACTTCGAGCCGGACGCGACCCAGGACGACCGCACCCGAGCGTACAGGCGCGCGTCCAACGATTACGCCCGCGCGCGATTCGCCTACCTCAGAGCGCAGACCGAGTTCGAGATCGCTCTCGGCGAGCGCCTCCGACAGGCCGGGCGAGCATCGCTCGTGAAGGATGACGGCACACTCAGGGACTTCTCGCAAAGGGCGGTCCCGAAGGGAGCCGTTCCCGGCGCGGACGACGAGCCGGTGGTCGAGCGATTCCTCGCGATGCGGGACGCCTACGTGGCGGCCCAGCAATCGCTCGCCAGGCTCGAAGCCGTCTTCGCCGCCCGCCCCTTCCCGCAGGCCGGCTTCGGCATCTCCGGCGTCGTCTGGGTCGCCGCCCCGGACCTCGGCATGTCCTTCAGCCGCTCGCGCCCGGTCTCCGCCCTCATCCGCGACGCGCTCCCCGTGACGCTCATGCTCAACCTGCTCGCCTTCCCGATCATCTACGCGGTCGCCATCCCGACCGGCATGCTCGCCGCGACTCGGCAAGGCTCGTGGTTCGACGTCTTTTCAGGCGCGTTCTTCGTCGCCCTCTGGTCGGTCCCGGTCGTCTGGGCCGGCGTGCTCGCCATGGGCTACCTCGCGAACCAGGTCACGGGACTCGGGGCGTTCCCCGTCGCCGGCCTGCACTCCAACGACGCCGCCGCCTACACCTTCCTCCCGACGCGCGCCGACGACGGCGCATGGCAACGCGGATACCTGCTCGACACGCTCTGGCACATCGCACTCCCCGTCGCCTGCCTCGTCTACGGCGGCTTCGCCGTCCTCAGCAAGCAGACCCGCGCCGCCATGCTCGACAACTTCAACGCCGACTACGTCCGCACCGCCAAGGCCAAGGGCGTCTCCGGCAAGGACATCGTCCTCCGCCACGTCTTCCGCAACAGCCTCCTCCCGCTCATCACCATGTTCGTCAGCGTGTTTCCAGCCATGCTCGGCGGCTCCGTCGTCGTCGAGCGCATCTTCTCCGTCCCAGGCATGGGCAGCCTCATCATCGAGGCGATCTTCCTCCGCGACCGAGAGGTCTTGCTCGCCAACGCCCTGATCGTGGGCCTCATCAACATGCTCGCCCTCCTGCTTGCCGACATCCTGTACGCCCTGGCCGACCCGCGAATCTCGTACAACTGACATGACCACCGGCGACAACAACCAGAGGGTCGTGCGTGCCGCCGGGCCGGCCGAGGCCGTCACCGGCGTCCAACTCATGCAGGGCATCGGCCACCAGCCCGCGCAAGGGTTCTGGACCGAGGCCTGGGCGCGAGTCGTCCGCCGGCCCGGCGCGTTCCTCGGCCTCTGCTGGCTCTCGATCGTCATCTTCTTCGCCGTCTTCGCCCCCTTCCTCGCCAGCGGGCACCCGATCCTGCTCTGGGAACTCGGCCCCGACGGCAGCGTGCAGCGCGTCCACTCGCCCATGTTCGATCACCTCGGCCCCACCGACGCCCTGCTCGCCCTCGGCGCGATCGCGTGGGGCGCAGCGCTCCTCCTGCCGCTGCCCGCGCCGCGCTCGAAGCGGCTGGCCGTGCTCTTCGTCTGTTCGTTGCAGGCCGCGCTCATCGTCGCCGCCTGCGCCGCCGTGCGCGCCGCCTTCCGATCCGCCGACGCTCCGGACTGGATGCGATCGATGCACGCCGACCCCGCGTTCCGGTGGGCTTCCCCGGTTGCGGCGACGATCCTCGTGTCGCTCCCCGTGCTCTTCATCCCCTTCATGGAGTCGCTGCTCCACCGTCTCTTCCCCGTCGCGTGCGCCGCGCTCATCGCCGCGTCGAGCGTCGCCCTCACCTGGCACGACCCCATCCCTTCGTTCACCTACGGCGCGCGCGAGGCCCGCGGCGAAATCCGCACCCTCCACACGCTGATCCCGTATTCACCCGGACAAGGCTCCACCTCGCTCGACCTCCAGCCGCCGCGCACCACCCCGATGTCCGCCATCATCGACGGCCTCGCGCAGGACCTCGCCCGCGAACTCGGCGTCGGCAGTTTCCGGGACGACCCACGCTGGCAGGTCCGCAAGCGGGCGACCGACCCGCTCCTCTCGGAGACCGCCCCCACCGAAGGCCTCGCCGCCGCCCTCAGCACGCGCCTGCGCGCCAACGTCGGCCTGCTTCCCCGCTCGCCCGACGACATCCTCGCGGAGTACACATCACGCATGGAACGGGGCGAGTTCGCCTCCGTGCGCGACGTCTTCCAGTGGCTCGAGTCCCAAGGCCGAACCCGCTTCTGGCTCGGCACCGACTCGATCGGCCAGGACGTCCTGAGCCAGATGCTCCACGCCTGCCGCCTCTCGATCTCCATCGGTCTCGTCTCGACCGGCATCGCCGTCATCATCGGCGTCACCATGGGCGCGCTCATGGGCTACTTCGGCGGGTGGGTGGACATGCTCCTCTACCGCGTCGTCGAGGTCTTCATGGCCATCCCCGTCCTCTTCCTCCTCATCGTCGCCGCCGCCGTCCTCCCCCGCAACACCTACGTCATGATGGTCATCATCGGCTGCGTCTCATGGACCGGGGCGGCCCGCTTCATCCGCGCCGAGTTCTACAAGCTCCGAGGGCAAGACTTCGTGCAGTCCGCACGCGCCGTCGGCCTGCCGCTCCGTTCCATCCTCTTCAAGCACATGCTCCCCAACGGCGTCACGCCCGTCCTCGTCGATGCCTCCTTCGCCATCGCCGCCGCAATCCTCGCCGAGGCCATCCTCAGTTTCCTCGGCCTCGGCCCCGCCAACCAGGCCTCGTGGGGACGCCTCCTCAGCGACGCCAACAACCAGGTCGGCGATTTCGTCCCCTGGCTCGCCCTCTTCCCCGGCGCGGCGATCTTCTTCACCGTTCTCTCGTACAACCTCATCGGCGAGGCCCTGCGCGATGCCATCGACCCGAAACTCAAGAAGGCCCGTGTCTGACCGCATTCAGGAGCGACGATGACCGCAAGCGCTTCAACCAGCCGAACACCCGCCGCCGGCACGGACGAAGGCACGCCCATCGTCCGCGTCGACAATCTCGCCGTCTCGTTCGACAACGGATCCGGCCCACGCATCCAGGCCGTCGACGGCGTCCGCATGACCATCTACCCACGCCAGACCCTCGCCGTCGTCGGCGAGTCCGGCTGCGGCAAGAGCGTCACCGCGATGAGCATGCTCCAACTCATCCCGCGACCGCCGGGACGCTTCGACCGCGGCGCGATCCATTTCCGGTCCGAGCACGGCCCCGTCGATCTCGTCCGTCTCAACAACCGCCAGATGCGCGAGGTCCGCGGCAACGACATCGCCATGATCTTCCAGGAGCCGATGACCAGCCTCAACCCCGTTTACACCGTCGGCGACCAGATCATGGAGGCCATCCTCCTCCACCAGCACGTCTCCGCGCGCGAGGCGGAGAAGATCGCCCTCCAGTCCATGCGCGACGTCGGCATCCCCGAGCCGGAAAAGCGCATCAAGGCCTACCCCCACCAGTTCTCCGGCGGCATGCGCCAGCGCGTGATGATCGCCATGGCCCTTGCCTGCCGCCCACGCCTCCTCCTCGCCGATGAGCCGACGACCGCGCTCGACGTCACCATCCAGGCCCAGATCCTCGAACTGCTCAAGCAACTCAAGCAGTCGCGCGGCATGGCCATCATGCTCATCACGCACGACCTCGGTGTCGTCGCCGAGAACTCCGACGTCGTGTGCGTCATGTACGCCGGCCGCGTCGTCGAGTACGCCAACGTCTTCGAGCTCTTCGACAAACCCCTGCACCCCTACACCCGCGGCCTGCTCGCCAGCATCCCCAAACTCCACGAACGACGCGACCGCCTCGTCACCATCAAGGAGATCGTCGAGAACCCCGACGAGTTTAGGCGCCTCCCGGGCGCGGACCGCGGCGTCCGCCCGTGGTGGCCGTGGCACGATCCGCCCGCCGATCTCGCCGCCCGCGACGGGCCTGCGGGCGACTACGTCCTCCGGGAAGTCGAGCCGCGCCACTGGGTCGGCCTCTGGCGCACCGCCGCGCTCAAGGACGAGGAAGGGGCCTTCCCGGACCTCGACTTCCGCGCCGACGATCGCGGAAGGTCCGCCGTCGCCTGACTCCACGCGACCGGAGCACGCCATGCGCGCCCTCATCATCGCCGATGAACTCTTCGCGCGGCGCGAGAACGCGATGCTCGCACGCCTCGAAGTCGGCATGACCGGCGAGGGCGTGCGAGTCGTGCAGGCGATCCCCGAGCGAGGCCTCCCGCCCGCCGCCGCGGATGCCTTCAGCCAGGCCGTCACCTACGCCGACTCCGGCATGCCGTTCACGCTCAGCCTGCGAGCCGCACGCGTCGTCTCCGCCGTTCGCGCGCTCGGCGACAGCGAGCCAGGCATCGATGTTGTCCATGTCCTGGGCGGCTCGGCCTGGTCGCTCGGGATGCAGATCGCACGGCGTTTCGAAGCGCCCCTCGCGCTCGAAGTCTGGCGCGGCGGCCTGGTCGGACGCGCCCGCCGACTTGGCGCCGCCCCCGGCGTCCGGACAGCCTTCTTCGCTCCCGACCGCGAGATCGAGCGGGAACTGCACGCCGCGGGGTTCGCGGCGCGCACGCGGCTCGTCCCCTGGGGGGTGCACCTCCCCGCCGCCACGAACGACCTGCTCTCCCCGGACCGCGCGCCGACGATCATGCTCGCCGGCGCAGGGCGAGATACGCGCGCCTTCGCCGCCGCGTTCGACGCCATCATCCGTCTCATGCGACGACACGAGGGCCTCATGCTCTTCGCCGACGCCGAGGGCGTGCAGCGCGCCGGAGTCTGGCACGTTGCACGCGAGCAGGGCGTCCTCCAGTCCGTCTCGCTCCTCGACGACATGGACGCCCACCGCGAACTCGTCCTCCGCGGCGATCTCCTCGTCCAGCCGGACGCCCGCGGCGAGCACCGCACCATCTTCCTCGACGCCATGGCCCACGGCATGGCCGTCGTCGCCGCACGCGACCCGCTCCTCGGCTGGCTCATCGACGGCCAGACCGCTCGACTCGTCGACCCCCACGACGCGGGCGCGTGGGAGACCGCCCTCGCCTCGATGCTCGACGAACCCGCCGCCGCTCGTGCGCTCGGCGCATCCGCCCGCCAGTACGTCCGCGAGCACCATCGCGCCAGCAGCCAGATTGTCGGCGTCCTGGCCGCCTACGAGGCCCTGCAGACGCCCGAGGCCATCCCCTTCGACGAGCGGGCCGGCGCGGTCCGATAGCGCCAGAGTCCGGGACGGTTATGCGTTCCGTGCCGCATCTTCCGCCGTGCACCGGCGCAATTTCTCTTGCTTCCCTCAAGTCCCGGGCCATGCTGGTTGCAGCGGGCTGACCGGCGCGCGCCCCGCGTCGCGCAGACCGTTCACAGCATCGCGCCCCCGGAGGGCGGAAAGAGAGCGGAAGAAATGAGCACCCTCGCGATCATCGTCGCCGCCGCGACCGTCGCCGGCGCAAACCCCAACCGCGACTTCGGTTCCCTCGGCACGTCCTACAGCGGCGCGCAGTACGGCCACTCACGCCTGCTCGCCACCATGCCGCCCTACCC
Organism: Planctomycetota bacterium; assembly: GCA_014584315.1. Lineage (GTDB taxonomy): Bacteria > Planctomycetota > Phycisphaerae > Phycisphaerales > UBA1924 > CAADGN01. Next base: position 7,762 of record JACTNA010000016.1, on the reverse strand, counting down.
CACAAACCGCGTCGATGACACACGCCGCCCCGGCTTCAACGGCCGGGTCTGGATCGGCGAGACCTTCACCAGCGGGCCACGCACCGACTGGCCCCTCGGCTGGGGCGACCCCGGCCCGACCTACTACGGCGCGGACCAGCGCGACTTCTCCCTCGCCTACGTCCGCGTCGGCCACCAGGTCGTCGCCATCCGCCCATGGATCGCCATCCCCGAGACCGGCCTGCGCCACCTCGAGAACGGCCGACAGGAATGGCTCCGCGAACGCGGCTACGTCGGCGGTGTGCGCACCCACATCCCGGACTCGCAGCGCTCCGGCACTCCAGTCGCCTCGGCCGACTCCATCAAGCCCAGCGCGACGATCCGCCTTCGCGAGGGCATCAGCCGCGAGGGTGTGCAGCGCCGCGTCGAGGCCGCCCCGTCGGGCGCGGCCGCGATCCTCGCCTCGGGCGAGCCGATGCGCATCTCATGGCCGCACCGCGCCCCGGCGGAGGCCGTCGAACGCACCGCAGCCGCGGGCGGCTGGATCGTCCCGCCGAACGCCGGGACGGCGGTCGCCGGCCGCTGATGCGCACGCCGCAGGCCCCCGTGCCATAATCGGGGCGCGATGACGCTCCCCGGCTTCGACCCGTCGAAGATGGCCCACCAGCCCGTCAGTCGCGCTGCGCTCCCGTCCGACGCGCCCATCTCCGTCAGCGCGCTGGCCGCCCGCATCGCCCGCGCCATCGACGACGGCCTTCCCGCTCGCGTGCGCGTCGTCGGCGAGGTCGGCAACTGCAAACGCTCCACCCACTGGTACTTCACGCTCCGCGACGAGAAGGCCGTCATCAGCGCGGCCATCTGGGGCAACAAGGCGAGCAAGTCCAGGTTCGAGCCGAGAGACGGCCTGCGCGTCATCGCGACCGGCCACGTCGATTACTACGCCAAGACCGGCCGCATCACGCTGATCGTCGACGCCCTCGAACCGGTCGGCGAAGGCCCGCTCGACGCCCGCAAGCGCGCCCTCATCGAGGAACTCCGCGCGTTGGGCTGGCTCGACCACGCACGCAAACGCCCCCTCCCGACCTTCCCGCGCCGCATCGCCGTCGTCACCAGCCGCACCGGCGCGGCCCTCCAGGACGTCCTTGACACCATGAAGCGCCGCTGCCCGGCCGTCGAGGTGCTCGTCGTCGATGTCCGAGTCCAGGGCGAGGACGCCGCGCCGCAGGTCGCCCGCGCTCTGCGGGCGCTCTCTGAGCGGCGCGAGGTATTCGGCATCGATGCCGTGTTGCTCACACGCGGCGGCGGCTCCGCCGAGGACCTGCACGCCTTCAATGAGCGCGAGGTTGCGGAGGCGATCGTGCGTTGTGCGGTTCCCGTCGTCGCCGCCATCGGGCACGAGACCGACACGACCATCGCGGACCTGGTCGCCGACGAGCGAGCAGCCACACCAACGCAGGCCGCCGTGCGTCTGACGCCCGACGGCGCGGCCCTGCTCCGCCAGGTCGGCGCGCTGCACCGTCGCCTCGCCTCCGATACGCGGCGCCGCCTCGACCTCGAACGCCACCGCCTGCTCTCCGCCTCGCGCGTCGGGCTTTTTGCCGACCCGCGCGCGGCGGTGCGCGAGCGGTGGGGGGGAGTCATGCGGTGCGCGGCGGACCTCCGCGCGGCAGCCTCCCGCGCCGCATCCACGGCAGCGCGCCGCCTCCATGCCGCCGCCGTCGCACTCGAACGCCATCGTCCCGCGGAGGCCTACGCACGCCGCCGCGCGATGCTCACGTCCGCGGATGAGCGCCTTCGGCGCGCGATGCACGGTGCGATCACCGCTCCGGACCTCGGCGGCCTCTCGACGCGGCTCGCCCGTGCCCAGCGCGCGGCGTGCGCCGCGTGTGCCGCTCGGATCGGCGAACGCGAGCGCACCTTGAAGGCCTTCGATCCCTTCGCCGTCCTCGCCCGCGGCTACACCTGCACCTTCGACGAGCGCGGCCGCCTGATCCGTTCCGCGTCCGACGCCCGCCCGGGCCGCCACGTCCGCACGCGCACCGCGGACGGCGAGTTCGGGTCGATCGTCACCCCGCGCCCGCAAGGCGGGCCATCCCGTCCGCCGCCCATCGACCCGCCACGCGAACCGTTGGACCTCTTTGGCGAGGGCGGGTAAGGTGCTGCCCGTGGCCCGGAACACTCCCCAGACCGAGAGCACACCCACCGACGCCGACGGCCCCGCATTCGAGCAGGCCCTCGCCGAGGTCGAGACCATCATCCAGCGCATCGAAGAGGGGCGGCTCGGACTCGAGGAGCAGATCGCGGAGTACGAACGCGGCGTGCGGCTGTTGCGCCGATGCCGCGACGTGCTCACGAAGGCCGAGCAGCGAGTCCAGGAAATCGACGCCGAACTCGGCCGACTCGACGACGTGAAGCGCGGCGAATGAATCGCGTTGTAGCGAACACGCGGTGAGGCACGGATGGACTACCGCCTGCTCATGGCCTTCGCGACCGGCACCCAACTGCTCTTCGTCTTCGCCTTCGGCGCGTGCATCGGCTCCCTCATCAACGTCCTCGTCTACCGCCTCCCGCGCGGCCTGGGCGTCGTCACCCCGCCCTCGCGCTGCCCGGCATGCAACACACGCCTGACCTGGCGCGAGAACATCCCCATTCTCGGCTGGATCGTCCTGAAGGGGCGGTGCCGGACCTGCCGCGTCCGCATCTCGCCGGAGTACCCGATCGTGGAAGCGATCGTGGCCCTGCTCTTCCTCGCCGTCTTCGTCCTCTGGTACACCCTGCCGCCCTACCGCGCCATGTGGCTCGGGTTCGACTGGGCTGTCGTCCGCCCCGAGTGGGCCGCCAACGGCTTCGCACGCACCTGGCCCATGTTCGTCCTCCTCATGGCCCTCCTCAGTTGTCTCGTCGCCATGACGATCGTCGACGCACGCACCTTCACCATCCCGCTCGTCCTCGCCTGGGTGCCCACCGTCGCCGCCCTCATCGTCCATCCCCTGCACGCGCTCTGGCTGGACCTCTCCGGACGCTCGCTCACCTCCCTCGCCGCGGGATGGTCCTGGGTCATCGCTTCCCCGGGAACGTCAGGATGGCTCTGGGCAGGTGCGGCCGTCGGCGGCGGCGTGGGAGCCTTCATCGCCAACGCCCTCCTCGCCTTCGGCCTCATCCGCCGCAGTTTCGCCGACTACGAGACCTGGGAAGCCGGCCAAAGGGCGAAGCACACCGCTCCAGATCCGCCGTCGCCGCCCCCGGACCAGCGGACGTCGCAAACGCCGCCGGAAGCCGAACCCGCGCCTGCCGCAGCAGGCTCCGGGAATGGCCGCCTCGCGCGCTGGGCAGGCTTCGCTGTCGGGGGAACCCTTGTCTGCGCGATCGCCGGGGGCGTCATCGGTTCCTTCTTCGGGAAGCCTCCGATAGTGGGGGGATTGTTCGGCCTCGTCCTCGGCCCGATCGTGGCCGGCTTCGTGGCGAGATTCTGCACTCCATCCCGTTCCCCCGGCACCGACAACCCCGAGGACGAAGACCCGACCGCCTTCTGGATCGCCTATCCCCATGCACGACGCGAAGTTACACGCGAACTCCTCTTCCTCGGCCCGATCGTCGCCCTGGCGCTCGTCGGAGCGGCACTCGGGCTACGCCTCTCCAACGCAGGCCACCTGCCCTCCTCCGTCCCGCTCTGGCTCGACGCCCTCAGCGGCGCCCTCCTCGGCTACCTCGTCGGCGGCGGCATGATCTGGGCGACCCGCGTCTTCGGAACCCTCGCCTTCGGCAAGGAGGCCATGGGCCTCGGCGACGTCCACCTCCTCGCCGCGGTCGGCGCCTGCCTCGGCTGGATCGACGCCACCCTCGCCTTCTTCATCGCGCCGTTCATCGCCATCTACTTCGCCGCCGTCCTCATGGCCTGGACCGGCTCGCCGCGCCGGGCCATGCCCTACGGCCCCTACCTCGCCGGCGCGGTCCTCGTCGTCACGCTCGCCAAGCCCGCGATCGAGGCCGGACTGACCCGCGTCTTCGGCCTGGCCGTCCCGCTCGATATCCCCTGAAAATCGGCACGATCCCGGTGCTCCGGCCCTGACGACCCGACGCGAAAGGGGTAGGCTACGGTCCCGCGGCGGGGGCACGCGACCCACCGCCGAGCGTACCCTTCCCGCACACGCAGCGAGAATGGAAAGGACACGGATGGACGCCAGACTTCGGAAGGCCGTGACGATCGTCGTCGGTTCGCTGCTGCTCGGCGTGTTCGCCGGCGGCTGCCAGAACAACAAGAAGGGCGACTACGACGCCCTGCTCGCCGAGAACACCGAACTGCGCGACCGAATCGCGTCGCTCCAGGGCGACCTCGGCCAGCGCGATGCCGCCAGAGCACAACTCGAGCGCGACAACCGCGAGATGGCCGAGGCCCTCGAGCAGATGCGTCGCGAACTCGAGAGCCGTCCGGGCAGCGGACTCACCATCGACGGAACCACTGTCTCCGCGCGCGGGACGGACATCGTCGTCGAGATCGCCGGCGACGTCCTCTTCGACTCCGGCTCGGCCACGCTCAAGCCCGACGCACGACGCACCCTCGACCGTGTCGCATCCGCCATCAGCAGCCGCTTCCCCGGAAGCCGCATCCGCGTCGAGGGCTATACCGACACCGACCCCATCCGCAAGAGCAACTGGGGCACCAACGAACGCCTCAGTTTCGAGCGCGCCTACGCCGTCGAGCAATACCTCGTCGGCAAGGGTATCCACAACGATCGCATCCACTCCGCCGCGTTCGGCCCCTCGAACCCCAAGGGCACCAAGGCCCAGAGCAGGCGCGTCGAAGTCGTCGTCCTCGGGAACTGAAACGGGCCGCACCCGAAACGGCCTATACTCTCCTCCCCGGCACACCCGGGGCGCTCGGGCGATTGGCGCAGTTGGCTAGCGCGCTTCCATGACAAGGAAGAGGTCACTGGTTCGAGTCCAGTATCGCCCACTCCGTCCTCTGAACCCTTCGCCACGCGGGTCGCTCACAATCAGGATGCCCTGACCGTGCGCCCGCTCGTCTGGTTCCGCTCCGACCTCCGCACCCGCGACAATCCCGCGCTCGCCGCCGCCACGCGCGCCGCCGATCGGGGCGTCGTCGCCGTCTTTCTCATCGCCGCCCGCCAGTGGCGCGAGCACGACTGCTCGCCGGCACGCGCCGACTTCATCCTCCGCAACCTCGCCGACCTGTCCGCGTCGCTCGCCAGGCTCAACGTGCCGCTCCGCATCCTCGACGCCCCCGCGTTCGCCGACGCGCCGCGCACGCTCCTCGCCCTCGCGCGCGAGCAATCCTGCGACGCCCTCTACTTCAACCGCGAACTCGAAGTGAACGAGGCCCGCCGCGACAGCGCCGTCTCCGCCGCGTTCGAGAAGGCCGGCCTCCGCGTCCACCCCTTCGACGACGCGACGATCCTGCCGCCCGGCGCGGTCCGCACGCGCGAGGGCCGCTTCCACCGCGTCTACACGCCCTTCCGAAAGGCGTTCGCGGCCGAATACGCACGCCGGGAGGGCGTTTCGCTCGCCCCGTCGCCGCGCAGGCAGCACGCGATGCCCTGCCCGCCCGACGCCGTGCCCGCAGCCGTGCCCGGCTTCGCCGCGAGCGAGCGCCCCGACCTCTGGCCCGCCGGCGAACGAGCCGCCCGCCGCCGTCTCGTCGCGTTCATCGAGCATCGAATCGGCGACTACCACGCGCAGCGCGATGCGCCCCACGCCGACGGCACGAGCCTCCTCTCGCCCTACCTCGCCGCCGGCGTCCTCTCGTGCCGCGAGTGCCTCCTCGCCGCGCTCGACGCCGACGGCAGGCCGCTCGCGCCAGCCCCCGTTCGCTCGCGAGGCCCGGCCGTCTGGATCGACGAACTCATCTGGCGGGAGTTCTTCCGTCACCTCGTCGTCGCGTTCCCACGTCTCTGCATGGGATCGAGTTTCAACCGCGCCTTCGACTCCGTCCCTTGGAACCCTCCCGACGAGCGCTTCGAGGCGTGGCGTCTCGGCCGCACCGGCATCCCCATCGTCGACGCCGCCATGCGACAACTCGCCTCGACCGGCTGGATGCACAACCGCGGCCGGATGGTCGTCGCCTCCTTCCTCACGAAGAACCTCCTCATCGACTGGCGGCACGGCGAACGACACTTCATGCGCTCCCTCATCGACGGCGACCTCGCCGCCAACAACGGCGGCTGGCAGTGGTCCGCATCCACCGGCGCGGACGCCGCCCCGTACTTCCGCGTCTTCAACCCCGTCACCCAGGCCCGCAAGTTCGACCCCGACGGCGCGTACATCCGCCGGTTCGTCCCCGAACTCGCCGCCCTCCCCGCGCCGGCCATTCACGAGCCGTGGACGCTTCCCCTGTCGCAGCGGAGCGCGATCGACTACCCCGGCCCGATCGCCGACCTCTCCGCCAGCCGCCGAACCGCGATCGAGGCCTTCGCCGCTGCCCGCGACCGACCACCGCCGCGCTGACCCCCACTCCGAGCGGCCTTTGGCCGAACGCGCGGCAGCCCACCTATCCTCACTCGGCCCGGCCGCGCTGCCTGGACCCCCCGCGCCGTGCCTCGACGTGCCGCCTTAGCTCAGTGGTAGAGCAGTGGTTTTGTAAACCACAGGTCCCCGGTTCGAATCCGGGCGGCGGCTTTCCCCACGCCGTAAGTCGACGAACTCCCCCCGTACTCGTCAAGGCCCGCGTTGTGATACACGAACCGCTCCTTCGCGGCCGCGTCGATCGCCCATTCCTCGGGGTCCGGGTCGTGGAAGGCCCGGTAGACCGCGATCACACGCCACCGGTCGTCGTACACGAAGTGGTACCACGGGTCGTAGTCGTCCACCTCGCCGTCGGGGCCGCCGCCGGAGTCGTCCGTCACGTCGCTGTGCCAGCCGGTGCGGTGCCCGAGGCCGTTGTAGGTGTACTCGGCCACGGTGTCGCTCGTGTCGCGGTTGACCACGAAGCGCAGCCGGCCCCACACGTCGTAGACGTACTCGTAGTTCTCGCGGTCGTCGGTCAACGGCGTGAAGCACACGGACCGTGCGCTCATAGCCACGAGCACCGCGTTCGCAAAGCCGCATTCGTGGCACCAAACTTGGCGCCACCCTGCCGTCACTCTGTAAGGTGCCCTCTATTCCAGCCGCCTGAGGGCTTCCAACGCCGCCTGGCGAGTGAACCACGGCTCATCAGGATCATCGGCAATCCTGCGCAGAACAGAAACAGCAACCAGAGCCTCTTTCCCATATGTGCCGCTGGACCAAATGGCCGCCATCTTCACAGCATCATCCGTATCACTAATTGCGGGGAGGATTGTCTGAACGGCTACCGCAGCGTTAATGGGAGTATGTCCTAATACAAGGAGGGCATTAACGCGCACTTCACTTTCGCCATTTTGTGCAATATCAACGACTCTATTCTCGATAGCGGCATCCAGTTGCGATGCGGAGCGCAGCGCAACGAGCGCAGAAGAGACAACGCGATCATCATTGTCGCACAACACACCCAGCAACTCGTTTTGATAGGTATCAATCAGGCCTTTGGGAACGCCCGCAATCGCAATACCGGCAACCAGTCGGTCAACGATCGGTTTCGAATCGCTGCCCAAAATGTTGATTAGGATGGCTACGTCCTCGCCTGTCGCACCGGCAGTTCCTAACGCCTGAATTGCGTATATTCTAGCCGGCGACGGGTCGCTAAACGCCAACAGCCTATCCCGGAACCTCTTCCATTGCAGCGCGTATGAGGTTGCATGGCGATGCGACTCACGGACGAGCAGCTTGACTGGATCTGCGATCGGGTCCC
>JACTNA010000032.1 GCA_014584315.1 Planctomycetota bacterium | reverse complement strand
TGGTGTATGCCTCGTCCGCTTCATCGAGAGTCTCCTGGGCCCGACCGGGACCCCTCGGGACTCTCATAGCACATGGATCAGGTTTTGGGGGGCAGGTCAGAACCGCCTTCCACGTGTACTGAGCCCACGCGGAGGAGGCGGGCAGGACAGCGCAGATCACAGACACGAGCCATCGTGAACGGAGTCCCAATCGCTTCATCACGCGCCAGCATACCTCGCCAGAACCTGCCGTACAAGCGGGTTTTGTTCGGAATGGAACCGCGTGGATGGGGGGTTGCACCGGGCGAGGTTCCCCTGTACGCTGACCCCGGCCGGGTTTCCGTGGGCACTCTGGCCGAGGCCTTTTCAGCCAAGGGGACACGCCATGTCATATCGCACCGTTCACGTCTGTCCGCTGCTCGTTGGGATTGCCCTGTTCGGGGGCGTCGCGGAGCGAACCGCCGCGCAGGTGGTGTACCCGCCCGTGGTGGTGTTCGACGACGACCGCGACCACTTCGAGCCGACGATCGCGGTCGATGTCGCCGGGCCGCAGGGGAACGCGCACAAGATCCTGGTGGCCGCGATCCACTCCCTCTCCGAAGGTCCCCTCACGCCCAACGCGAGGATCGCGTACGGGATCAGCCTTGACGGTGGGTTCACCTTCGCGGAGAAGGGCTTCCTCGAGGCTCCCGGCAACTACCTCTTCAGAACGACGGGCGATCCGAGCGCTGTCGCGTCGCTGGAGGACGGCTCGATGTGGCTCGCGTACGCCTCGCTCATCGGGTCAGGGGGCGCGAGCGCGATCTTCCTGCACCCGCTGCCGCAGGGTTCGAGCACGCTCGGCGCCCGCACGCCGATCGTCGAACACCCATCGGGCCCGCTCCTCGACAAGCCCCTGCTCGCTGCGGGGCCGGCGCTGAACCCGAACGACCCGGAGCGGCTGTACGCGACGTACGCCACCTTCCCACAGGACTGCGGCTCGACGTTCCTGTCGCTCTACGGCGCGAAATTGGCGGGCGCGACTTGGACGAACGAACTCCAGATCAAGGAGCCGGGCGGCGGGCCGTGCGAGTACCGCGGTCACGCGCCGGGCCCGGTGGTGCTGAGCGACGGTTCGGTGGTCGTCGTGTCGTCGGATCGTCACCAGGGCGGCTTCTACAGGAACGAGGGCAGGCCATGGGTAGTAATCTCCAACAGCGAGGCGGAGCCAGACTCGTGGTCGACGGCGGCACTTATCGGTGACGAAGCTGAACCGCCAATCGAGGCGCCAGCGTCAACGGACACATCCCCGCCGGAACTCGCGGATCAGGGCAGGCATTGGCCGAGCATCGCGGTGGACCGCTCGAAGACGCCGAACTGGGTGTACGTCGCGTTCACGGCGCGCCGATAGGTCGGTTCGTCGAACGTCGACATCTACGTCGCGCTGAGTGACGACGGCGGCGAGACATTCCTGAACCAGAACATCCTCCACCTGACGGACGAAGTGCTCCACGGGATCACGCCCGACGCCAACGGCCCCGACCAGGTCTTGCCGGCGATCGTGGTGGACGGGTGCGGCGTGCCGTGCCTGATCTGGTACGACACGCTCAACGACGATCCGTTCACGGACGAGACGGAGGTGGACGTGTACTTCGCGCGCATCCGCGACTTCGCGACGCCAAACCCGAACGTCACCGTGATCCGCCTGTCCGAGGAGAGTTTCGTCGGGTCGTACCTGAATTAAGGGTTGCAGTTCCCGTATGTCTTCGGCCACTACCAACAGATCGCGGCACGGGGCCGGAACGTCTACCCGACCTATGTGAAGCTGGTGGATTTCGGCGGCCAGCCGAGGCGCCACTTCTTCGTGCAGAAGATCGCGGTGACGTGCCTGGCGGACTTCAACCTCAACGGCGAGGCGGACGCCGAGGACGTGGCACTCTTCAACGCGGCCTTCTTCGCCGGCGAGAGCGAGGCCGACCTGAACGGCGACGGCGGAGTCGATGCCGAGGACTACGTGCTGTTCACGGCCTCGTACTCGGGCGTCTGCTCGGAGGAGTGAGGCGCCTCCCCAAGGTCTCGCCCGGCCCGGCGCCCCGGCCGCTCGGCGCACGAAAAAACCCGGCACCCAGCGAATCGCCGAGTACCGGGTCTCGTGGGGGTCTCTGGAAGGAACCGGACACCGCACATCACGGTCGAATCCCGCTTCGCAGGGTTCCGTGGAACGGTTCCAGGGTTCGACGCAAAAAGTCCGTCACGGCCGGCCGGACACGGGAATTGCCCCGGTTCCTCCGTGCCCTCGGCCCGGAGCGGCCTGCGGCGGCCGCCTCAGGTCGCACGCCCCAGCCGATCCATGACCAGCCGCAGGTCCGACCAGACCTTCTTGCGGTTCTCCTCGGTGTACGACCGGAGCAGGTAGGCGGGGTGGTAGGTCGGCATGACCGGGATCGGCGCCCGGCCGAGGCGAACAAACTCGTGCCACCGGCCGCGCATGTTCCCCATCGAGTCCTCCCGGTCCAGGATCAGGCGCGACGCCGGCAGGCCGAGCGTGACGATCACCTCCGGGTCCACGATGTCGATCTGCTCGAAGAGGTAGGGGGCGCAGATGCGCGCCTCCTCGACGGTCGGCGTCGCGTTCCCCGGCGGGCGAGTCTTCAGCACGTTGCAGATGTAAACGTCCTCGCGCCGCATCTTCATCGCCGCGATCATCTTGTCCAGCAACTGGCCCGCCTTGCCCACGAACGGCCTGCCGGTGCGGTCCTCCTCGGCCCCGGGTGCCTCGCCGATGAACATCAGGCGCGCGCACGGGTCGCCCTCGCCGAACACGATGTTCGTGTGGTCGGTGACGAACTTCGAGTGCGGGGCGTCGCGTTCGTACCGCTCGCGCAGTTCGTCGAGCCGACGCTGCGCCTCGGCGCGGTCGCGCTGTTCGCCCCCGGCGACCGGGGCGGCCGCGATCGGCGCGGGCTCGACGTGGGGCACCGCGGCGCGAGCCTCCTCCGGCGGGTCGGACGCCTGCTTCGCGGGCGCCTCGACGCGTACGGGAACGAAGCCGACGCCGAGGAGCCTGGCCGTCTCGGCGTGCTGGATCACGAGCCGCCTGGCTCGCGCGAGGTCCGTCTGTGTCGAAACGCTCATGACGCGAGCGTAGCACGGGCACGCGGCCCGACGGCATCATCCTTCGCCGTCGTCGTCCGCGGGCTGTTCGTCGTCCGGCTGATCCCCCTGCTCGGCCGCTTCGCCCTCGGGCGAGTCGGCGGGTGCGTCGGTCGGGGGCGCAACGGGCTGCTCCACGCGGTCGCGCGGCGTTGGCGGCGAGCCGGTCGGACCCGGCGCGGGCGCGGGCGGCCCGCTCAGCATCGGCGGGATGACCGCTCCGGCGAACGCTCCGATGATCAGCCCGAGCACCAGCCCCGGCAGGAACGCCTTGGCGAACCCCCCCTGTGACTGTCCTGTCGTGCCCGCGTTGCCGCCCATGCGCCACCTCCGTTGCCCGGCGCTCCGCGCGGCACGGTCAGCCGAGCCGCCTCATGCGGTGCATCCACCGTCCGTATCGGACGATCGCCCGCAGGGTCTCGACCCTGGATTCCGGCATTCCGCGCCCGAAGGCCGTGTGCAGACGCCACCGCCAGTACGGGCCTGCGAATCGGAACCGCGTGATAAACCCAAGGCGCACAAGCGCATACAGCCCGCCGATGGTCTCGACCGCGTGTCCGACCATGCCCGAACCATAGCGATCCGACTCAATCGTGGTTCGGTGCCGGCGTGTGGTCGCCCCGGAGCGACTCGATGGTCTCGTCCAGACCGACTTCGAGCGGCGCGAACGGCTGATAGCCGAGCAGGTCGCGCGCCCTGGTCAGGTCCGCCAGCGAGTGGCGAACGTCGCCCGCTCGCGCCGGGCGGTGCTCGGGCACGAGGTCCGCCCGCCCGCACCGCTCGGCGATCAGCCTGGCCAGCGCGAGGATGCTGACACGCCGACCCGAGCCGACATTCACGACCTCGCCCGTGAAAGAACGCTCCGACGTGCCCGCGAGCAGCGTCGCCAGCGCGGCGTTCGCGACGAACGTGAAGTCCCGCGATTGCTCCCCGTCGCCGTAGATCACGGGTCGGTGCCCGGAGAGCACGCGCCGCGCGAAGGCGGGCACGACGGCGGCGTAGGCGGAGTCGGCCGGCTGTCGCGGGCCGAAGACGTTGAAGTAGCGGAGGCTGATGGTGTCCATGCCGAAGGCGGCGGCCCAGGCCGTGAGCAGGTGCTCGCCGGCGAGTTTCGAGGCCGCGTATGGCGAGCGGGGCATTGAGGGCATCGCCTCGACCTTCGGCAGTCTCTCCGTGTCTCCGTACGCGCTGCTGGACGCGGCGAACACGACGCGCCGGATGCTGGCCGCCCGTGCCGCCTCGAGCACGCGCAGGGTGCCCGTCGCGTTGACCGCCCACGATCGCTCGGGCGACTCGACGGACCGCTGCACCGAGCCGACCGCGGCGAGGTGGAAGACGAGCGAGCACCCTTCGAGCGCATCGGCCAGGGCCAGGTCCTCGAGGATCGACCCCTGCACGAACCGCACGCGGGTCGGCTCGACCTCGATCAGCCCGGCGAGGTGGTCCAGGTTCGAGTTTGACAGGTCGTCGATGACCGTGACCGACGCGCCGACGGAGACGAGGCAGTCCACGAGGTGCCCGCCGATGAAGCCCGCGCCGCCGGTCACGCAGACCCGCCTGCCGGCGAGCCTCGACCGTATCGCCGCGACCGCGTCGGCGGGGAGTTTCATGGGCACCCCTCGTTGAAGGCGTTCAGGAAGGCCAGCACGTCGAGCGTGTTGATCACCGTGTCGCCGTTGAAGTCCGCGCGCGGGTCGTTCGTCGTGTACGCGTTCAGGAAGGCCAGCACGTCGAGCGAGTTCACAACGGTGTCCCCGTTGAAGTCCGCCGGGCAGGGCGGCTCGCAGATCGGGTCGTCGATGCGGAATCGGTCGATCGCGGCCTCCGTCACCGAGTTGTTCGGGTTGTCCACCGCGCTGAATCGGAATCGCATCGACGCCGTGGGCGCCACGAAGTCCGCGATGCGCCAGTGCTTGAGCGCCCAGCCGTCGGTGTGCGCCACGATCTCGATGACCTTCCACGTCGCGCCGTTGTCGTTCGAGACTTCGACCGTCAGGCGGTCGATGTCCGGCGACTGGTTGTAGAACCAGCGGGCGTAACTCACGATCGGGTCGATCGTTCCCGACAGGTCGATCAGGTGTGACGTGAGCGTGGTCGGCCCGCCGTCCACGTCGGAGTTGCCCGACACGTTATCGGTGAGCCAGCACTGCCCCGAGCCGTCGAAGTCGGTCGGCGGGTCGCCCCGCAGCCCCCCTCCGACCGGCACGCCGCGCTCCCACGCCCCGTCCGTCAGGTCCGTGTTGGTCACGGTCCAGCCCGGATTGGTCTCGAAGTCCAGGGCGACGATCGTGGCGAGGTCGTACGCCGCCAGCGCGGCGTGCGCGGACGCCTCGGTCTTCGGGTCGTTCCACGTCTCGCCGTTCGTGTCCTGCGCCGAGACGTAGAACCGGACGTTCGTCCCGCAGTCAAACGAAGGGAAGACCGCGACGTACTGGTTCGGCTCCTCCTCGACCATGGCGACGGTCTGGAACGGGCCGCCGTCGCTGTAATGCAGCAGGCCGGTCCCGGGCTGCGGCTCGGCGTTGTCGCTCGGCAGGACCCAGACGCGGAAGGCCTCCCCGCCGGCGGGACTCAGGAACGCCGGCACGCCGTCCGGGTAGTGGAAGAGGATCGACGGGCACTCGCACACGCCCTTCGGGTTCGCCAGGTACCCCTGGAGACCGGCGTGGTTGTACCCGGTGCCCGAGTTCGCCCCGCCGCCCGAGGTGCATCCGCCGTGGGTGTGGATGCCGATCGCCAGGCCGGTCGAGTCGTCGATGACGGGCGAGCCTGAGTTGCCGCCGGTCGTGTCCGCGCGATACTGCAGGTGCGTCCCGCTGAAACTCCAGTAGGGACCGGCGTGGGTCTTCTGGACCTGGTTCCACTGCGGCGGCACCGGCGAACTCACCGTGCCGTAGCCGGTGATGCGGATGTCCTGCCCCTGGACCGGCGGCGGCATCGCGGTCCGGTACCAGTCGCCCTGCGCCTCGACGGGCGTCAGGCCCGTGTTCGAGTTGGGGAAGACGCCGAAGTAGGCGTAATCGTTCCCGACGCCCTGGCCGCCGTTCGTCTGGAGGCTCGCGGGGTCGATCGAGTACTGGTCCTCGGGCGGGGGATGGTTGACGCTGCCGTTGGCGTTGGAGAGGGGGACGTTGAACTGCGCCACCTGCAGGTTGCTCGTGCAGTGCCCCGCCGTGTGGAAACAGTGCGCGCAGTCGTCGAAGAGCCATCCCGAGCAGCCGATGGGCATGAGCCGAGCGGCGCGCGGATCGTCGGAGAGCACGCGGTCGTCTGTGGAGCCGCAGATGCTCCGGTCGCCCGGCCCGAAGGTGCCCGCGATGACCTCGGACATCACGAGCCGGTTCCCGTCGCCGGTGCCGGGGAATGCGACGATCTCGAGCGTCACCTCGTCCCCGTTGAAGTACGCGCTGGTGCGCTGCCACTGCGCGACGTGCATCGCGTTGAGGTACTGCACCGCGCCGTCCAGGGACGACGTGATGCGCAGGTACGATCCGGTGCCCTTGAGGTGGTTGCCGGACAGGCGCACTTCGTCGAACGTCAGGCGGAGCCAGAGCGCATCCGGCACGCCGATGACCGCCGAGAACACAACCTCCGGTTGCTCGCCGTGATTGCCCACCGGCCCGGTGTCGAGCGGGAAGGGGACGTTCTCGCTGGCGAGGGGCGCGGTCTGCCCGAGGGCCGATCCGGCGATGGCACAGGACAGGACGACGCCGACACACCGTTGGACGATTCGCATGGCTTCTCCTCGATCCCCCATGTCGGGCAGGACGCCCGGCCCTCCCGGTCTTGACGACAACCTAACCGAGATCGCCCCGCCGGGCAACGCTCTTGGCAGGGATCGTGCCGGACCTCATCCGTGTTCCTGGGCCGGAGTGGCGTCCGTGTTCAGCGCGGCGAGGAACTCGGTCCACGACGCGGCCTCGACGAGGCGCTCCACGGTCGCAGGGGACTGGGCGGTCTGGGCAACGCTGGCCAGCAGGCGCAATTGGTACTCCGGCTGCGAAGCCGGGGTTATCAGCAGGATGACGAGCCGGGCGGGCTGCTCGTCGGGAGCGTCGAAGTCGACGCCCCCAGGCACGCGTCCGATCGCCACGGCCGGCGCGTCGATCGTTGCCAGCCGGGCGTGCGGGACCGCGATCCCGCCGCCGATGCCGCTTCCCATCAGCCGCTCTCGGGCCAGGGCGACCTCCGCGACCGCGTCGGCGTCGAGATCGGGGTTCGCGTCCGCCGCCGCCCGGGCGAGCGCGCGGATCGCCTCCGTCGAGTTCGTCGCCCCGAGGTCCGGCACGAACGACTTGGACGATGCGAACGCCCAGAACCGCACGGGCTTGGGCTTGCCGAGCGACCACTGCACCAGCATCCCGCTCGTGATCGACGTGAGCAGCGCCATGACGACCAGCGCAACGAACAGGCGCTCGTTGATCAGCCCCGCCTCGAGCGCGAGCAGTCCCAGAATGATCTCCATCGCTCCGCGCGCGTTCATCCCGAACCCGATCGCCCATGCCTCGCGGCTGCGGAAGCCCGCGAACCGCGCCGAGACCACGCACCCCGCGAGTTTCCCGACCGTCGCCAGCGCGAGCACGACGAGCACCAGCCCCAGGTCGAAGTTGGCTGCGAAGTCGACCCGCAGCCCGATGCTCGCGAAGAAGAGCGGGGCGAAGATGAAGGAGACGAACTGCTCGATGATCTCCCGCGTCCGCGGCCTGAGGTGCCGCGAGTCCCCCAGGGCGACCCCGCAGATGAACGCGCCGAAGATGGCGTGAACGCCGATCCACTCGGTGAACGCGGCGCACGCGATCGTGATGACCAGCGCGAACCCGAGGACGCCGCCCGGGAAACTCGTGTGGGCCTGCACCCAGGGCAGGCTGCGGTCGATGAGCCACCGCCCCGCCACCAGCATGAACGCGACGAAGACGAGCGTGAGCGTGATGGTGTGCCAGAGTTCCAGCCCGCTGGAGGCCGCGTGCCCCATCAGCGCGAGCACCATCGCGAAGACCATCCAGCCCGCGAGGTCGTTGAAGACCGCCGCGGCGACGATCGTCATCCCCAGGTCCGTGCGGAACAACTGCAGGTCGATCAGCATCTTCGCCACGACCGGCAGCGCGGAGATCGACAGCGCGGTCGCCAGAAAGAGCGCGAACACCTTCACGCTGGACCCCTCGTCCCACCCCATCAACCTCGGCGCGAGCAGCGCGGGCACCAGCGCGACGGCGAAGGGCACGACCATCCCCCCCACGCCCACCGACAGCGCGGCGACGCGCCTGCGCCAGATCGTCGAGAGATCCACCTCCATCCCCGCCACGAGCAGGAACAGCGTGATGGCGATGGTCGTGATGCCGTGCATGACCTGCGGGAGCGGACCCTCCCGGGGAAAGAGCCACTCGCCGACCCCCGGGAACGCCGCCTGGAGCACCGTCGGCCCGAGCAGAATCCCCGCGGCGATCTCGCCGATCACCGCCGGCTGACCCAGGCGCCGCGCGACCTCCCCCAGCGCCCGGGCGGCGGCCAGCAGCACACCCAGCGACACGAGCAGCACCACGATCTCGTGGTGCGTGAGCTGGCTCATCCCCCTCCCCCCCCCGCGGGCGGCGGCGCACGACGCGAACGGTGCAGCAGGATCGAGCACGGGAACCGCTGCAGGATCGTGTCCGTCGGGTGCCCGAAGAACCGGTCCAGCAGCCCGAGCCTTCGCGGCGGGGCGGCGACGGCGAGCAGGTCCGCCCGCTGCTCCTCCGCGAACCGCATCGTCTCGACGTAGTCGCGTCCGCTCAGGCACGTCACCCGAACGGGGAGCCCTTCCAGGTTGATCGTCCCCAGAAAGTCCGCCACCCGGAACCGTTCGGAGGCCGCGCGCATCCGCTCGTGCTGCTCGCGCTCCTGCCCCGGCCCCGTGGCCCCCGGCGCGTGCGGGTCGAACTCGTAGACGACGTGAAGCGCGAGCACGCCCGCCAGCCGCGCGAACGCCGCCATGTCACGCATCAGTCGTGCCGAGCGCTCGTCGACGTCGATCCCGACGACCAGCGTCCGCACCAGCCGGTCCGGCGGGAACTGGTGGATCGACAGGTAGACCGAGCGCTCCGCGTGCCGGGCCAGACGCCGCGCCAGCGACCCCACGATCCCGCGAAGGAGGGGGTCCGACTGGAGCGCGCCCGCGAAGATCAGGTCGGCTCCCTGCCGCGCCGCCTCGGAGAGGATCACACGCTCCGGCGCGCCGTCGCGCTCCACGACCTCCGCGTCCGTCCCCGGCAGCGCGTCGGCGACGATCCGGCGCACTTCGTCCCCCTCGCGGCCGGCGTGGATGAACGTCAGTTTCGAGCCGCACGCCGACGCCAGGCGCCCCGCCTCGGCCGCGACCTCACGGGCGTGCGGAGAGGGGGCGATGCAGGCGAGCACGTGCTTGAAGGGTCCGGCGTCGGTCGTCATGGCGCGCCAGTGTACGCCCTCCCGCGCGCTCCCGCCGCGCGCACGAAGAAGGGCGTGCCGACCGTGGGCCATCGGCACGCCCGGAGGGAAAGCCGGCCCGGCGCTCCCGCGCTACGGGCAGCCCGCGGTGAACGCGTTGAGGAACGCCAGGAGGTCCAGCGTGTTGATCACCGTGTCACCGTTGAAGTCCGCACGCGGATCCCCGCTCGTGTAGGCGTTCAGGAACGCCAGCACGTCGAGCGTGTTCACGACGGTGTCGCCGTTGAAATCGGCCGGGCACGGCTCTTCCGGCATCGGGGTCGCGTACGCGCGGACGTCGTGGAAGACGTCGAACCCGATGTAGCGCGGCGCTCCCGGCGATACGGCCTTCCACGTGCTCTCGACGCGGATGCGCCCCTCGGAGCGCACCGGCACGATCGAGAGATCCACGAGTTGCATCTGGCGCGGGTTGAACGTCCCTTCGTCCACGCCGACCGCCGACAACTGGTGGATCTGGAACAGCCGCACGGGCTCGTGCACGCGGCCGTCCGCAAGGTCGACGTGGCCGCGCGCGACAGGGTGCAGGTGGGCGTACTCGTTCGGCGCGCCATCGACAATGCCGAGACTCATCCCGCTGACCTCGTACCCCGGCGTCACCGGCTCCACGATGATCTCGTAATCGAACTGGATGACGGAGTCCGAGGGCGGGCGTGGGTTGAGGAACGAGAGTTCGATGGCGTGCCGGCCCAGTTGCCCGCTGCCGTGGATCGCGCTCGAGAAGTTCGTCCCCGTCACCGGCGATCCGTTCACGAACATCCTGACCGAGGCCGGATCGACGATGTAGAGCAGGTTGAACGGCTCGCTCCCGTCGGGCGTGCCGTCCGCGAGGTACGAGAGCGCGGGCCCCCTCGGCGACGAACCGATCGACGCGATCGCCGCACGCCCGGCCCCCGGGCACGCGAACTGGGGCGTCTTCGACGCATCCACGACCGTGGCGATCCCCGCGACAGCGTGGATCGCCTGGCCGACCAGGAAGCCTCCGACATTGACCACGGCCTCGCCCATCGCGCCCGAGGCCGCCAGCTGGTACGAGTTCACGCTGATGTCGAACTCGACGGAGGCTCCGGGCGCGATCGTGACCGAAATGCCCATCTCGTT
Organism: Planctomycetota bacterium; assembly: GCA_014584315.1. Classification (GTDB taxonomy): domain Bacteria; phylum Planctomycetota; class Phycisphaerae; order Phycisphaerales; family UBA1924; genus CAADGN01. Next base: position 135,312 of record JACTNA010000032.1, on the reverse strand, counting down.
CAGGAACTCGAGGTGCGGCTGCGTGGGGCGCGGCGGGCAGTCGTCGTCGATCGCCCCTGAAGGGGCGTCGCCACCGCCGGGATCGCTCAGCGCGTACGCCCCCGTGCGTGTGTTGTTCGCGCCGGCGACCACGGTGGGCGAGCCCGAAGTCGTGCGGATCGCGATGTCGGCCGATCCGTCGAAGAACCCTTCGGAAGAGTTGTTCGTCACACGCACTCGGAACGTGCGTGTGTCGCCGGGCGCGGCGCAGGCCGCGCTGTCGCCGATGATTTCGACCTGCAACAACGGCGCGTCGGGGTTGCCGGGCGCGGGCGGCTGCGCGCTGACCCGCTGGTCGCCCTGCTGCCGGAGGACCATCCCGTCGGAGAAGGTAAGCGTCGAGACCACGACCAGGTCGCACACGCGCTCCTCGCCGGCCGCCACGGGAACGTCGATCGGGATCATCGTGAGTCCGCCGACAGTGACAGGGAACGGCCCGAAGACGTGCGGGCCTTCGTTGGTGCCGTCGTCGCACGGAAGCGTCGCCTCCATCGTCACGGTCGCCGTTACGTCGGGGCACCCCCCCCCGAACGTGGCACCGACAAGGTGGACGTAGTGCAGCGTCTCCACCCGCACGAGACCCGGCTCGTCGATCAGGACGTTCCCGTCCGGCACGCCCTTCGAGAACGAGTACGTCCGCCCGCACAGGAACGGCGGCGCGGTGCCGATCTGGGCGAGCGATGCCGGTGCGGCGAGTCCGAGCATCGCCCCGGCGAACAGTGCGATCCGTCCGAGTGCGCCAGCCATGATCCCTCCCGGAGCAACTGGGGTGCGAGCGGCCGGCCCATGTGGGCCTGCCGGCACGAGTTCCACACCCCGAGCGGGGGTTTCTCATCGATTCGCGCCGTTTTTCGCGGCCGCTCCGATAGGATGCCCTTCACGGGGTTGGTCCCCGGGCGGGGACGCGGGACATGGACCAGAGCGCCAGGGAGTGGGTGACGACCACCACGATCCTGCACGAACTGCGGGACGCGGGCAACGGCCGCGCCTGGGAGCGCTTCGTCGGCCGCTTCCGCGATCCGCTGGTCGCCTTCGCCCGGCGATCGGGGCTGACCGACGCCGACGCCGACGACGCCGCCCAGGAGACGCTGGTCGAGCTGGCACGGCTGCTCCGCGAGGGTCGCTACGACCGCGACAAGGGGCGCCTGAGCGCATGGCTCTTCGGCATCGCGCGCCGGTCCGTCCTCCGCCACCGCCAGCGCGAGGCACGCTCGCGCGAACGCGCCCTCGACGGCGACTTCCACCGCGGGTTCGAGCCGCCGACCGATGAGAAGAGCGTCGAGGACCTGTGGAACACCGAGTGGGAGCGTTGGGCGTGGACCGTCTGCCTCGGGCGCGTTCGCGCCGAGTTCGAGCCGACCACCCTCCGCGCCTTCCTGCTCGTCGTCCAGGGCGAGCGTTCGGCCGACTCGGCGGCGGAGGAACTCGGCGTGCCCGTCAAGGCCGTCTACAACGCCAAGCACCGCGTCCTCAAGCGCCTGCGCGAACTGCGGGACGACCTCGAGGAGACCGCATGAGCCGCGGGAGCACGCCGATGCACTGCCCCGACATCGAGGACCTCGAACGCTTCGCCACCGACGCGCTCGAACCGGAGATCGCCGCGGACCTCCGGGCGCACCTCGGCGAGTGCCCGTCCTGCGCCGACCGCTTCATGGAGATCAAGGCCAACCTGACGGCCGCCGCGCCGATCTCGGGCGTGCTGCGCGAGACCGGTCTGCTCGCGGAACTCGGCCCGGGCGCGCGCTTCGTCGAGGGATTCCGCATCCTGCGGGAGATCGGGCGGGGCGGCTCGGGCGTCGTCTTTGAAGCCGAGCAGGCCAGCCCGCGGCGAGCCGTCGCCCTCAAACTCCTCCGCCGCACGCCGGGTGACGACGACGCTCGCCATTTCCGAAGGGAAGTCGCGGCCCTCGCACGCCTCGAGCACCCGGGCATCGCCGCGCTCCATGCCGCCGGAGAGACGCCGGACGGCGACCGCTTCCTCGCCATGGAGCTTGTGCGCGGCCTGCCGCTCAACCGCCACGCGGCCGAGAGGAACCTCTCCATTACCGACCGGCTTGCGCTCTTCGTCGCCGCCTGCGACGCCGTCGCGTTCGCGCACGGACGCGGCGTCATCCACCGCGACCTCAAGCCCTCGAACATCCTCGTGGCGGTGGCGCCCGACGGCGTGCCCGCCCCGAAGGTGCTCGACTTCGGCCTGGCGCGCATCCTCGACCCCGACGCCGGGGCGGGCGCCCCCCCCCTGGCCGCCACGCTCACCGAGATCGGCTCAGTCTCGGGCACGCTCCCCTACATGAGCCCGGAGCAGGCCCGCGGCGACCCCCTGGCCATCGACGCGCGCACCGACGTGTACTCGCTCGGCGTCGTGCTCTATGAACTCCTCACCGGACGCCTGCCCCTCGACCTCGACCGCACCAGCGTCACCGGCGCGATCCGGGCGATCTGCGACGCGGCGCCCGTGAGGCCCCGGGCGATCCGTCCGGACCTGCCGCGCGACCTCGAGACGATCGCGCTCAAGGCGCTGGAGAAGGACGCCGATCGCCGCTACCCGTCCGCGGCCGCGCTGGCCGACGACGTGCGCCGGTTCCTCGGCCACGAGCCGATCGCGGCGCGTCGTCCGACGCCCGCGTACCGCGCCGCCCGCTTCGTCCGGCGCCACCGGCTCGGCGTGCTGGCGTCGTCGCTCGCCGCGCTCGCGCTCGTGGCGACGGCGACCGTCGCCACGGCGCAGGCGGTTCGCGCCGCTCGCAACGAGGCTCGCGCGCTCCACGAGGCCGACACCGCGCTCCAAGTCTCCCGCTTCATGCAGGACCTCTTCGCCTCGGTCGAGCGCGGGCGGCACGACACGACGCTCCGCGACGCCCTCGACGACGCCGCCCGGCGCCTCGACGCCGGCTCGCTCGGCGGCCGCCCGGCCATCGAGGCTCCGGTGCGCAACGCCGTCGGCAACGCCTACCGCGCCCTCGGGCTGCTCGACGAGGCCGAGCGACACATGACCCTCGCGCTCGACATCGCGCGGCGCGAACTCCCCGCCCACCACGAGCAGCGGCTGTCCAGTCTCAACGACCTCGGGCTTCTGTGCAAGGACCGCGGCGACTTCGCGGGAGCGGAGCGCTATCTGCGCGAGGCCGTCGAGGCCCACCTGGCCGCCCACGGGCCGGACGATCGGCGCACCGGCAAGGCCCTTGCCAACCACGCCGCCGCCCTCGTTGACCTGGGCGACCTCGACCGCGCCGGCGAAGCGATGGAGGGGGCGCTGCGGTCCGCGCGCCGACACGAGGCCGAGGACCCCGAGAACCTCGCCGCCTGCCTGAACACGCTCGGCAAACTGGAGCACCGGCGCGGACGACTCGAACGATCCGAGGCGCTGTTCCGTGAATCGCTCGAACGGGTCCTTGCCCACTTCGGCGACGAACACCCGGCCGTCGCCGTGGTCACCATGAACCTCGCCGCCGTCCTCGCGGATCGGGGCGACACGCCGGGCGCGGCCGCCCTCTACCGCGCCGCCCTCGACCTCCGCACGAGGCTTCACGGCCCGGACCACGCTGCCACCCGCGCCGCCGCCGCCGCGCTGGACTCGCTCGCCGCGCACGAACAGGGCGTGCCGGAGCCTGGCCCCGGCACGCCCGCCGATGTCGGCGTTGACGGCGCGGACTGACGCGCCCTACGGGCAGCCGGCCGTGAAAGCGTTGAGGAACGCGATGAAGTCCAATGAGTTGATCACCGTGTCGCCGTTGAAGTCCGCGCTCGGGTCGTTCGCCGTGTAGGCGTTCAGGAACGCGATGAAGTCGAGCGAGTTCACGACGGTGTCGCCGTTGAAGTCCGCCGGGCAGTCGTCGGCCTCGAACACCTCGTAGAGGTACGTCATACCGCCGTTGCCGAACGTGTTGGCGTGCACCGACTTCGCCCCCACCAGCACGTACCGCCCGTCGATCGTCATGTCCAGCCCGAACGGCGAGCCGACGGTGTCGATCGAGCCGATCTCGGTGAGCGTTCGATCGAAGATGCGCACCTCCGGCTTGGTGTTCACCTCGTCGCCCCACGACGCGACCGTGAAGATCGTGCCGTCCGCGTTCGACTCCGCTCCCACCATCGAGTTCTGGAACCCGCCCGATCCGACGTACCCGTCCGTGGCGATCACCTGCCCCGTGCTCACGTCGATCACGCGGTAGTTGTTCGGCAGGTAGGCCTGGGCGTAGTTGTGGCTGCCGGCGAAGGCGTACATCCCGTCCGCGCTCACCGCCATGGCCGACCCGAACCACTCGCTCGACCCCGTCCCCGTGTAGGCGTTGCTCCACACGCCGCCGACCTCGCGGTCGATCTTGATGTTGAACCCGCCCGCGGCGATCACCTTGCCGTCGCGCGAGAGGCGGTGAAACCCGCCCGCGCCGGAGACCGTCACCGTGCGCAGCGTGCCCAGCGTGCCGACGTCGATCAGTTCCGCGGTCGCCCCGTTCGTGATGAGCAGCCGGGAACCGTCGTCGCTGAACTCCAGCCCCGAGACGAACCCCGCCCGCGAGAGCGTGTTCACGACCGCGCCCGTCGCGCCGTCGAGCAGCACGATCGTGCTCGTCGTGCCGTCGTACGCCGCCGCCGCGACCAGCGAGCCGTCCGCCGACGCGCTCGCGTTCCGCTTGCTCGCGTTGTTGTTGCCCGCCGCGAAGGTGTGCGTCCAGATCGGCACGTTCCCGTTCGCGTTCGTGAAAGCCCGGACGCTGACGGGGCCGCCGCTCGGGAACGAGATCACGACGCCGAGGGACGCCGTCCTCGCGCTCGCCACGCCGATCGAACTCGGGTTCTCCGCCGCCATCGAGTAGACGAAGTCCGGCACGCCCGTCCCGCTCGTCGTGAGCTTGCTCACACGCTTGTCGTTCAGGTTGTGCGCCAGCCAGCTCTCGTCCGTCGTGTCCCCGAGCGCCACGGACTCAACGATCGAGATCGGATCGGGCAGCGTCCACAGGATCCCCGTCCGCACGCCGGCACCACCGATACGGCTCTCCTCGACCGGCCCGAGCGTCCGCACGCTCGTCGATCCCGCTCCATCCGTCCGGACCACGTCACGGGACGCCTGCCCGAACGCTCCGGCCGACACCAGCCCGAGCACCACGACACCTTGCACGATCGAACGCATGACGGACCTCCCTTGCCGCTTTGGGGCGCGCACCCGCCGAGGCCGCGCACGCACCCAGCCTACCGCGCCCCCCGCCCGCGCACCAACACCATTCCCCCGATCACGGGACTCTCCGGGGGGAAAAACCGCCGCCCCACCACCACCGACCGCGCCTGACCGCACCCCCGGCCCGACCCTCACGGGCACCCGAGCACGAACGCGTTCAGGAATGCCAGCACGTCCAGCGTGTTCACCATCGTATCGCCGTTGAAGTCGGCCGCCGGGTCGCCCGCCGCGTACGCGTTCAGGAACGCCAGGAAGTCCAGCGTGTTCACCGTCGTGTCGCCGTTGAAGTCGGCGGGGCAGTCGTCGCGCTCGGTCCGGTACGCGCGCACGTCCGTCCCCACGCCGCAGACGATCAGCGTCCCGTCCGCCCCGATCGCCGGCGCGCCGATGTTGATGTTCTGCACCGGCACCGACCAGCGCGGCGTCAGGTCCGCGTCGAACGAATAGAACCGGCCCTGCGCGAACGCTCCGTTCGACAGGTACAAGCGTCCCTGCGCATCCGTCGCCATCCGCGGCGCGGAGAGCGACTCCAGCGGTTCGGACTCCGCGAGCACAGCCCCCGTCGCCGCGTCCAGCCGGCGCACCCGGTTCCCGGGCGCGGCCATGTACACCGACCCGCCCGGCCCCACCGCGAACTCCGACACCGTCGTCCACCCCGCGGGCACCGACCACCGGATCGACATCGCCGCGCCCGTGTCGTCGATCGCGTAGAAGTGGTCCACGGCCGCGTTGTTCTGCGTGCGCGAGAGGTAGACGGTCCCGTCCGGCGCGACCATCGGGGTGTTCTGCAGCGTGAACCCGTCCATCACCGGGCTTTCGTACCGGAACGCGCCCGTCGCCAGGTCGTACCGCTTGATGACGTGCCCGCCGAACGCCGCATCCGCGACGTACACCGCGTCCGCCGTCGCGCACGGCCCGCAGTTGCCGCTCACCGAGCAGAGCCGATCGGCCGTCCACACCGTCGAGCCGTCGAGCGCGCTGATCCGGTAGATCTTCCGGAAGTCCGCGACGATGAGGTCGCCGTCGGGCGCGAAGACCACGCCGTCGTACGCCCCGGCGCCGGTCTCCACGTCCGACACCCACACCACCGACCCGTCGGCCGCGTCCAGCGCGTAGATCGGCGCGTAGACGCTCGACCCGTTGCCCGAGCGCGACACATACACCCGCCCGTCGCGCGCGCCCAGCACCCACGTCGTCCAGTCCGAGGGGCGCGCCGGCACGTACACGAACCACAACTCGGCCCCCGTGTCGAGGTCCATCGCCACCACCGGCGACTCGTCCGAGTTCGGCTCGGGCGGGAAGCCCGTCTGCCGCACCATGAACGCCCGCCGACCGAACGTCACCGGCTGCCACGCGATGATCGACGACCGGCCGCCCGTCCAGAGCACGTCCGCTCCGTCCGGCCCGATCTCCGTCGTCCGCCCGTTCCGCCCCGCGTTGCCGCCCGCGTTCGTCCAGTCCTGTCCCCGCGCAGGGAAGGCCGCCGAGCCGATGGCGACAGCAACGAAGACGAGCGACGCGACACCCAACCCGAACGTCTGCACGCGCATGATCAACCTCGGCCTCGGCGCGCAAGCCATCGCGCGCGCCGGGTCCACCCTACCACGGCTGCCCCCCCGGTCCAACGGATTTCCGGCCGACTGCACCCGCGCGGTTCAGGACCCGCTGGCGATCTGGGCCGGCTCCTCGTCCGGGGGCTGGGGGCCGATGGCGTCCGGGTCGTAGCCGATGCCCAGTTCCTCGGGCTGCCCGAACACTTCCGGGTGCAGGTACTTGCCGCGCTCGCTGTCGGTTTTCTCGATTTCAACCGGCGCGCCGTACGAGCGTACGTACGCGTCGTTTCGCGTCGCCTCGACGCGCCACGAGACCTTCATGCCGCCCTGCCCGCCGGCGATCATGAACCGGTTGTCCTGCACCTCTATCGCGACGTACACGGGCGCCCAGCCGCCGATGGTGGTCAACTGGTACCGGATGTCCGAGTTGATGGACTCGAAGTAGTCCGGCAGTTGCACCCACGCCTGCCCCGCCTCATCCAGCACGACATTCCCGGAATAGACGTTCAGCGGCTGAGGGGATTCGGTGCAGTAATGGTTGAGGTACTTGCCCGTGGGGTCTAGGGGATGGTCGATACGAAAACTCTTGGTCCCCGTCGTCGTCGAGTTGCCCTGGGCGTACACCGCGACGGCCGGCGAAATCGCGTACCCCATGACGGCTCGGGCCGTCGAACTCGAGCTCGAGCAGTATCCATACACGGCACGCCCCGAACTCCCCGTGACGATCGAGTACAGCCCGCGTCCCGATGCGCCGCTGCTGTGCGCATGGATGGCGTAGTTGGTCCCGCTCGTCGAGCTCGCGACGGCCCGAACCGCTCGCCCCGACGAACTGCTGGTTGACGCGTACACCCCGTAGTTATTCCCCCCCGTGCTCGTCGCGCTCGCGACGACGGCGATGCCGGAGGAGCCGGTCACGGTCGAGCGAATCCCGTACGTTGTGGCCTCCGCCTTGATGGCGTGACCGCTGCTGGTCGTCGTGATGGCGTGCACGCCGACGGAGCCGCCCGTCGCGTGCGCGCCGGTGCCGGACGAACTCGACGCCGCGACCTTGAGTCCGTACGTGGAGCCTGATCCGGTCGCGTCGCCGCCAAGTGCGATGCCGCCGGCCACGACCGACTTGCCGTACACCCCGTAGGTAGGCCCGAATGCGTACAGGCCCATCCCGTTGGAGCCGTAGTTGAGCGCTTCGACACCGTACGAGCTCCCGTCCCATCCGAACGATCGTCCCGAGACGCCCACGCACGTTCCGTTGTTGGACTCGCCGATCACGCCGTACGACGTCCCGCTCCCGTTCGCGAAGCCGTAGACGCCCCAGGTGTTCTGACCGTGCGTGAACCCGAGGATCCCGCCTTGATCCTCCGAATACACGAACAGCGCATAATTACTGATGGGGTCATCGCCGATGCCGACGTGGCCCTCGAAGTAGTTGCCCCCCCCCCTTGAAGTACCCCGCGTACCCGTCCGCACTCTTCGTCTCGCCATAGACGCCGTAGTTCACCCCGCTCGCCGACTCGGCCAGGCCGTACACGCCCCGCCCGGTCGTGCTGTCCGAGCGCCCGTACACGCCCACGGTTGACCCCGTGCCCGCCGTGGCGAAGCCCAGCACGCCGCGTCCCGTCGTCGAGGCGGCCTGACCCCACACGCCGTAGGCGAAGTCGCTCGTCGATAGTGTGCTCTCGCCGTAGACCGCGTATTGGCCCGACCCCACGACGTGAAGCGGATAGATCGGCGACGTCGTTCCGACCCCCACGTTGCCGCACGTGTAGTACACGTTGCTGCCCGAGATCACCCAGTCGCACGCCCGCGAGTCGCCGCCGCCGCCCGACCCGTCATCGCCATCGATCTTGATGCCACCCGCCGGACGCGCGAACGGAGACCCTCCACGCGCCGTCGGCACGTCGCCTCCCGCCACACGCCGACCTGCAGCCGCGGGCACGCCCGAGCGCACGCGGGGTGTCGCCCCGGCCCGCTCCTCGTCCGCCGCGTCGTCCATCACGTCCGTCTCGACGTCGCCGCGCGGCACGAACGACACCGACGCAAAGTCCAGACGCTGTCGGCCGTCCAGCATCTCGAACTCGCCTGGCCCCGCCGGCCAGCGCACCGCGACCTCCAGCCACGCGAACCCGCGGCCGCGCTCCAGCAGCGTCGGCTCCAGTTCCACACGGAACCAGCCGTTCTCGACGGGCACGCCCTCGTACAGCGTCGGCCCGTCGAGCGGCTCGCCCCCCATCGGACGGTCCCACGCTGTGACCACCATGTCCACCTCGCCGCTCACCGGCGACTCGAGGTAGACCAGCAGCCCCTCGTACACCAGCGCGTCGGGCCGCACCATGCCGGAAGGGCTGTGAGGGTTGTTGATCGAATCATCCACCTGTGCCCAGCCCGCGGAAGCGAGACAGCACACGATCACCAAGGCGGGAATGTGGCGTTCGAAACTCATCGCGAGCCTCCTCGTGTTGCGTGCCGCGAGGGTCGCATTCGAACGAACGGGCCTCGCCGCACTCGACTCAGCCTACCTCCGACGTCTCGCCCGTCCAAGAGGTTTCCTCGGCACGCCGACCGGCCCGCCGCTCCGATGGCGTCGGGGGCCGTTCTGGACTCCACCATTTACCCACGTTGCCCCGCGCGGACGCCACCGCCCCGCGGTCCGGGCGCACCGTCAACCCCCGCCCCGACCACAGAGGCCGCGAGCCGAATGCGGTTAGGTCGTCAACGCAGGATGCCGCGCCCTGGCGATCAGCCCTTCCACGTGCTCTTGAACGCCGCCAGCGTGTCCTGAATCTTCTTCTCCAGATCGGCGTTCAGGGCTCGCTTCTGGTTGAGTTCGTCCCAGACCGCCTTTCCCGGCCCGTGGAAGTAGTTGAGCATCCCCTTCTCGAACTCCGCCACCCTGTTCAGCGGCACGTCGTCGAGGTGCCCCTTCGTTCCCGCGTAGATCGAGACGATCTGGTCCGTCACCTGGTACGGCACGTACTGCGGCTGCTTGAGCAGTTCCACCATGCGCGCCCCGCGGTCCAGCTGCCGCTGCGTGGCCTTGTCCAGTTCCGTCCCGAGTTGGGCGAACGCCTCCAGTTCGCGGAACGCCGCCAGGTCCAGGCGGAGCGATCCGGCGATCTGCTTCATCGCCTTGACCTGCGCGTTCCCGCCCACGCGGCTGACGGAGATGCCCACGTTGATGGCGGGGCGCACGCCCGCGAAGAACAACTCCGGCTCCAGGTAGATCTGCCCGTCGGTAATCGAGATGACGTTCGTCGGGATGTACGCCGACACGTCGCCCTCCTGCGTCTCGATCACCGGCAGGGCGGTGAGCGACCCGCCCCCGTTGTCGTCGCTCAGTTTCGTCGCGCGCTCCAGCAGGCGGCTGTGCAGGTAGAACACGTCGCCGGGGTACGCCTCGCGCCCCGGCGGGCGGCGCAGCAGCAGCGACAGCTGCCGGTACGCCACCGCCTGCTTGCTCAGGTCGTCGTAGATGCACAGGGCGTGCTTCGGCGTCTTGCCCTGCTTCCCCTGCCACATGAAGTACTCGCCCATCGCGCACCCGGCGTACGGCGCGATGTACTGCATCGGCGCGGGGTCGGACGCCGCGGCGTTCACCACGATCGTGTAGTCCATCGCGCCATTCTTCTTCAGCGTCTCGACGACGCCGGCGACGGTGGACTCCTTCTGGCCCACCGCCACGTAGATGCACACCACGGCCTCCGGCGTGCCCCAGTACTGCTTCTGGTTGATGATCGTGTCCACCGCGACCGCGGTCTTGCCCGTCTTGCGGTCGCCGATGATCAACTCACGCTGCCCGCGCCCGATCGGGATCATCGCGTCGATCGCCTTCACGCCCGTCTGCAGCGGCTCAGTCACCGGCTGACGCTCCGCGATGCCGGGCGCGATGATGTCGATCTTGCGGAACTCGGCGGGCTCGAGCGGCGGGCCGTCGTCCAGCGGCTGGCCCAGCGGGTTCACCACGCGCCCCAGCAGCGTCTCGCCGACCGGCACCTCCAGCAGGCGCCCGGTGCTCTTGACCAGGTCGCCCTCCTTCACCGACAGGTAGTCCCCGTAGATGACGCAGCCGACGGTGTCCTCTTCGAGGTTCATCACCTGGCCCATGACCGCGCCATCGTCGGTCTGGAACTCGACCAGTTCGCCGGCCATCGCCTTCGCCAGGCCGTAGACGCGGGCGATCCCGTCGCCCACTTCGACGACCCGCCCGACCTCGGACACCTCCAACTCGGCGTGGAACTGCTCGATTTCGCGCTTGATGACGCTGGCGATCTCGTTCGTCTTGATCTTCACGGCTGCCCTCTCGGATGGCACCGACCGCCCGGACACCAGGCGGCCGCGCAGGTTGCAGGTCGAACCCCGGCCCGGTCGGCCGGGGGCCAGCACAATAGGACGCCACCCCCCCGGTTTCCCAACCCCCGCCCCACGACTGAGCCACCTGGGGCGGCCGCTCGACTTCGACTCGATCCGCGCCGCGACGGATCGACTCGGACGGCGGCGTGCGGGGGGTCCCTACCTGATCCTCAGGAACTCCTCCGGCGCGGTGCCGACGCGGCGGAACTCTCCCTCCATGAAGGTCGCCCACGTCCCGTCGGGCAGCCGGCGCCGCATGGTCTGCGTGTAGCGGTCGTCGTCGAGGAAGCGCATGGTGATGTGGAACGGTGTCGCCGCTCCCGACGGGTCGAGGTGCGTCCACTCCCACACCAGGGCGCCCGCGGCATCGAGCGTCACCGTCCCGCGAGCGACCGCGGCGTTCTCGTAGATGCCCTCGAACCGCACCTCGTCGGTCCCCGGTTCGACGTGCACGAGCATCGCGGCGTGCTCGAACATGCCGTTCTCGTCGCCCAGCCAGCCGCGCGCCACCAGGCCCTGCCCGCCCGGCCCCTTCGTCATCAGGTTGCGCACGCGGAAGACGCCGCCGTCCGCGCGCCGATTCTCGAGAATCCACTCCCCCTCCGCGAAGCGATGCAGTTCCTCCATGACGCGGGCCGCGGGCGCCCGCTCCGGGGCGGGGAATCGCGCCCGCAGCCGGTCAAAGGTCCACTGGTTGCCTCGCTCGAAGAACTCCTCGGCGGCCTGCCACTCCGGTCCCTCGCCCCAGCCGCACATCGCCAGCCGCACTCGCGTGCGCGATTCGCCGACAGGCTCGAACGTCGTGACGCTCCACACCTGCTCGGCGATCTTCACCATCGGCGTGTTCGGCGGGGCGTCGAACCGCCCCGCGTACATCCGCCGCGGCTCGAACGCCAGGATGTGGTGCGTGATCCAGCCCGGATCGTCCGGTCCCGCGTCCGGGTTGTAGTTCGTGCGCATCACGCCGCCGACGCGGAAGTCGCACTCGCCCACCAGCGGCACGGCCCACGACTCCATGCCCTCTTTCGTCGTGAACGCGTCCCACACTTCCTCGACGGGGGCGTCCACCACGACAACCCAGTCCTTCACGCGCGCGTCCTGCGCCTCCGCACGCCCGCCCGCCCATGCCGCGACGGCGAACACCGCGACCAATGCCGCTTGAACTCGCATGATTCCGCTCCCGGGCACGTGCCCTATCTCCAGACGCCGATGACCAGCCCCACGACGGCGAGCGCGACGAGCTGCTTGCCGGTGTCGATGACGAATCCCGCGATCGGCCGGCCCGAACCGAGTTGCACCTGCAAGCCGTTCGCCGCGGCGACCCCGAGCCAGAGCAGCACGCCCAGGACGACGCCTTCGACAGCGCCGGCGACGCCCGAGGCCTGTGCGATCGCGGCGATGACCGCGGCCGACACGGCATCGCAGACGAACATGAGCGAGAAGGTCCGGGCGGGGTTCGCGCCCATCGCCTTCAGCTGCTCCTCCGTGTACCCGTACGCCCGCGCCCAGGCCTTGCCGAAGAGCGCGGCGTACCAGACGCCTCCGATCACGAACGAAGCGGCCGCCGCGGTGAGCACCGCGAACCAGTTCAGCCCGGCCAGGTCGATGTTCATCGTGGGCTTCCTTTCGCGGCCGAGGCCGCCTGTTCGAGCAGGTCGAAGTACGCGCGGAGTTGCGCAACGGACTCGTCGAATGGTGCAAGGTCGCCCGCCGCGCGGCTGCGCATGATGCCCCCCTCCATCGCCGTCAGGACAAACCCGGCGAGCGCATCGAGGTCCGTGCCCGGCGGCAGGCGATCCCCGGCCGACTCGAGCCAGCCGCGCACGCCCGCGATCCAGTTCCGGAAGTTCAGGTCGATCAACTCGCGGACGGCCGGGTGGTTGTCGGAGAGTTCCAGGGCCAGGTTCCCGATCGGGCAGCCCATCGTGCAGCCGGTCATCTCCATCCCGAGCCGGTACAGGGCCATGAGCGCGAAGACCCGCCCGATCGGGTCCGCGGCCTGGTGCTCGGCCGGCGTCAGCACCTCAGGCCACAGGTTGTCTCGGTACCAGGCCAGGACGCCGACGAGCAGCGCCTCCTTGGACGGGAAGAAGTGGTACATGGTCCCGGAGTTGACCCCCGCCTCGCGCAGGATGGTCGCGACGCCCGTGGCGTGGTAGCCCTGCTCGTAGAACAACTTGCGAGCGGCGTCGAGGATTCGGGCTCGGCTGTCGGATGGACTGATGGATCCGGCCCTCCTCTGCCTGATTGAACGATCATTCAAGCCGCTCCGCAGCCTCGAGTCAAGGGCCTGGCCAGGGCCGGCCGCCGGGGCGGCTGGGAGTGGCGCGGGGCGGGAAAGGTCGGCGAGCGGGTAGGGTGGGGTGATGGGCCCGGTGGAAGCGTGGCTGACCATCACGGTTCTGGCGGCGGACTGGGCGATCCGGCTGACGCTGGCGTTCCGCGTGGTGATGCGCCGCCGGGCCGTCCCGGTCTCGCTGGCGTGGCTGGTGCTGCTGCTCTTCGCGCCGGTGGTCGGCGCGATCGTGTACCTGCTCGTCGGCGAGACGCGTGTGAGCGCGAAGCGCGCGAGGCGTTACCTCGACGCCGGGCGCGACATCGAGGAGCGGGCCGCCCGGTTCTGGCGTGAGGGCGCGCAGGACTGGACCGCGCCGGGCGACACCGACGAGGCGCTGCGCCGCCTGGCCACGGCGTACACCGGCCTGCCGCCGCTCGCCGGCAATCGCGTCACGTTGCTGCACGACACCGACGCGTTCCTCGACGCGATCATCGCCGACCTCGACGCGGCCGCCCACCACGCCCACCTGCTGTTCTACATCTGGCAGCCGGACGGGCGCGCGTTGGAGGTCGCCGACGCCGTCGAGCGCGCCGCGCGCCGAGGGGTCGAGTGCCGGATGCTGCTCGACGCGGTGGGCAGCAAGGCGTTCCTGCGCTCGACGCGGTGCGCGTTGCTTCGCTCGGCGGGCGTCGAGGTCGTGAGCGCGCTGCCGGTGAACCCCGTGCGCGCCCTCTTCGAACGGCTGGATGTGCGCAACCACCGCAAGATCGTCGAGATCGACGGGCGGATCGCCTACACCGGCAGCCACAACCTCACGGACGACACCTTCCGCAACCCGCGCCGCCCCCGCCTCGGGCCGTGGATCGACGCTTCCGTGCGCGTCGAGGGGCCGGGGGCGCAGGCGCTCGGCGTGACCTTCCTGCACGACTGGCAGGTCGAGTCTCCACGACGCATCGACGACATCGGGAGGTACATGCCGGATTTCGGATTGATCGCGCCGGGGTCCGTCGTCCAGGCCGCCCCCTCCGGGCCGGGCATTGCGCCGGACTCGATCCACAACCTGCTGCTGACGGCCATTTACGCGGCACGGGAGGAGTTGATCCTGACGACGCCCTACTTCGTGCCCGATGAGGCGGTCCGCAACGCGATGTCCGCGGCGGCGGTGCGCGGCGTCGAGGTCACGCTCATCGTGCCGCGGGCGACCGACACGCCGGTCGTCTCGATGGCGGCGCGCTCGCACTACCAGGACCTGCTCGACGCGGGGGTCCGCATCGCGCTGCACGGGCGCGGGCTGCTGCACTCGAAGATTCTGACGGTGGACAGGCGCGTGGCGATGATCGGGTCGGTGAACTTCGACATGCGCTCGTTCTGGCTGAACTTCGAGTCGACGCTCCTGATCTACGACGACGACTTCGCGAGCGTGGTGCGCTGGCTGCAGCGCGAGTACATGGAAGAGTGCGAGATGATCTCGCGGCTCTCCTGGGCGGGTCGCCCGGTCTGGAAACGCGCGGTGGACAACACCGCGCGCCTGCTCAGCCCGCTGCTTTGATGGGAAGGTCGACGGCTCGGGCGCGAGGCGACCCCCGGGGCTGCGTGGTCGGATCCGGCGTGGTATGCTTTCGGTGATTTCAGGCGCCGCTGAAAGAGCGGCCGGTTCGGAGACGCCATGCCCCTCTACGCCCCGCCGATCGAGCATCCGCACCTGCCCGCCGCCGATCCGGGGTTGCTGGCGGCCGTGGTGCGGGGGGAGGCCCGGCTGACGCCCGAGCAGGCGTTCGACCTGTTCCGCACGATGCCGCTGACCGCGCTGGGCCGCTGGGCGGACGCGCGGTGCCGGGCCGTGCACGGCGGCGCGATCCGGACGTACGTGATCGACCGGAACGTGAACTACACGAACGTGTGCAACGCGCGGTGCACCTTCTGCGCGTTCCGGCGCGACGGCGACGAGGACGACGCGTACACGCTGGAGCCCTCGCAGGTCCTGGAGAAGATCGGCGAACTGGTCGCCATCGGCGGGACGCAGGTGCTGATGCAGGGGGGGATGAACCCCGCGTTGCCGCTGGAGTGGTACGTTCGGCTGCTGCGCTCGATCAAGGACCGCTTCCCGGGCGTTCACGTGCACGCCTTCAGCCCGCCCGAGTTCATCGAGTTCGTGCACTTCTTCGACCCGCCCGGCTCGACGTTGGAGGACAAACTGCGGTGGGTGATGGTGCGGCTGCGCGACGCGGGGCTGGACTCGATCCCCGGCGGGGGCGGCGAGATCTTCGCCCCGGCCGTGCGCCGCAAGATCGGACTGGGCAAGTGCGACGCGGAGGCGTGGCTGACCACGATGTACGTCGCGCACACGCTCGGCATGTTCACGAGCGCGACGATGATGTTCGGGCACATCGAGGGGTACGCGGACCGCGTCCACCACATGCGCCTGGTGCGCGAATGGCAGGACCGAGCGTTGCTCGAAGGGAGCGAGGGACCAGGGGATCAAGGGATCAAGGCCCGCGGCCCGACCGCCTCGAACCCTCGGTCCCTCGACCCCTCGGTCCCGTTCGGGCACTACGTCTCGTTCATCTCGTGGCCGTTTCAGCGCGAGAACACGCCGCTGGGGCGTGTGAAGGACTGGCTGAGCCGGGCGGAGGACTCGGGCGAGTTCCCGGGCGATGCGGTGGCGCGGCTGGACGGGACAGGCGACCCGAAGGCGCACGCCGAGTTCGGGCGGCGCGTGCGCATGAGCGGCTCGACGGACTACCTGCGGACGCAGGCGCTCAGCCGGCTCTTCCTCGACAACATCTACTCCATCGGCGCGTCGTGGGTGACGATGGGGCCGCACGTGGGGCAGGTCGCCCTGCTCTACGGCGCGAACGACATGGGCAGCGTGATGATGGAGGAGAACGTGGTCTCCGCCGCGGGGACGACGTACTGCCTGGACGAAGCGCTGCTGTGCCGGCTCATCCGCGGGGCGGGCTTCGTGCCGGCGCAGCGGGACAACGTGTACGACGTGCTGCGCGTGCACGACGGGCCGGACAGCCCGGACCTGCGCGTGACCGACTGGTCGCGGCACCGGACCAAGCGGCTGCACGTGGAGCGCAAGCCGACGGCGAACGCCGACGCCGCGTTGACGGTGAGCGCGAAGCCCTGAGCATGGCTCACGCGGAGGCGCGGAGCACGCAGAGAAGAAGACGATGGGTTGGAGACGGGCCCTGATAGGCCCCGCCCCGAGTGCGATGCTGCGCCCCGAGTTGCGCGGAGGATGTGGCACAGGCGGGACGCCTATGCCACCGGCTACCGGATCGCTCCCTCCGCGTGCTCTGCGCCTCCGCGTGAGTACGGCTCAGCGTGCGAGGCTTCGCTCGCTCTCGAGGCGGTGCTCGATGCGGACTCGTTCGCGTTCGGCGATCATGCGCCAGTCGGGGTCGTTTTCGATGAGCAGCGCGCGTCGGACGCGGTCGAGGGCCTTCTGGTCGGCGAGGTTGAGCAGGTGCGTGGCCTTGATCGCGCCGCGCAGCGACTCGCGCCGGTTGGGATCGCGCTCGAGCGCCATCTCGTAGTAGCGGAGCGCCTCGACGCCCCAGCCGGCCTCGAGGTAGGCGAGGCCGAGGTTCTCGGCGGGGCGGGGGTCGGTCGGGCGCAGGTCCATGGCGACGCGGAAGGCCTCGGCCGCGCCGGCGTAGTCCATGCGATCCATCAGCAGGATGCCGAGGTTGTTCCAGGCTTCGGCGAGGTCGGGCGCATTGCGGACGGCGTCGCGGTACAGGGCGATGGCGCGGTCGGCGTCGCCGCGGTTCTGGGCGGCCTCGGCCTGGGCGAAGAGTTCGCGGCCGCGACGGGCGCGTTCGTCGAGTTGGGCGTACGGGTCGTCGGCGCGCTGCTTCGTGCGCGAGCCGCCGCCGGTGCACGCGGGGAGCGCGGCCGCTGATGCGCAGGTCAGGACCAGAGCCAGTCTCGTCGATCGGTTCACCCTTGTCGCTCCCATCTGGAGAAGGTCACGGTCACCTGCCAGGTCCGCTGCTCGGGTCGGAGTTCGATGGCGGAGACCTGAAGGCCGGGGACGGTCTGGGTCGAGAGTTCCACCCACTTGAGGAGTCGGTCGAGGCTCGCGTCGCGCATGGTGTAGGTGTAGTCGCGACGGGTGAGGTCCTCGCTCCGTTCGCTGCGTTGGCCGGGGATGGGCGGGCGGTCGGAGAGGCCAGCGTCGCGTGCGGCGGTCTCGATGCGGCTGAGGAGGTCCGGGATCGGGGCGAAGGTGTCGGTCCCTGAGTCCTGGCGTTGGCGTTCGATGGCTTCGAACTGTGCGGCGAGGCGGACGACCTGCTCCTCGCGGGACTGCTCCAGGCGCATGGCACGCCCAGCGGATGCGCGGGCGCTCAGGCTGGAAACGAGCGCGCCCGCACCGATCGCCAGGACGAGGAGCGAGGCGACGAGGAGGGCGGTGGGCCGGTTGCGTCGCTCGGCGGCGGCGGCCGCGCCCGCGAGCTCGTAGCGGGCGTCCTCGCTGAGCGTTCTGCGTTCGGTATCGCGCGGGTTCATGCGCCGCCCCCCCCCGCCGGCGGGCGCGGCTCGTCGGGCCAGATGCCCGAGAAGACGCAGCGCAGGCCGCCGGACAATCCGGCGCGAGCGGGCTGCTCCGTCACCGTGTCCTGATCGCGCGGGAACACGACCTTCGACCCGGCGATGCGTCCGAGCGAGGCCCGCAGATCCTCGTAGGCCGCGGTGTCGGCGACGTTGACGATGAGCAGCACGGACGTGTTGGAGATTGTGAGCCGTTCGAGGGCGACCGTGTCGTTGCCGATGATGTAGGAGAGCGTCTCGAGTTCCTGCATGACGGGCATGAAGGAGCGGTAGCCGCGCGGGCGCAAGGCTCGGCGTCGGCGCTCGAGTTCGCGTTCGAGTTCGTCGATGGGGTCTCGCACCTGCGGGTTGGCGACGACGGGGTGCAGGGCGGCCGCACGCTCGAACCATCGCTCGCGAGCGTCTCGCCCGTGCTCGCGGGCGACGCCCGCGGATCGCCACACCTGCGCCGCGAGCACGCACAGCCCGACCCCCGCCGCCGCGACCGCGGCCGAGGCCCAGTGCATCATCGTCCGATGCGCTCGGCCGGGGCGGCGGCTGAGCGCGACGAGTGCGGTGGACGATCGTGCATCGCCCGGCGCGTCGTCGCGCTCCATGACGACGCGGACGGTCGCGGCGATGGGGTCGTCCTCGTCGGCGGCGTCGATGGTCGAGCCGGGCCAGGCCGCGCCGATGGCCGCGGCCGCCCCGCCGAGTCCCCCCCCCTCGGTCCAGGACGCCGCCGGCATGACGACCGTGATGCGTGAGGGCGCCGCGCCGAGTTGCGAGGCCCAGGCGAGCCACTCGCCCGAGAGTCGCGAGAGTTCCGGGCTGCCGACGGCGATCGTCGCCCGCTCGGGCGCGCGGGACTGGCCCTCGTCGTCGTCGCTCGTCTGACGGGGCTGGACGCGCGGGATGCGCATCCCGCCCGCGGCGATCAGGTCGCCCCCGCGGGACCAGGCCCAGAGAAGCCGGCCGCGCGGGTCGGTGAACACGACGGCGGACGTGGCGACACTCTCAGCGACGACGCGATCGCTCATCTCGCCCGCTCCGGCTCGCGCCGCTGGGTCCCAGGCGAGGGCGGCGGCGTGGAAGACCGAACGCACGCGCGGCGCTTCGACCCCGAAGGCGTCGAGGTGGTCGAGGAAGAGCCGAACGGCGGCGTCCGGGACCGCGAGGACGGCGAGCCGGCGGCGTTCGTGCTCGGGGTGACGGCCATCCTCCGCGTCGCCGGCGAGCGGCTGCACGGAAGCCCCCCCCTCGATCTCGAGGTCGGGGCTGAGCGAGAGGACGGTGCCGCCGACGGGAGCGGGGCCTTCGTCGGCGTCTCCGGGGCCTGAGACGCCCTGCCGGATCATGGCGCCGACCACCTCGGGCGATGCGCTCGCGCTGGTGACCCAACCGCACAGCGAGCCGTCCGCATCGACACAAACGGAGGAGAGGCGGTCGCCGGTGGTGGCGAGGCGGTCGCGGACCCACTCGGCGGCCTCTCGCAGGGCCGCGCCGAGCGCGAGGGGGTCGGATGGGTCGGCGGCGCGGAGGGTCCAGGAGTCCTCGTCGCGCGGGCCGAACAGGCGGACGCGCTCGATGCGTCCGCCGCGATCCGCACGCTCCAGGTAGCACACGCGCGTCGTCAACGCTGATCCTCGGGCTGACCGCCGCGCTCCGCTCGCACGCGCTCGAAGTCGCCCCGGCGGCGGGCGATCTCCTCGCGGGCGCGTTCGGCGGCGCGCGCGCGGAGCACCGCCGGGTCGTCCGTGCCCGGCTGCGACATGACCATCGCGTTGGCGGGGTTTGTCGCGCCCGGGCGCGGCGTGACCGCGCTGACGGCGGAGCCTTGGCGCTCGGACTTGTCGATCACGATGTCGTCCCCCCCGCGTGAGAGGACGACGTGGTCCGGCTCGACGCGGAGCACGCGGTAGCCCCGGTACTCGCGCCCGACGGCGACCATGCTCTGCACGCCATCGAAGGAGAGCAGCGCAACCGCCCGGTTCGGTTCGATGATGCCGCCCAGAAAGCGGATCTCGCCGTCGGTCGAAGGCGTGATGGTCTCGGCCTCTTCCTCGGGGTCGCTCTGGGCCACGACCGGCGGCTCGGGACGGTTCCTCACGGAACCGAGCATGAAGGACACGGCCTCGGTGTCGATCCGCGGCGCGGAGGCCGCGGCCTGCGCGGCCCGCGTGTCCGCCTCGACCCGCGGCGGCTCCGGGGGCGCGATCGGCCGAGGTTCAAGCCCGGGGACGCCCAGCGCGGCGACGGCCGTGGTGAGCACGAGCGCAGCGGCGACGGCGGCCTGCGCGACGTAGGCGACCTTCCTGGCCGTTCGTCGATCGGGCATCCGGGGGCGGTCCATCGTCGTGTCCTCTTCCGGGCCTCCGGCCCGCTCTTCATCTACTCTACCCCAAGGTCGTCCCACGTGAGGAATGCCGTCCTTCGTCCCCAGGCCTGCTCGTCCGCCTGGCCGGTCCGGCGGCGGTCGAACATGGGGATGTAGCCGCCGTAGCGGGCGAGGCGAGCGCCGTCGCGCCCGCGCTGGAGCTCGACGACGAGGTAGTAGAGCGACGCCCTCGTGGTCAGGGCGCGGAGCACGGCGGCGCGCTCCTCGGGGGTGACCTGGACACGGCTGAGCGCCTCGCTCAACGCGTTGGGCGAGTCGATGATGCCGCGCCTGGCGCGTTCGGCGTCGATCTCGCGGGCGAGCATCTCGCCGCGGCTCTCGTCGAGCGAGGCGCGGCAGACCGCGCGGAGCGCGTCGAGGGACGCCGAGTTGACGCTGACCTGGGCGGGGCCAACGGCGCGTCGATTCTGCGGCCTGGGTGCGCCCTCTTCGACGAGCGCCAACTGATCGAGCGTGCGCTGGCAGAGTTCCTGGTCGGAGGCGTTGAGCGCGGTGAAATCGGTGAGCAGGCTGCCCTGGGCCTCCTGAAGGAAGAGGACGGCGATGGTGCCGTCGGGGAGGATGAGGTCGGCGGCGTGCCCGTTCTCGCCGAGCGCGTCCTCGATTCGGAGGTTGCTCGGGATCTGCGTCATCCAGGCGTCCACGACTTCCTGGACGCCGAAGCGGGCGTGGTGCTCCTGGTACCACCACAACTGGCGATCGATCAGCCGCCGCTGCGAGGCCTGGCGCTCGAACATCAGCCCGGTGACCACGCCGACCAGGAGGACGATGATGAGCGCGACGGGCATCGCGAAAGCGCGGGCGTGCCGGGTTGTGCCGGGTCGCGCGATCACGGCTGCTCCCTCCGTTCGATCGGCACGGGGCGCGTCGGCGGCGCCTGGCCCGGCGTGACGCCGGTCGGCGTGGGCTGCAGGTCGCGTCGGCGTCCGGGGCGCTGTCCCGGACCGCCCGGTCCGCCCGGTCCTCCGGGGCCGCCCTGGAGGCCCGGCTGTCCGGGGCCGCCCGGTCCGCCGGCCGCGCCGCCCGCGCCGCCGAGGTTGGGCGTCGGCTCCGGCTCTTCGATGAGCGTGCCCGGCTCTTCGCCGACGGTCCACGCGAGTTCGAACATGAAGTTCGCGTACAGGCCCGCGAGGGTCTCGACTTCGAGTTGCACATAGGCGGGCAGATCGCCGGGGACGCCCGCGGACAACTCCGAGTGCATCTCGCGGTCCCTGAAGACCTGCCATTGGCAGTAGACGAGGCCGGTGGCGACCGGGACGGGCGCGGTGTCGTCGCTCCCGACCATCGGCTGCCACCAGAGCGTCCACCCGGTCCGCCCGTCCTCGGTGCGAGAGAGTTCGCTCACTTCGTCGGGCGTGAGGACGAACGCGCCGCGCACGCCGCCCGCGGCGTCCTGCTGCGCTGCCTCGCTGGCCTCGACGAGCGTCAGGCCCGGCACTCGCTGCGATGGCGGCGCGACGATGGGCGGCTTGTGGAGCGTGATCTCGAGCCGCTGGGGCGACGCGACCTTCCCGCCCCCGCCGCCCGCCGCGAACTTCGCCCGTTGCGTCAGGCGTGAGATGCGCTCGTCCGTCTCCGGCCCGAGGATGAATCGCGGCGGGACGGCCGGTTCCTCGGCGGTCTCCGGGGCGGCCCCGGCGGTGACGCCGCCCGCGCCGGCCGCGCCGCCCGTCGGCTGCTGCGTGCCGGTCGGCGTCGGCGCGAGGAGCAACGAGGAGAACGCGCGCTGCATCGTCCGCTGCAACTGCGCCATCTGCACCTGCTCGTCCGCACGACGGGCGAGCGAACGATCCGCGGCGTTCAACGACGCGAACACCGCGTACCCCGACAGCACGACCAGCGAGCCGATGACGGCCGCGAGGACGGTTTCGAGCAGCGTGAAGGCCCGGCGCGTCATTGCCCGCCTCCCATCAGCATGTTGATGAGGCTGCGCCGCCCCTCCTCGGAGTTGATGAGATTGCTGAAGGAATCGGGGTTTCGGTAGACCTTCACCGGATCGGTGAGGCGCGTCAGGGTGACACTCGGAGGCCCTTCGGCGAGCGTGCGGGCGCCGCCCGAACGCTCGCTGAGCCAGACGGTGACCGTGATCTGCTCGAGCCGGTCGAGCGAGAGGCCGCTCTGGATGCGCCGGTCCTGCACCGCCTGGTTGAGCGCGGGATCGGTGACGACGCGCACGCGAGACTTTTCGAGGTGCCATCGGTACTGGGCGGGGCCGTACTCGACCGGGAGGTCCGGGTTCGGGAGCGACTTCTGGTCGTCGAGGTACTGGAGGATGAGCCGGTTCGCGACCTCCGCGCAGCCCAGCGTGCGCTGCTGGCGCGTCTGCACGCCGAACAGGAACCCGCACGACGACGCCATCGCCGAGACCGCCATCGCGAGGATCACGGTCGAGAGGACGACTTCGAGGAACGTGATGCCGCGCGAACGGGCGCCGGCGGATCGTGCGTGTCGAGCGTCGCGGCCGGTCATGGTCGCCGACCTCCCCGGATCACCGCTTGATGTTCCAGATGTTGATGTCGTCGTCCGTGCCCGCCTGCCCGTCCGGGCCGTAGGAGATGAGGTCGTAGTCCCGCGCGTTCAGGCCGGGCGTGCCGTAGAAGAACGCACGGTCCCAGCCGTCGCTGATCTTGGTGTCTTCGTCGAGCATGGGCGGACGGATCGTCTGGAGCGTTTCGAGCACGGGCGGGAACGCGCTGTACTCCATGTGGTACTGCTGGAGCGCGCTCTTGATCGACGCCATGCGCGTCTCAGTGATCCTGATCTTCGCCCGCGTGCCCGTCCCGCTCAGACTGACCGCCACGCCCGCTGTCAGCAGCCCGATAAGCACCAGCACGAGCATGATCTCGAGCAGCGAGAACCCGCCCCGAACCGTTCCAACGGCGACACGCCCAGACCCCATCGCAGACTCCTTCCCGGATGACCGTTCCGGCGACTCCCCCGCCAGGGCTGTACCGCCCGCGCCCGGCGGGAGTTGCCGTGGGGCATTGTAGTGCCGCGGTCGCGTCGGCCCGGCGACGCCCCGGTATGCTCTCGTGCCGAGGGCCGAGACGCCCTTCGCCCGCGAGGAGGTGCCCGCATGTCGCGCCGCGTGATGGTCGGTCTGCTGTCGGTGCTGGCGTCCGTGTCGGCGTCGGCCGCCCCACCGCCGGTGAGCCTCGGCTCGCTGCTGAGCGAGATGGTCGATCGGGGGGCCATCGCGCGCCTGCCCGACCCCTGGTACACCTGCGCCCAGGCGAGCAGTTACGACCGCCGCTCCGTCTCGCCGGAGGACTCCGAGGGCTGGTTCGCCAACCACGACGCGAGCCAGTTCATCCGCGTCGAGGAGCGCGATGGCCGACGTGAGTACGTGATGATGGACGCCGAGGGGCCGGGCGCGATCGTGCGGATCTGGTCCGCAAACCCGAAGGGGACGCTGCGGATCTACCTCGACGGGCAGGCGACTCCGGCCCTCGAAGCCCCCATGGACACGCTGCTCGGCGGCGCGTGGTCGCCCGGCCCGTTCGTGCTCACACCGCCGCTGGCCGCGACGCGCGCCCGCGGCTGGAACCTCTACCTCCCCATCCCCTACGCGAGCCGGTGCATCGTCACCAGCGACGCCGACGGCTTCTACTACCAGGTGAACTATCGCACGTACGAACCGGGCACCGCCGTCGAGCCGTTCTCGATGGACACGCTCCGGGCGCAGGCCGACGCGGTCGCCCGCGTGCAGCGCTCCCTCGCCGACCCGTCTGCGCCGTACCGCGCGCAAGCATCGCGTGGCCAGTCGGACCTTCGCCCCGGCCGCACGCTCACCGTTGACCTTTCGGCCGGCCCGGCCGCCGTCCACGAACTCTCGATCACTCTTGACGCCGACGACCTCGCCCACGCGCTGCGCACGCTCGTCCTCGAGGCGGAGTTCGACGGCACGCGCACCGTCTGGTGCCCGCTCGGCGACTTCTTCGGCTCGGGCGTGGGCGGCAACGAGTTCGAGGACTGGTGGCGGACGGTCGCCGACGAAGGTCGCACGCTCCACGCGCGCTGGCCCATGCCCTACGAACGCGCCGGCCGCCTCGCCATCTCCAACCTCGGCACGCAGACCGTCACGCTGAGCGTCGTGGTCCGCGCCCGCGGGTGGGAGTGGGACGATCGCTCGATGCACTTCCACACCACCTGGCGCCAGGAGAACCCGATCCCCACGCGCCCCATGCGCGACTGGAACTACGCCGACATCTCCGGGCGCGGCGTCTACGTCGGCGACACGCTCGCCGTCGTCAACCCCGTGCCGGACTGGTGGGGCGAGGGCGACGAGAAGATCTACGTCGATGGCGAGACCTTCCCCTCCCACTTCGGCACCGGCACCGAGGACTACTACGGCTACGCCTGGTGCTCGCCGGAACTCTTCACCGGGCCGTTCCACGCGCAGCCCCGCTGCGACGGGCCGGGCAACTACGGGCACACGACCGTCTCGCGCGTCCGCCTGCTCGACGGCATCCCCTTCGGACGCTCGTTGACGTTCGACATGGAGGTCTGGCACTGGAAGGAGTGCGAGGTCGGTTACGCCGCCACGACGCACTTCTACGCCCGCCCCGGGGCGACGACGAACGTGATCCCGGCCGAGGACGAGGTCGGGCGCGGCGTCATCAACCCGCCGCCCTTGCCTCCTCCGTTCACGATCGAAGGGGCGATCGAGATCGAGAGCCTCCGCGTCGTCGCGGGCACGCCCGGGATGTCGATCGTGAAACAGGACATGAGCGGCTTCGCACGCGACCGCTGGAGCGGCAACGCCCACCTGTGGGTGCAGGGGCGAGCGCCGGGCGAGTTCGTCGAGATCGAGGTGCCCGTCGAGGACGAACGAGCGCGGAAGATCGCGCTCCACGCCACGCGGAGTTGGGACTACGGCATCGTCCGGGTGAGCGTGAACGGCACGCCCGTCGGCGAGCCGATCGACCTCTTCTCGGGCCGCGCCGGCCTGTGCGAACCGACAGGCCCGATCGACTTGCCGGGCTGGCACAAGTCCGAGAACGGTACGCTCAGGCTGCGCATCGAAGTCGTCGGCGGCAATCCCAACGCCCTCGGCACCCGCGCCTTCTTCGGCCTCGACGCCGTGGTCCTCCAACCGATCTGGTAGGCCGGGTCACTCGCCCGCCTCGACGACGTCCACGATGCCCACGTCGATGTACTGCCCTCCGGTCGTCTGCCGGCAGTGCACCGCGATCGTCACCGGCCCGGAGATCAGCGCCTCCCGCGCCGCGTCGCTCATGCGCCGCACCACGTAGCCCGTCGTGTAGCCCGAGAGTTCGGCGGCGAGCACGCCGTTGATGTAGACCTCCGCGTCCTCGTCGTGGTGCACCACCAGCCTCGGATCGTGCAGCATGATGCGCGGCAGGATGAACTGCCGCCGAATCCAGACCTCGCCCGTGTGCCACGGCGTGCGCACCGCCGCCCCCGGCGTGCCCTCACGCCCGAAGCCGCCCGGCCCGCGCTGCCACGACGAGTCGTCGAACCCCGGCATCTCCCAGCCGTCCGCCGGCCGATCGAAGGTGTACGCCCACTCCTGCGCCTCGTCGCTCGACGCCGCCGTGATCTCGCGCACCCTCGGCGGGGGTGCGTACAGGCGAAGGTGCGCCCCGAGCACCTTCGTCTCGTCGAGTTTGATGACCTCGCGGTCGTAGGTCATCAGGCCGTTGACTTCGATTTCCACGTCCGTCGTCTGGGTGTAGATCGCGCCCGACAAGCCGGGATCGGCGATCAGCAGGCGCAGGTCGTCCGCCAGCGCGAGATACGCGGCCGTGAGCGCGTCCCGATCGGTGTAACTCCTGTATCCCCAGTTCTTCTCGTCCTGCCAGGTATGCCCCGAGATGGGCAGCCCAAGCCCGCCGTACTCGCCCAGGAACGCCGCCCGACCGCCGCTCGGCCTCGGCGATGCCGGCCCCGGGTACGCGTGCCAGTCGATGAGGTCTCCCGCGGGGTAGTCGTTCCATCCGCTGGCGCAGATCACCAGCCGCGTCGGGTCCAGTTCCTTCACCCACGCCGCGATCCGCACCGTGTCGTACTGCCCCCAGCCTTCATTGAAGGGCACCCAACAGACGACGCTCGGGTGATGGGCGCGACCCTCGACCAGCGCGCGCAGTTCCCGCTCGAACTGGGCCGCGGACTCGGGCGTGCGCGCGATCTCGCCCCGCCCCGGCCCCACGTACGCGTCGCCGCTCGGCATGTCCTGCAGCACGAGCAGCCCCAGGACGTCGCACCACCAGTACCACCGCTCCGGCTCGACCTTGACGTGCTTGCGCACGGCGTTGAAGCCCATGCGCTTCGTCACGATCAGGTCGTGCATCAGCGCGGCGTCCGTCGGGGCGGTGTACAGCCCGTCCGGCCAGAACCCCTGGTCCAGCGGCCCGAAGACGAACACCGGCTCGCCGTTCAGGTGGATGCGGTGCACGCCCTCCGCGTCCGGGCGGACCTCGACTTTCCGCACGCCGCAGTACGACGCCACCCGATCCGCGACGGCGTCGCCGTCCAGCAACTCCACGACCAGGTCGTACAGCCGCGGTTGGTCCGGCGACCAGGGCCGGAAGTCCCCCGCGATGTCGAGCACGATCTCCTCGCCGGGACGGCCCGTCACCTCCGCGACGCGCCGGGTTCCGATGGTGAGCGCGGCGCGGACGCCCGTCCCGCCTTCCGATTCGACGCGCACCCGGACGGTTCTCGTGTCGAAATCGGGCGTCACGTGCAGGCGCCGGACGTGCGCGTTCGGCACCGGCTCGACCCAGACCGTCTGCCAGATGCCGGTGGTGGGCGTGTACCAGATGCCGTGCGGCTCGCGCACCTGCTTGCCGCGCGGCTGCCAGTGCCCGTCCGTCGGGTCCCACACGCTGACGACGATCGTCTGCTCGTCCCCTTCGGCGAGTGCATCGGTGATGTCGAACGAGAAGGCGTCGTACCCGCCGACGTGCTCGCCCGCGAGCCGACCGTTCACCCACACGCGCGCGTGCCAGTCCACCGCGCCGAAGTGCAGGAGCACGCGACCCTCGCGCCACGCGGGCGGGACCTCGAACGATCGCCGGTACCAGAGATGCTCGACGGATCGACCGACGCCCGAGAGCGCGCTCTCGATCGGGAACGGCACCAGGATCGTCCCCGGATACGCCGCCGGCGCTCCGGCGTCCGCCGGGGCCTCCGCCCATTCCCACAGCCCGTTGAGGCTTAGCCAGTTCTGCCGCGACATCGTCGGGCGCGGGTACTCGCGCAGCGCGTTCCCCGGCGCGACATCGGCGGCCCAACGCGTCATCAGCCTTCCTTCCACCGGTCGCCACTCCTGCGCCTGGACCGCACCGACGCCCAGAACCACCGCGACGAACCCCGTTGCAATGCGCATGGCACACCCTCTCGTGCGGACGGCACCGTCCGCACCGAGTCTACCCGGGGCCGCGGGATGGGATTCAGGGCGTCCGCGGCGCGCGGGCGGCCTGCGCCTCGGCCCGACGCTTCTGGTGGCGGATGATCTCTCCCGTCGCCAGGAAGACGACGTCCTCCGCGATGTTGGTCATCAGGTCGCCGACGCGCTCGAGTTCCCGCCCCGCCCGCGCGATGAGCAGCCCGTCCGCGCAGGCCTCCGGGTCGCGGCGCATCATCTCGACCGTCTCGCCGAACAACTGGCGGTTCAACTGGTCGATCGTCTCGTCCATGTCCACGACCGCGCGCGCCGACACCGCGTCCTCGCTCATCACCGCGCGGAGCAACTGGTAGCACATCAGCGGCACGCGCTCGCCCATCTCCCGCAGCGATTGCGGCCAGCGGGGGGGCGGATCGCGCCGGATCTTCCGCGTGACCTTCGCGATCGACGACGCGTGGTCCGCCACACGCTCGATGTCCGCGTTGACTTTCAGGATGAACGCGATGATGCGGAAGTCCCGCGCCACCGGCTGCTTCAGCGCGAGCAGCCGGTAGCAGTCCTGCTCGATCGCCACCTCTTCCTGATCGACCCGGTCGTCGCGCAGGCGCACCTCCATCGCCGCCTCGGCGTCGAGGCGCCACAGCGCGTCCAGCGCACGCTCGAGCATCGCGATCGCGTAGCGCGCCTCACGCACCAGCCGGCGCTTCAGGATCAGCATCTCGCGATCGAACGTGTGCAGCACGCGGGCGGCCGGGTCCGACGTCGGATGAAGATGCCTCACCTCGTTCGATTGCACGTCGGCTCCGTCCTTCCGTTGCTCTCGGGGAGTCCCCCCCGGCCCGCCGACCCGCGGCGAATCAGGCTCTATCGGCACGACCACGGCCGGGAGCGGCACAAACGCGACGCCGTCGGCACGACGAAGCGTAGAGTGGTCGCACGGCCGGGGGGCGTCGAAGGCCCTCCGGACGGGAGAACCGCCTTGCCCAATGCCGCCCGAGAGACCGTGCGAAGGCTGCTTGCCCGGGCCGTCCGCCCGGTTGCCCGGCCGATCGAGCAACGCCTGGACGGCATCATCGAGAGCGCAGCACGACGAGGGTCCCCGGCGGTCTGGCGGGGAGGCCTCGACGGGCACGCCGCGGCCGGTGATGGGCTTGCGAGTCCCGACGACACGAGACGCCTCCGGCAGGAACTCGCCTACTGGGCGGCCGTCGCGCGCGGAGCGGACACCGAGTTCCCGGGCGACTTCCGCGACACCTTCGGCCGGTGGCAGCGCACGCGGTTGTACGAACTCGCGGATCGTCTCGGCCTCGCGGGCGACTTCGCGCCCGGCGAGCCGATCACGGGACGCATGGCCGAGTGGTGCGCGCAGAGAACGGCCGTCGAGATCGGCTCCGGCCCGTACCCGGCCGTGGCCGCGGCGCGCTGGCGGCGGGCGATCGCCGTGGATCCGCTGGCGGACGGCTACGTGTCCGAGGGGCTGATCCCGCCCGAGGCGGATCGGGTCGCCTTTCTGGCCGCGCCGGGCGAAGCGGTCCCGCTCCCCGACGCCGTCGCCGACCTCGTGATCGTGGAGAACTGCCTGGACCACGTCGTCTCCCCCCCCCGTGTTGCGACGGAGATGGCGAGGCTCTTGACGCCGGGAGGCGTGGCATGGGTGCTGGTGGATGTTCTCGACGAACCGGACGATCTTCACCCGCACGCGATGGACGAGACCGTTGCAAGGGACCTGCTCGAAGCGGCGGGCCTGCGCCTCGAATGGGCCGAGGTCTGGGACGGGCACAGCCACCCCAACGCGCGAGGCCAGTGGCGGGCGCTCCTCCGCAAACCGCGGTGATCCGATCATGAGCGTCAACGCGCAGATCGCCGAACGGCTCGGGCAGATCGCCGAGATCCTTGAACTGCTCGGCGAGGACCGCTTCCGCGTGGCCGCGAACGCCAAGGCCGCCCGGGTCGTCGCCGACCTCACGACCGACCTGGCCGCGCTGGCCGACGATCGGGCCGCCCTGCTCGCGATCGAGGGGATCGGCGCCAAGACCGCCGACAAGATCGTCGAGTTTGTCAAGACCGGCCGCATCGCCGAGCACGAGGAGTTGCGCTCGCGGGTGCCCGCCGGGCTGCTGGACCTCCTGCGCATCCCCGGCCTCGGCCCGAAGACCGTGGCCATGCTGTGGCACGAGGGCGGCGTCACCGACCTGCACGGGCTGAAGCGCATCATCGATGACGGCTCCATCCTCAACCTCCCCCGCATGGGCGCGAAGACCGTCGAAAACGTCAGGAAGTCCATCGAGTTCGCCGGGCAGACCGAGCAGCGCATCCCGCTCGGCATCGCCCTTCCCATCGCCGAGGAGATCGTCGAACGCATGCGCACCGTCCGCGGCGTGAAGGAGGCCGCGTTCGCAGGCTCGCTCCGCCGCGGCAAGGAGACCATCGGCGACGTGGACGTCCTCGTCGCCACGACCGACCCCGACGCCGCGCACGAGGCCTTCACATCGATGCCCGGCGTCGTGCAGGTCCTCGCCAGCGGCGGCACGAAGAGTTCCGTCCGCCTCCGCGCCGCGCACGACCTCGGCCGATGGACGCTCGAGGGACAGCAGGGCAGGGAGTCCGGCGGCGTCGCCCTGCAGGCGGACCTGCGCGTCGTCGAGCCTTCCGCCTGGGGCGCGGCCTTGATGTACTTCACCGGCTCCAAGGAGCACAACGTCCGACTCCGCGAACTCGCCCTCAAGAAGGGCTGCACGCTCAACGAGTACGGCCTCTTCCCCGAGGACGACGGCGCGACCCCGCCCCAGCGCCGCGGCGTAAAGCCGCTCGCCTCGCGCACCGAGCGGGACGTCTACGCCGAACTCGGCCTGCCCTTCATCCCGCCCGAAATCCGCGAGGACCACGGCGAGCTCGCGCTCTCGGAAACACCGCGCCTCGTCGAGGTGTCCGGCGTCAAGGCCGAGCTCCACGCCCACACGACGGCTTCCGACGGATCGCTCGAACTCGAGGAACTCGTCGCCGAGGCCAAACGCCGGGGCTTCCACACCATCGCCGTCACCGACCATTCAAAGTCAAGCGTCGTCGCCGGGGGCCTCGACGAGCACCGCCTCGCAGCGCAGCGCGAACAGATCGAGACCCTTCGCACGAGCGTGAAGGGCATCGCCATTCTCTGCGGCAGCGAGGTGGACATCCTGGGCGACGGGCGTCTCGACTTCGACGATGACACGCTCGCCACGCTCGACGTGGTCGTCGCAAGCCCGCACGTCGCGCTCAAGCAGGATGCACAGGCCGCGACGAAGCGGCTCATTCGCGCCATCGAGAGCCCGTTCGTCAATGTCCTGGGACACCCCACCGGCCGCCTCATCAACCGCAGGCCCGGCCTCAGCCCCGACATGGGCGAGGTCATCGCGGCCGCGAAGGAGCACAACGTCGCGCTCGAGATCAACGCCCACTGGATGCGGCTCGACCTGCGCGACGCCCACGTCCGTGCTGCCGTCGAAGCCGGGTGCCTGATCGCGATCAACTGCGATGTTCACGGCGCCGCCGACTTCGACAACCTCCGGTACGGCGTGCTGACCGCCCGGCGGGGCTGGCTCCCCCCGGGGCAGTGCGTCAACTGCTGGCCGGCCAAGAAGTTGCGCGACTGGCTGGCCTCCCGGCGTCCGGAATGACGTTTGCGGGCACTTGACTTGCGACTGAGTCTCAGGTTCAATATCCACCCGCCCCGCGGGTCCGATTTGAACGGAGGCTCTCCATGACACCGCCCGCCCGCCGACCTGCCGCCTTCACGTTGATCGAACTGCTGGTGGTCATCGCCATCATCGCGCTGCTCATCGGGATTCTCCTGCCAGCGCTGGGCAAGGCGCGCGGCGCGGCCCGTGGGGCGGCCGACCTGGTCAACCTCCGCTCGATGGGGCAGGCGGTCGAGATGTATTCGAACGATCGCCAGACCTTCCCGCCGATGCGGCTCCCCTCCGGCGAGGTGCATGAGCCTTCGGGCCGCAAAGCCGCCCGGTGGCACTGGGTTGTCGGCGAGTACGTCGGCATGCCCTACCAGCCGCGCAACGAGGAGGAGTACCAGAAGTTCCAGAACTCCGACGACTTTGAGCGTCTCGACAACGAGGTCTTCCGCGACCCCTCGCAGACCTACGAGCAGTTCCGCAGCAAGGCGACCGGCGAAATCCAGGTGCTGCGCAACGGGTCCTACGGCTACAACTACCACTACCTCGGCAACAGCCGCATCAAGTCCTCCGGGGGATACACGAACTATCCCGTGCGCATGTCCCGCATCCACGTTCCGTTCAAGACCGTCGTCTTCGCCGATTCCTCCGGCAGCCAGCACCTGCGCATCGGCGAGGGCTACCGCGAGCACTCGTACACGCTCGACCCGCCCCGCCTCGACACGAAGAACAACGGGGCGGAGGGGTTCGCGCACGCCACCGGGCAGTCTCCCCCCGAAGTCCGGCACGGGCGGGTCGCCCACGCCGCGTTCCTGGACGGGCACGCCGAGGGCCTGACGCTCGCCGACTTCGGGTTCGTGGTGCTCAACGAGCGCACGGGCCTCGTCAAGGACGACGCGGGGGACAACGGCCTCTTCAACGGCCTGGGCTACGACAAGGACGCGACGAAGTAGGCGCCACGCCGCGCGTCGTGACGGCACTCGGTACAATCGTCGCGTGAACAGGATCATCCTCGGCGATTGCCTCGACGCCCTGAACGACGTGCCCGAGCGATCGGTCCGCCTGATCTACGTCGATCCACCCTTCAACACGGGCAAGGTCCAGAAACGCGATCGCATCCGCACCACCGCCGACGACACCGGCGGCACGCGGGGCGGATTCGCCGGCAAGCGGTACCGAGTCGAACGCGTCGAGAGCGGCTCATACGGCGACGACTTCGGGACCGACTACCTGGACTTCCTGATGCCCCGTCTGGAATCAGGCGTCCGTCGCCTGACGCCGGACGGCTCCCTCTTCGTGCACCTCGACTGGCGCGAAGTCCACTATGTCAAGGTCGCGCTCGACCACTTGCTCGGACGCGACCGCTTCATGAACGAGATCGTCTGGGCGTACGACTTCGGCGGCCGCTCCCCGCGACGCTGGCCGGCGAAGCACGACACGATCTTCTAGTACGCGCTCGACCCCTCGAACTACGTTTTCAACGAGGCCGAGATCGACCGCATCCCGTACATGGCCCCGGGACTCGTTACGCCTGAGAAAGCCGCGCGAGGGAAGTCCCCGACCGACGTCTGGTGGCACACCATCGTCCCGACCAACGGGCGCGAGAAGACCGGATACCCGACCCAGAAGCCGCTCGGCATCGTCAATCGCATCGTGCGGGTTCACTCGGCACCGGGCGACGTGGTGCTGGACTTCTTCGCCGGCAGCGGCACGACCGGCGAAGCGGCGGCCGCCCACGGCAGGCGCTTCGTCCTCATCGACAACAATCCGGAGGCGGTCGCGGTCATGGCGAAGCGGCTGGGGCGGTTCACGCCGGAGTGCGTTGGGTTTGACCGACCACACCCCAGCCGCGTCTGCGCATAGGCTTCGATCATGTTCGAGCGACTCTCCGAAGGGTTCGGCAAGGTCTTCCGGCGGCTCTCCGGCCAGGGCACGATCACCGAGGCCAACGTCCGCGAGGCGATGGACGAGGTGCGCACTGCGCTGCTGGACGCCGACGCCAACTACGACGTGGTCAACGAGTTCTGCGAGACGGTCGTCGCCGACGCCGTCGGACGCGAGGTCACGAAGAGCCTCCGACCCGGGCAGGAAATGGTGGGGATCGTCCACGCCCGGCTGGTCGAACTGCTCGGCGGCGAGGAGGCGCTGGAGGCCGCCGCCGACCCAGAGCGCGCCCGCGCCGCCGCCGGCCCGGCCATCATGCGCGTCTCCCCCGGCCCCACGGTCGTGATGATGTGCGGCCTGCAAGGCTCGGGGAAAACCACCACCTGCGGCAAACTCGCCGCGTATCTCAGCAAGCGCGGGCGAAGCGTCATGCTCTGCGCCGCCGATCTCCAGCGCCCGGCCGCGGTCGAGCAACTCGAGATCGTCGCCGCCCAGGCCCGCCAGGCAGCGCCCGGCGGCGCGCCCGTCCACTTCCACGGCGAGCCGGACAAGTGCGCCGAGTACGGCAAGGCGGTCGGCGTCGCGGTGCAGGTCTGCCGGCGTGCCCTCGACGCCGCGCGCAAGGCGGGCGCGGACGTGCTCATCCTGGACACGGCCGGTCGGCTGCACGTCAACGACGAACTGATGGGCGAGTTGCAGCAGGTCCGCCGCGCCCTCACCCCGCACCACGTCTTCCTGGTCGTCGACGCCATGACCGGGCAGGACGCGGTCAACAGCGCCAAGGCGTTCCACGAGCGCCTCGAAGTGGACGGGGTCATCCTCACCAAGTTCGACTCGGACACCCGCGGCGGCGCGGCCATCTCGATCCGCAAGGTCACGGGAGCGCCGATCCGCTTTGTCGGTGTCGGCGAGAAGGCCGACGCGCTCGAGGAGTTCCACGCCGAGCGCATGGCGGGGCGCATCCTCGGCATGGGCGACGTGGTCAGCCTGGTCGAGAAGGCCCAGGAGCAGGTCTCCGCGGAGGACGCCGAGCGCCTCGCCGAGAAGATGGCCCGCGGCGAGATGACGATGGACGACTTCCTCGCCCAACTCCGCATGCTCCGCCGCCTCGGCCCCATGCGGCAGATTCTCGGCATGTTGCCCGGTGTCGGCGCGGCCCTCAAGGACGCCCACATCGACGAGGGTCAACTCGACCGCGTCGAGGCCATCATCAACTCGATGACGAAGCAGGAGCGCCGCGACCCGAAGATCATCAACACCAGCCGACGCCGCCGCATCGCATCGGGCAGCGGCACCGACCAGAACGCCGTCGGCCAACTCGTCAAGCAGCACGAGGCCATCAGCCGCATGACGAAGCAGATGGCGGGCATGAGCGCCAGGTCCAAGGTCGCCGCCGTCAAGGAGCTCGGCTCGGCCGGCATGGGCGGCATGGTCCCCGGCCTCACGGGCATGCCCGGTTTCGGCACGAAAGGCTCGACGAGAGCGAGCGCGCCCGGGAAGTTCAAGCAGCGCAAGAAGCGGCGCTGAGCACGGGCGCGGCGCGATTCACTCCCGCCCGACCGGCAGGAAGTCCTTCTCCCTTCCCTCGGCCCAGGCCCGGAATCGCGGCCAGAACACCTCGCGCAGCGTGATCTTCACGCACGCCGCCAGCGGGATCGCGATCAGCAGCCCGTAGAAGCCGAACAGCGCGCCGCCCGCCAGCGATGCGAACAGGATCGAGGGCGTGTCCATCCCGGTGCTCTTGCCCTGGATCATCGGCGTCAGCACGTAATCGTCGGCGGCCTGGGCGATGAAGTACACCACCATCGGCGCGAACGTGACCCACCACCACTCGTTCTGCCACTCGGGGCCCGACGGGTCCAGCCACATCGCCAGGATCGTCGCGGGGATGCCGATCAGCGCGAGGTACGGCACGATCGACAGCAGCCCGATCGCCAGCCCAAAGAGGATCGGCGCGGGCGTGCCGATCAGCCAGTACAGCACGCTCAGGATGCCCGCCTGGACGAAGGCGATGGTCAGCCTCCCGCGCACGAACCCCGACACCACCGCGTCGAACGCACGCACCAGTTCCAGCCAACGCCCGCGCTTGCGCTCCGGGATCAGCCCCTCCCAGAACTCGAGTACCTTGCCCCAGCCCGTGCACACGAAGAAGAAGAAGAACGCCGTGAGGAACGCCCCGAACACCAGCGAAAGCACGGACGCGATCCCCCGCAGTGTCGCTCCGATCGCCCCCGCGCCGGTCTCCAGCGCCTGCGTGGCGATGGTCTGCGCGTTCGCGCGGACGAGGTCCAGCAGCCGCTTGGCGACCTCGCCCTCCGTCACGTCGCGGCGCTCGACGAGAAAGTGTCGCGCCGCGAGCCAGAACCCGTCCGGCACGGCCGCCAGCGCGTCCGCGTCGTCCGGGTTCTGAACCGACGCGTACACGTGCTCGACCGAACTCGAGACCCGTCCGGCGAACGCGACCCCCTGCGTCGCCGCGAAGGCGGTCGCGACGATCGCGGGAACCACGACGACGATCGCCGCGACGACGACGATGATCGCCGCCGCCATCTGCCGGCTCATCCATGACACCCGCGTCATCCGCTTGACCAGCGGCTCGAACAGGTACGCCAGCAGCGTCGCCAGCAGCAGCGGCACCGTGACGATGCTGACCAGGTAGCCCAGGTACAACACGCCCAGCACCGCCGCGAGCACGAGCAGGTCGCGCAGCGGCTGGATCTGCCACAGGTGCAGAGACCGCCAGTCCGTGCCGCGATCGGCCTCGGGGGTTTCGGGATCGGCCATGGCGGACAGGGTACCGAGTCCGCCCGGGAGCGAACAACTCGGCGCAAGCCCGGCGGGTCGCGCCCCGGTCAGTCCGCGAAGCCCTCGTCGAAGTCGAAGACCCCGCGGAACTCTTCGAACGAGTCCCCCTCCGCCGTCCGCATCAGCCCGGCGTCCACCATCGCGTAGACGATCCGCCCGAAATCCTCGGTGGAACGGACGCCCCACCGACCCAGCACCGTCCGGGCCAATCGCCCGTAGCGGTGGGTCGCGTAGTCCCGCAGGCCCAGGCAGAGCTGCTTGCCGCTGATGTGCCTCGACTCGTCCTCCGAGTCGCCCGGCGTTTCGCCGTGGATCATCTGCACGGTGTGCGTCAGCCCCGCGCGCACGAAGTCGTAGGCCTCGCGCGGGTACGGCCCCGCCTTATCGCGCAACTCCTGCCACACTGTCTGCATCGCGTCCGACATGCCTGACCTCTTCCGTCCCCTCGTGGGGCGTCTTCATGCTAGGGGCCGACGGCCCGATCCGCCGGAACCCTCCCTCGACCCGCCCCGCGAGACGTGCGGGTTCCCGACGATGAACCACCGCAGCGCCCGATCCGCCCAGTCGCCGGCGTACGCCACGCCGATCCTCGCCGTGTTCCGCACGCTCTCATCGGCCGAGAGCCGCCCGGCGCCCCGCACGATGAACAGGCGGGAGGCCGGATCGGCAAGATCGACGCCGTCGTCCTTGAGGTCGATGCCCATCGCCTCGCACAAGCGTCCCGGCCCGGAGCAGAGGTGGGTGTCGGGCACGGACCCGGCGCGCCGCGCCGACCGCAGCCGACGCATCGCCTCGTGCCCCTCCACAGGTTCGAGCGCGCGGACGAGCACCGCCGCGGGCGTCCCCACACGCCCGCAGACCACGTTGAAGCAATGGTGCATCCCGTAGGTGAAGTAGACATACGCCGTGCCGGGCCGGGCGTACATGGACTCCTTGCGCGGCGTGCGGCGACCGGCGAAGCAGTGGGCCGCCCGGTCCTCCGTCCCCAGGTAGGCCTCGGTCTCCACGATCCGGCCGGCCAACCGCGTGCCGTCGTCGAGCACCCGCACGAGCGTGCGTCCGAGCAGCGCGACCGCGAGCGCATCGGCCGGCCGCGCGTAGAACCGCCGCGACACGAGAACTGAACGCGGAGCGCGCGAAGCCATCGCGGGGTCCCGTGTGGAAGACACGGGTCGGCTCAGGACGACCTCGTCACCCTGCACCACCGACCTCTGAACCCCATGGCCCACTCCGCGCCCTCCGCGCCACCTCCGCGACCTCCGCGTTCGCCTTTCAGGCGTAGGCGTGAAGCCCGGGCAGGAGCAGGTTCACCCCGAAGTAGGTCCAGAGCATCACGAAGAACCCGACGACGCTCAGCCACGCCGTCACGAGCCCGCGGTTGCGCCCCGTCGTGAGGCGCAGGTGGATGACGATCAGGTAGATGATCCAGGTGAGCAGCGCCCAGGTCTCCTTGGGGTCGAACGCCCACCACCGACCCCACGAGTGGTCCGCCCACCACGCGCCGAGGAGGATGCCGACGCCCAGCGTCCAGAACGCGAGTTGCAGCACCGTCATCTGCGCGGTGTCGAGATCGGCGAGCACCCGCGCTCGGCCGAAGGGCGTGTCGTCGGGCGCGTTCAGCGCGGCCGCGGCGACCGCTTCCGCGTCGCCCGTTTCGGCAGCGGGCGTGCGGAGTCTTCCGAGGTAGTGCGTGCACAGGTAGAACACCGAGCAGACGAACCCGAGCGTGATCAGCCCGTAGGAGACGAGCACCGTCGTGACGTGGTACTTGAGCAGCACGGAAGTGTTGAGGATCGCCGCTTCGCGCCCGATGTGCCGGCCCGGCATGTCGGTCTGCGTCGCGGTGATGAGGACGAGGAACCCGGTCGCCGCCGCCGCCGCCCCGAAGAGCCACTGGCGGCGTGCCAGCATGATCGCCGCGCCGACGACCGCTGCGAAGAGGCTCAGCCCGGTCATGGATTCGAACTGGTTCTGGATGGCGAAGCGCTCCGCGACGATGCAGCGCAGCACGAATCCGGTCGCGTGCAGGCCCATCGCCCCGACCAGCAGGGCACTCCCCGTCCACGCGAGCCACCGCCTGCCGGTGCCGAAGGCGATGAGCAGCGCGACGAGCGAGAGCGCGTAGGCCCAGTATCCCCACTCGAAGGCGTTCATTCGGTTGTACGCCAGTTCGAGCGTTCGGCGCGACTCCGGGTGGGTGCCGGGGTTGATCGCCGCGGCCTCCCGCGCGAGGTCCGCCGCCGCCGCGTTCACGCCTTGCGCGTCGGCGGCGCGCCACGCCTCACCGAGTCGAGTCGCCGCCGCCCTCGCCGGGTGCTCCGCCGGCAACTCGCTGACGTGCCGCCACGGCAGGTCGCGGCTCTCCGGCGCGACGAGCAGGAAGTTCGACCCCCCGAAGGCGATCAGGCGCATGGCGCGGTCCGCGCGGTCCAGCCCGTCGCGGAACCCCGCCTCGCTCATGTGCTTGTCGCGGATCTCGTCGCCGAACACCAGGAGCATCCTCGGCGACACGCGCGTGAGGCGCATCCACCGCTCCTGCTCGTCGCGCTCGCCGGGGAAGGCCGCTTCGAGCATCGCCCGGCGCAGCGGCAGGTAGTTCACGTGGATCACGGGTCGATCGACGTAGTGGTCCGGCGAGACGGCGAGGTCGATGAGCGTAAAGAGGGGATCGTGCCTGGCTTGCACGCCGTCCGGCAGCGGGTCGGCGTACCGGCTCCGCCCGGTCAGGTCGAAGACCGTCTCGCGCGCCAGCGTGTCCAGGATCTTGACGCGCCCGTTGTGGAAGACGGCTACGTCGCGCAGCGGCGTCAGATCGACCGCCCGCTCGAACGCCAGTTTCTCCGCCGGCGTCGCCGCGGCGGCGGGCGCGCCGGACGACCCGAACGGCTTGTCCAGACGACCCGAATCGTCGGCGACCTGCTGCGTTTCTGGGTGCGCGTTGCCGGCGGGCGCGGTCTGCGCGCGCGCGGCCGGTCCGGGCAACAACGCCGCTAAAACCAGCACGAACACCACGAGCCTGGTCATGATTCCGCTCCCGCGGGCTGGACCGCCCCCGTCGGCGCGAGCCGCACCGGCGGGCGGTACGTCCCCTCCGCCAGTTCGCGCTGGATGCGGCGCTTGCGACGCTGGAGGATCAACGGCTTGACGTAGAACGCCCACGGGATCCCCACCCCCATCAGGATACCCCCCCCTGCGATCAC
Source organism: Planctomycetota bacterium (assembly GCA_014584315.1). Taxonomy (GTDB): domain Bacteria; phylum Planctomycetota; class Phycisphaerae; order Phycisphaerales; family UBA1924; genus CAADGN01. The sequence goes on along the minus strand of JACTNA010000032.1, from coordinate 96,059 downwards.
GTGGATGCCCGGATTGTTCCCCACCTGGAGGATCGTGAACTGCGCGAACGGCCGCGGCAGCAGGCCCCGGTCCGCCATCTCCTGGGTGCGCCGCCAGCCCTCCGCGTCCCAGCCGGCCTGGCTGAACTTGAACTGCCGCGGGTCAAGCCCGGCCGAGAGCCGAGTCGCCGCGTTGGCCGCCCACGACCGTCGCTCGTCCCACCGCCAGGGCGCGCGCAGCGGCTCGTTCAACTTCGCCACGTGCTCGTACGCCTCGAAGTCGAGTGTTGTCGGCGTGACGCGCACGATCGACTGGTAGTCCCGCGGCGCGCCCCGGTGGTCGTACGACAGCATCTGAAAGTCCACGAGCGACACCTCGAACCCCGGCAACGGGTGCTGCCGTCGGCCGAAGATCAGCACCACGCGTCGACCGTCCGGCAGCCGCACCTCGCGCTGCGTGTCCGGGAAGACGCCCGCCAGCGGGTAGCGATCGAATGGCAGCCAGACCACCCGGCTCCAGACCGCCGGCGGCGCATCCGACAGCGGGTCCTCCGGCGCGGGCACCGAGACTTCCACCGCGAGCATCGCCTTGTCGTGCGTCCCCACCATCGAGCGGTCGCGGTTGACCTCCGGCACCGGGACCGGCCGCTCGAATGCTTCGGCGTGCTCCCACGCGGCCGCCACCACGAGCGTCACGTCGTAGGCGTCCGGGATGATGCGCTCGAGCCTGCCGCCCGGACCGAGCGAGCCGACCACGCGCACGACGCCGCCGGGCAGGCGCACGACCGCGCGCACGCTCTCGGGCGCGCTCGCCCCATCAGGCTCATCGAAGTAAACCTGCAACTGCGACGCGTCGATCAGCCCCAGTCGGATCGCCGGGTCGGCGTCGCGCCGCATCGGCCGCCCGTCATCGTGCGCAACGTCCAGGATGTCCTGCGCGATCTCCGGGTACCGGTGGTACACGTACCGCGTGAACGGCGTCGGATCGTCCGCCCCCGTCGGCGGCTCGACCCGCACGAGCGCCACGCTGCTGCTCGCCCCGCGATACCCCGGCGTGATGATCGGGAAGGGCGGCTCGGGGGTCACGTCCTCGACGGCCAGGCGCCACCCCTCGACCTCGAACGTGTCGCCGGGTTGCACCGCGCGCACCACGCGCACCGGCTGCGCCCCGCCCGACAGTTCCACCGAGAGCGCATACGTCGTGCCCGCGGGAACTTCCTCGGTCAGGTCCGCCCACCGCGCCGGGTCCATTCCCCGCACGTACTCCACGCCGAAGACGCCGTTGTCCGCCACGCGGTGCGGGGGCGACGCGGGCATGAGCGTGTAGGAGAAGGCCGCCCCCGCGCGCACGCGCCCCTCCGGGTCGGGCACGTCCGTGTGCAACTCGACGATCCGCAGGGGGTTGGCCCGCGCCGGGTCTGAGGGGGGGGGAGCGCGGAGCCAGTCCTGCATCGGCTCCGCGTAGCTCGCGTAGCCCACGACGCGCAGGCGCACGTCCTCGTCCGTCGTGCCCAGCGGCGAGGGCGCGACCGGGATCGAGAGCGCACGGTCGCTCCCTTCGGGCAACGCCACGCCGCGCCCGGCCGCCGTCAGCGCGCTCTCGCCCGCGCCCACGCCCAACCCGTAGTCGTTGTACCTGGGGATGCCGCGCACCGGCCGCTGCTCCCAGCCCCGGTACTGGCTGACGTAGAGCGCGACGTGCGTGTTGTCGTAGAACGCGCCGACCGGCGCGCCCGGCCGGGGCACGCCCCGCTCGTCCGGCGCGCCCGCGAGCAGGATCGCGTCCCCCTCACGCTTCTGCGACTGGTAGTACACGCTCCCCAGCGCGATCATCACGATCCCCGTGTGCACCGTCAGCACGCCGAGGTTCACGAACACGAACTCGATCCGCCGGACCGTCGCCACCACCATGTTCAGCACGAACGCCAGCAGCAGCAGCCGCATCGGCCACGCCGAGTAGAACTCCAGTTCGCTCATTTCCACGCCGGGCAGCCGACGGACCGTGATCGACTCGTACTCCCGCACGAACGACGAGAACAGGCGCACCCCCGACCCCGTCGCCGGGTCGAAGTGGATCGCGGGCCACACCGCCGTGCTCCACGCGATCACCCCAAGCCCCGCCCCGACCGCAGCAGCCGCGAACCCAACGGTGAAGCGCGCCCCACGCGACGAGCCGCGCATCAGCAAGCGCGCGCCGACCAGCAGCACGCCCGCAGACAGCGCCGCCGTCACCACGAGCGACGCCCCGTACAGCAGCCACGTCGGCGCGAGGGCGAGCAGCCCCAACGGGACGCTCGCGACGACGCCGTACAGCACCACGCCCGTCAGCAGGATCACCGCAAGCGTGATGGAACTGAACGCGCGCAGCACGAACTTCACCGGCCACGCCCACGCCGGGAAGTGCTCGTCGTCCCACTTCAGGCTTCGGCGCCACTTCGCGCTCATGCTGCTCCCAGGCCACCGGACTCCGCCGCGTTCCGGTCTGACAGGATTATTTCCCAATCAGCAGCAATCGGGGTGCCCCACCACGAAGAATCGCCGTTTCAAGGGTAGGCGTGGGGGCGTGCGGCCCTCGACCCACCGGCACAGCCACCAGCCCCGCCAGCCGCACGCCCGGTCGCAGCAGGAACCCGTCCTCGTCAAGCCCGAGCGCGCGGGCGCCGTGCGTCGTCCCCATCGCCAGAACCGTCCGTGCGTCCGTCCCATCGCGACGCACCAGCAGCCGCATCTCGTCCAGCACGCTCATCCCGCCGCGCGACGCGTCCGCGGCCTCCGAGGGCAGGTTCACGATCGAGTCCGTCCCCAGGCAGACGTTGATCCCGGCCGTGAGCATGTCGCGGTACCTGTGCGGCCCGAACCGCGCGGTCGCGCCGAAGTACGCAGACGCCCTCGGGCAGTACGCCACGCTCACGCCGGCCCGCGCGAGGACCGCCAGACGCTCGTCGTCCGGGCAATCGTTGACGTGGGCGACGGTGAACGGCGCTCGCTCGAGCATCGGCGCGAGGTGGTCGATCGGGTGCAGCCCGCGCCCGAACACGTCCAGCAGCCGATCCTCCCACGCTCCGACGCGTTCCAGCAGGTCGCGCTGCGGCCCCTCCGCGGCCCCGACGAACCGTCGTTCCTCGACCGTCTCCGCCAGGTGCGTGCAGAGCGCCAGCCCGTACCGCCGCGCAACCTCAACCGCGTGCTCGTAGGCCACCGGCTCCACGGTGTTCGGTGCATGAGGCTGCAATCCGGCGCGCACGCGCGACCCGGCCGTCAACTCCCCCTCGTGCTCCTCGAGGAACCGCTCAAGGCGAGCGAGCGAGCGGTCCCGCAGCGCCCCCGCCGCGAAGAACTCCACGAACGACACACCCGCCATCGGTCCCTCGCGCAGCGCGCGCATCGGGGCGATGGTCGGCCTCCCCGCGGGTGCGCCGGCGATGTCCCCGACGGCGACCGTTCCGCCCGCGAGGGACAGTTCAACGCCGAGCCGAACGCTCCGGGCGATCTCGGTGTCGTCCTGCCGCCGACCCGCCCGGACCGTCTCGACCCACGAGACGAACCCTTCTTCCGGGTCGTGCTCCATCGGCCCCAGGTGCGTGAGGTCGAGGTGCGTGTGCGCGTTCACGAAGCCCGGCACGAGCACATGGCCTGCCAGCGCGACCGAGTGTGCTGATGCCGCCCCGGGATGCCGCCCCACCTCGCCCGGCGTCCCCACCGCCAACGCCTCGGCCCGGCCTGTGGGCGAGACCTCCACCAGGAGCGAGATCGGGGCCGCCAACAGACCCCTGGCGTCGTACCCCGCCTCCGCCGTGTACAGGCGCAGACCCGGCCCGTGGGGGATGGCGGGCAGAATCGGCGCGGATTCCCGCACGATGGACGGCTCCGTGGCTGTCGGCCGATGGAAAGGGCGGTAGGATGGGCGGGCCTGGACGGGGTGCGTCAGACGGATCCGACGCACCCGCCCGACGGCACACGGTACTCATTCGGCCGCCCGAACGATCGGCGGCGTGGAGGTCTGCACATGCGACACGGGAGAAGGTGGGTTCGGAGCGTGCTGGCCCTCGCGCTCATGGGCGGGGCGCTGGGCGGATGCGTGAGCCAGGCGGAGTACGACCGCCTCGTCGAGGCCAACCGGAGCCTCACCAATCGAAACCAGGAACTCCAGGCGAGTCTCGACGACTGCCAGAGCATGAGTGGCGACATGACAAGCCGGCAACTGGCGGCCGATGAGGCGGTCCGCTCGCTCCGCGACGAGAACGAACGGCTCCGCGGGCTGGTGGGTATAACCGACGCCTCGCTGCGCGACCTCGAGTCGCAGTTGCGGTCGCTGCAACTCGGCGCGCTCGACCCCGAGACGGACCGCGCCCTGCGCGAACTCGCCGCCGCGAACCCGGACCTGATCCAGTACGACCCGAGCCGCGGCATGCTCCGCTTCGCCAGCGACCTGACCTTCGACTCCGGGTCCGACGCGGTGAAGTCGGAGGCGAAGTCGAGCCTCGCCCGCCTGGCCGACATCCTGAAGGCGCGCGCCGCCGCGGCCTACGAGGTCCACGTCGTGGGCCACACGGATTCGCAGCCGATCAGTTCGCGCACGGCCGAGCGTCACCCGACCAACATGCACCTCTCATGCCACCGCGCGATCTCGGTCCGGCGCGAACTCGTCGGCATGGGTGTCCCCGCGCAGAAGGTGAACGCCTCCGGCTGGGGCGAGTTCCGCCCGGCCGTCCCCAACACCGCGAGCGGGAACACGCCCGCGAACCGTCGCGTCGAGATCTACCTCACGCGTTCGACGGCCTCCGCCTCGGCCGCCCCCGCGCCGACGACGACCCCGGCCGCGCCCGAGCGCCAGCCCGACCCGACGAAGTGACGTTGGCGCCAACTCCCGCACATTGCACGAACCGGGGCAATCCGCCCCGGTTTTCTTATTGCGGGCGGATCGGTGCGGGGGTGGCTTTCCGTTCCATGCGCCCGAGCGCGAGCGCAACCACCGCCCACGCCGCCGCGACCGGGATGGCCACGAACCCCACCGCCACGCCCGCGTTCGCCAGCAGTTTCGGAACCCACGCCCCGATCGCGTCTCCCCCCCGATAGACGAACGTGTCGATGAACGGCTTGGACTTGTACTTCTCGTCCGGGCCGAGTCGGGCGAAGAGCATCTCCCGCGCCGGCCTGCCGACCGCATACTCGGCGCTCCGTCGGACCGCTTGGAAGACGGTGAGGACGGCCAGCGTCGGCGCGGCCCACAGCGCGACGAACCCCGCCATCGTGAGCAGCGGCAGGATCGCCAGCGTCCACCCCAGCCCGAGCCGACGCACGAGCCGCGAGGTCACGAACGCCTGCACCAGCAGCGTTCCGATGTTGGCGTACAGGTCGATGTGCGCGAACGCCGAGGCCCGGGCGTCGCGCCCCTCCACGCTTTGCGAGACGATGCGCCCCTGCTCCATGTAGAGGAAGGTCGACGTGAGCGTGAAGCACAGCAGCAGCACGCAGATCGACGCGAGATACGGGGACCGCGCGATCAGCCGCAGCCCCTCCCAGACGCGCGGCCCCGGCTCGGGGCCGGCGACCGCGGAGTCTCGGGCGCGTGCGCGCACGCCGCGCGCGAACCACACCGCCCCCTCGAGGAAGCCGCACGCGAGCAGCATCATCCCGGTCGGTCCGATCTCCTTCACCAGCCTCGCCGCGAGCAGCGATCCGCACACCGCGCCGAGCGTCCCGCCGACCCCGATCGGCCCGAACAGGCGCTTGGACTGCTCCGGCGACCAGGCGTCGTTCATGTACGCCCAGAAGACCGAGATCACGAACAGGTTGAACACGCTCAGCCAGACGTAGAACGCGTACCCGAGCCACAGCCGATGCTGCTCGTCCATCACCACGAACAGCCCGGCGAAGGCCAGCATGTTCAGCGCGAAGAACCGGTAGGTCGCGGGGATGAAGACCCGCCGCGGAAACCTCGACACGAGCCACGCGAAGCCGGGGTTGGCCACGAACATGACCGCCAGCGTCGCCGTCATCAGCCAGGCGAGCCGGTCCCATCCACCCTCGACGCCCATCGCCTCGCGCACCGAGCGCACGCAGTAGTACCCGCAGAGCACACAGAAGAAGTACCCGCACGAGAGCACGAGCGGCGCCCACTCGCCGCGCCGGACGGTTGTCCTGCCCGCGGGACCGTCCCTCTCGGCTTCGGACTCGGGCTTGGCCTGGCCGCCGGGCATGAACCCTCCTTCGCATGAACGGGCACGATAGCGTCACGCCACCCGGTACGATGCAACCCCGCCCGCGCCGGGCGATACACACCCGCTGTCCGCCCTCATCCGGAGACGAACCATGTCCACCACTCGACGCGAGTTCCTGCAAACCTCGGCCGCGCTCTCGGCCGGCCTCGCCCTCGGGGTCGCGCCCGCGCTGGGCGTGCGCACAGGTGCTGTCGTCGCCAAGCCGCTGCGCATCCTGATTCTGGGCGGGACCGGCTTTCTCGGTCCCGCGATCGTCGAGGCCGCCCTCGCACACGGCCACTCGCTCACCCTGTTCAACCGGGGTCGAACGGAGCAGCGCACGGGGCACACGTTCGAAGGGCGCGAGCGTGTCGAGAAACGGCACGGGAACCGGGATCCTCGCCGGCTCGCCGATGAATCGGGCGAACCGGGACCGGACAATCCGATGGGCCTGACGCAACTGCGCGAGGGCGAGTGGGACGCCGTGATCGACACGTCCGCGTACTTCCCTCGGGTTGTGAACGCGTCCGCGGAACTGCTCTCTGGGCGCGTCGGGCAGTACATGCTGATCTCGACCGTCTCCGTCTATGCCTCGCACGCCGAGCCGAACGCGGACGAGAACGCTCCGGTCGGCACGATCCCCGACGCCACCGTCGAGCAGGTGACGGGGGAGAGTTACGGCCCGCTCAAGGCGCTCTGCGAGCAGGCCGCCGAGGCGAAGATGCCCGGCAAGGCGACGATCGTCCGACCGGGACTGATCGTCGGCCCCGGCGACCCGACCGACCGATTCACGTACTGGCCCGTCCGGGTCGCCCGCGGCGGCGACGTCCTCGCCCCAGGCACGCCCAACGACCCGGTGCAGATCATCGACGTGCGCGACCTGGGCGAGTGGCTGGTGCACCTCGTCGAGCAGCGGACCTTCGGCGTCTTCAATGCCCTCGGCCCGGCCGGCGGCATGGGCATCGGCGCCCTGCTGGACGCCTGCAAGGAAGCATCCGGCAGCGACGCGAACTTCCGTTGGGCCGACGCCGCCTTCCTGCGCGAGCAGGGCGTCTCCGGGTGGAGCGACATGCCGGTCTGGCTGCCGCCGGAGGGTGAAACATTGGGGTTCGGGCAGCGGAGTTGCGCCCGCGCGCTGGCAGCGGGCCTCGCTTTCCGCCCGGCCGTCGCCACCGCCAAGGACACGCTCGCCTGGTGGAACGCGCAGCCCGAGGAACGCCGCGCACGGCTCCGTGCCGGCATCACCGCCGACCGCGAGGCCGCCGCGCTCAAGGCGCTGGCGGAGCGCGACGGCGGTTGACCGCGAAGCGGTCGGCGCGCACCTTCTCCGCCCGACAACCATGCCACACGTTCGCCGGAATGCAAGGCGGGGGCGGCGATTTTCCGCGCCCCCGCGCAATCGCCCCCGCACGCGTTTTCCGGTCCTCTGCCCCCCCCGTGGCGGGTCGTTCCGGGCGTAGCGCGCGTGCCGTGTGTTCGATTTCTTGCGCCTTTGCTGGCCGCGCCGGATGTGTGGTGTACCTTCCGAGACAGACCCGTTCCGCTGCGTCGGGCGGCGGTCGTCGGACCGCAACCCGCGCTTCCTCCCCCCGGCGGTGCGTTCGGCCGGGCGGATCGGGCAGGAGGTACGCTCCATGCGCCGGACACATGCATCCTTCCTCGTGGCCGCGGCCTGCTTCGCCGGCGGCGCATCCGCTCAGGACGACCACTACGGCGACCGCACCTCGGACGCCGTCGCGAACAACTCGGTCGCGACCGTGTCGCTCGTGGGGTTCGCGGGCGGTCAGTTCCGCACGCTCAACTCCGAGGGTGACGCCCCGGTTCCCGTGAGCACCTTCGACGACCCGAAGTTCTACTCCATCGGCACCAACACGGTGCCAAACCCGAGCCAGGAGGACGTTCTCGAAGCCGCCTGGTACGAGGTCGTCAACCCTCAGGGACACTTCGTCCAGCTCGTCATCCGCTCGCGCAACGGCAAGCAGTTCGTCCCGGTCGGCACGCAGGTCGACGGGCACACGGTTCAGGCCTTCTCCTACGAACTCGGCGGCGACGGGAACGGCATCGACTGGAAGGGCTGGGTCTCCCACGTCTCCTGGACCGAGTACGTCATCAACTACAGCACCGACGGCGGACAGACCGCGTACTCAGACCCCACCATCCAAGATCCCATCGGCGGCGCGCACTGGAACGGCATCGACGTCCTCCACCTCGGACTCGAGGTGCCCGGCTCGGGCGTGAACTGGATCCAGGTCAACTACAAGATCGGCGTCGTGCCCGCGCCCGGCGCGCTGACCGGACTCGCCCTCGCTGGCGGCCTCCTCGCCCGCCGCAGACGCCGCTGATCCCGGCACCTTCCGGGGCGCACCGCACCACGCAACCACCCGACGGGCCTGCCGCGTACGCAGGCCCGTTTACCTGCGCTCGCCTCCGGCCTCGCCGACTCGTCGCGCGGCACCGTTGCGGGGCGCAGGCGTTCCGTCCGCTCACTCCAGCGGCACGAGCCGGATGTTTCGGAACTGGATCGGCGTCCCCTCGGATTGCAGCGCGATCGCGCCGGCGACGACCTCGGCCCCGGTCCCGCGATTGAGCACCTCGCCGTTGACGATCAGGGTGATCTCGCCGCCGTTGACGATGATCTCGTACTCGTTCCACTCGCCGACAGGCCGCTCGGCGGCGTGGGACTTGACGATCCGCCGGCCGCTCGTCCGGGCCGGGTCGCCGGCGATCTCGGTGCCGCCGATGCAGATGAAGTCGCCCGCGTTCCCGGCGTGCAACTGGGCCTCGACCGAGCGTGGCCAGACCTTGTCGTCGCCGACGACGCGCACAAGCACGCCGCTGTTGCCGGCCTGACGGGTCTCGGGGTCCCATCGCCACTCGACCCGCAGCACGAAGTTCGTGTAGGACTCGGTCGTTCGGACGTACCCGGCCGGATCGCCGGAGCAGTGCAGCACGCCTTCGCGGACGGTCCACGTGCCGCTGTCGGCCTCGGTCCCGACCGCCGTCCACCCGTCGAGGTTGCGACCGTTGAAGAGGGCGATCTCTCCCGGCATCGGCGCGTTAAGATCGCGCACTCGCACGTTGCGGAAGGCGACCTCGTCCCCGTGATCCTGGAGCGCGAGGTGCCCGCGCGGCTGCACGCCGAAGCCCTGCATCTGCGCGAACTTGCTCCGCTTGATCGCGTCGGCCCACTCGGCGGTGGGCGACCCGCCCTCGTCGAAGGCCCGCACCTCGACGATCTTCAGCCCGTTGAGCCAGTGCTGGATCACACCGTTGCGGATGACGACCCTCGCATCGTTCCACTCGCCGGCCGGGCGCGACAACTTCCCCTCGCCCGGGATGAACAGGTCGTACATCGCCCCGGCCGAGTGCGGATGATCGCCCGCCAGGTTGTGCCCGTGGTCGTCGAGAATCTGGAACTCAGGCCCCGTCTGCCACGTGTAGTCGCCGCGCTCGGCGACGCGGTAGATGATCCCGCTGTTCGCCCGCGGCGCGGTCCGGTACTGGAGGGTGAGGTCGAAGTCGCCGAACTGCTCGCGGGTGATGATGTCGCCGCCTCCCCCCCCCGCGGCGTGCGTCAGCACGCCCTCGCTGAGCGTCCAGCCGGAGCCGGGGAACGCGTCGCGCCGGTACCCGCGCCAGTGCTTCGCGCCGTCCGGCCCCGTCAGCAGCGTCCACCCCTGCGCACGCTCGACCGCGTTGAGCGCGTCCGCGGCTGCCGCAGCGCCCGGCTGCGCCTTGAGGGGTGTGCAAATCGCGGCGGCAAGAACGGCGGACATCATGGGCTTCATGGCGGACTCCTCCCGGCGGTCCGGCACGCAAGCCCGTGCTCGCGGGACGGCCGCGAGGAAGAGCATATCCGACATGCCGCCCGCGCGCGAAAGGGGCGCGGGGGAAGGATCGCCCGCGCCCCGGGGGCAGCCCCGCTCGTGCCCGGGGCCGCCCGGGGCCGCCGACACGCGGTGAGTGTCCCGCGCCCGGCAGCCCGGAGAGAGTCGGACCTACTCGACGCGCTGCCAGTGATCGATGAACTCACCCTCGCGCGACGCCGTGATCGTGCGGTTCTTGAACGTCAGCCGCATCTCGCCGCGCAGCGGCAGGTCGAAGGCGACCGCGTCGCCCTCGCGCTCCACTCTGGAGGTCGCGGTGTTCCGCTCAGCGTCCCGTTCGGGCTTGCCCTCCGAGTTGAAGACCAGGACGTGGATGTTCTCCTCGGAGTAGTTCTCATCGTTGATCGTGTAGCGGGCGATGGACGAGATCGAGTGGACCTCGCCGTCGCTTGTGGTCCAGTAGGCGTTGAGGTTGCGGTACTGCCGCGTGAACGTCAGCAGGCCGTCGATCTCCGGCGCGCGGAGCACCGTGCCGTCGGGCAGTTCACGCTTCACGAGGCGGTACGTCCCCTCGATCGAAGGCGGCGCGCCGGGTCCCGCAGGCTCGGGCACGCCCGCCAGCACCGCCGCACCGATCGCGGCCCCACCGAGAACGCCCGTGATCGCTTTCGATCGCTTCATTGCGAGTCTCCTGTCGCCGGACCGTTGGCCGGCCGCGGGTGCGACACGCGCGCACCGATCGCGCCCGAAACGCATCCGACGGAGTTCCCTGGCTGTCTCGATCCCACTCACACCGGGGCGAGCACGCTGCTCGCCGTCTCGTTGCGATCGATACGCACCACCGCGGCAAGGTGTTTACCCGGTTCGGCGCGGATCGCGGCTGGCGCACGCGCCACGCGGGGAGACTCGATGAACGGGTCGGAGAGCGTTCGTATGCGCGTTCGCAAGACGGTCGGCGAACATCACACGGGCCTGTGCGCGCGCACCGTGCCTCCGATCACCATCGCCGCCGCGAAGAGCATGAGGTCCTTGATGAGGTACTGGCCCTCGGGCGTCGGCCCGAGCGGGACGTGGTCGAAGCAGACGTCCGCGCGCAGCACCAGCGCGAGCAGTGTCCCCGGCAGGCGGATCGCCAGCAGCAGCAGCGCGACCCTGTTCAACCGGCGCACAATCAGCGTCAGCCCGATCGCCGCCTCCCACCAGCCGAGCGCCGGCACCATCACGTCCGGCGAGCCGAAGTAGATGGTGTGCGCGAGCAGCGAGGAGCCGGTTTTCAGGCCGAAGACCTTGAGGAGTCCCATCCACGCGAAGTAGACGCCGAGCGTGACGCGGTGCGCGCCGTGCCCGTGCCGGTCCATCCACCCGGCGATCGCGGCGTCGAAGCGGTCAAGGCGGGTCGGGATACCGGGCATGGTCGGCCTCCTCGGCGGTGCTTGGGCGCGCACGATAGCCTCTCCTCCAAGCACGCCCGCCGGTCGGCGCGGCGTCCGGGGAGGCGAACGATGGCGTGGGCGATGCTCGTCGTGGCGGGGCTGTTCGAGGCAGGGTGGGCGTTCACCATGAAGCAGTCGCACGGGTGGACGCGCCTGCGCCCCAGCCTGCTCACCATCGGCCTGATGATCGTCAGCTTCTATCTGCTGTCGCGGGCCATGAAGGACCTGCCCGCCGGCACGGCCTACGCGGCGTGGACCGGCATCGGCACGGTCGGCGTGGTCGCGCTCGGCATCGCCTTCCTGAAGGAGCCGGTCACGCCGGCGCGGTTGTGCTTCATCGGGCTGATCGTGGCGGGGATCGTGGGGCTGCAGGTGACAAATGGCAAATAGCAAATAGCAAATAGCAAATGGGGGGCGCTCGCGAGCGGTCAGGGGGCGTTGCGTTCGCGGCGTCGCTTCGGCGGGCGCTTCGGGAGCCAGCCCATGCGCGCGAACCAGACGACCATGGCGACCGCGATGGCCCCCATAGCGAGCATGACGATCGGGTAGCCCAAGGCCCAGCGCAGTTCGGGCATGTTCCACGGCGAGGCGTCGGGGTCGAAGTTCATGCCGTAGATGCCCGCGATGAACGTCAGCGGGATGAAGATCGTGGCGATGATCGTGAGGAGTCGCATGGCTTCACTCATGCGAACGTTGACGGTGGAGAGGTAGAGGTCCACGAGGCTTGCGGCGATCTCGCGCTGCGTCTCGACGAGGTCCATGATCTGGAAGGCGTGGTCGGCGGCGTCGCGGATGAACGGCCGCGTCTCGGCGCGGATGAGGTCGTGCTCGCCCCTGTAGAGTTGCGTGAGCGCATCGCGCAGCGGCCAGACGGCGCGGCGGATGGTCAGCAGGTCGTGCTTCACCTGCTGGAGGCGCACGATGGTCTGCTCGGACGGCCTCGTGGCCGCCTCCTCGGCCAGCCGCTCGAGATGGTCGTCGAAGGACTCGAGGAGGGGAAAGTAGGCGTCGAGCACGGCGTCGATGACCGCGTAGGCGAGGAAGTCCGGCCCCGAACGGCGGACTCGGTTCTGGCCGCGGCGGATGCGCTCGCGGACGGGTTCGAGACAGTCGCCCTCGCGCTCCTGGAAGGTGAGGACGAACGACCGGCCGAGGAAGATCGAGAGTTGCTCGGTGTCGAGTGTGCCGCCGCCGGACTCGCGGGGCATGCGCACCACGAGGTAGAGGACATCCGTGTACTCCTCGACCTTGGGCCGCTGGTGGACGTTGACGGTGTCCTCCAGCGCGAGCGGGTGCAAGCGGTAGGTCTCGCCGATGCGCTGGATGACGGCGGCGTCGCCGAGGCCGTCGATGTTGAGCCAGGTGACGCTCGCGTCGGGGGTCGGCGTCGGGACGTCCGCCGATGCGGGTCTGCTCTCTTCGAGATTGGCCTCACTGAAGCGCATGACCCGCAGGCTCGGACGCGGCGCGTCCGGCTGGGCCTGGATCAGCCCGGGCGGCGAGCCGCGCGGGGGCCGCGTGAGCCGACGGACACGGGCGCGGAGTCTGAGCGGGAGCCTGGTCATCTGGCGTCTCCGTCTTCCCCGGGCCGCGCCCGAGGCAAGTGACAGTGCTCCCTTCTGGGGCAGGCGCGGGAGTAGGGGGATTGAGCGGAGATTGTAACGAGGCGGGCAGGCACGAGTCAGGCGCCGGCCGTGGTCTTCGCTTCGTTGAGTTTCTTGCGGATCACGGTCTGCAGGATGCCGCCGTTGCGGTAGTACTCGGCCTCGATCGGCGTGTCGATGCGGCATCGGCAGGTGAAGGAGACGACGGAACCGTCGGGGCGCGTGGCGGTGACGGGGACGTCGCAGCGCGGGTCGATGGGGTCGGGGAGGTGGATGTCGAAGAGTTCATCGCCGCGGAGGCTGAGCGATGCCGCGCTCTGGCCGTCCTTGAAGACGAGCGGCAGCACGCCCATGAAGACGAGATTCGAGCGGTGGATGCGCTCGAAGGACTCGGCGATGACGGCGCGGACGCCGAGGAGGAACGCGCCCTTCGCCGCCCAGTCGCGGCTGGAGCCCATGCCGTAGTCCTTGCCCGCGAGCACGACCAGGGGGATGTTCTTGGCCTTGTAGCGCTCGGCGGCGTCGAAGATCCAGCAGACGGGAGCGTCGGCGAGGGTCGTGCCGCGCGTGAAGTCGCGGGTCCAGCCGCCCTCGGGGATCGCGCCGTCCTGTCCGGCGGCGATGCGGTTGCGGACGCGGACATTGGCGAAGGTGCCGCGCGTCATGACGCGGTCGTTGCCGCGGCGCGCGCCGTAGGAGTTGAAGTCCGGCTTGCGCACGCCGAGCGAGAGGAGGTACTGCCCGGCGGGGGAGTTCTCGGCGATGGAGCCGGCGGGGGAGATGTGGTCGGTGGTGACGCTGTCGCCGAGGTAGGCGAGGACTCGGGCGCGGCGGATGGGCGTCGCGCCCGGCGCGGCCTCGCGCATGCCCTCGAAGAACGGCGGGTTCTGGACGTACGTGGACTTCGCGTCCCACGGGTAGAGTTCGCTGCTGCTGACGGGCACCTTGTTCCACGTGTCGTTGCCCGTGAAGACGGCGGCGTACTTCGACGTGAACTGCGCGGGCGTCACGCACGCGGCCTTGACGGCCTGCACCTCGGCGTGCGTCGGCCAGAGGTCGCGCAGGAAGACGCCGCGCCCGTCGGGCGTGCGGGCGATCGGCTCGTGCAGCAGGTCGAGATCGACCGCGCCGGCGATGGCGTAGACGACGACGAGGGGGGGGCTTGCGAGGTAGTTGGCCCGCACCGCGGGGTGGACGCGCCCCTCGAAGTTGCGGTTGCCGCTGAGGACGCTGGCGACGACGAGGTCCCCCTTCTTGACGGCCTCCTCGATCTCGGGAGGGAGCGGGCCGGAGTTGCCGATGCAGGTTGTGCACCCGTAGCCGACGGTGTGGAAGCCGAGGGCGTCGAGGTCCTCGGTCAGGTTGGCCTTGTCGAAGTACTCGGTGACGACCTTGGAACCGGGCGCGAGGCTGGTCTTGACCCACGGCTTGCGCTTCAGGCCGAGGGCGCGGGCCTTGCGCGCGACGAGTCCCGCGGCGATCATCACGTCCGGGTTGCTGGTGTTGGTGCAACTGGTGATGGCCGCGATGACGACGGAGCCGTGCCCGAGGGTGACTTCCTGGCCGGGCGTTTCGGGCCGGCTGGCCTCGGTGAGTTTGACGCGGACGCCGTGCTCGCCGTGGTTGTGCCCCTGCGCGGCGTTCTCGGGGTTGACGGGCGCGCCCTCGGTCTGGCCGCCTTCGCCGGCCCACTCGTTGAGGTTGACGCTCTGGCCGGGCGCCTTCTTGCCGAAGGTGTCGACGAGATCCTTGTGCCACTGCGCCTTCATCGAAGCGAGCGGGACTCGGTCCTGCGGGCGCCGCGGGCCGGCGAGCGAGGGCTGGACGGTCGAGAGGTCGAGTTCGAGGACGGCCGTGAAGACCGGGTCCGGCGAGCCGGGCGTCCAGAACATGCGGTTTGCCCTGCAGTACTTCTCGACGAGTTCGACGGTCGCCTCGTCGCGGCCCGTGAAGCGGAGGTAGTCGAGGGTCTTCCCGTCGACGGGGAAGAAGCCGACGGTCGCCCCGTACTCGGGGGCCATGTTGGCGATGGTGGCGCGGTCGGGGATGGAGAGTTCGGCCATGCCGGGGCCGAAGAACTCGACAAACTTCTCGACGACGCCGTACTCGCGGAGCATCTGGGTGACGGTGAGGACGAGGTCGGTGGCCGTGGAGCCTTCCGGGAGTCGGCCCTTGAGTTTGAACCCGATGACCTCGGGCGTGAGCATGTAGACTGGCTGTCCGAGCATGACGGCCTCGGCCTCGATGCCGCCGACGCCCCAGCCCAGCACGCCGAGACCGTTGATCATGGTCGTGTGGCTGTCGGTGCCGACGAGGGAGTCGGGGAAGACGGCGGCGCTTCCGTCCTCCTCGTCGCGCGTGAGGACGCCCTGGGCGAGGTATTCGAGGTTGACCTGATGGACGATGCCGGTGGCCGGGGGAACGACGCGGAAGTTGGCGAGCGACTCCTGGCCCCACTTGAGGAAGCGGTAGCGTTCGTTGTTGCGCTCGAACTCCTTCTGGGCGTTGATGGTGAGGGCGACGCGGGTGGCGAAGTCGTCCACCTGGACGGAGTGGTCGATCACGAGGTCGCAGGGCACCGCGGGGTTGATCTGGGCGGGGTCGCCGCCGAGACGCTGCATGGCGTCGCGCATGGCGGCGAGGTCGACGACGCAGGGGACGCCGGTGAAGTCCTGAAGGACGACCCGGCCGGGCATGAAGGGCATCTCGATGGGATCGACCTTCGAGGCGTCGTAGCCCGCCAGCCCGGCGACGTCGTCCTGCGTGACGATGAACCCGTCCACATTGCGGAGGACGGATTCGAGGAGGACCCGGACGGAATACGGCATCCGTTCGATGCGTGCGAGGCCCGCTCGCTCGAGGGCGCCGAGGTCGTACCAGACGAACTCGCCGGCGGAGGTGCGGAGCGTGCTGCGGGAGTTGAACGGGCTGCGGGGCATCGGCGGGTCTCCGGCGAATCGTGCGTGTTTCTCTCACACTAGGAGGGGAGCGCTGCGGATGAAAGTATCGGCTGTTCTTGGAGGCTCCTGCCGGGGATATGCTGCGTTCGGTCGGCCGCCGCGCGGCCCGGAGGACGTTCCGTGATCGACCTGCGATCCGACACGATCACCCGCCCGTCGGCGGCGATGCGCCGGGCGATGGCGGAGGCCGAGGTCGGCGACGACGTGTTCGGGGACGACCCGACGGTGCGACGGCTGGAGGAGCGATTCGCCGGGCTGTTCGGGAAGGCGGCGGCGGTGTTCGTGCCGTCCGGGACGATGGCGAACCAGTTGGCGATCCGCGCGCAGACGGAGCCGGGCGATGAGGTGATTGCGCACGCTGAGAGCCACGTGGTGCATTACGAGTCGGGCGCGCCGGCCGCGCTCTCCGGCGTGACGCTCAGGTTCGCGGACGGGCCGCGGGGCACGTTCGGGGCGGAGGCGGTGCGAGCGTTGGTCCGCCCGCGGGACACCCACTACGGCCCGACCGCGCTCGTCACGGTGGAGAACACGCACAACCGCGGCGGGGGCCGGGTGTGGCCGATCGAGCAGTTGCGGGCCGTGCGGGAGGAGTGCCTGCGGCTCGGCGTGCGGATGCACCTGGACGGGGCACGGATCTGGAACGCGCACGTGGCGTCCGGCGTCTCGCTGGCTGAGTACGGGTCGCTGACCGACACGGTGTCGGCGTGCTTCAGCAAGGGGCTGGGCGCGCCCGTCGGCAGCGCGCTGGCGGGCGATGAGCGGACGATTGCGCGGGCGCGCCGGTTCCGCAAGATGTTCGGCGGAGGGATGCGACAGGCCGGGGTGCTGGCGGCGGCGTGCCTGCACGCGCTCGATCACCATGTCGAGCGTCTGGCAGAAGACCATGCGAAGGCGCGTGCGCTCGCCGATCGGCTCGCACGCGTGCCGGGCGTGACGATTGATCCGGCGCAGGTCGAGACGAACCTCGTGTACTTCGAGGTCGATCCGCGGTTCGGCGGGGCGGACACGGTGTGCGCGAGGCTCGGGGCCGCTGGGGTCGCGGTGCTCTCGGAGGGGCCGCACCGCGTCCGGGCGGTGACGCACCTCGACGTGGCGGCGGACGAGGTCGAGCGGGCGGGCGAGGTGATGGCGCGGGCGCTGGCCTGAGTCCGCCCGCGCGATCGGCACAACCGGCACGATCGTCAAGGTCCGCGTGGGTTCGCCGCGGCCCTGGGTGCTCGATGCACGGCGTCGCGCCGATATCTCGATGAGGCGCCGGGCCGGAGTGGGCGGCGGCGGTGCGCACCGGGAACCCTGGCCGCGGGTGAGCGCGATGGCTTCAACGAACAACGACAACGACCGTGCGATCGATGGCGTCGAGCAGGCGCAGGACGGTGCGCCCGGGCTGGACGCCGAAGGCATTCTCGAAGTCGTCTCGACGATCGAGGGACGGCTCGAGGAGGTCCGGCGGATCCACGAGCGGCAGGAGGCGGAGCGCGCCGCGCTGGAGCAACGCGAAGCGGAGGCCGCCGAGCGGGAGCGACAACTGGCGGAGCGCGCGAAGCGAATCGCGGAGTTGACGCGGGAACTCGAGGAGCGGCGCGCCGCGCTGGACGCGGAGCGTCAGACCGCGGTGGCGGAGTTGGAGGCCGCGCGGGCGGACCTGGCTTCGGCGCGTGCGCGTGCGGCGGAGACTGCGGCGGACGGGCAGGCCGCGCCGGGCGAGGCCGAGCGTGCGGAGGCGCGGTGCAGCGAACTCGAGGAGGAGTGCGAGCGGCTCCGCAAGCGCATCGAGGAAATGCGGGACGATCCCTACCGCCAGCAGGCCGAGCGCGAGGAGGCTCGATCGCGACGCGCGGCGAGGCAGATGCGCTGGTCGACGGCGATGCGGTCCTGTGCGCTGGCCCTGATCTGGATGAGCCTGGCGGGGCTGGTGGCGCACGCGGGGTGGATCGGACTGACCTACGCATCGCCCGAGCAAGCGGCGATGTCGCTCGGGCTGGGTTTCGCGGCGGTGTTCTTCGGGGCGATGACGGTGGCACGCCGACTCCTGGACCCGCCCGCGTTGGCGATCGGCGCGCTGGGGGCGACGTTCGGCATCTGGTTCCCGGAATGGGTCGGGGCGATCGAACTGGCGATCCAGACCTGGAGCCTGCCGCTCGGCGGGCTGCCCGAGGCGGTCATCCCGATGATCCCGGTGAGTTTCGCCGTCGCCACGACCGCGCTGGCGATGGCGGTGGCGCTCTTCGCGCTCACGGGGTCGGGGACGGTGCTGCTGCTGGCCGCGTTCGGGGCGATGGCGTGCTCGCTGCTGGCGATCATGCCGGACCGATCGGGCGTGACGGTCTTCGGCGCCGCGGTGCTGTGGAACGCGCTGATCGCGACGGGGCTGACGCGGTGGGCGGTCGGCGTTCGGGGGGGGGCCTCGGCGGCCAACTCGGTGCCGGTCGCGGAGTGAGGGACCGCTCCCTCATCGTCGCGGCTCGTTGACGCGCCGAATCAAGCGGGTGTCGGGAGCAGGCCGGGGGGGGCGTCGCCCTCGGTGTCGGCGCGCGGCTCGGTTGCGGGACGGTCGCCCGGGGCGCGCTTGCGGGCCTCGGCGGCGAGGAGGTCCGCGGTGGTCGAGCGGCCGAGCGACTCGCCGCGCATGAGGCGGTGCACCTCGTCGCCGGAGAGGGTCTCGTGCTTGAGGAGGGCCTGGGCGACGGCCTCGACCTTCTCCCAGTTGTCGTTGAGCATCCGCTCGGCGTCGCTGTAGGCCTCGTCGACGAGCCGACGGACCTCGTCGTCGATGATGCGCGCGGTCTCCTCGGAGTAGCCGCGCTCGGCGATGAAGGACTCGCGCCGGTCGTCCGCCCCGTAGCGGACGAAGCCGAGGCGCTCGCTCATGCCCCACTCCTCGATCATGACGCGGGCGAGGCGGGTGACCTGCGAGATGTCCATGGCCGCACCGGAGGAGACGTCGCCGACGGCGCGCTGTTCGGCGATGCGACCGCCGCAGGCGACGCGCATCGTGGCCTTGAGGTAGCGGAGGCTGTAGCCGAGCCGGTCCTTTTCGGGGAGACTGAAGGTGGCACCGAGGGCCTGGCCCCGCGGGATGATGGTGACCTTGTGGAGCGGGTCGGCGTCCTTGAGGAGGGCCTGAAGGACGGCGTGCCCGGCCTCGTGGTAGGCGGTGGCGCGGTTCTCTTCCGCTTCGCGGACGCGGCTCTTGCGGGCGCGTCCGAACTTGACCTTGTCGCGGGCCTCTTCGAGGTCTTCCTGCTCGATGAAGTCCTTGTTGTGCATGGTGGCGGCGATGGCGGCCTCGTTGATGATGGCGGCGAGGTCCGCCCCGCTGAACATGGGCGTCATGCGCGCGAGACGCTCGAGGTCGACGTCCGGGCCGAGTTTCACCTTCTTGGCGTGGACGCGGAGGATCTCCAGTCGGCCCTTGACGTCCGGCAGCGGCACGACGATCTGGCGATCGAAGCGGCCGGGGCGGATGAGGGCGGGATCGAGAACGTCCGGGCGGTTGGTGGCGGCGATGACGATGACGCCGTCGACGGGGGTGAAGCCGTCCATCTCGACGAGGATGGCGTTGAGCGTCTGCTCGCGCTCGTCGTGCCCACCGTGAGAGAATCCGGAGCCGCGCTTGCGTCCTACGGCGTCGATCTCGTCGAGGAAGATGATGCAGGGCGCGCTCTCCTTCGCGCTCTTGAAGAGGTCCCGGACGCGGCTGGCGCCCACGCCGACGAACATCTCGACGAAGTCGGAGCCTGAGATGGAGAAGAAGGGAACGTCCGCCTCGCCGGCAATGGCCTTGGCGAGGAGGGTCTTGCCGCAGCCCGGTTCGCCGATGAGCAGGACGCCGCGGGGGATGCGCCCGCCGAGTTTGGTGAACTTGCGCGGGTTGCGGAGGAACTCGATGATCTCGCCGACTTCGTCCTTGGCCTCGTCGATCCCCGCGACGTCGGCGAAGGTGACGCCGGTCATCTCCTTGTTCATCACGCGGTGTCGGCTCTTGCCGAAGGAGCCGAGCATGCCGCCGGGGCCGCCGCTCGCGTTGCGCAGGCCGCGGATGACGAAGAACCAGATGAGGAGCAGGATGAGGACGAGCGGGCCGAAGGTGAGGAAGAAGGGCATGAAGGCGGAGGGCTGCTGGATCTTGGCGCGGTTGTCGGTGATCTCGAGCACGCGCTTGGTGACGGTCTCGCCCGTGGCGGTGTTGAACGGGACGGAGAGCGCGGTCTCGGAGCGGCTGTCCGGACCCGCCTTCTGACGGGCGATGACGGCGTTGCTGCGGATGACGACGCTGTCCTCGACGATCTGGCCGTCGGCCCAGTGCGTCTCGAACTGGGCGAGGGTGATCTGCTGGCCGCCGCCGGGGGAGTTGAGGAACATGAACAGGAGGACGGCGATGAGCAGGAGCGAGACGAGGCCGAAGAGGCCGCGGCTGGGCTGCGTTCCGCCGGGCTTGCCCTGACCGGGTGGGCCGGCGGGCTTCTGGTCGCGCGAGCGGTCGTCCTGGCCGCCGCCCTGCTGCGCGAAGGGGAGCATCAGGTGCGGCGGGGTGTCGGCGCGGTCGTGGCGCGGGTTGTTGCGCATCGGGGGCGGGTCTCCGAGAACTTCTTCGGACCGGATGGCCTCGTGGTTCACCGCTGGACGGGAAACGGTAGGCGGTGGGGCGGGCCGATTCGACCGTTCGGAGGGCTTACCAGTTGGCGCGGAGTTCCGCGACGATGTCGCGCGAGAGTTCGCGGATGGCCTCGTTCTGGCCGACTTCGAGGCGTTCCTGCACGCCCCGGTGGGGAACGAACGTGGCGAGAGCCGAGAAGTTCCTGCGGCTGACGAGGGGCTGTCCTGTTCGGTTGTCGATCCACTCGAACTCAACGGTGATGCGGACGCCCTGCTCCTGGACGAGGCCGGTGGCGCGCTGCCGGGTGACGCTCTCGAGGTCGGAGCCAGTGATCGCGCCCCGGAGCGTCGTCGCGGCTTCGCCGGAGCGGACGATTCGCCAGGGGGTCGTGCGTTGGATCTCCTTGACGACGGCCTCCGTGAGCCGCGCCTCCATGCCGGTAGAGAAGGTCCGGTTCTCGAAGATGGGCACGGCGATGGTGCGTACGTGGGGGTCGTGGGTCGTGGCGAAGGCGTAACCGGAGCGCGGGTCGGAAGAGCAGGCGCCCGCAACGGCGCACGCGACGAGGACCAGGGCGATGACGGCCGCGCGACTCACGGTTGCTCGGGCTCCGGTTCGGGGTCGGTGGCGGTCGGCTCGTCGTCGTAGTACGGCAGGTCGCCCGCGCCGGCCTCGAGATCGGCGGGTTCGAGCCAACCGTACTGCTCGAGGGCGGCGATGGCCCTGCTCGCGGCAACGGTGTGGGGGTGCCGACGGGCGAGGCGCTTGAGTGTCATGCGTGCGCTCACGCCGTCGCCGCGGGCGATGTACCAGCGGGCGGCGGCGAGCCGCTCGGCCGCGGCGGACTCGTCGATGCGCGCGAGGAGCGCCTCGGTGATCCCGCCTTCCTCGGCGTCGGCGGGGTAGGCGGCGCGGAAGTCCTCGATGAGGGCGCGGGCCTCGACGAGGCCGGTGCCGTCGTACTCGGGACCCTTGAAGCGTCCGAGATTGGCGTAGATGCGCCGGAGCATGGCCTTGCGGCGGTGCTGGCTCTGTGGGTAGTTGGTGAGGAAGATGCCGTACATCTCGGCGGCCATCTCGAGTTCGCGCTCGCGGTAGAAGTAGTCGGCGAGTTCGAGGGCAGCGCGTTCGGCGATCGCGCTCCCCGGCAGCCGCTCCTGGACGCGCATCAGGAGTTCGACGCCGATCGTCTTGCCGCTGTCGATGCGGATGCCGAAGACCTTGCGGCGCAGGCCGTGGAGGTAGCGCGTGCCGATGTCGAGTTCGCGTTCGACGGCGGAGGCGAAGGCCGCGGAGCCGGGGAAGGAGTTGATGACCATCTCGTAGTCGTAAAGGGCCTTGTACTCGTCGCCGCCGGCGGTCAGGACATCGCCCCGGAGGAGGTAGGCCTCGGCGAGCCAGGGGCTGTCCGAGCGCTCGTTGTCGTTGAGCCACTTCGTCACGATCGAACGCGCGGCCTTGGTGTCCCCCGAGGCGAGCAGTCGCCGCGCCTCGGCGATGCGGCCCTCGTCGGAATCGGGATCGGGGACACGGGTGCGGACCCAGTCGCCCGAGTCGTCGAGTTCGTAGGTGGACTGCTGGGCGCGGGCGGCGCAGGCCGCGAGAAGCAAGGCCAGGCAGGCCGCGAGCGTGGGGAATCGGCTGCGAGGGGGCATGGGGGAAAGCATACACAGAGGGTGGAGTTGGAGGGGAGTCCTTCGCTCCCCCGGTCGTCCCGGCCGGGGTGGCGAGCCGTCCGGTGCTGCGCGGGAGAACGCGACCGCTCCCGCTTGTCCGGGGACGGCGAAGGAATGGTGAGCGTGGGCTTGAGGGTTACTCGCGGGGGCGCAGGAGGATTGCGCTGAGGACGCGGTCGCGCACGTACGTGTCGAGCGGCTCGCGGTACGGTTGCTCGGCGAGGGAGTCGGCGATGATGACGCCGTCGCCGTCGAGGGCGGCCAGCACGAGCCAGTGGAGCGAGTTGGCGCGCACGAGGGCGAGAGCGGGGTGGCCGGATTCGAGGTGTGCGCGGATGATCGGCAGGGCTTCGGGGCCGCCGGTGGGGACGATGGCCGCGTCAAACCCGTCCTGCCGCGCGACGCGAACGATGTCGGGGTGGATGGCGCCGAGCGACTCGGGGTCGAAGTTGGTTGCGGGCTTGTCGACTCCGAGGCGGAAGCGGAGGCGCGCGATGTCGGGATCGACGCCGTAAGCGCGGTAAATGCTGCGCAGGCTGTGCAGGCCGCAGGTGTGGGGTTCCGTCTGGCCCTCGGGAACGATGCTCGACGGCTCGCGCGAGGGAGGGGACAGCCCCGGCGCAGCGCTGTACTTGGCAGAGTAGTAGCCCGGCGAGCCGACGCAGAAGCCGAGGAGGACGAGGACCGGGAGAGCGCCCGCGATGGCGAGCACGATCAGGCGGGTGAGGCGGGTGAGTTTCATGAGCAGGAGGTCGCGTTGTGCCAGTCGTCGGATGCTCAGACTACCCGATCTTCCTTTGCGATCCCCAGCGCCGGCCGCACGTCCACGTTGACGAGCCGTTCGCGTTGGAGGCGTTTGGCTTCGTCGGCGTCGGCGTAGTCGCTGTGGCAGGCGAGTTTGCCGGCGGATGGCTCTGCTTCGCCCGATGCCGCGTGCCCCGTGCCCGGCGCCTTCTTCTTGGCCGCCAGTCTGTGGATCTCGTCGGGGGAGAGGACGCCGCGCTGGCGGAGGATGTCCTGCTGCTCGGGCGTCAGCGCGGCCGAGCGCACCGGGCGGCCGCGTTCGAATCCGTCGGCCTTGCCGCTGGCGAAGTCCTGAATCTCCTTGCTGATGCGGACGGAGCACCAGTCGTGGCCGCACATGGCGCAGAAGTCGGTGTCGACGTCGAGGTCCTCGTCGTGGTAGGCGCGGGCGGTGTCGGGGTCGAAGGCGAGTTCGAAGTGCTTCTCCCAGTTGAGCGCAGCGCGGGCCTTGGTGAGTTCGTCGTCTCGGTCGCGCGTGCCGGGGATGCCGAGGGCGACGTCCGCGGCGTGGGCGGCGATGCGGTAGGCGATGCAGCCCTGCTTGACGTCGTCGCGCTTGGGCAGGCCGAGGTGCTCCTTCGGCGTGACGTAGCAGAGCATGCTCGCGCCGTGGTAGGCCATGGCCGTAGCGCCGATGCAGGAGGTGATGTGGTCGTAGCCGGGGAACATGTCCGTGACCAGCGGCCCGAGCACGTAGAAGGGCGCGCCGTGGCAGAGGCGTCGCTGGATCTTGGCGTTGTACTCGATCTGGTCGAAGGGGACGTGCCCGGGGCCTTCGATCATGACCTGGACGCCGTGCCGCCAGGCGCGTTCGGTCAGTTCGCCGAGGGTTTCGAGTTCGGCGAGTTGGGCGTCGTCGGTGGCGTCGGCGAGGCCGCCGGGGCGCAGGCCGTCGCCGATGCTGAACGTGACGTCGTAGCGGCGCATGAGGCGGCAGATGTCGTCCCACATGTCGTACATGAGGTTCTCACGGTTGTGGTGGAGCATCCACTTGGCGAGGAGGGAGCCGCCGCGGGAGACGATGCCGATGAGGCGGTTGCGGACGAACTTGAGGTGTGCGCGTCGGACGCCGGCGTGGATGGTGAAGTAGTCGACGCCCTGCGCGGCCTGGCGTTCGAGCATCTCCAGAACGGCGGCCTCGTCGAGGTCTTCGAGCCGACGGCCGATGATCATGGAGTAGATGGGGACGGTGCCGATGGGGACGGTGGAGTGGCGGCAGAAGGCCTCGCGGCACTCGTCGAGGTTGCCGCCGGTGGAGAGGTCCATCACCGTGTCCGCGCCCCAGCGGACAGCCCAGTCGAGTTTTTCGAGTTCCTCGGCGGTGCCACTGGAAACGGGCGATGCGCCCATGTTGGCGTTGACCTTGGTGCGGCTGGCGCGGCCGATGCACATCGGGTCGAGGCGGTGGGCGAGGTGGTTGATGTTGGCGGGAATGACCATGCGCCCGGCGGCGACCTCGTCGCGGACCTGCTCGGGGGTCAGGTGCGGCTCGCGCTCGGCGACGCGGCGCATCTGCGGCGTGACGACGCCGAGGCGGGCGTGGTCGAGTTGCGTCAGGGGAGTCCTGAGTCCTGCGTCTTGAGTCTTGAGTCCTGAGGCCTGAGGCGCGAGGCCGGGTGCTGGGACGGCGCGGATGAAGCGGCCGATCTCGGGGTGGTTGTGGCCGGCGCAGCCCGTGGCGTGGTCGGGGGCGGCCTCGATGGCCCAGCCCTCGGGCAGGAAGTCCCAGGCGGTGCGCGGCGAGGGGGGGGGCATGCCGGGGGTGTCCGGCGAGGAGAAGGCGAGCGGGCCGCCGATGTCCGGGGGGTTGGCGAACGAGCCGGGCGTGGTGGCGGTCGGCTCGCGGCCCGGATTGAGCGCGCCGCGGTGCGGAACGGCGAGGCGCTCGGTGGGCCGGAGCGCGTCGGGGTTGATGGCGAGCGAGTTGGCAGCGTGATTCATCGCATTCCCTCCGCCGGTGCGAACCGGATCAGGTTCAACGGGTGCGTCTCAGCGGCTTGACGAGGCACTGGGCACCGGGCACCAGGCACTCGGGGCCGCGCCCCGTGCGTTCGCGGGCAGTATAGGGGGGCGGTCAGACGTGCTCGTAGGCAATCGTGCGCTTGACGCGGCGTCCGACCTCGCTCGCGTAGCGGCGCCCGAGGGTGTCGCGGTGCTGTTCGGCCCAGGCGGTGAGGGCCGTCGTGCCCGCGGCGGGGGCGTCGGAGTCGAGCAGGCCGCGCATGAGGCCGGTGATCTCCTCGCGGGTGATGATGACATCGCCGACAACGGGGGTCAGGGCGTGCGCGACGGCGAGGCCCAGCGACGGCGGGACGCGAACAACGGCGCGGCGCACACCCAGCACTCGCGCGAGCGTGCGGACCAGTTCGCGATAGGTGAAGGCTTCGGGGCCGACGGCGTCGGTGGTTGCGGCGCCGTCGCGGTGGGCGTGCTCGACCATGAGGTCGGCCATGTCGTCGACGTGGAGGGGGCGGAGGCGGTACTCGCCGTCGCCGAAGAGGCCGAAGACGGGCATGTGCCGGATCGCCCAGGCGATGTTGTTCACGAGGATGTCGCCGCGCCCGAAGAGGACGCCGGGGCGGACGATGGCGTGCGGCGTGCCGAGGGCGCGGAGCGCGTCTTCGAGCTCGTGCTTGCCGCGGTAGTAGGCGAGGTCGTCGGCCTTGTCGGCGTGGAGGATGGAGACGTGGACGATGCGTCCGACGCCGGCGCGGCGGGCCGCCGCGAAGAGGGATTTCGTGTTCGCGACGGCGGTCTCGAAGTTGAAGAGGCGGTGGTTGTAGCGGACCCAGTAGGTGTTGTAGAGAACGGCCGCGCCGTCGAGCGAACGGGCGAGTGCGTTGGCGTCGTGGAAGGCGAGGGGGTGGATGTCGAGCCTCTCGCCGAAGGGGTTGGGGCGGTTCGGGGAGTTGGTGAGTGTGCGCACACGCACGCCGCGGACGAGGAGTCGCTCGGTGACGGCGCGGCCGGTATAGCCGAGCGCGCCCGTGACGACGTGGAGGGGGGCGGGGGGCATGGGGGCAGTGTACTTCACGCGAGTGTGGGCACAGGCGGGACGCCTGTGCCACCGGTTGCGAGCACGGGTTGGTATGCTGGACCCATGAAGCGAGCGATTGGCGTTATGGTGGCGGCGACCCTTGCGGCGGGGGCCTGTGCGAACGACGGGCTGCTGATCGTCGCGCCGCGGGAGTTGGCGGGCGCGCTGGGGGAGTTCGTCGAGTTCAAGCGCGAGCGGCTGGTGACGACGCTGGTGACGCTGGAGGATGCGCTGGCGGCGGGCGAGGGCGTGGACGACGCCGAGAGGCTGAAGCGGTATCTCTACGCGCGGTGGCGCGAGGGGGGGGTGCGGCATGTGCTGCTGGTGGGGGACGCGGACGTGATGCCGGTGCGGTACATGGTCCTCGACCGGTGGACGGAGCCTGCGTTCCACTACGCGTTCTACCCGAGCGACCTGTACTACGCCGACCTGGCGCGCGCGGACGGGTCGTTCGACGACTGGAACGGACGCACGGACGGATTTCACGCGCACTACTTCGGCGAAGTGCGCGGCGAGACGAACAAGGACGACCCGATCAACTTCGACGGCGTGGACTACCGGCCCGAGGTCGGGCTGGGGCGGTGGCCCGTGAGCACGCCGGAGGAAGCGAGCCTCGTGGCCGCCAAGTCCATGCGCCACGAACGGGCGGTCGAGCGGGGCGAGGGGGAGTGGCTCGGGCGGGCGGGGCTGGTGATGGTGGGCGGATGGGTGGATGCGCGGCCGCGCTTCGAGGCAATGCGGTCGCGGCTTGAGCCTGCGTGGGGCGTGGAGCGCATGTACTACGAGGGCGAGGCGTACGGGGTCGCGGAGCCGACCGAGCCGGGGCTTGTGGACCTGATCAACGGCGGCGTGCGCCTCGTGCTGCACGCGGGGCACGGGAACGACGACCGCTGGGAGCACTGCCTGAGCGTCGGGAGCCTGGAGCGGCTGACGAACGCCGAGATGCTCCCGGTGATGATGTCGGCGGGGTGCTCGACGGCGCGCTTCGCGACGCTGCCCCCGTATGAGGCGTACGAGGACGCCCACGGCGTCCGCCATGCGGGGACGAACAACGGGCAGGTGTTCACCGGGCCGCCGCCCGCGCCGGCGTGCTACGCGCGGGGCGAGTTCAACCTGACGGGCCTGGGAGAGCGGCTGGTGCGCGCGGGCGAGGGGGGGGCGGTGGCGTACATCGGGTGCAACACCGGGAGCCAGCCGTGCGGGCTGACGCTGATCGACGGGTTCGTGGACGGCCTGATGACGATCGAGGGGGCGCGGCTCGGGGACTGCTGGGCGCACGCGGTGTCGTTCTACTACGAACGAGAGAATCTGGCGACGATTGCGCCGACGGAGAGTTGGTACCCGGCGAGCGTGTTCTTTCAGGGGATGAAGTTCATGCTCTTCGGGGATCCGTCGCTGCCCGTGCGCGCTCGATGAGAGCCTGCCGCAGAGGCGCGGATGCGCGGGGAGGCCGCGATCGGAGCGCCCGAGTGTCCACGGGGTCGGGACCCGCGACGAGGACCCTTCGAGTGCGTCGCGTCCGGCGGACGTGGTCCAACGGCGCCGTCCTCGCGCAAGCGGCTTTGGGCGCTCGAAAGCGTCGCCCTTTTTGCGACCTGAGTGTCACATGTCGCGGGGGAAAGCGCTCACGATGGTACAGGGAGGACGAGCGGCTTCCGAGCGTGACTCGAAAGGAGCGACCGATGAGCATTGCGCAGGGGAGCGGCCGTACGACCATCGCTCTTGGGGCCGGGCTGTGGCTGGCGTGCGTGTGTCCCGTCGTGCGCGGACAGGAGTGCGGGACGCAGACCGCGAGGCTCACCAGGCCCGCGGCGGAGGATTCCGATTTCTTCGGCCGATCGGTCGCGGTCGGACCCGCGGGGCTGGCGGTGGGTGCGCCGAGCGCAGGGGCGAACGGAACGGTCGAGTTCTTCCGGCGTCAGGGCGACGGGTGGGCGCACGTGCAGAGCCTTGCGCCGGGAGCAGGCTCGAACGACTGGTACGGCGACTTCATCGCGATGTCGGGCGGCGTGCTTGTCGTCGGGTGCGAGTTCTGTGATCCCGGCGGACTGGCGTATGTCTACCGGTACAACGGCGCGACGTGGGACTTCGAGCAGACACTCGCGCCCGGCGACGGACAGTCCGGCGACGAGTTCGGGCTGTCGGTGGCGGTCGACGGCGCCAGGATTCTGGTCGGCGCCAGCAGGCACGGCGTGTCCGGTGCGGCGTACGTGTTCGAGCACGACGGGTCGGCTTGGGTGCAGAGCCAGAAACTGACGCCGTCGAACGGCGGCTCGGGGGACGAGTTCGGCTTCAACGTAAGCCTGGCGGGGAACGTGGCCGCCGTGTCGGCGTACCGGCACGATGGGCAGGCATCGGACGCCGGCGCGGCGTACGTCTTCCGCCACGACGGCTCGCAGTTCGTCGAAGAGGCGCGGCTGATCGGATCGGACGCCGCCGCCGGGGACCGCGGGGGCGTGGGTCTGTACACCGACGGATCGCGTGTGGTGCTCGGAGCGATCCGGCACGACCTGAACGAGGGCAACGAAGGCGCCGCGTACGTGTTCGCGTGGGACGGCTCGTCGTGGGTGCAGGAGCAGAAGCTGATCGCATCGGACCCGGGGGCCGGGCACAACTTCGGGGTCGCGACGCACGTTCGGGGCGATCGGGTCCTTGTCGGCTCGTACGACGACGACAACGGCGTCGGATCGGGGTCGGTGTACGTGTTCACCCGCAGCGGCGGGGCGTGGGCGGAGACGGACAAACTGCTGGCGACGGACGGGCTGCACAGCGGCTGGTTCGGCTGGGCGATGGCTTCGGACGGAGAACTCGTGGTCGTCGGTGCGCACACGAGCGACGGCGACGCGGGGTTCGCGCCGGGCGCTGCGTTCGTGTTCGAGTGCCCGGACGACACGGACACCGACGGGGACGGACTGCTCGACCGCTGGGAGCGTGAGGGCGGCGGCATCGACGCGAACGGAGACGGCGTGATCGACCTCGACCTGTACGCCCTGGGCGCGCGCCCTGATCACAAGGACCTGTTCCTTGAGGTTGACGTGATGGACGGAGGCTCGTTCAGCCAGGCGGGGCTGGACATGGTGATCGATAGTTTCCGGTTCTCGCCGGTCGAGAACCCGGACGGTGAGCCGGGCATCAACCTGCACGTCTTCGTGGACGAGCTGGACATCCCGTACGCGCAGGTCTGGGACGACGAGTTCGCGGACTACGACAACGCGAAAGCGTTCTACTTCGGAACGCCGACGGAGCGGGCCAGCCCCAACGCCCAGCACATTCTGGCCGCCAAGCGCAGGGCGCTCCGGTACGCGATCGTCGTTGATGAGATCGCCGACGAGACGCTGGGGATAGCGGAACTTCCCGGGAACGACATGTACATCGGGATGGGCAGCCTGAGCGCGGCGAACATCACGGCTCTGCGCCCGTTCGAGTGGTGGTTCGCGCACGTGTTCATGCACGAGCTGGGGCACATGCTGGGCCTCGAGCACGGGGGCGGGACGGACCTTGACCCCGACAACCCGGGGCAGGAGAAGGTCATCAACTACAAGCCGAACTACGTGAGCGTGATGAACTACAACTTCGATTTCGTGGCGCTCGACGACGGGAACGGGAGCCGGATCGCGCCGCCCATCACGTACTCCGCGGAGTCGCTGACGCCGCTCGACGAGTCGAACCTCGATGAGTCGATCGGGATTTCTTCGCCGAGCCTGTATTACACTGATTACTGGGTGCCGTTCACGGTCAACCGGGGCGACGGGTCGAAGATCAAGAGTTGGCTGAAGATCGATGAGGTCGGGTCGGCCGAGGCGGACTACAACGGCGACGGCGACGCGACGGACACGGGCGTCGTCGCGGATCTGAACGAGGACTGGACCGGCGACACGCCCGGCGAAACGATGCACGGGCACAACGACTGGGCGAACATCCAGTATGCGATCGGCGAAGGGGGCGCGTGGGACGACTACGTGCACTTCCCGCTGGCGGAACCGGAACTCTCGAACACGATGGCGACCGCGCACCGCGAGAGCATGCCGCCCCCGCCGTTCGGATGCCGGGCGGACACGAATCAGGACGGCGTGGTGGACACGCGGGATGTGATCGAGTTCCTGAACCTGTACACGAGCGGGAAGGGTGCGGCGGACTACACCCTCGACGGCGTGGTCGACTCGCGTGATGTACTGGCGTTCCTGAACGACTGGATCGCGAAGTGCTGAGAAGCACGCCACGCCGGCCCGCGGGGCGTCGCACGCACATGCCGGAGCAACGCGCCAAGCCCACGACGGGGTCCGCGCGCTTCGGAGGGAACCGCCGGCGTGACGGAGAAGGGGTTGTCGATCGTCGCGCCGCCAGGGCCGACGGGCGCGCCCGAGAGTGCATCGCGTTCGAGCGCGAAAGACCCACCAGGATAGCGCCGACCGAGCGTCGGTACGCGGAGATCGCGTGCTCCCGAGAGATGGAGTTCGTGCTCCGCGGGGGCCTGTCGCCGCCGATGCGGAGGGAGTAGGAGACTCACCCGGAGACGCGGAGGCACGGAGGGGGGTCAGGGCGCCGGGATGTCGAGGGCGGCATGTCCCGCGAGATCGCGGTCGATCCGCTCGAGGGCGTCGATGAGGCTCCGGCGTGCGGCGGCGGCGTGGGGGTTGTCGCGCTGGATGACGGAAAAGAGATGCCCGGCGTCGCCTCGGACGGCATCGACGGCCGCACGCATGGCGTGGAAGGAGGGCGGGACGAAGGCCGCCCCCTCGCCGGCGCGGGTCTCGATGAGGCCCTTGGCGATGAAGAAGGCGAGCGCGTGGGTCTCGGCCATGAGGCGGTCGTGGGCGTCGGCGTCCTGCTCGATGACCTCGCAGCCGAGGCGTTCGTAGAGGGCGCGGGCGCGGGCGCACGCCGCGGGGTGCTGGTCGTTGGGGCAGACGACGACGCGGAGCGGCCGCTCGGCGCGGGCGAGGCTGATGGGGCCGAAGAGAGGGTGCGTCCCGATCCACGGGACGCGCGTGCCGAGCGCAGCGCGCATGGCCGCGATGGGGGCGAGTTTCACGCTGCCGGCGTCGAGGACGAGGTGGCGGGGCGTGAGGTGCGGCGCAAGGTCGCGCAGGGCAGCGGGGATCGCGGGAACAGGGACGGCAAGGAGGATCGACTCGGCGCGCTGGGCGAGGTCGGCGAGGGAGGCAGCGCGCCGGGTCTCCGGCACGGGTGCGGTGGTGTCGAAGGCGATGGGGCGGATGCCGGCGCTGCGGGCGAGTTCGGCGAGTGCGGAGCCGAAGCGGCCGTAGCCGACGATGGCGAGGGTGTCGGTGTCGAGGGGCATGGGTGTCTCGGGCGCGGCGGCATGAAGGTATCATCGCGCGGCGGGGGCAGCAACAAGGAGTGTGCATCATGCGAGCGATCGTAATGGCGTTGGTGATGGCGGCGGCGGTCGTGCAGGGATGCGCATCGGGCGGCAAGGGCGGCGGCGCGGCGGGGCCGCCGCGCGTCGCGCTGGAGACGACCAAGGGCACGATCGTGCTGGAACTGGACGCCGAGCGGGCGCCCGCCTCGACGGCGAACTTCCTGCGGTACGTGGACGAGCGGGCGTACGACGGGACGATCTTCCACCGCGTGGTGGCCGGGTTCGTGATCCAGGGTGGCGGGCACACGGCGGACCTGACGGAGTTGCCGTCGCACGCGCCGATCGTGAACGAGTGGGGCAACGGCCTGACGAACGCGCGCGGGACCATCGGGATGGCGCGCGAGACCGACCCCGACTCGGCGACGCGGCAGTGGTACATCAACCTCGCGGACAACACGCGGCTGGACATCGCGCGAGAGGTGAGCGGCAACGCGGGGTACGCCGTGTTCGGGCGCGTCGTGGAGGGGATGGACGTGGTGGACGCGATCGCGGCTGTCCCTACGCACGAAGTGGGCGAGGACTTCAAGCACCTGCCCACGGAGACGGTGACCGTGGTGAAGGCGCGGCGGGTCAGATGATCTCACGCGGAGGCGCAGAGGCGCGGAGAGGCGAGGAGAAGCGGATGGATATCGGCGGGACGCGTGACGATGACGGGATGAAGCCGGCGATGCGGGACCGTATCAATCGCGTCACGGGGGAGATCGTTGACGCGGCGATGGCGGTGCACAAGGGGCTGGGGCCCGGCTTGCTCGAGTCGGTGTATCAGGCGGCGCTCGTGCACGAACTGCGCAAGAAGGGGCTGGGCGTGGTTGCTGAGGCGCCGGTCCCGGTTGCGTGGGACGGGGTTGTTCTCGAAGCCGGGTTTCGGGCCGACCTGATCGTTGACGACCTGGTGATCGTGGAGTTGAAGTCGGTGGAGACGGTCGCCCCGGTCCACAAGAAGCAACTGCTGACGTACCTGCGGCTCGCGGACAAGCGGGTGGGACTGCTGATCAACTTCGGCGCGGAACTGCTCAAGAGCGGCATCACCCGGGTCGCCCACGGCCTCTGATGCAAAGGCCTGCACCGCTTCCTTCTGAATCACAAGCCCCCCTCCCCCTCTGCGCCCTCCGCGCCTCCGCGTGAGGCGCTTTCGGTCGTCCCGATCCCGTGGTATGCTGGCCCGAAAGGAGGCCTGCCATGCGTGTTTCACGGGGACTGGCGGCGTTGGCGGCGGCGTGCGCGCTGTTGCTGACGGGGTGCGAGCAGCGGCTGACGGAGGACAACTACGAGTCGATCGCGGACGGGATGACGATCGACGAGGTGTTCTCCATCCTGGGCGACGGCGAGAGTCAGGAGACGACCGGCGTGGGGGTCGACTCGTCGGGGCTGATGTCGCGGTCGGGCCAGGACAGCCGGGCGGAGTACGTGTGGTCCGAGAGCGGGCGCACGGTGACCATCCAGTTCAGGGATGGGAAGGTGATCTACAAGACCAAGAGCGGGTTCTGAATCTCACGCGGAGGCGCGAAGCACGCAGAGACGGAAGGCGGGGGGGAACGCTCGCGTGCCGCTCAGCGCGGTCTGCGCGGAACGAGGGAGAGGCCGACGAGCATGGCCAGGGCCGTCTTGATGATCGTCCCGGGGATGAAGACGACGAAGCCGCCGAAGAGGGCTTCGCGCACGGTGACGGCGGTGGCTGGGTCGGCGTTGCGGACGGCGTAGAGCCAGGGGACGCCGATCGCGAAGATGACGGCGTGCCCGGCGAGCGAGGCGAGGGCGAGGTTCAGCACGAGCGGGCCGCGAGCACGCCGAGCCAGCGACGCGACGACGGGCTGGCAGGCGACGAAGCCGATGAGGTAGCCGCCGGTCTGGCCGAGGATGACGCGCAGGCCCGCGTTGCCGTCGGCGAACACGCCCGCGCCGATCGCGCCCATGCCGAAGTAGAGGACCATGCTGGCCGCGCCGAGTCGCGGGCCGAGGCAGAGCGCGGCGAGAATGACGGCGAGCGTCTGGAGCGTCTGCGGCACGCCGAACGGGGGCATGGGGACGGCGACCTGTGCGCTGAGCGAGGTGAACAGCGTGAAGAGGAGGACGCCCGCCAGACGAAGTTCCAGCGCGAGGCGGGCCGGGGCGTGCGACGCGACGGGCTGCGTTGCGGCGGATGGCATGGATCGGAGTGTAGTGGCCCGGGCGCGAGCGACTCTCACGCCCAGACGAGGATGTCATCGATGGGTTTGCGGCGGATGTCGGGGACCGTGCAGTCGTCGGCGGGGTAGCCGAGCGGGACGAGGAGGAAGGGGCGCTCGTGGTCGGGGCGTTGGAGCACGCGGGTGAGGAAGCCCATGGGGCTGGGGGTGTGCGTGAGCGTGGCGAGGCCGGCGTGGTGTGCGGCGGCGAGCAGGAGACCGACGGCGATGCCGACGCTCTCGTTGACGTAGTAGGTCTGGCCGCCGTCGTCGGTGCGCGCGAGTTTGAAGACAACGATGAGCCAGGGTGCGACTTCGAGAAAGTCCTTGTGCTCGTCCGTGCCGAAGGGGTGCAGGTCGCGGAGCCACTCCTCATTGGCGCGACGGTGGTAGAACTCGCGCTCCTCGGCCTCGGCGGCAAGGCGTATCTCTCGTTTGAGGGCCGGGTCGGCAACGGCGACGAAACGCCACGGCTGCTTGTTCGCGCCGCTCGGGGCCGTGCCTGCCGCGCGGACAATCCACTCGACGGTCTCGCGGGAGACGGGACGGTCGGAGAACTGGCGCACGGTCCGGCGCCGGCGGACGATGTCGTAGAACGACCGTGCGGCCTCGTCGGCGGGGCGGCCGGGGTCGTAGCGTTCGAGCGGGACGAAGGCGGGTTGGGACATCGGGAGGCTCCCACGGGGGCGGAATCGGGAATCTGCTGCGATTCCGGGGCGAATGGTGACACGGCGGGGCGGCCGCGGTGTCCTGCATGGTGACGCCCGGGCGACGGGCGAATCAGCACTCTACCACGGCCCGAACAGGGCACGGACGGAGGACACCATGAAGCGGTACACAAATGTGGCGGCGGCGGCGCTGGTGGCGATCGCGGGGGTGTGCGCGGGGGAGGCGTCGGGAGGGCCGCCGACGGACCCGCTGGCGACGGTCAGAACGATGGACGACCTGCGGGCCGCCGGGCCGACGAACGCCGCGCTCGTCTATTACCGGGCGATCATCGGGCTGCCGAGCTTCAACGACGGCGAGATCAAGGCGGCATTGATCGATGGGGACGAGTCGGGGATGTCGCGCGAGGCTGCCGCGAAGAAACTGGAGGAGTTGCAGGGCGCGATCAATACCTTCTGCCGCGCGGCCGCCCTGGAGGAGTGCGACTTCGGGCTGGACTTCGACCATGGGTTCGAGTTGCTGCTGCCGCACCTCGGCAAGATGCGGATGGCGGCGCGGCTCATCGCGAGCGACGCCGTGCGGCTGGCCGACGCGGGGGAGGCCGACGCGGCGGCCGAGCGGCTGGCCGCGCTGTACGGGATCGCGCGGCACGTCTCGGATGATGGGACGCTGATCAGCAGCCTGGTTGGGGCGGCGATCGCGTCGCTGGCGAACCAGGGCGTGGAGAGGCTGCTGTCGGAGGGGCGGGTCGGCGAGACAGGACGCGCCGCACTGGCGGCGGCGTTCGAGCGGCTCGGAAACGACGACCCGTTCCACACGCGCCGTGCGATCGCGATGGAAGGGGCCATCGTGCGGGTGTGGCTGGCGGACCTGATCGCCAGGGACGGAATGGACCGGTTCATCGGCTTCATCTCGACCGGGCAGATCGAGGCGGACGAGGTCGCGCGGCTTCGCGCGCTGACGCCCGCCGAAGCGACGGCGGCCGTCGAGCGCTCGGTGGAGTACTACGAGCACGCCCACGGGCTGTGGGACAAGCCCGACGCGATCGACCGGCTGGCCGCGCTCGGACAGGTGGCGACGGGCGGCGGGTACGGACCGATCGGCAAGCACATCTGCGCGAGCGTGGCGAAGGCGTACGAGTCGGACCGGCGCGTGCGCGGCGAGACGGCGGACGCGTTCGAGAAGGTCCGCGCGTACAGGCCCGCTGCCGAAGCCGCGCCGAAGCCCGCGAGGTAGCGAGTGGACGACCTGCGGACACTGCTGCTGAGGACGCATCGCGGCCACGAGCCGTCGGCGCGGCGCCTGTGGGAGGCGCAGGCGCCGCGGCTCGTGGCGGTTGCTCGGGCGGTGCTGGGGCGCGGGTTCGGGGGGGGGGATGCGGAAGACGCGGTGCAGGCCGTGCTCTGCCGCGTGCTCGAACTGGACCGGGCCTCGGTGCGGTCGGTGCGCGATCCGGCGGCGTGGCTGGCGCAGATGACGCGGCGCGAGTCGCTGAACATGCTCCGGTCGGCGCGGCGAGCCGCGGCGCGGGAGCGCGGGCGGCCCGGAGAACGCCGCGGCAGCGAAGCGGCCCACGAGTCGGGAGTCGCCGCAGCGCTCGCGTCTCTGCCCCGCCACCTGCGCGAGGTGGTCGTGCTTCGGCACACGGCGGGGTTGACCTTCGAGCAGGTGTCGCTCGCGCTGGGCGTGAACCGCAACACGGTGGCGTCGCGGCACCGCCTAGCGATGGAGCGGCTGCGGGGCGCGATGGGGGCGGACGCGGACGGGATGCACTCGGGACGAAGGAGCGAGCCATGCACGACGATCTCGAACGGCGACTGAGCGGCATGATCGCGGATGCGCCTCCCGCGCCGGAGGCGTTCATCGGGCGGGTGCGGCGGCGCGGGCGGCAGCGGCGGGCCGTGCTGGCGGGCGTTGCGGCAGGCGCGGTGGGTCTCATCGCGCTGGCGGCGGTGGTGTGGACGCCTCCGATCGGCCCTGCGGCGGTCCGGGACCAGTCGCTCCCGATCGCCGCCGACGGGCCGCGGGCGGGGACGGAGGAGGCCGTTTCGCTGGTCGGGTCGCGGAGTCTCGCCAACGGTGTCGCTGCGCCGGCGTCGCGGAACGGGTTCGAGGGCGAGCCGACGCTGGGCAGGCTGCGATTCTCGGGGGAGTGGACGGACAAGCTGTGACCGTCGCCGGTCTGGAGTGCGTCCGGCGTTCGGGCCGATATCGGGAGCATGGGACGCCGGCGTCGGGGTTGTGGTGCGCGCTGTGTGACGGGGTTGGCGGCCGGGCTTGTGGGCGTGGGTGTGTGCGCGGGGGCGCAGCCGGAGCGGGATGAAGATGCGGTTTCCCGGCCGAGCGGGGCGGGTCGGCTCGTGCGCGTGTTCGACTTCGAGGAGCGCGGGACGAATCCGTTGCCGACGCCGATGGGCTGGCTGCGGGCGCAGCACGACCCGCGTGTGCCGCGCGAACGGCCCGGTTTCCCGCTGTGGAACGGGGCGACGCTTGACTACGGCGTCGCGGCGCGGGGCGAAGGGTCGGTGCGGCTGCCGGTGAGCGGGGGGAGCGCGAGCCTGCGGCTCGATCCCGGTGTGGTGCTGGTCTTCCCGGACGCGGACTATCTCGTCGTGGCGCAGGTGCGGACGGAGGGCGTTGAGCACGCCCGTGCGCGGCTGGCGGCTCGGTTCCTGGACGGAGAGGGCCGGGCGATCGCGGCGTCGGAAGCGCGGAGCGCTGCGCTGGACACGGAGGGCAGATGGGAGCGGATCGAGGTGGTGCTGCCCGGGCTTCACTCGGAGGCGGTGTCGCTGCAGATCGACCTCGAGCTGCTCCAGCCGCGCGAGCACGAGCCGCGTGCGCACGAACGGTTCGAGGTCTGGCCCGAAGACTTCGCCGGGTCGGCGTGGTTCGACGACGTGACGATCGTGCAGTTGCCGAAGGTGGAGTTGAGCACCGCGTCGCCGGGGAACGTCGTGGCGCACCCGGAGTCGCCCGAGCTGACGCTGCATGTGCGCGATCTGACGGGGGAGCGCGTGCGCAGCCGCGTGGCGGTCTACGACGCGCGCGGACGACGGATCGACGAGCGGACGGACGAGTTCGCGGGCGGCCGCGCGACGATCCCGTGGCGTCCCGCGCTGGACGGGTACGGGTGGTACAGGGCGATCGCCGAGTTGCACACGGAAGAGGGGCGGATCGGATCGGCGTTCGTTGACTTCGCGTACGTGGAGGAGGCGCTGCCGGTGGCGCCGCGGTACGGGGCGCGCGACTCGGCGGGGCGCCGCGGCTCGACGATCGCGGGGTCGCCGGACCGGGCGCGGTTCGGGCTGACCGTGCGCGAGATGCACCCGCTGGTGACGCAGGAACTCGTGGAACTGACGCGCCGCGCGGGGACCGGCTCGATCTCGCTGCCGCTGTGGAGCGCGGACCTGGCGCGGGACGGGCTGGACGCGAGGCTGGGGGCGCTGGAGCCGGTGCTGGGCGCGCTGTACTCGGACTGGCAGCGCATGTCGATCGTGCTCCCGGTCGTGCCGGACGAGTTGGTGGCCTCGTCGGGCGTCGGGCCGGAGGACGTCGTGGGCGCGCTCTCGTCGGGCACGGCGTGGGAGCCGTACTTGGCCGATGCGCTCTACCGGCTCGGGCAGAAGGTGCAGCGGTGGGAGTTGGGCCCGCCCGGTTCGGAGTTCGCGGCGTTGCGACCCGGGCTGGGCGACGCGGTGCGGGCGGCGCGTTCGGGCATGTCGCGGTTTGCGGCGTCTCCCGCGCTGGCCGCCGGGTGGCGTGCGGACCTGCCTGCGCTGGAGCCGATGCTGGAGCAACACTCGGGCTTGAACGCCCTGAGCGTGCTCGTGGAGCCGGACCTGCCGCCCGATGCGATCGGGCAACTTGCGGCGGGCTGGGCCGCGCCCCTGGCGGGCGGGGCGGACGCGACAGGTCGCCCGGACCTGTCGCTGGTGATCGGCACGTTGGACGGCGACCTGTACGGGCACAGGGCTGTTGCGGACGACTTCGTGCGCCGCGCGGTGGTCTTCTGGGCGTCGTTCGAGCGACGGACCAACGAGTACGGCGACGCGCGGAACCGCCTGGTGGTCGAGGCGCCGTGGCGCGTGGTTGGCGATCGCAGGCCGCGCGTCATGCCGACGGCCGCGCTGCCCGCGCTGCGGGCGACGATCGGGCGGCTGGCGGACCGCGAGGTGGTGGCGGAGTGGTCCGTGGCGGAGGGCGTTCGGTGCTACGTGCTCGCGCCCGCGCCGTGGGCGTCGTCGCTTCGGGGGGGGGCGATCGTCGCGTGGCTCGAACAGCCGCGTGAACACGGGAGCGTCGCGATCGAAGCCACGCTGGGGGATGGGGCGATCAGGCTGTTCGACGTGTACGGGAACGCGAGCGTGGTCGAGCCCGAGCGGTCGGCGGACGGGCTGCGGATGGTGCATCGGGTGCCGATCGGCGAGTCGCCGACGTTCGTGGAGGGGATCGACGCGGACCTGGTGCGGTTCCTGGCGTCGGTGCGGATCGACCCGACGGAGGTGCAATCGGCGGCGACGGAGCACGAGCACCTCGTCGTCTTCAACAACCCGTGGCCGGTGGGGTTGATCGGTCGGATGATCGTGGTCAGCCCGGGCGGGTATCACGGCGACGCCTCGGTGAGCGAGCGGCAGTGGACCATCACGCCCCGGACGGCCGCGTTCACCGCCGCGCCGGGCGAAAGCGTGACGATCCCGCTGGCGGTGGCGATGCGGCCGACCGAGGAGGCGGGGCCGGTGCGGTTCGTGCTGGACTTCCACCTGCGCGCGACCGCGGACTACGGATGGGTGCGGGTGGCGTCCACGGCGGAGCTTGGGGTGGATGGGCTGGAACTGGACGTGGTAGCGCGGCCCGCGCCGGGGCCGGACGGGCCGCACCTCGTCGTCGAGGCGATCATCACGAACTCGAGCGATGAACCCATCACACTCGAAGCGTCGGCGACCGCGCCGGGATACCCGAGGGCCCGCTCGGCGGTGACGGAACTCGGGCCGGGCGAACAGATGGTGCGGGCGTTCCCGTTCCAGGACGGGGTGGAACGCCTCCATGGTCGGCGCATCGTGGTCAGCGTGTCGGCGATCGACGGGTCGGCGCGGCTCAACAAGGGCGTGACAGTGCCATGACGCGCGGGCGAGCCGCTCGCGGACTGAAGTCCGCGGCTCGGAGGGCGACGACGCGCTCGCGTCACCGCCTGCCGAGAATGAAGATGGCGTAGCCGGGTTCGTGGGCGAAGACATCGTCGCCCTGCTCGTCCACCACCGCGAGCGTGCGCAGCGGCGAGCGCGCGATGACGCCGAGCCACTGCGAAAGGCTGTAGGTGCGTAGGCGGTACGCGGCGTCGCGGTGCTCGACGCGCCCGCGTCGCGTGATCGTCAGGTGGCTGACGACGAGTTCGCTGCGCGGCTCGGGGTTGGCCGCGTCGCCGGGAGGGAGGTACTGGACCACCTGCCGCACGTCGAGGCCGGCGCGGTGCCCGTGCCAGTGGTCCTCGGTCGCCTGCTCGCGGCCGTAGGCGGTGAGACTCAGGCCCACGGCGTAGACGCCGTCGGGACGCAGGACGCGGGCGATCTCGCGCAGGTGCGCGGCCATGGACCGCCCGTCGGGCAGGTGGCGGATGGTGTTGATGAGGCAGAAGGCGAAGGCGATGGTGTTGCTCTCGACGATGCCGGAGAGGTCCGTCACGTCGCCGAGTTCGATGCGCCAGCGTGCGGATGAGCGGAGCGCGCGGAGTCGCGCGCGCGCGTAGGCAACCGAGGCCGGGTGAAGATCGATCCCCACGCAGTCGATGCCGCGCCGCGCCGCCGCGCGAAGGTAGCGCGCCGTGCCGCAGGCGGGTTCGAGCCACGTCCCGCGGCCGGGCCGCCACCGCGGGAGGAATCGGCGGCAGATGGCCTGGAGTCCCGCGACTTCGTCGGCCGTGCCCTGCGCGTGGAGCACGTCGTAGATGCGCGGGTCGTCGTAGAAGCCCCCTCCGGTGGTGTCCATCGTGGCAGAATAGACTTGAGGCGATGGGTGCGCGGGGTCTGGGACGCCCCCGCGATCAGAGGTCGCCGTCGATCGTCGGAGATTGCATGTCACGTGCTGCCGCGCTTGCCCGGTCGGTGCGGGTGTCGTGCCCGCTGTTCACGCGGTTTCTGGCGGGGTTCGACGCCTCGAACGGGACGAGGCAGGCGCCGGGCCTGCCGAACCACTGCGTCTGGACGCTGGGGCACTGCGCGCTGACGCTGCACCGCGCATCGGACCGTGTCGCCGGGCACGACGACCCGCGCCCGCTCCCCGCGTCGGACTTCGTCGCCGTCCAGCCGCGCCCGCCGGGCGCGTTCTACACGGAGTCCGTCGCGTTCGCGTCAACCCCGCGGGACGACCCCTCGATGTACCCGTCGGTCGAGCGGGCGAGGGAGATCTTCGAGTTCGCGTGCGAGCGGTTGGCGTCCGAAGTTGAGCGAGCGAGCGAAGCGCAACTCGACCGCCCGACCGCGTGGGGGCCGACGCCGGTCCCCGTCGCGGACCTCATCACGAGGATGATCGTGCACAACGGCGCCCACGCGGGGCAGTTGACGGACCTGCGGCGGGCGCTCGGCATGACGCGAGTCGTCGGGTAGACGCCGCCCCGCTCAGTGCAGGACGCGGTAGACCTCCGCCTGGTCGGTGAGGCCCTGGGCGACCTTCTCGGCGGCGTCGTCTCGCATGGGGTGGAAGCCGGCGTCCACGGCGGCCTGGTAGAGCGTCACGCCGTCGGCGCGCTGGGCTGTGAGACGCCTGAGTTCGTCGTTCATCGACATGATCTCGTAGACGGCGACGCGCCCGCGGTAGCCCGCGCCGAAGCAGGCCTCGCAGCGCGCTCGGTCGTGGGTCTGCGTTCCGCCGCACGCGGGGCAGACGCGCCGCACCAGCCGCTGCGCAAGCACGGCGAGAAGGCAGGACGTCACGAGGTACGGCTCGACGCCGATGTCGATCAGGCGCGGGATCGCGCTGGGCGCATCGTTGGTGTGGAGCGTGGCGAGCACGAGGTGGCCGGTGAGCGACGCCTGGATCGCCAGTTGAGCCGTCTCCTTGTCGCGGATCTCGCCGACGAGGATCACGTCCGGGTCCTGGCGGAGTAGGGCCCGCAGCCCGGTGGCGAACGTCACGCCGCGCTTGGGGTTGACCTGCATCTGGCTGATGCCGTCGAGGTGGTACTCGACCGGGTCTTCGATCGTCATCACGTTGCGCGAGCCGCGGTCGACGCGCCCGAGGGCGGCGTAGAGCGTGGTGGTCTTGCCGGAGCCGGTCGGGCCGGTGACGAGGATCATCCCCGTCGGGCGGTCGATGAGGTCCAGGAGTTGGGCCTGCATGCGCTTCGCCATGCCGATCTCGTCGAGCGAGAGTTGGGTCTGGCTCTGGTCGAGCAGGCGGAGCACCAGCCGTTCGCCGAAGACCGTCGGGATGCACGACAAACGCACGTCCACCTTCTTCTGCCCGATCCGCACCGACGTGTGGCCGTCCTGCGGGCTGTGGCGGTTGGCGATGTCGAGTTCCGTCATCACCTTCATGCGGCTGGAGATGGCGGCCGCGAGCGACATGGGCGGGGTGAAGGCGTCCACCAGCATGCCGTCGATGCGGAAGCGGATGACGAGGCGGTTCTCCTGAGGGTGGACGTGGACGTCGCTGGCCCGGCGCCGCAGGGCCTCGAAGAGGATCATGTTCACGAGGCGGATGACCGGCGTCTGGCGGGCGAGCGAGAGGAGGTCCGTGGAGGAAGTGAGGCCGGCGGCGGCGGACTCGATGGCGGACTGGTCGAGGGGGAGTTCCTCGATGATCTCGGTGACGAGGTCGCCGCGCTGCTCGTAGCCGCGGTTGAGCACGTTCGCCACCGCAACCCGCGGCGCGAGGACAATGCGCAGGGGCATCGCCAGCAGGTCTTCGACCAGGTTGAAGACCGCGGGCTGCATCGGCTGGCTCGTCACCACCGTCATCGTCTGCCCGTCGCTGGAGAGGCCGGCGACTTGCTGCTGGCGCGCCAGGTCGGCCGGCACGACCTCGTAGAAGCGGCTGGCGGAGTCCTGAAGGCGCGGCTCGGGGTCGAACGCCAGCCCCGTCCGCTCGGCGAGCCGCGTCAGCGCCTGCTGCTCGTCCATGGCGAGCATCGCGAGCATGACGTCCCACGGGTCCGAGTCGGAGCCTTCGGCGCGGGGGAACTGGCGGAGTTTGTCGGGGCTGACGCGGAGCGGACCGAGCAGATCGGCGACCCGCGCGAACTCGTCGGTGGCCAGGGCGCGCGCGGGAGTGGTGGCGGCGCGCTGGCCGTTGGTCCGATCGCCGGAGCCGAGCAGTCGTCGGACTCGCATCAGTGGCCGTCCTCGGGGCGGACGCGGTGGACCGTGCCCGGCAGGGGCGGCGGCTCGGGGGCGTCCGTGGCGGGGTCGATGAGGCGCATCGGCGAGGGCTTGAGCGAGGGCAGGTCGGGCGCGAGTTCGGCTCGCTCCTGCGGCCCGCGGGTGAGGAGGCGCGCATCGTAGAAGTCGGTGTCGGT
Organism: Planctomycetota bacterium; assembly: GCA_014584315.1. Classification (GTDB taxonomy): domain Bacteria; phylum Planctomycetota; class Phycisphaerae; order Phycisphaerales; family UBA1924; genus CAADGN01. Next base: position 53,216 of record JACTNA010000032.1, on the reverse strand, counting down.
GAGGATGCGCGGGGTGATGAAGACGTACAGGACGGCGTCGCTCTTGATCTTGTTCGTGTCGCGGAAGAGGTGCCCAAAGATCGGGATGTCGCCGAGGAGGGGGACCTTGACGACCGTGTTTCGGGCGTCCTGCACGGTGATGCCGCCTACGACAATGGTGGTGTCTGAGGGGATGGTGACGGCGTCCGATCGGACTTGGCGGATGACGCGGGGCGGTGGAATGCCCGCCTGCCCGGAGCCGGTGAAGTTGGAGAGTTCGACGAAATAGTTGAGGCGCATGTAGCCCGCTTCAGAGATACTCGGTGTCACGCGAAGCGTCGTGCCCGCCGACTCGTAGCCGGAGAACGACACCTGATCGCTCGTTTGGCCGATCGTCGTCGTCGTTGTCGGCTGATCCTCGGTGCTGACGATCTCCGCCTCCTCGTTGTCGTTCACCAGCAGCTGCGGCGAGGAGAGAATGCGGGCGTCAGTGTCGCGCTGCACCGCGTTGATGATGAAGGGCACGTACTCGCTCTTGATGAGCGCGGCCGTAAGCCCTGCAAGGTTCGCCGCGGGCGTCTTCGGGTCGGTGAAGTCCGCGCCCGCGCCGAGGTCGTTCAGGCCGAAGTTCGTGCCCGTGCGGAACTGCCCCGCCTTCAACTGGCTCTCGACGGCGAGGCGGAAATCGGTCGAGTCGCTCACCGCGAGGATGCGGGCCTCGATGTAGACCTGCGGCCTGCGCTGGTCGAGTTTCTCGATGAGGTCGGCGAACTGCTTCTGGAGCCGCTGCTGGGCCTTGACGAGCACCGTGTTCGTCGGCTCGAAGGCGACGACGAAGGCCGTCTCGGCGGTCGCGGTGAAGCCGGCGTCCTCCTGGCCCGGGGCGGCGATGAAGACCGAAGTCGGCTGCACGCCGCCGCCCGTCGTCCGCGCCACGCCGGGCAGCAGCGGCGAGGTGCCCGTTGCCGTCGAGCCTTCGATCAGCCCCATCATCAGGTCCGCCAGCGCGGTCGCGTCCACGTTCCGCACCTTGTACTCGCGGATGACGATCCGCTCGTCCTCGGTGCCGAAGGTGTCGATCAGACGGTCGAGTTGCTCCTGCTGGACCTCGGTGCCGTAGTAGATGATGAGGCCGCGGCGTTCGTCCACGACCATGACCGAGCCGCCGCCGCCCGGCTCGGCCTGCCCGAGGATGCCCGCCGCCTGCTGCTGACGCTGCTGCTGCGCGGTGAAGACCGCGAAGGGCGACTGCTGCTGGCCCGCGGCCTGGGTGTCGAGCGTCACGACCTGCCCGAGGCCGCGGCGGCTGGCGAGATCGGCGATGGCACGCGCCGAAGACCCGGCGAAGAACTGCCTCGGCGTCAGTTCGGTCGGGCGGTCGATCATCTCGATCACGCCGCGGACGCGGTCGGCTTCGGCCGGATAGCCGCGGAAGTAGAGGGCGTTGCTCTGCGGGTCCACGGTCAGGCGATCCGCGAGGTTGTCCAGCCCGCCGCCGAGGCCGAGGGCCGCCGCCGCGGGATCCTGCTGCTGGGTGCGTTGGCGAGAGGCCTGGCTCTGGCCCACGAGTTCGATGGCGCGCTCGCGGGCGGCGGAAGCGGAGACGAACTCGAGGTCGATGCGGGTCTGCACCATGCCGTTGAAGTGCTCGAGCAGCCGCGAGACCATCTCCTCCACATGGCGGACGCGGCGCGGGGAATCGGTGACGACGATGAGTCCAAGATCGTCGAGATAGGCGATCTGCGACGCGCCCTGTCGGGGCTGGCCCGGCTGGGCGCCGGGTTCGAGCGCCTGGCGGAGCGCGGAGGGGCGGACGTTGGGCGTGGGGATGATCCGCGTGGTGGCGAAGTCCTCGGCGAAGGACTGCGGCACCTCGTTGGCGGGCTGGATGCGGTAGAAGCCGGCCGCGTCGCGGACGATCGAGTAGTCGTGCTGGTCGAGCAGCGCTTCGAGCAGCGTGAGGAGTTGCGAACGCTTCACGGTCTGCGAGGCGTTGAAGGTGACCTGGCCCGTGAGCGTGCCCTTCACCGAAACGTTGATGCCGAGCGTCTCGGTGACGTAGTCGACGAGCGCCATGAGTTCGACGGCTTCGGAGAAGGCAGGGATGGTGATGTCGTCGTCGGGCTGGCCGAGCGGGACCGCATCGGCCGGCTGCTCGTCCTGCACCGCCGACGCCGCGCCCGGGAACAGCAGCGCGGCTGCCGCGAGCGCGCTCGCCAGAGACCTCCCCCACGTTCCCATCCGCGGACGGCAAACCGACGAACAGACCGGGCGTTGCGGTATCACGGGCGTCCCTCCTTGCACGGGGCCGCTACGTTATACCAACTCGGCGGGGAACGGCTGAAGGCCCGGGAAACCACGATGCGGATCGTCAGTCTGCTCCCCTCGGCGACCGAGACGCTCTGCCTCGTCGGCGGGCGGGGGATGCTGGTCGGGCGGTCGCACGAATGCGACTTCCCGGACGGTCTGGAGCGCGTTCCGACGCTGACGGCCGCCCGGACCGGGGCCGGCGACGCCGCGGCGATCGACGCGGACGTGCGGCAGCACACGGCCGAGGGCCGCTCGCTGTACACGATCAACGAGGACGAACTCGTGCGATTGCGTCCGGACCTGATCCTGACGCAGGACACCTGCTCGGTCTGCTCGATCGACCTCGAAACCGTCAGGCGTCTGGTGGAACCGATGTCGCCCCGGCCACGCGTGCTGAGCCTCAACCCAATCACCGTGGAGGGCGTGCTCGATTCGGTGCTGTCGGTCGGCGGGGCGGCCGGCCTGGAGCGGGAAGCGCGCGCGGCCGCTCTTCGCCTGCGCGAGCGGCTGTTCCGGGCGCAGGAGTTCGTGCCGCCCTACCTCGACGGGCCGGTCGTCGGGTTCCTGGAATGGACCGATCCGCTGTTCGTCGCGGGTCACTGGACCGTGCAGTTGATCGAGCGCGCGGGCGGGCGGCATCCGCTCAATCCGACGACAGCGCGCGAAGACGCCGGCGCGGCGCAAGGGCCCCAGCAGGCCGAGCGAGCGGCCGGACCGTCGATCGCCGTGCCGCCGGGTGTGTTTGCGGGCGTGGGGCCGGAGTGGCTGGTGGTCTGCCCGTGCGGGCTGTCGTTGGAGCGGGCGTGGCGGGAGACGGCCCGGCTGGGGCGCGAGGCGTGGTTCCGCTCGCTGCCGGCGGTTCGCGCGGGGCGCGTGGCCGTGGTGGACGGCAACCAGATGTTCAACCGGCCCGGGCCGCGGCTGGTGGACGCGTTCGAGTGGCTCGTGGCGTGGTGGCAAGGACGGCCGGAGTTGATGCCGCTCGACTTCCCCTGGCGGGCGTGGGAGGGATGAGCCGGGTGCGAGCCTCCCGTACCATGCGGCCATGCTGCAGCAGTTCGACCCCCGGAACCGCGACATTCTCGTGAACATCAACGGCCGGCTCGTGCATCGGGACGAGGCGGGCGTGTCGCCCATCGACTCCGCGGTGCAGGGCGGGGACGCGGTCTGGGAAGGGTTGCGGGTCTACGACGGGCGGATCTTCAGGCTGCGCGAGCACCTGGACCGGCTGCGGGGGAGCGCGCTCGCGCTGGCCTTCGAGACCATCCCGAGCCACGCCGACATCACCGAGCAGGTGCGCCGGACGCTGGAAGCGAACGGGATGCGCGACGGCGTGCACATCCGCCTCACGCTGACGCGCGGCGTGAAGGTGACGAGCGGGATGGACCCGCGCCTGAACCGGAGCGGGCCGACGCTGATCGTGCTGGCCGAGCACAAGCCGCCGGTGTACGGATCGGGCGGCATCACGCTGGCGACGAGCAGCGTCCGCCGGTTCCCGCCGGACTGCCTCGACCCGAAGATCCACCATTGCAACCTGATCCAGTCGATCCTGGCGAAGATCGAGGCGACGAACGCGGGCGCGGACGATGCGCTGATGCTGGACGTGCGCGGGTTCGTGGCGGAGACCAACGCGACACATGTCTTCATCGCGGCGGGCGGGAAGGTCGAGACGAGCCGCACGGTGGCGTGCCCCGAGGGGATCACGCGGGCGGCGGTGCTGGATCTGTGCCGCGAGAACGGGATCGAGCACGAGGTGCGCGACATCTCGCTGATGGAGGTGTACCGGGCGGACGAGGCGTTCTGCACCGGGACCATGGGCGAGATCGTGCCCGTAATGAAAGTGGACGGGCGCACGATCGGCCGCGGCGAGGCGGGGCCGGTGACACGGAGGATCCAGGGCCTGTTCAGGGAGTTGACGGAGCGGGAGGGAGAGCGGGTGGTGGCGTGATCGAGCATGAACTTGCGGCCCGGGGATTCCCAAGAGAGACTGGGACAGCCGTGTCCTGCCTCACGCCTTCCGGGAGACTCATCCATGGTGCGAGCGATTGCCGGTGTGATCGTGGCCTACGTGGTGATGGCGATCGTGACGATCGCCGCGTTCTTCGGGCTGTACGCGGCCGTGGGGGTGGACGGCGCGTTCCGGGAGGGGACGTACGAGCCGTCCGGTCTGTGGATCGCGTGCAGCGTGGTGATCGGCGTGGCGGCCGCGCTTCTCGGGGGCGTGGTGTGCGGGCTGATCGGGCGGTCGAAGCGGGCGGCGGCGGTCCTGGCGGCCCTGTTGCTCGTGTTCGGGCTGCTGTACGCCGGGATGAGCCTGAGAGGGCCGCAAGAGGTCGTGGAACGCCCCGCGGACGTGCCCGCGATGGAGGCGATGCAGAACGCCAGGACGCCGGCGTGGATGGGCGTGCTCAATGCGCTGATTGGCGCGACGGGCGTGATGGTCGGCGCGACGATGGTCCTGAAGCGAACGACCGGCGCGGCCGGCGTGTGACTGCGCTCGACGATCAACCGTCACGGCTCGCCGTGGCACCCGCACGACGGGCCGCAACGACCTCGTGCCTGCTCCTCCGGCGCGCACTCGGCGCGTGGGCCGAGGAAGCGGTCGATCTTGGCTTGCAGATAGACGTTGTGGTGCTCGAGGTGCCAGGTCGTGCCGACGACCACGTCGCGGAGCGTGATCTCGCCGCGCTCGGGGTGCAGCGCGGGGCGGGACCACTGCTCGGGCGTGAGGGCCATGAGCAGTTCGGTCGTCCAGCGGCGGAGCGTGTGGATGGCGGCGAGGTAGCCGGCAATGGGCTGGCGGAGTCCCGGCGTGTAGAGCGGGCTGTCGGCGAAGGCCATCTCGTCCCAGACGGCCAGCACCGGGCGGTCCTCGGCGAGGATGCGGCGGATGCGGAACGTCATCACCAGTTCGGCATCGGCGAGGTGACCGAGCAGGAAGCGCACGGGCCAGCGGCCGACGCCCGAGTCGGGCAGGAAGGCGGTGTCGATCTGGTCGTCGGCGAGGTCAAAGAGCCGGGGGTCGAAGTTCTCGACGCCCCGGCGGTAGCGGAGGATGAGGGCGGGGGTGTCGAGGGCGTCGATCTCGCGGCCGATCTCGGCGTGCCCGGCGACCGCGCCGACGGGGGTGGATGAGGTGGTCATGGGGGATTGTTCGCAGGCCGAGGGGCGGGGGCGATCCGACGCCCGTGGACGGGCGGCTCGCTAGGCTGCGGGCATGAGCGAGCGTCGCCTTGCCCTGCGGGTCGTGACCATGCCGCGGGAGACGAACCAGTACGGGACGATCTTCGGCGGGGTGATCCTCAGTTACATCGACCAGGCGGGGTTCGTCGAGGCCCGGCGGCACGGGCAGCACCGGTGGGTGACGGCCTCGATGGACCGGGTGGACTTCACGGCCCCGGTCCACCTGGGCGACATCGTCTCATTCCACACCTCGACGGAGCGGCTCGGCACCAAGAGCGTGACCGTCCGGGTGGAGGTGGAGGCCGAGCGGTACACGACCGGCGAGACCGTGCCCGTGACAAGCGCGACGGTGACGCTGGTCTCGGTGGACGCGTCGGGAAGGCCGATCCCGTTCCGGGAGAAGCCGACGACGGAGGCGTGAGAGATCGGGTACACTGGGGCAATGTCGGGGGCGATGTTCGTGGAGATCGGTCGGACCGGACCCGCGCTGGTGGGGCGGGTTGTCTCGTCGAAGGTGACGGAGCGGGAGGCGCCGATCATCGAGGCGGAACTGAGCGATTCGGCGGAGGGGAGCGCGTGGCGGGTGGTCGTGGACCTGACGTCCGTCGGGATGCTGGCCTCGGCCGGGTTGGGGATGCTGGTCACCCTGCACCGCAAGTGCCGCGAGAACAGCGGCAAGATGGCGATCTGCGGGGTGAGCGAGGACATCATGGGCGCGCTGAAACTCAGCCGCCTGGACCGCATGCTCGTCATCAAGAAGGACCTCGACGCGGCGGTGAAGGCGGTCGCGTGAGCGCTGCGCCGCCACGCCTCTGCGTGATGATCAGCGGGGGCGGGCGGACGCTCCTCAACCTCGCCGACGAGATCGACTCGGGGCGGCTGCGGGCGACGATCGACCTCGTGATCGCGTCGCGCGAGTGCCGCGGGGCGGAGCGGGCCAGGGCGCGCGGTTTCGAAACGATCGTCGTGCCGGGAGAGGTCGGGCGCGAGACGCTCGACGCGATGCTGGAATCGCGGGCCATCGACTGGGTCGTGCTCGCGGGCTACCTGCGGTACGTGCACGTTCCGGCGAAGTACCGCGGGCGAATCGTGAACATCCATCCCGCGCTGCTGCCCGAGTTCGGGGGCAAGGGGATGTACGGCGAGCGCGTCCACGCCGCCGTGCTCGCGTCGGGGGCCGCCGAGACCGGCTGCACCGTGCATCTCGTGGACGAGGAGTACGACCACGGTCCGATCGTGCTGCAGGCTCGCTGCCCGGTGGTGGCAGGGGACACCGTCAAGACGCTGGCCCGGCGCGTGTTCGAGTTGGAGTGCGAGGTCTATCCGGAGGCGCTGCGGCGGCTGATCGGGAGCGGGCACGGACGCTCGGGCGATGCGGGAACCGACCGATAGGATTCGGCGGAAGGCAGTGTGCGATGCGGAGGCTTCGCGGCACAACGGGTGTTGCGGTGGTGGCGGCGGCGCTCGCCGCGTGCGCGTGGCCCTACGCCGCGGCCGGGCAGGACGAGGGCGGATCGCCGGAAGAGCGGGCGATCCGGGCGTTCGCGGCGGGGGACTACGAGACGGCGGAGGCCGCGCTGCGCCGGCAACTCGAGGAGGACCCCGGCAACTTCGTGGCGATGTACAACTTGGCGTGCGTTCGTGCCATGCGCGGCGACACGGCCGAGGCGGGCGAGATGCTCATCCGCGCGGTCGAGCACGGGTTCGCCGACATTCGACAGCTGACGCACGATCCGCACCTCGCGCCGCTGCGGGGCGACCCGCGGTACCTGGCGATCGTGCAGCGATGGGACGAGATCCTCGAACGCAGGGCGGCGACGGACCTCGATCGGGCGCGGGAGCGATTCGGGGGGGGGTATCTGTACGAACGCGACGAACGCCTGCGCCTGCTCTTCGCGTCGGGGTTCTCCCCGGAAACCACGGCGCAGTGCCGGGCCGAGGTCGAGCGCATCCACGCCTGGGCGATGGAGGAGGTGTTCGCCGGCACGCACGAGGAACTGGCGGGCGCGCAGGACGCGTGGGTGCTCGTCGCGCTGCCCACCCGCCGGGACTTCGAGCGCTGGGCCTTCGAGACCTACGGCCCGGCTGCGCGGGGCTACACGCAGGGGATCGGCGGGCACTACAACCACGACACGAAGCAACTCGTGACCGGCGACCTCGGGGCGAGCCTGCGGCACGAGTTCATGCACGTGCTGCACTGGCGCAGCGCTACGCGCCTCGGGCAAATCCATCCGGTGTGGGTGCAGGAGGGGCTTTGCGCGCTGATCGAGGACTACGACCCGGGGCCGGACGGGCGCCCGGTGCCCGCCCCGTCGTGGCGGACCAACCAGGCTCGGTTCCTGGCGGAAGCGGGGAAGCTGCTGAAGGTGCGCGACCTGGTCTCCGTGCCGCGCGAGCACTTCACCGGGACGAGGCCGCTGGCCTACTACGGGCAGGCGCGGGCGCTCTTCCTGTTCGTGCACGCCCGCGGTCGTCTTGCGGCGTGGTACCGGCACTTCACGGAGCACTTCCGCGAGGACCCGACGGGACTGGCGTCGCTCGAGGCCGCGCTCGGGATGTCGGCGGAAGAGATCGACGCGGAGTACCGCCGCTGGCTGCTCTCGCTGCCCAAGGTGCCGGAGGAGGTCCGCGTCGGGTCGGCCTCGCTCGGTGTGCAGATCGACGCGACGGGAACGGGAGAGGGACTGACCATCAGCGCGTTCGTGCCGCGCAGCGCGGCGGGCGGTCTGCGAGTGGGCGACGTGATCACGCACGTTGACGGGCGTGCGGTGCGAGACTACTACGAGTTGGTGCGGGTGCTCGCGCGGCGGTCGCCGGGCGAGATCGTCGAGGTCGGGTACCGGCGCGGGCGGCTGCACGGCACGGCGACGGTGACGCTGAAGCGCGCCGAGTGACAACGGGCGAGGAGCATCCGCTCCCCGATGGACTCCGCTCGTTGGCGGCAAGTCGAACGCGAGGGGTGTCCGCCTCAGTCGAGAAGCCGGCCGAGGGCTTCGATGAAGCCCTGGAAACGCTTGGGCGATTTCTCGGCCCAGATCGAGCAGCCCGCGGCGTCGATGATCTTCTCGCTGATGCGCCCGAGCAGCACCTGCGCGGGGGCGGTGCGCGTGTGCGTGCCGAGGACGAGCAGGTCGAGGCGCTCTTCGAGCGCAAGGGCGGGGATGCGCGAGGCGGGCAGGCCCTCCTCGATGCGGACGCGAACCGCGACGCCGGGCGCGACGCGCGCAACCCGTGCGATCATCTCGTCGGCGCGCTCGCGGAGGGCGTGGGCGATCTTCTCGCAGGCCTCTTCCCAGGTGAGCACCATGTGGTAGCCGCTGGGGACCTCGTACGAGCCGAGGAGGACGACCTCGGGGACGCCGAGGCGCGACGCGACCTCGACGGCGCGGATGAGAAACTCGTCGTTGTCGGCGTGAAGGTCGCACGCCATGCCGACGCGCTGGATCTCGCCCCGGAACTCGGGGAGAGCGACGACGACGCTGACGGGCGAGGCGCGCAGAAGTCGATCGGCGACGCTGCCGAGCCGCCCCCGCTTCAGCCCGCCCTTCCCGTAGCGCCCGACCACGACCAGGTCGGCGTGCAGTCTGGCGCGCAGGCTCAGGATCTCGGACTCGGGGTCGCCTCGCAGCACGTGGAGCGTGACGCCCTCGCCCAGGCCGTGCGACCGGCAGAAGAGGCGGAGTTCCTCCTCGGCCTGCTCGACGTGCTTCTCGGCAAGCCCCGGGATGGCACGCTCCGCGACTTCGGAGACCGGCTCGACGACGTGGACGAGGTGGAGCGCCGCCCCGTAGCACCGGGCGAGGAGCTGCGCGGTGACGACGCCGCCGATCGACTCGGGCGTGAGGCCGGAGCCGACAAGGATGGTTCGGACCTGGCGGAGCGAGTCTGTGGGCATGGCGTCCTCCGTGTCCACCCCCGGCCGGGACTGAACGGTATCGTCTTATCGACCGCCGGCGGGGCGCGGCTGCACGCGATCGGGGGCGGGAGCGGGCGCGAGGGCGGGGATTTCGGGGCGCTCCGCCTATCATGGCCCGACCGCCGCGTGTGTGGCGGGAATCCCCCCCGAAGCCGGACCCTCCCCCCAAGCCGCAAGCCGCCCGCGATGACCGACCCGACGCCGCGCATCCGCAACTTCTCGATCATCGCCCACATCGACCACGGCAAGTCCACGCTGGCGGATCGGCTGTTGCAGGCGACGAACGCCGTCTCCGCGCGCGAGGCCCGCGAGCAGATGCTCGACTCGATGGACCTGGAACGCGAGCGGGGCATCACCATCAAGGCGTCGGCGGTGACGGTGATGCACCGACACGTCCCCGGCACCCAGGCCGACGAACTCGAAGCCGACTACGAGGAGCCGCCGGACGACGAGGGACGCCACCGCACGCGCAAGGGCGCGCCGGAGGACCACGGCGAGCTCTACATGCTGAACTTCATCGACACGCCGGGGCACGTCGACTTCAACTACGAGGTCTCACGCGCGCTCAAGGCCTGCGAGGGCGCGCTGCTGGTCGTCGACGCCACCCAGGGCGTCGAGGCCCAAACCGTCGTCAACGCGCTGCTCGCCATCGGCCAGGACCTCGAGATCATCCCCGTGCTCAACAAGATCGACCTGCCCTCCGCCCGCCCGGACGAAGTGGCGATGGAGGTCGAGCAGGTGCTGGGGTTCGCGGCCGAGGACTGCCTGCTCGTCTCGGCCAAGACGGGCCAGGGGATCCGCGAACTGCTGGCGGCGATCTGCGAACGCCTGCCCGGGCCGCGCACGCCGGCGACGACCAAGACCCGGGCGCTCATCTTCGACGCCGTGTACGACGACTACCGGGGCGTGATCGTGTACGTGCGGGTCTTCGACGGGCGGCTGCGCGTGGGCGAGAAGGTCCGCATGATGGGCCTCGGGCGCACCTACCAGGTGACCGAACTCGGCAAGTACACGCCCAAGCCCGTGAAGGTGCAGGAACTCGGGCCGGGCGAGACCGGGTACCTCGTCGCGGCGATCAAGACGCTGGGCGACGTCCGCGTCGGCGACACCATCACGCTCGAACTCGACCCCGCCGAGGAGCCCCTGGAGGGCTACCAGCCGCCGCGGCAGATGGTCTTCTGCGACTTCTACCCCGCGACGAGCGAGAAGAAAGGCAACGACTTCGAGGAACTGCGCGAGGCGATGGAGAAACTGAGCCTCAACGACTCGTCGTTCACCTTCCAGGCCGTCCACTCCGAGGCGCTCGGGTTCGGGTTCCGGTGCGGGTTCCTCGGGCTGCTGCACATGGACATCGTGCAGGAGCGGCTGGAGCGCGAGGGCGGGGTCGAGGTCGTGCAGACGGCCCCCACCGTCAGCTACAAGGTCGTGGTGCGCGGCAAGGGGGGGGTGCTCGAGGAGATCGAGGTCCACAACCCCGCCGACCTGCCGGACATGGGGCTGGTCGAGGAGATCCGCGAGCCGATCTGCCGCGTCGAGATCATGATCCCCAACCAGTACGTCGGCGAGATCATGAAACTCTGCCTCGACCGGCGCGGCGTGTACAAGAGCCAGATGGTCGTCTCCGAGACGCGGCAGATGCTCACCTTCGAGGTGCCCCTGGCGGAACTGATCTACGACTTCTACGACAAACTCAAGGGCCTCACGAGCGGCTACGGCACCATGGACTACGAGGTCATCGGGTACCGGCCGGACCGGCTGGTGAAGGTGGACGTGCTCATCAACGGCGACCCCGTCGAGGCCCTCTCGTTCATCTGCCACCGCGAGCGGGCCGAGCAGCGCGGGCGGCAGTTGCTCCTGAAACTCCGCAAACAGATCGACCGCCACCAGTTCGAGATCCCCCTCCAGGCCGCCATCGGGGGCAAGGTCGTCGCCCGCGAGACGATCAAGGCCTTCCGCAAGGACGTGACGGCCAAGTGTTACGGCGGCGACGTGACCCGCAAGCGGAAACTGCTCGAGAAGCAGAAGAAAGGCAAGGAACGCATGAAGTCCGTCGGGAGCGTCAACATCCCGCAGGAGGCGTTCATGGCCGTGCTGGACACCGGGGAGGAGTAGCCGTGGCGGACGGGCCGCCCAGCGTCGTGATCCTGGCCGGGCCGAACGGGGCCGGGAAGACGACGGCCGCGCCCTTCGTGCTGCACGAGGCCCTCGGCATCGACGAGTTCGTGAACGCTGACGACATCGCCCGCGGCCTGTCGGGGTTCGCGCCGGAGCGGGCGGCGGTCGCCGCGGGGCAGGATCATGCTGGCCCGGATGCGCCAACTGGCGGCCGCGCGAGCGACCTTTGCGTTCGAGACGACGCTGGCGACGCGGTCGTACGGCGGAGGTACGAGCGGGGGTTGCGGAGCCTGTGGAACCTCTACCTGCCCGTGGCGGATGACTGGAGCGTCTACGATAATGCCGGTTCCCGGCCCGACCTGATCGCCGTCGGTAGCGGGAGGTCCGTTGAGCGGATTGTCCTCGAGCAACAGAGGATGATGCTCCGCGGAGCGTGTGGTGATGACGAGGCCTGACGCAAACCCGACACCCGCTTTACCTCGTCGACCCATCGGCGAGATCACCCGAGATCGTGAAGTCATGCGCGAGGCCCTGCGCCGTGCCGCAGAGGTCGCTGAGCGGCGACGAGCGATGCGGCAGGAGCCGGCGCCGAAGCCGACTCGCTGAGCGTGGGTGCGTTTGCTCCGGGCACCTCCGGATATGTGTCCCGGCCATGACCAGTCACCACTCGCCGCTGGGCTGACGATTGATCAGGACGCCCTTGCCGACCTGTGCCGCCGCCACGGGATCAGCGCGATCCGCGTGTTCGGTTCCGCGCTCGGGCCGCACTTCGGGCCGGACAGCGACGCGGACATCCTGATCGAGTTTCGGCCCGGCGTCGACCCGGACCTGTTCGACCTCGGCGCGATCCAGCAGGACCTCTCGGACCTGCTCGCCCGCGAGGTGGACCTCAAGACGCCTGAGATGTTCTCCCCCGCGAGCCTGGAGCGCGTGCTGAGGGCTTCGAGGCTCGGTTATGCCGCGTACCCGATACCGCCTGGTTGAGCCCCCTTCTCCCAGACCAGCGGTGATTTCGGCGAGGGTACATTCTGGCGGATCTCGCCAACCAGCCGGTACAAGCCATCCCTTGCGCCGCTCCTTCACAGTCGCGACTCGTCCAGCGTGGGTCTCACGACCCGCCCTTCCTCTTCAGACCAAACACCGTCGGCTCCGTCAGTTTGCCATCCCGCCCGTACGACCGCCAGTCCTGACGGATGGTGCCGTCGCGCAGCAGCGTGAGGGTCATGTTGCCCATGTAGTGGTCGTGCTCGGCGCGGAGGTTGGAGACGGACTCGAAGTCGAACTCGAAGACCGTGCCCTCGGCCGTCTCGCGGACCTCGCGGGCGACCATGCGGGGCTGGTTGCCCGCGGCGCAGTAGTGCGTCACGACGAGGTCGCCGCCGTCCATGTGGTAGAGATTCGTCATCTCGTGGGGGTGCCCGGGGAACATGACCTCGCGCACGACGGAGCCGCCCGACGAGACGGTGAAGACGGCGGTGTAGGGCATGCCCGCGTCTTCGGCCGACTCCCACTCGCCCGCGAGCGACGTGATGCGGCCGAACATCTCGGCGTCGCGGTCGGGCGAGGCCACGTGCCGGGCGGGTTGCGATGAGCACGAGGCGAGCAGAGCGACGCACGCGATTGGGAATGTGGCGCGGATCACGGGATGCCTCCGGAATGTGTGTGGGTGCAGTATACCGGAGGGGTGGGTCGCCGCGATGCGGCTCGCGGAGTGGGGGCGGCGGAGGTTTCCAGGGGCGTTGCCCCCGGCTCTGGTTGGGGCGGCCCTTCGGGCTGGAGGAGGCGGGGACGCAGGCAGGGAGATTCGGAGGTGGGAGGCGGAAGGTGGGAGGCGGGTGAAGTTGGTGGAAGGCTCGCACGGAGGTCGGGATGTCGGGGCGGTGTAGACTGCCCCGCGTCGGGGGCACGCACGCCGAGCACCACGGAGGAGATCATGGCTGAGGGCACGAACCAGACGACGACCATCGGGGCGGACACCAGCATCACCGGCGAGATCAGTTTCGAGTCGGCGGCCCAGGTGTACGGGCGGGTCGAGGGGAAGATCGTCGGCAAGGGCGAGTTGCGGATCGGCAGCGGCGCGACATGCCGCGCCGCGATCGACGCCGGCCGCGTCACGGTGGACGGCACGGTCGAGGGCGACGTGGTCGGTCGAGACCGCGTGGAGTTGACCGCCAAGGCGCGGGTGACGGGCGATGTGACCGCGCCGAAACTGGTCGTGAACGAGGGGGCGTCGTTCTACGGGCACTGCCGCGTGGGGCCGGACGCGGGCAAGGAGCAGGCCAGGAGCGTGGCGGAAACGAAGCCGGCCGCGAAGGGGGTCGGCGCGCCGACCGCGTGACGCCCGCCTGATCCATGCCGCCGGAGACAGCCCATCGCAGCGTGCAGTGCTACCACTGCCGCCGACGGTTCGAGGTCGGCGTGCGGGCGGTGACGGTGTCGTGCCCCGGCTGCCACAAGCGGCTGGTGATCGAGGACCTCGTCATCAAGAACGCGCAGGCCTACACGAAGTTGCAGACCTGCGGGCGCGTGGTGGTGCAGCGTCGAGGGCACGTCATGGCGACGCTGGTCGAAGCGCACGCGGGCATCGAGGTGCTCGGCGTGCTCGAGGCGAACGCGATCACCGGAGGGAGCGTGCGGATCGGGCCGAAGGCGACGTGGAAGGGCGACCTGGCGGCCCGCACGCTGCGGGTGGACTCGGGCGCGCGGATCGTCGGCGGGCGGTTCGCGGTGCCCGACGACCCGCTGGGGCTGGCCGCGACGACCCCCGAGCGCGCGGACGAAGCCGCGCCCTGACCGCGACCGCGGCGCTCGCCCCGATCCCCGCGGTCAGATGACCTTCGACGGCAGGGTGAGCAGTGGGAGCATGACGGCCATCAGGATCGAGCCGATGATGACGAACATCGCGACGATGAGCGCGGGCTGAAGGACCGAGAGCAGGCGCGTGGACCGGCGCTCGGCCTCGTCGGCGAGGTCGTCGGCCAGCGTGTCGAAGGCGGTCTCGAGGTCGCCCGCACGCTCCGCGGCCATGAGGAGGCGGCGCGTCGCCAGGGGGAGCGTCTCGACGCCGTCGATGAGCGACCGCAGCACGCCGCCCTCGATCAGGCGCGTTCGAAGCGTGCGGAGTTGGCGGCGCATGACGGGGTGGGCGATGGCCTCGGTCGCGACGCCGAGCGCGTCGGCGAGCGGAACGCCCGAGCGCGTCATCGCCGCCATGACGGCGAAGAATCGGGCGGATTCCTGCGTGAGGGCGACGGTCCGCACGCCCGGGAGCCTGCGCATGGCGCGGGCAACGGCCGCGCCGACCTGGCGGCGCGCGAGCAGCGCGACGATGAGCGTCGCGCCGACGACCGCGAGAACGATGGCGGCGTTTGCCCGCACGAACTCGCTGAAGCCCATGATCAGTTTCGTGTACGCGGGAAGGTCGTCGGTCATCTGGAGGAGCGCGTTGCCGATGCTCGGGACGACCATGACGAGCATGAGGCCGACGACGACGAGGCTGATCGCCAGCACGATCGCCGGATAGAGCATGAGGGTGAGGGCCTTGCCCCGGAGCGCGACCTGGCGGCGAGCGGTGCGCGAGAGTTGTGCCGCCGCGCCCGCGAGGTCCCCCGTGCGCTCGGCCGCCTGATACACGGCGATCGTGACGGTGTCGAAGGCGCGAGCGCGGCGGCAGGCATCGGAGAAGGACGCCCCACCGGCGACCTCGTCGCGCAGGCGCTGCACCAGGGGCCTCGTGCGGGACGACACGACGGAGGCCGTGACCTCGAGCGCCTCGACGAGCGGCACGCCCCGTTTGAGCAGCAGGGCGAGCTGCGTGTTGAGTTCGGCCTGGTCTTTCAGGGCGAGCGAACCCTCGCGCGCACCGACCCAGACGGGCAACCGCCAAGTCCGCAGGAGAACGAGCCGATCGCGGCGGAGAACCTCGGCAAGGGCGCGCTCGGAACGGGCCTGGCGCAAGCCAAGCGTGCGGCCGCCCTTGGGGGTCGCGGCGAGGAACAGGAACGAACTCGGGCTTCCGGCGCGGGACACCGGGGCAGTCTACCGCCGCGGATGGCGACGGTTGATCGGCGCGACCGACCCCGCCACAATCCCCCCCGTGGGCGGACCGGCCGCCCGACCGGCCGACCCCCCCACTCTTCGGACGCCCCCGGAAGGGAACCCATGCGCGCGCTCATCAAGCACCACGCCGGCGAGGGACTCGCCTTTGACGCCGACCGCGCCCGCCCGGAGCCAGGCCCGCGCGACGTGCTCATCCGGGTGCGGCGGGCGGGGATCTGCGGGACCGACCGGCACATCTGGCAGTGGGACGAGTGGGCGGCGGGACGCATCCCCGTAGGGATCGTGACCGGGCACGAGTTTGTGGGGACGATCGAGCGCGTCGGCTCGGCGGTGACGCGGTGGAAGCCCGGGCTGCGCGTGAGCGCGGAAGGGCACGTGACCGCCGGCGTGGACTACAACTCGCGCACGGGCAACGCGCACATCGCCAGCGACACGCGCATCATCGGCATCGACCGAGACGGGTGCTTCGCGGATTACGTGGTCGTGCCGGAGGAGAACGTCTGGCCGGTGCACAAGGACATCCCGGACCGAGTGGCGGCGGTCTTCGACCCGCTGGGCAACGCTGTCCACACGGTCATGGAGGCGGGCGTGAGCGCGAAGACGGTGCTCATCTCGGGCGTGGGGATCATCGGGCTGATGGCGGTCACCGTCGCGCGGGCCGCCGGCGCGAGCCGCATCTTCTGCACCGACGTGAACCCGCCACGACTGGAACTGGCGAAGAAACTCGGCGCGGTCGAGGCGTTCGACGCGCGCGACAACGGGTGGATCTCGGAAGTGCGACGGGCGTGCCGCGGCGAGGGCGTGGACGTGCTGCTGGAGATGTCCGGCGCGGACGCGGCCTTCGATCAGGGCTTCCGCGCGCTGCGGAACGGCGGAACGGCCGCGCTGCTCGGGCTGCCCGCGAAGGCGGTGACCTTCAACTTCAACGAGCACATCATCTTCAAGGGGTGCAAGGTCCTCGGGATCAACGGGCGCAAGATGTGGGAGACCTGGTACCAGATGGAGGAACTGGTGCTGTCGGGCCGCCTGGAACTGGACGACGTCCTGACGCACGAGTTCCCGATCGAGGATTACCGCAAGGCGTTCGACACCTTCCTCTCGGGCGAGGGGATCAAGGTCGAGTTGACCATCAACGACTGACGCGGACGCACGCAGCGCCCCCCCCGGACGCCGGGCGCGCGACGGGAAGTCGCGTGAGCGGAGCGCGCGGGCGTCGCTTGTCATCGTGGCGTCGTCGAGTCGGCGGCGTCGCGGGAGCGTGTCCCGGCTCGGCGCGTCTGGCTGCGTCGCGTCGGGCCGGGGCTGCTTTCGCCCGCGCAAGCGGGGCGAACGCGCGGTGGCGGCGTGCCCGCCCGTCAGGCGAGGGCGGCGCGGAGCAGGTCGCCCCAGCGGGTCTCAATCTCGCGGGCCTCCTCGGCGCGGTCGCCGTGGAGCGCGACGAAGATCGAGGCTTCAAACCCTTCATCGCCCCCACCGTTCGCCATCGGCGGGCCGACGCGGAGGCGGACCAGGGCGTCGTCCCAGTCGTAGACGACGGCGGCGAGTTCGTAGGGCGAGTCGTGGATCAGCAGGTCGGCTTCGAGCCGGTCGCGCGCGCCGGTGACGAACTGGACGACGGAGCCGGGCCGGGGCACGCCGGCGCGAGAGCCGAGGCCCATGCACGTCGGGCCGACCAGTTTGCCCCAGATCGCTTCGCGCGCGAGGCGAAGACCCGCGACGCGCGGAAAGGCAACGTGGCGCGGCTTGCCGGCGTGACGCTCAAGCGCATGGCGCAGGCCTGCCAGTTCGAATCGCCAGCCCCGCTCGACGGCCGCGGCCTGCTCGCGTCCCGCCTCGCTGTCGGCGAAGCCGGAGGTGACGACGCGGACGGACGTGCCGTTGCCGGCCGGCTCGAGCGTCCATTCGTCGGACATGTCGCCGTACTCGATTCTGAGGCGCCGGGTCGGCTCCCAGACGGTGATCTTCGCGGCGCCCTCGCACACCCCCGGGCCCCAGGAGTACCAGATGCTCCCGCCGACGCCCGGCACGACTCTGGCGTCGATGGGGAACCAGCGTTTGAGGCCGTCGGCCGTGGCGACGGCCTCCCAGACGCCATCAACGGGGGCATGGACGATCGCGTCGGCCTGGATGCTGCCTGCGTGCCGGGTGTCGCTCACGGGTCATCTCCTCGGTGGTTCTGCCGCGGGGCAGGGGAGACGGTATCTTCGCAGACGGGCGGCCGCCGAGCCGCCGCGAGACGATGTGGAGTTGACCCATGCCGACCCCCGAGAGCGCGTCGATCGAGTCGATCCTCCAGGAGAACCGGGTGTTCCCGCCCCGTCCGGCGGACGACCTGGGCATGCCGCGCTGGCACGTGGCGTCGATGGAGGAGTACCGTCGACTGCACCGACGGTCCGTCGAGAACCCGGAAGGGTTCTGGGGGGAGATCGCCTCGGAACTGCACTGGTTCACGCCGTGGAAGCGGGTGCTGGAGTGGAAGGCGCCCGATGCGAAGTGGTTCGTCGGCGGGCGAACGAATCTGTCGTACAACTGCCTCGACCGGCAGATCGCCTCGGGGGAGGGCGACCAGACGGCGATCATCTGGGAGGGCGAGCCGGTGGGCGCGGACGGGCCGGAGGTGCGGCGGCTGACGTACCACGACCTGCACGCGGAGGTCTGCCGGTTCGCCAATGCGCTCAAGGGCGCGGGCGTGAAGAAGGGCGACGTGGTGACCATCTACATGGGGATGGTGCCCGAGGTGGCGGTGGCGATGCTGGCCTGCGCGCGGATCGGCGCGGCGCACTCGGTCATCTTCGGGGGGTTCAGTTCGCAGGCGATCGTCGACCGCGTTCACGACGCGAAGAGCCGCGTGATCGTGACGTGCGACGGGGCGTGGCGGCGCGGGAACGTCGTGCCGCTGAAAGAGAACGTGGACGCGGCTTGCGCGCAACTGGCCGACACGCCCGAGGCGGTGCGGACGGTGATCGTGCTGCGCCGGTGCGGGAACGGCGTGGCGTGGCACGACGGGCGCGACCGCTGGTGGCACGACGCGGTCGCCGGGGCGTCCGCGGAGTGCCCGCCCGAGCCGATGGACGCGGAGGACATGCTGTTCCTTCTGTACACCTCCGGCTCGACCGGCAAGCCGAAGGGGATCGTGCACACGACCGGCGGCTACATGGTCCACACCTACCTGACGAGCCGCGTGGCGTTCAACCTGGCGCACGACGCGGGGCAGGTCTACTGGTGCACGGCCGACGTGGGGTGGGTGACGGGGCACTCGTACATCCTGTACGGCATCCTGCCCAACCGCGTGCCGACGGTGATGTACGAGGGCGCGCCGAACTTCCCGGGCGAGGACCGCTTCTGGTCGATCGTCGCGCGGCACAAGGTCACGCAGTTCTACACCGCGCCGACGGCGATCCGGGCCTTCATGAAGTGGGGCGACGAACACCCCCGACGGCACGACCTCTCGTCGCTGAAGGTGCTGGGGACGGTCGGCGAGCCGATCAACCCCGAGGCGTGGATGTGGTACCACCGGACGATCGGCGGCGAGCGGTGCCCGATCGTCGATACCTGGTGGCAGACAGAGACCGGCGGACACATGATCACGCCGCTGCCGGGATGCACGCCGACCAAGCCCGGCTCGTGCACGCTGCCCTTCTTCGGCGTGGACGCGGCGGTGGTGAACGAGCGCGGCGAGGAGCAGCCGCCGAACACCGGCGGCCTGCTGGTCGTGCGCCGCCCGTGGCCCGGGATGCTGCGGGGCATCCACGGCGACCGGGACCGGTTCGTGCAGACGTACTTCTCGCGCGTGCACAGCCCCGTCAACGGCGAGCCGTACTACTTCACCGGCGACGGTGCGCGGCGCGACACGGACGGGTACTTCTGGATCATGGGCCGCGTGGACGACGTGATCAACGTCGCGGGCCACCGGCTGGGGACGATGGAGGTCGAGTCCGCGCTGGTGTCGCACGAGGCGGTGGTCGAGGCGGCGGTGGTCGGGATGCCGCACGAGATCAAGGGGACGGGGATCGCGGCGTTCTGCACGCTCGAGCCGAGCCGCGAGCCGAAGTCGCCGGCGGAGGCGGACGCGCTCAAGGCCGCCCTGCGCGAGCACGTGTCGAAGGAGATCGGCGCGATCGCCAGGCCCGACCAGGTCCGGTTCACGCCCGCCCTCCCGAAGACGCGGAGCGGGAAGATCATGCGCCGCCTCCTCCGCTCCATCGCCGCGGGCGAAGAGAAGATTACGCAGGACACCACCACGCTCGAAGACTACAGCGTGCTTGCGAAACTGAAGGAAAGCGAAGAAGCCTGAAATGACCGGCAAAGCACGCGCGCACACGCTCGCTGCGTTCCTGCTGCTCGCGACCCTGGCGTGGCACGGCGGCTGCGCCGCGGTCGTCGTCTACGCCTACGCCAACGGCGAGTCGACGCACGACGTCAACGCGCCGCTCGATGACGTGTGGGCCGCGTCGCTGGCCGCGTTCGATGAACTCGAACTGCCCGTCGCGGCCTCGTCACGCGACGAAGATTCCGGCAGGATCAAGTCCCGCACCCCCGGCGGCGACGAGATCACCCTGCGGCTGCAGCAGCGGAAGGTGGACCAGACCCGGGCCAAGGTCCGGATCGGCCTGTTCGGGGACGAGAAGCGGTCCCAGCAGATCATCCGCTCGATCGAGGGGCGGCTCGGCCTGACGGCCCCGGCGGACGCGGCCGCACCGCAGGCGTTCGGGGAGGAATCCCCTTGATGACCGACCCGGCGGGCAGTACCTTGGCACCATCTCGCCCGGGCCGCTCTGGCCGCGGGCCTCAACCGAGAGGAGAACTCGCCATGTGGTTGCATCGTTGTGCCGGGCTTGCGTTGTTGATCGCGTGCCTGCCCGCGTCGGCGCAGGTGGTCTCGGATGCCGCGGCCCTGGCCGCATACCGGGAGGACAAGCGTGCGCTGGAACAGAACCCGGCGCTGGAGTTCATCCCCGGGAGCGTGCTGGTGCGGTTCGACGTGAAGACGCCGGAGGCCGCGCTGGCGCAGGCCCTGTCGGATAGCCGGGCGCAGCTGGTGCGGACGTACTCGCTGGTGCCCGGCCTGGTGCACGTGCGCACCGCGCTGCCGGTAGACCGGGCGATCGACGCGCTGAGAGCCAGCCCGTGGGTGGAGTACGCGGAGCCGGACTACGTGCAGCGGACGACGGCGACGACCCCGAACGACACGTACTTCGGGCTTCAGTGGGGCCTGCACAACACGGGGCAGGACATCCGCGGGGTGCTGGGCGTGCCGGACGCGGACATCGACATGCCGGAAGCGTGGGACATCACGACAGGGCAGTCCGGGTTCGTGGTCGCGGTCATCGACACGGGGACGCAGTGGTCGCACCCGGACCTGGACGCGAACATCTGGTCGAATCCCGGCGAGATCGCCGGCAACGGGATCGACGACGACGGGAACGGGTACGTCGACGACATTCGCGGGTGGGACTTCTACTCCGACGACAACAACCCGGACGACGGCGACGGGCACGGGACGCACACCGCGGGCACCGTCGGCGCGGAAGGGAACAACGGGATCGGCGTGGCGGGCGTGAACTGGCAGTGCCGCATCATGCCGCTGCGGTTCATCGGCCCGTTCGGCGGCTCGACCGCGGACGCGATCGCGGCCCTCGACTACGCGGCGGCCAAGGGAGTCAAGGTCTCGAACAACTCGTGGGGCGGCGGCGGGTACTCGTCGAGCATGTACAACGCGATCAACGCCTCCAAGAGCGTCGGGCACGTCTTCGTCGCGGCGGCCGGGAACGCCGGCACGAACAACGACTCCTCACCGTTCTACCCGGCCAGTTACAACCTGGACAACATCGTGTCGGTCGCCGCAACGGACAATCGCGACGCGCTCGCGGGCTTCTCGAACTACGGGGCCACGAGCGTGGACCTCGGCGCGCCGGGCGTGGACATCGCGAGCACCTACAGCGGAAACTCCTACGCCTGGTCGAGCGGGACGTCGATGGCCGCGCCGCACGTGGCGGGCGTCGTCGCCCTCGTCTACCAGCAGAACCCGGGCTTCACGTACTCGCAGGTGATCGGGCGCGTGCTCTCGACCGCCCGCCCCGTGAGCGCGCTGGCGAACCGGTGCGCCACGGGCGGCGTGCTGAACGCCTTCGCCGCGCTCGCCGGCGGGGGCGGCGGCGGGAACACCGCGCCGTCCGTGACCATCACAAGCCCCGCCGACAACTCGACCTTCACCGAGGGCGCGAGTGTCACTTTCACCGGCTCGGCTTCGGACGCGCAGGACGGCGACCTCTCCGGCTCGATCACCTGGACCAGCAACCTCGACGGCGCGATCGGCGCGGGGGCGTCGTTCGCCACCTCCACGCTCTCGGTCGGCACCCACGTCGTCACCGCGTCGGTGACCGATTCAGGCGGGTTGGTCGGCAGCGACACCGTCACCGTCATCATCGACCCGGCGCCGGGGACGATCCCGAACCCGCCGTCCGACGTCGTCGCGATCAACAACAAGAACCGCACGGCAACCGTCTCGTGGTCGGACAACTCCGACAATGAGACGAGTTTCCAGATCGAGCGGCAGAAGCAGAACAAGAAGGGCAACTGGACGAGCAGCACCTACTTCACCGCCGGCGCGAACGCGACCAGTTACACCGACAACAGCGGGACCGGCACGTTCCGCTACCGCGTCCGGGCCCGCAACAGCGCGGGGGACTCGGCGTGGTCCGACTGGGCCGAAGTCACCGTGACCCGCAAGTGACCGGCGGCAGGGGAGGGTAAGCGCCGGGGCGCGGACGCCCAGCCGGGGTCCGCGCCCCTTTGTGTGCGCTCGCCTGACGAGTCCACGATCGGTATCCTCCGCCCATGCATCCCGATGAAACCCGCGGCGCGCCTCCCCAACAAACCGGCATGACCCCGAACCCGCCCGCGCCGCTCACCCCGGTGGCGGAGTCGTCGCGCATCGACGCTATCGATGTCGTCCGCGGCTTCGCCCTCCTCGGCATCTTCCTTGTCAACATCGGCATGCACGGCGACGCCTTCGGCCTGTACTTCGACCCGGCGCCTCCGGCAGGCTCGTCGCCCGCCGACCGGGTCGTCCACTACGTCGTCAAGGTCTTCTGCGAGGGCAAGTTCTACCCGCTCTTCTCGCTGCTCTTCGGGATCGGCCTCGCGCTCCAGTGGCAGCGGGCCAGGGCGGCCGGACGCCGACTCCTCGGGACGGGGTTGCGCCGCCTCGCCGTGCTCAGCCTCTTCGGCCTCGCGCACGGTCTGCTGCTCTGGTACGGCGACATCCTCTTCATCTACAGCATCGCCGGCCTGCTGCTCCTCCTGCTCATCGACGCCAGGCCCCGCACGCTCGCCATCATCGGTGCGTGCCTGATGGCTGTCTGTGCGCTGGCAGGCACGGGCCTGGGCACGCTCGGTGCGCTCGAAACCATCTCCCGGGAGCGCAACGCGGCCGCCGTTGCCCCGCTCGAGACGGAGGCGCTCGCGCAGGCCGATCCGGCGGATCCCTCGCCAACGCCCGACGACGAAGCGCCCACCGACGAAGCCCACGCCGCGCAGGATGCGCCAGAGCCTGCCTCGCACACCGACGAACCGCCCGATGAGGCCGACCCCGGGCCGAAGACGCCGATCGAGCGCGCGCTCGCGGTCTTCGAGGACCCGTCCCAGATGCAGGGCGTCGGCGGCCCGCTCTCCTCGCCCGTGTGGCTCGAAGCGGAAACGGAGGCCTACCGCGACGGGCCCTACGGTCAGGCCCTCTTCTTCCGCGTCGTCACCTTCGCGTCGATGCTCGTGTTCTGTGCGCTCGGCTTCTGGTGGAACGTCGCGGCGATGCTCCTGTTCGGGGCCGCGATGCTGAAGGCCGGCCTCTTCGAGCCGCGCAACGCGCACTGGCACCGCCGCTTCGTATTGGTCGGCCTGTTCCTCGGCATCCCCTTCGGCCTGCTCTACGCGTTCCTGCCGGTCATCGCCCCCCCCTGGGTCTACATGGTCGCGGGCAACGTGCTCGCCATGGTCGGCGGGCCGCTGCTGAGCATCGGCTATCTCGGCGCGATCACGCTCATTGTCCGCTCCGGCGCGGCCCGAGCCGCCACGGGCGCGATCGCGAAGGTCGGGCGCATGGCCCTGACGAACTACCTCATGCAGACCGTCATCTCAACGGGCATCTTCTACCACTGGGGCCTCGGCCTCTTCGGAGAGACGACCAGAATCGAACGCGTCGGCATCGTCCTCGCCATCTACGCCGCCCAGATCGTCTTCAGCGTGCTCTGGCTCCGGTTTTTCCGCTTCGGCCCGATGGAGTGGGCGTGGAGGAGCCTGACCTATCTGCGGCCGCAACCGATGCTGCGGCGAGAGACGGACTCGATTGGCGCGGTTCAGTAGTCGATGCCGCGCATACCCTTGTGTGTCGTTAGCACTCGCCATGCCACCGCGCCATATGGCCGTGGAAGTTCGGCCATCATCACGGGAGGATCGGTTCTGGTTCGCACGGACGCCGACCCATCAACCATGGCGACACTCCAGTGCGAGGCAAACCGCGCTTCGAGAAGCCCCAGATCCACGAACATGCCCTTGCTCGCCGGAAAGACCGCTTCGTCCAGCCGAACGCCGGAGTACATTGCATCGGACGAGGGTGGATCAAAGCCGACCCAATATTCCGGGCGCGCATGAGCCGCATGCGTCAACCAGAAGAACGTGCGAATGATGGTGGGATCATCAATGTCCCCCGGATACTCAGGCAATCGCGAGGTGCGCGGCAGTTGCGACAAATCAATGCCGTGGTCCAGCAGGACGCTGGGCCAGAGCGAGGACTGCCCCCTGAAGTATGTCGGCGCTTCCCCGAACGGCCATTCACGATCCGACAAGGTTCCCAACGCCGGCTGTTCCGGGGTGGCCAGGTAGGGCATGAAGCCCCGCTCTGCAGAAGCATACATCGACACAGCGGCATGGCATTGACGCATCGCTGAGAGCGACACCGCTACCTTTCCCTGCCGCCTGCTGCTCCCTATGACCGGTAGTGCGATTGCCAGAATGACGGCGAGGACGGAGATGACGACAAGGGTCTCTATCAGTGTGAACGCCGCATCAGGAGCCGGACGGGGGAGTGCTCTGGAACGCCCCTCGCCACCGGCTGAAGCAACCCACACCGCGAAGACGATAAGCCCGATGTTCCTCGCGAACCCGAGAAGCGCAGCCGCACGCGCATCGAGAGATTCAAGGTTCCATGCGCCCAGGCAAGCGCACCGAGGCGGCCTGGCCATCGAACCCATATAGAGCAACACGAGAGCGAACGCTCCAAGCAACAGCGCGGCTGCCAACGCGGGCCAGCGCGGCGCGCGGCATGAGCCTACCAAGACGACTCCTAGCACAATCTCAACTGCAAGAACGCTGATCGTCAGCCCGGTGCGGATCGACGCGAATGGCAAATCGATCGCGCCGAGCATCGAAGCGAGAATGGCATCAATAGCGGAGGCGAAGCCGTGGATGCTGTACAGTTTGCTCAGCGCTGCGTATAGGAACACGCACCCGAGAGCGACAGAGCCGGCCGCACGCCAGTTCATGGGGCCCGAGGTTTGCCCGTCGCGGTGGTTCAAGCTAGAACTCCGTGCAGGTCCACGCGGTATCCGAGCCAATGTAGTTTTGAACTGACACACCGTCAATCCACCAGCGCGATGTGTCCGGGTCGTAGAACAGACTGATCATCAGCGGGCGGCGCTGCGAGCCGACAACGCCGACAATAAAACCCGCCTGGGCAGCGATCGTCTCGCCGTGCTTGGCGACGACCTGCTGGCGCATCACGGCTGGTTGCATCCAGAACCGACACGCGGCTGACGACCTGCCCAGCCAGAGGTCAGACCCCAACCCGCCGGCTGGGTAGCGGCTGACGAAATGGTCTCGGGTGGTACGGGCAAACGTGATGATGGCCGCTTCCGTATCCGTGCACATCTCGACGGGCAACGCTCGACGCGATGGCTCGTGCATCCACAATGCGCGCAGCACGACAATAGGCTCCTCACCGTTCGCGCCGCAGCGCTGAGCGAGTCGGGCCAACGGTCCGTACCGTGACTCGAACTCTTCCGTCGCTTTGAGGCGGTACCCGTACTCCGTCAAGGTTGAGACATACTCGTCGGCAGTTTGTGCGCTCATTCTTGCGATGAGAAGCCGTGCCACCTCATCGCGTATCTGTGCCACTGCGTTCGGCACGCGAGCGGACAACTCTTCAGGATCTTCAACGACCGCACTCGCGACCACGCGAGTGACAACCGCAGGATCATTGAGCCTGAGCGCACTGAACCTCGAGTACACCCGCTCGCCTTCGGCCATCCAAAACCGCTGAGGGTCCGTTTCGGGTGACAGCCTTGTCAGTCGAACGTACGCAAGCACCCCTATCGCCAAGCCGGCAGCAACCGCGACGATGGCGAGGCGGGTGTAGTGCGGGGACATGGCGGTCTCCGGTGTGTCAAATGACCTGCGGATTCGATATCAGGGTTGACAGTTGTTCTGGGTGGTGCAGTCGGTTGCGAGCCTGCACACGCACGTCCATGTGCCGCCGATGTCGCAGCAGCAGATCACATGCGTGATCTGGCATGCGGGCGTCGCCTGCCCGGAACAGTATCCGTAGCACTGCGACGGCACGCCCGGCCCACCGCCATCTGAGGCGAGCGCCACCGAAGCCAGCATCGAGGCAACCGTGGTGGTGATGGCCGCGAGGGGGACGAGGGGAGACTTGAAAGTGGGCATTTCGGGTTCCTTTCCGGCTCGTTGTATGGTCCAGAACGCGCCGGCGTGGGCGCGGGGGGGCAAGTGCTTGTTGCCAAAAATGGACAAAACAAGTGCAACCCCTGGGGTCCATTGCAAAGCCTCCTGTTCAGCCTATGTTCAGGGTTCGCGAGTCACACTTCCGAGTATCACACCAACGCCGTACGCAAGGACCGCGGCGACTGAGCCGACGGCGAGGGTTTCCAGCCCGCTGAGCCACCAGCGTTGGTCGACGAACCGGCTCTTGGCCGCGCCGACGAGGAAGAACGCCGCGCCGGTCATGGCCGCGCTCCAGAGGAACGGGCGTTCCGGCACGCTCAGCGCGCCGACCACCACGCCGGCGAAGGGCAGGAGCGGGATCGATCCGACGACCGCGAACGCGGCGAACGTGGCCGCGCCCGCCCGCCAGGGCGACCGGAGTTCCCGGGCCGCTCCGTGCTCCTCGGTCATCATGGTGTCGATCCACCGCTTGCGGTCGCCGGTGATGACGCCGACGACCTGCTCGAGGAGCGCGCCCGTGAAGCCCTTGCGTGCGAAGATCTGGCGGATCTCCTCGCGCTCGCCCTCGGGGTGGAGTTCGATCTCGCGCTCTTCGAGCCGGCGTTCGCGTTCGTGCTGCTGGCGGGCGGCGCGGGCCCCCAGGAAGTTGGCCGCGGCCATGCTGAAGCCGTCGCCGAGCAGATTGGCCGCGCCGAGGATGACGATGACGCCGGCCGAGAGACCCGCGCCGGTCACGCCCGCGACCACCGCGAAGGTCGTGACCGCCCCGTCGATCGCGCCGAAGATGCCGTCGCTGAGGTAACTGTGGCGACGCGGCCTGCCGAGCCTTCGGCGGATGGCGGCCGGAGAGTGGGTGCGTTCGAGTTCGGCCCGAGTTTCGCGTCCGCGTGCCGCCATGCCGTCGCCCCGTCTCGCCCGGTTGGCGAGGGTAGCGCGGGGCGGGCGGCGGTGCGGCGGGCCTGCGTACAATGGGGCGTTGCATCTTTGACATCTGGGGCCGATCTGGTTTCGACCGGGCAGAGCAGGCTTGGCGTGGCGCGTCGAGGGGCGTGCTTGCCTCGTAAAAAGCACGCACACAAGTAGCTGGCAACAACAGCTATGCCCTCGCGGCCTGAATAGGCCGCGCGATCCCCGCCCGACGCCCGATGGGGCGGGGATCGAAGACATCGGGCTGGTCCGCGCGGGGCGCACCCGGCCGCGCGGATGAGATTGCACCGGGGGCTGGGGCGAAGGGGAGGCC
Organism: Planctomycetota bacterium; assembly: GCA_014584315.1. Lineage (GTDB taxonomy): Bacteria > Planctomycetota > Phycisphaerae > Phycisphaerales > UBA1924 > CAADGN01. Next base: position 25,677 of record JACTNA010000032.1, on the reverse strand, counting down.
GTCGGCGGCCGCCCACAGCCCGAGATACAAAACGCCGACTACACGCGTAGAGGCGCCCTGCCGGCTGCATCGGGACGGGGGTTCGATTCCCCCCGGCTCCATTTTTCTCGCTGTGCGCACGCGAGCGCACCGGGGCGCAACGCTTTGCACGTGGCGACCTTGCGCGAGATGCTCGGAAGTTGCGATCACGCGATCTGCAGCGCAGTGCGCTCCGGTGCGGACGCATGCTGCGTCACTTTTTGCGTCACTTTTCGGCCGGTGACGCGCGCCAGAGTCTCGTCAGGGATGGCGATGGTGTAGTGCCTCGCGCTCACGCTCATCGTGTGCCCGAGCCACCGGCAGACCGCGTACGGCGCGTAGCCATCGTTCATCCACTCGATCTCTCGCGAGCGGCGGAGCGTCTGCCAGGCGTCGTCCCACGGCTCGACGCCCGCTGCCTCCATGATCGCCACCAACTTCCGGCGGCGGCCGCCGGCCGAGCGGATGGTTACCAGCCGCTGCTCGCCCCTCGGGCACCCCGCGCGCCGCTCCTTCAGCAGCTCCATCAGACGCGGCACGATCGGGACGATCCGCTGCTCGTGGCCGGGATGCCGCTCGGTCTTGGGCGATCGCACCCGCATCAGTCCGCCGTGCCAGTCGATGTCGTCCCAGGTCAGCAGGTGCGTCTCCGAGGGCGTCCGCAAGCCCGCCAGGCGAGCGAGGCCGATGAGCAACGCCCACTCGGCGTCGGGCGCCGCCTCGAGCAGCGCTTCCGTCTCCGCGGGCGTGACGTACCGGCTGTTCCGCGTGGGGGTCACGCCGCCCTTCAGGTGGGCGAAGGGGGACTTGAGCAGGATCTCCCGGTCGACGAGCTCGCGGAACATGGTCTTGGCATTGCCGACATGGGTCTTGACCGCTGCCTCGCTCAGGCCCTTCCGGCCGAGGCCGTCGCGCCAGCGTGAGGCGTCCTCGCAGGTGATGTGCTGGAGCGGCTTGTCCTTCCCGAAGTGCTCTTCGAGCTTCACCCGCGTCTGCTCGAGCTTGCGCCGGGACTCCGGCTTGAGATCGGCGCGGGACTCCATGAAGAGAACCATCCACTCGCCCAGCGTGCGGCACTGGCGGCCCTTGGCGAGGCCGACGGCCGCGAGCTTGCGGTGCATGCGGTCGTCGATGCTTCCGAGCCACGCCGAGGTCTCGCGGTCGAGCGGCTCCCCCCGGAGCTGGGCGCCGAGGACGGCCTCCACGCGGACGCGGACGGAGTCGGCGTAGCGCATCTCGACCTTTCCGAGGTGGATCGTGCGGCGGGCGCCGCCGGCGGAGATGAACTGCACCCGCTTCTTGCCGTCCGGTAGTGTGGTGACGCTCGCCATCAGCCGCCCTCTCCCCGGGCTCCGAGGCCCGGACGCGACTTGAGCGAGACCTGTTCGGAGAGGCAAGGCGAGCGGGAAAGGTGTTTCTCGGTGTGGGATGCGGCGAGCTCAGAGCACGGGGGCGGTGGGGGAGAGGCGGCGATGTCCGGCAGGGTTCGGGAGAGGGGGCAGGTCATGACGTGGCCCCCTCAGATGAGCCATCCTGATGCTGGGAAGCAGCCCCGTTGACGGATTTGTCGGATTTGACGCCACTTGCCCCATGAACAGCCTTATCCCCCCGCGTAGCGGTTAACGGGTCACTCGCGTCAAAGCCGTCAAATCCGTCATCCGACGGCCTGACGAGGGCGACACCGATCCAGTGGCGGACCCCGTCGGGCCGACCGTCGGCGCACCCCTTCGCCCTGAGCGCCGCCCCCCACTCGCGGCCGCGGAGAGGCACGCGCACGTTGGTGGCGCACCACTCGGCATAGGCCGCGCGAAGATCGCCCGCCCTCGTCGCGACGCCCGCGGAGAGGGTGCAGCGCTCTGCCAGGAACGCCTCCACGCTGTTGGCTGCGCCCCTATACGCCTCGGTGGCAACCATCACCGCTTCCGGCTCGCCGAGCCCCTCGCGCTGCCAATCGAGGCAGCCTTTCACCATCCACGCCAGGATGCCCGGCCATTCGTCCCGGAGCGTCTCGAAGAGCTTCGGGTCCCGCTGCTCCTTGGGGATAACGACCTTGAACGGTACGAGCCGCAGGCGCCGCCACACCGATTCCGTGTCCTCCTTCACGACCGGCTTGTTGTTGGTAACCAGGACGAGCTTGTGCGTCCGGTCAAACTCGAAGTAGTCACGCCGCATCAGCCTGGCCTTGAGGCGCCTGTCGCCGGTGAGGCGCTTGATGAGCTGCACGCGCAGCTCTGCGTCCCGCTCGGTCTCGCTGGCGACGACGAAACGCTTCCCGAGCAGGTCTGCGATCTCGGTCGGGTGCTCGGGGTGCTTGCGGACGGTGAGCAGCTCGGGAGGCGCGACGCTCGCGTACTCCCCCATGATGCCCGTAGTCGTTTCCAGCAGGACCGACTTGCCGTTGTTCCCCTCGCCGTGCCAGATGGGTAGGTACTGCTCCTCGATGGCTCCGGTGAGGCAATGCCCGAGCCAGCGCTGGACGAAGCGGACCAGGTCGTGGTCGCCGCCGAAGATCTCGTTCAGGAACTGCTCGAACCTGTGACATACGGCGTTTTCGTCGTAGTTGACCGGCGCAACCTTGGTGATCAGGTCCGCCTCGCGGTGCGGGCGCCGCTTGCCCGTGCGAAGGTCGATCGTCCCGTTCCGGCAGTTGAAGAGCCACCGGTCCGCGTCCAAGTCGTCTGGACCTACGGCGAGGTCAGACTGCACCAGCGCGGCCATCGCCGTGAGACGCTCCCGCTGCTGACTCTTCATCGCCCACGCGACGATGGCATCGCGCTCGGCGTCGGAGGCGTGCTTCGCCTCGTTCAATATCGCCAGCGCTGTCTTCTTGCAGAGCTGATCGATCTGCCCACGGTCGTCCGGCTTCCACCGCCGCCCGTCCCATACCAGCCACCAGCCCGGCCCGTAGCAGTACCGGACGCGGTCCCCGTATCGGCGAACGAGCCGAGCCGCGTTCCCCACGTCGCTCCTGAGCGCAGCAACTCGGTCGAACTCCGGGGACGCGGCCTCGCCGGCGGGGTTGGCAAGGCGCATCCCGAGTTCCCCCGCATCGAGGACCTTCTCGCGCGCCGACTCGATCTTGTGCTCCAGCTCCTTCTCACTCCACTGCTCGCCGCCCGTCTTGCGATCGTTGAACCAGCGCATGGTCCGCCAGACGGCGTCGTCGTCGAGGCCGAACCGGAAGCACTCGCAGCCGGCCCGGAGCGTGGCGTCGTGGCCGCCGCTCCCGCTGACCGCGTCCGGGCACTTCTCCAGGTACGCCCGGCAGCGGCGCTCGCGCGCATCCATGCCGATGTGCTCGCGGCCTGCCTCGCCGACCGGCGCTGCCTTGGGGGACTTCTTTCGCGGCTTGGGCGAGGTGATCATCTCTCGCAGCCAGACTGGCATGTCGGCGAGCGAGACTTCGCCAGGCCCGTTCCCGGGCTCGAAGAGGTAACGCTCGCCGCTCGCATGGAGACTCGGCGCCACGACGATGTACCCGCCGTCGCCGCGGATGTCGATGCCGGGCAGCACGCCGGTCCTGTTCTTGACGGTGCCGCCCGGATGCGCGAAGCAGCGGTGCCGCCCCCCGCCGCCGGTTCGTTGCGTGACCGTGCCGGGCAGCCGGGCATGCTTGACCTCCAACCCCGCCACGCTGGCGTCGCCGCCGTGCCGCGGGTCTTCGTCCCAGACGACCATGCCGCTGGCCGCGCCGGTCGGCACCCCGATGTTGGCGTTCGGGTGCCGCGTCCACCACGCCCGGATCTGCTCGTGGTCAAGGGTCGCGTCCTTGAAGCCGTTCGCGGTGATGGGGTGCTTTCCGATGTTCTTGCACGCGGCGTCGCCGCACGAGCACCGGACCGGGCCGCCGTCGGCGGGGAAGCTGGGGTAATGGAGCGGGAACACCGGCCAGCCGAGGCACGCTGCGGCCTCGAGCGCCGCATCGAGCATGATGCGAGGCTCCCGGCTCACCGGCCGCCCTCCTGCCTGGCAGCCGCCCAGGCCCGTAGAGCCGCTGGGTTGTAGAGAGTCCGCCGGCGCACCCGCACGACTGGCAGCTCTCCCGAAGCCGTCAGGATCGCCACCAGCCGCTTCGAGATCCCGAGGAGCCGCGCGGCCTCGTCCGCCGAGACGAGGATGGGCTCGGTCGCCGACCCGCCCTGGGTGCCCTCCGCCTGTGGAACAGCACCCGCGCGGTCCTGAATGGGGCGCTCACCCATGGCGGCGGCCCCTGAACCTACGGGACCGGCGTGCTCGGCGGTCGAGTTCCGCCCGGAGCATGCTCGCCCCGCGAGAGTGCGGGCCAGCGGATTGGATTGTGGCTGCGAGCATCGCCCGCAGACGGCGTGTGGGGATGTCCTTGATGTTCATCGCCACCAACGTCGCAACGACGCCGAGAGCCGTGTTGCAAATGGACGGGCGATGGACGCGCCAATTCGCTAGGTTTCCGGCATTTGCCGCGGGCTTTCTTTACTCGATGGACGATCGATGGACGCGCCGGTGGACGCGAGCAAGGCGTCGATGATCGGACGGACGGCCGACACGTCGTACAGGTACTTGGCGTTTCGTGACTCCGGGCTCCCGTCCTCTACCCAGCCCTTTCCGAAAAGGTTCTCGGCCCTCCACCGTTCAAGGCGTTTGCGCAGGGCGTGAATCGGAACGCCGAACCTCTCGGCCAAGTCCGTCGCTGTAAACATCCCACTGGTCGGCAGTGGCTGTCCCGCGGGCTGTGGCGATGAGGAGACCGTATCAGCGTCGGGTCGAAGTGCTCCGTCACCCGATTCAGTCGCCCCCGCTCCATCACCCACACTCGCGTCATCGCCCGGGGGGGCAGCCGAGCCGGTACCGCCGCGGAGGCCCTGATTCCCGATCTTCTCTAGTATCCGGCTCGCGACTTCGGACTCATCCAACCCGATGAAGTTGTTGATCGTGATGGCGCCAACCCGTGCCTCCGCGGCAGCCGAGGCGCTGCCCGTCGGGCTCTGCGAAGCTGCCGGTCGAGTCTCGACGCGTTCGGACACCACGCGGACGGTCGGCGTCACAGCCGGGCGATGCGCGAAGAACCCCAGCCGACGAACGAAAGAGCATACCTCGGACGGATGGTCCGGCGTCTGGTTCTCGTACTCGTGAAGGGCGTTCGCCCCCTTTGCCGACAGCCGGATCTGCAGGTCCGCGACCTCGATGAGCGTCTCGCCACGTGTCCGGCCGTCGTCATCGACCCAATGCGGGACCGTGCCGGCCAGCAGTTCCAGGAGCTTCCGCCTGGCGCCTTCGCCGGAGATGATGACGACCATCTCGACGGTCTCGGGCTGCCCGTCCATCGTCGCCCGCAGCGTGGTTCGCAGCTCGACAAGCCCGGCGCGCTCCATGAGCCGAAGGGCCGTTTCCTCGGTCGCCGTTAGCCCGGCTTTGTCATGTTCCCGCCAGGTCTCGGGCAGGGAGCGGAGCAAGTTGATGATCGCTCGGTCGAGCGGATCGGTATCAGCGGGCCAAGAGGTCATGCCGACTCCTCAGGCTTGTGGTCATAGCAGCCCGCACCCCTGCGACCCGCCCGAGCGGCATGCGCTCGGCCCTTGCCCGCTCAGCCGACCCCGCGGGTCAGGGCCGGCCAGCTTCTGGATACTGCATGATAGAGCGTGCTGGCGCACTCCCCAGCATGACGTGGCTGCTGAGCTCGCCCCGGCCTCGCTTCTATGCCGGGGAGATTACCAGCCTGCCCGCTTCATCCCTTGCAGCTCCGACAGCCTGATCCTCCGCCGCGGCCGCCTGCTCGCGAGTTCGGTGCTGAGCAGCACCGCCCCCTGCATCGACGCCGCGACGGCCGAGCCGACCAGGCAGTCAAGCCAGTGGTTGTCCAGCCCGGCCACCCGGAGCTTCCACTCGTCGACCGTCCGCCCGCGGCCCTCGGTCTTCACCCGGTACTCGGCCGTCAGGTGATCGGCCAGGAGCCGGTGCGTCTCCGGCTTGTGCCCGAACAGCGCGAGCGAGCCGGGGTCGCCCATCGGCACCGCCAGGCGGGCGTGGACGAAGCTCTTCCAGTAGTTGGTGTCGAAGACGACGTGCCGCACCGCGCGCTTGCCCGTCACGAGCGGCACCCGCCAGTTGAGCCCGGTGCGCTCGCCGGGCCTGCGCTTGTACTCGCTGAAGGGGATGCTGCCCGCCCCGACGTACCGCCCGTGGCTCGGCAGCAGGACCGAGGCGTGCGCCGATTGCTTGCAGAACTGGTAGATGACATCCGTCGAGCTGCCCCAGTTCGCGTCGATCAGGCAGCGGTCGATCCTCAGGGCCGCCCCGTCGTCGCGGAGCCACTCGCGGCCGAGGGTCCGCTCGCACAGACTCCCCAGCCCGGCGTAGATCGCCCCCTCGACGCCGGCCCGCGGCGCCGCCACGGCCAGGGTCTTGCGGATGTCGCGGAGCGTGAAGTACCCGGCCGTCTGGTCCGGCTCGGTGCCGTAGTCGACCACGTACCCGGTGAAGTCCTCCGCCCACGCGGCGATGAGCCAGAACAGCGCCTTGCCCTGCACGTCCACGAACATGGTCACGTGCGAGCAGCCGATCGGGACCTCGCCGCGCTTGTGACCGCCGAGCTTGGCGGCGATCTGGTCGGCGGTCAGCGTGTCGGGGTCGGCCGCGACCTCGGGCAGCGGCTCGTTCTGGTACTCGGCGTAGAAGGCCCTCTCGTCCTGGAGCCTCAGGTTCATCGCGTGCTGCACGGCGCTCAGCTCGTCGTGGTTGAACCGCTGCGGCCAGGCGATCACCGCGCCCGCGTCCATGGCCTTCCGGTTGCGCTTGTAGAACGCGGTCGCGGCCTTGATCCCCCGGCCGCTCCGCAGCTCCGCCGCCCGGACCTCGGCGTACTTCGACCACAGGGACTCGTCCGAGGGGAAGGCGTAGACCATCCGCGTGCGCTCCCCCTGCCACTGGGGGTGCTTGATCTGGTCGAGGATCCGGTCGGCGAGGTCGTCGGGACGGACCACGGTCAGGGTCATCAGCCCGGCGATCTTCTGCCCCGGGCCGGCCAGCCCGAGGATGGCGCCGGCGAGCACCCGCTCCCTCGCCTCGCACTGCGAGGGCGAGCGCGCCGACTCGTCGGTCTGCGGGTCGTCGATGAGCACCAGCGACGGACGCACGCTCTGGCCGTCGGCGCGCTTGAACTTCATCCCGCGGATGCGGCCGGTGATGCCCGCGACGCGGATGACCGCGCCCGACGCGGGCGACCCCTCGATCGTCGGGAGCACGATCTCCTTGGCGGTCCAGCCGATGAGCGTCTGGCGTCCCGCGTGGAGCTGGCCGGCCGACCGCTGGGTGATCCCGTCAAGGGCCCGGATCGGGTAGCAGACCCGAGGGAAGTCGCCGGCGAGCAGGTCGTTGTACGCGAGCTCGGCCTTGATCGAGTCGAGCATCTGCGAGGCGTGCTCCTCGTCCGAGCCGATCAGGGCCACGAAGTCGCGGTGCCCGTAGAGCATCGCCCACAGGCACGCGACCTCGCACAGCGAGGTCTTGCCGCTGCCGCGCGGCATGGCCATCGCAAAGAGCCCGCCCTCCAACACCGCCGTCTCAATCTTGGCGATGACCTTCAGATGATCGTCGGACCACGTGAGCCGGAATGTCCGCGGGAAGTACGCCTCGCAGAAGAAGCGGAAGTCGGTTCGCGCCCGGTCGTTGCGGGCCCGGTCCGCGATCTCGGGCAACTCTCCGATGTCCCGGCCCGAGAGCGAGGAGGCCCTGGCCTCGCGGGCCTTGCGCTCGCGGTAGGCCTGGTACCCTTCGGCGCCGCTCTCGGGCTTGCGCTCGTGCCGCGCCACGACCAGCCACGCCACGTACCGGATGAGATCCACCCGCGCCGGGTCGCCGTCGGCGGACACGCGGAACCCCGCGCGGGTGCGGTGGCGGTGCAACTGGCGCTCGCCGATCACCTCGCCCAGCGGCGTGGAGTTCAGCAAGCGGCAGAGCTCGCCCGGCCTCAGCTGTCGCGGATCAATCGCCACGCCGCCCCATCTCCCGCACAAGCCACGCCGCGTAGTGCACGAGGTTGATGCTCCCGTCGGCGTTGGTCGGCGCACCGGCCTCGAGGTCCGCCTCGATCAACTCCTCCGTGACAGGTCCGCCGCCCAGACGCGTGAGCACCAGGGCCGCGTCGGCGACCGAGAGCGCGGCGGGGTTCAGCGACGGACGCTGCCCCGCCCCCGTGACCGGTGCCGCTCGCTCGCTCATCCCCTCGCCCCCGCCATGAACCGGGACGCCGCGCGGGCCTCGATCCCGGCGGAGCCCGTCTTCTGCTCGTCTGGCGCAGCGGCTCCGCCCGCCCGGCCCGGCCGCTCGACCCCGTCCGCGTCGTACCGCGGCGCGACGCGCTCCGCGAACAGCTCCCACCGGCGCACCGCCGCACCGGCGACGCGCTTGATGTGCGTGCGACGACCGATGTTCCGGGGCTCGACCTTCATGGAGCGCTCCTTGCTCCCGCGTGCGTCCGTGCCATCACCGCTGTGCCCGGACCCGAACCGGCCCCCGTCGTCGGCCCGTCCGGGCCTCCCACCGCGCCGTCGCGTCCCGTGCCCGCCCGCCTCCCCCGGGCCGACGTGGGCCACCGTGCGGCCGCACGCGGGAACGCCCGTCGGACAGGTCGGACAACCTGAAGTAAGTCGGTCGGGTCGCGTCGCTGTTCCCGGCGGGATGTCCTGGCCGGATCCCCCCGGGGAGGACCCATACGCCCCCCCCTCCCCCCCGCTGCCGCTATTGGTGCGCGGGGGAGCGCGCTGCGCGAGCGGCGCGGGGCGATTCGAACTGGCCGCGGCGGTGCGCATGCGCACGTGAATCTCCGCGCTGATTGTAGCGAGCGGCGTGCGAAGAAATGCGCCTTGCGCAGCGCTGCGCGCGGCATTCGAGGGTCGCACGCACCGACGCGCAGTGCCGCGCACGACGGCGCACCGCTCGGCACGAGCGTTTCGCGGCCGCAGCGCGGCCGCAAGACCGGCTCAACGAAATCAGCGCGCGCGTGGCTCGCTTGAGCCGGTCGCGGCATGCAATGAGTGCGCGCTGGGCTGGCCTCGGGCGACGCCGTCGCTCTCGAACAGCCACGTGTCGGCCGCGTCCGTGCTCGCCGGGTCGGCCTCGGGCTGCACCGCGTCGCGATCGCGCAGGATCAGGTCGTCGATGTACGACCCCGACGACCTGTACCCCGCCGCGTGGTACACGAACCGCTCCTTCGCGTCCGACTCGACGGACTCGTCCGTCCCCCCGTACGACGCGATCACACACCAACGCTTATCGTACACGAACCACCGCCAGGGGTCGTCCCCGTCCACCCCGCTGGCCCGGACTCACGCCAGTCGTCTTCCTGCAAGTTCTGGCGTCGGACGCGGTTGGGCGGAGCGCTCAAGAGCGACGAGCGGCTCGCCGCGTAGCTCGCAGAGCCCCGGCGACGCGACCTCCAGGCCAGAGGACAGAGTATCGCGGCCCACCGCGGGAAGTACTCCGGAATCGACATCACCGGCTGTGGCCCAAGTGGGAGGTTATTCAGAGGTCCCACCTGAGAGATCCCACGGTTCGGCATTCAGCCGAACAGCGGAACACTACGGGGTCCGCATGCCGGTGATCCAATCACGGCCCGAGCAGGTCAATAAGGTCCTCGATGGCCAGACCACGATCGTTGGGTTCGTCATTCGAATCAAGGCCCGATGTACACATCTCGTCTCCGAGAACACTCCTGATCTCGTCGAGTATCTTGACATCGAGCGAGAATTCGTAACGCGTCGGCAACAACGCGAGCAGGTGCGGCGCTCGCAAGCCTAAGACCTCGCGAAGCAGTGCTTGAGAGGCGGTCGGGATACGAACTGAACGCTGCATCGATCGTTCCTGTTACGAGCATCATCAGCTTTGAGGCCACACGGTGATGACCTTACCGTCCTTATTCAGGATCGTGACAGCCTTTCTACCGATGTACTTTGTTCTACCGCCACTCTGCTTCACGACTTCTGTTGGACACCGCACGGAATCGAGGATATCGCATGGCTTCACCCCCCTGGAAATGGCACGATTTAGGCCGTGACGAGTGAAGCCTGTGATCCCACAGACCAGCCCAGCCGTTGCGTATTGTGAGCCGATGTTGGTGATGCCGTCCTTCGCCTCGCGCAGGATGCCATCCCAGTCGTCTTTGAATGACCCGTCCGTTGCATCTTGGTAGCCCTGTTTCACTGTGAAGCAGCAGTCCATCGCCTCCGTTGGGGTGTTCAGTGGCTTTTGCCTTCCAGCGTCCTGAATCGCATCTCTCTGCTTCTTGATGATGCTCTCGATTGATTCGCCGGGGAATATGTCGTACGGAGCACGGTGTGGACGATCGTCATGTGGCACGACGGGCTGAGGCGCCACCTGGAGACCGAGCGGATCTCTCCAAACGGTCGCTCGGCTGCCCACATACTCGTGGAGGTTGTACGAATCGCCGAAGTACTCGATCGGATCCCTGCTCTGCCACACGCCCAGGTACGGCTCGTACACCCGATGCCGCACGTGGTAGCGTTCGGTGATCGCGTCCCAGCGGTAGCCGGCGTAGCCGGCGCGCAGGTCCAGCGCGGCCGACGAGAGCACGCCGCGGCCGCCGAAGGTCACCGCCGAGTTGTACGCGTTCAGGTACGCGATCGTGTCCGTGCTGTTGATCGTGCCGTCCAGATTCCAGTCGGCACGCACGTCGCTCGCCCCGTGCCACGCGCCGAAGATCGACGCGTCTGACGAGTCCACCACGCCGTCGCCGTTCAGGTCGGCCCGGTCGGCGCCCGTCGGCACGCCGTAGGCCGTGTACCACGCCCGCTGCACCGCCGCGCCGGACGAATCCAGCGCGAGCACAACGTCAGCACGCCAGTTCTGGCAGATGAAGACGCGCTCCTCGAGCACGCCGTCGCTCTCGAACAGCCACGTCTCGGCCGGGTCCGTGTTCGCCGGGTCGGCCTCCGGCTGCACCGCGTCCCGGTCGCGCAGCACCAGGTCGTCGATGTACGACCCCGACGACCTGTACCCCGCCGCGTGGTACACGAACCGCTCCTTCGCGTCCGCCTCGACGGCCTCGTCCGTCCCGCGGTACGCCGCGATCACACGCCAGCGTTCATCGTACACGAGCCAACGCCAGGGGACCGGGGACGGTTCCAGCCGGCGGCCGGTCGTCTACCGAACCGGGCTGGGCGGGATGCTCAGGCACTACCGAATGGGCTGCGGCTTGAAGGCCCCCTTCGGGCGCGCATGTCTGCACAGGATAAACATCAGAAATTGGTCGGCTCTGAATGGAGCAACAAGAAAAGGCGCGAAGGTTACGGCTGCGCATACTTCACGAGAATATTCTTGTATTGCCATTCTATACCTGAACCATAAATATCGAGTTGTCCATCATGTGATATTTCAATCATCGACGTTGGCAGATCCGGCGAAAGGACAATGTCCCACATAAAAAGTATTGCGATCGCCAGATGAGATTGCAACACCCTTCGTTCATGAAGCCAGTATTCCGCGCCCGGAAAACGCACAATATCCGGGTCAAGGCCAGAATCGCGGCAGAATGCCATGTAGATGGCAATATCTTGACGCGAACTAAAAATCCCCCATCGCGTCGTATAGAGCAATATCCGATTGTCGGACGAAATATCACTGCACAGTTCCCCTGCAATGAACAACGCATCGTCCCACTCTTGTCCTACATGCAGAGCCCGTACGGGCATCGCGCTTCCACCGAATCTGCATGGAAGCCGTTCTGGAGATCGGCCAAAGACTTGTCTGATCCAATCCTCGCAATCTTTCTGATTTAGTGATCGCACGGCTCGTCCTGGGGCAAGAGATCTATTATTCTAGGATTAGTCAACAGTACTCATCTTAACTACAAACAGGCTGGCTCACGGCCGTTTGTTTCGAATCAAAACGCCATCGGCATAGACGGCCCGAAGCAGCCGCCGCCAGGCGAAGGGCGACACATCTGCCACAGTACGCCAATCCCAATCCCCATGGCTCCAATGCCGATTGCAGGGTCGACTTCTGATGGAAGCATGATTTGGTAATAGCCGCCGCCAGGCGGGCTTGAAAATGGGGGGGGGGTCACCCATTCTGGCCCTGGCTTGGGAACAGGCAAAGGGTTGCCATCGTGATCGACCGGATTGCCTTCCGGATCGACGCGAATTCGTTCCCCTCCCGGGTAACCCGGATCGCAATCCCAGTGTCCGCCCTTGGGATCCCAGCTTGCACCTGGCTGACTACCTTTGTCGCCGGGACGCCGTATTGGCTTGTTCGGCTTCCATTTGACCGGACGTGATTCAGGTCCATCTGATGGATTATAGACTGGTTCCCATTCGTATCCAGGTGGAAGGGGAATCGGCGGTGGCAGTGGCTTGCCTTCACCGTCGGTCGGGAACGGCATGGGCTGTCTCGGCGAAGAAGGCTCTTCGCCGGGATCAATCGGTGTTGGCAGCGATTGGAGTCCGAGTGGATCCACATACTTTAGAGGCGAATCAAGCACATATTCGTAGAGATTCAGACACCTGCTGAGATAGGTGATCGGATCCCTGCTCTGCCACATCCCCAGGTACGGCTCGTAGACCCTGTGCCGCACGTGGTAGCGTTCCGTGAACGCGTCCCAGCGGTAGCCGGCGTAGCCGACGCGCAGGTCCAACGCTGACGACGACAGCACGCCGCGCCCGCCGAGCGTCGCCGCAGAGTTGTAGGCGTTCAGGTACGCGATCGTGTCGGTGCTGTTGATCGTGCCGTCCAGGTTCCAGTCGGCGCGCACGTCGCTCGCGCCGTGCCACGCGCCGAACACCGACGCGTCCGCCGAGTCAACCACGCCGTCGGCGTTCAGGTCGGCCCGATCGGCGCCAGTCGGCACGCCGTAGGCGCTGTACCACGCCCGCTGCACCGCTGCGCCGGACGAATCCAGCGCGAGCACGACGTCCGCACGCCAGTTCTGGCAGATGAAGACGCGCTCCTCGAGCACGCCGTCGCTCTCGAACAGCCACGTGTCGGCCGAGTCGGTGTTCTCCGGGTCGGCTTCGGGCTGCACCGCGTCGCGGTCGCGCAGGATCAGGTCGTCGATGTACGACCCCGACGACCTGTACCCCGCCGCGTGGTACACGAACCGCTCCTTCGCGTCCGCCTCGACGGCCTCGTCCGTCCCCCGGTACGCCGCGATCACACGCCAACGCTCATCATACACGAACCATCGCCACGGATCGTCCCCGTCCACCCCGCTGTCCGCGTTGAAGTCCGCGTGCTCGCCGATGAGGTAGCCCAGCCCGTTGTACCGGAACTCCGCCACCGTGTTCGGCGGTTCGGCGCGGTCGGTGACCGCCGTCAGCCGACCCCGCGTGTCGTACACGAAGAGGTAGTTGTCGCCGTCGTCGATCAGGTTGCCGACGGCGTCGTGCCCCGGCGTCAGGGTCACGTCCGGGTTGGTGTCCCCGTCCGTGTCCAGGGCACGCTGCGTCAGCTCGTTGGCCGTGTTGAACGTGCGGAAGTCCTCGAACTCCCCCGAGCCCGTGAAGTCACCGTCGCCGTCGAGGTCCAGGCCGTGCGTCGCCCAGTTCCCGAGGTGCGAGAGGTCCCAGACCTCGCCCATCCGACCCGGCGAGTCGATGCCGCTCCCCGTCCAGTCGCCCACCTCGATCCCGCGCAGACGGTCAAGCCCGTCCATCGTGAACGCGGCGTCCAGCAGGCCGAAATAGCCGTGCTCCGTCCGGGTGATGTTCGAGTTCCTGTCGAAGACGATGTCCTCGCGGTACCAGTCCACCGGCGCACCCGACGCACGCTCCTTGCTCCACCGGCTCGTGGTGACGCGGTTGAAGGCGTCCAGGTCGGGGTAACTCCCGCTCGTCGAGCCGAAGTGGCGCGAGTGGACATCCCCGCCGCCGAAGAAGTGGGTCGTCCCGACCACGCGGTCCGTGCCGAGGAAGTCGTAGTGGACGACCGTCACCGGCGAGCCGCCCACGTCGACGCGGACGCGGTCGCACCGGCCCGCGTAGTACGAGACGGCGTGGTTGACATTCATGGGGTTGCCGGGGTCGAAGATCGCTTCGACCAAGTCCGGGTAGATCATCTTCGAGCGCAGGAGCGTGCTCGGGCCGGCGGTGTGCTTGGCGTACTCGTATTCGACCGTGAACGCGTCGCCGTCGAGCGCGGAGTTGACGTCCTGCGTGAACGCGGCCAGGTTCCCCCAGCCGTCGTACTCGAGCCGCACCTGGTCGAGCACGGTGGTGTCGTTCTTTTGCGAGACCGTGCTGAGCCGTCCGAGGCCGTCGTACTCGCGGACGACGCGGTCAACGCGCGTGTCGAAACCGCTTGCGATCACGGCGAAGTGCCGGTCAATCTCGCGCTTGGCCTCGTCGTACAGGATGACCGTGCCGTTGCCCGCCTGGTCGATCATCTGGTTGACGAGCAGCCCCCGGTCGTAACCGAACCAGACGGCGTCCTCGTCCGGATCCGAACTGTCCGGATAGACCACCTTCTTCAGAAGGTGCCCGGCGGTGATGTCCATCTCGATCTCGTCGTTGGGTCCGTTGTACTGGCCGACGCCGTAGACGTACTCGGTGACCTGATCGCTCTCGCCCGGGTTCTTGGCGATGATCTTCCGTAGCCGCCCGGTGCCGTAGTCGTTCGTTCCCGTCCAGTACTCGAACTCGGTGACCTGGTCCTCGTCGCCGAGGGCGCCTCCGCCCGGCGTGCCGTCCACGTAGTTGCGGGTGACCTTCGTGACCTTCCCCGCGTCGTCGTAGGTCCAGACCGTGGAACGGTCGAGCGGATCGACCGCCTCGCTCAGGCGTCCGGCGACGTCGTATACCCGGCTCGTGAGCAGCACGGATGAGCCGGTTGGACGGTTCGGAACGGAGAGGCTGTCCCGATCGAACGTCGAGCCTCCGTTCGTGCCGTAGTCGGCTGTGTCCGTCTGCCGGTCGAGGTGGTCGTACCAGAAGGCCGTGATCTGCGGCCGGCCGTTCAGGTCCGCGGCCGTCACCTTCAGGTCGTCGCCGTCCCCGCCGGTCTCGTCGTTCTCGTCCAGGGGGCCGGTGAGAGACGCGGTGCTGTCGTGGAAACGATCGACGCGCAGCGCAAGCAGGACGTTGTCCATGAGGTCGTAGGCCCACGCCCGCTCCTCCAGCACGACGTCTCCGGCGACGTCCAGGGCGTGGGCATAGGCCGTGTCGTTGTCCTTCGCCAACACGTACTCGCGCCGGACGCGGCCGAGGGGGTCGTACAGGCGCTTGACAAGCTGGTTGCCCTTCTCCTTGATCGGCCGGCCGAGCCCGTCGAACCACGTGTCGGCGTCGAGCGAGTCCGAGCTTGTCCCCGCGCCGGTCTGGCTGATCTTGTGGCGCGTCACGCGATGGCGGTTGCCGCGGGCGTCGTAGACCGCCTCGACCAGGGCGCGGCGGCCGGTCGTCTCCGCGATCGGGTCGGTCGTCTTCCAGTCTCCGTTGTCGATGTCCGAAAGATCGTCGTACACGCCGACCGCCGTCACGCGGCCGAGATTGTCTCGCTTGTAGAAGAACGCAGGCCCGTCGGGCGTCTCGACGAGCATGACCTCGTCGCGGAAGTTGAGGTAGACCTTGGTGTACTGCTGCTGCAAGTGTTCTGCAAGGTAATAGCACTCCGAGGCCGTTGGCGGCGCATCGCTGTCGCCGCTCCCGCCACCGTCGCCGCCCCCCGGTCCGCCCGTGCCGTCACCGGGGGAGCCGCCGCCGTGGCCACCTTCCGTGACCCAGATGATCTGGTTGTCCGGGAGCGCTCCCCCTCCGCGGATCTCCGCCCGCAGACCGACCTTGGCGAGCTGGCCGCGCGCCGTGTAGGCCCGGAACACCTCTGAGCCGGTCGGGTCAAGCACTCTCTCGAGTCGTCCCGCGTGGTCGTATCCGTACTGCGTGACTTCCGAGTTCGTGTCCGACACCCCGCTCATGTCGGCGGGAATCACGTGGAACACGCGCTGCTCGAGGGCCTTCCGGCCCGTGCCCGAGTAGACCCACGCGGTCAGGCTCGCGAGCTGCCCCTCGACCACCGCGGCGATCACGTCGGCCTCGGTCTCGTCAATCCAGTCGTCAAGGCCGGTGGTCGTATCTCCGCCCGCGAGCGCGATAACGCCGGCCGCCTCGGTCTCACCGGCATGGTTGAACACTTCGTACTCGGCCGGGCCGTACAGTGTGCCGGCTGTGTGTTCCGGCGCGGTCACCACGACGACGCGCCGGTCCGCTAGTGCCGTGTAGTGCGTGGTGACGAGCCGCCCGCTGGGCAGTTCCTCCTCGACGAGCCTTCCCTGGGCGTCGTAAGCGAAGTTCGTGTCACGGTGCAGCGTCCCCGAACTCGACAACCCCGTGGGGATGGTCACCCCATCGTTCGAGAGAACCCCCGTGTCCGCGTCCTCGACCGTCCGGACTTCCAGCCCGCGCTCGTACCCGTGGTAGGTGATCGTGCCCTCGGCGTCCTGCTCCCACAGGAGTTCGCCGTCCTCCCCGTACCACTCGGTGGCCACTGCGCTCGCGGGAGCGAAGCCCGTCGAGACCGCGGGCGCCGAGACGATCCTTGTCTCGACCACCAAGGCGGTGTGGAACGTGTAGTCGTACTCGGTCTCACTGGCGCCGGTTGTGCCGCTGGTCACGAGGTTCGAGAACTCGAACAGACTGGCGTTCAACGGTCGCACGACCTCGAAATCTCCCACGGTCTTCGCGTGCAGTCCGTTGGTGGTGTCCTGGAAGAACGTCCGCGACCACCGCAGATACTTCGGCAGCGCGGCGTCGTAGACGTCCGTGTGCGCCTCGGAGAGCGCCAAGCCGTCGTAGTCACCGCCCGATTCGCGCGTGAACGTGGATACCCTGCCGTCACGGTTGTTCGTCGTGTTCTTGAGCGTGAACGAGCCGTCCGCGTCGCCGTTGTCGTCGTGCGTGTACGAGTCCGTGTGCGCGGGCGAGCCGATCTCGGCCAGACGCCCCGCATCGTCGCGGTAGGCGTGCGTCACCCAGTACGTATTGCCGCCGGTGACGGACGGATCGGAAGCCGATTCGACGCGGGTGAGCGGCTGCCCGACCTCGTCGAAGTACTGCGTTGTCCAGGCTACAGCCGTGTGGTACAACTCCGCCCCGTCAGGGCCGTCCACAACCGTCCGAATCGCCCATTGCCCGTAGCCGCCGTCAACGTCGTACCCGGCGCTGTCCGAATACGCCGGGTTGTCGCCGTACGTGAAGGCGTACACGCCATTGGGCGCGTCACCGCACCCGCACTCGCCGTCGAACACGGCCGTCGCCAGCCGTCGGGTCCCGTCGTGGTAGGTGCCGAAGAAGTCTGAGTACGGCTTCAGATCGGCATCCGACGCCGTCAGATGATCGTCGTCGAAGGTCGCGTCCAGGTAATCAAACCTGCGCACTCCTTCGGTGCCCACGACCATCTTGAGCAGGTGTGGACCTCCCGGGTTGTAGTCGCAGCCTTCGTCCGGATCGCTCGTGTCGTCAAAGGCCTGATCCCGCCAGTACCGGTAGAGTGTGGTCTCGACGAGGTCCGGAGCGCCGCCGTCGCTCACGGGGGTTACGACCTTGACTTGTCGAAGGTCGCCCTCCTCACCGTGGGCGTAGTTGCTCGTGCACGTGCCGGGGTCGGGGTAGTACTCGTACTCGACGCGCTGCACCTCGGTCCAGCCACCACCGGGGTCTTCCTCGGCCTTCACCTCTACCAGCCGGGTGAGCGACCCCACCGTGTCGTACGTGTACGTGTAACGTCGGCCCTCGGTATCGAACGCGAGGAGGATGCGCCCGCTCGCGTCGTATCCGCTCGTCACGGCTGTCGTCGCGGTCGTGCTCCCGATGTACGCGGTGTTGCCCGCCGCGTCCGTGATCTTCCACATCTGCCAGTCGGCCCTGCCGGACGCGGTGTTCCCGCCGAAGAACGCCACCTCCGTCCCGTTCTGGTCGTGATAGACGTACAGGTCTGGCGAGCCGGCCACGTACTCAATCGCCCCCGCCGCTCCATTGACGCCCCGGAACGTCGTCTCGCTCGGCGTCGTGCCTCCTTCGCCTGTGCCGGCGCGGCGGAACTCCAGGAACCGATCCGCCCCGTACACGAGGTAGATCATGTCTTCGAGTTCGTCGGTCTCCGGGTTGGCATCATTGTCGAAGAACATCAGTTCCGGCTGGGACGTCTGCATCCAGTTCCAGCCTTGGTAGCCGTCGCTGCTGTGGGCGTAGGACGACACCTCCTGGCGCGGGTTGTACGTGCGGCCGATCACCCAACTGAACCCGCGGGCGGGGAGCGCCATGTCTGCTGCTGTGACGGAGTAGCTGCCGGTGTCGAGGCGGACCACCCCGAATCGGTTCTGCCCATTCCACGCCTCCGGCCATGGGTTGCCCGCCACGGCCCACCCAAAGAGCGGCTCCTCGCGGATCGTCCCGTCGATCCCCACGCCGCGCTGCAGGTGGATCGGTCGCACGTCCTGCACGCGCGTGGGAGAGGCGAAGAGCACGTCCGTCAGAGCGTCGTCGTGCGTGAGGAGGATCTGGCCTGCCGCCGTTGGAGCAAGCGACGCGGCGAGGATCAGCGTGGCGATGATGGGACGCTCGGCGTTCATGGTTCGTCCTCCCCGTGCGTGTGGGGTTGCTTGGGGACTCGCCGAACCTAGCAGTGCGCGGGTGCGCGTTGCAAGCGCGATCTCTCCCGCTTGTCAAACTTGACAAGTCTCGCGCGCCGCCCCCGAGCGGGGGGCCGTCAACCGTGAGGAGCCGGACGCTTTCTCTGGCCGTGACTTGTCAAGTTTGACAAGTCGGCGCCTCGGCTCTTTACACGGTCGCCTCGGCGCTGTAGGACGTTGGGTGTCGGCGGCCGTGCGTTGTCCGCCGCTCAGGAGGTGCCCGATGCTCAGAGCGCTCGCCCGTCCCGCCAACGCCCTGCCGATCCTGCTGGCCCTCATCGCCGGCGGGGCGCTGCTGCTCGCCTCGCTCGGCTCGTCCGGCGTCCTCTTCCTCCCGCGGCACACCGCGGAGCCGCGGCCGCCAACCGCCGTCGAACTCGCTGCGGCCCTCCACCGCGTCGGCCTGGCCCCCGAGCGCCTCGCGGCCGCCGGGCTTACGGTTGTCGAGACGACCGCCCTCGTGCAGAACGCCGCGGCCCACCTCGACGGCGAGCGATTCCTCGCGCTCCAGCAGGCCGAGGCGGCGTCGCGGGACGCGGGGCGGGACGTGCAGCGCCTCGAGCGACTTGCGCGCTCGGGCCGTGCCACCGAGAACGACCTCGGCGACCTGGCGACGGCGCGCGCCGCTCTCGCCGCCGCGGAAACTGCCCTCAACGCCGCGCTTGGCGCGCTCTCCGACGCGGCCGCCGACGGCCTGGCCGGCCCCAAGGCCGCGCGTCTCGCCACGCTCCGCGCCAACGCCGTGTGGGACCTCCCGGTGCAGTACCTGGCTGCGCCGCGCGGCGAGGCCGAGTGGGTCGCCTTGCGCGACGCCCTCGCCAACCTCCGCATCAGCGCCCGCCTCGGCGAGGATCCACACCAGGGTTGCTCCACACTCGTCGCCCAGTGCGATGCGGACTCCGGCGTCGCCAACGCCAAGGCCGCGCTCGACGCCAACCTGGCCGCCGTCGAGAGCGCGTTCAACGCCGCGGCGGGGATGTGAGGCGTGCGCGGACGACGCGCCCGGGCCGCGATGTTCAGGCGACTGCGCTCACCGCCGCTGGTCGCTCTCGCGGTTCTGGCCGCGGCGGTCTTCCTTGCGCTCCCGGCGAGGGGGCAGGACGACGATCCACGGCTGACCCTCGCGGGGCAGGTCGAGCTGCCGAGGCTGGTCGACCTGGCGGCCCGGCGCTTGCGGCTGAGCATCGACTACGACGCGCAGGTTCTCAAGGGGACGGTCACGCTGCGCCTTGACGAGACGCTCGACGACGCGGAGTTGTGGGTGCTGGTCAACCGCGTCTTGGCGGCGCGGGGGTTCACGACGGTGCGCGTGCCGGGCGAGGGGGCGTACAGCGTGGTGCGTCTCGCCGATGCGCCGGGCCTGGCACCGGTCGTTGACGGCGGCCCCGAGCCTCCGGATCCCGCGCCCGGGTTCCGGGCCGCGGTGGTGCGCGTGCGTCACCGCCCCGCGCGCGAGCTCGTCGAGCCGCTGTCGAAGGTCCTGAGCCGACCCTCGGGGAGTGTGGCCGCCCTGGACGAGTCGCTCCTGTTGTTGGCCGACCTGGCGCCACGCGTCGAGCAGGCCGAGGCGCTGCTGGCGCTCCTCGACCGTCCGTCCGCGCCGCCCGTGGTCGAGGAGATCCGTCTCGCCTCGCTCTCGCCAGCGCAGATGGCGGCGGTCTTCGCGCAGCTGACGGCCAAGCGGCGCGTGGTCGCGGGGGCGGAGCCTCCAGCGGAGCTGGTGCCTCTGCCGGAATCCGGCTCGGTCCTGCTCATCGCGACCGAGGCCGCTGCGGCGCACTGGCGTGCCGTGATCGCGGGCCTCGACGGGCGCGACCGGGTGGAGACTCGCACGGTGGTTCCGCGTCACCACACGGCCGCGGACGTGGCCTCGCTCCTGGAGCGCACCGTGCGTCCGGGCGCGGACGATCGCTTCCGCGTGGTGGTGGACGAGCTGACGGGGAGCCTGATCGTCACGGCGACGCCCGCGCAGCACGAGGCGGTGGAGGGGGTGTTGACGCGCCTGGCGGACGCCCCCCCCTCGGCCCGGCGTCCGGTGCGCTCGTTCGTGGTCCGCAACCGCTCCGTGCGCGAGGTCCAGGCGATCCTGGAGGAGTTGATCACCGCGGGCGTGATCGAGGCCGCGGCCGAGGAGCCCGCCGCGCCGGGGCCGACCGAAGCCCCCGCCGTCGTGCCCATGCCCCCCCCACCCGCGGGGGCCGACGCCGACCGCACACCCGCCATGGCCGAGCCCGCGCGCCGCCCCGCGCAGCGGCCGCGCGCCGGCGAGTCCGCGCTCGTGCTCACGAGCGACGAGGGGACGAACACGCTCATCGCCGTGGGCGAGCCGAGGATGCTGGCGCAGGTCGAGGCGCTCCTGCGCACGCTCGACGTCCGCCAGCCGCAGGTGATGCTCGAGGTGCTGATGGTGACGCTGACCGACTCCGAGGCTCTGGACCTCGGCGTCGAGATCGAGAAGCTCACGAGCTACGACGGCGTCGGCATCCGCCTCTCGTCGCTCTTCGGCCTGGGCGTGCGCGGCGACGGGGGCGCGCTGACCGGGGCCGCTGACGGGGCGGGGTTCACGGGCGTCGTCCTCAGCCCGGGCGACTTCTCGGTGGTGGTGCGGGCGCTGCAGAGCCTCAGCGCGGGCCGCTCGCTCACCTCGCCGCGTCTGCTCGTGGGCAACAACCAAGCCGCCACGCTCGACGCCGTCGTGCAGCAGCCCTTCGCCAGCGTCAACGCCTCGGCGACGGTCTCGACGACCTCCTTCGGCGGCACGCAGGACGCCGGCACCGTCGTCACCATCCGACCCCAAATCGCCGAGGGCGACCACCTCGTGCTCCAGTACTCGGTCTCGCGCAGCTCGTTCCTGGGCGCGGCCGCGTCGCCGACGCTGCCCCCCCCGCGCCAGCAGAACCGGGTGCAGAGCGTGGCGACGATCCCCGACGGGTACACGGTGGTGGTGGGCGGGATCGACGCCGAGGACCGCTCGAAGGGCGTCACGCAGGTGCCGCTGCTGGGCGACCTGCCGATCTTGGGCGAGGCCTTCAAGAGCCGGCGTTCCTCCTCGACCCGCTCGCGCTTCTTCGTCTTCATCCGCGCCACCATCCTGCGTGACCGCGGCTTCGAGGATCTCAAGTTCCTCTCCGACCAGCGGACCACCGCCGCCGACCTCGACGACGGCTGGCCGACGGTGGAACCGGGGATCATCCCATGACCCCCACGAGTGCCCTTCCGGGGGCCATCGCGGCCTCCGCGGCAGGAGCCGCGAACGGCGAGGCACCGCGTCCGCCGCCCGGCACCCTCGACGCCCACCCGAGCGCGGAGTTCTTGGCGTGTGTGAGCCACGAGTTCGCGCGGCGGCATCTCGTCCTCAGCGTTGGCGTTGAGGGCGGCGCCGAGACGCTCCTGGTCGCCGAGGGGGCGCGCCCCACCGTGGCGCTCAACATCGGCGTCCGCCTCGGCCGGCCTGTGCGCACCCGCGTTGCGCCCGCCGAGGCCCTCGCCGCCGCCATCGACCGTGTCTACGCCCGGGCGCAGGGGACTGAGCCTTCGGACGCGCATGAGCAGCACCTCGTGCTCGAAGCATCCGACGACCCCGAGGGCGAACTCGACGCGGCCCTGCGCACCGCCGAATCGGACCTGCTCAGCACGCAGGGCAAGGCGCCCGCAGTGCGTCTGGTCGACCTCGTGCTCTTCGAGGCCCTCCTGCGCGGGGCGAGCGACGTCCACGTCCAGCCCCTGCGCGACCGCACGCTCGTGCGCTACCGCCTCGACGGCGCCCTGCACACCGTCCGTGAGCTCCCCGCCGCCCTGGCCGCGGCGGTGGTGACGCGCATCAAGGTGATCGCCCGTCTCGACGTCGCGGAGCGCCGCGCCCCGCAGGACGGGCGCGCCACGGTCACCGTCGGCGGGGCCGCAGCCGAGCACACCGGACGCCGCGTCGACCTGCGCGTCAGCACACTGCCCAGCACCTACGGGGAGCGTGTGGTGGTGCGGTTGCTCGACCCGACGCGCTCACCGCACCTCTCCAGCTTCGCCGCTCTCGGTATGCCGCCCCAGGTGGAGCGCGCCTACCTCGCCCAGGCCGGGCGCCCCAACGGCGTGGTCCTCTCCACCGGCCCCACCGGCAGCGGGAAGACCACCACGCTCTACGCAACGCTGGCCTGGATCAACGCTTCGCGCAGCGCGGCCGGCACCGCGCGCGGCTGCGAGCTCAACATCATGACCGTCGAGGACCCTGTCGAGTACGACCTCGCCGCGGGGGGGATGTCCGTCAGCCAGACCCAGGTCGACCCCCGCAAGGGTCTCTCGTTCGCCGCCGGCCTGCGCCACATCCTCCGTCAGGACCCGGACGTGGTGATGGTCGGCGAGATCCGCGACGAGGAGACGGCTCGCACCGCCGTCCAGGCCTCGCTGACCGGCCACCTCGTCCTCTCCACGCTCCACACCAACGATGCCGCCAGCGCGGTGGCGCGGCTGCTCGACCTCGCCGTCGAGCCCTTCCTCGTCGCGTCCTCGCTCTCGGCCGTGCTCGCGCAGCGCCTCGTCCGCACGCTGCACGCCGGCTGCGCCGGCCGGGGTTGTGAAGCCTGCCTCGGCACGGGGTTCAAGGGACGCACCGGCGTCTTCGAGCTGCTCGTGCTGGACGACGAGCTGCGCGAACTCGTCGCCCGCCGCCGGCCCGCCCTGGAGATCCGGAGAGCGGCGCGCCTGCGCGGCATGACCACGCTCCACCAGGCCGGCACGGCGCTCGTCCGCGCCGGCGTCACCACCGCCGCCGAGGCGGCGCGCGTCATCGACGCTTCCGAGGAGCTCTCGACGTGATCGCCGCACGCACCGCCCTGAGGGGGTTCATCTTCGCCGCTCTCCCGGCCGCGCTCGCGCTCTGGGCCTTCGCGCCCCTGGCGGCTCCGTCGCTACCGGAGCCGTTCGCTGATCCTGCCCCCGAATCGCGCGGCGATGCCCGCACCACCCCGGACGTCGCCGCCTTCCACGCCCCGCTCTGGGTGACGCCGCCTGCCCCGCCCCAGCCAGAGCCGCCACCCGCCCCTCTCCCGCCCCTGCGCTTCCAGCTCCTGGCCGTGCTGCACGAGCACGGCGTCCACACCGCCGTGCTCTACGACCCCGACACGGACCGGATCGTCGTCGTCGCCGAGGGGCAGGAACTCGCGCAGGGTCGCACCGTCGAACGCGTCACGGCCGCGGACGTGCGCGTCCGCGACGCTTCGGGAACGCGCACGCTCGCCCTCGAACCCGCCGGAGGCCCACGATGACTGGCGACACCGCGCGCTGGCCCCACGATCGGTTCTTCTGGGCCGTCCTCGACGCGCCCGGGTGGTCGCGCGCGGGGCCCCTCCCGCCCGGCCTCCTCCCCGCCTTCGCGGACGACGTGCCCGCGGACGTGGACGAACTCCACCCCGTCTGCGCACCACTCGGCGACGGCCGCATCCTCGTCTGCGCCGCGCGTCGGACTGAACTCGCGCAGCCCGCACGCTCGCTGCGATCCGTCACGCCCGAGCGCCTTCCCGACACGCTCGGCGCGCTGGCCGACCCGCGCTCGCTGGAACTCCTCTGCGGCCCCTTCGAGCCGCGCCGGGTCCGACGCGCCAGGCTCGCGCGGCACGCGCGTGCCGCCCTTGCGTTGCTGCTCTGCGCTGCGCTCGCCGCGATCGGCTTCGACCGCCGCGCCGTGCACTGGGCGCGGGTGGCCGAGGCCGCGAACGCGGCACGCCTCGAGTTGGCGGACGCGGCCGGGCTGCCGCCAGAAGCGCTCGGTGCGGAATCCGCGAGGCTCGGCGCGCTCTCCGCTTCCGCTGTTCGCCGCCCCACCGACGCGACGGCGCTCCTCGCGGCGCTCCTCGACGCCTGGCCCGGGGGTGTCGCGGCCGAGCCCCAGTCCCTCTCGGTCTCCGAGGACGGGGCGTCGCTCGCGGTGAACGTCGAGGGAGACCCGGCGCCGTTCCTGGCCGCCTTCAGTGCGCCGCCCGGCTACCGCCTCGAGGACCCGCGGCTGAACGCTTCGCGCGGCGTCACGCGCCTCGCCCTGCGCCTGCACCCCAGCCCGGAAGGAGCGAAGCCGTGAGGGGGGACCTGTGCGTGCTCTGGGCCGTTGCGCTCGTCGGGGCGGCGTCGCCGATCGCCTCCACCGCCCCTGCATTCCTCGCGGCCAGAGCCGCGGCTCGGCATGAACTGACCATTGCGCACGACGCCGCGCGTGACGTGCGTCGCATCGTCGAGCTCCGCGCGGCGCTCCCGACCCCCCACACCGGCGACGAGAGCCCGCTCGCCCGGCGCGTGGGGGCCGCCCTCGCGGCCGCAGGACTTGACGCGGGCACGCTCGCGGAC
This sequence comes from Planctomycetota bacterium, assembly GCA_014584315.1. Classification (GTDB taxonomy): domain Bacteria; phylum Planctomycetota; class Phycisphaerae; order Phycisphaerales; family UBA1924; genus CAADGN01. Next base: position 722 of record JACTNA010000032.1, on the reverse strand, counting down.
CTCTCGCCCGAGGCGCACCTTCCCTCTGCGGGTCTCGTGCGACGCCGGGCCACGCTCACGCTCACCGGCGTCACGCTCCCCGAAGTCGGCCGGTTCCTCGCCGCGTGGCGCGAGGCCGAGCCGGGCTGGACCGTGACCGCCGCCGACCTGACACCGGAGTCGTCGCGCACCGCACCGCCGGGCGCGGATCGCCCGCTCCGGGCGGTGCTGACCGTCGAGGCCCTCTTCGCCTCGGGAGCGCGCCGATGAGATGCACCCCCCTCCTCGTCTGCTGTGCGATGCTCCTGCCGTGGTCCGGGTGCGCCGCCCCTCCCCGCTCGTCTCCGTACGCCCCGCTGTCCGAGGGCAGGCGCGATACCACCGCCTCGCAGCGGCTCAACCAGGACGCCGCGAAGGTGCTGCGTTCCGACCCCGAGCGTGCCGAACGGCTCCTGCGGCAGGCCCTCTCCGCGGACCTCTACTTCGGACCTGCGCACAACAACCTCGGCGTCGTCTACCTGGGGCGTGGGATGCTCTACGAGGCCGCGGGCGAGTTCGAGTGGGCGCGCCGCCTGATGCCAGGCCACCCGGACCCGCGCATGAACCTCGCCATCACGCTTGAGCGGGCAGGCCGCATCGACGATGCCCTGACCGAGTACGCCGCCGCGCTCGAGGCCTACCCGGGGCACGTCCAGACGATGCAGGCCCTGGTCCGCTGCCAGCTCCGGCACGGCCGCCGGGAC
>JACTNA010000027.1 GCA_014584315.1 Planctomycetota bacterium | reverse complement strand
CCCGGCGAGACGCCGTCCCGTCAGCGTGAAGAACCGCTCCTTGTCGTAGACCTCGGTTTCCTTGAACCCCTCGATGGCCTTCGACTTGCAGCTGGCACCCTCCGGCTTCCTCCCGAGGATGAACACCTTGACGCCGCACCCGCTGGGGCTGACCTCGGTGTAGGAACTGAACGAATCGATGATCTCGCGAGCGGTGCCAACGATCTCCCCGTTCTCGCCGATGCACCTATCGAGATCAATGCCGGTGAACGGGTCGTCTGCCGCGAACACGAAGCCGACGCCGGCGTAGCGATCGCTCGCACGCCACGCGGCAACCGCGTCGTCGAACGAGGTCCAGGTCGCAGGATCGGTCGAGGAGGCGCGGCTGCCATCCCGCGGGTTCACCGGGCACTTCGTCTGCTTGCCGCCGCGAGTGATGTACTTCCAGCACACCCACTGCGGCCGATTGCGGAGCGCCTCGGGTATGTGCGCTGGGTCGAACGCGACTGCGGTGGCACTGCCGCTCGGCGCTTGACCTTCGCTGATCGGATTACCGGGTCTGTCGGCACTCACGGCTGCACCGGCTCCCGCTGGAGGGTGAAGCCCAGAATCGCGATGGACGCATCAAGGGGTGTGCGGCAGGCCATCAGAGCCCCTCCGCCTCGAGTTCGGTGCGGATGCGCTCGCGACGCGCCTCGTCAGCCTGATCGCTCCGCCGCGAGGGCGGTAGGCGTCGGGCACGACGTCGGGGAGTCACCTCGGCCGAAGGCGCCGTGGGCTCCTCCTCCGTGATCTCGAAGTACTCCGCGTCCGCGTCCGCCAGCCGCTGGCCGAACTCGTCGAGCCAGCGCGCCGACGTGAACAGCTTGCCCCCGATGCGGACATGCTGTAGCCGGACTCGGTCGCCTGACCGGGCGAGCACGCCGCGCCGACACCATCGCCAGATGCAGTTGGGGGTTGGACTTCCAGGAGCGATCCGGGCGGCCTGCGACAGCGTCAGGCGCTCATCATCTGCCTCCCGTTGCTGTGGGTTGTCGGGGCGTGTTGCCGTGGAAGTGGTGGTTCCCATGCACGTACTTTGAGCCCTGCTTTTGCGCTGTAACTCTTTTGGGCTGATGCGCGAAGGCGTCGGGCGGGCAGAACATCACTGGCGCGGTGGGAGGCCGGTTCAGTAGGCCGCAAGAAATTCTCGGCCGCTCGTGTTACGTAACTCGTAACTCGCCCGAGCCTGCCCAAGGGCACCGGGCGGTGCTCACCGCCGGCGGCTCAATGCCGCTCGGCTATGCTCGGGGGCAATGGAACCCGGCCAGCTCGATCTAGACGAGGCGGAACAGGCGATCCGGCTCTGCAACGCCAGCGCCGAGTTCAGAGCCGCCGACCGTCTCATGCACGTCCACTTCCCCACGCCGGAAGCCGCGCTGGATGCGGCGTCGATTGCCGAGCGGGTCGTGCTGATCAATGGCGTTTGGGCAACGCAGATGTTCTGGAGGCAGGGGCTGGCCGAGAGGGTCATCGAATCCCTGCGCGGTGGCGCGACCCGCGTCCTGGCGGTCTGCCGCTCGCTGGACCCCGATGCGCTGGAGCACTCGCCTGCGAAGGTCGTGGAGGCGAGTCGCATCGCCATGCCGATCGCGCTTGGATTGACCGACGCGAACGGCCGCGGCGGACCCTACTCGTTCGCCACAAAGTTCCTGCATTGGACCATGCGTTGCCACTTCCCGATCATGGACAGCCGCGCCCGGACTGCCATCAATCGCCTGCAACGAGCTCAAGGCATGGAGCCGCGCGTGCCCCAGAGCACCGGTGACCTGCCCTGGCAGGAGGACTACTCGCGCTGGATCGCATTCTACAGCCAGCTCATCGGATCGCTTGCGCCCCACGACAGGGAGCGACTGATGCGTGCGGATCGGGACTCGCAGCCCGAGCCAAATCCCTGCGAGAACTCGCTGCTCCGCGTGCTCGACAAGGCGTTCTACGCGCTCGGCAGCGCGCCCGACGAGTCCTCGGCCATTCCTCCCATTGAATGAGCTCCACGACCACGATCTGGTCCGCAGCGGGAAGACCGCACCCTCTATCCCACCCGCCGAATGACCTCCACGACCTTCGACTGGTCGCGCTCCGCGTACACCGCGTCAGTGATCACGGCCGACGAGTGCCCCAGGACCAACTGGGCGGCCTCGAGCCCGAACTCGCGCCGGATGCGGGTCGCGGCGCTGTGGCGGAGCTGGTGCGGGTGCCAGCGGTGGGTCCGCCGCCACTCGGCCAGCTCGCGCTTCTCCCGATCCGTGAGCCGCGCGAGGCACGCCTTCTCCGTCTCCCGCCGCCCGTCGCCGTCATCGCGCGGCCGCAGATGCTCCGGCGGCGGGAACGCCCGGTCGCATGCGTACTGGATGGCGCGCCGGTAGCTATCGACCGTGTACGCCTCGCCGGCAGCCCGCTCCGGGTCCTCGACGCGGTTGGTGCCGGGGCGGTTGCCGTAGCCGATCGGCGTCTTGCGCGTCGCGTGCTGCTTCGCGCGGCGCTCGGCCTCCGCCTCGGCGGGGCTGAACAGCGGCCGGTTCGGGTTGCGCTCCCGCAGGAACGACTCCAGGACAGCCTCGGCCTCCGGCCCGAAGTAGACCTCCCGCTCGGCCCCGAGGTGCGCCGTCTTGTGCTCGGTCAGCCGCGCGACGAGCAGCCCCGTCCGCCCGTCGCGGTCGATGTCGCGCCCGCGCAGCCCGACGATCTCGCCCGGCCGCGCGCCGGTGAGCAACTGGAGGCGCACCATCGCCCGCACCGGGGACGGCAGGTGCTGCATCGTCGCCTCCAGCAGGAACTCCGGCACCGGACCGACCTTCTTCCCCTCGATCGCTCGCGTGCGGCCGCGCTTCAGCGGCTCGAGCATCCCCAGCGCGTCGGCCACCGCTGGAGGCACCATCTCCTGCGTCACGCCCCAGCGGAAGACCGACACGACGATCCGCACCCGGTCGTTCACCGTCGTCCGCGACCACGTCCTGCGCGGGGGCGTCGCCGCGGGGTCGCCGCTGATCATCGCCTCGCGCAGCAGCCGCAGGCGCTTCGGCCCGTACTGCGCCACGCGCGTCGAGCCGTCCATCTGACGGAGCAGGCGCAGCGTCGCCTTGATAGCGCTGCAGCGCTTGGGCAGGAACTCTCGCGCCACCCGCCGCCAGTACTGAAGTGCCAGCTCGTCGATGTCCGGGCCGCCCGTCGGTCCGGCCGCACTCGGCGCCGCGTCGGGCAGGTCCGGCAGGCGCCGTCCAAGCGCCTCGTACTCGGCCAGCACGCGGTAGTACAGCTCGCGGCTCTCGGGCGACCCGTACTCGCCCAGCCAGTAGTCCTTCCGCCGCTTCGTCACGGCGTCGGTGAGCGTCACGATCGCCTGCGTGTACCCCTTGCGCTGGCGGTACGCAGGCGGCTTCCGGGTCGACTTTGGGGTGGTCTGAACGGCCATGGGCGGCGCTCCTCGTGGTCGAGCGCGGTGTCACACCGCGCGTTTTTCGACCCGATCTGCGCCGCCTCCGTTTGGCGGGTCTCCGCAAGTGGCGGATTCAGAAAGCCTTGCGGCAATCGGGGTGAGAGGATTTGAACCTCCGACCTTCTCGTCCCGAACGAGACGCGCTACCAAGCTGCGCTACACCCCGTGGTCTGAACTGTCGGCCGGAAGCGTCGGCCTCGCTCCGGGTCGGGCCAGTATAGCCCGGTTCTGCGACAGCGGGTGCCGAGGAAGCCGTGGGCATGAGCCTCGGGGCTTGGATGTGCGGGCGGCCCCGATCGCTGCCGCTACTTGAACCGGGCGGTTTCCGCCGGGTACTGCGGCTCGACGGTGTAGACGTTGTCGGAGCGGGTGCCGGGATCGCCGTCCTGGCCGGCGGAGTAGAAGTACGGCCGACCTCCGGGGCAGATGCCCTCGTCGGCGTCGCCGACCCACTTCGAGGTCCGCTGCGGGTCGGTCGCGCTCCACGGGCGGTAGGAGCGTCGGAAAGCCACCGACAACGGCGTCCCATCGACTTTGACGCTCATGTTGGCCCGGCTCACCTTCACGTTTTTGTCATTGAAGAAGTCGCCGTACCCGCCGTGGTAGGCCGGATGAACGAAGCGGATGGGGCGTTCCCAGGCGTCGACGACACTCAGGGCTTTGTAGGCCGTGGGAGCGCCGCTGACGCCGAAATCGACGACAGTCGGCTTGGCGTACTTCGTGTCGAGCGATTGCAGAGCCGGGGCCACGGCCGCGGACTGCATCACCATCGCCGTGTAGAGCGTCACGGTCGGGTTGGCCGGATCGTCTTCCTTTGCGCCATCGGTTCGTCCGTCAACCAGCGGGATCGAGGCCCTCCCTTGGATGCCCGTCGGCGGCGGCAGTTGCGAGGCAGGAATCTGCCCTTCTGACGCGATCCACTCGGCCAGCGAGTTGTCCAGCACGCGGATGGTGTTCGCGGTCGCCGACGCCCGGCTGGAGTTGGTCATCTTCGTGCCGACCGTGACGGTCAGCCCGATGAGCAACGCCAGGATCGCCACGACGACCAGCAGTTCGACGAGTGTGAAGGCCGACCGTGTCGCCGGCGAAACTCCCAGTCTCTCCGTCATGTCGATTCTCCCTGGCGTGCCGCCGCGAGGCGGAGGACAGGCGAAGCATAACCCCCGGGCGACGCCCTCTCCCAGACATACGCCCCCCCACCGCCTTCCGTTCCGGCGTGGGGACACCTTCCCGGGGGGATCAACGCTTGCGAGGCTCCTTCCGATCGGCGGCGAGGGCTGCCCGTGCGGCCTCCTCACCGGTGGAATCCGGGTCGTCCTTGCCGCCCTCTCCGGCCCCGTCCTGCGCCTGTGGGGTGGCCGCGGGGCCTGGCTGGGCCGTCGGGCGCGCGTCAAGCCCCGGTCCGATGATCGATCCGCCGACGGGCGTCATGGGCGGCGATCCGGACGGGCGTTGCGGGGAGGCGGCCACGGGTTGGACGGCCGGACGCCGCGGCTGCGGCTGCGTCGGAGCGCCCATCCCCCCGCCTCCCCCGCCCGGTCCGCCGGGGCCTCCGCCCGGCATGAGGCGTGCCTTGAAGACGTAATCGGTAACACGGTCGCGGATGCCCTCGTTCATGTCGCCGAAGAGGCGGGAGCCTTCGCGCTTGTACTCGATGCGAGGGTCGCGCTGGCTGAAGGCGCGGAAGCCGATCGCGTCGCGGAGTTGATCCATCGCGTAGAGGTGGTCCTTCCACGCGCCGTCGAAGATTTCGAGCAGGATCGTGCGCTCGAGGTAGAGCAGTTCGGCGCGGAGCAGGTTCTCGACGCGGGCGCGGATGGCGTCGGGTCGCTCGGCCGGTTCGAGGTAGCGGAGCCGGTCGGGCAGCCCGACGCCGAAACGCTGGGTGAGGTGCCGGTCCAGGCTCGCGTCGTCCGGGCAGGCGAGCGCGGCCTCGATCTCCTTCTCGATCACGCGCTCGCGCACGAACCGCTGCGAGGCCTCGAGCAGTTCGGCCCGGATGCGCTGCGGCGGGTTGGTGCGGACGCGCTCCTCGGTCCAGTTCAGGCCGAAGCGGCGGTTGGCCCAGTCCGCGAGTTGGCGCAGGGCCTCGGCCGGCGACTGCCGGGCGGCGTTCATCGTCAACTGCATCATGAAGTCCACCGGGTACTCGACCTCGCGCCGTTCGTAGAGTTTCTCCGCCTGCTCCATGATGAGCATCTGCGGCGTGCGCTCCTCGTCCTCGACGGCCTCGCGGAGGGCGTCGGGCGTGATCTCGAACCCGAACTTGTTCTTGACCCAGTCCGAGAGACGGCGCACGCCGTAGTCGGCCTCGATGAACTGCGAGATGCCTGTGAGGTCGGCCTGCTGGATGCGGCGTTCGGCGGCCTCGCAGAGCCGCTCGAAGACGGCGCGGCGCTCCTGCGCGCCCCCCTCGCGGAGTTCGGCCGCGTCGAGCTCGACGCCGAAGCGGGACTTCGCCCAGTTGATGAGGCCCGCGGAGTCGAAGTCGACGCTCACCTCCGAGCCTTCGACGGGCATGTACTCACCGAGCGTCACGTCGATCATGTGCCGGACTTCCTCGACGGCGACGCGCCGGACGACGGTGTCCATCTCGCTCGCGTCCTTGCCGCGCAGGCGCTCGGGCGGCACGGAGCAGTCGAGCCGCTCGCGGGCGAACTCGGCGACGCACTCGGCGGCGTAGCCCGGGGCGAGGTACTCGGCGCAGGCGTCGTCGACGGCCTCCTCGATGTACTCGAAGATCAGGCCGCGGACATCGCGCCCCTCGAGGACCCGCTGGCGCAGGCCGTAGAAGTACTGCCGCTGGTGCTCCATGACCTCGTCGTATTCGAGGATGTTCTTGCGGACCTGGAAGTTCCGCTCCTCGACCTTGCGCTGGGCGCGTTCGACGCTCTTGGAGAGCATCGGGTGCTCGATCGCGTCGCCCTCCTTCATCCCGAGCCGCGACAGGATGCGCATCGTCGTCTCGCCCGCGAACATCTTCATCAGGTCGTCTTCGAGCGAGACGAAGAACCGGCTGGACCCCTTGTCGCCCTGTCGGCCGGAGCGGCCGCGCAACTGGTTGTCGATGCGCCGGCTCTCGTGGCGCTCGGTGCCGATGACGTGCAGCCCGCCCATGTCCTCGATGTCCTCGAACCAGCGGATGCGGTGCAGGAGGCAGCGTCCGGTGGCGTCCAGTTCGGCGCGCAGTTCGTCGGCCGTGCCGGTCTCGACGGCCTTGCCCCCGATCCAGGTGTGCTTCTCCGCCCAGTGCCGGAGCAGGCGCAGTTCGAGTTCGGCGAACGGCATCTCCTCGGCCTCGCGCTTCTTGAGGCCGAGTTCCTGCGGCGCGATCTTGCGGTAGACGTTCTCGCGCAGTTCGTCCTCGCTCGCGCTCACCGTGAGGTCGCGCGAGCAGATGCCGCGCCGCAGCCAGTGGTCCAGCAGCTGCTCGCGGGTGAACCGCCCGAGGCGGATGTCGGTGCCGCGGCCGGCCATGTTCGTGGCGATCATGACCGCGCCGAGCGAACCGGCCTCGGCGATGACGTGAGCCTCGCGCTCGTGCTGCTTGGCGTTGAGGATTTCGTGCTTGATCTGGTGCTTGCGGGCGAGCATCTGCCCGAGCGTCTCGCTCTTCTCGACGCTGGTGGTGCCGACGAGGATCGGCCGGCCCACGTCGTGGAACGCCTTGATCTCGTCGACGATCGTCTCCCACTTGTCCCGCACGCGCAGGAAGACGAGGTCGTCGTAGTCGCGCCGCGTGACGGGCTTGTTCGTGGGGATGCTGACGACGTCCAGCTTGTAGATGTCGTGGAACTCCTGCGCCTCGGTGTCCGCCGTGCCGGTCATGCCCGAGAGGCGCCGGTACATCTTGAAGAAGTTCTGGATTGTGACCGTCGCGATCGTCTGCGTCTCCTGCTTGACCGGCACGCGCTCCTTGATCTCGACCGCCTGGTGCAGCCCGTCCGACCACTGCCGCCCCACCATCGGGCGGCCCGTGTTCACGTCCACGATGACGATGCTCGGCTCGGACCGGCCCGTGAAGCGATCGGGCACGTCGAGAACGACGTAGTCGCGGTCGCGCTGGTAGATGACGTGCGCCCGCAGGGCGTTCTCCAGCAGGTGCGGCACGTCCATGTTCTCGTCGACGTAGAACGACCCCACGCCCGCCGCCCGCTGCGCCTCCGCGATCCCGTCGTGCGTCAGGTGGCACTGCTTGCGGTCGAGTTGCGCGTCGTAGAACTGCGTGTACTTGTCGCGCTGGCGCTCCAGGTCGGGCAGGTCGCGCTTGGCGGCGGCGAGTTGCTTCTGCAGGTCGGGGATCCGCCCGCGGTCGCGCACCTGCCGGATGTCGCCCTCCAGCCCTTTGATGCGCTCCTTGCACCGCTGCACTTCCGCGTCCGCCTCGGCCCAGGGCTTGTGCTTCTCGACGAGGTGGCGGGCCAGCCGATCCGCCAGTTCGTAGCGCGGCTGCTCCTCGTGGGCCGCGCCCGAAATGATGAGCGGCGTCCTGGCTTCGTCGATCAGGATCGAGTCCACCTCGTCCACGATCGCGAACTGCCGCTTGCGCTGCACCTGCTGCTCGACCGACCGCTTCATGTTGTCGCGGAGGTAGTCGAAGCCGAACTCGGCGGTCGTGCCGTAGACCACGTTGCACCGGTACATCCACCGCTTCAGGTCCTCGGGCTGGATGTGCATCGGGTGGATCGCGCCGACCGTCAGCCCCAGGGCGTGGAAGAACGGGAACGTCCAGTCGCGGTCGCGCTGCACGAGGTAGTCGTTCACCGTCACGACGTGGACCTGGAACCGCTGCAGGCACGCGAGGTACGTCGCCAGCGGCGCGACGATCGTCTTCCCCTCGCCCGTCTTCATCTCCGCGATCTTGCCCTGGCTCAGCACCATGCCGCCGATCAACTGCACGTCGAAGGGGCGCGCACGGAACGGCGGCTTGCTCTCCGGGTACAGGTCACGGACCGCGCGGTACAACTCCACCGGGAACTCGACCCGCGCCCACCCCGGAACCGGCTCGGCGCACCCCAGAAACTCGTCCTTCTCGTCAGGCTCGCCTTGCGGGGCGGGCTTGCCAGGCTCGACGAGGCACGTCTTCGGGATGATCACCGGCAGCGCATCAGCCTCGGCCTTCACGCGGTCGAACACGGAACGCGCGGCGGGCGGGAGCCGCGACGGATCGAAGCCGTGCGCGGGATTGAGGATGTTGCGGATGCCGACCGCCCGGTCCATCGCCTCGCGCGCGACGGCGAACGCCTCGACCAAGATGTCGTCCGCCCTCGTCCCGCCGGCGATGCGCTCCCGCAGTTCCGCCGTCTTCGCCCGGATCTGCGCGTCCGACAGGCGGGCGATGTCCGCCTCCAACGCGTTGATGGCCTCGACCCGGGCCGTGTACTTGCGGACGAACCGCTCGTTGCGCGAGCCGATGATGCGGTTCAGGATGGGGCCGACGAGCGGGATGCCCTGCTGTGCAGGCATGATGGATTCTCTTTCTGCTTTCGGCACGCGGTCTGTCGGCCCGATGGGGGCGACACCGCGGACGAGCGTGGATGGTGGGTTGTGACCCGATGATGACGCACGGATGCGGGACCGGCGCAGCACGGACGCGCCGACGCGACGACGGCTCAGCACCGCGCGGGTGGCGGCAGGTCGAGCTGCGTCGGGAGAAGGCACGTCCGGCACGCGGGGGTGTCCGCCTCGTGCCAGATCGGCGTTCCCAGCGCGGCCACCGCCGCGGGAAGGGGCTGCCGTTCATCCGGACGGGCGCCCGTTCGAACGGCAAAGGACGCCTGCCCGACCGGTGCGCCCTCAACCAGCCCCCGCAACTCGATGCGGACGGCGGGGCGACCCGGGCCGGACGCCTCCAACGCGGCCGAAGCGAGGCTCATGGCGAGCGCAACGAGCATCAGCACCGGCAGGCCGATGGATGCCCCTCGCGGAGCCGAAGCGTCGGGCTGGGTATGGCTAGGCCGTGACACGCCGGGGAAGTATCGACCCTTCGAGGCCCCGGAGCAACCCTCTCGGGGTCTGGAGGCGCCCTGCGGGCGCGAATAACTGGACAGCGGCCCTTGGCGGGGCCGATATCGACCCCGCTCCGGGACGGTCGAATCGGCATCCGGCGGGCTACGGTGTCCTGATGACCGGCAGGCCGCCCCGCGAGCACGAGGAACAGTCCCCGATGATCGCCACACGCGCTGCGCTGCCGACGACACGGGATTCCGTCACGCACAAGTTCCGCGTGGATCGGCACGAGGGCTACCTGACCATCGGCCTCTACCCCGACGGCCGACCGGGCGAGATCTTCCTCAAGATCTCCAAGGAAGGCACGGCCCTCTCAGGCATGGCGCAAGCGTTCTGCCGGGCGTTCAGCCTCGCGATCCAGCACGGGCTGTCGGTCGAGGAGGCCGTCGTCCGCTTCAAGGGCATGCGGTTCGAGCCGCTCGGGGCCACGAGCAACCCGGACATCCCGGAGGCCGAGTCGATCGTGGACTACGTCGCGCGGTACCTGGAACTCCACTTCGCGACGCGGACCCGCCGGTAACGCTCAGCACACCCGGTTCGGCGGCTCGCGCCCTTCGAGGATCGCGGCCGCGTTCTCGGCGACCATCTCCGTCATCATCTCGCGGTAGCGGACGGCTGCGCTGCCCAGGTGCGGAGTCATCACCACGCTGTCCAGCCCAAGCAGTCCGGGATGAACCTCCGGCTCGCGCTCGAAGACGTCCAACCCCGCGCCCCAGATGCGCCGTTGCTTGAGGGCTTCGGCGAGCGCTGCCTCGTCGATCACCGGGCCGCGGGCCGTGTTCACGAGGATGGCGGTCGGCTTCATCAGGTCGATCGCCCTCGCGTCGATGATGTGGCGCGTTTCCGGCGTGAGTGGAACATGAACACTCACGAGGTCGGCCCGGGCCAGGCCCTCCTCCAGCGACACCCGCTCGGCGGCGAGGGGGGCCAGTTCGAACTCCCAGTGCCGCGACCGCGCGACATACAGCACGCGCATGCCCCACCCCCGCGACCGCATCGCGGTCGCGAACCCGATCCGGCCGGCTCCCACGATCAGCAGTGTCCGGCCCGTGAAATCCAGACCCATGAACTCGGCCATCCCGAGCGGGCCGTGGCGATTCCAGCCACCGGAGCGGGCGAAGCGGTCCCCCTCGACCACCCTGCGGGCGACGGCCAACGCCAAGGCCCAGGCCATGTCCGCGGTCCCCTCCGTAACCGCATCCGGGGTGTTCGTGACGATCACGCCGCGGCGTCGGCAGGCATCGAAGTCGAAGTTGTCCACACCGACCGCGAAGTTGCAGACCCCCCGTAACTGCGGTCCGGCGGCCTCCAGCAGCGCGTCGTCAACGCGGTCGGTGTACATGGTGACGAGGACGGTCGCCCCCCGGGCAAAGTCACGCAACTCCGGCGTTGACAGGACTTTGTCGCCCGCGACTCGGATCGAGGCCCCGCCGACGCGGAGCGTGCCGGGGATGCGTCGCGTGACGGCGATGACAGGCGAGGCGGACCGCGCAACCGGACGTGAATCGGTCATGCGCCAACGGTAGCCGGGCGTCCGGGAAGGCTCCCCGACGCTTGCACCGAGGCCCGTCGGGGGTGTCCGGGAAGGCATCCGTGCCGCGGGGCGACGCCGCTCGGCGCGGTTCGCTGCTCAACAAAGACTGTATTTTTCGGTTTTTTTGCCCCCGGACCACTTGCCGAACGGTCCGGACCGCGTTACAACCCGCGGATTCGTTGGCCGAATCGTTCGGACACAAACAGGAGGTTACGGAGTCCACACATGGCGAAGAAGAAAGCGAAGAAGGCTGCACGGAAGACGGCGAGCGCTCCCGCGGCGAAGAAACCGGCGAAGATCTCCGCGGCGAGCAAGACGCGCACCAAGAGCGAGGTCTACTCGATTCTCGCGGATCAGGCCGGGATCAGCAAGAAGCAGGCCGTCGCGGTGTTCAACGGCCTGTCGAGCCTGATCGAGGCCGACCTGAGCAAGCGTGGCCCGGGCGTCGTGGTCGTGCCCGGCCTGATGAAGGTCGTGGTGCAGCGCAAGCCCGCGACCAAGGCCCGCAAGGGCATCAACCCCTTCACGGGCGAGGAGACGATGTTCAAGGCCAAGCCGGCGCGCAACGTCGTCAAGGTCCGTCCGATGAAGGGCCTGAAGGACCTCGTGGCCTGATCGACCGCGCCGCAAGCGGCGCATCATGCAACCACGCGACGGGCCGCCCCCCACGGGCGGCCCGTTGTCTTTCGTGTTCACGCGGCGAGCATCCGGCGCGAACCGAGCGTCGTATCATCACGGCCGCGGGCCGACGAACGCACGACGCACGCCGACCCCACCGCCCCGGCCGCGCCCCGTGATGATCCGGGGCGAACCTCCGCGCACATTGGGGAAACGCACCGCCCATCCGAACGCTCGCCCGCCGTTCCCACGGAGCACAGCATGACCGCCAGATTCGCGATCGAGCCTCTCGAGTCCCGCGTGCTCTTCGCGACAGACTTCGCGGGCGTCGGGCTGATCTATGGCGCATCGGGGCCGGCAACGGTCGGGCGCACATTCTCCCAGGAGAGCGTGCTCAGCCCCGAGTTCACCGCCTCCGGAGACGTCTTCGTCAGCGCCGCGAACGACCGACAGCGCGACGGCGACATCCTCTACAGCGGCATCTCCAACCTGGCGGACGGACGCTTCCTCCGGACACCCGATGCCGGATTGCTCGGCACGCTCGTCGAGTCCAACGGCGCCCGGTTCCTGAGCGCCGACGGGTACCCGCTCGGCTGGTGGTACGGCGAGTACGGGGCGTCGAGCAAGGAACTCGAACTGCTCCTCGACAACGACCGCGGCGCGACCGAGAGCGACTTTGAGGAGTCCTACCGCTACACCGCGATCGGCTACGACAGCGGCTCCGCGCCGGCGCGCTTCTTCAGCACGACCGGAAGGCTCATCGTCGGCGACGGACGTCTCGACTGGAGCGCCAGCTATGGCACGATCCCCCACTCGTCGAGCACCATCGACTCCGTGTCCGCCGACGGCGTCCTGCGAACCGCACGCCAGGAGTACGCCTACCTCTCCGCCGGCGGAGGCGTGCTCGTCTGGGCCGATATGCGCTCCGGCGACGGAGCGGTCACGCTCGGCGCCGCCGTCGTCGCCGACGGGGCGCAGACCTTCAGCACGATGATCGGCGGCTACCTGCTCGCCTACGGCAACACCAACGGCGGCGGGATCGACTTCCGCCAGTTCTTCCTCGACCTCGAAGACGACGGCGACTACAGGATCTACGACCTCGACGAGTACGACGACGGCAAACGCGAAGCGCTCGAACGCGGATTCTGGCGTGTCTCAGGCTCAACGCTCGTGCTCGAGGAACGCGACACCAAGGCCGAGTTCCGCCTCGTCATCGGACCCGACGGCCGCACCATCATCGGCCAGAGCACCGAGTCCGGCTCCGCCTCCATCCCCGTCTTCGCCGTCGGCACCCGCGCCGAACCGGGAGACGGTGGCGGCAGCACGCCACCCTCCGCCCCGGTCATCGTCGTCCCCGCCACAAGCCAGTTCGATCGCTCCGTCGTCTACGAACTCGGCCCCGACGGAACCTGGTTCGAGGTCGATCTCGTCCGCGTCGCCGGAGGGCCGAACATCACCGGCACAACCGTCGCATGGATCGATCCCAAGGACAGCCGCGCCTATGCCGCCGCGATCACAGCGCAGGGCCTCGTCCTCTACACCGGCGCGACGGACGGCACCTGGAGTTTCCGCAACCTCACGGCCGAGGCCTTCGGCGGCGTCGCCATCGCCTCGGAACTCGGTGTCATGGTCTCGCCCGACGATACCGTTCACCTCACCGGCCTCACCGCCGACGGGCACGTCGCACGGTACTTCCAGAACGGCGCGCAGGACGACAGCGGCTACCGCTGGAGTTTCGAGAACCTCTCGACCAGGTACCTCGAACCCGCCGGATTGCCCACGCCTCAGTACGCCGGGCTGGTCTCGTTCTCGACCGCATGGGGAGGGCTGAATGTCGTCGGCCTCGACGCCGACGGCGCGATCTGGTCGGTGTGGTGGGCGCCGGGGCTCTCTGCGTGGACCGTGAACGACTTGACGACGCTCTACGGCGCTGAGCCTCTCGTCGGGGGCCTCACGGTGTACCTGACCTCGTGGCAGGGCATCAACATCGCAGGCATCGGCGGGGACGGGCACATCAAGGTGACGTGGTGGGTCCCCGCGTTCGGAGGCGATTGGGTCCAGAGCGACCTCACCGCCGAAACCAACGGGCCGCTCCTCGACCCGGCCACCGTGTCCAGTTACGTCTCGACGTGGGACGGGCTGAACGTCGTCGGCGCGGACAAGGATTCGGGCGAGATCATCGTCTACTGGTGGTCCCCCGAGCGCGTCGACGACGGCTGGGCCATCACCTCGCTCTCCGACACCGTCCCCGTGGGCACGCCAGTGATCGGCGCGCCGCTCTCGGGCATGGCCGGCTCGAACGGCAGTCTCAATGTCTTCGGCTACACGAGCGCGGACACCTTTGTCCGCTACTACTGGGAGCCGAGTTTCGGCGGCGCCTGGAGCGCCGAGCATCTCACGGACATCGCGGTGGAACGCTGACGCACGGCGGGATCGACGAGATCGGCGGCGCTGCAGCCGTCAAGGCGCGCGCACCGATCCCGGTAGATCCTCGCCGCCTGCGGGCCGCGCCGAAACTCATCCTTGCCCCGGCCGCTACGGGCAGCCGGCAACGTAGGCGTTCAGGAAGGCGATGAAGTCCAGCGAGTTGATGACGGTATCGCCGTTGAAGTCGGCCCGCGGGTCCTGGGCGACGTAGGCGTTGAGGAACGCGATGAAGTCCAGTGAGTTGACGACGGTGTCGCCGTTGAAGTCGGCCGGGCACGGGGCGGCCGTCGGAAGCACGACGAACTGGTCGCCGGCGAAGGTTCCGAAGTCGATGTTGCGGACGTCGTCGATCGCGCCGAGATTGCCCGTGCCGGCGGGCAGCCCGCCGACGACCTGATTCGAGAGATAGGAAGAGTCCGGGCTGGCGATGAAGCCTGCGAGTTTGATCTCGGACACGCCGTCCCAGCCGAGTTCGTCGAGATCGATGGCGATCTCGAAGCCTGTGGTGACGTTCTCCGCATCGGAAGTGTCGGAGTCCGTCACGCCGCCGACGTTCGAGTTGTCGAGATAGAACTGGATCAGGCCCGGCACGGGGTTGAACGGATCGGCCTGCGTGGTTCGCGGGGCGTAGTTGGTGTACAACTGCGGCGTGAACCCGTCCTGGATGTCCACGCGGGGGCCGTCGAAGGGCACCGGGAGTCGGTCGGACTTGGGGTTGTTGTCCCACGCGCCGTAGTCGAGGTTGTTGCCGTTGAAGTCCTTGAGTGGGCCGTTGGTGCGGAGGACGGCGCAGTCGAGCGTCTGCCACGGCGGGTTGTCATTGATTTTGATGCTCATCCAGTAGTTCGGCTCGAAGGCGGCGTCGAAGGTCAGGCCGTTGCCGAACCCCTCGTCGCCCATGCGGTTGAGGTTGCCGAAGGAGATGTCGACGTTGTCGCCGCGGAGGCGGTTCTGCCCGCCGGGCGCGGCGTCGAGGAAGAGGTTGAGTTTGTTGCCGCTGTTCGAATCCTTCGAGCCGGTCCCGTTCTCGAGGTTGCCGGTGATCATCATGTAGAGGCGGTTGTCGCCGGCGTCGAAGTAGGAGTAGACGGCGTTGAGTTCCGAGCCGGTGGCGTAGTCCTCGGTCCCGGAGGGAGGCGGGCAGGAGCCGAACACGCCGTCCACGTTCGAGTTGTTGATGGTCACTCGGATGTCGTCGGGGTTGGACCCGCCGAAGAGCGTGCCGTCGCTGACGGCGGAGCCTGCCCCGAGATACCGCCCGATGCCGCCGGGCATGACCTCGGCGTAGTTGGGGTAGATCGTGTACGGGTCGCCGCCGCCGCCGAAGAGGATGACGTAGTCGGCCTCGAAGCCCTCGTCGAACTCCAGCCCGTTGCCCGAGCCGTCGTCGCCCATGCGGTTGAGGCCGTTGAAGTCGATGTCGGGGTTGTCGCCGCGGAGTTTGTTCTGGCCTCCGGGGATCGTGTCGAAGAAGATCGTGAACTTGTTGAAGTTGGACTCGAGGTTGCCGGTGGCCAGGACGTAGAGGCGCCCGTCGTGGACGACGGCGTAGAGGGCGTCGAGTTCGGACCCGTTGGCGTAGTCGAACGCGCCCATGTTGGCGTCGCCAAAACCCGTCCGGTTCGTCTGCACGGCGACGGGCGCGCCGTACACGCCGTCGAGCGTGCCGTCGATCACGGGCGCGACCCCCACCACCGCCGGCGTGAACTCGGCGTGCTGCGTGCCGCCGTAGTTCTTGAAGTTGACGTTCCTCGGCTCGCCCGGGTTCGGCGTCCCGGGGAGCAAGCCCCCGAGCACCTGGTTCGACACGAAGTCGTTGCCGCTGCCGTTGATGAAGACGCAGAGTCGGATCGCGCCCGCCGGGTTGCCCAGCGCGGAGAGCGGGATCGACATCTCGACGCCGGTGGTGACGAGGTCTGGCCAGCCGATGTCCTCGTCATCGCAAGGGTCGGACTGGCCCGAGTCGCCGAACTGCGTGGGGTTGCTCTGGACCCAGATCGGCGGGCCGTACAGCGCGTCCCGTTGGCCGTCGACCACGGGCTGTGCACCGGCCACCGCCGCCGACGCGGCCACACCGACCAACGTCAGAATCCCTCTCGTACTCATGGGTGCTCCCTTGCCGAAGCGTGTGCGACGCCCGCTCCCGTCTGCGGCTCCTCCGCAACCGACCGCGCTGGGGACGGACACGACGCCATCGTAGCATCGGGCACCCATCCCTCCAAGGGCTTTCCGCTCGCGGTCCCCGGCACCTTTGACCGTGTCCCGCGCGCGAGGTACCGTTGGTGTTCGGGGTCGAGTCCGGGAGGCCGAACAGGCCTCAGACTGGAGTCGCCATGCGCACCATTCGTGCGGCCGGTCGGGCGTTCACGCTCATTGAGTTGCTGGTAGTCATCGCCATCATCGCCCTGTTGATCGGCCTCCTGCTGCCGGCCCTGGGCAAAGCCCGGGAGGCAGCGCGGATTGCCCAGTGTCTCAGCAACACCCGCCAGATGGGCCTGGCGATGACCTACTACGCCAACGAGTGGAAGGACTGGTACCCGCTCATCCCGTTCACCAAACAGGCCGAGGATGCCTTCTACGGCAAGTCCGGCGAAAGGCGGCTTGACTTCCAGTACGTCGTCGGTGGGGTTTCGGGCCTGTTCAGTCTTTACCAGATGGGGCAATCGGGCGGCCTCGGCGATGGGATGCACGGCTTCGTCGGTGCGACCGGCGATCCGGACCTGGCGGCGTACCCGGACGGCAACAAGACGCCGCTGATGCGCGCCTACGTCTCGGACTGGCAGTTCCTCACCTGCCCGGCGGACAAGGTGGACCGCTGGTACGGCATGCCGTTCAAGCCCGGCTACTCGTACAACGCGGGCAAGCCGATGCAGCCCAAGCCGCCGGCGTCGGAATGGGACGTGGTCGGGTACAACGTGAGTTACCTGTACATCGCAGGCATGAAGACCGACGAGTCCGTGATCATCTATCCCGCGCCGATCTGGGGCGATGAGTCCAACGGCCCGGACGTGAGCACCGACGCCTGGTACGGGCGCCAGGACCTGGCCGACGCCGCCGGCACGACGGTCGGCAAGTTCGCCAAGGACGACAACCACGGCAAGGCCGGAGGCAACTACGTTTTCACGGACGGGCACGCCGAACTCATCACCGACAAGATTCACGACGTCTTCTTCAAGGAGGAGAGCGACAGTCCCAAGAGCGTCAATGTCATCGACAAGAAGCGGAGCAGGCGCGTCCAGACGATCGACTGACGCGCCGGCCCCCATCGCGCCCCGCGCAGGCCCCCGCGCCGCTCCTTCGGCCCGAGAATCCCCGCGGAGAGCCAACGGGGGGCACGCGGGTGACCCTCGTCGCTCGCTCACTTTGGCTCTCGCCTCTTTCCTGCGGCGGCGTTTCGATCCATAATGGGCCGGTGGTCGTCCGCCCCGGAGGAAGAGATGCCGAAGTCCCCTCGCCTTTCCGGTTCCGTCCTGCTCGCGACGCTCGCCGGTGGGGCCTTGTGCCCGTCGGCGCACGGGCAGGAGCACCCGGTCATCCTCCAGTGGTTCGAGTGCCCGTGGGCCGACCTCGAGCACCGCGCCCCGGACTTCTTCAACGCCGGCTACGGCGCGGTCTGGCTCCCGCCGCCATCGAAGTGCGCCGACCCGAAAAGCCCGGGCTACGACCCGTTCGAGCGCTTCGACCTGGGCGCGCCGCTCGCGCCGACGGCGTACGGCACTGAGTCGGGGTTTCGGGCTGCGCTGGGCGAACTACACCGCGCCAACGGCCTGATCTACATCGACACGATCATGAACCACAACTCGATGCGCCAGACGAGCAAGTCGTTCCAGGAGGCCGGCGGCTACCCCGGCTTCTGGATGGCGCCGGAGGACCCGCCGCGCAACAAACTGCCGACCGACAACTGGGGCGACTTCCACGCCGGACACGCCACCGGGTACTACCAGTCCGAGGACCCCAACGCGCCGTTCTACGACCGCGAGAAGGGCGATCTCGTCGCGCTCATCGACATCGCGCACGAGTCCAACAACCTGTTCATCCGCCACCCCGTGAAGGAAGGCCACCCGCAGAACATCCCCGCGGGAACGCTCTACAACAAACCCGATCCCGCCAACACCCGCCTGTACCAGGACCGTGACCTGCCGCCGAGCGTCGTGCTGAACCCCGGCACGTCGCGCAATCCTCCGCCGGGCGACCACTGGGAGTTCTACGTCTACCCGTTCAATACCGACGATCCGTCGCGGGGCGATCCCATCGCCGAGAACGCCACGCTGCTTCTCCTGCGTTGGACGCAGTGGATGCTCGACGAGTTCCGCGTGGACGGCTTCCGACTCGACGCGGCCAAGCACGTCCCCACCTGGTTCTGGGACACGTACTGGGACACCGTGGCGTTCGAGCGTCGCCGCACTCCAGACGGCCGCGCCGCCACCCCCTTCTCGTTCGTCGAGTGTGTGGACGGCAACTGGTTCACCTACTCGCAATACGTCCGCAAGGACGGCTTCGCCGACCGCGACGCCCTTGACCTCGGCGGCGCAGGCTCGCTCCGCGACCTCCTGAACGCCGGCGGCTTCGGGTCCTGGGCCGCGGTCCTCGCCGCGCACCTCGACAACACCGACGACGGCTTCAACAACGGCACGCTCGGCGTCAACCACGTCTTCAGTCACGATAACGGCTCGACCGGCAACGGCTCCGCATCCCCCCCCCTGCCGACGCGCCGTCAGCAGGGCTTCCCGCAGATGGCCTACGCCCTCCTGCGCCCGGGGCCGCCCATCGTCTACCACAACGCGCGCGGCATCGCGCGGTCGTCCGGCTTCTTCCCCCGCGAAGGCTCGCCGAACGCGTTCGGCCTCGACCCCGCCTCCGGCTCGCTCGATCCGACGCTCACCACGCTCGTCCGCATCCGCAACGAGTACGCCCGCGGCCAGTTCTTCCCGCTCAACTGGACCGACCCCGTCAACCAGTCCATGGACGACGTGCTCGTCTACGAACTCTCAACGCCGATCGGGGGCGGGGCGTACTCCGCCAACCTGCTCGTCGCCGTCAACGACCGATTCGACAACGGCGTCCAGCAACGCAACGTCCTGACCACCTTTCCCCCCGGCACGCGCCTGCACGAACTGACGGGCAATGCCGCGGACGCGCAGGTGGACCCGACGAACCTCATCCCCGAAGTCCTCACCGTTGGCGGCGACCGGCGCGTGCTCGTCACGGTGCCCAACAACCGCAACGTCAACGGCGTCGAACACGCCCGCGGCTACGTCGCCTATGGACCGGCAGTCCCCGCCGGCGTTGTCGCCATCCCCGAGGCCTCCGGCTCGATCCCCGCCGATCCGCCCCAGGCCCCGTTCTCGCGCCGCCGACTCTCGGCCGTGCCGGTCGTCAGCGCGGATGCGTTCACGCTCCGACTGACGACCACGCCGGGCGACCCGCTCGATCCGAACACCGACGACGACGCTGTCTTCCGGTTCAACGAGGGCTACGCCGACCTGAACGGCAACGGCTCGCCGGACTACCCGCACGATGCGGGCGTCGCGGGCGGCTACGAGCGATTCCTGACGGCTTTCCAGCCCCATTTCGGGTCGGGGCAGCCGACCGGGCTTTACGAGCAGGTCATCGACGCAACGCTCCTGCCCGAAGGGTACAACTACGTCTCCGTGCTCGCGTTCAGGCACCGATACGCCGGCGATGCGCCGCTCTTCCGCGAGTTCAGAACGACGATCTATGTCGATCGCGTGGGGCCGAAGGTGGACCTGCTCACGCCCGGCCCCATCGAAGACGCGACGACCGCCACATTCCGCATCGGTCTGCTCGACCGCACCGCACAGCGCGTCCACTTCTTCTGGGATCTGCCGATCGACGAGGACCCCATCCCCCTCCTGTCGCCCTTCAACCAGGGCGTCAAGCACGATCGCTTCGAATGGCGGTGGACCGAGTCCGGCCTGACGCACGGGCTGCACACGCTCACCGTCGTGCCCGTGGAAGTGACCGGGACTGCCGCCGTGGAGCGTTTCGACGTGCTCGTGCTCAACTGCAAGGCGGACGTCAACGGCGACACCCGCACCGACACACTCGACTTCCTGGCGTTCCTCGGCCTCTGGGCCGCCAAGGACGCCGCCGCCGACCTCAACGAGGACGGGGCCGTGGACACCCTCGACTTCCTGATGTTCCTGAATCTGTGGACCGCCGGGTGCTGAGGACCGAGACGGCCGCGCGACAGTCGAGAGGGTCCGCTCGCGGCGGGGTCCCTCTTCGATCCGCAACGATCACCGCGGCGCTGCTCCCTGGCTGGCATTGAGCGAACCACGATCCAGGCCGGACCGATGCGAAGACGATGCAACGGGCGCACGGTCGCCGGACGGTCGTGGCGGGCGGCGTCGCGTGGCGGTGGGCGACTCTGATCGCTGCGCCGGACCGGCGTTCGCACCGCTCGGGCGTGCCTACCTGAACTCCCTCGCCCGCACGTGCGGCGTCGGGACGCCGGCGTCGAGGCTCTCCAGTCTTCCGACGATGACGTGGACGACGCGACCCCTGCGTTCGATGCGGCCGTGCGCGAGCAGGAGGCGTGCGTGGCGTGCGGCGGCACGGAAGCGGTCGTAGACGCGCGGGCGGACGATGAGGTTGACGCACCCCGTCTCGTCCTCCAGGGTCATGAAGAGGATGCCCGAGGCGGTGGCGGGGCGTTGACGGAGCAGCACGAGTCCGGCGACGCGGACGCGCGTGCCGTTGGGGCAGGCGGCCTCGTCGGCGAGCGCGGCTGCGGTCGTGACGCCGCGTGCGGCGAGCGCCCCGCGCACGAACCCCACCGGGTGCCCCTTGAGCGACAGGCCCGTCGAGGCGTAATCGCCGCGGACGGCGCGGTCGGGCGGCGTGGGCGGGAGGAGGTCGGCCGAGCGGTCGTCGTCGGGCGCAACCTTCGTCGGCTCGCCGTCGAAGAGCGGGAGCGGCTCGTCGCGCATGGCGCGCACGGCCCAGAGGGCGGCGCGCCGGTCGAGGCCCATCGAGCCGAAGGCGTCGGCCTCGGCCAGGCGGCGCAGGGCAACGGCGCGCACACCGCTCGCGCGCCGCAGCGCGTCGATGGACCGGAACGGGCCGCGCTCGGCGGCGGCGCTCGCCACCCGCTCGGCGTCGGCGCGGGCGAGGCCCTTGACGAGGCGCGTGCCGAGACGGATCGCGGGCCCGTGCTCGCCCGCCTCCAGCGTGCAGTCCCACGCGCTGGCGTTGGCGTCGACGGGCCGGACCTCGACGCCGTGGTCGCGCGCATCGCGGACGATCTGCGCCGGCTGGTAGAAGCCCATCGGCTGGGAGTTGAGGAGGGCTGCGGCGAAGGCGGCGGGATGGTGGCGCTTCAGCAAGGCGGAGGCGTAGACGAGCAGCGCGAACGAGGCGGCGTGCGACTCCGGGAACCCGTAGCCGCTGAACCCGCTGACCATCTGGAAGCACTGCGCGGCGAACTCGGGGGCGTGCCCGCGCGCGATCATGCCGTCGATGAAGCGTCGCTCGAAGCGCCGGATGGCGTCGCCGCTGCGCTTCCACGCGGCCATGGCACGGCGCAGTTGATCCGCCTCGCCGGGCGTGAATCCCGCGGCGACGACGGCGAGCGACATCGCCTGCTCCTGAAAGAGCGGGACGCCGAGCGTGCGTCCGAGGACGCGTTCGATCTCGGGGGAGGCGTAGGCGGCAGGCTCCTCGCCGTTGCGTCGGCGCAGGTAGGGGTGGACCATGTCGCCCTGGATCAGGCCGGGGCGGACGATGGCGACCTCGATGACGAGGTCGTAGTAGCGGCGCGGGCGCAGGCGCGGGAGCATCGACATCTGCGCCCGGCTCTCGACCTGGAAGACGCCGATCGCGTCGGCCTCGCAGAGCATGTCGTAGACGGCGGGGTCCTCGGGCGGGATGGTGGCAAGCGTGAGGGGACGGCGTTCGTGCGTGCCGACGAGGTCCATGCACTTGCGGATGCAGGTGAGCATCCCCAGCCCGAGCACGTCGATCTTGAGCATCCCGAGCGCGTCGATGTCGTCCTTGTCCCACTCGATGACGGTGCGGTCGGGCATGGCGGCGTTCTCGATGGGGACGGACTCACAGAGCGGACCTCGCGTGATGACGAACCCGCCGACGTGCTGGGAGAGGTGGCGGGGGAACCCGACCAGCCCGCGTGCGAGGGCGAGGGTGCGGGCGAGGCCGTGGTCGCGCGGATCGAAGCCGAGGGCGCGGACGCGCCGCTCGTCGCCGGGCGTGTCGTCCCACCAGTCGAGGTCCCTGGCGAGCCGGTCCACGGCGTCGAGGGAGAGGCCCATCGCCTTGCCCACCTCGCGGACCGCGCTGCGCCCCCGGTAGCAGACGACCTCGGCGGCGAGGGCGGCGCGGTCGCGCCCGTACCGGCCGTAGATGTGCTGGATGACCTCCTCGCGCCGCTCGTGCTCGAAGTCGATGTCGATGTCGGGTGGCTCGTCGCGCTCCCTGCTCACGAAGCGCTCGAAGAGGACGCTGACGCGGTCGGGGTCCACGGCGGTGATGCCGAGGCAGTAGCAGACGGCGGAGTTGGCGGCGGCCCCGCGTCCCTGGCAGAGGATGCCGCGGCAGCGCGCGAAGCGGACGATCTCGTGGCAGGTGAGGAAGTACGGGGCGTAGGCCAGTTCGTCGATGAGTCGCAGTTCGTGCTCGACCTGGGCGCGGACCGCGGCGGGGACGCCCGCGGGGTAGCGCTCGGCCGCGCCGGCCCACGTCAGGTCGGCGAGGTGCGCCATGGGCGTGCGCCCGGGCGGGACGGCCTCGTCGGGGTACTCGTAGCGGAGGGCGTCGAGGGAGAAGGCCGCGGCGCGGGCGGCGATCTCGGCGGAGCGTTCGACCGCGCCGGGGAAGCGCGCGAAGAGCCTCGCCATCTCGTGCGCGGGCTTGAGGTGGCGCTCGGCGTTGCGGAACAGACGCCGCCCCGCCCGCTCGACCGTGCATCCCAGCCGGATGCACGTCAGCACGTCCTGGAGCGGACGGCGGGCCGGGTCGTGGTAGTGGGCGTCGTTCGTGGCAACGACGGGGACGCGTGCCTCCGCGGCGAGCGCGGCGGCGCGGCGCAGACGCTCCTCGTCGTTCTGTTCGTAGGCACGCCGCAGGGCGAGCGAGAGACGGTCGGCGTCGAAGAGGGACCGCAGACCCGCGAGCGTGGCCGCGAAGGCGTCTTCGAGGCGGCGCGGCGGCGCCACGACCGCGAGCAGCCCCTCGGCGTGCGCCCCCACGTCCGCGAGCGTGATCTCGCACGATCCCTTGACGGCGCGGCGCTTGCCGAGCGTGAGCAGCCGGCAGAGGCGCCCGTAGGCCGCGCGGTCCGTCGGATAGACCAGCAGCGACAGGCCGCGCGGGTCGCTCAGTTCGAGGCGCGCTCCCACGGCCAGCGGCAGACCCGCCTCCTTCGCGGCGACGTGGGCCCGCACCACACCCGCCAGCGTGTTGCGGTCGGCCGTGACGGCGGCGGCGTGCCCCATCTCCGCCGCGGCGCGGACCATCTCCTCCGGATGGCTCGCGCCGGTGAGGAAGGTGAAGTTGCTGGTGACGTGCAGTTCGGCGTAGGGGACCACGGCGCGCTCCTCCCGTCACGCCCACTCGCCGTGGACGAACCAGCCGCCCGAGTCCAGGTCGCGGTAGAGCCAGAGCCGTCGCCCGTCGTCGCAGGTGGCGGCGAAGTAGTCGCGGCGGATTCCGCCGTCGCGCCACCACTCGGCCTCGACGCGCTCCGGGCCGAGACAGGCGACGACGCGCGCCGAAAGCCCCCCCCAGCGCACGAGCACGAGCGGACCGTCGGGCGCGAGCAGCGTCGCCGTCGCGGGGCGCGGACGGGCGTGCAGGATCGACGGACGGTCGAGCGCGCCGGGGTCATCCTCGCTCGGCACGGGCGGCGCGCCGGTTGCGTCGATGGCGGGCACGGCCTCGAAGGCTCGCTCGGGAACGTAGGAATCGCGCGGGCGCAGGCGCAGGACGCCCCGGACGCCCAGGCGGGCCGCGGCGGCGTCGATCAGGCGGGCGAGTTCCGCATCGTCGCGCCCGTCGGCGGGACGGGTCCAGCAGGCGGCCTGTTCGTGGCGGGCACGAACGAGTGCGCCGGCCTCCGCCGCCATCCCCTCGACCCCGAACCCGAGGTGGGCGCGCTCCAGCGAGGGTCGCAGCAGCGACCAAAGGTGGGCGGCGTCGCGCGTCGGACGCGAGACACGCACACGCAGCACGAGCGGCGGCAGATCGGAGCGGTCCAGTCGCACCGCCAGCCACCGGCAGGCGAGGCCACGTTCACGCAGGCGCAACGCGGCCCGTTCGACGAGGTCGCGCGCCGCGGCCTCGACGGCCTCCGCCCGGTCGGTCGGGCCGTCGAAGGCGCGCTCCTCGCGCACCGGCTCGCGCGGGCGCACGGGGTCGATCGTCTCGGGCACGCGACCCAGCGCGCGGTCGAGCATCAAAGGCAGCCCTCCGTACCGCTGCGCGAGGGATGCCCGGGGCAGGGCGAGGGCGTCGCCGATCGTCTCGACGCCGACCTGCGCCAGCGCGGCGACGATCTCGGGCTGGACCCGGAGCGCGGCAACGGGGAGCGGGCGCAGCGCGTCGAGCAGGCCCGCCTCCTCGACCACCGTGCGCTCGCCCGGGGCGAAGCGTGCCAGGCCCCACGCCGCGCCGAAGGTCGGCGCGGCCGCGAGACGGGCCGAGAGGCCGAGCCTCCGCACCGCGCCGTGCAGGCGCTCGACGAGCGGACCGACGCCGCCGTAGAGCCGTTCGCACCCCGTCGCGTCGAGGAGCAGGCCGTCCGCGCCGTCCACCGAGGCGAGCGGGACGAAGCGGAGCGACCACTCCGCGAGACGGCGCAGGGCGAGGGCGAGGCGGGCGTCGTCGATCGGCTCGGCGTGTACGCCGCGAACCAACGCCCGCGCGTGCGCCATCGTCATGCCCGGCGCGACGCCGGCGCGTGCGGCGAGCGCACAACACGCGGCGACGGCCTCGCGCCCCCGCTCGGCCCGCGACAGGACGACGGGGCGCGACCGATCAAGACGCCGCCGACGCCGCACCGCGTCGGTCGGGAACGTCGGCAGGGAGAGCGACAACGCGATCATCGGCGTACTCCAGGCCCCATGAACGCTCGGGCAGGGGCGCGCTCCGGCAGCGCACCGGCGTGACCGTCCACGCGAGCGCACTCCCCTCACGCGGGCGCGCCGCGACCAGCCAACGCGTTGACGCGGCCGAGAGACGCTTCGTCTCTCCCGGCGGGCGCGCGAGCAGCCCCAGCGCGCCGCCGGACTCGGCCGCCAGTTGGAACCGACGCGACGCGGCCATCGACGCCCCCGAGCCGTCGGCCACCACGACGATGCCGGAGCACCGCAGCGCGGCGTCGATCGCCCACACGCGCGAGGACGAGTCCGGCGGGTCGAGCAGCAAGGCACGCTCCAGCAGCCCGAAGCGTGCCAGCGCATCCCCCGAAGGCCAGACGCGACGCCCGACCCAGACCGTGCGGCGACGCGGCGCCCCCACTCCGCTCGATGCGCAATCGGCCAGGTGCGCGAGGAGCAGCAGCGGCGGCGTCCACTCGGGAGGCGTGCGCGGATGAGACGCCGAGACGGGCGGGGCGACGCCCAGCCACTCGTGGACCGAGCCGAACGCGAGGCCGCCGCCGGGGAGCACGGCGTCGATGCCGGGCCAGCCCGTGCGAACGCCGGAGGGCCGGTCGCCGCCGGCGCGCTCCACCCCCCGGATCGCCTCCTCAAGGCGGCGGAGGACCTCGGCGCGGCCGGCGTGAGGGGTCGGTTCCAGCACGCCCCCAGCCTAGCCGAGTTTACCTAACAAAATCAAGACATTTATCCGAACAAGGGCGGGGCGTCCCCATCCAGCGGCTCCAGCACGGCCGGATCGTCGTTCCGGGGGCTGTTGACGCGGGTGCCGATCGCCACCGCCTCGAACCCCTCCCACGGGCGCGAGTCGAGGAGGCTCGTGAGGGCGGCCGGGTCGGCATCGCGCTCCCCGAGCCAGACGCCGTAGTCATCCCGTTCGACGACGGCGGGCATCCGGTCGTGGATCGGGCGGAGAAGGTCGTTGGCCGCGGTGGTCAGGATGGTGAAGGTCTCGACCGGCTCGCCACGCTTCTCCCAACGCTCCCACAACCCGGCGAGCGCGAACGGCTCGCGGTCGGCGCGACCGATCCAGTACGGCTGCTTCGCCTTGCGGCCCTCGACCGCCCGCCACTCGTAGAACCCGCTGATCGGCACCAGGCACCGGCGGCGCGCGAAGGCGGAGCGGAACGCCGGCTTCTGGGCCGCCGTCTCCGCGCGGGCGTTGATCATGCGGCCGCCGATCGAAGGGTCGTCCGCCCACGACGGCACCAGCCCCCACCGGAGCATCGCACCGATCCGGCCCCCCTCGCCCAACCGCACGACCGGGGCGGGCTGCGTGGGCGCGACGTTGTAGCGCGGCGAGAGTTCCTCGACGGGCCACGATAACAACTCCATCAGTCGGTGGAGCTGTTTCCACTTGAAGAGGTAGGTATAGCGGCCGCACATGGCTCGGCAGCAGTCTACGGGCGGAGACCCCTTGGGCCTGCCTGCACCTGGCATGGGGCGATCAGCGGCCGTTCGACTTCGCGGCGGGGTTCGGGCAAAGCGGCGCAGCACGCTCCCGCGTCGAATCGCAACGATTCGCACGGATCATCGGGAACGCTTGCGGGGAGCGGTGTTGCGCGAGAGTTTGCGGAACGCCGCGAACTCACGCGGAACGAACCAATGGGCGCAACAGGACTCGAACCTGTGACCTCTTCCATGTGACGGAAGCGCTCTAGCCAACTGAGCTATGCGCCCGAACGCCGCCTTGGGCGGCCGGACGGGGCAGTATAGCCGGGGCGCCTCAGCGCGAGAGGCAACGGCCGACCTGTGTGGGGATGGTCACGGCCGCTGGAGTCGGGCGGTGACCGTTCGTTCCGGATCGGCGGCGAACGTGACGGTGACCGACGCGGCCTGGCGGTCGATCGAGGTGAGCGTCCAGCCCGGGGCGATCTCGGCCCCGAGCCGGTACGGCTTGCCGTTGATGACTGCCAGAGGCTCGCGCCCGCCCAGCATGAGCGCGGTCAGCACGACGGTCGGGGGCTTGTCCGCGGCGGGCTTGGGCGTCTCGGGCTTGCTCGGCACAGGGGGCAGGACGATCTGGGTGAGGGGCGCGGGCTTCTCCGGGTCGTCGAAGAGGAACGGAGACAGGAGCGGACCATCGGCGGGCTGCGCGGCCGCGAATCTCGCCACGGCAGCCTGCTCCGGCGTCATCGCGCGGCGGACATACGCCACCGGAGGGTCGGCCGCCTTCTGCTTCGTGGACCTGGCGGAGGCCGTTTGGGGGGACTGCACGCCGACCGTGCGAACGCCCAGAAGCATGAGCATCGGGATGGCGGCGAGTCCCGCCGCGACCAGGCGCAACTTGGATGGAGTGAGGTTCATTTCGTCCCTCGCTTGGCGGCGGCGGGCGAGACCGGCTGAGGATCCGGTTCGAGGAGCGAGCGGACCAGCCGAAAGTGCGAGGTCTCGATCGTGGCGGTGACTTCCTGGGGAGAATCGCCGGGTCGTGGCGCAACACGGAGCGCCGTGATCCGAGTGAGCCCGATCTCTCGCTCGAGTTGTGCGACAAAGCGGGACACGGCGTCGAACGCGCCGATGGCGATGATCGTGTACTCGACGGTCTCGATCTCGGTCTTCGAGCCTGGACGGCGGTTCGCGCTGGTCGCGCGCCGCTTGGGGTCGAGGCGGTCGATGCGGACGCCGTGCGACGCCGCCGCACCGGTCAGCGTGTCGTAGAGCATCGCGGGCTCGCCCGACGCCTTGGATTGCCGGTCGATCTCGACGGCGCGCGCGGTGAGTTCGCGCAGCCGGACCTCGGGCGGGACCGCACGGCTGGCGTCATCCTTGCGCGCGGCTTCGATCCTGACTTCCTGGGCCGCCTGCCGGGCCTTCGCGGTGGCGAGTCGCGCTTCGAGCGGCTTGAGCAGCCCGAACCATCCGCCCGCGATGATCGTGCCGACGACCAGGGTCTCGATCGCGAGCCTTCGGACGATCAGGTGTCTCATGGCTTGTCCTCCCCCGCCACGACGATCGGGTGCGGCAGGCCGTGCATCTGTGCCCGGAGCACGAAACTCCGGGCCGGCGCCTCGTCCAGGACGGTGTTCCGGGTCGAGGTCAGTTGCACGGAGCGGGTGAGGGGGGAGGCCGCCAGGGCTTCGAGGTATCGGCTCAGGGGCTCCTGCCCTTCCGCGCCGGCGCCCGCGAGCGCGATCCCGCGGACGGTGAGCGCCGGCCCCTCGCGTCCGACGTCGCCGGTCACTTCGAGCAACCGCACGTCGTCGCTCGCCACCGCGGCGATCTGGCGCAGCGTGGCGAACCAGTCGGGATACTCGCCGAGCGTTGCGGCGAGCGAGGCCTCGGCGTCGGCGAGGCGTGCGGCGAGTTCGGCGGCGCGTCGGTCGACTTCCGCGGCCCGGTCGATCGACTCGATGATCGGAGCGTTCGCGTGCATGAGGCGATCGAGCGCAGCGCGGTCGTGCGCGATCCGGGCGCCGTCGGCGGCGAGCAGAAGGCCGGCGGCCACGCCGCCCGCGCGAACGCCGACCGCGAGCACTCCCCCGACGCGGCGAGCCTCCGCCGACATGGGCAGCAGATTCAGGGCGGGGAGCGGGCGCTCGACGCACGCGCGGAGCGACGCGCTGCACGCGCCCGGTTCATAGACCGGCGCGTCCTCGCTGACGACGGCCTCGGCGTCGAGGTGGTTCGACAGCAACTCGGCGAGGCGGGGGATCCGCCCGCCCGGGCCGCTGAGCACGAGCCGGACCTTCGACAGGTCGCTGTGGCTCATGCCGAAGCGGATCGTCTGGCGTGTTTCGACGACGTACCGCTGGATGATCGGCTGGAGCAGCGGCAGCACCGCGGCGCCGCGCAGGCCGGAACTCGCGTCGATGACGCCGTCCGGGTCGGGGATGCCCCGGGTGTGCAGGAACTCGCGCGCCCGCTCGCGCTCGCCGGTGGTCGGCGGCGCGGCGTGACCTGCCGGATGGAACGCCCTGACGAGCGCTTCGAGCAGCAGGTCGCACCCGAGATCGAACGATCGGAGGCAGCGGAGATTGCCCGCGCTTCCCGCGGAGATCACCGTGTGGCGTTCGCCCAGGTGCACGAGCACGTCGTTCGGACGGCAGGACTCGTCCAGCGCGGCCCGCGCGGCGGCGGCGATCAGGGGGGCCTCCATCGGCGCGATCACAACCGGATGGCAGCCCGCGCGAACGAGGAACCCGTACAACGATTGGGCGCGATCGTCGCGATCCGCCGCCGCAAGCACGTGCGTCCGTGGCGGATCGCCCGAAGCGTCCCGTCCGAGAATCGAGCAGGAGACCGGGTTGCCGGACGCCGGGTACGGGAGCGCCTCGACTGCTTGCAGGCGTGCGGCCCGGAGCGCGGCGTCGCCCGCCGCGGGGCAACTCGCGAGCATCGCGGCGGCGTCTGGGCCGTTGTGGTAGAGCATCGCACGCCCACCACGCCGCGCGCCGACCCGCTTCATCAGTGACATGAGCGGGGCGTCCAGCGGCATCAGTCCGTCCGTCCAATACCCATCCCAATCGGTCGGGTCGAGCTCGACGGCGGCGGACCGTACGACCGCGCGACCCGATGCCACCGCGACCTCCAGCCGCGTCGGCGACAGCCCAATGCACAGGCTCGTTGATCTCAGCACGAGAGCACGCTCCCCTGCGGCACCACCCGCTGTCCCATCATCGACCCGGGTGGGCCGCGACTTGTGCCCCACTCGGGGGCGCTCGGTTCCCGGACCTCACTCCACGAGCAAGTTGAGGCGGCGTCGGGCTTCGCCGGAGCGGCCTTCGACCACGATCTCGCCGACCTCTCCCGTTGGAGGCAGCGCGACGAACAAGACCGTCGCCACGCCGACGGCCTGCTCGCTCCCTGTGGGCGGGGGCTCAAGCCCGCCGACGACCGCACGGACGGCGATGAATGCGCCGGATTCGGCCGCGTAGAAGGCCCGCGTGGTCTCGGCCCGCATCGCGCCGAGGACGACCTCGTCGCCCGCCGGCCGGACCGATCCCATCACGACGAGATTCAGCATGGCGAGAACGACAATCACGACGGCGAGCGCGACGCCGCCGTGCCGGCGCGTGGCGAGTGGGTGCTTGAGCCGATGCCTTGTGTCGCGTGCGTTCATCATTCACTCTCCCGCGGGCTGGACGATCGTGACTCGTGCGAATGCCGTGCCACGGAGCTCGACGCCGCGCACCACGAGCCGGACGGTGAAGCGCCGCGTCTCCTCCGGAGTCGCCGAGCAGTCCGTCACGCCGTCCGACGCCAGGTACCCGATCTCGAACGCCGACACCTGCCGACAGAGCACGCCTTGGACACCGTCCTCGTCCGTCAGCACGAGGTCCGCGTCGATCAGTTCGACCGCTCGATTGTCGATGAACTCGACGGCGTCCGACTCGGCCCGCACACATCCGACCTGTCCGCCGGTCTCGCCCTCGGGGGCCTCGCGCAGCAGCCGGACCACCCGGTCAAGTGCAAAGCCGGCGTCCTCGGCCGCCTCACGCGTGTCCGCCGACGCCGCGTAGGCGTCGCCGAGCGAGGCGGTCACGGGCACCACGATCGCGGCGATTACCGCGACGATCACGATCGACAGCGTGACCTCGAGCAGCGTCAGGCCACGGCGCGGGTACGCTGCGGCAGGAAGCCTGGTCCCGAGATGGGCACGCGAGCGAGTCACAGTTCCGTCACCACAACGGAGATGGGCAGGGACTGGGTCCCGCCGGTCGCCAGCGGCCAACTGACCGTCACGGTCACCGTTCGGAAGAGGTCGAGTTCTGGATCGCCCGTCGCGCTCCCCGAAGCCGCGTGCGGCTCGGATACGTCGACTGTGTACGAGAAACCAAGGCCCTCGTAGAAGGACGTGGTGTCGGCGGCGCGCGCCCGCAGGCCGGCGCTCGGCGTGTCGAGCCAGGCGTCCGGGTCTGCCAGCGCGGCGAACCCAAGCCCCGGGGCGTCCGAGTACACATCCGCCAGCACGTGCTCGACGACGGCCTGCGCCAGAGCGGTCGCCCTGGTGGTCTGGACCGCGTCGGTCCGCGCCAGCACCGCTTCCTGCACGACGATGACCGAGGGAGGCACGGCGATCCCCAGCACGACGACCACCACGACGGCCTCGATGAGCGAGAGGCCAGCCCTGGCGGAACGTCTGCCGTGCTGGGCGGTGCGTCGCCTCATCGTTCGACAAGCCCCGAGACTCGGCGGACGGCGACGGTGAAGCCGCCCGTCAACGAGATCGACGCGTCCTGCGTGAACGGCCCGGTCAGCGTGCCGTCGGCGTCGCGGACCTGCGGCGTGCCCGCGTGCGAGAACCAGAGACGGACCAGCCCCGTCGAACCGTCGCCGCCGACGCACGACAGCAGTTCGACACCGGGGAACGTGTCGCCGATGACGAGCGGGACCGCATCGGTCCCGGTGGAGGTCCGCATGGCGGCGATGCTCGCGCTGCCGGACGGGATGTAGACCGGCGTGAGCGTGCCGGTCGAAGCGTCTGCGATGACACCGCTCGGCTGGCCCGTCGTCATGGCGAAGGTCCGCGCGTGGGTGAGCAGGCGGTGGGTCTCGCGTGCCGCTGCCGCCTGGCGCGCGCCGCCCGTCGAGCCGAGCGCGGGAATGACACCTACCGCGAGGATGCCGACGATCACGATGACGACCGTCACCTCGAGCAGCGAAAACGCACGTCGTAGATTGCCGGGACGGCGCATCGGAGCGTCCTCAGAGTTCGTTGGCGTTGCGGAAGCCGCCCTGCCCGTCGGGCGACGTCGTGGCGGCCGAGGAGTTCGCGTAGAAGATCGCCACGGGCGGGTCCGAGGCGTTGTTCACGTAGTAGTTCCAGCCGTAGAGGTCCGGGTCGGCCACGGCGCGGGCCTCGGCCTGCTGCTGCGAGACCGCCTGCACGGCGGCGAGCCGGGAGTAGGGATTGGCGGGCACGCCGCCCTGCACGACCACCCCGGCCGTCGTCAACTGCTCCAGCGTGGGGTAGGGGTCAACGCCGGCGATGATCGCACGGGCGCGGAACGAGGCGATCGACGAGCGGACGCTCGACACGCTCGACTCCAGGGCCGCCGTGCGTGCGTCGTCGGTCGCGCCGGCGAACTGGGGCACGACGAGCGCGGCCAGAATGCCCATGATGATCACGACGATCACGATCTCGAGCAGAGAGAACGCGCGTGGACGCAGACGAGTGCACGATTCGGGCATGGCTCACCCCTAGTTGTTGAGTTTGACCATCTGCCACATAGGAAGGAACACGGACAGCGCGATCACGAGCACGATCACCGCGAGACAGACCGTGAGCAGCGGCTCGATGACCTGGCTCACGCCCTTGGTCAGGTGCTCGGCTTCGCGCTCGTAGTGCTTGGCCACGACGCCGCAGGAGCGGGAGAGTTCGGCCGAGTCCTTGCCCGCGCTGATCATGCGCCGCGCGAAACTCGGCAGGTACGTCGTGCAGTCGAGCGCGTCCTTGAGCGCGTCGCCGCCCTTGAGCCGCTCGGCGATCCGCTCGCACTCGAGCGCGAAGAGCGGGCGGCCCGTGGCGCGTCCCCCCATCTCGATCGACTCGGTCACGCCGAGGCCCGATCCGAGCGCGATCCCGAACACCCGGGCGAAGCGGGCGGTCGTCACGGCGACCAGCGTCTTCTCGAGGAACGGCACGAGCCTGAACGCCCGCTCGAAGAAGGCGCGTCCGCCCTGCGTTCGCCACGCCGCGGCGCACGCCAGCACGGCGCCCAGGAACGTGCCCAGGTACGCCCACCAGTGCGCCCGCACCGACGCGGCAAGCCCCTGGATCGCCCGGGTGGTGACCGGGAGTTCCACGTCGGACGACGCGAAGGTCTCGGCGAATCGGGGTACGACGAAGACGATGATGACGCCGACGGCCAGCGCGACGACGCCGACCACGATGATCGGGTAAGCGAGGGCGCGTTTCAACTGCTGGCGCAGTTCGACCTGCCGTTCGAGCATGTCCGCAAGGTGCGACGTGACCGACCCCAGGCTGCCCGACCGCTCGGCCGCCCGCATCGTCTCCACGTACACCTCGCCGAACACGGCTCGATGCGCGTCGATCGCCTCGCTGATGGAGGCGCCGGCCTGGATGCGCGACGCCACGTCGCGGATCATCTCCCGCTGCGCGGGCCGCTTCTCGCTCTCGGCGATGCTGCTGAGACCATCCTCGATCGGGATCTTCGCTTCCACGAGCACGCTCAGCTCGCGGGTGAGCGCGGCGATGTCCGTCAGCGTTGCGCTCCGGTAGCGGAGCAGCGGCGAGCGCTCGCGGGCGGGGCGCACGCTGAACGGCGTGAGTCCCATCGAGGCGAGCCGGCGGCAGGCGTCCTGCTCGCCCGTCCCCCGGACGACGCCGCGGCGCCGCGCGCCCGTCCGATCCACGGCGACGTACTTGAAGACACTCTCACTCATGCGGACAGCCTCAGTTCGCGCTCGTCGGTCTCCTGCACGCCCCGGAGTTTGGCCAGTTCGTCGAGCGTCGTCAGGCCGAGCGCCGCCTTGTCCAGGCCGTCGTGCCACATGAGACGCATGCCTTCGTCCATGGCGGTGCGCCGGATGTCGTTCACCGAGGCGTTCGCGTCGATGAGGTCTCGGATTCGCGTGGTGACGCGGAGCATCTCGTAGACGCCCACACGCCCGCGGTAGCCCGTGTTCAGGCAGCGCGGACAACCGCTTCCTCGGACGAACTTTGCGCCAGTCTCGGGTCGGATGCCCATCTCGCGGAGCAGGGTCGCGTCCGCGTCGTGCGGCTGAACGCAGCCCTCGCACACCCGGCGGACGAGCCGCTGCGCGATCGCGCACAGCAGGGCGTTGTTGATCGCGAACGCGGGCACGGAGAGGTCGCGCAGACGGGAGACCGCTCCGACCGCGTCGTTCGTGTGCAGCGTCGAGAAGACGAGGTGGCCCGTGAGCGCCGCCTGGGTCGCGATTCGCGCCGTCTCCTCGTCGCGGATCTCTCCGACCAGGATCACGTCCGGGTCCTGCCGGAGGAACGACCGCAGCGCGCTGGCGAAGGTCAGCCCGATCTCGGCGTTCGCCTGCACCTGGCGGACGAGCGGCAGGCGGATCTCGACCGGGTCCTCGATGGTCATGATGTTCCGCTCGGGCGAGTTGAGCCGCGCGAGCGCGGTGTAGAGCGTCGTCGTCTTGCCCGAACCGGTCGGCCCGGTCACGAGGATCATGCCGTGCGGGTGCGCGATCATCTGCTCGAACCACGCCGTCACGTCCGGCGGCATGCCGAGGTCCTTCACGTCCCCGATCGCCGCGGCCGGCCGAAGCAGGCGCATGACGACGTTCTCGCCGTGGATGGTGGGGACGAGGCTGAGGCGAACGTCGATCGTCCGGTTGCGGTGCACGAACCTGAACTTGCCGTCCTGCGGGCGTCGCGTCTGGGTCAGGTCGAGTTTCGCCATGACCTTCAGCCGCTGGACCATGCTCTCGTGCGCGGAGCGGGGCGGGCCTTGCTGGGGGACGAGCACGCCGTCCAGCCGGTAGCGCAGGTTCAGCGAGTTCTCCTCCGGGTTCAGGTGGATGTCGGACGCGCCCGCGTCGATGGCGGCGACGATCACCTGGTTGACCGCCGCGACGATCGGCTCTTCGCCGGTCGTCAGCGCGGCCTCGGCGCTGGCGTGGGTCGGCTCCGTGGCGCCCGCATCGGTCTGGACCAGGCTGTAGGCGCGGGCGATGAGGGCGCGCAACTGCTCCGCGTCGCAGAGCACGGGGTCCACGTCGGTGCGCAGGACCTGCCGCACCTGGTCGATCGACTGGAGGTTCAGCGGGTCCAGCATGGCGACGGTCGAGACGTCGCCGATCCTGAAGAGCACGAACGCGGACAGTCGCTCCGACATCGCCCGGGGCATGAGGTTCGCGTTGTTGATGTCCACGTCGTACGCGACGAGATCAACGAAGGGGTACTCGCAGAGTTTCGCCCGCGAGATGGCCAGTTGCCGGTGCGTTACCGCGCCGACGGCCACGAGCGCCTCGGGCAGGGCGCACTCGTGCTCGCCCGCGTGCTCTCGGGCGCGGTGCGCGTCCGACTCGGTGATCAGGCCGTCCTCGATGAGCGACTGCACGAGGAAATGGCTGGAGTCGAGTACCACGTCGTCCTCCCCGCGTCAGGCCGCGGCGCCTTCGAGTCGTTCGATCAGCGCGTGGATCTGGCGCAGCGCGGCCCCGTCGGTCGTCTCGAACGCCAGTCCGAGCAGGTAGGCCGGCCTGCGGTCGGTCATCACCACACGCCTCACGAGGCACGGGACCGTGAACAGCAGTTCGCCGGTCTCCTGCCCGAGGACGCGCAGTTCGAGCCTGCACTGCCTCGGCACGAAGACGTCGCTCACCAGCCCGACCCCGTGCGCGCTCAGGTCCACGACGTCGGCGTCGATCCACCCGTCCTTTGACCCCGCCGCCTGGGAGAAGCGGACGACGCCGACGTGCTCAGGACCGACCCGGAACCTCGCCCGGAGCGCGATGTCGTATCTGGCCGCGTCGCGGACGATCAGGCCCTTCTTGCTCTTCATCGCACCGGCACCCCTTGGGACCGTGGGCGGGCGCGGTCCCCGGGACACTGCTTCGGCCAGACGGACCGGGGCGTTGAGACCGAGTCCCGGCGATGATCACTCGCCGGGGCGGGGCGGCCCATAACCCGGCGGCGCGGGCGCCGAAGGGGCGGCCGGGACGGCGTGGCTTGTCCCGGGGCGGTCGCGTTCTATAGTCCTGTCTCCCGACCGCGACCGGCGGTCCGGGCCGGTGCTCTCCGCGGTGGGGAGCCCCGCGTACCTCTCGCCGATCCTGCGGCCGCCGGTGGGGCGGTCGCGCCCAAGCGCCCTTTGCGCGGGCAACGCTCCGGTTCGTCGCGTCTGCGCGCCGCCCGGGGTCCGGTCCGTCGTCCGCCGGTGTCGCTGCAACGAACGGAACCTCCCATGTCCAGCACACTCGTTCAGGACCTCATCGAAGCCGGGATCCACTTCGGCCAGCGATCCGGCGCGTGGAACCCCAAGATGGGGGCGTACATCTACGGCAAGCGCAACGGCATCCACATCATCGACATCAAGGAGACGGTCAAGGGCCTCCTGCTCGCCAAGCGGTTTCTCGCCCGCACCGTGGCCGACGGCAAGGACGTGTGCTTCGTGGGCACGAAGCGCCAGGCGAAGGACGTGCTCGAGCAGCGTGTAGGCGACGCCAAGATGCACTACGTCACCGAGCGCTGGCTCGGCGGCACCCTCACGAACTTCCGCACGATCCGCC
Source organism: Planctomycetota bacterium (assembly GCA_014584315.1). Lineage (GTDB taxonomy): Bacteria > Planctomycetota > Phycisphaerae > Phycisphaerales > UBA1924 > CAADGN01. The sequence continues at coordinate 94,121 of JACTNA010000027.1, read as the reverse complement.
AGCGGCTCAAGCGACTCGAGGAACTCGAGGCCATCGACCAGGGCAGCGGCTTCGCCTCGTACTCCAAGAAGATGGAGAGCCAGTTGCGGCGCGAGAAGCAGAAGATCAGCCGTAACCTCAGCGGTATCCGCAACATGGAAAAACTCCCGGGCGCGCTGGTGGTGATCGACGTCCGCCACGAGACGACCGCGCTGAAAGAGGCCCGCAAACTGGGCATCCCGACCATCGCGCTGATCGACACCGACGGCGATCCCGACCTTGTGGACATCCCGATCCCCGGCAACGACGACAGCATGCGCTCGATCGACGTGATCGTCCGCGAGTTGTGCCTCGCGGTCGCCGAGGGTCGCCAGGGCCGTCGGGAAGCGCAGGCCGCCGCGGGCGCGGAGGCCGAGGGGTCGGGCGAAGAGCCTCGCCGCCGTTCGCGGCGGGCGCAGTTCCGGGCGGACTCGGCGGGCGAGTCCCGGGAGGACGCGGACGAGCGGCCCGAGGGCGCGCCGGCCGCAGAGTCCGTCGCCACGAAGGCCGAATGACGATCTCGCCCGTTCGATCGGGCGACGCACGCACATCGGCGTCACACTCGTATGTCCACGCGGCACGCCGCGTCGGGGGCGAAGCCCCACCGGAGATCAAACCATGGCGGAGTTCAGCGCGAAGGAAGTGATGGCCCTGCGGAATCGGACCGGCCTGCCGATGATGGACTGCAAGGCCGCCCTCGCCGAGGCCAACGGCGACGTCGATGCCGCCGAGGATCTGCTGCGCAAGAAACTCAAGGGCAAGATGGAGAAACGCTCCGACCGCGCCGCGGGCGAGGGGTGCATCGCCATCGCGATCGAGGGTGGCAAGGCGGCGATCGTTGAGTTGCGTGCCGAGACCGATTTCACCGCCAAGAACGACAAGTTCCAGGCCGGCGCCCAGCGGATCGCGGACCTCGCGCTCGCGTGCCCCGCGGGCGGCGTCACGCCGACGCCCGAGATGACGGCCATCATCGACGACATCCGCATCACGACGGGGGAGAACTGCTCCATCGCCCGCATCCATCGGATGGACGCCGGCCCTGGTCAGCGGTTCGGACGGTACGTGCACCACGATGGAAAGACGGGCGTGCTGGTCCACGCCGAGGGCGACGCGTCCGACGACCTTCTGAAGGAGGTGTCGATGCACATCACCGCCGCGTTCCCCGTCCCCAAGGGCGTCACGTCCGCCGACATCCCGCCCGACGTGGTCGAGAAGGAGCGCAAGTTCCGAGTCGAGCAGGCGATGGAGTCCGGCAAGCCGCGCGAGATCGCCGAGAAGATGGTCGAGGGCGGGATGAAGAAGTTCTTCGCCGAGATCGCCCTGATCGAGCAGCCGTTCATCAAGGACCCGGCCAAGACGGTCAAGGACGTCATCGGCCCGGGCGTCAAGATCGTCGCCTTCGCGCGATGGGCGGTGGGCGAGGCGGTCTGACGGATCGGGTGGCGCCCCGCACCGCCCCGAACGGCAACCCGGGAATCGGTCCGCAGCGCGCGGACCTCATCGCGGGCGTGCGTCCGCGTGCCGCGCGAGCCGTTCAGGGGCAGGGTGAGGTGAACGCGTTGAGGAACGCGAGCACGTCGAGCGTGTTGATGACGGTATCGCCGTTGAAGTCCGCTCTGGGATCGCCCGAGGTGTAGGCGTTCAGGAAGGCGAGGAAGTCGAGCGTGTTCACGGTGGTATCGCCGTTGAAATCGGCCAGGCACAGGACGGTCACGTACCCGCCCATCCCGAAGAACCCGCCCGCCCCGTCGTCGAAGCCGTGGACGGAGCAGTAGTAGCCGAACGTCCCGACGTTCGTGAACGTGTGCGAGAACTTTGCCCCGGCGTTGTTGATGGGCGACTGGAAGAACTCCGCCTGCCCCGACGACGCCACCACGTTGTGGAGCGAGTGGACCCACTGCCATTCGATGGTGTCGCCCTGCCGAATGACGGCGTCCTCGACGGGCTCCCCCGGAGGGTTGATGCTGAACTCGAAGTTGTACACGTACACGACCACGGTGTCGCCGCCCAAGGAGGGTGAGACCAGGCCCACCACCCCGAGGACCGCCGCTGGGAACAGAGCACGAATCGCCATGACGCAGTCTCCTGCCCGCCCCGGATCAGGGCCGGACTCTCCGCAGCGTACTCGCCACCCCCGTCTCCCCAAAGCCGTCTGATCGGATGGGTGCCGGTTTCCTCGTCTTGAACCCGGCGGGGTGCGCAGGCTGGGTCAGCGGTGCTCGCGCCTGGCCACCGACCCGCCCTGCCGACCGCCCTGCCGACACCCGCCGGCGCGAAACAGGCCGGATGATCGGTGAATGTTCGGCCGTCATCGAGACCGACCCCCACGATTCCGCGGCCCATGCTTTCTCCAAGGACCTGCGCAACAAGGCCTTGCGTGCCGGTCGCCACGATCGTGCCGATTTTTTTGCCTTTGCACTGGCATCGTCCGAAAGCCGTGGCATGTTTCCGTTGTCTTGTCTCTCTCTCCTCCTATGACTCGGCTGCGGGCGAAAGACCGGTAGCCGGGTTTTTTTATGGGCGAAGACGAAATACGCGGGGCCACATCGGCTCCGCGTTGTCATTGCGCGCGCGGTGGCACGCGCGCCCGGGACCGTGCCGACAGGCCCGCGCATGTCGCCTCAGGTCTCGCCCGCCACGTGCTTTGGATCGAACGCGTCCTGGAGCGCATCGCTCACGATGTTGAACGCCAGCACGAGCACGAACATGAACGCGGTCGCGATCCCGAGTTGCCAGAAGAATCCGACGACCACCTCCGGCTGCGAGTCGCGGATCATGATCCCCCACGACGGCTGCCCCTGCACGCCCAGGCCGAGGAAACTCAGGATCACCTCGCCCTTGATCGCCCCGACGAAGAGCAGGGAGAAGTTGATGAAGACAAGGTAGGTCGTGTTCGGCAGCACGTGCCGGAGCAGCACGCGCCACCGCCCGCACCCGACGGCGGTCGCGGCCTGCACGTAGTCGAGACCGCGGATCTTCAGTGCCTCTCCTCGAATGACTCGGCACGGCCCGACCCAGAAGTTCATCACGAACGCCGCGTACACCGGGAAGAGCGTCTGGTTCAACTGCTTGTCGAGGATCGGGACGGTCCAGTCGACTTCGCGAACGACGAACGCGACCACCACAAGCCAGACGATGTAGGGGATCGAGGAGATCGTCGAGTAGAGCCAGACGACGGCGTGGTCCACCGGACCCCCGATGTACCCCGCCGCCGCGCCCAGCATCGTGCCCACGAGCACGGAGAGCAGGGCCGTCACCACGCCGATCTGGACCGCGACCTTGATCGAATAGACCGCTCGTAGCAGCAACGAACGCCCCTGCCCGTCGGTGCCCGCGAGCAACCGCACGCGGTACACAAGCCCCTCGCGCCCATCCGGCGTCGGGTACAGCCCTTCGATCGTGTCTTCGAGCGAAGCGAGCCGCTCGCGGACCACGGCCTCCTGCCGTGAGAGTTCCTCGCGAAGTTGTTGCAACTCCTCCTGAGCCGCATCCGACGGCTCGCCCGCGTCCGCGAGTTCATGCGCGAGGTCGTCGAGATCGAAGCGGGTGTCCTCGGCGTCTCCCATGGCCTCGTCGAGATCGTCGAGCATCGCCTGCGCCTCGGCCAGCCGCTCGCGCAGCGTGTCGATGCCCGACGGGGCGATTCGGCGTTCGGCGAACGCGAGGGCGGCGACGGCGCGCTCCGGGTCGCTCGCCCGCAGCGACTTGTCGAGTTCTCGCACCCAGAACGCCGCGAACGCGGCCCGCTTCTCGTCCGACGCCCGCACGAACAAGCCCGGCACGGCGTCGGGGCCGACCCGCTCCGTCGCCCGCTCCAGCGGAACGAGGTTCACGCCCGGCATGCTGATGAGCAGCGCGAGCGTCAGGAAGATTGCGATCACCGCGAGCGCGCCGACCGCGGGCCGGTTTCGGACGAACTTCCGCACGCCCGGCTGCTCGAAGAAGCCGCTCGGCCGCTGCCCCGCGCGGGCCGCGAGCAGGTCGGTCGGCTGGCCGCTCTGGTCCCGGCGGTCGCTCACGAGAGCCTCACTCTCGGATCGACGATCGCATACAGCACGTCGGTCAGGATGTTCGAAGCGATGAAGATGGCGGCGAGGAGGGCGACGATGGCCTGGGTCACCGGGAAGTCCTTGTTGATGATCGAGTTGTAGAGCGTGCGCCCCATGCCGGGGATGCCGAAGAAGATTTCCAGGAGCAGCGAGCCGACGACGACGAACGGGAGGGTGATCATGATGCGCGTGATGATCGGGATCATGGCGTTGCGGAGCAGGTGCTTGAACATCACCCGCCGCTCGCCGCACCCCTTCGCCCGCGCCGTCCTCACGTAGTCGGAGGTCGCCTGCTCGACGATGACGGCCCGGTAAAACCGTGTGTCATAGCCCATCGTGACGACGACGCTGATGAGCACCGGCAGCAGGCAGTAGTGCGCCCAGGTCCGAAGCGCGTTGAGCGGGCGCGACCACGTCGTCCAGTCCTCGTAGCCCTGCACGGCGAAGATGCGCGTGCCGAGGCGCTCGCTGAGCCAGAATGCCCCGAACTTCTGGCCGAGGATGATGTACACGAGGTAACTCACGCACATGCCCAGCACCGCGCCGAGCATCAGCGCGCGGTCGATCAGTTTGCCGCGGTTCGCGGCCGCGATCAGCCCGATCACGATCGAGACGCCCGCCGAAAGCGCCAGCGCCGGCACGGTGATCGACAGGCTCGGCACGATCGAGGGGAAGACGACCTGCCCGACGGTCTGGGCCTGGTCCCAACTGCGCTCGGAGAAGTCCATCCGCGCGAAGTCCCACAGGAAATCGGCGTACTGCTCGGGGAACGGGCGGTTCAGGCCCATGCGATCCCGCTCCGCCGCGATGGCCTCCGCGCTCGCCACCTTGCCCAGACGGGCCGCCACGGGATCGTTGATCCGCAGCAGGCCCATCAGGATCAGCACGATCACCAGGAAGATCGGCACGTTGTAGAGGACGCGACGGACGACGTACGACCACATGGCGGCGGCTCACTCCTGCGGGGCGGCGGCCACGCTCAACGCTTCGACTCGTCCACGTCAAGGTACTTGAACCAACTCCAGAAGCGCTCCGTCGGCCTCGCGTTCTTCAGCCACGGCTGCGTGAGGTAGTACCGCGTCCGTGCCAGCGACCCCACCATCGGGCAGTCGTCGATGACCATGTCCCGCATCCGCTCGTAGAGCGCGGTCCGCTCCGGTCCCGGTCCCATCACGACCGCCTGCTCGTACATGGCGTCGAACTCGGGGTTCTTGTAGTTCCAGTGGTTCGAGCCGGGCGACTCGTTCGGCCCGTAGAAGAGCGCGAGATTGTTCTCGGCGTCGGGGTAGTCCGTCAGCCACGCGAAACTGAACATCGGCGCGGAGCGTTTGTTCACGAGTTCGATGAGCGTCGAGAAGTCCACCAGTTGCACGTCGATCCGCACGCCGATGCGGCCGAGTTGACGCCGCAGCAACTCCACCTGGTCCGCGTTGTTGCCGCCCTGGCTGGTGTAGAAGCGGATGGTGGGCAGCCCCTGCCCGTCCGGGTAGCCCGCCTCGGCCAGGTACCGCCGCGCCAGTTCCAGGTCCGGCCCTCGCGGCGCTCCGGCGACGCGCCCGCCCTGCGGGTGCCCGTCCAGCCCGGGCGGGATCGGCCCGTCGTACACCACGCACAGGCCGGAGTAGAACGCGTCGTTGAACTCCTGCAGGTCCATCGCCAGCGAGATCGCCTTGCGCAGTTTCTTCCTGTCCTCCGTGTACCCCCCCACGACCGGGTCGTCCATGTTGAACGCGCGGAAGATCATGTCCAGTTGCGGCACCGCCCGGTAGCCGACACCCCGCCGGCGCAGGTCCGCGTTCATCCGCTTCGTGCGCGGGTTGAAGGCCTGACTGAAGTAGTCGAAGGGCAACTCGATGTATCCCAGCGTCCCCTGCTGGAACTCCAGCCAGACCGGCTGGTCGGGCACGTACATCGTGAACTCGATGCGGTCCGCGATCGGCAGCCGCTGCCCGGCGGCCTCGGCCAGCCCCGCGGCCCGATCCTCTTCGGACCAGAGCGATGCTTCTGGGTACGTGCAGTCGTGGTAGTTCGGATTCCGATCCGCGACCAGTTTCTGCTTGGGCACCCACTCTCGCAGCACGAATGGCCCGGTGCCCACGGGACGCGATGCGAAGTCCTGCCCGTACCGCTCGACCGCCTCACGCGGCACGACGCTCGACTGGAACATCGTGAGCACCCACAGAAACCTGAAGACCGGCTTCGTGAGCACGACCTCGAACTCAAGGTCCGACACTCGCACGAAGCCCTCGACCGGAGCGTCATAGTCGAACGAGCCGCCCGCGTCCAGCGCGGCGTTCTGGGCCTCCTTGAAGGCGTCCAGCCCGACGATGGTGTCCTCGAGCAGCCACCAGTTCTTCAGGCCGTTGCGTTTGTCCGCGAGCCGCTTCCAGGAGTAGAAGACGTCATCCGAGTTGACGGCGCGCCCTCGTCCGCCCGGGAAGCATGCGTCGTCGTGGAACCGGACGCCCTCCTTCAGCCGGAACCGGTAGCGTTTGCCGTCGTCGAGTCGCTCGGGCAGTTCGGCGAGGAGGAGCGGCTCGAACCGCGACTCGTCGTAGTAGCAGACCTGCAGCAGCGTTTCATAGAACTGCACCGCCGCCATGTTGTCGTAGGTGGTCGAGCCAGCGGCCGGGTCGAGGCTCTTGGGGCCGTCCGTCCGCATGGGGAGTGCGATCGTCTTGGCCGCCGGCTGCGCGGAAGCGCAGGCGATCGCCGCGACGAACGTGACCATCCAGGCCGCGATGCTCGCTCGTCTCGACACGACACCCTCCTCGTTCGTTGCTCTCGCGGCGCACGGGGCTCGTTCGGATCCGGCGCTCCCCCACCCCGGCCCCACCGTGCATCGTAGCGAACCCTGCCGAACCGCTCAAACGGTACCGCCCACGCGGATCGGGGCTGCCCCGACCTCCGGATTCCGCGCCGCCGACGCCCCAACGGCCGATTCCCGACCTACCGTGCATCGGCGCGTCGCGGTCCGTGCGTCCGGGCTCGGGCGCGACCGTATCGCACCCGTGCAACGTGGGGAACCTCACTCGTGCAACTCAACGTGCTGCCCGAAGCCGAGCCGCAGATCGACCCGGTCTGCGGGATGAAGGTGACGCCGGGACGAGAGGCGGCCTCCGTCACGCACGAGGGCCGGACGGTCCTCTTCTGCAGCACGCACTGCGCCGCGAAGTTCCGGGCCGATCCGGGCCGCTACGCGAACGGCCCCGCGGCCGGCGAGGCGTCGTGCTGCTCGCACGGCGGCGAGAAGCGCTCCCCTCCCGCCGCTGCCCGCCCCGACGCCGTGTACACCTGCCCGATGCACCCGGAAGTCCGGCAGATCGGGCCGGGCGACTGCCCGAAGTGCGGCATGGCGCTCGAGCCGCTCGACGCCACGGCGGAACCCGACGACACCGAACTGCGCGACATGACGCGCCGATTCTGGATCGCCGCGGCTCTCACCGCGCCGGTCGTGCTCCTCGCCATGGGGCACATGCTCTTCGGGACCCGATTCCACGCGGTGATCGCGCCCGCGGCGGCCCAGTGGGCGGAACTCGCGCTCTGTACGCCGGTCGCGATCTGGTGCGCCTGGCCCTTCTATGTGCGGGGCGTGCGGTCGATCCGCGCCCGCAGCCCGAACATGTGGACGCTGATCTCGATCGGCGTCTCGATCGCGTTCGCGTACAGCGTCGTCGCCGCCGTTGCGCCGGGCCTCTTCCCGCCGTCGTTCCGCGATGGGGCGGGCCGCGTGGGCGTCTACTTCGAGGCCGCGGCTGTGATCGTGACGCTCGTGCTCCTCGGGCAGGTGATGGAACTCCGCGCCCGACGACAGACGGGGGGCGCGATCCGGGAACTGCTCCAACTCGCCCCGGAGACCGCCCGGCGAATCGCGGACGACGGCTCCGAGAGCGAGACGCCCGTCGGGGGCCTCGTGCCCGGCGATCGCGTACGCGTCCGCCCCGGGGACCGCGTGCCGATCGACGGCGTGGTCGTCGAGGGACGAAGCGCGGTGGACGAGTCCATGCTTACGGGCGAGCCGATCCCCGTCGAGAAGACCGAGGGCGACGAGGTCACCGGGGGCACGCTCAACCGAACCGGCTCGTTCGTGATGCGCGTCACCCGTGTCGGCTCCGAGACGACCCTCGCCCAGATTGTTCAGATGGTCGCCGAGGCGCAGCGGTCTCGGGCCCCGATCCAGCGAGTCGCGGACGCGGTGGCGGCGTGGTTCGTCCCGGTTGTGGTCGTGATCGCGGCGGTCGCGTTCGTGGTCTGGTTGCTCGTCGGCCCGTCCCCGTCGTTTACGTACGGGCTCGTGGCCGCGGTCTCCGTCCTGATCATCGCCTGCCCGTGCGCGCTCGGTCTGGCGACGCCGATGTCGATCATGGTGGCGGCCGGGGTGGGCGCACGCCAAGGCGTCCTCATCAAGAATGCGGCCGCCCTCCAGGCCCTGGAAGGGGTGGACACGATCGTCGTGGACAAGACGGGCACGCTCACCGAGGGTCGTCCGCGTCTGGTCACGATCGAACTGACCGGCGGCCTCGACCCGGAGCGCGTCCACGCCCTTCTCGCCGCCGCCGAACGGGGCAGCGAGCATCCCCTCGCCGAGGCGATCGTGGCGGGGCTGGACGAGCGGACGAAGGCCCGGCTCACCGCGTCCGAGTTCGAGAGCGTGACCGGCAAGGGCATCGTTGCGACGGTGGATGGCTCCCGCGTGGCGATCGGTTCGCCCGCGCTGATGCAGGCGGAAGGCGTCGATGCCGGCGCGCTCGCCGACGCCGCCGATCGCGCCCGCCGCGAGGGCGCGACCGCTGTGTTCGCTGCCATCGACGGCCGACCCGCGGGGCTTCTGGTCGTTGCGGACCCGATCAAGGCGACGACTCGCAGCGCGATCGACGCCCTGCACGCCCGGGGCATCACGGTCGTCATGCTGACGGGCGACAACCGCACCACCGCGCAGGCCATCGCCGCCTCGCTCGGCATCGACCGCGTCGAGGCCGAGGCGCTCCCGGACCAGAAGGCCGAGATCGTCAGCCGGTTGCAGTCCGAAGGCCGTCGCGTCGCCATGGCGGGCGACGGCGTCAACGATGCCCCCGCGCTCGCGCAGGCCGACGTCGGCGTTGCGATGGGCACCGGCGCGGGCGTGGCCATCGAGAGCGCATCGATCACGCTGGTCGGGGGCGACCTGAACGGCCTCGTCCGCGCGCTCGACCTCAGCCGCGCCGCCATGCGGAACATCCGCCAGAACCTCTTCTTCGCCTTCGTCTACAACGCCGCGGGCGTGCCGATCGCGGCGGGGGCGCTGTACCCGGTGCTCGGCGTGCTGCTCAGCCCGATGATCGCGGCTGCCGCGATGAGTTTCAGTTCCGTCTCTGTCATCGCGAACTCGCTACGGCTGCGGTGGCAGGCCCAGCGCTGATCCGCTGCCGCGCGCCACAGACAGCCGCCCGCACACCGAGCCTCGGCTCAAGCGACCTCAAGGACACAGGACGGCTCGACGCGGACCGCCCTTCTGCGGGCCGGCCTGGCCGCGCCCCGTAGCGCACCGGGGCACTTGACGTGTCCGATCGTGCCGCTATTGTATAGGAGTCCTATGTATAGGGGAATCCCCGTGACCGCCCGCCCCGACGAACGACTCGCCGCCGGACTCGCCAAGATCGGGCTGGTCATGCGCCACCACGCCTGGGCGGACGCGGGCGAGCGCGGGCTGACTCCCACCCAGTCGCAGGTCCTGGCCCTGCTGCACGCCCGTGGTGGCGACGGCCTCTCCGTGTCGGCCGTCGCCGCCGAGGTAGCCGTGTCGCAGCCGACGGTGAGCGACGCCGTCGCCGCCCTCGAGCGCAAGCGGCTCGTCGCCCGGTCGCGATCGGAGGCGGACGGGCGGGTTGTGCTTGTGCGCCTCACCGAGCCGGGCCGCCGGGTCGCCCAACAGGCTGTGCGATGGCCCGACTATCTCGTGCGCGCTATCGACTCGCTCGACGCCGACGAGCGGGCCGTGTTCGTGCGTGGGCTTGTCAAGATGGTCCACTCGCTGCAGGAAGAGGGGCAGATTCCACATTCCCGCATGTGCCCTTCGTGCATCTACTTTCGTCCGCACGCGCACGCCGACCAGGAACGACCGCACCACTGCGCGTTCGTGGACGCCCCGATCGGCGACGCGGATCTCCGGATCGACTGCCGCGACCACGAGTCGGCTGGGGAGGCGCTTCGACCGCGGTTGTGGCACCTGTTCATCGAGGGGAGGTCTCCGGGCGCGGACGGTCCGCTCCCGGCCCTTCCCGGCTCGTGATCTCTTGCACCAGGAGGAACCCGTGAAGACCGCAACGTTCTACCACGCCGGCTGCCCCGTTTGTGTTGAGGCCGAGCGGAGGATCGCCGATTCGCTCGATCCGGGCCGCTTCAGGGTCGAGGTGGTCCACCTCGGCGAGCGGAAGGACCGGATCGGGGAGGCCGAGAAGGCCGGGGTGAAGTCCGTCCCTGCTCTGGTCGTCGACGGCGCTGCGTTCCACATCAACTTCGGCGCCCCGCTGAGTGCGTTGAAGGGCTGACGGTCGCGAACCGTCGCGGTGGCAGGCCGCTGCCGAACCGGGGGCGAGCGAGCGTCCCCGGTTCTTTGCGCGCGCCGCGTGCTTACTGCTTCAGCGACGCCATGTCGATCACGAAGCGGTACTTGACGTCGCTGCGCAGCATCCGCTCGTAGGCCTCGTTGATCTGCTGGATGGGGATGACCTCCACGTCGCACGCGATGCCGTGCCGACCGCAGAAGTCGAGCATCTCCTGGGTTTCCGCGATGCCCCCGATGAGCGAACCGGCGACCTGCCGGCGCGGCATCAGCAGCCCCATCGCGGAGAGTGCGAGCGGCTGCGCGGGCGCGCCGACCAGCACCAGGGTCCCGTCCAGTTTGAGCAGCGAGAGGTAGGCATTGATGTCGTGGTCCGCGGAGACCGTGTCGAGGATCATGTCGAACGTGCCCGCGTGCTTCGCCATCGCGTCGGCATCCTTCGAGATGACGACCTCGTCCGCTCCGAGCCGCCGCCCGTCCTCCGTCTTGCCCGGGGAGGTCGTGAACAGGACCGTGTGCGCCCCGAACGCGTGCGCGAACTTCACGCCCATGTGCCCCAGGCCACCGAGTCCGACCACGCCGACCTTGCGGCCCTTGGTCGCGTTCCAGCGGCGCATGGGGGAGTACGTCGTGATGCCGGCGCACAGCAGCGGCGCGGCCGACGCGGGGTCCAGGTTCCCCGGCACCTTGAGCGTGAACGCCTCGTCGACGACGATCGACTCCGAGTACCCGCCGTAGGTCATTCCGCCCGAGTGCTTGTCCGGCCCGTTGTACGTGAACACCGAACCGTTCTGGCAGAACTGCTCCAGCCCCTGCCTGCAACTCGGGCACGTTCGGCACGAGTCCACCATGCACCCCACCGCGGCCAGGTCGCCCACCTTGAACTTCGTGACGCCGGCGCCCACGGCCGTCACGCGCCCCAGAATCTCGTGCCCCGGCACGACCGGGTACACCGTGAAGCCCCACTCGTTGCGGGCGAAGTGGATGTCCGTGTGGCACACGCCGCAGAACAGGATGTCGATCGCCACGTCGCTTGCCAGCGGCTCGCGGCGAACAATCGAGTGCGGACCAAGCGGTGACGTCGCGGACTGTGCTGCAAAGGCGCGGGTGCTCATGGCGCCATGGTAGCCGGGTCGTTCGTCCGACCCTCGCCGGTCTCTCTCGAGCCTTTACACCTCGACGATCCTGCACACCCCATTCTCGCGTTCGTACCTGGGCATCCCCGGCTGGATGTCCATCGCCCAGAGGTCGATGCCCCCCACGACCGACTTCGCCCCGGCGAACCCGTGACGCTGCAGGAGGAGGGCGGCCTTGACCGAGCGGTTGCCGTGGTGGCAGATGACGCCGATCGGCGCGTCCTCGCCGGCGCCGCGCTCCGCGAGCGCGTCCTCAACCTCGTCGAGGCGCGACTCGAGTTCGTGCAGCGGGATCAGGATCGAGCCTTCGACGCGGCAGACCTCCCACTCCTCGGTCGTGCGGCAGTCGATGAGCAGAAAGTCGTCGCGGGCGCCCAACTCACGTGCGGCCACGCGCGGCGCCATCTCGAAGTCGGCGTGGAACAGGTAGCGCACGGGCAGGCCGTTCTCGTCGAGCGTCATCTCCTTCACTCCTCGGTCTCCTCGGACATGTCCCCGACGGCAGGATCGTCGGCGATGCCGTGCTCGCTCGACTCGACTTCCTCAACGGGGAGCAGCCTCGCCCGATCGGGCGCTCGCTGCCACGACGCCTTCGGGCTCCAGCCCGTGCGCCACTGCGGGTACACGAAAAGCCCCGGGACCACCGCGACGCCCTCGATTGCCGCCTTGCCGAATCCCAGGAACCCGTGCCCGACTTCGTCCATGCACCCGCCGGACTCGAGATCAAGGGCGGCGATCGGCGTCGGGAACTCGCCGCGTGCCCTCGGCGTGCCGGTCGGGCCGGCGTGCAGCGTGGCGTAGGTGGGCCGGTGGGAGACGCCGTCCACGCCCGCCTCGAAGCGAACGGCCGACCAGTTCGTCCGGTCAAGCCCCGTCAGCGACGGGGCGTCGGCGACGCGATCAGGGCGCGGCTCGGCCCAGTGCCCGTCGATCGCTTCGAGACGGGTGCTGTCGCCGAGCGTCGCTCGATCGTTGTGGTGGCTCATGCAGCCGGTGAGCGCGCCCGAGAGCGCGGTCAGTCCGGCGCAACACCCCGCCGCGAAGCCTTGGTTCGTGCTGGTCATGCCCCCAGCGTATCACTCCTGCTCGCCCAGCACCACGCGGAGGGCGTCGAGGCAAGTTTCCTCGTCGTAGCCGCGACGGGCCAGGTACGCCGCGAGCCGGCGTTGAGCGGCGGCCGGCTGAAGCCCCCGCAGCGAGGCGGCCCGTCGGCGGGCGGCTTCGACCGCACGGTCGAGATCGTCCTGCTCGCCGAAGGCTGCCTGTACGGCGGAGGCGGCCTGCTCGTCATCGATGCCCCGCCGTACAAGCCGATCTTGCGCGAGACGGCGCGAGATGCGCCGCTCCGACATGCCGAGCGCGGCGACCTCGGCGACCGACCGCTCGTTGATCGCGCCGGCCTCGGCCAGGCGATCCGCGGCGGCCGCGGCGATTGTGGAGTCGTGACCCCGCTCCGTGAGCCGCCGGACGATCTCGGCCTTCGTGCGGGGGCGGGCGCGCGCCAGCCTGGTGGCGTCGCGCCGGGCAGCGCAGGACGCGAGCGCGGCCCTGAGGCCCTCCGCCATGCCATCATCCAGCGTCGCGCCGCGAGCGATCCCCAGTCGCTCGGCCTCGCACGCTTCGACCTCCCCGGCGCGCACGCCTTCGAGCATGACGACGATGACCGCGGCGTCGCGCTTGGAGCGTCGAACGCCCGTCACTCGCCGGCCGGCCTGGACGCCGCTCGGGTTCACGACAGTTGCCCCAGATACGTCGCGATCTCGGAAGCCGCCTTGGCGTCGCCGACCCGCCGCGCGATGGCCAGACCCTCTTCGAGCGTCCGCCTCGCCCCGTCCTCGTCGCCGATCGCTTCGAGCGAACGGGCGAGGTGGAAGGCGGTATAGGCGTTGTCGGCGTCGGCGGCCGCGGCGCGCCGGTAGAACTCGACCGCGCGTTCGTGATCGCCGCGCCTGGCCCACTCCTGAGCCAGCCCGTAGAGGACGAATGCGTCCCCAGGGTCCACGGCGAGCAGGCGTTCGAGTTGCTCGATGCTGGGCACGCCACCATCGTATCGCGAGAAGGCCCGTGCGGAAGCGGGGGTTGGGCCATATCCTCCGCCGGAGACCGGGGAAGAAGGGAGTACGCATGCACAACGTGAGAAAGATCGGCGTCGTCGGGGCAGGGCAGATGGGAGGCGGGATCGCGCAGGTCGCGGCCGTCGCGGGTTTCACGACGATCGTCCACGACCCGTTCCCGGGCGCGCTCCAGAAGTGTCGCTCGCTGCACGACAAGCTGCTCGCCCGGGCGGTCGAGAAGGCCAAGATGACGCAGGGCGAGGCGGACGCCGCGAAGGGACGGCTGACTTACGCCGACGGGCTGGATGCGCTGGCGGGGTGCGACGCGATCATCGAGGCCGTCGTCGAGGATGCGGGGGTGAAGAAGCAACTCTTCGGCGAGCTGGCGGGCCTCGTCGCCGACGGCGGACTGCTGGCGACGAACACCTCGTCCATCAGCATTACCGAACTGGCGACGGCCGTCGGCGGCGCGGCCGACCGCTTCATCGGCATGCACTTCTTCAACCCCGTGCCGGTGATGAAACTCGTTGAGGTCATCAAGGGGCTGGCGACGAGCGAGCAGACGACGGCGCGCACGATCGCGCTCGCCGAGGCGATGGGCAAGACGCCCGTCCCCGCCAACGACCGGCCCGGGTTCGTGAGCAACCGCGTGCTGATGCCGCTGATCAACGAGGCGTTCTACGCCTGGATGGAGGGCGTCGCCGAGCCGCAGCACATCGACGAGATCATGAAACTCGGGTGCAACCACCCGATGGGGCCGCTGCGCCTGGCCGACTTCATCGGGCTGGACACGTGCGTCCACATCATGGACGTGCTGGCCGACGGCCTGAACAACGACCGCTACCGCGCCTGCCCGCTCCTGAAGCAACTGGTCGCGGCGGGTCGGCTGGGCGACAAGACGGGGCGGGGGGTGTACGACTACTCGCAGAAGTGAGGTGCAACAGTGCGACTTGTTCTCATCGGCATCGCGCTCATTCACTTTTTTGCTGCGCTGATCATCCCCGCTTTCGGTCTGGCGTACTTCAGCTCAACGTCCTTGACTTTCGACAAGCAACGGCGCCATCTGATCGAAACCGGCGCCTTGATTGAGAACCCAGAGATGATCGGAGACACGTCTGACTCGAGTTATTGGTTGATGGATCAGTTGCTGCCGCAGTTCAGCCAGCGAGTAGAGGACTATTCTCGGGCGATCCAAGCCTTTCTGGTCGGGGAAGGGATTCTCTTTTTCGTACTTGCTGGCGCATGGCGCCCAACAGCCGAGGCACAGGCAGAGAACGAATCCCATAGCCCGGCTTGACCGCCTTGCGACTCCCCGTTTGCGCCTCACCTGGATTTGGGCCGGCGCGTGCGCGGTTCCGCGCCGGAGTTGATCCTCCCGACGAGCCCCCGCCCAAACGGGACGAATCTCTCGCCACAGGGAACCATCCCTCGCCCGCTGCCGGTACAGTCTGACATATGCGCCGCCCTCTCCGCCTGCTCGCGATCTTCGTGCCGCTCCTCGCCATCGCTGTCACAATCGCCGTCATAGTCGGCGAGGGTGCCCCTCAGCCCGACCTCCCTCCCGCCTACCCCCGCGACTACCACGCCGAACTCCGCGCCCTCGCCGAGGGCCACCAGCCGCCGGGCGTCAACGGGTGGGCCATCTTCGAGCAGGCCGCGGCGCTGCACGACGAGATCCGCGAACGCCACCGGGACGATGCGTTTTCGTTGCACAGCGAGGGGTACGTCAACTACCACCTGCTGTGGGAGCCGAATGCCCTCACCGAGCCTTATCCCCTCGACGAGCAGATCGCGCGCATCGAGCGCCAGATCGCTGACGCCCGAGACTCGGGCCTGCTCGATCTCCTTGCCCGCCTCGCCGAGACCGACAACCTCATCCCGCCGCCCCAGGGCGTACCGCTGCTTGAGGTCACGCTGCCGCACCTCGGACAGAGCAGGGACCTTGCCCGTCTGAACGCCGCACGCATGTCGCACGCAGCGCGCGTGAGCGATTGAGCGGAGTTCCTCGCCGCGTTCGAGCAGAACCTCTGGATGGCGAGGCGGGTCGCCGCCGCACACCCCGCGCTCATCTGCCGCCTCGTGGGCATCGCCGTCGAATCGCTCTCGCTCGACCGCGTCCGCGAGGCGATCCTCGCCCGCCAACTCACGCCCGAAACCGCCGCGGCCGTCCTCAGCATCCTCGAGGATCACGTGCTGCTCCCACTTGATGCAACGCTTGACGGCGAACTACTCATGCGTCTGGAGACGATCGACGGTCTCTACACGGACGACGGTCAGGGCGACGGTCGCCTCGTCATCAACCGGCTGGACAACCTCGGTGGCTCCGCTGCCCCGGTTTCCCCCTCGGCCTCCGGCAATGAACGTACACATAACCGCTTCGCCTCCAAGCGCCAGGTCCACGCACGCGATGCCGAACTCGACGGGATCATGCGGCGCATGGCTTCGGCTTCGCCGCACGAGAGGACTTCCCTGGGCGACGAACTCGAGCACGAACTCGCACGCCGTGCCCCGCTGATTCCGATCGGCTCCTCGAATATGCTGCTCAGTGTTCTTTACCCCGCCATCGGCAGGGCGCTTCAAGCCGACGACCAGCACGCCCTCCACCTCGCCGCCACACGCATCATGCTCGCCATCGAACTCCACAGGGCGCAGCACGACGCCGTCCCGCCCACGCTCGACGCCCTCGCACCCGACTCCCTCCCCTCCATCCCGCTCGACCCCTTCAGAGACGAGCATCTCATCTATCGCCCAGACCCTGACTCACCCCTGGGATACACCCTTTACTCCGCGGGCTTAGACCGCACCGACGACGGCGGCCGTCCCCACCCCGAATCCGCCCACCGCGCCCTCAATCGCACCGGCCCCGGCACCGACTTCCTCTACGTCCCTCCTGCCAGGTAGCACGCCATGCGCATCCCCTTCTCCCGAATCTGGCGTGCGTTCCCGGAACTCGATCGCTTCACGGACGAGCAGTGCGAGCGGTTCGTGCGTGCGGCGTGCCGGACGGGGCGGCGGCACCTGCACCGGGCCGCGCTCGTCGTGCTGTTCGCGCTGCTCGTGGCCGGTTCGGTTCTCGCGGCGACGGGCATCGCGGTGTCGGCTGGGCGGCGGTGGGACCCGTTTGACCCGACCGGCGGCATCGTGAACTTCCTGCTGTTCCTGATGGTGTGCGTGCTCTTCGCCCTGCCGCCGCTGCTGGTCATGTTTCTCCGCGACCGCCTGCTGCTTCGGCGCATCCGGCGTGTGCTGAGGACGCGGGGTGCGTGCCCGGGTTGCCGGTACACGCTGGTGGGGCTGCCGGTCTCCGCCGCGCTGGTCGTGGTCTGCCCCGAGTGCGGATTCGAGTGCGAGGTGGACCCCGCGCTGCGAGAACTTGTGCTGGATGAGTCGGGGCGGGGCCGGTTCGCGCCCGAGGCGTACTCGGAGCCGCCGTCGTTCTGGACTCCGCGGCGGCGGCTGTGGCTGAAGCGAACGGCGATCGGGCTGGGGTTCGTGGTGTTCGTGCTGCTGCCGATGTCGTGGGGGGGGTACGAGGTCTTTCTTCGTCGTCAGGCCGCGCTCGCGCTGAGCGAGCGAGCCACGCCGGAGGACATCATCGCCTACGTCGAGGCGCACCAGCCCGCGGGCACGACGCCCGCCGATCCGAACGCGTGGGATGCGTTCTACGCGGCGATGTCGCGGAGGGATGAGGCGGACCTGCAGGTGGCTCCGGGCGCGACGGTGGGAGTGCGCGGCGTCTTCGCGGACTACTACCTCATCTTCGACGATTACAGAACTGCCCATACGGACGAGGAGGACCGCCAGTATTACGCCGCCTGCGAGGACTTTGCCCGGCGTTCGCTGGTCGCGTACCGCGAGGCTGGCGTGTTCGACAGCCTGCGCGAGGTCGCGGCTCGTCCGCGTGCCGTCAGGCCGATGTCGCTGATCCCGCAGAATCAACCCATGCTGGTGAGCCTGGCGTTGCCTGAACTGCGGGTGGCGCGCGAGTTCGCCCGCATCAACGCGGCCCGGATGCACCTCGCCCTCGAAGCAGGCGACCTCGGTGAATACGCGGATGCCCTCGAAGCCAATCTCGCCCTCGCCCGGATCTGCGCGCACCAGACCCTGCTGATCGACGCCCTCGTTGCCTACGCGATCGAGGCGTTGGCGATCAGCAGGGTTCGCCGGTCGCTCGGCGTTGTTCCGTCGGAGGACTGGCTCGACGCCGTCGAGGGTGCATTCGACCGCCAGCACGTGGCGGTACCCCCATCATTCCACGTCGGCGGCGAACGGCTCTGGAGTCTGGACGCGGTCGCCTGGACCTTCAGCGACCCCTCCAACGTCCGATTCGGAGCGACCTCCACCGCACTTGTCGCTTTCACGGGGGGTGCGCGGCCAACCGATACACTCTGGGTCGGTACATACAGCGGCAACCGCGACGCCTTCAACCGCTACTTCGAGGATTTCGCGCTTCGCGCCGATCAACCGCCCTTCTCCCGTGACTCGGCTTCTGGACAGCCGAGAGGGTTGCTTGCTGACGTGTTCCTGAGCGCGACGGAGAAGGCGCTCCAGTCGTTCGACCGCGTCCGTCTCGACCGCGACGGCCTGCGCGTCCTTATCGCGCTCGAGCGCTACCGCATGCGGCACGGCGAGTACCCCGACGCGCTCGCTCAACTCGTGCCCGATTGCATCGACCGTCTGCCGTCGGACCCGTGGAGCGGCCGGCCCTTCGGATACGTCCGCGTGGACCCGGCCTCGGACCGGCTCGGCCGATCGTTCCTGCTCTACAGCGTCGGGGCCGACGGTACGGACGACGGCGGGCGCGAGGCTCCGAGGCCGGACGACCGGCACAACTCGGTTTCTCCCGACGAACAGCCGCGGCTGAACGGCTACGACTACGTCATCAACGGTGACTGACGAGCCGTCCCAGCCCCATTTGTTGACCATGCTCGTCGCTCCCGCCCCACGATCCTGTGGCCTGTCGGCGGCCGGTGGCCCGGAAGCACGTCTTCCCGACCGCCGCCGGAAGGGGCGCCGACCGTTCTAAGAACACCGCGCTTGCAAGGTCTGCACGAAGTTGGCACAATGGGCCATCCCGGGCGGCCGACCGCCGGTCGCCCCCTACTCAAGGGGTACGGCATGAACATCATCAAGGGGCTGATCGGAGCGTTCGTGGGCGCGCTGGTCGGCGCGGGCATCTGGGGGCTGGTCTCCTACCAGACCGGATACGAGGTCGGCTGGGTCGCCTGGGGGGTCGGCGCGCTGACGGGGCTTGGCATGCTCCTCGGGGCGCGCGACAGTTCGGACGTGGCGACCGGCGGCCTGGCCGCGGTGATCGCCCTCTTCGGCGTCATCTGCGGCAAGTACTTCGCCAACGTGGCCACGATCAACGACTACTACGCTGAGGAGGGCTTCTCGCCCGACCTCGACGATGAAGGCGTTCTGAGTTTCGTGGCCGACCAGATCGTGGACGAGCGCGCGGCCGCGGGGCAGATCATCGAATGGCCCGACGAAGACAACTGGGGCGGCGGCCTGACGGCGGCGGACTACCCGGCGGACATCTGGCAGGAAGCCCAGGCCCGGTGGGATTCGTGGCCGTCCTCGTATCAGAACGACTTCCGCCGCTGGGCCGAGGACGAGTACTACACCGGCTACAGCGCTGGCAAGTGGATCATCGGCGCGGTCGCCCTGCCCTACTCGTTCCAGGTGATCGACGTGCTCTGGCTGTTTCTCGCGCTCGGATCCGCCTACAAACTCGGCGCGGGCATCACGAGCAGCGACGACTGAGGCGACGCTCGAAGAAGCCGGTTCGTTCGCCTCGCGGCCGCCTCGCCGCCACGGCGGTGATGCGGGCGCCGCGCCGTGGCATCCCCCGCCCTAAACTTCCTCCGATCGCGTTCCCACCCATCTCGGAGGCAGGTCGATGTCCACCGCCAGCACGCGCCAGACCATTTCCGGCCCCGGCATTGATCCCGCTACGGGGCGGGTCGATCCCAAGGCCGTCACCATCTCGGGGCTGGTCCTCGACGCGGCGTACGGGCCGGGGGTTGCGGGCTGGCAACCCGCCGAGAGCCTGCGCAACGTCGAACGCGACCTGCCGCCGCCGGGCGTGTTCCCGTACACGCGGGGGCTGTTCCCGCAGGGGTACCGCAGCCGCCTGTGGACCATGCGTCAGTTCGCCGGGTTCGGGTCGGCGGACGACACCAACCGGCGGTTCAAGTACCTGCTCAAGGCCGCGAGCACGTCGACGGCCGCAAACACCGGCCTTTCGACCGCCTTCGACCTGCCCACGCTCATGGGGCGCGACTCGGACGACCCGCTGTCGGTGGGCGAGGTCGGCAAGTGCGGCGTGGCGATCGACACCATCGAGGACATGCACCGGCTCTACGCCGACATCCCGATCGACCGGGTGACGGTCAGCCAGACGATCAACGGCCCGGCGGCGGTGATCTGGGCGATGTACCTGGCGATGGCGCACCAGCGCGGCATCTCGTGGGACACGCTGGGCGGCACGCTCCAGAACGACATCCTCAAGGAGTTCCACTCCCAGAACGAGTTCATTTACCCGCCCGAGCCGTCGGTGAAACTGGTGGTGGACACGATCGAGTTCCAGATGCGCCACGTGCCGCGCTGGCACTCGGTGTCGATCTCGGGCTACCACATCCGCGAGGCGGGGAGCACGGCGACGCAGGAACTCGCCTTCACGCTCCGCGACGGGATGGAGTACGTCGAGGCGTGCCTGCTCCGCGGGCTGGACGTGGACGCCTTCGCGCCGCGGCTCTCGTTCTTCTTCAACTCGCACAACGAGTTCTTCGAGGAGGTGTGCAAACTGCGCGCGGCCCGGCGCATCTGGGCGCGCATGATGCGCGACCGCTACGGCGCGAAGAGCGAGAAGTCGTGGTACATGAAGACCCACGTGCAGACGGCCGGGTGCTCGCTCACGGAGCAGCAGCCGCTGAACAACGTCGTGCGCGTGGCGTATCAGGCCATGGCCGCGGCTCTGGGCGGGTGCCAGTCGCTGCACACCGACAGCATGGACGAGACGCTGGGCCTGCCGACCGAGCAGGCCGTGACGGTGGCGCTGCGCACGCAGCAGATCCTCGCGCACGAGACGGGCGTGACGCGCGTCGTCGACCCGCTCGGCGGATCGTGGTTCGTCGAGGACCTCACCGACCGCATGGAGGCGGACGCGCTCGCGTACATCGGCGAGATCGACGGCATGGGCGGCGGAGCGTGGCGAAAGGGCGCGACGCCCAACGAGAACCTCGGCGGCTACGGCGGCGTCGTCGCGGGCATCAACAAGGGCTACTTCCGCCGCCAGATCGCCGAGGCGTCCTACCGCTTCAGCGAGGAGTGCGAGGCGGGAGATCGCGTCATCGTCGGCGTGAACGAGTACGTGGACGAGACCGAGGAGCGCCCCTTCGACATCCTCACCATCCCGGACTCCGTGGAGACCGAGCAGGTCGCGCGGTTGGCCGCCTTCAAAGAGCAGCGCGACGCCTCGAAGGTCTCGAGGGCGCTCGGCAACATCCGCGCCGCATGCCAGGGCAGGCCGGGGCAGCTCATTCACACCCTCCCGGGCCTCTCCGAGCCCAACCGCAAGGCCCAGGACTCAGGACGCACGCCTCAGGACTCTCTCCACCCCACCAACGTGATGCCCGCCCTGATCGACGGCGCGCTCGCCGGCTGCACGCTCGGCGAGATGACCCAGGCGATGGCGGACGTCTACGGCCGGTATTCGGGCGGGCCGGAGTGGTGAGCCGCCGCGGAACTCGACCGTCGGACGCAAGCCCCTGCCCTCCCGGCCTTGAGCGAGCGAACTCGGACCCACGGCACAGACCGCCTCCGTTCGATCCCAGCAACAGAACCCGAACGCACGTTGGTCGATGTGAGCGCAGAGCTCCCGAGTCCCTGGTGACAGCCGCGAGTTCACCTGATACACCGCGCCTCTCTGCGGATCGCGGTGTTGCGATCCGCGGGAGGAGCGGCACCAAGGCAAGGAGAGAAGCAATGCAGACAGGACGCGTGATTGCAGGGGTCGTTGCGTGCGTCGGGCTGGGCGCCGGCGCTCAGGCTCAGACCACGCTCGGCTCCTTCATCTTCGACGACAACAAGTTCGGCGACACGCTCACGGAGTCCGACGGCGGCTCGCACTCGTCGGGGAACTGGCTCAACACGACCAACGCGAACCCCGGCAATCCCGGCTACCTCACCGGCGCGCACTTCGAGACCGGCGTGGCCAACATGGGGGCCGGGACGATCGACTACACGATCGGATACGCGTCCGGAATTCCCAACATGACCGGTGACGACATGGGCATCGTCGTGGCGCGTTACAGCACGGATAACGTCGAGATCCGCTTCTCGACCGACGGTGTCACCTTCGGGCCTTGGACCTTCCTGGGTTCTGGCACGGCCGTCGACTCCGGCGAGGACAGGACGTACTACTACGGCGGCGGTGGGCCATACCCCGCTCGTCTGTGGGTGCACCCGATCGACCTGTCCGACTACGGCATCGGCGCGGGCGGCATCATGGCGATCGGCATCCGCACCGGCGGAGGCTCGGGCGAGCTCGACCTCATCCGCGCCGCGGGATTCATCCCGTCGCCCAGCACGGTCGCGCTCGTCGGCGCTGCCGGTCTGCTCGCGGGACGCCGCCGTCGCCACGGCTGACAGCCGACCTCGCACCCCGCTCAACCGCCGGCCGCCTCGTGCGGCCGGCTTTTTCGTTTCGACCTCGGTCGGGTACGGACGGGGGAGCGCGTTACCGTCTGATGCTCACTCCTGCCAGATACCAACCGTTCCGGCGGGCGATGGCGGACAGCGCACACTCGCGAGAAACGCTGCGGTCTACCCTCATTGCATGAACGCCGTCCAGAAACTCCGCCAACTCGTGGGCGAGGTCCGCAAGGGGCCCGCCTCGGCCGCGCAGGCGTGGCCGCTGGTCGAACGGTTGCTCTCCCGCCTTCCGGTCGATCAGGCCGCCGCGAGCCGCGTGTGCGCCGCCCGCGACGCCGACGGATTGGATTCGCTCGTTGCCCGGCTCGAAGGCTCCGGCGATCGACCCGCGACAGCCACGGCGGCGGACGGGCCGAGCGTCTCCGACGAGACGCTGAAGTCAGCCATGCGGGCCTACTCGAAGCGTCTGAAACTCGCGCGACTCGCAGACGAGTCGCGCCTCGGCAACCGCTACACCACGGGCGGACGCAAGTCCGGCATCGACGCCATCATCCCGCCCGACGAGTTCCCCCCCGAGGTCTGGAAGGCTCTCGCCCACGCCGGGAAACTCCGCGATACGGGCGGCGGCTTCTACGCGCCGGTCGAGTAGCGGTGGCGCGGGCCGTTCCTTGCGCCGGTCACGCGCATGCGCCTCACGCCTTCTCGGGGATGTGCCGCTCGACGAGCATCCGCGCCAGCCGCCGCCCGATCTCGGCCGTCTGCGAGCAGCCGGTCACCTGCCGCGTCACGTACGCCCCTTCCAGCACCATGCAGAACTCCTGGGCAAAGGCGGGCGGGTCGGTCGCCCCCGCGTAGCCCGCGATCTCGCGGATGATCTCCTCCATGGCGACCTTGTGCTCCGCGGCGGCCTGGTGGGCGGGGTCGTGGTGCATCGGGAACTGCACGGCCACGTTGATGAAGAAGCAGCCGTTGTACTCCTCGCTGTTGAGCATCGCCTCGATGGCGTCGAAGGCATGGAGCAACTGGCCGCGGGGCGAGTCCCCGCCGTGGCGACGGAGCAGCGCGCGGAACTCATCGCGCCAGAATCGGTCGTGCCAGCGGAGCACTTCGAGGACGAGTGCGTCCTTGCTCTCGAAGTGGTTGTAGAAGGTGGTCTTCGTCACGCCGACCGCGTTGATGATCTGGTCCAGCCCGACGGCGTGGAACCCGTCCCGGTAGAACAGGTCGCTCGCGGTGACGATCAGCCGTTCTCGCGTTGATGGGGCCACTGCACGCTCCTCGGGCGGGGTTGACCGCGGGTCAAGGCATTGTGGGCGGCGAGTCAAGTCGCCAACGACGCCGGGATGCCGAATGGTATCGCGTGCCAGACGGACGGTGCCGACGGCACGCGGCCCGAACCACAAGGAGTACGACCATGCAGACCACGCAGTCCATCGTCAACGGCATCGACACCGACCGCCTCAAGCGGCTCGTCGCAGACGTCTCCCGCGACCACCGCAACGGCATCGCCTTCTTCGGCGTGACCACCCGCTGGCGCGGCGGGGCCGTCAGCGAAACCGAGGTGAACGGCTGGGAACTCGGCGGGCGCCGCCTCCGCAAGGACTACACCATCCGCATCGACGAGCCGCCGGAACTCTGCGGCACGAACACCGCGCCGAACCCGCAGGAGTACCTCCTCGCGGCGATGAACGCCTGCATCATGGCCACCTTCGTCGCCGGCTGCGCCCTGAACGGCATCGAACTCGAGAGCCTCGAAGTCGAGTCCGAGGGCGAACTGGACCTGCGTGGCTTCCTCGGCATCGACACGAGCGTCAAGCCGGGCTACGACGAACTCCGCTACACCATCCGCGTCAAGGGGGCGGGCACGCCGGAGCAGTTCGAGAAGGTCCATCAGGCCGTCGTGGCGACCTCGCCCAATTACTTCAACATGGCCAGCCCGATCCGGCTGAACTCGCGTCTCGCGATCGAGTGAGCGTCACCCCACCGCCGGAGCAGGCCCCCGCGGGGGGCTTGTTCCGGGCGCGGGTCATCGCCGGCGTTTCCACGGTACACTGCACGGGGCGAGGTGTGGCACAAGGAGCGATCGCATGCAACGGCTGACTGCTTTCCGGGTCGGGTTGGTCGGGATACTCGCTGCGGCGCTGCTCGCGGGCGGGTGCGCGAGCCGGCAGCGCGACGAGCGCGGCGTGGGCGCGTCCGCGCTCTTCGAGAACATGGGCGGGCACACGCGCACGATCACAACATCGTCGCCGCTCGCGCAGGAGCACTTCAACCAGGGCCTCGCGTGGCTCTACGGCTTCAACCACGACGAGGCGATCCGGTCGTTCCAGAAGGCCCGGCGCGCAGACCCGTCGTGCGCGATGGCGTGGTGGGGCGAGGCCTACGCCCGCGGCCTGCACATCAACAACCCCCAGATGGGCGAGGAGCAGTCGCGGCTCGCCTACCGCGCCGCGAGCGAGGCCCTGCGACGCATCGACAACGCCGGCCCGGTCGAGCGAGCGCTCATCCGAGCCGTCGAGCAGCGCTACGCGTGGCCCGTCCCCGAGGACCGCCGCCCGCTGGACGAGGCCTACGCGGCGGCCATGGGCGATGCGTACCGCTCGTTCCCCAACGATTCGGACGTCGGCGCGCTCTACGCCGAGTCGCTCATGAACCTCCAGCCCTGGGACATGTGGACCCACGACGGGCAGCCCAAGCACAGGACGCTCGAGATCGTGGACGTGCTGGAGCACGTGCTGGCGATCGCACCGGACCACCCCGGCGCAAACCACTTCTACATCCACGCTGTCGAGGCCTCGCCGCGGCCGGAGAGGGCGACGCCCGCCGCGGAACGGCTGTCCACACTCGTGCCGGGGTCCGGCCATCTCGTTCACATGCCGTCGCACATCTTCATCCGCACGGGGCGGTACTCGGACGCGGCGGTCTCGAACGAGCGGGCGATCGCGGCGGACGAGGCGTACTTCGCCGTCGCCCCGCCGCCGGACTTCTACAGCCTGTACTTCCTGCACAACGTCCACTTCCTGGCCTACGCCTCGATGATGGAGGGTCGGTACGCGACCGCGCTGGCCGCGGCCCGGAAGATCGAGCGAGAGACTCCCGAGGAGTTCCTGCGCAAGAACGTGGGCTTCGCCGACGGGTTCATGCCGACGACGCTGCACGTGATGGTGCGCTTCGGCAAATGGGATGACATTCTCGGCGAGCCTGAGCCGCCCGAGTGGCGCCTGCTGAGCCGGGCCGAGTGGCATTACGCCCGGGCCGTCGCGCTGGCGAACCTGCACCGGATCGACGAGGCCGGGCGTGAACTCGCCCGATTCGAGGGCGTCGCGGGCGAGATCGGCGACGGGTGGTACATGGGCAACAACCCGGCGACGAGCGTCATCGGCATCGCGCGCAACATGGCCGCGGGCGAGATCGCCTTCAAGAGCGGCGAGCGCGAGCGTGCCTTCGCCCTGCTGCGCGAGGCGGTGGCGATGGAGGACCTGCTCGTCTACGACGAACCGCCGGGGTGGATGCAGCCGGTGCGGCACGCGCTGGGCGCGCTGCTCCTCTCCGACGGCCGGGCGTCCGAGGCGGAAGAGGTGTACCGGAAGGACCTGGAGAAGCACGCGAACAACGGATGGGCGTTGATCGGGCTGCAGCAGGCCCTCGCCGCCCAGGGCAGAACCGCCGAGGCGGACGCCATCCGGCCCGCGCTCGAAGCGGCGTGGGCGCGGGCGGACGTTCGTCCGACCGCCTCGTGCTACTGCCACGAGGGGGGGTGATGCCCCGCTTGACGGCGCTCGCCGCGGGTGTCAGGCTGTCGGCGCCGGGGACTCCGTGCTACGCCCGGTGAAAGGGACACTGCATGGACCTGCTGCTGAGCCTGTGGCTGCCGATCGCGCTGTCGGCGGTTGCCGTGTGGATCGCGTCGGCGATCGCGTGGACGGTGCTGCCCCACCACTCGGGCGACATGAAGGGCCTGCCGGACGAGAACGCCTTTATCGCGTCGCTCCGGCAACTGAACATCCCGCCCGGTCGCTACGGCTTCCCGCACTGCGGCAGCCACAAGGCCGGCAAGGACCCTGAGTTCCAGAAGAAATGGAAGGAGGGGCCCGCGGGCGAACTGACGGTGTGGCGTCCGGTGAACATGGGGCGGAACCTGCTGCTCACGTTCCTAGTTCATCTGCTGATCAGTTTCTTCGTGGGGTACCTCGCCTCGGCGTCGCTGGCGCGCGGCGCGTCCTTCGGCGAGGTCTTCCAGATCGCGGCGACCGCGGGCGTGCTGGGGCACGCGTTCGGGCACCTGCCCAACGGCATCTGGTTCCAGCACGGCCGAAACGCCATGATCGCCTGCCTGGCCGACGGCGTGGCGTACGGGCTGCTCACGGGCGTGGTGTTCGCGCTGCTGTGGCCCGGGCTGCCGACGCCGTGAGCGCGTCAGTCGTGCAACGCGGACGAGGCTGAGCCGAGGCGTCCGGCGGCCCTGAACTCGAGGTTGGTGCGGACGACGAGTTCCGCGCCGTCCTGCGTGCGCTGTGCATAGAACACGCGGAGCACGCACTCGTCGCCATCGTTCAGTTCCAGGCGGTCGATCTCGAGCATCTGGGCCTTGCCCGGCTCAAGCCCGGTGAGGTCGATGGTGAGTCGGTCGTTGATGTAGACCCACACGTCGCCGTCGGTGCGGACGGCGATGAACTGGCCCTCGCACTCATCGTAGGTGAACGAGATCTCGCCCGCGAAGGTGAAGTAGCGGTTGTGCGGGTCCCCCTGGTTGCCGTACAACTCGCCGTCGACGGGGTGGAAATCGGCCGCGTTGAACTCGTAGATGCCGTCGCCCACGTGCTCGAAGCGCATGCCCCACGGCATGGCGGCGTTGACGCCGGGGACGTGCGTGTACCACTGAACGTACGAGTCGTACGAGGTGATCGAGCCGCGGTCGTGTTCGCCGAGGTTGGCGAAGACGTCGGGCCCGTCCCAGCAGCCGTCGCTGGGCCGCAGATTCTCGGTCGGGGCGAAGATGGCGTCGCCGCCCCAGCGGTTCCCGGCCTTGCATACCGCCGCGTCGTGCGTCACCGCGCCCTCGTAGTGCTGGTCGAGCACGATCGTGAAGACGCCCTCCGTCCAGGCGTCGTTGGGCATGTCCCACTTGACACCGAAGTTGCCGGTGGAGCCGTCGACGCCAAACTGATATCCCGCGGTCGTGCCCGGCATGACCTGGACTGTCGTCGGCACTCGCAGGAGCCAGTGGCTCAGGTCCTTGCCCGCGACCTCGCGCACGCGGTAGGTCCACGAACTCGTGCCATCGCTGTTGTAGGAGACTTCGAGCAGCGAGACTTCGAATCGCTCGCGGTTGAACGCGGGGCGCGCCACGCTCTCGGGCGTGGTCCACTGGCCGGCCTCGGACGCCAGGTGGGCCGGGATGGGCCTGCCGGAGGCGTCACGCGCCTCCGTCAGCAGCGTCCGCCCGATGTCGGAGAACGACGGGATTTCACGCCCCGTGATGCGTTCGTTGACCACCGCCACCGCACGATCACCGTACACACCCGACGGATGCCCGAAGTCCGGGTGGTCGTTCCGGAAGTCGCGGATGATGCCCGGGAGGACCTGGTAGGCGGCCTGCGCGTGCGCGGCGGCCGGAAGGCCCGTCAAGGCGAGCAGAACCAGCGGCGTGGCGGTGCGAGCGTGCACGGTTCCGTCCTCCCTGTGGTTCGGCGCGCTCGCTCCGGCGGAGCGCCGACGCGACCCGAGACCCCTTGGAGGAGATATCGGAAACGCTCAGCGAAGCGGCTCGCGGCGTGCGAGCCCCGGGTGCGCGGGCGCGTCGGTGAGGGGGGTTGTGCGGACTGTGGTGCGTCCGAGAAGCGGCGCGGTGCGACGAACCTACCGCGCAAGCGGGCGTAGACTATGGCGGAGCCGAACGGCGGGGAAGCCACGAGGCTCGCATCGGGGCCGGG
Organism: Planctomycetota bacterium; assembly: GCA_014584315.1. Lineage (GTDB taxonomy): Bacteria > Planctomycetota > Phycisphaerae > Phycisphaerales > UBA1924 > CAADGN01. Next base: position 65,732 of record JACTNA010000027.1, on the reverse strand, counting down.
GCAGGGAGGTTCACCATGCAGGTGCTGATGAGTTGGGGCAACATCCATCACTCCGACGCGGTGGAGAAGCACACGCAGGAGCGGGTCCAGAAGGCGCTGCACCGCTTCGCCGACCGTGTGACGCGGGTGGAAGTGCACGTGAACGACCTGAACGGGCCGAAGGCCGGGCGCGACATGCGGTGCATGATGGAGGCCCGGCTCGCGGGCATGCAACCGATCGCCGTCGAGCACACGGCGGTGGACCTCTACGACGCCATCAACGGCTCATCGGAACGGCTCGAGCGCGCGGTTGCGCGGCGCGTCGACAAGCACTCGCCCACGCACCCGTGACGTTCGGGATCGCGCTGTTCACCACTTCCCGTTTCGCGTCCCGGGCGCACACCAGAGGCGCCCCGGCGTGTCGTTCAGTTCGTCGTCCCAGTCGGATCGCCTGAACCAGACGCACGACCCGTCGACCACGGCCACCGTCGCGCCCCGTCCGTGCCGGAGGGTCAGCCCCTCGGTGGGGTAGCTCGACCCGTCGTTCCACGGCGCGCCGGTCGAGCCGTTTTCCTGGCTCTCCCAGATGATCACGGCATCGGGGCGGAACTGATCGATCCGATACGGCGCGAAGGCCTGGCCCCAGTCGAGCACCGCCCCGTTCACGAGGTAACTGGTGATCTTCTCCGTCGCGCCCGGGTACGGCTCCTTGTGCGTCGGGCAGCGGTACGCCGACGCGACGCCGTGATGGATGAGGAAGTTCTTGTCCTCCGGCTCCGGCCCGCCGAGGTACGGCCAGATCACGCCCGTGGACGGGCCGTACATGTACTGCGCGTGGTAGGTGTAGATGCGCGCCGACGTGTAGAGCCAGCCCTTGCTGTTCATCCCCCAGTTGGGCATGGGCAGCCGGTCCTCGGCGTCGCCGGCGTAGGCGTGGAACGCCCCGATGAGTTGGCGCAGGTTCGTCGTACAGACCGCCTGACGCGCCGTCTCCCGGGCCTTGCCCAGCGCGGGGAGCAGCAGCCCGATGAGCAGCGCGATGATCGCCACCACGACCAGCAACTCGATGAGCGTAAAGGCGCGTCGTCGCAAGTCCGGTTCTCCCGCTGGCCGGGCCGCCGCCTCGATGGTACCGGATGTGGCCCGTCTGCGCCGCGCCCGTCGGGCGGAACGGAGGGGACAAGGGTTGCGGAGGGGGAGGGAGCGTGTGGTATGATGGCGCGTGCCCGGGCGGCGGCCTTGTGGAAGGCCGGGCCGGGGCAGCCGAAGCCGGTCCAGGCCGAGAGTGGATAGCGTCGGTGATGAGGAAGTCTCTCGGGATGGACCGGTTCGGACATGCGGATCTACGTCGGGAATCTGCCGTTCAGCGTCACTGACGCCGAGTTGTCGGAACTCTTCGCTCCGTTCGGCGCGGTGCAGGACGCCCGCGTCATCACGGACCGCGAGACCGGCCGCTCGCGCGGGTTCGGCTTCGTCGAGATGGGCGACTCGGACGCCCGGGCGGCCATCGAGGCCCTCCACGACAAACCCATGGGCGGACGCCCCCTCGTCGTCAACGAGGCCAAGGAGCGCGCCCCGCGCCAGGGCGGCGGCGGGTACGGGGGCGGCGGTGGCGGCTACGGCGGGGGCGGGGGCTACGGCGGCGGACGCGGCGGCCGCGGGGGCGGCGGGGGCGGCGGCGGACGGGGCGGCTGGTAATCCCGACCTTACACGCCTCCTATCGACCGGCCCGCCACGAGCGGGCCGTTTCATTTTTGCAACATTCCCGCGCCCGATTGCAACCTGCCGTGCAACTCTCGCTCCACCCAGGGTGAATAAGCCCCTGTCGAGCCGCCACGGTATTCGCTGTTCTCATTCGCATGCGCTCGTTCCGGCGGCTCGGCAGGTGTGGGGAGCGCGACTCCCCGGTCAGTCCTTCGTGGGCCGAACCAGCGGAGAACGGAGGCCGTCCTGAACGCAGCATGGCTCGATCGGGCAGTGATGTCTGTTGGTGCGCTCGCATGAACGGCGACGCTTGTCGCACGTGCGTTCCGGGTACGCCAACCCCACTGAGCGCGGAGCGAGCGCCTTCCCCGTTCGGACTGCGAGAGTTGATCGGCGTGGCGTAGGCCCACGGCCGCGTCCGGTCGCTCATGCGGCCCCGGGCCTGTCGCGGGTCCGGGGCTTTTTGTGCGCCGCGGGGTTCGGTCGGCGAACGCCTATCCTTCCGCCCCGCCCGCCGGAGCAGGCCGGAGGCACCCGAGCATGACGAGCAAACTCACCGCGCCGACCAGCGAGTTCGAGAAGCGCGACCGGTGCGCCGGCCTCGACCACCGCCCGCGCGTGCTGCTGGGGAAGATGGGCCTCGACGGGCACGACCGCGGGGTCAAGGTCATCGCCCGCGCCCTGCGCGACTCGGGCGTCCACGTGATCTACTCCGGGCTGTGGCAGACGCCGCGGAGCCTGGCGATCTCGGCCCGCGACGAGGACGTGGACGTCATCGCCGCGAGCATGATGAGCAACTCGCACCTGAAACTGGGGCCGATGCTGCTCGAGGAACTCCGCGCGGTCGGGCGGGGCGACATCCCGGTCTACATGGGGGGCATCCTGCCGCAGGAGGACCTGCCGAAACTCAAGGAGGCCGGCATCGCCGCGTGCTTTACGACGGGGGTCGGCCTGGCGGAGATCGCCGAGGCCGTCTGCGGCGCGGTCCGCCCCTACGAGCAGCGCATCGGGGGGGAGAACGCCACCGCGCAACTGGCCCGCGACATCTCGCTGGCGCACGACGGGCGCGAGGTCCGCACGGACGCTTCGCGCCGGAGGCCGACGCGCGTCGTCGGCGTGACAGGCTCGCCCGGCGCGGGCAAGAGCACGCTCGTAGCCGGGCTGGTCGGCGAGTACGTGCGCCGGGCCGGCAACGACGCCGCGCTCGGGCGCTGCGCCGTCCTCGCGTTCGACCCCAGAAGCCCGATCACCAACGGCGCGCTCCTCGGCGATCGCCTGCGCGTCGATTTCAACTCGATGGGCGAGGCCGTCTACTACCGCTCCCTCGCCATCAGCGGCGAGGACTACCACGCCGTCGACGACATCGTGGGGCTGATCGGCGGCTTGGAGGCGTCCGACGGTTCCCGCGTCGAGACCCTCTTCGTCGAGACGGTCGGCGCGGGCCAGAACGAGACGCGCATCCGCGCGCACGTGGACAGCACGGCGGTCGTTCTCACGCCGGGCATGGGCGACGCCGTCCAGATGGACAAGGCCGGCATCCTCGAGATCGCGGACGTGTTTGTCTGCAACAAGGCGGACCATCCGGGCGAGAACGAACTCGTCCGCGATCTGCGGGACGTGGCGGGCCGCCGACCCATCTTCGAGACGGTGGCGACGCACGGCAAGGGCGTGCCCGAACTCCTCGACGCTCTGCTTGCCTGATCGCCGCAGCGGCGAACGGAGTCGCCCGTGCCGAGAGGCAACCCCGAGCAGCGCACGACCGCGGGCGACACACCCCCCCCGACGACATCGGTGCGCCGCAAGCGCAGAATCCCCGTCATCGGCGACTGGCGCGGTCTGATGGAGATCGACCCGGCGGAACTCGAGCGCGCGCCCGGGCTGACGAACGACGGTCGGCTCAGGACCGGGCGCCTCGCCGGACTCACCATGAGCGGCGCGATCTGGGTCCTCTGCTGGCCGATCCTCGTCGAGAGTTGCCTCAACTCACTCGTCGGGCTGACGGACACGGTGCTCGCCGCGCAACTCGGAACCGACGAAACCGACGCGATCGGCAGCGCGGCCTACGTCATGTGGTTCATCGGCCTCATCGTCATGGCGATCGGCGTCGGCTCGACCGCCCTCGTCAGCCGGGCCGTCGGGCGTGGCAGGCTCGCCGTCGCCAACGCCGCCGTCGGCCAATCGGTTACCCTCGCGGCGACGGCGGGTGCGGCGGTGGGCATTGCTATCTGGCTGGTGGCAGGCCCCGTCGCGGGCCTGCTCACAAACACCGAAGGGGGGAGCCGCGCGTTCGCCACCTATCTCCGATGGCAGGCCGCCGCCGCGCCGGCGACGAGCGTCCTGTTCGTCGGCATCGCGTGCGTGCGCGGGGCGGGGGACTCGTCCCGCCCGCTCGCCGTGATGGCCGTGGTGAACGTGGTCAACATCCTGACCAGTTGGGCGCTCGCCGGCGCGGACCTCACGCGGGGTGTGGTCGACGGCGAGGGCACGGAACCGATCGTCGTCCTCGCCAATCCGTTCCCGTTCGACATGGGCGTTGCCGGGATCGCCGTCGGCACCTTCGCTTCGCACACCATCGGGGCCGTGCTGATGCTGTGGCTCATGGTCCGCGGCTCGCACGGCGTGCGCCTGCGTCGCAAGCGCCTCCGCCCGCACTGGCACACCATGCAGCGCCTCGTCCGCGTCGGCCTGCCCAACTTCTTCGAGACCCTCGGCATGTGGGCCGGCAACTTCCTGGTCCTGATGATGGTCGTGTGGCTGCACACGGCGGGCGGCACCACGGGCGCGCACGTTGTCGCCATCCGCATCGAGGCGTTCAGCTTCCTCCCCGGATTCGCCATTTCGATGGCCGCCGCCACGCTCGCCGGGCAGTATCTCGGCGCGGGCAGCGTCTCGCTCGCCCGCACGGCCGTGATCCGGTGCACGCTGCTGGCCTCGGGCATCATGGGCGTCCTCGGCCTGGCGCTCGTGCTGTTCCCGGCGCGGATCGTCAGCGTCCTCAGCGCGCAGCCGGAACACATCGCCATGGTGCCCCCCCTGCTCGTCGTCTGCGGCGCGGTGCAGGTGCCTTTCGCCGTGGCGATCGTGCTGCGCGGCGCGCTCCGGGGCGCGGGCGACACCAAGGCCGTCATGTGGATCACCTGGGTCACGACCTACGGCGTGCGACTGCCGCTGGCGTACCTGCTCTCGGGCGTGCGAGTGCCCATCGGCGGCGGCGAGCGCCTTCCGCACCCGCTGTTCGACGAACCGACGCTGACCGGCCTGTGGATCGGCCTGTGCGCCGAGATCATCGCCCGAGCCGTCATCTTCGCGTGGCGATTCGGGCAGGGCGGATGGACGAACGCGCGGGTCTGATCGCTCACCCGCCCTCGGCGCCCTCGACCTCGGACGCCTCTTCGTCGCCCGCTTCGGCCGAACGCCCGGAGGCGTAGTCGCCGACGAGCAGGAAGTTGTGCCGGCGGATCAGGTTCGCCAACGAATACGGCGATTCGCCCGTCGCGACCGACCGCAGCCGCCCCTGCGCGTGGAAACGCTCGACCCGATCGCCCGACTCGCGGTACCGTTCCAGCGTCAGAGGCACAAACCCGTCGATGCGAACGACCACCAGGCTGCGGGCCGCGGGCACGGGCACGGCCAGGTAGCGGTCCGAGTTTGGCACGCTGTCGATGGGCACGGTCGGATCGATCCGCGACGCGGCCGCATAGACCGTGCGGCAGAACTCCGGCGTGCCGAACGAGAGGCCCTCCGGGCGCAGCGTTTCGCGGAACACGTTGACCCGCGCCTGAATCCGTGAGGCGGGCGTGGGATCACTCGGGTTGTCGGGGTTCGGCTTGAAGTGCTGCTCGGCGAGTGCCTCGAGGCCGGATTCCGCGGCTTGCGCGGCGATCTCATCGGCCCGGGCCGCCAGACGCTCGTACGCCCGCAACGCCCGCCAGTCCCGCCCCACCACCGACGGGTCTTGCAGTTCCTCGATCGAGTCCGGCGTCTTGGCCCGCGAGGCGTCGAGCACGGTGAAGTAGTACCGGTTCCCCTGCCCGTCGCGCAGCGTCGCGTCGGCGTACGGCACGCCGACCTGAAGGCCCAGTTCGTTCGGACCCGACAACTCGCGCACCGCCCCCATCAACTGCACCGACGACACGTCCTGCGTCCCCACCCGCGCACGCGCAGTGCCGATCCCCTCCAGCGCCATCAGGTCCGCCGCCGTGAGCCAGTCCGCCGCCTTGATCCACACGGCCGGCAGCGGGATGGTCACGCCCTCCGCGTCTTTCACCGCCTGCACGACCGCTTCCGCGATGGCGACGAGGTCCGGCCGGCGCGTCGCCCAGTCCGGCGGCAGCACGCGGTACCCGTCGGCCGTCGGGAGCTGGCGGACGGCCCGCGCGATCTCGGCCCGGACCGCGGCGTCCGCCGTGTCGAGCACTCGCGTGGCCTTGGTGTTCAGCAACTCCCGCTCGATCAGCGGGCGTTCCGCTTCGAACTCGCCGGGATACCGGTCGCGGTTCTGCGAGTGGTGCTTCATCAGGTCCACGAGGTCGAGCCGGATCGCGCCCTCGATCTCGCTCCTGCTGATCCGGAGATACTCGAGTTTCACCCGCGGCGGCAGCCGATACCCGATACCGAACTCGCCGCTCCCCGGCTCCAGGTCCCGGTAGCGGTTGAAGTGCTCCACCAGTTCATCCCGTGTCGGCTCGCCGGTCTCGTCGGCGAGTTCGTCGGCCGTGAGTTGCAGGCAGGCGGTCGCGGCGTGGTTCAGGTACTCGCTCGCGACCTCGTAGCCGGCACGATCCGAGTAGCGGGCCGCCCGCTGGTACGCGTCCAACATGCGGATGATGCCGCGGGCCTTGGCGAGCGCGGTATCGAACTGGTCGAGCGTGAGGCGGGCCGAACCGGCGATCGACATGCGTCGCGAGAGCAGGGCGGTCTGATACTCGCGGACCATCTCCTGCCCCTGCTCCGACGCGAACTGCTGCGCGACAAAGGCGTCCAGGTTGGGGATGAACGACGCGAACTGCTGGTACTGCCGGTACAGGTCGTTGATGACGAAGTCGCTCGCGAGGTCCGGGATCCAGTCAAGCCCGTCGTCCGGCCCGCCCACGTACCCCGCCTGCTCCGCCTCTCGAGCGAGCAGCAGCCAGTGCGCGTCCCGGGCGTCGCGGTCGACGAGGCTCGCCATCATGGGCAGGAACTCGCCGATCGCCGCGGCTTCCTGCGCCGCCAGTGTCATGTCCCCGACCGACACCTTCTCGCCGTCGAGTCGCCCCGCCGTCCGCTTCATGGGGTTCCCCGCCATCCCCTGGATCGCTTGGGGAACGAGAAAAACCACCATCAGCAGCGCGCCGCCGATGACGAGAATGTACTTGTTGTACTTGCGCAGGAACCTGAGCATCGTGCCTTGTCGCTCCTGGCGGCGCTGGACGCGCCGGGGCGTTCGATCAGCGGTAGAACTCGATGATCAGGTTGGCGTTCACGTCGAACGGGATCTGGTCCGGCGTCGGCAGCGCGACAATCCGAGTCGTCAGTTCCGACGGGTTCATGTCCAGCCATCCAGGAACTTCGTGCCCCGAGAGCGACTCCATGTTCTCCCGGACCAGTTTGTGCGTCCGCGACTTGACGGTCACCACGTCGCCCACCGAGACGAGGAAGCTCGGCCGGTCGGTCTTGCGCCCGTTCACCAGCACGTGCCCGTGCGCCACCAGCTGCCGCGCCGCCCAGATCGTCCGGGCCAGGCCGGCCCGACGCACGACGTTGTCCAGACGCCGTTCCAGCAACTGGAGCAGCAGCTCGCCGCTGTTGCCCTGGAGCCGGTTCGCCTCGTCCACCGTGCGCCGGAACTGCCGCTCCGAGACGTGGTAGTGGAAGCGGAGTTTCTGCTTCTCGTTCAGGCGGATGCCGTAGTCCCGCAGGCGCCGGCCGCGGTAGCCGTGCATCCCCGGCGGATTCAGGGCACGCTTCGAGGTGTGCTTGGGGTTGTCGGCGATCGGCACGCCGACGCGGCGAGACAGTTTGACCTTCGGGCCGGTGTAGCGGGCCATCTGATTCTCCGTCCTTCTCCGGCATGGGGCCGGGGGGTGCCACGGGACTGCTCAGGCCCCGCGGTGGCGATCGTCCCGGTGGCCGCGGCTGCGGGCGGGGGTCGATCCGGGCTGGGGCCGCCTATTGAAGGACACCTCCGAAGTGCGGTCAAATCCGGAAACTCCGGGCAGGAAACCGCTCCGAGACCGTCAGGAGGCGGCGATTCGCTATAGTGAGGCGACCGCGGCTGAACGGTCGCGGCCCGCTCCCCGCACTCCCCGCTCCGCATGGCAAGGACGATCCACCTCTCGGTCCTGCGCGATCCGGCCCAACGGCCGCGGGAGGTGGGCGTGGAACCCGAGGCGAAGGAGAAGTGCGGCGTCTTCGGGGTCTGGGGGCACGACCGCCCCGCGGACCTCGCGTACCTCGGCCTCTACGCCCAGCAGCACCGCGGTCAGGAGTCCGCCGGCATCGCCGTCTCCGACGGCGAGCGCCTCAGCGGTCACACCGGCATGGGCCTCGTCCCGGACGTCTTCGACAGGCACGCGATGGGCGCGCTGGGGTCGGCCGGGCGAGCGGGGGCGATCGGGCACACCCGCTACTCGACCTTCGGCGGCTCGCTCGCGTGCAACGCCCAGCCGCTCCTCGAGTCCTACGTCGGAGGGCAGGTCGCGGTCGCGCACAACGGCAACCTGATCAACGGCGCGGCCCTGCGCGCGGCGTTCGAGGAACAAGGCCACCTTTTCCACACGACCAGCGACACCGAGGTGGTCGTTCACCTGCTCGCTTCGCCGCGGCAGCAGAAGGCGCCGGACCCCGTCGCGGCCACGCTGCGCCGATTGCAGGGGGCGTTCAGCCTGGTCTTTCTCTTCCCCGACCGCATCGAAGCAGCCCGCGACCCGTGGGGCTGGCGCCCGCTCGTCCTCGGCGAGCTCGAGCGCGATGGGCGGCGATCGCCCGTGGTCGCGAGCGAGACGGTCGCGTTCGACGTCGTCGGCGCACGGTTCGTCCGCGAGGTCGAGCCGGGCGAGATCGTGACGCTCAGCGACAGGGGCGTCGAGAGCCGGCGGTTCGCGGCCCCGGCGGATCGGCTGGCGCACTGCGCCTTCGAGCACGTCTATTTCGCCAGCCCCGCGAGCGTCCTCTTCGGACAGAACGTGCAGGAGGTCCGCGAACGGCTGGGTGAGCGACTCGCCGATGAGGCCCCCGCCGACGCCGACTGGGTGATGCCCATGCCCGATTCAGGGCGATCCGCCGCCGCCGGGTTCGCCCGTCGCAGCGGCCTGACGTACCGCGAGGGCATCGTCCCCAACCGGTACGTGGGCCGGACCTTCATCAAGCCCACGCAGGACGAGCGCAGGGCGGCGGTTCGCCTGAAACTCAACGTCATCTCCGAGATCGTGCGCGGCCGACGCATCGTCGTCGTCGACGACTCCATCGTCCGCGGCACGACAACCCGCGAGAAGATGCAGCAGATCCGCCAGGCCGGAGCCAAGGAGATCCATCTGCGAATCTCCTGTCCCCCGATCCTGCACCCGTGCTACTTCGGCATCGACTTCGCAACGCGCGAGCAGCTCATCGCGCACGGCCGGTCCGTCGAGGACATCCGCGCCTACCTCGGCGTGGACTCGCTGCACTATCTCTCGCTCGAAGGCCTGCTCAGTTGCATGTCGCGCCCGTCGGCCGACTACTGCACCGCGTGCTGGGACGGCCGCTACCGCCTCGACCCGGACAAGCCCGAAACCGGCATCGTCATCGAGAGCGAGCAAATGCGCATTTTCGGATGATTGCCCTCGGTTCCACCCCATTGGACGCGCCGTGCTCAGGGGATTTCCGGGTCATGCCCTATCGCCCGCACGACTGCGCCGCCGCCGATGGACCCTCGATGCGGAACTCGGACTCGTGCCGTGCGTAGGCCTCTGTATCGAACCTGAGGGGCTTCGCGGGGAACGGCATCGCGTATGCCGATGTGTCGGATTGCGGCGCGGCGAGACCGCCCGTGGTCGAGAGGAATCGCGTCGCTGCTGGAGGAGCCTGGCCGGGTCATGAGCACGGACGCAACCACACTCACCCTCGGGCACTCTCCCGACGGCGACGATATGGCCATGTGGTGGCCCCTCACGGGCATGCGCGACCCGAGCGGAAGCCCCGTCGAAGGCAGCGCGGGCGAGCCGCGCGTGAACACCGCGCCGTTCACCTTCGACACGCTGGCGGACGACGTCCACGAACTCAACAAGCGTGCCTTCCGACAGGGCGACCTGGACGCCACCGCCGTCAGCGCCGCCACATACCCGTTCATCAGCGATCGCTATGTCGTCACCGCGTGCGGCGGCTCCTTCGGTGAGGGCTACGGCCCGCGCGTCGTCGTGAAGGGAGATTCCCCCATCACCGGCGAGGAGAACCTGCGCGACGAGTTTCCGCTCGTCGCCATCCCCGGCGCGGACACCACCGCGTTCATGGCCCTTTCACTCCTCCTCGGCCACAGGCCGCGCTTCGTCGAGGCGAGATTCGACCTCATCCCCGACATGGTCGCCAACGGCGAGGCCGACGCCGGCCTGCTCATCCACGAAGCACAACTGACCTTCGAGTCCGTCGGCCTGCGCGAGGTCGCCAACCTCGGCCAGTGGTGGGCACGCGAGAAGGGCATCCCGCTTCCGCTCGGGCTGAACGTCGTCCGACGAGACCTCGACCTGCGCTTCGGCGGCGGCACCGTCGAGCGGGTCGCCGGCATGTTGGGCGAATCCGTGAGGTTCGCCCGTGCCCACCGCGACGATTGCCGAAGACTTCTCCTCCTCCACGCCGACAACCGCCCGGAGTGGCGCGACGATGCGCTGGTCGATCGCTACCTCTCGATGTACGTCAGCCCCATGTCCGAAGACATGGGCGATGCCGGCCGCGAGGCCCTGCGCGTCCTGTTCGCCGAGGCCGGGGCGGCGGGACTCTGCCCCGAGATCGGCGAAGTCGAGATCGTCGGGTGACGCCGCGGTGAGGCGAACAGCGGGCGTGAACCCGGGTGGTCGCCATCCCCTGGCGGGTAGACTCCGGCATGGAGTTCGTCCGGCTTGACTGGGGCATCGGCGTTCGGCTGAGCGGAGGCAACGTTCTGCCCATCCGCCAGGTGATCGGCATCGGACGCAACTACGCCGAGCACGCCCACGAGCAGGGCGCGGATGTTCCCGACCGTCCGATGGTCTTCACCAAGAGCCTCGGCGCGCTGTGCCTGCACGGCGACGACGTCCTGATCCCCCCCTGCTGCCGCGATCCCGCCACCGGCGGCGAGCAAACCGATTTCGAAGCCGAACTCGGCGTCGTGCTCGCCGGGCCCGCGCACGACACGCCCGAGTCCGAGGCCCTCGCGGTCGTGCTCGGCTACTGCTGCGCCAACGACGTGAGCGCCCGCTGGTGGCAGAAGAAAGGCGCCGGCGGGCAGTTCTGGCGAGGCAAGAGTTTCGACACGTTCTGCCCCGTCGGCCCGCGGCTCGTCCCGGCCGCCGAGATCGCGGACCCGCAGCGCCTGCGGATCGCCTGCCGCGTCAACGGCGAGAGCATGCAGGACGACACCACCGCGAACATGATCTTCCCGGTCGCCCGCGTGATCGCCGAACTCTCTCGCGGCACGACCCTGCCGCCGGGCACGCTCATCCTCACCGGGACCCCCGGCGGCGTCGGCATGGCGCGCACCCCGCAGGTGTGGCTGCGGGGTGGCGACGTCGTGGAAGTCGAGATCGAGCGCGTCGGCGTCCTGCGGAACCGGATAGCCCTGGGGTAGCCGGACTGAGAGCACGGATCACACGGCGACGCGCGGCACCACGCGCTCCGCCTCGCCGGAGAGTTCGAAGAACGACGCCGGCGCGACGCCCATCATGGCCCCGACCAGGTTCGTCGGGAACGTCCCGCGCAACTGGTTCATCTCGCGCACGTTGGCATTGAAGAACCGCCTCGCCGCCGCGATCCGGTCCTCGGTGTTGGCCAGTTCCTTCTGCAGCGCAAGAAACTGCGAGTCCGCCTTCAGCGCGGGGTACGCCTCCGCCAGCGCGAACAGCCGCTTCAGCCCCAGCGCAAGAGCGGACTCGTCAACACCCTGTTCCGACGCCGAGCGGTGCGGGGTCATGGCCTGATCGCGCAGGCGGGTCACCAGTTCGAGCGTTTCGCGTTCGTGCCTGGCGTAGCCGCGCACCGTCTCCACGAGATTCGGGATCAGGTCGTAACGCCGCTTCAGTTCCACGTCGATCCCCGACCACGACTCCCGGATGTGCTGCCGCAGCCGCACGAACCGGTTGTACGTGGCGATGAACCACACGCCCGGCACGAGCAGGACGAGAGCGGACACCACGACCGCGACGAGGACACCTTCCACGGCGGGAAGAATACCAACCTCGGGGTCAGCGTGGGCGGGCGTCCAGTTCGGCCGTCACGTGGTCCGGCCAAACGGGCAAGGAAGTCCGCGACCCAGCGGATGCGGGCCTCGAACTCCTCCGGCGTCCAACGCCGCGTCCCGTCCGTCATGCACAGGCGCCCGCGTTCGACGTCGATGACGCCCGGATCGGTGGCCAGCAGGAACTCCATCATCCGTGGCGTCACGACGCCGTAGGCGAACTTCCGGTCCCGGCACCGAACGTGGAACCGGCGGCTGAACTCGGAGGACTCGAAGTTGATGTCCGGGAAGCCGAACGCCCCGGCGAGTTTGTCGAACACGCCCTCGCGCCGGATCAGCAGGTCGGGCACGGCTTCGAACGGCAGGTGCAGGATGAGGTACGAGAGGTTGTAGGTCGTGGCGGACTTGCCGTGGTTCTCGGTGTACGTGAAATCGCCCGTCTTGATGCGGCAGTCGCGCCCGGCGATCGCGAGCGTCCCCCAGATCGTGTCGTACGCCGCCCTCGAGTGGCCCTGGCGAAAGACCTCGAAGTGCGAGTATTCGTCGTCATGTCGGCGGTCGCGCCCGGCGTCGAAGCGCAGGCCGAGCCGATCCGCGAGCGCGGCCAGCGCCTCGCGCCGTCTCACCGACGCGAGATGGGCCGCCCACGCGATGGCGGCGAACACGAGGATGCCGAGAACGGCGAAGACCGCTTCCGGGAACTGGATCGCGACGGTCAGCACGGCGCGGGCGGCCTTACTTGCCCTGGGACTGGAGGTAGTCCTCGATGACCTTGGCGAGTTCGGCCTCCTTCTTGGGCGTGTAGCCGGTCTCGCGGTGGATGATCGTCCCGTCGAAGCCGATCAGGTAGAACGTCGGGATTGCCGCCACGTTGTAGGCCATGGCCACGTCGGTCCCGTCCAACAGCAGGCCGTACGTGAAGTTGCTCTCCGCCATGTACCCGGCCGGGTCCGCGCCCGGACGCTCGAAGCAACTCAGGCCGAACACCGCCACCGGTCGGCCGGCAAACCGCTCGTGCAACCGCTGGATGCTCGGCATCGCCTGCTTGCACGGCCCGCACCAGGTCGCCCAGAAGTCCAGCAGCACGACTTTCCCGCGAAAATCCGCGAGCGAGTGCGTGTTCCCGGCGGCGTCCTTGAGCGTCCAGTCCGGAGCCGACGTACCAACCGCGTGCAGTTCCGGCGCGGGCGGGCGGGCGGTCTGCCGCGGCTCGATCCGCCTGGTCTCGAACCCTTCCGGCGCTTCGAGCCGGAACAGCGACTCTTCCGCCTCGTCCAGCACGCGCAGTTCCGACAGAGAAACGACGGTCGCCCCGCTCCGCCCGTTGATCTCGGTCAGTCGCTCCACCCGCCGCGGCAGGGAGTCCTCCGCCCCGAAGTACCAGCGCGCCTTCGAAGTCTCCGGGTCATCACGGTACTCCACGTACACCACGTTGCAGAGAACGCCGTTGACGAACGCTCGCCCCTCGAGGTCGGCCACCTTGGCCTCGATCTCGTCCTTGAACGGCTCCGCGCTGGCGAACTCGGTCAGCAGCATCCTGTCGCCGACGTAGAGCAGCCGAAGCCCCTGGCCCGTGCCGTCGCCCGACACAAACAACTTGCCCTCGTGATTGATCAGGTACGCGGTCTCGCCGTCGAACGCGGAGGCGAAGACGAGCGGCGTTGGCGACGTGGGGTTCCACGCGGAGCCCTGGTATCGGACCTTGGCGGGGTAGGCCTCGAACGAAGGGTTGCGGGCCAGCGTGACGGACCCCACCACCACCGGATCGGTCAGTGCGCGAACGCCGAACCCCTCGTGGCGTGCCGAATACGACAGTGCCTGCACCGCCTTCGTCGCGTCGTCGGCGGCCCGCAGAACCTTGAGGGCGGCTTCCGTGGGCTGGGCGAACGCCGCGCCGGCGGTGAGAAGGAGAGCGGTCCAGGGAAGGATCCAACGATTCCGCGTCATGGCGAGGCTCCGTGGCCCCGGGGCGAAGAGGGGCCTCACATGAGTCTATCGTGCGGGTCGTCGATCGGATGCAGCCGATCGTGGGATTGTGCGTCGCACGGAGCGGGCATGGCCAGAGGCAGGGCGGGCACGCCGAACATCGAGAACCGCCGGGCGCGGCACGACTACGAGATTCTGGACTCGCTCGAGTGCGGTATCGCGCTGCTCGGCTCCGAGGTCAAGAGCATCCGCGCCGGCAAGGTCTCGCTGGCCGAGGGCTACGTCGTGGTGGAGGGCTCGCCCCCTCGGCTCACGCTGCTCGGCGTGAACATCGCCGAGTACCCGCCCGCGCCGGGCGCGCACGAGCCGACCCGCTCACGCCGCCTCCTCGCGCACCGGCGCGAGATCGAGAAACTCGCCCGCCAGGTCGATCAGAAGGGCATGACCATCGTTCCCTTGCGGATCTACTTCAAGGAGGGCTTCGCGAAGGTGCTCATCGGCCTCGGACGCGGCCGGGGCAAGAGCGACAAACGAAAGCGCATCGCCGAACGCGAGATGCAGCGCGACATCGACAGAGCCATGACGCGACGACGCTGAACCCGAACAGCGTCGCACGCCCGAGCCGCCGGGGCGCGCAGAAGCACCGCCCATCGGCCTTGGTAGAATCCCCGGCACGGGGAACCTTGCCCCGTCATCCGGGAGGCACTGATGTCGGGGGCGAACGACCTTGAACCGACGCTCGAAGCGGCCCGCGCCGGCGACCGCGAGGCCCTCGTCAGGCTACTCGACGCGGTCGGGCCGATGGTCCGGCGTCGGCTGGGCGAGAAACTGCCCCCGGCCATGCGGTCCTCCATCGACGAGGACGACCTGATGCAGGTCACCTACATCGAGGCCGTCATGCGGTTCCGCGGCTTCACGACCGGCGGCGTGTCGGGCTTCCTCGCGTGGGTGACGCGGCTCGCGGAGAACAACCTGATCGACGCCGTGCGCGCCATGGAGGCCGACAAGCGGCCCGACCCGCGCAGGCGCGTCCGGGCAGGTCCGAACGCGGACTCGATGGCGCAACTGGTCGAGTTGCTGGGGATGACCTACACGACACCGAGCCGCATGGCCGCCCGCGAAGAGGCGAATGCCGCCCTCGACCGTGCGCTCGCGAAACTCCCGGGTGTCTACGAGAGGGTCATCCGCCTGTACGATCTCGACGGCAGGCCGGTCGAGGAAGTGGCGGCGGAAGTCGGGCGGTCTCCGGGCGCGGTCTACATGCTCCGGGCGCGCGCCCACGAGCGACTCCGCGAACTGCTCGGCTCCGCGTCGCAGTTCTTCTCCTCGTCGTGAGGTGGCCCCGATGTCCGACGGCCCGCAGAGCACGGAGCACGGCAGGTCGCTCGACCGCGACCTGATCTTCGACGCCCTGCGCGAGGTCGGCGAGGAGGCCTCGGACTCGCTCCCGCCGCGCGACGTTTTCCCCGGGTACGAGATCCTCCACGAGATCCACCGCGGGGGCCAGGGCGTCGTCTTTCTCGCCATCCAGCACGCGACAAGGCGCAAGGTTGCGGTCAAGGTGCTGCACGCCGGCCCGTTCATCGGCGCCGCCGGCCGCACACGGTTCGAACGCGAAGTCCAGGTGCTCGGGCAGCTCAGCCACCCGAACATCGTCGGCATCCACGACAGCGGCACCACCGCCGACGGCAGCGTCTTCTACGTCATGGACTACGTCGCGGGCGACTCGCTCGAAGCGTATCTCTTCAAGCGCGAGCGCAGGTCCGTCGCCGAGACGCTCGCCATGTTCATCAAGATCTGCGACGCGGTCAACGCCGCCCATCTCCGCGGCATCATCCACCGCGACCTCAAGCCCGCCAATGTTCGTGTTCGCTCCGATGGCGAGCCGGTGGTCGTCGACTTCGGCCTGGCGAAGACCCCTTTGGGCGCGGGCGCGGCAGAGCCGGCCGTCATGACCGTGACCGGCCAGTTCATCGGCTCGCTCCCCTGGGCCAGCCCCGAACAGGCCACCGGCGCGGCCGGAGCCGTGGACGTGCGGAGCGACGTCTACTCCCTCGGCGTCATCCTCTACCAACTCCTCGTCGGGCGTTTCCCGTACGACGTCGCCGGCAACATGCGCGACGTGCTGGACAACATCCAGCACGCTGAGCCGACGCCGCCCCGAAGCCTCAGACCGGACCTCGACGTTGACCTCGAAGCGATCGTCCTCAAGTGCCTCGAAAAGGACCGCGAAGCCCGCTACCAGTCCGCCGGAGACCTCGCCCGCGATCTGAAGCGCTTCATGGCCGGAGAGCCGATCGAGGCCAGGCGCCACGACGGCTGGTACGTCCTGCGGAAACTGGCCGGACGGTACAAGGGCACGGCGACGATCGCGTCCGCGTTCATCGTGCTCATTCTCGTCGTCGCCGTCGTGATGAGCGTGCTCTACCGCCGCGCCCTCATCGCCGAGGCGAACGCGAAGATCAGCCTGAACGCGGAGACGGCGGCGAAGGCCGAGGCGCAGCGGCAGGAGCAGCGAGCGGAGTGGAACTTCAGCGCGGCCTGGACGATGGGGCGCACGCTCATGTTCGACCTGCCCGACCTCATCGAGGACCTGCCCGGCGCAACGGCGGCACGCCGGCGCATCGTGACCGAGGCCATCGAGTACCTCGAAAGCCTCCGCCTCGAGGCCGAGGACGAGCCTGCCCTCCTGCTCGAACTCGCCGAAGCCTACGACAAGGTCGGCGACCTCCACGGCGCGCTCAACGCCGCAAGCCTCGGGGACACCGCCGAGGCCGCCCTCGCCTATACACGCGCGAGGGAACTGCGCGAGTCCCTCCGTTCTCGCATGGAGAACGACCCCCGCCTCCTCGCCGGCCTCGGCGAGAGCGCGTTCCGCGTCGGGCAGTCCCTCCAGCGCGAACGCCGCTACCCGAACGCGGCCGCCGAGTACGCGCGCGCCGCCCGCCTGTTCGCGAGCGCGCACGAGGCCGCGCAACCGGCGGGCGAAAGCCTGCGCGAACGCGAGATGGAAGCGGTCGCGAAGGTCGGCGAGATGATGCGCATGATGGCGCGTACGGGCGACAACCCCGCCACACGGCTCATCGAGGCCGACACGCAATACGCCATCGTTGAAGGATACTGGTCCGCACGCCTCGCCTCCGACCCCCACGACGGGAACGCGGCCAGGAGACTGAGCGTGGTCCGCGACAAGCGCGCCGATCTTGAACTCGAGCGCGGCTCCAGATTGCTCGACGAAGCGAGACGGCTCACGGACGACCCCGCGGGCGCACGCGATCGCTACCGGGCCGCGATCGGGGAGTTCGAGCGCGCGGGAGACACCCTCGCAATCACCGCCGACAAGTTCCGCGTGCTCGCCGAGGCCCAGCCCGAGAACTCCCAGTACCTGCGCGATCAGTTCATCGCTCTCCACCACCTGGGAACCGCGATCTCGTCGGCCGCCACCGCGCGAGCCGCGCTCCTGCAACTCGACGGAGTGAGCGAGCAGGAGGCGCACGCGGCCGTGCGCGCCGATCGTGAACGGGCGTTGGGCGTCTACCGCAGCGCGCTGGAGATCACCCGCTTTCTCGCCGCCGCGGACCCCCTGAGCCTCGAACGCCAGCGAGACCTGTACCTCTGCCTGAACAAGGTCGGGAACGAACTGCGCGACCTGGGCGACGGACAGGCCGCGTTGGCCGTGTTCGAGGAGTCATTCGGCGTGAGGGAGCGCCTCCTGCGATCCGACCCGACCCCGCGGCACCTCAACGACGCCGCCGTCGGCGTGTTCAAACTGGGGAGTCTTGCCAAGAGGCTCGCGGACCAGTCGGAAGATCCCGAGCGGCGGCTGGCGCTCTACCGGCTGGCGCTGGAACAACTCGGGCTTGCGCTGGAGCGATTCAGGGCCTTGCAGGCCGCGGGCGGCCTCGGGGCGGAGGCCGCCGAGCCTCCCCTGGTCGCCAGGCTCATCCTGCAATGCGAGGAGCGCATCGCCGCTCTCACCACCGGAGCGGGCCGATCGGACCCGGACTCCCCGGAAAATCCTTGAATCGGACCTTGGGTCCGCGGTACCGTGGCGGCGGCTTGGCCGAGGCAGGTTGTCCGTGCGCGCCGGCCCGTTCGAGAGAGGAGATCAACTCATGGCTGATCGTGGTCAGGGTGCCCATGTCCGGGCCGTGTCGCGGACGGGTCGCGCCGTCGTCGTGGCGGCCGTCGCCGGGCTGTCGGCCTCCATCGCGAGCCACGCCTCGGCACAGACGACGACGACCTGGACGTCCATCGTTGACGGCGACTGGAGCGACCCCGGCAACTGGGACAACGGCGCGCCCCTCGACGGCACGTTCAATGCCGTTGTCGATCTCGGAGGCGTCTACATCGTCTCGCTCGACTCGTCCTTCACCATCAACGACTTCCGCATGGCCGCGACCGACGGCCGCCTCGACCTGCTCACCAACGCGCTCACCGTGAACGGCACGTTCGACTTCATCGACTCGTTCATCACCAGCAACCCCGCGGGGGGCGAGATCGAGGTCTTCGGCGACGCCACGCTCTCCGACGTCTTCTTCCAGCGCAGCACGCTCCGCACCCAGGGCAAGTTCATCATCGACAGCGTGTCCGGCGACGACATCTGCGACAGCGACATCGACCACCGCGGCAGCGAGGGCGCATGGCGAGGGACCGCCGACCTCGGCTTCCAGAACGGCTCGACCTTCACCATCGCCCAGGGCGCCGGCTTCACCATCGAGAACGATCAGCGCTTGTTCTGGACCGGCATCGGCGGCCAAGGCTCATTCACCGTCGAAGGCACGCTCACCAAGGCGCTCGGCAGCGGCGAGTCGTTCATCGAGGACGTCGCCTTCGCCAACAACGGCACCGTCCGCGTCGAGGCCGCAACCCTGCGCGCCAACGCCGTCGACAACGTCTCCGGCAACACGCTCGCCGGCGGCGTCTGGGAGATCGTCAACGGCTCCACGCTCCATTTCGACGGCGTCAGCGTCCTCACGAACCAGGCCGACGTGCTGCTCGCCGGAGCGGGCGCGACCTTCCTCGGCTTCGAAGGGGTCGAACTCAACGACGCGGGCGCGCGGTTGGCCGTGCAGGACGCCGCCGTCTTCACCACCGCAGGCCCCCAGTTCGAGAACCTCGGCACGCTCGGCGTCGGCGCGGGCAGCCGCTTCGAAGTGCAGAGCGGAACGCCCCTCGTCAACTTCTCCGCGGGCACGCTCAGCGACGGCGAGTTCCTCGTCGCCGGCACGCTCGCCTTCGACGGCGCGGCCATCACCACCGTCGCCAGCCGGCTCGTCCTCGACGGCGCCGCCTCCGACGTGGTCGATAGCGCGATCGGCGGCGAGCCGAGCGGCCTCACGGGCCTTCACACCGTCGCCGCCGGCGGCGAGTTCGCCGTCACCAACGGTCGCGACTTCACCACCGCGGCCGACATGACCGTCGACGGCGACGGCGCCCTCACCGTCGGGCCGGACTCACGCTTCCGCGTCGCGCCGGGATTCGAGCTCACCAACTTCAGCGGCGGCGTCTTCACCGGCGGCATCTTCAACGTCACCGGACAACTCGTCTTCGACAACGCAGACGTCGAGCGCATCGCCTCCGACCTCACGCTCGACGGGCCCGACTCGCTCTTCCTCAACGAGAACGACGAGGACGGCCTGCGGAACCTCTCCGTCATCGAGTCCAACGGACGGCTCGCGCTCCTCAACGGCCGCACGCTCGAGACCATCGACTCGCTCACCGTCGAGGGCGAACTCTTCATCGGCGACACCAACGGCAACAGGCCCCGCCAGAAGACCTCGCTCACCATCAACGGCGACCTCGTCCAGGAGACCGGCCGCACCTCGCTCGGCGGGGGCGACCTCATCGTCACCGGCACCTACCACCTCATCGGCGCGGACCTCTCCGGCGAGGGCCGAGTCGCCGCCGAACTCATCGCACGCGCGGGCGCCAGCCTCTCCCCCGGCGACGGCATCGGCCGACTCACCATCATCGGCGATCTCATCACACACGACGATGCCGCCCTCATCGCCGACATCGCAATCCTCGCCCCGGGCGGAGAGATCATCGCCGACCGCCTCCGTGTTCGCGGCACGGTCTTCCTCGACCCCGACGGCGACGGCCACGGCGCGGTCCTCGACCTGCGCCTCGCCGACGGCTCGTTCCCGACCGAAGGCGACTACGTTCGCCTCCTCGTCGCCGATGCGCTCGAAGGCCGATTCGGCGCGGTCCTCGGAGCGCAGATCGACGATGACCTTTACTTCAAGGTCGTCTACTCGAACCGGGGCGTCGGCGTCCGTGTCGTGCCCGCACCATCGACGATCGCCTGCTTCGCCGCGCACGGCATCCTCGCCAATCGGCGCAGACGAACCTGAACCGCGGCCCCGAATCCACACGCCCCACGTCGCGACGCCCTCGCGCCGGAGCCGTCGCCCCCGCCCAGGCTCTGCGACCCGCGATCCCGGCTATCGTCCTGACCCGGCGACGCCGGTGCATCACGAGGGAGATCACATGCCCAGGAAGGTCGTGCTCGCGTACTCCGGCGGTCTGGACACCTCCGCCGTCATCCCGTGGCTCCGCGAGAACATCGACTGCGACGTCATCGCGTTCGTGGGCGATGTCGGGCAGGGCGAAGAGGAACTCGCCGGCATCGAGACCAAGGCTCTCAAGTCCGGCGCATCCGCCTGCAAGGTCGTCGACCTGCGCCGCGAGTTCATCCGCGACTACGTCTTCCCGACGCTCATCGCCGGGATCGTCTACGAGGGTCGGTACCTCCTCGGCACCTCGATCGCGCGCCCCCTGCTCGCCAAGGCCCAGGTGGACGTCGCCCGCGAGTTCAAGGCCGACGCCCTCGCACACGGCTGCACCGGAAAGGGCAACGACCAGGTGCGCTTCGAGAGCACCTTCGCCGCCCTCGCCCCCGATCTCGAAGTCATCGCCCCCTGGCGCCACTGGAATCTCCGCTCCCGCGAGGACCTGCTGAACTACCTCGCGGAGCGGAGCATCCCCACCACCGCCACCGCGAAGAAACTCTACTCCCGGGACCGCAACCTCTGGCACATCTCGCACGAGGGCGGCCCGCTCGAAGACCCCGCCTGCCCGCCGCCAGACGACGTCTGGATGCTCACGCGCAACCCCAAGGACGCCCCCGACCAGCCGCGCGACGTCGCCATCGACTACGAGCGCGGCCGGCCCGTCGCCGTCGACGGCGAACGACTCGCCCCCGAGACCCTCGTCGCCCACCTCAACGCCGTCGCCGGCGAGCACGGCGTCGGACGCGTGGACATCCTCGAAAACCGCCTCGTCGGCATGAAATCCCGCGGCCTGTACGAGACACCCGGCGGGACGGTCATCGTCGAGGGCCTCCGCGGCATCGAGCAGTGCGTCCTCGACCGCGAGACCGCCCACTGGAAGGACGAAATGGCGGTCCGATTCGCCGAACTCGTCTACAACGGCCGCTGGTTCACTCCGCTGCGCGAGGCCCTG
The DNA here is from genome assembly GCA_014584315.1 of Planctomycetota bacterium. Lineage (GTDB taxonomy): Bacteria > Planctomycetota > Phycisphaerae > Phycisphaerales > UBA1924 > CAADGN01. The sequence continues at coordinate 44,272 of JACTNA010000027.1, read as the reverse complement.
AGCGCGTGCGCCGAGAGCATCGCCGAACGCCTCACCGGCCGCGCCGTCGTCCGACTCTACAAGGGCGGCGCGACGCTCGTCGCACGTTCCTCTCCCTTCAGCCTCTACGAGGAGAGTTACGCGACGTTTTCCGCCGACGAGGTCTACAACCAGCAGCACGCCGAGGGCTTCATCCGCCTCCTCAGCCTCCCGGAACGCATCGCCGCCCTCAAGTTCGGCCCGGGCGGGGGCAGGTCGTGAGCAACGCCCGGAACGCCGAGCGCACGCACGCACGTACCATGGCTCCCCGTGCGGCGGCACTCGGTGACGGCTTGTGCCCGCTCCCGCGATAGCCACGTTCGATGGAACTCGGGTGCGTACGGGGACCGCTACCGGCCCGTGCCGGGGGCGCAGCCGCCCGAAGGCGTCGTAGACGTACTCGTCGTTCTCGCCGTCGTCGGTGAGGTGGCCCGCCGCGTCGTAGGTGAGCGTGAAGTCGTCGCTGGTGTCGTCGTCGATGTCGCGCGCCGTCTGCTCGTTGACCACGTTGAACGTGCCGCGGTCGTCGAGTTCGCCGGTGTCGGTGAAGTCGCCGTCGCCGGTGAGGTCCAGGCGGTGCAGGTCCCAGTTGCCGGTCTGGGTGAGCGTCCAGCGTTCGTCCTGCTTGAGCGACCCGATGCTCGTCCCCCCCCACGTGCCGCGCTCGGCCCGCGTCAGCCGGTCGCGGCCGTCCAGCGCGTAGCCGACGTCCCACCCCGGGTAGACCTTGTCCTCCACCCGCGTCACGTTCGAGGCCCGGTCCCAGGCGACGTGCACCTCGTACAGGTCGCGGTACACGTCGTAGTCCGGCGAGCCGCCGGTGTCGATCCCGCGGCTCCAGCCGTCCTCCGTCACCCGGTCGAACAGGTCCAGCCGCGCGTACACGCCCGCCGACGCACCCGGCTCGAACCGGTCGTGCAGCAGGTCCGCCTGCGGCAGCCGAGTCCCCACCACCGACGCCGACCCGACGTACTCGTACGTCGCCGCGTAGCTCGCAAAGCCCCGGTGACGCGACCTCCAGGCCAGAGGACAGAGTTTCGGCCCAGCGCGGCTCACAACCTGGAATCGACATCATCGGCTGTGGCCTATGTCAGGATGCGTCAACGAATCTCTAAACAGCATAGTTATTGCTGAACAGTCATCGTAGCAGGTTTTGAATAGACGGTCTGCAAGCCCTTCCGGATTAATCACGTGCTGCACAATGTGTCGCCTTGATTCTCCCGACAAGCTCTTCTCTATAGATCGAACATCGTCACGGGCCAAGCCGATCAGTATCCGATGGTGAGCAATTTCCACACACGCGCAGGCTATACTCCAACAGTAGGAGACATCGCCCGTGCCACTGCGCAAAATAAGATATTCGGATATTATTCTGGCCAATCTTGGCGCATTGCCAATAAGCACTGTGAATAGCGCGACAGCATATACGTACGACGGTATGGCGGGCAAGGATCTGAAGTTCGCTGCGCACTCGAGGTAGTACATGGCGCAAAGCAGGCAGATGGAGCACCGTGTGACGGATTCCTCACCTTGCAATACTTCCAGTCCTCGTATCGCGCAGTTTCCGACATGCATTGCTTCAATTGTATCCGCAGATAACTCAAACCTACCCTCTTCTTGAAACAGTTGGAGCATTCGAAGCACGTGCTGTCGCGTTTCTGCAATAGGCTCGGGCAAGAGTGCCTTTACTTGTTCGTCGATTGACTCTGTTGCAATATGATGAGACAGATCGGTCGACAGCATCTTTATCAGCTGCGGTATTCGGATTGTGATGGGATCGAGCATGATATGTCAGTGAACGCCCGTGCTGGTGCCGCCGCATGTCCCGCAGCCTGCTGGCACTGTTTGCGGCAAGTTTGATAGTGTGATGTGCTCGGGTCGAATCTGATCGAGTATCTGCTGAATTATGAAGATATCAAGGTCAAGCGCAGCCGCAATCGCTGCTGCTGTTGCTAGCGAGCAGATCGCGCGCAGCATGGTTATCTGAACGACCGGAGAGCCACCAGTGCCGATTTGTGTCATTGCCAGCGCAATGCAGGTTTGAGCGGCGCGGACCACCGATGACAAGTCGGTAGGATCTGTGTACACGATAGGCCTCGCTCCCACGAAGCCATACAAACTCATCCCGTCGACGTACCCCAGCGGGTCACGTCTCGTCCACCGCCCGAGGCTCGCGTCGTAGACGCGGTGTCGGACGTGGTAGAGGCACGGTTTGGCGCTGCTCAACTCCGGCGCCAGTTCGTAGCCCGCGTAGCCCTTGCGGTTGGCGCCGCCTGCGCGTGAGAAGGCGTAGCCCAGCACGCCGTAGCCGAGGGCCGCGTCCGCGTTGTAGGAGTTGAGGTAGGCGATGGGGTCCTGGGAGTTCAGCGTGCCGTCCAGGTTCCAGTCCGCGAAGGGGTGTGTGCCGCTGCCGGAGTTGTACAGCGTGACGAAGAGGCTGGAATCCGCCGAGTCCAGCACGCCGTCGGCGTTGATGTCGGCCTTACTGATCCCGAAGGGGACGCCGTAGGGGTCGTAGCGCACCTGGTGGAGCATGTGCCCGTTGGCGCCGAACAGCGCCACCACGTCCGCCCGCCAGTTCTGGCAGTAGTACACCCGCTCCTCGAGCGTGCCGTCGGCCTCGTCCTCCCAGGCCGTGTTGGCGTCGCGGTCGCGCAGGATCACGCTGTCAATGTACGACGACCGGCCCCCGCCCGCAAGGCCGGCGTTGTGGTTACGGCGTTCGCGGCCGGCGGTCAAGCGGCGGCTTTGGGGTCCGGAATGGCGAGGGAGGGACTCGAACCCTCGACCTGCGGGTTATGAATCCGCCGCTCTAAACCAGCTGAGCTACCTCGCCGTCAGCCGTGGGCAAGTCTAGCCCCGGTCCGCGGGGTGGCAACGGGGTCAGGGGGCCGGGGCCGGCTCGATGTCGAAGGTGAGGACCGCGTACCCGTCGATCTCGAAGTGCTCGACGACGATCTCGACGATCCGCTCCTGGTCGATGATGAACTCGGCCCGGTCGCGGGTCGGGCCGTGCCAGGTCCAGTTCTCCAGGACGACGCTGCCGTCCACGGTGACCCGGACGCCGTCGTCGCTCAGCGTCGAGACCCGCCACCGCCCGGGCGACAGGTTCAGCCGCGTCGAGGCGATGACGCCGAAGCGGTCGGGACCCGGGCCGGAGGCGGCGATCTCGTCCGAGAGGCCGACGTTGCGGGGGCCGCCGTGGGCGAACTTGAGTTGCAGGGCGTTGGCGGTCGTCTCCATCACGGCCGGGCCTTGGGCCTCGGCCCGCCAGCCGTCGAGGTCCTCGCGCGGATCGATCGTCCAGGGGAAGACGCGGATGGTCCAGAGCGCGCCGACGATCGTGCCCTCGAAGCGCTCGGTCCACGCCCCGTCGCGGAAGGTGATCGCGTAGGGGTGGACGCCCGCGGGCGCGCCGAGCAGGAAGCGGTTCGGCCCGCCGTCCTTCGGCTCCTCCCAGGTGAACATGACCTTGTCGGCGTTGAGCACGACCGAGAGTGAATCGCTCCCGCCGAAGACCTCATAGGCCGTCCCCGTCTCGGCGACGCCGCGCCGGGCGAAGGGCGCTTCGTGGTCCCACGGGAAGAACTCGCCCATGACGATGTTGTGTCGCCCGGCGAGGCTCGCGCGAGCGCCGACCGGCCTCCGCTCGCCGAACACCGGGTACTCGGGCGGCGAGAAGATGTCCATCGTGACGAACACTTCCTCAGGCTCGGAGCCGGGCGTCGCGTCCACCTCGCGGCCGACGCCCTCCATCAGGTTCGCGCCGACCTTCGAGCCCTGGCAGTCGCGCAGGTGAAGGGCGAGATCGTCGCCCTCGAAGCGGTTCTTGATGACGGCGTTCTCGGCACAGCCCTTGTGGTTGGCCTTGGCCCAGGGCGTCTTGAAGAGATGCTGGTCGTCGTCCCACCACAGGTGCACGCCGCACCTGTTGTTGCGGAAGACGTTCTCGCGGATGAGGTTGTTCGCCCCGTGCTCGATGTTGACGCCGCCGCGTTCGAGGCCGTAGGCCATCTCGCCGTTGCCCTCGACGTGGTTGACGGCGATGAGCGTGTCCTGCGAGTACCCCCCCCAGACGCCGCAGATCGCGTTCTCGACCAGCCGGTTCCCGATGAACCGGTTGCCGAAGGAGAACGTCATCTCGATGCCGTGCGCCGGGGCGTACGAGAAGTCGTTGTTGATGAGCAGGTTGTCGTTGCACCCCGCCCGCTCGACGGAGAAACCCTCCGGCCCCGGGTTCTCGCCCAGGGCCTCCTTGCCGGCGAACCCGAAGAACCCGTCGCCCCCGTGGGTGGCGGAGTTCTCCGCGAAGACGTTCCGCGAGCACTGCTCGAAGACGAGGATGCCCGCGGAGTCCTGGCCCCGGTTGTAGACGCCGTGCGAGTAGCCCCGGACGCAGAAGTCGAAGGCGTTGCGGCTGATGACGTTGTCGCTGGAACGCCACATCGCCAGGCCCCACCCGGACAGGAACGAGCAGTCGTTGTCGTACACGCGTGAGTCGGTCACGCGGTCGAGCACGATGCCGTTCTGACGCCGCCGCGCCACGCAGTCGCGCACCGTGACGCCGGACGACCGCTCGACGTACAGTCCAGCGCCGTACCGATCCAGCCACTCGTGCTTGTCGTTCTCGTGCGGCCAGAGCCAGTCGCCGCCGTCCTCGGCCTGCGGCGTGGACCGCAGCCGCATCGCGTAGCCGTCGGAGACATCGGCTCCATCGACGGTCAGGCCGTCCGCGTCGGTGGCCCAGATGCCGACCTTGAAGCTGTGCGTTCGGGCGTTGCGAAGCGTCACGTTCGTCTGCCCGTCGATGCGGAGGCCGACGCCCGCGTGCTCGTCCCACGGCACGCCCGCCGCCGCGCCGCGCAGGGCCGCACCGTCCGCGAACTCGACCGTGATGCCGCTCGCACGGATGTGAATGACACCGTTGCCGTCGGCGTCGGAGATGACCATCCCGTCGGGCACGACGACCCGACAGGACCGATCGATGACCGTGTTGTCCGCGCGGACTTCGACGATCGGCAGGTCGGGCTGGGAGGTCACGGCGGCGACGAACGCGAGGAGGAGCGAGTGCATGAACGGATCGTACCCGCTCCGGCGCTGCCGCTCACTCGGCCGGCTTGGCCGCCGCTTGCTCGATCGGCTGCCCCTGCGACACGCGGGCGTCCTCTCCGCCGCTCGTCAGCGGGGGACGGATGGACTCGGATGACTTCGCGGGCGGGGCGGTGGTCTGATGCTCGATGTCCTCTTCGATGCCCTTGAGGCCCTTCTTGAACTCGACGATGCCCTTGCCCAGGCTCCGGCCGACCTCGGGCAGGCGACGCCCGAACAGCAGCAACCCGATCGCGAGAATCAGCAGCATCTCCCACGTGCCGATGTTCGGGAGAAGCCCGAGAGTCAGAGCGTTCATCGCGTCTCCATTCCCCCGGGTGGGGGGTTCGGGCAATTCAAGCCCCGCGCGGGGGCCGGGTCAATGCCCCGCCGGCCGGGATATCGCCGGCTCGGCGTCGCCCTCCGACCAGCCGCCCGCCGCCTGAGCAACGTTCGTCAGCAACATGGCGACCGTCATCGGCCCGACGCCGCCCGGCACCGGGCTGATCCACCCGGCGACGTCCCGCACCGCCTCGAAGTCCACGTCGCCCACAGTCCGCATCGCGCCGTCCGGCCCCTCGACCCGGTTGACACCTACGTCGATCACCACCGCGCCCGGCTTGACCATCTCGCGCCGGATCAGCCCCGGCACGCCCGCCGCAGCGACCAGCACGTCCGCCCGCCGGCAGAGATCCTCCAGCCCGGGCGTCCACTTGTTGCACGACACCACCGTCGCGTCCTCGCGCATGAGCAGCACCGCGATGGGCTTGCCCACCACGTCGCTGGCACCAACCACCACCGCCACGCGGCCCCGGAGCGGCACGCCCGTGTGCTCGATCATCCGGACGGTCGCCAGGGCCGTGCACGGCGCAAGGGACGACCGCCCGTAGACGATGTTCCCGATGTTCGCCGGGTTCACGCCCTCCACGTCCTTTTCGGGCGCGATCAGCCGCTGAACCCGGTACGCGTCCACCCGCTCGGGCAGCGGCATATGGACCATGATCGCGGACACGGCCTCGTCGAGATTCAGCAGCAGCACGCGCCCTGCGATCTCGTCGAAGCCCGCGGTCGCGGGAAGCAGGTGCAATCGGTACTCGATCCCCAGGGCCTCGCAGGTCCGTCGCTGATTGTCCGCGTACAGACGGGCCGCGCTGTCCCCCGACTCGACAAGCACCGCATCCAGCCGCACGCTCGCGCCCGCGGCCCGCGCGGCCGACACCCGACCGGCGATCCGGGCGCGGTACGCCTCCGCGAGGGCGCGGCCGTCGATGATCCGGGCCGTCATGACCGCAGCATACGCGGGGCACACGCCCAGCGGCGGCGGGCGAGTACGATGGCGGCATGAGCGCTCGCGATCCGGCGCGCCGTGCCGCGGAACTTCGAGACCTCCTCGAACGCGCCAACCGCGCGTACTACGTCCACGCGCGACCCATCATGCCGGACGCCGAGTTCGACCGCCTCCTCCGTGAACTCACCGACCTCGAGGCCTCACACCCGGATCTGGCCGACCCCACCAGCCCCACGCAACGGGTCGGGGGCGAGCCGATCAAGGGCTTCCGCACCGTCGCGCACTCGAAGCCCATGCTCTCCATCGACAATACCTACGACGAGGCCGAACTGCGTGAGTGGCACGCCCGCGTCCTGCGGGGGCTTGGAGGCGTCGGCGGCCTGTTCGCCGACGAACCCCCCTGGCTCGTGTGCGACCCCAAGATCGACGGCGTCGCCGTCAGCGTCCGGTGGGAGAAGGGCACGCTCGCCCTCGCCCTCACGCGCGGCGACGGGACCCGCGGCGACGACATCACTCACAACGCGCGCACCATCCGATCCATCCCGCTCCGCCTCGACGGCGATGCCCCCGCCATCCTCGAAGTCCGCGGCGAGATTTACATGCCCCTCGAAGAGTTCGAGCGCATCAACGCCCAGCGCGAAGCCGACGAACTCGACCCCTTCATGAATCCGCGCAACGCCACCGCCGGGACGCTCAAGCAACTCGACCCCAAGGCCGTCGCCCGGCGCCGCCTCGCGTTCGTCGCCCACGGCCGGGGCGAGGTCTCCGACCCCGCCTTCGCCTCTTCGCACTCCGGGTTTCTCGACCGCCTGCGGACGCTCGGCGTCCCCGTCAACCCGATCCAGGCACGCGGCCGGAAGATCGAGGACATGACCCGCGCGATCGAGAACTTCGCCGCCCACCGCCACGAAATGCCCTACGCGACCGACGGCATGGTCGTCCGCGTGGACGACTGGAGCGTGCAGGACCGCCTCGGCACAACGGCGAAAAGCCCCCGCTGGATCATCGCGTACAAGTACCCGGCGGAACGGAGGTTCACCAGGCTGCTCCGGGTCGAGCCGCAGGTCGGCAAGAGCGGGCGCATCACGCCCCGCGCCATCATGGAACCGACGCTGATCGCGGGCACGATCGTCCAGCACGCCACTCTGCACAACTACGGCCGCGTCCGCGTGATGCGCACGGACCTCACGGTGGACGAGCCTTCCGACCCCGGCACACACCTTTGCATCGGCGACACGGTCGAGATCGAGAAGGCCGGCGAGATCATCCCCTACGTCCTCCGCGTGGTCCTCGACAAGCGGCCGAAGGGGGCGAAGCGCGTCGAAGCGCCTGACGCCTGCCCGGTCTGCGGAGGGCCGGTCGAGGTCGAGCCGCCCGGGGCGCGCGACGACCCGACGCTCGAAACCGAGCGGCGCTGCATCAACCCGGAGTGCCCCGCACAGGTGCGCGAGAAGATCATCTGGTTCGCCGGCCGCAAGCAGATGGACATCGAGGGCCTCGGCGAGAAGACGGTCGATCTCATCCGCGCGACGGCCGGCACCGATCGCCCCGTCCCGCTGGATTCGTTCGCCGACGTCTTCCGACTGCACGAACACCGCGATGCGCTCGTCGGACTTGAACGCATGGGCGAGAAGTCCGTGGACAACCTCCTCGCCGGCATAGAGCAGGCCAAGTCCCGCGGCCTCGCGCGGGTGCTGGCGGGGATGGGCATCCGCCACGTCGGCGACACGACCGCACGGGCGATCGCCCGCGCCTTCCCGGACCTCGACGCTCTGCTCGCCGCCAAGGTCTGGCAACTCATGCCCATGGCCGTCAACCGCATGTCCTCGACGCGCCGGCGCCAACTCACCGGCAGCCCCGATCCCGTGGAGCCGGTCTACGAGACGGGCCTGGGCGAGGACACCGCGCCCGTGGTCTACGGGTACCTCCACTCCGCCGCAGCCCGAAAGACCTTCGCGGATCTCAAGCGTCTCGGCGTGGACCTCACCAGCCACGACTACCGCGCACCGGGCCGGGCGGCGTCCCGTCCCGACAGCCCGTTCGCGGGCAAGACCATCGTGCTCACCGGCACCCTCGAGACGTTCGACCGCACGGCCCTGACCGAACGGCTGGAGTCGCTGGGCGCGAAGGTTACGGGGTCCGTGTCGAAGAACACCGACCTCGTCATCGCGGGCGAATCCGCTGGGTCCAAACTCGACAAGGCCCGCGCCCTCGGCGTCGAGGTCTGGGACGAGGCGAAACTCCTCAGGCACCTGCCCGAGTGACCCGGCCTCCCCTTCTCACGCCGGCCGGATGCCGCGGTACAACTGCTGCACGCGATCCGCCTCCTGCTTGCGCACGTGCTCCAGCACCAGCCTCGGGACGCGCCATTGCGCCTGCTCCGCCGTCACGTTCGAGCAGTGCTCCGTCAGGCACCGGTAGAGCAACTTGAACGCGTCGCGCGGCTGGTGCATCTGATCCAGCGAATCGACGAGGTCCTGCCGCGTCACGTCCTCAGCGAACAGGTCCAGCAGCGTGACCTGCCCCTCCGCCGCGGGCGACCGGCACGCCCGCAGCCGCGCGTCGCACAAGTCGTAGAGCATCGCCCCCGTCCAGGTCAGCCGCTCGACGAGGTTCTGCTTGTCCAGCCGCGCCTCCTGGAAGAACGCGCTCGACTCCTTGAACAGCGCGTACCGCAACTCGATCGGCAGCAGCATCTTGACCCCGAACCCCTCCTGCTGCAGGAACTTGTTGTTGAACATCGGCCACACGATCGCCCGCATCCGCTCGGCGTCCCCGCTCACGAGCGTCGGCTCGTCCACGCGATCGATGATGACCATCACCCCGTCGTAGCCAAACGACCCCAGCACCCGACGCAGCCGGTCCAGCATCCCGTACCGCTGCTCGTCCGACGAGGTCATCGGCAGCACGCCGGGCGACCGGTCCGCGCGGCGCAGCCTGGCGAGCGACTTCGCGTACGAATCGTCCGTCCGCCGCAGCACGCGCACCTGCCGTCGGAGCCGGTGCGCGAGGCGACGCAACGCGAACCGATCGACCACGAACGTCTTGAGCAGCAATGCGGCCCACACGCCCAGGAGCGCGCCGAACAGGTACAACGCGGTCCGCCCGCCCGGCGCGACCTCGTCCAGCACCAGCCACGCGAGGAACGCCGCCGCGGGAAGCCACCCGAGCGCGCCCGCCGCCCGCCACAACGAATCCGACCCGAGCGTGCCCAGCCGCAGCGATCGTGCCAGCCTCGCCGTTCGCGCGTCGGCGTCGTCGGACCGGTCGTACACCGCCTGAAGGACCAGCAGGTCGCGTCGAACGTCGGCCGGCGCGCGGCGGAGCGCACGCCGATCGTCCGCGCCCAACGGGTTCGCGTCGGTCGCACGCCCGTCGAGGAGCGCATCGGTCACCGCCGTCGCCCCGATCGACAGGATCGCGTCGATGTGATCCACCAGGCGCATCCGCTGGAACGAGTCGAGCGGCGTCTTCCCCCCGTTGACCTCGTGCAGACGGTCCAGAAATGCGTTCAGGTCGTCGTACGCGATGAGGAACACACGCCCGGATCGGCTCGCCGTGTTGTGCCGGGCCACGTGGTCCGCGATCTGCATCCGGATCGCGGTCTTGCCGCTCCCCTTCTCGCCGAACACGACCGCCGTCGCGGGCCGGCTCAGCCCGCCGAGTATCTTCTCGAAGTCCGAGTGCATCGCGACGGGCGCGTGCGTTTCCTCTCGCCTGAGCGCCATCCGCGCGAAGACGGCGTCGTGCCGCGCCTCCTCGCCCTGGAACGGATTCTCGACGATCTGCCAGTGGTCGAAGAACTGCGCGAGATTCATGCGTGGCTCGCTCGCCGCACACGCCGGGCCGCCCGCCCGACGGAGTGCGGTCAGTGATCGACCCTGCGGCCGAGGCGCGGGCGGAGTTCCGCGAGGACCTTATCCAGCACCTTCCTGTCCTTCGCCTCGACGTTCAGGCGGAGCAGCGGCTCGGTATTGCTCTTGCGCACGTTGCACCACCATCCCCGCGCCCTGAACAGGTCGATCGTCACCCCGTCCAGTTCGTCCACGTCCGCCTCGCCGACGAACTGCTCCCGCAGCGCGTCGAGCGCGGCGTCCGCTTCCTCGTTGACGAAGTTGATCTCGCCGGACTGCACGTACCGGCGCACCGGCGCGACCAGCGCGCTCAGCGGCTTCGACTGCCCGGACACCACCGTCAGCAGCGTCGTCAGCGCAATCGCACCCGAGTCCGCGAAGAAGTTGTCGCGGAAGTAGAAGTGCCCGGACAGTTCGCCCCCGAACACGCAGTTGTGCTCCGCCATCACCTGCTTCATGAACACGTGCCCCACCCGGCACCGGTGCGGCGTCCCCCCGGCCGCCCGCACGTCCTCCTCCACCGCCTTCGTCGAGCGCAGGTCGTACACGATCCCCGCCCCGGGCGCGCGGGCCAGGAACCACTTCGCCAGCAGCGCGGTCAGGTGGTCGCAACCGATGATCGACCCCTTCTCATCCACCACCACCAGCCGATCCGCGTCGCCGTCGAAGCACACGCCGAAGTCCGCCTTGTTCGCCCGGACGGCCTCCTGCGTCTGCGCCAGGTTCGCCGCCACCAACGGGTTCGGTTCGTGCGCGAAGTTCCCCTTCGTATGCTCGAAGTTCACCTCGACGATCGTCAGGCCCTTGACGTTCGCGCCGCCCTTCCCGAAGACCTTGGGCACCATCGCTCCGGCCATGCCGTTCGACGCGTCGATCACGATCTTCAGCGGTCGCTTCAGGTCCAGGGTGCGGAGCACGTGGTGCGCGTAGGCCTCCCACAGGTCTCGCGTCTCGGAGCGCCCGGCCGCCCCGCGCCCGATCGTGGTGTCCACCATCGCGGCGAACTTGCGGACCTCCGCCAGCCCGTTCATCTCTCCGACCGGCTTGCCTTGTCTCCGCGAGACCTTGAACCCGTTGTACTGCGGCGGGTTATGGCTCGCCGTCACCATCACGCCGCCCGCGCATCCGAGGTGATTGATCGCGAACGTGACGAAGGGGGTATCGACCAGCCCCACGTCGATCACGTCGCCGCCCTGGGCGTTGATCCCCGAAATCAGGCTGCGCGCGAGCGACGGGCTGGACACGCGCATGTCCCTGCCCACCACGATGTTGCGCATCATCGGGTTCGTCTGGCCCGCGGCCTCGGCCTCACCACGCAGGAACCGCGAAACGCCGAAGCCGATCTGCCACGCCATCTGGTCGTTGAGGAGATCGGGATAGGTGCCGCGGACGTCGTATGCCTTGAAAACGCGTCCCAGCATGACCGGGGTTCTCCGGGGGGCGGGTGTGGGCTTGAGGAAGGGGGAAGCCTAGCACGTCCCTCGAAATCGTCCAGAGCCGCTCACTCAGTCCGCCAACGCGGGATCGTCCGTCGGCACGGGCAGGACCCGCACGGGCACCCCTTCCGGTAAGGCCGCGAGGAAGTGACGCCCGTACCCCGTCGTCAGAATGCGTGGGTCGAGCACCACGACCCGCCCCCGGTCGGTCGCCGACCGCACGAGCCTGCCAAACCCCTGCTTGAACCGGAGCACCGCCCGCGGCAGCGAGTCGTCGCGGAAGGGGTCTCCGCCGCGCTCCCGGATCAGGTCAAGCCGGGCCTCCGTCAGCGGGCGGTCCGGCGGCTCGAACGGCAGCCGGGTGATGATGACGTTCCGCAGCCCCTGCCCGCGCACGTCCACCCCCTGCCAGAAACTCGCCGCCCCGAGCAGCACCGACCGCCCGTTCTCCCGGAACCGCTGGAGGATGTCCCGCCGCGAGCCGTCCCGCCCCTGCACGAGCAGCGGCAGCGCCAGGTCGCGGAGCGGCGCCCGCAGAGCGTCCGCCGCCCGGTAGAGCGAGCCGAACGACGTGAAGAGCACGAACGCTCCGCCCTCCGTCGCGGCCACGTGGTCGAGGATGCGCGACACCAGTTCCCGCGTGTACACCCCGTCGCCGTGAACGGCCGCTTCGTCGCCCGTTCGGGGGCTGGGGATCGAGCGATCGACGAAGACCTCGATCTGGGCGGCGTAGTCGAACGGCGAGCCGAGTTGCAGCGTCGGCGCGCCCTCGCACCCGAGCCGCGAGATGGCGTGGGCGAAGGCCGTCTCCGCCCGCTCGGCAGGCTCGTCGTCGCGGACCGTTCGCGTCGCGAGCGTCGCGCTCGTCAGCACGACCGAATGCTGCCCTTCGAAGAGCCGCTCACGCAGCAGCGGGGCCACGTCCACCGGCGAGCACGCGAGCGTGACCCGGGGCGCGCCGTACCGCCCCGGCTCGTCCGGTCGGCGCGACTCGATCCAGTACACGCACCCGGTCGCCGTCTGTTCGATCAGCGCCTCCGCTACGTCCGCGATCTCCGCCGCACGTTCGGCGTACGCGTTCAGTTCGAACCGGTCCGCATCCGTCCTGACGTCGTCGCGCAGGTTCCGCAGCCGCACGGCCAGTTCGTTCATCGCCGGGGTGAGCACGTTCTCCACGACTCCCGCCCGGCGCACGCGCCCGTTGCGCGAGTCCGACCGCTGGTGCGCCTCGGCGAGCGAGCCGAAGAACGCCCTCGCCGCGGCGTCCGCCCGCATCACCAGCGCCACCGCCCGCGACACCGCCTCCGTGTCGCCAACCGCCAGGTCCAGTTGCGCAAGGTACCCCCGCGCCGCGCGGGGGTGGTGCAGCAACCCGAGCAGGTGAAACACCCGCCCCTCCGAGAGCGACAGGCCGAAGTGCTCGGCCGCCACGTCCTCGACGTTGTGCGCCTCGTCGAGCACGACGTGGTCGTACTTCGGCAGGAACCCGACGTTGCGCGCCCGCAGCGCGAGGTCCGCGAAGAACAGCGCGTGATTGCAGACGAGCAGGTTCGCCTCCTCCATCTTCCGCCGTGCGGTCTGGTAGAAGCACTGCTTGTAGTTCGGGCACTTGCGCCCCATGCAGTTGCCCGAGTCGGACTGCACCAGGTTCCACACCCCGGGCCGCTCCAGCGGCGGCAACGTGCTCAGCGTGCCGTCGCGCGTGCCGTACGCCCACTCCTGGATCACCTGCAACGACCGCCGGCTCGCCGCGTCGGGGAGCAGCCGCGCCGCCCGCTCCGAAGCAAGCCCAAGCCGCCGGATGCTCAGATAGTTCCCGCGCCCTTTGACCAGCACGGGACGGAGTTCTCCGGCCCACGACTCCGGCGCGCCGTTCGCCCCCAGCGTCCGTTCGAGCAGCGGCACGTCGCGCTCGATCAACTGCTCCTGCAGCGAAATCGTGTTCGTCGCGACCACCACCGTCTCGCCGTGCGCCACGCACCGCAGGATCGCCGGGACGAGGTAGGCGAAACTCTTGCCGACGCCCGTCCCCGCCTCGACCAGCAGCCGCCCACGCTCCGCCATCGCGCGGGCGACCGCCCGTGCCATCCGCCGCTGCTCGTCGCGGGCCTCGAAGTCCGCGCCCAGCGCGCCCGCCACGGGGCCGTCGGGACCGAGGATGGAATCGACGGCGTCGGGCACGCGGGGAGTTTACGGGCGTCGCACCCCGAGCGGCGTTCGCTTCGGCTCGCCGTCGCGTCGCGGGTACGCCTTCGGGGTGTGGTGGAACTTCTCGAGCACGACGATGCGCCCCGTCGGCGTCTCGACCGTGGCGGCGTGCGAGGCGTGCAGCAGGTGCAGCGCCTCCTGGGCTTCCGCCAGTTCCTCCTCCGCCCGCTGCCCCTTCACCAGCAGGATCAGCCCCCCCACTTTCGCGAAGGGTACCGTCAGTTCCGCGGCCGTCGCCAGCGGCCCGAGCGCTCGGGCCGTCACGGCATCGAACGACCCCCGCAGCCCGACAGTGCCTGCTACTCCCGGTTCCGTGCGCTCACCCTTGGAGCCCCGATCGTGCGCCGCGCGCTCGGCGCGCTCGTTCACGACCGCGAGGTTGGTCAGGCCCAGCCGCGCCGCCACCGTCCCCAGGAACTCCGCCTTCTTCCCTGTCGCCTCCAGAAGCGTGAATTCCAGATTCGGCATCAGGATCGCGAGCGGCACGCCCGGAAGACCCCCGCCGGAGCCGACGTCCAGCACACGCCCGCGCTTGGGCAGGTCCGCGAGCAGCGGCAGCAGCGTGAGCGCGTCGAAGATCAGCCGCATCCAGGCCTGCGCCGGCTCCGTGATCGCCGTCAGATTGAACGAGCGGTTCGTCTCCAGCAGCAGCCCGAGGTACCGCCCGAGCCGCTCGACGTCGCCCGGCTCGAACTCCACGCCCACCGCGCCGGCCGCGGCGAGGAACTCCGGCGTCGGCGCGATGGCGTGGGCGTCATGCATCGTCGTCACCGTACTCGAACGAGGGCCGGAACGGCGGCATCGGGCGCCGCAACGCGACGTTGAGGATCAGCCCTGTCATGATCCACGACGCGAGCATGCTCGAGCCGCCGTACGAGATGAACGGCAGGGTGATGCCGATGATGGGCAGCAGCCCGATCGTCATGCCCACGTTGATGACCATCTGCACCGCCACGAACGCTGCCAGCCCGACGCAGAGCATCCGGCCGACCGGCTCGCGGCAGAGGACCGCCGTCAGCAGCGCGCCCCCAAGCCAGAGCAGGTACACGCCGAACACCGCCACGCCCCCGAGCGCACCGAACCGATTGACGACCACCGCGAACACCATGTCGTTGTGGGCCTCGGGGAGCCGGTTGAACCGCACCAGCGCCCGCGTCCGCGCGTCCGAGTTCCCCGCCAGCCCGCCCGCGCCGACCAGCCGCTGGGCCGTGAACGACTGGAAGTTGATGTCCTGCTCGCGCGAGCGGTCCCCCTGCACCTGATGCACCAGCGCGATGAACCGCTCCTTCTGGTAGGGGCGGAGCAGGGGCCAGCTCGCCGGCGCCGCGAGCAGCCCCGCGAGCATGATCACGCCGACGTGCCGCAGCCGCGCCCCCGCGGCGACGAGCATCGCGAACAGCGACGGCACGAACAGGCTCGCGCTGCCAAGGTCGGGCTGGAGCGTGATGAGCGCCATCGGCACGAACGCGATGATCCCCGGCACGATCAGCCCTCGCACCTCGCGGTGCGTCCGCCGGAACCGCATGTACCTCGCCACCACCAGCACGAACACGATCTTTGCCAGTTCCGCGGGCTGAAGATTCACCGGCCCGAGGTTGATCCACGCCCGGGCGCCGTTCGTCGGCGAGACGAGCCACTTCGGCACGCCCGGCGCGAGCAGGAAGACCAGCAGCCCCAGCACGACGACGGTCGCCGGCCACGCCGCGAGCGACAGGATGCGGTAGTGCGGCAGCGCAACGATCACCGCGGCCAGCAACCCCAGGATCAGGAACACAACCTGCTTCCACGCCAGCGGTGCAAGATCGAACGCCCCCCCCGCCGTCGGGCGTCCGACGAGGTCGATGGCGTAGATGCCCAGCAGGCTCAGGCCCAGCGCGGCGATCACCGAGAGCCACGCTGCGTTCGCCAGGGTCAGGGTGGATCGGATCGTCCGGTGCGGCGCCCTCGAACCCTTGATGAGCGTGAGCAGCCGCACGTTCATCGCAGGTACCCCTCGGCGATGAGAGCGTGGACGATCTGGTTCGCGATCGGCCCCGCGACACGCCCGCCGCTCCCGGCGTACTCCATCACGACCGCGATCGCGTACCGCGGACGCTCCCCCTCGCGGCCCGCGAGCACCACGAACCACGAGTGATCGCCCGATCGAACCACCCGCGGCGGCAGCGGCCCGTCCGCGCCGTCCGGGTCGATCCGAAGATCGGGCGCGGTGGCGGTGCCCGTCTTGCCCCGCACACGCACGCCCGGCGCGTTGAAGATCGCCTCGCGCCGCTCGTTGATCGTCATCGAGTGCGCCGTGCCGTGGCGGGTGTCGTTCACAACGCGGTCAAGCCCCTCGAGCGCGGCCTGCACCGCGGGCCGGTGCAGCCCCAGTTCACGGACCTCGGGGGGCGTGCCGTCGTCGATCAGCCGCGGACGCACGACCACGCCCATGCGCGCCAGCGTCGCGTACGCCGACGCGGCGTGCAGAGGCGTCCAGTCCACCGGCCCCTGCCCGATCCCCATCAGGATCGCGTCCGAGGTCGAGAGGGCGGCGGCGTTCCCGTCCGGACCGAGCGTGCCCGCGTGCTCAGGCCCGATGCCGAGGCCGAACCGCTCGCCCACGCCGAAATCGCGGTACGCCGCCTCGATGTCGCGCGGTCCGAGCCGCTGCCCGAGCGTGTAGAAGAAGATGTTGCACGAGACCATCAACGCCTCGACCGCGTCGAGCGGATGCCCCATGCGTGCCTGGTGCGTCGAGAAGCCGAACCGCTCGCGGTACACCCAGCAGCGGTAGTTGTTCGGCAGGTGCGGGAAGAGGTGCCCCGTGCACTCGATCCGCTGGTCGAGCGCGTAGTTCCCCCGCGTCACGGCCTCGCTGAGGATCAACGCCTTCGCAACCGACCCGGGCGGATACGCGACTCCGATGGCACGGTTCAGGTACGGCTTGTCGAGTTCGTCCGCGGCGATGGACTCGGGATCGTCGCGCATCACGTCGCGATTGAACGAGGGCATGGAGACGAGCGCGAGCACCTCCCCCGTATCCACGTCGAGCACGACCGCCGCGCCGTTCAGCGGCGCCCCCACCGGCATGGTCGGGTTGTCCTCGCCGTGCCAGTCGTGCACCTGCGCAAGCCCGACCTCCGGCGTCATGGCGGCCTGCACGCGGGCCTGGAGCATCACGTCCAGCGTCAGGTGGACGTCGCGCCCGAAGTCCGGCTCGACCGCCGTCCGCTGCGACAGGTCCAGCCGCGTGAGTTCAAGCCCTCGCAGCCCGCGCAAGCGGTCCTCCCGCGAGCGCTCGACGCCCGCACGCCCCGCCGGGTCGCCCGGCATGTACTGCCCCCGGTCGCGCGTCCGCCCGTCCAGCGTGCGCACCGTCGCGCGGGCGTGGAGGTCGTCGTTCGTGCTCAGCGCCTCGCGCCGCGAAGCGACGTCGATGTCGATCGCCCGACGCCCCATCCAGCCCAGCACGTGGGCCGCCACCCCCTCGACCGTCACGCTCTCGTGCCCCTGGTGCTTCAGCGGCCCGGGGAACGTCGAGCGGTCGATCTCGACCGTCACCCGATCGAACGGGTACTCGCGGTCGCTGCTCCGCCGAACGACGAGTCCGGGCAGCAGCGGCGCCTGCTCGGCCAGCGCGGCATCGCGGTCGATGGACGGATCGTCCAGCCACGCGAAGAGCGGTACGCTCTGCTCCGCGAGTCGCATGAGCAGGAACGCGGTCGCGTCGTCGAGGTCCGGCAGGACCGCGTGCGGGCGACGCTGCTCGGCGATCTCGCCGGCCGCTCGCTCGTCGATCTGCGCCAGCAGTTCGGGCGTGAACTGCCGCCCGCGCGCCGCCTGCTCGCGGATCGCCTGGCGTCGCCGTGCGTCCGCGACCGTGCCCGCCATCCGTTCCACGCGAGCGAGGATGGCGGCGCGGCGGGACTCGAGTTCCGCCGCATCGGCGGCCGAGATCGACGCCAGGCGCGTCCACATCGCCGAGACGTGGGCGTCGTAGGCCTGCCGATACCGCTCGACCAGCCGCTCGCGGGCGTGGGCGTCCAGCACGGGCCACGCGTCCCGGTGGGCGCGCCGCGCGAACGACCTCGCCCGCTCGTCCGCCCATGCGCCGGAGAGCACGCGGAAGTCCACCGCCGCCTCGTAACTTGGACGGTCCTGCGCCAACACGCGCCCGTGCCGGTCGAAGATGCGCCCGCGCACCGTCGGCATCCACCGCTCGGCGTACAGCCTGCGCTCGGCCTCGGCGACGTGCGCGGCGTGCTCCACGACCGTCAGTCGCGCCAGTTGCGCGCCCATCGCCGCGCACGCGACCAGCACCAGCCCCAGCAGGAGCGCGAGCCTTCGCGGGAACATGGAGCGGATCGGTCGGGTCGCCTTCATCCGTGGTCCCGGATTCGCTCGCGCCGCCGTCCGGACCCGGGCCTCCGTTGCCCGCGGACGGCGGGGCCGTCAGTCCTGTCGTTTGTCGCGCGTCACCTGGGCGTAGGCGTTGTGCGAGTGGATCGACTCGAAGTTTTCCGAGTTGATCGAGTACCACACCACCCGCTCGTCGCCCTCGAGCGAGAGCGCCAGGTCGCGGACGATGTCCTCGACGAACTTCGGGTTGTCGTAGGCGTGTTCGGTCACCCACTTCTCATCCGGCCGCTTCAGCACCGCGAAGACCGGCGCGGACGCCGCCTGCTCCAGCAACTCGACCAGGTCCTCGATCCACATCATCGCGTTCGTGCGCACCGACGCCTCGATCCGGCAGCGCTGGTTGTGCGCGCCGTACTCGCTGATCTCCTTCGAGCACGGGCACAGGCTCGCCGCGGGCGCGGAGACCGTCATCACGAAGTCCGTCTCGCCGTTGGCCGTGCAGGCGAAGCGCACCCGGTAGTCCATCAGCCCCGGCGCGCCCGTGACCGGCGCACGCTTGGCGATGAAGTACGTGAACTCGGCCTCGAAGTGGGCCTCCTCCGCCTCCAGCCGCTCCCGGATCGCCCGCGCGATCGCCGGGATCCGCTCCGGGCAGACCGGCTCGCACGTCTGCTCGTTGAGCACCTCCAGGAACCGGCTCATGTGCGTGCCCTTCTGGTGGTGCGGCAGGGCCACGTACATGTTGATCGCCGCCACCGTCGTCTGCTCCCCGCCCTCGCGCGTGTGCAGCCGGAGCGGGTAGGTCACGTCCTTCACCCCGACCCGGTCGATGGCGACACGACGGTCGTCGGCGAGCGATTGCACGTCCGGCATGGCGCGCCGGGAACCTTTGGCGGTGTCGTGACGGGTCATCGCTGCTCCGGAGAGGGTCTCGAACCGACCCTCCGCGGGAGTTTAGGCCGACGCTCGCGCCTGCCGCCTGCGTTCAAAGAGCGACGCGAACCACGAGACCCCGATCGGAATCCCGAGGAACCCGCCCGCGGCCCAGTCCAACCCCACCGGCGCGGCCGGCCCGAAGTACCGCCCCGCATACAGGTCCGCGACCAACTGGTCGCCGTGGACGAACCGGGCCGCGATCGGGGCGACCAGAGCCAGGAGCGCGATCGCGACGAAGAACGTCAGGCTGTTGGCCGCATCGTCGATGTACGACGACGCCAGCCGCCCGAACCCGGCCCCGACGATCCCCGCGAAGATAGCCGCGAAGACAGCCTGTCCCTTGAGCGGCTCCTGCGCCACCAGCCATGCCACCCCACCACCGACCACCACCGCCACCCCGACACCCACCAACGCTCCAGGGGCCATGACCGCCCGGAGCAGTTCGTTCTTCGGGTGCGGGCGTCGCGGCGCAGCGTCCGGCGCCTCGTGCGGGTCGTGCGAACGCTCGTACCGTCGGACGGCGACCAGCCAGACACCCGCCGCCAACGCCGCGCTCAGCACGCCGACCAGCAACCCCTCGATCGCGAACATCGTCAGCGTGCCCGGCGACGCCTCGCGCCGGATGACCATGTCCACCGGACCCGATGCCCACGCCGCATGGGCCAGCGTCAGGCCGGCTGTCCACATCCCCGATCGCCACCCGTGGAAGCGCGTCGCCAGCAGGGCCGCAGGCGCCGCGAGCGCGAACACGCCGAGCAGCACCATGACGCCAAGCGCGGGCGACGAACCGACCAGCAGCGTGGCGTCCCGGCTGCCGTCCGGCGCGCGGAGCAGGTTCACCAGAAACGCCGCGATCGGACCGAGCACGAAGAGCGCGGCGAGCGGCGGCAGGTAGCGCGAGACGGCCTTGAGCATGGGCGGATGATGGCCGGTCCGGACGCCTTCGGCAACCGCCACGCCGGATTCGGTGGAAGATGCGGGGTGGATGGTCATCGGAGCAGAGCCAGCAGCCGGGCGATCCGCTTGCTGATCGCCGGGTGGGAGCAGAAGAGCGTTTCCACCTCGCCGTGGGCCTTGCGGACCTTCCGGAGCGGGTTCACGATGTACATGTGGGCCGTGCCCCGATTCGCGGTGTCCACCAGCGGCTCCTCGTCATCCCCCAGCCGGCGCAGAGCGTTGGCCATCGCCTCGGGGTTGCGTGTCAGTTCGACTGCCCCCGCGTCGGCGAGGTACTCGCGCTGGCGGCTGTACGCCATCTGGATGATCCGGGCGAAGAGCGGCGCGACCACCGCCAGCACCAGGGCGATGACCAGCAGCACCAGCACTCCTGCACCGCCGCTCTTGCCCCCCGACGGTCGTCTCGCGCCGCGCGCTCCTCCCCGGAGGGCAAGCCGCAGGAACGCGTCGCACGCGAAGACGATCAGCCCCACCATCGTCGCCATCAGCATCGCGAACCGGATGTCGAGGTGGCGGATGTGCGCGATCTCGTGCGCGATGACGGCCTGGAGTTCGTCGCGCGGCAGTTTCTCACGCAGGCCCCGCGTGATCGCCACGACCCCGTGCTGAGGGTCTCGCCCGGTGGCGAACGCGTTCAGGGCCGAGTCGTTGATGATGTAGACGCGCGGCATCGGGATGCCGGCCGCGATCCGCATCTCGTCAACGACGTTGTACAGTTCCGGGTCGTCCCGCGGCCCGATCGGGATCGCCCCCGACATCCGCAGGATCGCGTTCGCTCCGCCGAACCAGGACCAGATCGCCCCCAGACCGCCGAAGACCAGCGCGGCGGCCGCGCCGACCGCAACCGACGGCAGCAGGCTCGCGCCGTCGCCGGTGGCGTACAGGGCGAGCGCGGCCGCGATCGCCGCGCCCACCGCCGCCCCGAGCAGCAGCATCAGCAGGATCAGCATGACGCTGTCGCGTTTGTTCCTGCGGATGAGGTCGATGTAGGTCGTGGTGCCCGGATACGCCTTGATGCGGTCGCGGATCGCGCGATCGGTGTCGGTCGCGTTGGCAACAGCCCGGTCGAGCGCGGACGGGCGCGGCGGGGGCGGCGGGGGCACATCCGGCGTCGTGGGCGGTCGCGGAGGATTGCCGGCCTGGCTCATCGCGGATCAGCTCGAGAACGAGACCTTCGGGGCCTCGCGCTCCGCGCTCGCCTCCACGCGGAAGTACTCGCGGGGCTTGAAAGCGAACGTGCCGGCCACGATGTTCGTCGGGAAGCTCTGGCGCGTGGTCTCGTAGCGCCCGACGCAGTCGTTATAGTGCTGGCGGGCGAAGCCGACCTTGTTCTCGGTGGACGCCAGTTCCTCCTGCAACTGCCGGAAGTTCGTGTCCGCCTTGAGTTGCGGGTAGGCCTCGCTCAACGCGAACAGCCGACCCAGCGCCTGCGTGATGGCGTTCTCGGCCAGCGCCTTCTCGGCCGCGTGCGCCCCGTCCGAGGCGACCGAGACCGCCTGCTGCCTCGCCTGGATCACCGCCTCCAGCGTCCCCTTCTCGTGGGCCGCGTAGCCCTTGACCGTCTCGACCAGGTTCGGGATCAGGTCGTAGCGACGCTTCAGTTGCACGTCGATCTGCGACCAGCCGTTGTCGCAGTCCACCCGCTGGCGCACCAGCGTGTTGTACATCGCCACGAACCAGAGCAGCACAATCACGAACAGCCCGGCGGCGGCGAGCAGGACGATCCACCCCATGTCGTACCTCCCGGCGAGAGTCGGGCGCGGTCTCCGTCGCCCCGCCCGCAGGCATGTTAGGAACCCCGCCCCCGGATTGCGGCCCTCTGGTACCATTCGCCTGCCCCGCGGCCCGCGCCGGGCCTAGACGCGGGGGAAGGACGGCCTGCGATGTCGGACGCGACGCCCCGCGGCGAGGCACTCGAACGACGGATCGCCCTCTCAGACCTCCTCGACGACCTCCTCTGGCCCAAACTCCTCCGCGCCGGCTCGCTCGCCCTGCGCCCGAGCCGCCTCGGACTCGCCTTCTTCACCCTCGTCGCCGCCTGGTTCGTCGGAAGCCTCTCGAGCCTCTGGTCGTCCGCCGACCAGTCGTTCGTCGAGGCGGCCGCAGCGCTCAAACTCCGCGGCTTCGGCCTGATCTTCAGCGGCATTTCCGCCCTGAACGGCGAGGCCATCCTGAGCGGCTTCAGCGTCCTCCTCTACGACCTCCCACGCACCCTCTGGGACCAACACGCCGTCGCGCTTGTCGTGCTCACCATCCCGTACGTCGTCATCATGGCCATCGGCGGCGGAGCCATCAGCCGCTCGGTCGCGTGCGAGTTCTCGCAGGGGGTCGTTCTGTCGTGGCCCGAGGCGCTCGCCTTCGCCGTGAGGCGGTGGGCCTCCCTCGCCGGGGCGCTCCTCGCCCCGTGGATGGGCGTTGCGCTCCTCGCGCTCGTCATGGCCGTCGGCGGGTTCTTCGTCCTTCAGGGCGTGCCAGTGCTGAATCTGCTCGGCGGCCTGCTCTACGGCCTCTTTCTCGTCCTCGGCACGCTCGCCGTACTGCTCTTTGCCGGCTACCTGCTCGGCTCGTCCATGCTCGTCCCCGCCGTCGCCTGCGAGGGCACCGACGCGATCGACGCCGTGCAGCGCTCGCTCGCCTACGTCGCCGCACGCCCGCTTCGGCTGGTCATCTACCTCGCGCTCCTCGGCCTGGTCGGGGGTGTGCTCGTCGGTGTCCTCGGCGTCATCGCGCAAGGCGCGGTTTCGTTCACCGCCACCGCCTCGTCGGCCTTCAGCGGCCCGATCGGCACCGCCATCGTCACCGGGGGCGCAACCGAGGAGGGACTCTCGAAGACCAACGCCACGGCTCGCAGCATGGTCGCCACGTGGTCCGCCCTGCCACTGCTGCTCGTCTGGGCCTTCGCGCTCAGTTACTTCTGGTCCGGCGGCACCATCCTGTACCTGCTCATGCGCCAGCACTGCGACGGCCAGGACCACGCCGAACTCTGGATGCCCGGCATGGTCGAAGGCACCATGGCCCGGGCCATGGCCGAGCGAGGCTCGGAGAGCACGCAAGGCTGATCCAGGCTGATCGAGCGTGCGATCACTCGAGTTCGCGGCACGTTTCTTGAGCTGCATCGCCGCCATTCCCCGAGACCCCGATCGTGGCCACGACCGAACTCACCATCCCCACCCCACGCCGCGGGCTGCACGAGATCACCGGCCTGGTCGAGCGCGTCGTCTCCGACGCCGGAGTCCGCGACGGCCTCTGCACCGTCTTCATCCGCCACACCTCCGCCTCGCTCATCATTCAGGAGAACGCCGACCCGTCCGCGCGTCGCGACCTCGAAGCATGGCTCGACCGGCTCGTCCCCGAGGGCGACCCGCTCTACACGCACACGGCCGAAGGCCCCGATGACATGCCGAGCCACATCCGGGCCGTCCTCACGCAAACCTCGCTCAGCATCCCGATCGTGGGCGGTCGGCTCGCCCTCGGCACATGGCAGGGCATCTTCCTCTGGGAGCACCGCCGCGACCCGCACCGACGCAGCGTCGTGGTGTCCGTCCTTGGCCAGTCCTGACGAACCGACGGCCCGCCTCGGCGGTACGCTTCTGCAAGCCCGTCGCCCGGCCCCGTAGGGCCGCTCGCGTGCGGGCGTTCCTCCGGAGGACCACCACCATGCGTATCCGCACGATCGCCGCTGTTCCTGTCGCGCTCCTGCTGGCCGCCGGCGCACTGGGCTTCGCCGCCCACGAGCGTTCCACGCTGGCGCCGTCGGTCGAGACCCCCGCCGCGCAGGCCGCGGCCTACGGCGTGGACCCCGTCCACTCCTCGGTCGTGTTCCGCATCAAGCACGCGGGCATCGCCAACTTCTACGGGCGGTTCAACGGCCTCACCGGCGAGTTCACCTTCGACCCCGACAACCCCTCGGCCGGCCAGTTCGCCTTCTCGGTCAAGACCCAGAACGTCGACACCGGCAACAGCCAGCGCGACGACCACCTCCGCAACGCCGACTTCTTCAACGCCGTCCAGTTCCCGACGATCGACTTCAAGTCCACCTCCATCACGCACGTCGAAGGCAACCACTACGTCCTTAAGGGCGACCTCTCCTTGCACGGCAAGACCAGGCCCGTCGAGGCGAAGTTCGAGTGGCTCGGCACCGGCACCTTCCGCAACCGGCCCATCGCCGCCTTCGAGGCCGTCATCGAGATCAAGCGCTCCGACTTCGACATGACCCACTACATGGCCCCCGACGGCTCCGACTCCGGCGGCCTGGGCAACAACGTCACCATCAAGGTCGCCGTCGAGGCTCCACAGAAGTAGTCCCCGTTCCACGACCGTCGGCCTCCCCCACCGGTTTCCTTCGACCCGCTTCCCCGACGCTCGTGCCCGCATTCCTCCTCCCGCGGCGTCCGGCTTACCCCGGCCGCCGCGATTCGCCATGTCCACCCGCGACCTCCTCTTCACGACCGTCTTCCCCGGACTCATCACCGGCGTCGGTCTCCTCGCGGCGTGGCTGCTCTGGCAAGTCATCTTCCGGCCTGCTCCGTCCGATGCGCGACCCCGCGGACCGCTCTGGGCCGCCCCGGTCGTCTTCACGCTGGCGTTCCTCGTCGCGTACTACGGCTTCAACACCAAGCCGCAACTCTGGCCCACCAGTTCAGCGATGCGATTCCACACGACGGCCGCGGCAGGCGGCGCGATCGGCGTGCTCACCTCGCTCGTGACTCTCGTCCCCGCGCGATTCCGGTGGGCCGGGCATCTCGTCCGCCACCCGCTCACGCTCGCCCTCGGCGCATTCATCACTCTCGCCCTGCTTGCTCCCCTCACGCCGCACGCTCTGAGCGCGGCCAGGGTCGCGCTGATTGCCGCAGCGTGCGCGGCCTGGCTCGCGCCCGCCACAGCCGCCCTCGACGCCGTGGCGCACCGTCAGCAGGGATGGCGGATGCCCGTGGTGCTCCTGCCCGTCGCCGCGGCCTTCATTCCCGTCTGCTATTTCGGAGCGTACGCCACAGGCGCACAGTTCTCCGCCTGCCTCTTCGCCCTGCTCTGCGCCGCCCTCATCGTCGGGCTGATCTGCCCGCGCCTCTCCCTCGAACACGGCGGCGTGGTCTTCGTGCTGGCCGCGCTCCTTTCGCTCGGTCTCCTCGCCCAGTTCCTCAACCCCAACTCGCGGACGTGGCCGCTGATCGTGCTCGCTCTCGCCCCGTTCGCCGCCGCGGTGTCGCTGCTTCCGATGCTCGCGGGCCGCAAGGGACTCGCGCCGTTCCTCGCTGCCGCCGTGCCGGTCGTGGTCGTTGCCGGCGCGGCCGCGCTCTGGGCGTTTCTCGGCAGGCCCGACGCGGACCCATACGCCTATTGACCGTCATGCACGATCCGGCCCACGCACGCCCCTACGACACGCTCGCCATCGGGCCGCGGCTGGTCCTCCGCCACCCCAACCGCCGCGACCGCGAGGCGTTCCTCGCGCTCCGCCGAGCCAGCCGCGCTTTCCTCGAACCGTGGGAGCCCCTCCCGCCGCCCGGCGGCGACGCCTTCGGCGACGAACAGTTCGCACGCCTGCTCGACACCTGCGACACCGACCTCAGCCAGCGAATGCTCGCCTGCCTCCGCGCCGACGGCACGATCGTCGGCCAGGTCTCCCTCGGCGGCATCCTCCGCGGGCCGCTCCAGTCCTGCTTCGTCGGCTACTGGATCGGCGAGCCGTTCAGCCGCCGCGGATTCGGCGCCGAAGCGGTCGGACTCGCCGTCCGATTCGCCTTCGGCACGCTCGGCCTGCACCGCGTCGAGGCCAACATCCAACCCCACAACGAGCCTTCCAAGGCTCTCGCCCGCAGGGTCGGCTTCCGTTATGAGGGCTACTCCCCGCGCTATCTTCAGATCGCCGGCCAGTGGGCCGACCACGAGCGATGGGCGATCACGATCGAGGACTGGAACGCGGGCGTCTCGCCGACCAGATGAGCCGCACACCTACGCGGCGCTCGCTCGCCTCCAACTCCCGGGGTCAGTCACCGACCCACCGCGTCACGTCCGGAAGTACTCAGGCTCGTTCCCCGGCTTCCACTTGATGTTGCACCCAATGCTGGGCTTCTGGTCAGCGGCCGGGGACTCGCCCTTGAGCACGGCCTCCAGCGCGGCCCGAAGGTCGCGCCCGGTGACGGGGATGCCGTTGCTCGGGCGGCTGTCGTCCAGTTGGCCGCGATAGACCAGCCGGTGCTGCTTGTCGAAGAGGAAGAAGTCCGGCGTGCAGGCGGCCCGGTAGCGCTTGGCGACGTCCTGCGCGGCGTCAACGAGGTACGGGAATGTGTACCCCGCGGCGCGGGCCTCCTCGCGCATCTTGGCGGGGCTGTCGTCGGGGTGCTTCTCGGCGTCGTTGGAGCAGATGGCGACGATGCCGACGCCGCGCTCCCCGTACTCACGGCCGATCTTCGCCAACTCCGTCCGGACGTGCTTCACGAACGGGCAATGGTTGCAGATGAACATGACGAGCAGCGGCCGCCCGGCGAAGTCCGCGAGCGAGACCGTTCGCCCTGCCACCGCGTCCTGGAGCGTGAAGGCCGGCGCGAGCGTGCCGAGGGAAAGCATGGTCGAGGGAGTCTGGGCCATGTCAGCCTCCGGGTAAAACGGGAAAATGCGCATGCAAGCTGGTCACGAACATGGTATGACTTGATCGACGGTCGGCATTCCTCTCGGGTCGAGACCCGGGGGATAGCCCCCGATCGGCAGGTTCGGGGTGGTTTCATGGAACACCACCCCGGGCACGCCGAAGCGAAGTTCGGCGGCATCGGCGCGAGGGGCGCGGTCGGTGTCGGCCCGTGGGTCTCGTGCCCGTGCCAGGAGTGATCGTGATGTCGAAGCACCGTTGTCGTGTGTCGCTCGTTGGAACCGCCTGCGCACTCGCCGTCGCGATGGCGATGTCGGGATGCTCGTCGTCCGGGGATCGGGCGTCCTTGTTGAGCCTCGGCGAGCAGCCGCGGCCGACGCCGCGCGCGGCCCAGCCCGAGGGCTACGACCAGCCCGGGTACGGCTTCCCACACCTGATCGTCGGCAAGGACCCGGTCGACCTGACGGAGCCAGGCTCGTTCGGCGTCGGGACCGCGCCGGTCGAGATCATCGACACACGGAAGGTTCCGCAGCAGATCAACATCCCGGAGTTCGACGGGCCTCCGCGGCGTGTGACGCACCTGCTCCCGCCGCACTCGCGCGACAAGACGCCGATCATCGGCGAGCCGAACGACCTCCCCCTCGGCGGCGTGCTCGACGAAGTGCGGACCAGTCCCGATGAGTTGTGGCCCGCCATCACGCAAACGCCCTGGACGCCGCCCGACCCGACCATCGCCGTCGGCCCGACCCACATCGTCGAGACCGTCAACATGGCCGTCGCCTTCTACGACAAGCAGGGCAACCTCGAGTTCTACGCGAACCTGGACTCCACGGGGAACCCGGGCTTCTTCGAGTCGGTGGGCGGGGGGAACTTCACCTTCGATCCGAAGTGCTTCTACGACCACTACTCGCAGCGGTTCGTGATCGTCGCCCTCGAGGTGTACGGCTCGACCCAGTCCTGGATCGACATCGCCGTCTCCGACGACTCGAACCCGCACGGCACGTGGTACAAGTACCGCACGGACTCTCGCATCAACGTCAACGGAACGCTGTACTGGGTGGACTACCCCGGCTTCGGGTACGACCAGACCGGCTACTACGTGACCGGCAACCTCTTCCGTCTCTCGGGCAACGGTAGCGGCTTCGCGGGCGTGCTGTTCCGCAGTTTCAACAAGACCCCGCTCCTGACCGGGCAACCCGCGCAATACACCGACGTGCGCGACGGCAACGCGGCCTCGGCGCAGGTCGCCCAGCACTTCGGGAACAACATCCGCCCCTTCTTCGCCTCGGTGAACAGCACGAGTTCGATCAAGATCCAGGCGATCAACAACCCGCACTCGTCACCCACCCTCTCCACGACGAACGTGACCGTGCCCTCCTTCTCGTACCCGTCCGGCGGCGCGCCCAACCTCGGCGGCGGTTCCATCGACGTGCTCGACGGACGCCTCATCAACGTCATGTGGCGCGACGGACGGCTTTACACCGGCCACGGCATCCGCGCCAACAGCAAGAACATGGCCCGCTGGTACCAGTTCAACACCAACAACTGGCCTCAGTCCGGAAGCGTCTCCTACGTGCAGGGCGGAAACGTGGACGGCGGCTCGGGCGTCCACACCTGGTTCCCCGCGCTCTACGAGAACAAGGACGGGCACGTCGGCATGGTGATGGCCGCGTCGTCCTCGAGCACGCACGCCGCCGTCCGCATCACCAGCCGCGCCCCGAGCGATCCTCCCGGGACCATGGGCGCGACGCAGCAGGTCGCCATCGGCAACACCGGAACGTCCGGACGCTGGGGCGACTACTTCGACATCACCGTCGATCCCACCAACGACCGCACCTTCTGGATCGTCGGCCAGTACCCGATCCCCTCGGGATGGCAGACGTGGATCTCGAGTTTCAGCGTGTCCTTCTGCGACGCCGACTGGAACCAGGACGGCACGGTGAACTCCCAGGACGTGCTCGCCTTCCTCAATGACTGGACGTCCAACAACCCCAAGGCCGACCTCAACGGCGACACCATGTTCAACTCGCTCGACGTGCTCGCCTTCCTGAACCTCTACAACACGCCCTGCGACTGACGCCGCTCGGCTGCTCGCACTCTCGTTCTTCCGCCGGCCCTCGGGATCTCCCGGGGGCCGGCTGCATTAAGGCTTCGCCTTACATGCGTTCGCACAGGCGAGACGCCTGTGCCACCGGCAAGCGGAGAGAGTGGGATGGGCTTCGCCGCGCCGCGTGGGCGTCGAACCCACGCCCTGAGGCTTCGCCTCACGTGGGTTCGAATCCCACAGGGGCACGCGAGGCAGTCCGGCAAGCGGAGAGAGTGGGATGGGCTTCGCCGCGCCGCGTGGGCGTCGAACCCACGCCCTGAGGCTTCGCCTCACGTGGGTTCGAATCCCACAGGGCGACGCGAGGCAGTCCGGCAAGCGGAGAGAGTGGGATTCGAACCCACGGTGACGACAAGCGCCACACCGGTTTTCGAGACCGGCCCTTTCAGCCGCTCAGGCATCTCTCCGGCTGGGTCGCAAGTCTAACCGCGAGCGGGCCGCGCGGCGACCGCGCTGACCAGCGCGGCCAGAATCTCCTCCGGCTCGGACATCCGCCCCACGCCGACGGTCCGGCACGCTTGCCAGCCCTCCCCCGGGCCGACCAGCACGAAGCCGTCCTCCGCGAGTTGACGGGCGTTGCGTCGGGTGGATGGCTGCCCCCACATCGCCGCGTTCATCGCCGGCGCGAGCAGCACCGGCGTGCGCGCGCGGTCGATCGCGCTGAGGATGAGCGTCACCACGTCGTCCGTCATGCCCGCCGCCAGCCGGGCCATGCAGTCCATCGTGCAGGGTGCGACCACGGCCGCGTCCGCCGCCGTCGCGAGCGAGACGTGCTGCGGATCGTTCGATTCGAGGTGCTCCCATGCGCTCGTGTACACCGGCCTCGCGGAGAGCGCCTGAAACGTCAGGGGAGAGACGAACCGCGTCGCCGCCTCGGTCATCGCCACCGTGACCTCAGCGCCGCACTGCGCGATACGGCTGACGAGCATGGCCGTCTTGTACGCGGCGATGCCCCCGGTCACGCCGACAATGATCCGTCTGCCGCGCAGCGTGGCTTCGCTCACGGTGCCCGCCCCGCCGGAGGCCCGGCGTCAGAGGAGCGCTTCGCCCTCGGGGCCTGACGACCCGCCCGGAGCGAGCGCGGGGAACTCGTGGGTGATCTTCTCGCGCAGGATCTCGTCGATGACCACTTCGAGATCGGATCGGCCTTCGCGCTCGACCAGCGGGCGCGCCCCCTCCATCAGTTGGACCATCCGCCGCTGGATCAGCGCGCAGAGGGCGAACCGCCCGCCGACCCGCTTGACCAGTTCCTCGCTCTTCAGCGCGTCAATCATCCGTGCCCCTCATCGGCATCACCCCATCGGCCGCGGCTCCGAGCCGCCGCCGCACGGGGGCGTATACTAGCCCCGCCGGAAGATCGGTCGTCGCTCGACCGCCCGGCATCGACCCAAGCCGACCCGTGCTGTGCCGGACCGGATCGCTGTCGCCGTTGCCCCGGCGAACCGTCGGCCTCATCCGGAGCACCCGTTCCCCATGACCGCGACCACCTGGAGCCTCGGCGACCGCCTGATCCACGCGACCAAGCCCGATTGGGGCGTGGGCGTCGTCGTGGGTGCGACGCAGCAGACCCACGAAGGCGCGCCGTGCCAGCGCCTCGTCGTGCGCTTCGAACACGGCGGCGTCAAGACCCTGACCACCGCCATGGCGGACCTGCGGCCCGTCGGGTCGCTCCCGACTTCGGACAACGGAACCGGGCACGAGACGGCACGCCTCGCTCCCGATGAACTCCGCCAGCGACTGGCCGCCCTGCCGCCCGAGTCAACCGATCCGTTCCGAAGCCTCGCCGCCCGGCTCAGGTCCACGCTCGCCCTGTACCGGCACAGGTCGAGCGGCGCGTCGCTCCTAGAGTGGGCGTCGCTCCAGACGGGCATGGCCGACCCCCTCTCGGTGTTCAGTCGCCATGAACTGGAGCAGCTGTTTTCGCGGTTCTCGGCCGCGCTCGACGCCCACGCCCGCAAACTGCTCCGCGACGGCCTGAAGCAAGACCCCAGAGCGGTCTCCGAGGCCGTCGCCGCGGCGTCGCCCGAGGCGCGTGCGGCGGTGAAACGCCTCGACGTGACCCGTTGACGCCGGGCAACATCCGGCGCGACCCCCACGCCCGCACAACCGGGACCATCGAGTCGGGCGACGCGGAGCCTCCTCCACGTCGAGCCAACGGCTGTTTTTCCGGACGCTCCCCGCGCGCGGCACGGTCGCACCGACGGTGGCCCGCGCGTTGATGCCTGTCCCTTCGCCGCGCGGCAGCGCGTGGCCGGCGTGAGCCGCCAACCGAAGAAGGGACCGCACCATGGACGAGCGAGAGTTCGAGAAGCGACTCGGCGACCTGATCGGCCAGATCAACACCCTGCCGCCCGGCGAGAGAGAGAGGCTGGAGCAGTTGGCCGCGGAAACGCGCGATCGTCACGAGCGGATGCGCCGCACGCTCGGCGACCTGCAGGAGTCGCTGGACTACCTCCGTCTGAGCGTGAAATACCTGGTCTTCGACCTGGAGGCGACCCGCCGCGAGAACCGCTACCTGCGCCAGTTGCTCGACGAGCACGCCGGGCCGGACGCCGATCGTCGGGCGTCGGGCCAGTAAGGGCGTTTGTTCGGCGGAACACGGACGGCTATGCTTGGCCCGACCGCCCTTCCCCGGGCGGCCTGGGACAGGTGGCCGAGCGGCTGAAGGCGACGGTTTGCTAAACCGTTATACGGGTACTCCCTGTATCGCGGGTTCGAATCCCGCCCTGTCCGCGTTTCCCAATCCGCGAAGTGCGCTGCGCGCGCCGGTCGTGGCGCGAACCCCTCGGGCACGGCAGCGGAGCCTCGCAGCGCCCCGCCCCGCGCGGACGGTCGATCCCTGACATAATACAAACGTACAGCCGAGCCGAATTTCGCGCGCCGACACTTGACAGCATCCCGAATCGGGACGATACTGTATCTAGATATCCATTTTTGTCGCCTCAACGGGTCGTGCTTCGATGATCTCGCAAACCTCCGAATACGCACTTCGCGCAGCCGTCATGCTCGCCACCCGGGCGACGGATCGTCCCGCTTCGGCGCAAGAGATCGCCGAAGCCACGCGCGTCCCGGTCGGCTATCTGCAGAAGATCCTCAGGACGCTCGCCAGAAAGGGCGTGCTCACCGCCCACCGCGGCACGAACGGCGGGTTTGCGCTCGCCAAGGTGCCCTCCGCCATCAGCGTTCTTGACGTGCTGGAGGCCGCCGACGCCGGGATTCAGAGGATCGAGCGCTGTCCGCTCGGGATCAAGGGACACACCACGCTGTGCTCCCTCCACCGTCTACTCGACGCCGAGCTGGCGCGGGCCGAGCGAGCCTTCGCCTCGACATCCCTCGCCGACCTCTTGGACGGCGACGGGGGCATCCGCCCGCTCTGCGACGCGCTCGGCCGTTTCCCCGTCGGTGTGACGACCTCGCGGAGGGTCTCCGACACCCTGCCCGACAACCGAAGCGAATAAAACGTGGACATGGTTGACCACATTCACGTGCTGTCCTACCCTAGAAACGGATATGTGTATCCATTAGTAGACAATGCCCCTCAACGGAACCGCAGTGAGGACTCCAGATGACGACCACCGACGTCCTGCACCAAACGGAGCCGCGTGCGGGAGCATCCGCGGCACCGTGCCACACGACGCCCGCAGCCGACCCGTACCGCTGGCACATCATCGGGGCGTCGGTGATCCTGACGGCGACGCTCCCCGCCCTGGTCGCCCTGATGGTGCTGGGCGCGCCGAAGCCCCCCCCTCCTCCGTGGAGCATCCAGGCCGCGGCGCTCGGCGTTGACCCGCATGAGATCACGCTGGGCGAGACGACCTACCTCGGCGCGTGCGCGCTCTGCCACGGCAAGTCCGGGGAGGGCATCCCGCGGCTCGGCAAGCCCCTGCGCAACAGCGCGTTCGTTCAGGGCGCGGGCGATGCCGAGTTGTTCGATCTTCTCGTCAACGGCCGGCTCCCCAACGACCCGGCGAATACGAGCGGCACCCTGATGCCCGCACGCGGCGCGCAGGGCATCGACGATGCCAGGCTCGCCGCTGTCGTCACCTACCTCCGCGCCATCCAGGACCCGAACGCGCCGACCGTATCCGTCGAGGCATGGAACACCAGGCCCGCCGACGGGACGGGCGATGCCCTCGCCGCGGCCGGCGGCCCCGGCTACGAGCTTTTCATCGCCTCGTGCTCCGCCTGCCACGGGGCGAACGGCGAGGGCATGGAAGGGCTTGGCAAGCCGCTCAAGGCGAGCGACTTCATCGCATCCAAGTCCGACAGCGAAATGGTCGCGTTCGTCAAGACCGGCCGCCCGGTCTGGGACGAGTTGAACACGACGGGTCTGGACATGCCCCCTAAGGGAGGCAACCCCGCGCTCACGGACGAGCAGATCGCCGAGATCGTGTCCTTCATCCGCACCCTGCAGCAGTAACCGGCGTCGCCGACGTGGTCGGCGGCCGTCACGGACCTGTCGTCCCGGACACACCTGAAGGAGAAGCCCATGAAACACGCACCGATTCCCATCCGCACCGTTGCCGCGACAGCCGTCGCCGCGGTTGGATTGCTCGCGGGCCATGCCGCGGCGCAGTCCATGGCCGACGTGCAGAAGGCCGCCCAGGCGCGCGGCCTGAGCACGGCGGACCTGCTCGCCGCGGCGAAGACCTACACGCCGAGCGGGATGAAGGACGAGTTCGTCATCTTCTCGTCCGGCGGGCACAGCGGTCAGGTTCACGTCATCGGCGTTCCTTCGATGCGCCTGATCCGCACGATCGCCGTCTTCACGCCCGAGCCGTGGCAGGGCTGGGGGTACGGCGTCGGCAACGACGTCCTCGCCCAGGGCAACGTCGCCGGCAAGCCCAACCTCTGGGGCGACACGCACCACCCCGCCCTCTCCGAGACCAAAGGCGACTACGACGGCGAGTGGCTCTTCATCAACGACAAGATCAACGCTCGCGTCGCGGTCATCGACCTGCGGGACTTCGAGACCAAGCAGATCCTCAAGAACCCGCTCACGGTCAGCAACCACGGGCTGTGCGTCACGCCCGACACCGAGTACGTCATCGAGAGTTCCCAGTACGGCGTCCCCCTCGGCTGGGAGTACGCCACGATGGACCAGTACAAGGAGAAGCACCGCGGCTCGGTCATCTTCTGGAAGTTCGACCGCAAGAAGGGCCGCGTCATTCCCGAAGAGTCCTTCGCGATGGAACTGCCGCCCTACTGGCAGGACCTGGTCGACGCCGGCAAACTCGCCAGCGACGGGTTCGTCTTCATCAACTCGCTGAACACCGAGATGGCGACGGGCGGCGTCCAGGACAAGAAGCCGCCCTTCGAAGCCGGCGTCAGCCGCAATGCCACCGACTTCCTCCACATCATCGACTGGCGCAAGGCCGAGGCCGTGTTCCGCGCAGGCGGCGCGAAGGAGCAGTCCGGCTTCCCCGTCATCTCCATCGAGACCTCGATCGCCGAGGGCCTGCTGCACCTCACGCCCGAGCCGCGAAGCCCTCACGGCGTGGACATCGCCCCCAAGGGCGACTTCATCGTCGTCTCCGGCAAACTCGACCCCCACGTCACCGTCTACTCGTTCGAGAAGGTCAAGCGCGCCATCGCCAACAAGACCTACTCCGGCAGCGACGAGTACGGCATCCCCATCCTCGACTTCGACGCCGTCGTCGAGGCCCGCGTCGAAGTCGGCCTCGGACCGCTCCACACCCAGTTCGGCAACGACGGCTACGCCTACACCTCGCTCTTCCTCGACTCCGCGGTCGCGCGCTGGACACTCGGCGGCGAGTACGGCAAGGGCACGCCCGAGCCTGACTGGACCCTCGTCCACAAGACCCCGGTGCAGTACAACGTCGGGCACATCGGCGCGGTCCACGGCGACACCGTCAACCCCCTCGGACGCTACCTCATCTCCTTCAACAAGTGGTCCGTCGACCGCTTCCTCCACCCCGGCCCTCTGCTCGCGCAGAACTTCCAGTTGATCGACATCTCCGGCCAGGGCGCGAACATGCCCGTCATCTACGACATGCCTATCGGCTTCGGCGAGCCGCACTACGCTCAGATCATCCGGGCCGACATCCTCAAGCCCTGGAGCATCTACCCCGAGATCGGCTGGGACCCGCACAAGCAGCAGATCGACCCCATGGCCCCCAAGAAGGGCATGGAGCGCGTCACGCGCGACGGCAGCACCGTCGAGGTCTGGATGTCGGTCGTCCGCAGCCAGTTCAACCCCGACCACGTCAAGGTCAAGCAGGGCGACACAGTCATCTGGCGCATGACCAACATCGAGCGCGCGGTCGACGCCGTCCACGGCTTCGCCGTCCCCGCGTACAACATCGCCGTCAGCCTCGAGCCCGGCGAGACCGTCACGATCGAGTTCATCGCCGATACCCCCGGCGTCTTCCCGTTCTACTGCTCCGAGTTCTGCTCGGCGCTGCACCTCGAGATGATGGGCTACCTCATGGTTGAACCCAACTGACCTGCCCCCGCGCCGCGCGCGAGAGCGCCCGGCGCGGATTCCACACCCGACCCTCGCACCCAGCCGCACACCTGACCGGCAAGGAGCGCGCCTTGAGTCTCGGCTTCATCGAACGCATCATCGGCCCCCGCGTCAGCCCCGAAGAGGCCTGGAAGCGATCGCTCCGCTACGGCACGCCGGGCTTCCTCCTCCTCTTCGCGCGCATCCTCCTCCTCGTCTCCCTCTTCCTGCCCTACTGGCACATGGAGCTCCAGGCCCCGCAGTACCCCAGCGGACTGCACATGACCGCCTACCTCAACCACCTCACGGGCGACGTCGTTGAGATCGACGGCCTCAACCACTACATCGGCATGCGCTCCCTCTACGAAGCCGCCCAGATCGAGCGCGAAGTCGGTGTCTTCATCATGATCCTCTTCGTCGTGCTGCTCGAACTCGCCGCCTACATCCACAGCCGATGGGCGGTGCTGCTCGTTGCGCCCGTCATCTTCTTCCCCGTCGTCTTCCTCGTGGATCTCCAGCTCTGGATGCGTCACTTCGGCCTCAACCTCGACCCCGATGCCCCCCTCTCCAACTCCATCAAGCCCTTCGTGCCGACCGCGCTCGGGCGCGGCGGCATCGGGCAGTTCGTCACCATCGCCACGCCCGGCATCGGGCTGTACCTCGCCACTGCCGCGTCCATCGTCCTCGTCGCCGCCCTCTACTTCCACCGCCGCGCCTACCTGCCGCTCGTCCGGCAGCAGGCCGCCGCCAACGAACGGAGCACGTGATGCGGGTCTTTCGGGGGATCATCCTGCTCGTCTGTGCCTCGGCGTGCGCCGCCTCGCCGCCGCAGACGACCGGCGTCCAACGCCGCCCCGCCGCGGCGGTTGCCGCGATGATCGACGCAGCGCAGCCCGGCGAGACGATCCGCATCCCGCCGGGGGTCTACGAGGGCAATCTGGTCATCCGCAAGCCGGTCACTATCGAGGGCGGCGGCGCGGCCGTCTTCGACGGGCTGGGCCGCGGCACCGTCGTCGAGATCACTGTCCCCGGCGTCACGATCCGCGGGTGCACCGTTCGAGCATCCGGCGACGACGTCACGGGCGAGTCCGCCGCCATCCGCGTCCTGACCGGCCCGGTCATCATCGAGTCCAACCGCGTCGAGGACGCGCTCTTCGGCATCGACCTCCGCGAGGCTCCCGACTCCGTCATCCGCGACAACTTCGTCCGCTGCAAGCCCCTCGACCCCGAACGCCGGGGCGACGGCGTCCGGCTCTGGTGGAGCCACGGCTGCCTCATCGAAGGCAACACCGTCCACGAGTCCCGCGACATGGTCTTCTGGTACTCGGAGAATCTCACCATCCGCCACAACACCGTCTCCAGCAGCCGCTACGGCCTCCACTTCATGTACAGCCACGACACCATCCTCTCCCACAACACCCTCTCCGGAAACTCCGTCGGCATCTACCTCATGTACAGCAACCGCATTGCGCTCGTCGACAACTGCATGCTCAACAACCGCGGCGCGAGCGGCTACGGCCTCGGGCTGAAGGACTGCGACGACATCGCCATCCGGGGCAACGCCATCCTCGCCAACCGTGTCGGCGTCTACGTCGACAACAGCCCGTCTTCGGTCGGTTCGACCGGCGTCTTCGAGTCCAACATGATCGCCTTCAACGAGATCGGCCTCCTCGCCACGCCGAACACGCACAGCAACGTTTTCGTCGCCAACGCTTTCGTCGAGAACGAGGAGCCTGCCACCACCCACGGTCGCGGTCAACTGACCAACAACACGTTCGCACGCGACGGGGTCGGCAACTACTGGTCGGACTACGCCGGCCTCGACCTCGACTCGGACGGCATCGGCGACTCGGCGTTCGAACCACGCAGCCTCTTCGGCTCCATGCTCGCCGGCGAGCCGAACCTCCGCCTCTTCGTCCACACTCCAGCCCAGCGCGCCATCGAGTTCACCGCGCGCGCGCTGCCCGAACTGCGCCCGGTGCCCATGCTCATCGACCCCGCGCCGCTCGCCGAGCCGCCGACGATCGCGTCGGAGATCGCCGAGACGCCGCGATCCCCCGCGCCCATGGCCGCGCTCGCCGCGGGGCTGCTGCTCTCGGCTGCCGGCACGGCGCTCGCCATCGGACGCGAACGCCGCGCCCTGCCCATCCCGGAGGGAACGTCCGCATGATCACCGCAACGAACATCACCAAGAAGTTCGGACGCATCACCGCCGTCTCGAGCGTCTCCTTCGAACTCGCCGACGGCGCGTCGCTCGCCCTCTGGGGCAGCAACGGCGCGGGCAAGACGACCCTCATCCGCTGCATCCTCGGCGTCTGCCGCTTCCAGGGGCGTGCGAGCATCGGCGGCATCGACGTGCGACGCCGCGGCCGCCACGCACGCGCCCTCGTCGGGTACGTCCCGCAGGAACTCGCCTTCCACGACGACGCCCGCCTCGCCTCCGCGATGGCCTTCTTCGCGGGACTGCGCCGTGCAACGCCCGCAACCGCGGCCAGGTCGCTCGCCGCCGTCGGCCTCACCGGGCACGAGCGCAAGCGCGTCCGCGACCTCTCCGGCGGCATGAAGCAGCGCCTCGCACTCGCCATCGCCCTGCTCAGCGACCCTCCCCTCATCGTTCTCGACGAGCCGACCTCGAACCTCGACGCGGCCGGTCGCGGCGAGGTCGTCCACACCCTCCGCGCCCTCAAGCAGGCCGGCAAGACCCTCATCTTTGCCTCGCACCGGCCCGACGAGGTGATCTCGCTCGCCGACCGCGTCCTCGTTCTCGAACGCGGGCGCGTCGAGCGCGACACCACGCCCGCCGAACTCTGGCCCACCGAGAAGCCCGTCCAGGTCATCCGCCTTCACCTCGCGATGGCGCGCGAAGAGGACGCCGCCGAGGCACTCCGCCGGGCCGGGCACGCCGTCCACCTCAACGGCGACGGGCTGTGCGTGGCCGTCGCTCGAGACCGCAAGGCCGAGCCGATCAGCGCGCTCGCCCTCCACCGCATCGAGGTCCGCGACATCGAAGTGCTCGACGACGTCCGATTCCCGGAGGTGCAACCGTGACCGCGCTCACAGCAACGCCGATCACCGTGCACGCCGCGCCCGCCCGTTCCTTCTTCGGCGGGGTCGCCGCGTTTGCACGCCGCGAGTTCCGCGACGCCATCGCCAGCCGCTGGTTCCTTCTCTACACCATCGCCTTCACGGTCCTGGCCGTCGGCGTCTCATTCCTGTCGCTCAGCGGCGTCGGCTCGCACGGCTTCGCGGGCTTCGGGCGGACCGCCGCGGGGCTGCTCAATCTCATCATGCTGGTCGTCCCGCTCATGGCACTCACGGCGGGCGCGGGCGCCATCGCCGGCGAGCGCGAGCGCGGCACGCTCATTTACCTCCTCGCCCAGCCCGTCTCTCGCACCCAGGTCATCCTCGGCAAGTACGCCGGCCTCGCCACGGCCCTCGTCTGCTCGCTCTGCATCGGCTTCGGCGTCAGCGCGGGTGTCCTCGCGTGGCGCACCGGCGGCGTCGGCATCGCCGCCTACGCCATGCTCGTCGCGTTCACGGCTCTCCTCGCCCTGGCGATGCTCTCGGTCGGCGTGCTTATCTCCGTCGTCTCGCGCCGGTCCGCCGTCGCCACCGGCATCGCGCTCTTCGTCTGGCTCGCCCTCGTCTTCGTCAGCGACCTCGGACTCATGGCCAGTTCCATCCTCTTCCGGCTCCGCGTCCAGGAGATCTTCGGCCTCGCCATCCTCAACCCCATGCAGTCCTTCAAGATGGCCGTCATCGTCAACATGAACGCCTCGCTCGACGTCCTCGGCCCCGTCGGGGCCTACGCCTCGTTCACGCTCGGCCGCGCGCTCCCGTGGATCCTCGCGGCCACCGTCGCCGCCTGGGCCGTCCTCCCGCTCGCCCTCGCCACGATCCTCTTCGCTCGGAGGAACTCGCCGTGAAACGCCTCACGACAGTGCTCGTCTCGGCCGCGGGACTTGCCCTCGCCGGGTGCGGCCAACGACCCGCCGACGGACCGCCCGCCGTCCGGCTCGGCCACGACGTCTGCGCCGAGTGCAACATGATCATCAGCGACGCACGCTGGGCCACGGC
Organism: Planctomycetota bacterium; assembly: GCA_014584315.1. GTDB lineage: Bacteria > Planctomycetota > Phycisphaerae > Phycisphaerales > UBA1924 > CAADGN01. The sequence goes on along the minus strand of JACTNA010000027.1, from coordinate 4,919 downwards.
GACCATTGTCCCCGGCCCGCGCGGCCCCGATGCCCGCCTCTTCGACGACTTCAACTGCCAGGTCAACTTCGAGAACCAGCACGCCGACGCCGAGATCATCGCCCGCTGGTCGCACGATCACGCCACGGGCGAGTGGGTGAAGACCGAAGAGGCCCACTTCCTGTTCTCACCCCATCTCAGGACGCCGATGGGCTCGAACGCGGCCGCGTTCTCCGCACGATCCGGGGCCGAGGCCACCCTGACGGCGCTCGTCGCACAGCACCCGCCAACGCCGAACGGCCCGCAAGCAGGCGACATCGTGAACTTCACCGCGGCCTGGAAACTCCTCGGCTCCGCGGACCGGAACTCGCCGGATAGGTGATGCTGGCGGGTCTGGTTGCGGCAGCCCCCCGCAGTTCGGTCACGGTCATGCGCCGCAGCTCGCTTACCATCTGGCCGACGTTCAACGCCACGCATCGCCTCCTTTCTCTCGCCGTTAACCGGCGACGCCATCAGGGCGAGGAGGCGCAGACAGTTCAAGGCATGTCGGCGAGGATTCCTCCAGTTTCTGCGGCGGCGCGATGTCCGCCCGAACTCGCCCATGCAGCCGCAGGATGCCGCGGGCGAAGATGCTCGCGATCTCGTCGAGCCGGTCCTCCGGCTCCATGTCCGCCGGGGCCGTCGGGTCGGGGCGCAGCGACATCGCGCACTCCTTCCGGAGATGCTCACCGTGGCCGTCCTTGGATGGTCGAGGTGATCAGGGATCGGTCGCCGGGCTGTTAACCGCAGCCCGCTACTGGATACCTACGCGATCAGATCTTGAAGTCGCGCGCGAGGGGGGCGAGAGCAACCCAGATGTCAACGGAGTGGCTGAGAAGCGGTCCTTGCGGTGCCGGACAACTTACGGCGCCGCCATGCACTCATCGCCGATCTGAGATGGCAGCACGAACGTACTTCGCCAAGCCGGTGCGTTCCAGTCGAAGCTGAATGCCCATGGCGCGATGCCCGCGAGTGCGATCCCGTACTTCGCGGGGTCTGTAGCCATCGGCGAGGCCCGGTTGATCTCAAGCAGATTGAAGGACGCTCGCACGAGCTCGGGGCTTTGCGATCGCAGGGACTCGTACCACTCCATTTGACTCTCAGCGGAGGCAAGTGTTTGTCCCGGCCAGCCGAGAATCTGATTGATCACCACCGCGATCCCTGCGTTGGCGCCAGCAGAAATCACTTGCTCGCACATGGCGAGATCAAGCGCCTTTCCGAAGAGCCTTTGTCCAACCGGGTCAATCGTCTCGAGACCGAACTCCAGAGTGCGGCACCCGCTGCAATACAGTGCTTCAAGGAAGTCGGGCGTGAGCGTCTTGTTCAGCAGCGTTGTCGCGCTCCATTCGATGTTCAACTCTGCATCCACAAGCACTCGGGCAAGCGTCCGAAGATTCTTCGCAGTGAACAACGAGTCCTTGAACGAGAACCGACGGACGCCGGTCGCCTCGATCAGTTCCGCGATCACCTTCGTCACCCGTGGCCAGTCGGGCTCGATGTCCACAGAAGGCTCGACCGCCGGGTAGGTGCAGTAGGAGCACTGTCCGAAGGCGCACCCCCGCGTCAATTGCATTGGCAGCGTCACGCGCTGCGGGTCGTACAAGCGCAGTGCCCGCCGATCGAGGCTCGGCTTGTACTCGAACGTGCTGGTGAAGATTCGGGGTCTTCCGTTCACGGTCGGAGCGATGGCCTTGTCGCACGATGGGCGACGGCCAGCCCCGGCGCGAAGTCCGACGCCAAGCGGCAGCGAGCCGTGCCGCAAGATGTGCTGCACCAGTTCAACGAATTGCGTCTCGCAGTGTCCGGGCATATAGAGGTCGATGTCGCCGCCGTACCGAGAATCGGCGGCGATGTCGTCGGCGAGCAAGGTGACATGGCTGCCGCCGGCAACGACTCGCGTGCCCGGCCACCGCTGCTTGACGAGGCGGGCGATGACCAGCGCCAGAAACACTTGCGGCGGTCCCATGATGGACAACCCCAACACACGTGGCGGCACTGGGTAGCGTGCGACTAAGTCTTCCTCGATGAGCTGCCAGAACTCCGAGGTCGGTTCGCAAGCCGCCGCGACCGCGCTTTCGATTGACTCGAACGAGTAGTGCATTCCAAGAATCGGATCGGCGGAATCGGGAAGATGCAGCGTCGGCGCAGTGGCCAGCGGGCAGATCGCCCGAACGTGATCGCGAGCGGCGTGAGTCGCCGAGCGGTCCTTGTCCTGGTCTCCGAGCACGCGGGTAGTCTGGGTAGAGCTTTGATTCTTGAATCGGTTGAGGTGCTGCACACTCAGATCAGCAACATCCAATCGGATTCCGGCCTTCTCAGCGCAGGCCTTAAGGAGATATGGCCCGAGTGGCGGATTCGTGTCGCTCGGCGACAACGGGGGCACCACCACGATGACATCGGGAGGCGGCGTGACAGTCATGATGCACGCCCGATGCTCTGCAGCGAGCGCGCGAGATTCTGGGTACACCGATGTTTTAGCGCGTCCAGCAGGCGCAGATCCTCGATCTTCGCGAGCAGCGCATTGGGATGCGGAATGCGGAACGTGTCGATGTACGGAATTCCCAGTTCCCGACACCGTTGGTGCAAGTGCTCGCCGTGATGGGTCCGCGACAGGCCCAAGACCCACACGACAAGCACCACACCGAGCCTGTGGAGGCTTGGCTCAAAGCACCGGGAGGACGCATCGGACTTGCGGGTCGGACAGTGGATGACTTCGGCGAGGTCGAGCGCGGCGCGGAGGCGAGCCAACGCGCCATCGCGGCGGTTACCGCCGACGACGACAACCGTCTGTCCCCGGAGGACAGAGCGAACCGAACTTGATTCCGTGGGCATGTGCTTGCTCCATAAGGGCGAACCCAGGGCCACCACTCGGGGTGACCGATTACAGAGCCGCGGTGCTCACATGAGCGATGGACCCGTCTCGGGTCCGGACGGCGGCGACACTTCTGCTGCTTGGGCGATCGTGTGTTCCTGTCTCTCTTGTTCAGTTGTGTGGCGGATCTCCTCCTCCCGAATGCGGTTGGCCCCGCGCTCATCAACGGTGATGCCGAGCGCGGCAAGGTGCGCTTGCCGAAGATACCAGAACGCGAGGAGCACGCATCGCCGGGGTGACTCGCCAGCCTTCAACCTGGGGCCGTGGCGCAGAAGCCGGTATGCCGCTCGCGCTGCGGAGCGGATCTCCGGGTCCGGGTCATGCTCGGCGGCACGGTTGAGCATGTTGTGCCCCTTGCCCTCTGGATTGATCTTGAGCGCAACGACGGCGTTGATGTACCCCATCCGCCAGATCGGGTTGTCCTCCCGAGGTCCGTCGCCCGTCTTGCTGGACTTGAGTCGGTCAAGACAGAACCGCGCGAATGCGGTGCGAAACGAGGACAGGTCGGCGTCCTTCTCCTGCTCCGCCTTGGCGTAGGTGTGAAAGCTGCTGACCAGGTGCGAAGTGATCTGAGACCAGGGCTCCGGTAGCGGCGGCTGGCGGTGGTACTGGTCGGTCCACCAGCGCAAGTCGGTAGCCACTCCCGGCACCGGCAACTTGCGGAACGCGAGCAACAGGGGGCGGAATCCCTCCCACAGGGAGGCGAGCTCGAAAGCACAGGTGACGGCTGCATCGAACACCGGGAGCCGCTCAGCGAACGCGCTGAGGTCGGCCCGTTCGACGATTGGCCGGAGAGAGCCGATCTCCAGGTCCGCGGCCTTGAGCAATCTGGCATCCCGCGCGGGATCCCGCTCGACCTTGTACTTCCACCACAACTCACGCCAGAGATGCAGCCATGTGTGCCGGAGCTGCGGATGCGCGGCGCGAAGGTCGTCCCCAATGCGGCGATCGACCACATCGAACGCGAACTTGGTCACCTCGTGGATCGGGGGGGGTGTGCTGTGAAAGCCGCTAATAGACAGCGAGCGGTTCGCGCAGATGTTGATCCCGCGAGCCAGTCTTGCGAGTTCCTCGTCGCTCGCCGACTCCAGCGCCGGCCTCAGCGCTCGGATCGCAGCCGCCGGGTCCACCGCGATCCAGAACGCGGGCGCCCGCACGTCGCGACGGATTCGCTCTTGCTCCTCGCCTGACCAGGAGCCGCCCTCTTTCTTGTCGCTCTTCGCGATGGCGACGAGCGACGAGGCGTCGATAAGGCGTTCGGGCTCGACGAGTTTGTGACGCCAGAGCACCTGGGCCATGTCCAGGCCGGGGCGGAACTTGTCCCCGTGTGCGTCCAGAAACGCGATGGTCTTGGCCAGTGCACCCGTGAAGTCCATGCCGTCTTCACTGGCGCACAATTCAGCGAATCGACGCGACCTCCCCGCATCGAGTGTCCAGGGTTCCTCTTGGAAGATACGACGAACGTGCGTGCCGTACTCGCGGCTGATGAGACTGCGGAATACCAACATCGTCAGAATGTCGGGGTCCGGGCTCTTCGACCATTCGTCAAAGATGTTCCAGAAGAGCCCCCGCACCGCCTCCAGAATCTGCCCGTCCTGCGGGAGGCAGTCGGCGCGCACCAGATGGCTGGCGAGGCGATCGGCAACATCCAGCGGGAATCCGTGTCCCGCGATCTCGTCAGCGACGACTTCGCAACGCGTGCGCGCACGAGCCCGGACGAACTTTTCCGCGTGTGGCATTCATACCTCCTGGCCTTTCGGCAGTCGGCGTCTTTCCCAACGAACCGGCCGGGATCGACCGGGACTGCCCTGGGATGAGAGCTCTCGCGAGACTCTCCGGAGTCCTCTTCGAGGACAGCCGGGCGTCAGGCCCGGCGGGCGCAAGCAGTCGTTGAAGCATAGGCCCGCCCCAATCCAGGGCAAGGCCCCCGAGAGCAACCCTCCTGTTAAGCCCACGACACCCGTCAACCAGAGAGCGCGAGAGTCCGAGAGGGTTGCCGCCGGTGGGGCGAGAGCAACCGTCGGGGTTG
>JACTNA010000035.1 GCA_014584315.1 Planctomycetota bacterium | reverse complement strand
TCAGAACAGGAGTACAGACCATGACCCCGAGCACTCGTCCCACAAATGGTCGAGTGGCACGCGTTGCGTGCGCGATTGTGGTCGCGGCCGGCGTGACTGCGATGGCAAAGGCGTTCTCACCGTGTGTCGTCAAGATCGTGTCGGTCGTGATCAATACGGATCAGGAGGACTGCGAGGAGTACGAGCGCTGCATTAGCGACGACAACTGCCTCGCCGGGAATGCGTACCAGGATTGCGGTCCCTCGACGGACGTTCTGAGAATCTGCTGGAAGGTCATTGGTGGAGAGTGGGATCCGCAGCTCGGGATGTGCGTTGGCGGCGAACCGGACGAGACCTCGTACTACAGCGGAACGCGGCGTGCATACCTCAGCCCCGTCTCATGCACCGGAGGAGGGGGCGGCCCGCAGTGATTCGTGAGACATCCCCGAGCCGACGCTGCGCGGCGTTGCTCACTCGCGTAGCCCTCGCAGCGATAGTGATCTCTACCCCGAGCATCGTGCGAGCGCAAACGGACCCGTCGGGGTCCACTGTTGCGTTCGAGTCGGCGATGGCTTGGGTGTCCGCATGGAGCGCTGCGCCCTGTTCTGAGGTGCGATGGCGCATTCAGAACTCGATTCTGGACGCACGTGGCGGAGGCGTCACCCATTCCTTCGTCACGATTGAGCATACGATGTATCGTTGGCCGGATCGATTCGTTCGGCGCAGTGTCGTCGCGCCGGGCGAGGAGCTCCCGCGGGACTTGACGAGCGGCTTGGTTCCGTACATCGGGACTGAGGCCATACTTTCGGACGGCAGGCGAGTCCGCCTCGCGGCCGACGGCAACGGGTATGAGTCCCTCGGCGTTCGGAGCTTGCGGGATGCCGCTCTGGACCACATCGGCCGATCTCCATTCATCGTGGCGCACCTCGCTGCCTCAGTGCCGCCCGAGGGCTGGGTCGTGACATCTGGTGGCGTGGCGGACGGAGAGGTCACCAGCGTGCTGTTGCCGTCGATTCGGGTGCGGTTTGACCTCACGGCCGGGGCTGCCAGCGCGGAGCTTCCCGTGCTGACGAGCGTGGCAAGACTCAGACGAGACAACACGGTCCTGCTCGAGTGGTCGTTCGATGAACCGCGGACACTTGTCGGACTGCCGGGCCCGGTTGGGACGAAGCGCAGACTGATTCACGCCGGGGAGGGAGGTTCGTCGCAGGGGCTTCCGGCGGCGTTGATGGAGTTGCACTTGGATCGCGACCTCGCTGACAGTGTGTTCGACGTCGATTTAGGCGATGCCACGTTCGTGCATCCCGTCAGCGGGGACGCGTTCGACGGGAGCGGTGGGCACATCGGATCCGTTGCTCTTCCGGGCCGTAAGGGTGGCTGGGTGTTGACGGCTTCGTTGGCGGCCATCGGTACTGTGGTCGCCTGCACGGGGGCGTGGATATGGTGGAAGTTGAGCCGCGGAGCTTCCGGCGGCTGATGGTTTTCGGACTCCGGGGGACGGACGTCCTAGTGCGGATCGCGGCCGCGGGTCTCTTCCTGCCCGGCGCCGTCGATGAAGCCGAACTGGCTCGCATCATGGTGTCGCACGGCGTCCTGCCGGATCGTGTGATCCTCGCGGTCGCACGGATTTTGTGGGTGCTCGAAGCGTTCGTTATCTTTGCGTTGGTGGTCGGCTTGATCGCTCGTAGGCTGAAGGGGCTCTCGGTCGTACCGGCATTGACACTACTTGTCGTCTTCACATGTTATCTCGCCTCGGTTGTCGCTTGGGGACAGAATCAGGCCGAGTGTGGATGCTCTGCGCGATTGACGGGATACAGGACCGTATCCACGGCCTTGTGGCAGAATGTTGTGGCCATCACATTGCTGGCTGGATCATTCGTGTGGAACACGCTCTCGCCGTGCCCTGCGCCGGGAATCGCTCGCGGATTCTCGCGAGCCCGCGCCTTCGGGTCAGAGGCATAGCACACGCCACAGCAGGGCGTTCTGGGTCCACATGCGGTTTTCGGCCTGGTCGTAGACGATCGAGGCGGGCGAGTCGATCACCTCGTCGGTGACTTCCTCGCCGCGGTGGGCGGGGAGGCAGTGCATGAAGAGCGCGCCCCCCGGGATGCCGCGCGAGGCCAGGGCCATCATGTCGTCGTCGGCGCGGTAGGGGGTGAACGCGCCGTCGCGCAGGGCGGCCTGGTGGTCCTGGCCCATGCTCACCCAGCAGTCGGTGTAGACGGCGTGGTGGCCCGCGGCGGCCTCGGGGTTGTGGCTGAGCGTGATCGTCGCGCCGGTGCGCCGGGCGTCGGCGAGCGCGTCGCGCACCACGCCGAACTGCGGCTCGAAGCCGCGGGGCGTGACGGCGGTGAAACCCACGCCCAGCTTGGCGCACAGGAGCATGAGCGAGTGGCAGACGTTGTTGCCGTCGCCCAGGAACGCGATGCGCACGCCCGCGAGCGTGCCGAGGCGCTCGCGGAGCGTGAACAAATCCGCCAGCGCCTGGCAGGGGTGCTCGCGGTCGCTCAGGGCGTTGACGACCGGGACGCGGGCGTGCTCGGCCATCTCGGCGAGGACGGCGTGGTCGAAGACGCGGGCGACGATGCAGTCCACCCAGCGTTCGAGGTTCTTCGCGTAGTCCTTCACGCTCTCGCGCGTGCCGATGCGCTCCTTCGAGTGGTCGAAGTACATCACGTGCGCGCCGAGTTTCGTCGGGCCGACCTCGAAGGTGACGCGCGTGCGGAGCGAGGGCTTCTCGAAGAGCGCGACGACGCTCCGCCCCGCGAGCGAGCCGGCGAAGGGCGCGAGGTCGGCCTTCATCGCCGCGGCCGTCTCGAAGACCGCGAGCGCCTCGTCGGCCGAGAGATCGGCGATCGAGAGGAAGTCGCGCCCGGCGAGCGAGGCCGCGGGCTTGGCGGGCTTGACCTCGACGGGCGTGGCGATGGAGGCGGACTGGGACATGTCAACTCCTTCGGTCGAACTGAAAGGCGTTCACCACAGAGGCACAGAGGGCACAGAGAAGGGAGACGTGGCGGGGTGGCGTGCTGCGGATCGTGTGTTTCGCTTCGAGTCCTTCGTGTCTTCGCGTTCAATCGGCGGTGTTCGCGCTCAACCTCGTCGGCGTGGTGAATCGCGTTCCCACGGGCGCGCCGTGGGCGAGGTTGCGCAGGTGCTCGGGCGCGTCCCACGAGGCGATCACCGTGGGCACGCCGGTGGACTCGGCGACGGCGGCGGCGGCGCGGGCCTTGGGGATCATGCCGCCGGTGATGACGCCGGCGTCGATGAGCGACTCGGCCTCCGCGGCGTCGCATTCCGCGACCACCTGCCCGTCCGGTCCGCGGATGCCGGGCACGTCGGTGAGCAGCACGAGGGCGTGGGCGAGCAGGATGCGGGCGACGGCGGCGGCCGCGTCGTCGGCGTTGATGTTCAGCGCGACGCCGCGCTCGTCGAAGCCGATCGAACTGAGGACGGGCGTGCAACCGGCGTGCAGCAGCGCGCGCCAGACTCCGCCCTCGCCGCCGACGACCGTGCCGACGCGCCCGATGTCCTCGCCGCCGGGGCGGTGGACGGCGCATCGGGCGGCGTGAGCGTCGCCGAGTCTCAGGCCGACCGCGTTCGCGCCGCCCGCCAGCAGCAGCCCGACGAGCAGCGTGTTGACGCGTCCGGCGAGGACGGCGGCGACCTCCTCCATCTGCTCGGGGGGGGTGATGCGCAGGCCCTGGGCGCGGGCCGTGAACATGCCGAGGCGGGCGAGGTGGGCGTCGACGGCCGAACCGCCGCCGTGCACCACGACCAGCCCCCCAGCGTGCTCGCGGGCGAGCGAGGCGAGGGCGTGCCAGAGCGGCCCGCGCGAGGCGGCCTCGTCGAGGGCGCGACCGCCGACCTTGACGACGATGGGCGCGGTCACAGCACGACCCCCGCCCCGAGTCGCTCGGGGAGCAGGCCCGCGGTCTCGGGCAGGGCGAGGCGGACATTCATGCACTGCACCGCCTGGCCCGACGCGCCCTTCACGAGGTTGTCGATGGCCGAGACGAGGATGAGGTGCGCGCCCCCGGCGTGCGAGGTGTCCACGGCGAACGCGATATCGATGTAGTTGGTGCCGCGCACCGCGCCGACGCTCGGCCACTGCCCGGCGGGCAGGAGTCGAACGAACGGCTCGTCGGCGTAGGCGGCGTCGAGGGCCGCGCCGACGCGGGCGCGGTCCCACCCGTCGGCGAGTTCGACGTGCATCGTGCTGAGGATGCCGCGGTCGAACGGGCCGAGGTGCGGCGTGAAGACGACCGGCGTGCCGGCGTGCGCGGCGATCTCGGGCTGGTGGCGGTGGTTGAGCACGCCGTAGGGCTGCTGCGAGACCTCGCACAGGTGCGTGCGATCGGTCGGCGTGCGCCCCGCGCCGCTGACCCCGCTGGTCGAGTCGATGATCGGGCGCGTGCCGGGTCGGATCGCGCCGGCGTCCACGAGCGGCGCGATCGGGAGGATCGCGCTGGTCGGGTAGCACCCCGGCACGGCGATGAGGCGGGCGCCGGCGATGGCGGCGCGGGTGCGCTCCGGCAGGCCGTAGACCGCCTCGCGCAGCAGGTCCGGTCGCTCGTGCTCGAAGGCGTAGTGCTTCGGGTAGAGCGCGGGATCGGGGAGGCGGAAGGCGGCCGAGAGGTCGAGCGTCAGCAGGTCGCGCCCGAGCAGCGCGGGCGCGAGCGACGCGCTCGCCTCGTGCGGCGTGCAGAGGAAGACGGCGTCCGGCGCGAGCGAGGCGACGGCGTCGAGGTCGAGGGGGAGGACCGGCAGGTCGATCTCGCCGCGGAAACGCGGGAAGAGTTCGTCGAACCCGCGGACCGCGCCGCCGGCGCGCCCGGAGTTGAAGAGACCGACCAGTTCGGCGTGGGGATGGCGCAGGAGGATGGCGGCGAGTTCCGCGCCGGTGTACCCGCTCGCGCCGACGATGACGGCCCGCTTCATCGCGTCGCTCCCCCGCCCGCGAGGTGGGCCGTGCGCTTGAGTTGCATGGCCAGCCGGGCGGCCTGCTGGGCGGTCCGGGCGGCGACGAAGATCGTGTCGTCGCCGGCGATCGTGCCCACGACGCCCGGCGGCGGCGAGCGGTCGAGTTCCAGCGCGACCAGCGCGGCGTGCCCCGGCCCGGTGCGGAGAACGACGAGGTTGCCGGCCTGCTCCGCGGCGATCACGAAGGCGCGCAGCGCGTCCTCGAGGGCGCGCCCGTTCGCGGCGGGCGGAACGGCGAGCGCGACGCCCGCCGGCACGTACCCGCGCGGGGACTTGGCGACGCCCATCTCGCGCAGGTCGCGCGAGAGGGTCGCCTGCGTGACCTCGATCCCGCGCTGGGCGAGCAGGTCGCGCAGGTCCGACTGGCTGCGCACCGGGCGGCGGGCGATGAGGTCGGCGATCACCTGCTGTCGGCGGACGCGTCCGGTCATGCACGATTATACATCGGTTGCATAAACAGTCAAGCCCCGCCCCCCGCCGCCCCCGGGGCGGGCACGAAACCGGGGGGCGTCGCTTCCCAGCATCCCGGTATGCTCCCCGGCGACGGAGGCCCGACGCGATGTCCGACCAGCACCCCGAACGCCCGCTCCCCCACGAGCCGGACGCCCCGCCCACGGTGCCGGGGCCCCTGGTGGCACGGCTCGCGCCCGTCCCGCCTGCATGGGCGACGGTGCTGGGCATCCTGTCGATCGTCTTCGGCGTGCTGGGGGCGATCTCGAAGTGCTGGGGGATGGCGACGCCCTTCATCTTCATGCTGATGGAACGTCTTTTCGCTGCGATGCCGGAGGACGAGGTGCCGGAGGCGGTCGGGCAGTCGTTCTCGATGATGGGGGCGTACGCCTGGCCGATCGCGGGCGTGTCGCTGCTGAAGACGGTCGTGGCGTGCCTGCTGGTGGCGGTCGGCGTCGGGCTGCTCAAGCAGCGTGCGTGGGCACCGGCGTGGGCGATCCGCTACGCCGTGCTGGACATGGTGCTGACGCTGGGCGAGGGCACGCTGGGCGCGCTGGCCCAGGTGGCGCAGATGGAGGCGATGCAGGCCGCCGACCCGGCCGCCTTCGGCCCCATGACCGGGTGGACGACGCTGATCGCCTACGGCAGCGTCGCCTTCGGCGTGCTGGTGAGCCTGGTCTGGCCGGTCTTCCTCATCGTGTGGTTCACGCGGCGTCGCGTCCGCGAGCGGACCTCGACCTGGACCTGACCGACCCGGAGCCGCGACGCGATGCGCTGCAAGACCTGCGACTACACGCTCTGGAACCTCCGGTCGCGCCAGTGCCCCGAGTGCGGCTCGGCCTTCAAGCCCTCGGAGTTCGCCTTCGTCACGAACAGCGTGCGGTTCTGCTGCCCCCACTGTGGGCAGGACTACTACGGCACCGGGCAGGACGGCCATCTGGAGCCGCGGTCGTTCGACTGCGTACGCTGCGGCGCGCACATCGACATGGACGAGATGGTGCTGCTGCCGACCGAGGGCGTCGAGGAGCGGCGGACGGTCCCGGACGAGATGCCCTGGTTCTCGAGGCACACGGGGTTCTTCTCGCGGTGGTGGAAGACCGCGCTGCGCGGGGCGGCCCAGCCGGCGCGGATCATCGACCTCATCCCGCCCGAAAGCCCGGCCGCGACGGCGACGTGGTTCATGGTCGTGACGCAGGCGGCCATCGCGATCCTGAGTGTGCTCACGATCGTCGCGTTTTTCGTTGTGATGGGCGTGTTCGCGGGGATGGGCGGTGGGGGGCCGGGTGTTGGGCCGGCGCTCATGGGCGGCGCGCTGGGCTTGCTGATCGGGGTCATCGGGTCGGTGATCGGCGCGATCGTCCTGACCTGGCTCTGGATCGCGGTCTCCCACGGGCTGCTGCTGGTGACCGGCGGGACGACGCACGGCATCGGGCGGACGGCCCACGCGATCCTCTACACCTGCGGGCCGATGCTGGTCTCGGCCGTGCCCTGCGTCGGCATGTACTTCGGCTGGATGATCGGCGGCGTGTGGTGGTGCGTCGCCGCGACGATCATGGTGGTGCGGGGACAGTCGGTCGGGCCGGTGCGCGCGACGCTGTGCGTCATCGGCCCTCCCGCCGCGGTGACCGCGCTCGCCATCGCGGCGTACATCGTGCTGATCTTCGGCGCGGTGAGCACGGCGCGGACGGCGGCGATCGCGGCGGGCGGCGTCACGCCAGCGACCGAAGTCCGGACCATCGCCTCGGCGATAAGCGCGTTCGGCGCGGCGCAGGGGCGGCCGCCGGCGCACGCGCTGGAACTCGTCGCCGAGAGCCACCTGTCGGCCGCGATGCTCGTGTCGGGCATGACGGCGACGACGACGTCGGCGATCGCCTTCGAGACGACCGACCTCCAGACCTTCTCGCTCATGCCCCAGGCGCAGGCGAGGGCCGTGGCGGCGCGGGCGGCGCAGTCGCTGCCGGAGGGCGTGGTCGCGCACCGCATCGGGGACTTCGTGTTCACGCACCACGGGTTCGACCCGACCGACCCGAACAACGCCGCGCTCTGGGTCGTGATCCACTCGCCGGACCCCGCGTCGAACACAGTCTTGACGCCGAACGCGGTCGGGCTGGCCAACGGTTCGGCGCTCTGGGTGCCTCCGAGGCAGATCGGGACCCTCCTGCAACAGCAGAACGTCCTGCGTGCATCGCTGGGCCTGCCCCCGCTGCCGGATCCGAGGACCGTGCGGGCGGATTCCCCGGCTGTTCAGTCGGCTCCGGAAGGCTGAATCACGCTCGGCCTCACGTCCTGACCGCGCTTCACATCCAATCCATGGGCCTTCGTTTGGGATACCCGTCCGCGCCCGGCACAACGTCCGGCATCTGGCACGCCAGCGCTGCGCTTGACCGGATCCGTCGCTTCGCGTGGACGGCGGCATCGACCTGAACGGATCCACGACCCGGCGGGAAGATCGCGACGATGCGCTTGGCGGGCCACAACTCGCGGAACGCGCGGATCGGAGGGACCAGATCGCTGTCCGCCGAGACGATGTACGACACGTCGAGACGGTCGGACATGGCGTCTTTCAGCAACTCGACCGCGATCTGGACGTCCGTCGTTTTCTCGCGGTTCTCGTGCCATGTTTCGCCGCACTTTCTGCACCGGCGAGCGTCGGCCTGATAGTGGCCGAAGAACATGGTGACGCCCGGCAGCGTCGCCAGAGCCTCAAGGTACGTTGTCTGCCGCTTGGCCTTGTCGGGCGGGCCTGAGATTCTGCTCGTGAAGTACTTCGTCTCGATCAGGCGCTGGCCTGGCCCAAGAAAGCGCGCGAGCAATCCCGGGATGTCCAGCCAGTAGGCTCTCTCAAGCCTTTGAGACTTCAGGCCGAAGTAAAGGTTGAAGCCGTCAACATACGCGATGACCCGTTCGTGGTTCATCTCCCCTCCCAAAGGTCTTGGCGATCCGGGAGCGGCACGGTATACTCCCCATTGAACAGCCCCGGAGATGGCATCTCCGGGACGTACGCCCCGCACCGCGGGGCGTGCTTTTTCTACCCGATCCGCACGGTCAAGGCCCGCTCCGTCCCGCTCCGGACGCTGGTACGCCCGGTTCCGCGAGCACAGGCCCGTCCGGATGGGCGATCACGACGGCCTCGGCGTTCGTACAGCCGATAGGTGGGTCAGGGGTCGCCCGAGCGGCACGCTCTATCATCACCGGGAGGAATCCATGCACCATCCACTCCGATGCCCCGGGACGACGATCCGACTCCTCGCGGCCGCGGCCGGGCTGGCGGTCGCTTCGTCGGCCTCCGCCCAGAACGCGTTGGGCGACGGGCGCGCGTTGCAGCAGCAGCAGCCCGGGCTGGGCGTTCGGATGGGGAACGTGCCGCTGCCGACGGACACGCGTTCGCGGGCCTTCGAGCGCGAACTCGCCTTCCGCGAGGCGATCGTGACGGGCATGGCCCCGGGCGGGCTGTCGTTCCGGGGGGACGCGACCCCGTCCCGTTTCGAGTTCCGCGGCGAGCTCGGCTCGGACGACCTGTTCGCGTTCCGGCGCGAGTCGCTGTACTCGGGCCTCGCCGGGCAGGGCATACGCGGGACGGACGCGTTGCAGTACCAGTTCTCGCTGACGACCGGGCAGAGGCCGCCCTCGAATCTCGCCGGGCCGCTCGCGGTGCAGCGCGGGGGGGGGCGGAGCGACTGGGATCGGCAGGCGGTCGATTCGTTCCGCGATCCGGGCCGCGGCGACCCGGGGCTGATGCGCGTCCCGCAGGAGCCATCGCCCGACGGGGCGCAGCGTCCCACCACGGACCTGCGCGTCCCGCCCGCGTGGGAAACGAGCCTGTCGCAGTCGGTCCGATCGACCGCGGACTTCGCGGCCAACCGCGGCCTGCAACCGACCATGCTTTCGGTGCTGACCGACAACTTCACGCGCGAGTCGCTGGGGCTGTCGGCGTCGCCGCTGACGGGCGTGGTGATGCACCGCCTCGGGCCGGCGCCGCACACCGTGCCCGGCGTGCCCCCCGAGGTCTTCATGCCGCCCCCGGAAGTCACCGAGCCGGGGCTGCTCGACATCGCCGGGCCGACCGGCGCGCTCGAGCCGGGGCGGCCCGAGTCCACGTTCGCGCGGACGGCGTACGAGCGCGCGATCGAGCGCATGGCCAGGCGGGCCGCCGCGGACGGGCGCGCGACCGCCACCACGCCGGAAGGCACCCCCGCTACGCCCCCCTGGATCGTCGATCTGCAGCAACTCCGTCTCGAACTGCACTTCCCCGAGGCGCTGCGAGGCCCCGCACCGCCGGACCCGGCCGCCGTGCCCGCGCCGCTCCCCGGCGAGGAGACCGCGCCCGCGATCCCCGATCCGCTCGCGTCGATCCCGGGCCTGCCCGCTCCGGGCGTGCCGGCCGTGCAACTCAGGTTCGATCCCGCGACCATGCGGATGATCCGCGAGGCGGGGGGCGTGTCCGAGACCTTCATCCTCGCGAACGTGGACGACCGCAACCTGTTCTTCCAGCACATGCGCCGGGGCGAGGAACTGCTGGCGCAGGGACGCTTCTTCGACGCGGAGGAGCGGTTCATCAGCGCGCTGGCGGCGCGCCCGGGGGACGTGACCGCCCTCTACGGGCGTCTGCACGCGGAGATCGGGGGGGGGATGTTCCTCTCCGCCGCGACCAACCTCCGCAAACTGCTCTTCGATTCGCCCGAGGCGTCGGCGCTGCGCTGGGGCGGGAACCTGCTCCCCACCAGGGAGCGGATCGAGTCCCTCCGGACGGACCTGCGCGAGCGGTTGGACCGCGAGGGCCAGCCCGCCGCCGACGCCGCCCTCCTGCTCGCCTACCTCGGCTACCAGACCGGCGACGACGCGCTCCTGCGCGAGGCGGTCGAACGGCTGGAGCGCAGCCGGGACGTCGCGGACGGGAGGCTGGCCGCGTTCCTGCGCGGCATCTGGATGGGCGAGATCCCGGACCCCGCGCCGATCCCCGAGGCGCCCGCGGACCCGCCCGCGGACGACGAGGGCGACGCCCCGCAGGAGGACGACGCCGGCTGAGCGCGGCGAACCGCGGATGACCGAGCCATCGCACACCGCCGGCGATCGTGCGGCCGCCGATCGCGGTGCGGTCTCGCTGCGCGATTTCCTGACCGACGGCGCGCTCGCGGGGATGTGCGCCGAACTCTCGACGCTGACGGGCATCCCGGTTGAGGTCCGCGACGAGAGCGACCGCGTGATCGTGGCGGACGGGAGCGGGTGGCGAGCGCTGCCCCCGGGGTCGGGGCTGGGCGAAGCGTCGATCGGCGCGTCGTTCCCGCTGCGGGTGGGCGCGGAGACGATCGGGCGGATCGTCGTCGGTCGCGACGGGCCGGCGCGGGGCGACGCCGGGCGCGAGCGCCTCGAGCGGGCCTTGGCGCTCATCGCGCGCACGTCGAGCGAGTTGTGCGAGAACGCCGCGGAGTTGCGCCACGCGCTGGACGAACTGGGCGTGCTCTTCGAACTCGCCGCCCTGCTCGTGGACTCGGCCGACGTGCGCTCGATGGTGGACACCGCGCTCGCTTCCGCGCTGCGCGTCCTCCGTCTCGACGCCGGCTCCGTCGTCCTGCTCAAGGAGGACGCCGACGGCATCGTCTCCGAGGACGAGCGGGACCTGGTGCTCACCGCGTCGCGGGACCTGAGCCGGTGGTGGCTGGACAGCCCCGAGTCGCTCAGCGAGGGCCGCGTGTTCGACCGGCTCGCGCTGGCGGGCGAGGTGGTCGCGGTCGAGGACCTGCTGCTCGACCCGCGGGTGCGCATCCCGGATCGGGTGCGGGCCGAGGGGCTGCGGGCGTTCATCTGCGCCGGGCTGGTCTTCCGCGGCAGGCCGATCGGGGTGATGCGCCTCTACGCGCGCGCCCCGCGCTCGTTCGATGAACTGGACACCCGCCTGCTGCGCTCGATCGCGCAGCAGGCCGCCGCGGCGGTGCAGCAGTCGCGCCTCATCCGCCAGCGCCAGCGCCAGCGGCAACTGGACCGGCAACTCGCGCTGGCCGCGGACGTGCAGCGCAGGCTCCTGCCCCGGCGCCTCCCGCGCCCGACCGGCCTCGATCTCGCGGCGGGGTACCAGCCGACGTTCGAGGTCGCGGGCGACTTCTACGACGCGTTCGAGTGGCACGGCGGGCTGGGCCTGCTGGTCGGGGACGTGGTGGGCAAGGGCATCCCGGCCGCGCTGCTCATGGCGTCCGTGCGGGCCTCGCTGCGGGCGCACGCGGAACGCACGCCGGAGGTGCACCGCGTGCTCGAAGCCGTCAACCGCGACCTCTGCCGCGACACGCTGCCCAGCGAGTTCACCACGCTCTGGCTGGGACGGCTCGACCCGGCGACGCTGCGGCTGACCTACGCCGGCGCGGGGCACGAGCCGCCCTTCATCGTGCGGGCGGGACGCGGGGCGACGACGCAGGAACTCGAGATCGGCGGCGTGGTCGCGGGCGTCGACGCCGCCCACGAGTACCGCGCCGCCGAGACGACGCTCCGCCCCGGCGACGTGCTCGTCGCCTACACCGACGGCGCGTGCGACGTGATGGACTTCGAGAGCCGCAAGTTCGGCAAGCGTCGGCTCCAGCAGGCGGTTCGCTCGGCGATGATCGAGGACCCCTCCGCGAAGGCGGGCGCGATCCTGGAGCGCGTGTTCTGGGAGTTGCGACAGTTCGCCGGGCTTGCGGCGCGCCCCGACGACGTCACCCTGCTCGTGGTGCGCGTGGAAGACTGAGGCTGGATCACGCCGCGGTCGGGCGGTCGCCGTCGCACCGCCCGAGGAGTTCGGCCATCGCGTCCAGGTTCCGCTGCACGCGCCCGAAGGCGTCCTCGACCGCCTCGATCGACCGCTCCCCGCCGGTCAGCCGCAGCCGCACCGGCCCGCTCGCCTTCGGGAACGGGATCGGCTCGTCGTCGCGGCGGCGGGCGTCGATCGCGTGGTGGAGGGTGAGTCTGGGCATGGGGGGAGGCTCCTTCCCCCCGAACATCGGTTCCATCCGCTCGCCGCGCTGAGACTCGGGGGGGGTGGTTGCGGGATCGACCCCGAACAACCGCGCAACCTTCGCCCGCTTTCCGGCTTTGCCGTCCGATCAGTCCGTGCGGGCGACGGTCCGCCGATAACGCCCCCCTCAATCCCGGGGGCCGTCCCGGCGCACCGGCTGCGCTCCCCCGTGCCCCCCCCGGCCCCCCCCGATCCGGTTCTCGGTGCCCGCGAGCGTCCGCGCAATGTTCGAGCGGTGCCGCCACAGCACCAGGGCCACCAGGCACGCCGTCGCCGCGTAGAAGGGCGTCGCGCCCCGGTGCGTCGCGTCGCTCAGCGAGACCAGCGCGGCGACGCCGATCGGGAGCGCGAGCGCGGCGACGCACGACGAGATGCCGACGTACCTCGTCGCCGCCACCAGCGCGAGCCACACGACCAGCGCGGCCAGCGCGGGGAGCGTGAGCATCGGGAAGACGCCCAGCGCGGCCCCGAAGCCCGTGGCGACGCCCTTCCCCCCCCTGAAGCGCAGCCAGACCGGATAGACGTGCCCGAGCACCGCAGCCACCGCGACCGCCAGCCACACCCACGCCTCGCTCGCGGGCAGGTCGGTGCGTCCAAGCGCGCCGAGCCACGCGCCCGCTGCGAGCGTGGGCACGAAGCCCTTGAGCAGGTCGAGCGTGAAGCAGAGCATCCCCCACCGCCGCCCGAGGACACGCCCGACGTTGGTCGCGCCGACGTTGCCCGAGCCGTGGGCGCGCAGGTCCACGCCGCGCGAGCGCGCGATGAGCACGCCGAACGGCACCGACCCCGCGAGGTAGGCGGCACCGACAAGGATGAGCGCGTCGGGTGTCATCGAGATCGGCTCTTCGTGCCGGTCATGCCCCCGGTGCGAGCCGCTCGCGCACCGTGACAAGCAACCGCTCCCACACCTCGTCCGGCGGCTTCGTGCCGTCCACGACGGCGTAGCGGTCGGGCTGGGCCGCGGCCTGGTCGAGGTAGCCCTGTCGGACCTTCGCCCGGAACTCGGCGTCGGCGGACTTGTCCTCCATGCGGTCGGAAAACAGGTCCTTCATGCCGGCGACGCCGCCGCGCCCGCGGACGACCTTGCTGTCCTCGCCGCGCGTGCGCTGGATGATCGTCCGCGGATCGACGTCGAAGACGACCGTGAGGTCGGGCATCACGCCGCCGGTGGCGATGCGGGCGACGGCCTCGATGTCGCCGAGCGGCAGCCCGCCGGCCGTGCCCTGGTAGGCGAGCGTGCTGGAGACGAACCGATCGGCGAGGACGAGCCGGCCCGCGTCCAGCGCGGGGCGGATGCGCTCCTCCACCAGTTGCGCGCGGCTCGCCATGTAGAGCAGCATCTCGCACCGGAGGCTCATGCCCTCGTGACGGCGGTCGAGCAGGACGGCGCGGATGCGCTCGCCGATCGCCGTCCCCCCCGGCTCGCGGACCTCGCAGACCTCGACGCCCGCCGAGGCACAGGCGGCGGCGAAGCGTGCCAGCTGCGTGCTCTTGCCCGAGCCGTCCGGCCCGTCGAACACGACAAACCGCCCCGACAGCGAGCGGAGCCATGCGAGCGGCGCGTCCTGCGTTCGGTCGTCCTGCGGCACGCGCCCAGTCTACCCGCGCACGGGGCGGGCACCACTCGCCCGCGGGGGTCAGTCCTCGTCGTCCTCGTCTTCGTCCTTGGGCTTGCGTTTCTTCTTCGGCTGCTCGCCGGGGCCTGTCGCGAAGAAGCGGTCGGCCGCGAGCGTGCCCGAGCCGGTGCAGAAGAGGGACATGGCCGCGCCGAAGAGTGTGAACTGATACAGGAACTTCGACCAGGACTCTCCGTCGTGCCAGGCGTGGTTGGGGAGGAAGCCGAGGAAAGCGCTGTCCATCTGGATGGCAGGTCCGAACTGGGTGAGCCACATCGCGCCGAGCATGGTGCCCGCGAGGCCGAGCGCGCCGAGGCGCGTGAGCAGGCCGATGAGGACGAACGCGCCGCCGATGAGTTCCGTGAACGCGACGGCGCGGGCGGCGTAGACGGGCCACGGGTCGAAGTCGCGCGAGCGGTCGAAGTCCGGCCAGAGCGGGCGCAGCGGCGCGCTCGTCTCCGGGTGCAGCGGCGGATGCACCGCCGAGTGCAGGAAGAGCACCAGGCCGTTCATGCTCCGGACCTTCACCGGCTCGGGAAAGTCGGCGGCGGTGTAGCGCGGCGGCTGCCAGCCGGAGGCCAGCGCATAGTTCGGCTGCGAGGCGAGCGTCGCGCCGCTGCCCGGCCCGCGCGCCGTGCCGTCCTCCTCGGGCGGCGGGAGTTCGGGGACGGCGGGCGGCGTGGGCTGCGGCGCCGCGCCCGCGGGCTTGATGATCCCGTAGTTGGCGAGCAGGGCCGCCGACTCGCCCGAGACCTCCATGTCGTGGAAGACCTTCACCGCGCCGGCCATCAGAAAGACGATGCCGAGCGCGGCCCGGAGGAAGAGGGGCGCGAAGTTCAGGGCAACGGAGTCTCGGAATCGCATGGGCGCACCTCGCGCGTCGTTCGGGGCAGGTCCGGGCGGGACGGGCGCAGGATCGGCCCGTGTCTCTGTCGGGATCGGCCGATCGGGGTTTCGGGCATGATTGGAGGGGGGCTGGGAGAGGAGTCGAGGAGTGGTAGATGGGTCCTGCAAGGCCCCGCCCCGCGGAGACGGGGCATCGGGGCTGGCGGCCGTTCGGTCGTAGGATTCGCCCAGACGCGGGCGTGGCGGAACTGGCAGACGCGCGGGGTTTAGGTCCCCGTGGCCGCGAGGCCGTGCAGGTTCGACCCCTGTCGCCCGCAGTGCGTGCTCGCTTCGATACCCGCGTTCCGGCCGGGGCCTCCCGGTCGGCGGCGGAGGTCGTGCCGGGTTCAGTTTCGGTCCCGGCCGTCCCAGCCGCGGATGGTGTGCATCCCGTAGATGCCGACCGGCAACCATGTTCCGTCCCACGAGCCTTCGCCGTTCCGATACGGCTCGATAAGGTCGGCCTTGGCGAACCGGCCCGCGCTGCCGTCGAGGAACGCGAGGCCGATCCCATCCTCGCCGCGGGGAAGCGGAAGCCACCGCACGGGATGGACCTCGGTGATGAGCGCCTTCTGTGCTGGGAATGACGCACTGCTGAGGCGGCTGTGTCCCCACTGGCTCGGCCCGGTGCGTGTCTCCGGCTCCCAATAGGCAGGCGCCGCGAGGAATGCGCTGGAGAGCAGGTAGGAAATGCCGAGATTCTTCGTATCGTCGGGGTGACGGTTCGGGTCGGCGGCGGGGTGAAAGAACGATGCGTGGCCGAGGGCGCCGTTGTAGTAGCCCTCGCACAGCGCGTAGCGCCATGCCCAGACCGTCTCGAAGTAGCGGAACACGAGGACCTCGTCGCAGCCGCGCACGACCGATAGCGTCGCCTTCGGATCGGCGAACGCCGGAAAGTGGTCGTCCCAGTCCGCGGCGTACGCGGCGAGCACCTGCGCGTGCGAGCGCATGTTCGCGATGGAAACCGTGTCGCGCGCCGACGCCCTCGCGCTGCCGAGCGTGGGAAGAAGCAGCCCCACGACGAGCGCGGTCAGCAGGACGACGAGGATCGTCTCGATCAGCGTGAACCCGGGGCGGACGGGGGGAGAGAGCATCATCACGACCCCACGCCGTTGCGCTGGCGTGGGCTTGCCCTGCCGCGCCACCCGACGGCGAGCATGACGCACAACACGCCGTTGCGCAGCAGCGTGTCCCGGAGGGCATCCTGCTGCGCACGATGGCGCAGCAGGCGACCGAAGCAATGACAATCGGGGGCATCCGCGACGGCGTACTCCGCGAGCATGACGGCAGAGAACGCGGCGATCAGGAGCAGCGCGCCCAGCGCCGCCGCGCCGCGCCGGACGCCGAGCAGCCACGTCCCGGCGAGCGCCACTTCCGCGGCGATCACCGCGAGCGCGATCGGCGTCGCGAGTCCGCCAGGCACGATCGTCCAACGGGAGAGCGCCAGCGCAAACTCTCCTGCATCGACCGCCTTGGCCAGGCCGGCGACCAGGACGACGATCATCGCCACCGTCGGCAGGACGGTCATGGCCATCCTGCCGACGCGCGGGCGTGGTCGGTCCGCGCTGTTGCCCAGAGCGGTCATCGTGCACATCGCTCCCGCTTCTCAGAGACGGTTGCTCCGGCGGCAGTCAGTCACTGCCCGCCCCCACCTCCTCCACCGACGCAGAGGCCGCCACTGGCGACCTTGCCCTGAACCGTGTAGTTGCAGATTCGGGGAACATCGCACGCCAGAGTCTCGCTGTTTCGCTGCATCCACGTAACGTGACAGAGATAGTCGAGATCGACGGTAGTCGTTCTGTTCCCGTTGGTCTGGGTTGTCTTCACCATTTCGTTCGAGTGGACCTCAGGCTCGTCACCGCAGTAGTAGTCCGCATTGCAGCCGTCTCCCATGGAGCACGCGGGCAGAACGTCAATGGTCTTGTAGCATTCCGGTGCCGCCAGTGCGACGGCAGCAAGACCGGCTGCCGCCGCCACGCAGAGACGTCGACCGGTGGTTCCGAATGTCGGAAGTTCCATCGAGAGCTCCTTTCCTGTCAGTGATTCCTTTTCAGCCTGAACCAGACAAGCGCACCGACGATGATCGCCACGAGCGACCATCCGGCGGGTTTGAGCCATGGAGGCGCGGGTTGCCGCGACGCGTCCGTGGGGAGGGAGACCGTCACGCGCTCTCCGTCCTGCCACGTCTCCGCCGTCCCGGACCCGTAGTCCACGATGGAGGTGAACGTGACAGGGCCGCGGACGGGGTCCGCGCCGTCCGGTGTCGGTCGGGCGAGCAGGCCGTCAAGTTCGCCGGACGTCAGAGGCCGGATCTCGTGGAGAACGGTCGTCATGTACGCCACACCGTCAGCGTCATACCTATCCACGCGTGCAGCCGCCCATCGCCCAACTGCATCAATGTACAACGGGTCCGACCATGTACTGCGATAGCCGACCACCGTTGGATCGTCCTCGGCAACGATGAGCTCCCTGTTGTCCGCGACAATCCGACCACCTTCGATCCGCCCCCGGTACCGCCAGACACGCTGTCCCGTCGCGGACGTGGTCGTCGCCTCCCACACACCATCGCGCACGACGGAACTGACCGGTGTGATCCCGAGCGGGCCGGACGAAAACCCCATCGCCAGCCAGTCGTTGATGTAGTGCGGGAGCGCGGAGATCAACCCGGCGGGATTCCGGCCCTCGGGCGGCCGGCGCGCGTCGAGCAGACGCAGTTCCTTCGGCGTCATCCACCACGTGCGAGGGCCGTTGTACGCGATCTCGGCGTACTCGTACCCGGCGGGAAGATGCAGCGGGTGCGTCATGCTCAGCCGCCAGCGGCTCGGCCCGCCGTACCACAGGCGGTAGCGCGTCGTCTTCGGGCCGATCTCGATCTGCGTCTTCAGCTCGTCGTGCGTTCGGCGCAGCGGATGGTCCGGCTTGCCTTCGATGATCCCGGCCAGCCGCTCCAACTCGGCCTCATCGCCGGGAACCCTCGTGAGGATCGAGTACTCGATGTAATGGCCCTCGGGAACGCCGAGCCTCTCCGCCGCCTTCCATTCCGCCCGGAACCACTCCAGCGAGCCAAGCTCCTGCCCGAACGCGACCGCAGCGAACAGCAATGGCAGCACAACGAGCGCAGCCGCCCGGCATCCGGAGCGGCGAGCACAGACCCGTCGGCCCCGCACTCCCTCGTGTTCCACGCAGGCTCCCATGCTCGCGCTCCGCCGGAATCTCACATTACCGAATAGATGCATGTAGGCGACAGCGTGTGACGCAGGTTCCCGTTTTTTCTGCACCTCGTCTCCCGGACCCCCAGAACCGGGCTTGACACGCCCCGCACGAGCCGTTCTACTGTCAACCGTGGGCCGTGGCTGCGTTCCGGGAGTCCCGGAGGAGGCGATTGTGCATCCTCGCCCGCCCTCTCACCACGACCCGACCCTCCTCGCCGAAGCGCTCGCCGGCGACCGCGAGGCGATCGCAACCTACCTCTGCCGCAACGCCGCGCGTATCAAGCGCAGGTATCGTGGCCGGCTCCCCGGGCCAGCCCGGCGGTGGCTGGACCCGGACGATCTCGTCTCCATCATCGGGTTGCATCTGGACGCCTACGTCCTGTCGGGAAGGCTCGCCGTCGCGAACGAGGCCCAGTTGTGGTCCCTGGTCTTCCGCATCGGCGACCGCGTCCTCGCGCGCCTGTCGCGGCAGGCCGACTTGGAGCGGCGCGTCGTCGGCGCGGGCGTGGGACCGACCGCCAGCGGTTGCCCCGCGAGGAATCCTCGCCCGACCTTGCGGCACTTCACCGCCGCCCGCCGCCCGGCCGAGACGCTGCGCTCGATCCGGCGCGATGAAGACCGCGAACTGCTGAGGCTGAGACTCGCGGGCGTCCCCTTCGATATCATTGCGGACCAACTCGGAGTATCTCCCGCCGCGGCGCGCAAAGGGGGGGGGGGGGGGGGGGGGGGGGGGCGTGAACGCGGATCGAGGGATTGCCGGGAAGTTCACCCCGGCTCGCGTTCGCGGTGGATGGTCGCGCCGAGGGCCGTCAGGCGGTCCTCGAGGCGTTCGTAGCCGCGGTCGAGGTGGTAGACGCGGCTGATGGTCGTCGTGCCCTCGGCCGCGAGGGCGGCGACAACCAGCGAGGCCGAGGCCCGCAGGTCGCTTGCCATGACGGGCGCGCCGCGCAGGCGGCGCACGCCGGAGACGACGACCGTCGCGCCGGAGCGGAAGAGGCTCGCGCCCATGCGCCCGAGTTCCGCGACGTGCAGGAACCGCTCGGGGAAGATGCGCTCGGTGATCACCGAGTTGCCCTCGGCGATGCAGAGCAGCGCCATCAACTGGGCCTGGAGGTCGGTCGGGAAGCCGGGGTGCGGCTGCGTGGTGATCTCCAGCGGGCGCGGGGCGCGGTCGCACGAGACGCGGCACGAGCAGCGGAGCGGGTCGTCGCCCGGCAACGGCTCGACGCGCACGCCCGCGGCCTCGAGTCGATCGACCACCGCCAGCATCGCGTCCAACGGGCAGTTGTCGAGGACGACCGAGCCGCGCGTGATGGCGGCGGCGCACATGAGCGTGCCGGCCTCGATGCGGTCCGGGATGACCGAGTGGTCCGCGCCGCCCAGCGACGGCACGCCGTCGATCGTGATGCGCGGCGACCCCGCGCCCGTGATCTTCGCCCCCATCGCGTTGAGCAGGCGGGCGAGGTCCACGACTTCCGGCTCGCAGGCGGCGGACTCGATGACGGTCCGACCCTTCGCGAGGGCGGCGGCGGACATGACGTTCGCCGTGCCGAGCACGGTCGAGCCGAACGGGCCGCCGAGGAAGACGGTCTCGCCCCGGAGCCCCTCCGGGGGCGCGGCCGCGACAATATCGCCCTCTTCGAGCGTGATGCGCGCGCCGAGCGCGCGCAGGCCGCGCAGGTGCAGGTCCACCGGGCGGTCGCCGATCGCGCACCCGCCGGGCATGGAGACGCGGGCGCGCCCGCGCCGGGCGAGCAAAGGCCCCAGCACGCAGATGCTCGCGCGCATGGTCTTCACGACCTCGTAGCGGGCGTGCGAGGGGGTCTCGTCCACGGACTGGAGCGTGACGGTGCCGGCGTCGGCATCCCGGGCGCGCTCGTCCGTGCGGCAGCAGCCCAGTTCGGCGAGCAAGCCCAGCATGTTGCGGATGTCCGCCAGGTCGGGAACGTCGCGAAGGCGGACCGGGCGGTCGGTGAGCAGAGCGGCCGCGAGCAGGGGCAACGCGGCGTTCTTGGACCCGTTGACGCGGACCCGCCCTTCGAGCCTCCGCCCGCCCTCGACCACAAATCGGTCCATCCCGGCCTCCGTGCGTCTTGCGCCCCGACGATCGGGATGGTACATCGGCCGCGCGGCATCCCGGGCGGGAAACGCCGGATCGGGGCGGAGCGAGCGCGGAAACGGCCCGGTGTGCCCGCGGGGACAGTCCGCACAACCCGCACGGTCGCGACGACCGCACCCGCCACGCCGGATTGCCGGGTCGCCGGGGTGGCAGTCTGGGCAGGGGGTTCGGATGGTGAAGGGTGAGGCAAGTCGGTCTGACACGGAGGTGCGTCATGCGGAACGGGAGAGGACATCGAAGCGGCGCGGCGTTGCTGGCGCTGGCGGGCGCGGTCGCGCTGGGCGACGCGGCGAGGGCCCAGCACGACGGGCCGGAGACGCTGGTGCTGACGGGGATTGTGCGAGACTTCAAAGCCCGCGAGCTGTCCGGGGGTCACACCGACTTCCAGTGGCAGCCGCGGAACAAGGACAACAAGGGCGCGTTCGGCCACTACATGAACATCGTGGCCGACCGGCTGGACACCGACGGCAAGCCGGTCTTCCGCTCGCGCGGGCACCGCGTTACGAGCCAGTGGCGGGACGGGTCGGGGCGGAACATCATGTCGCCGCGCGAGTACCTCGACTCGCGGCCGGGCGACGTGTCGGGGTCGATGGAAACGCAGGGCAACGCCGTCAACTCCGCGCAGTCGTTCTCGCAGTGGTTCCGCGACCAGCCCGGCGTGAACATCTCCAAGACGCTCCAGATCACGCTGCGGCGCGACGCGGAATCGGGGCACTATGTCTTCGACGACCGCACGGACCCGCAGTTCTCGAACCTGGGCGGGTTCTTCCCGATCAACGGCGACCTCTACGGCAACTACGGGAGCACCGGCAAGAACTACCACTTCACCTTCGAACTGGGCACGCAGTTCGTCTACCGGCGCAACGCGGGCCAGGTCTTCACCTTCCGCGGCGACGACGACGTCTGGGTCTTCGTGGACGGCTGGCTCGTGATCGACCTCGGCGGCGTCCACGGCGCGATCGAGCAGACCATCGACCTCGACCGCCTCGGCTGGCTCGTGGACGGGAACACCTACCAGTTGCGGTTCTTCTTCGCCGAACGCCACACCACCGAGTCCAACTTCCGCATCACGACGTCGCTCGAACTGCGCGACATCGCCATCCCGGTCTCGGCGGCCCTCTACGACTGACCGCGCCCCGACACCGCCCCCACCCCCGCACGCCCGGCGCTCCCACGAAGCCGGGCGTGTCCTTTGCGCCGCGGGCGAATCTCGGTCCTCAGCCCTGCACGTCGATGCTCGGGCGGCGCGCGCCCTCTCCCGCCCGGAGCGAGCCGTCCGGGGCGTACGCGGGCCGCTCCTGGCGATCCTCGCGGGCCTCCTCCTGGGCGTTGTCCTTCAGGTTGCGCACGGCCTCGGCGATCTCGACGCGGTCCAGTTCTTCCTGCTCGCGCGCGGAGGCCGGGTCCCGAGGGCGTCGGGCCTCCTTGCGGGCCGCGTCGCGCGCCGCCACCTGCTCGGCCTGGTGCAGGCCGGCGACGGACTGGGCGGCGGGTGTGCCGAATGCGCTCACGTCAGTTCTATCGACGCGAGGAAAGCCGACGCTTCACCGACCACGGTCGATGGGGTTATCGGCGGCCGGAGAACCACTACATATGGGATGGCACGACCGCTGCGCACGAAGTGCGCCGATCAGATGCCGAGGGTGTTCACGCCGCAGTCAACGTAGATGTTCTCGCCGGTGACGCCGGAGGAGAGGTCGCCGGCGAGATAGACGGCGGTGCGGCCGACGTCCGCCCCCTCGACGTTGCGCCGGAGCGGGGCGCGTTCGAGGTTGAGCCGCTCGATGTCGTCCACGCCCCCCACCGCCGAGGAGGCGAGCGTGCGCAGATAGCCGCCGGAGATGGTGTTGACGCGGATGCCCCTCTCGCCCAGTTCGGCGGCGAGGTAGCGGGCGGTGCATTCGAGTGCGGCCTTGGCGACGCCCATGACGTTGTAGCCGGGGACGACCTTCTCCGCGCCGTAGTAGGACATGGCCATGACGGAGCCGCCGCCCGACCGCTCCATGAGCGGAGCCGCGGCGCGGGCCATGGCGAGGAGGGTGTAGGCGGAGATGTCGATGGCGGAGAGGTAGGCCTGTCGAGGAGTCTGCACGAACTTTCCGCGGGCGAGCCACTCGCGATCGGCGAAGGCGATCGAGTGGACGAGGACGTGCAGGCGATCGAAGGACTCGGCGTAGCGGGCGAAGGCGGCGTCGATCTGCTCGTCGCTCGAGGCGTCCATCGGCGCGAGCCACGGGTCGGCGACGCCGAGCGCCTCGACCGCGCGGCGGGTGCGGCGCTCGTTCTTCTCGCCGGGCAGGTGCGTGAAGGCGCACCGGCACCCGTGCTCGATGAGCGCGGCGGCGATGTGCCAGGCGTAGGACCGTTCGTTGGCGATGCCGACGATCAGGGCGTGGCGTCCTTCGAGGAGTTTCATGCGCGGCTCCGGCGCCAAAGGTGATCGAGACGGCAAGGGTGAAATCGGCGTACTCTACCGCCCGAACGGACGGCGATCGAATCGTATCATCGAATCAGACCCCAGCGCCGCTTCCGCCCGGAGGAGCAAGCCGGTGGATTCCCATTCCTCGTCGAACCCTTCGAGGTCGGGCTCGCCGCTGTACGTGTTCTTCGATGAGGGGGGCAATCTCGATTTTTCTGCGACCGGGACGAGGTACTTCACGCTGACGGGAGTCTGGCTCCACCGGCCCTTCCCGTGCGATCTGGAGTTGATCAACCTTCGGTTCGATCTCATCGAGACCGGACTGAACATCGAGTACTTTCACGCCGCCGAAGACCGGCAAGCGGTCCGCAACAGGGTGTTCGAGATCCTCTCCGGGCGACTGGACCGTTTTCGGGCGGATTCCGTCGTCGTTGAGAAGCGCATGACCGCGCCGCCGCTTCGGAGCGACGAGCGGTTCTACCCCGAGACGCTCGGATACCTTCTCAGGCACATACTCGAGTGTTGTGAACTGGCGGACTGGTCCGAGGTCATTGTCATCACGGACACCATCCCGGTGAATCGAAAGCGGAGAGCGATCGAGGGAAGCGTCAAGACGACGCTCGCCCGCATGTTGCCCGCCGGCATGCCGTACCGGGTGCTGCACCACTCCTCAAAGTCGTGCATCGGGCTCCAGATCGCGGACTATTTCAACTGGGCGATCTTTCGATCGTGGGAGCGCGGCGACGGCCGCAGCCTTGACGCGGTGAGGCCCGCCGTGCGCTCACAGTTCGACATCTTCCGGAAGGGCACGACGATCTGGTATGACCGCCCCACAAAGTGACCGCCCCGACTACCCTTTCGGGAAGGCCCCATGGGCCTTTGTCATCGGGGCGGAACCTTTCGCCTGTTGTACGGCTCAGTATATGCCTCATCGGACCGACGGACCGCACCCCGTCCGGAATCGGTCAACAGATGCGCGGAACGCTCCGCGCGGAACGGCCCGACCAAGCCGGGTTGAACCTCGAACGCCGGACTATCGGTCTGTCTCGGCGTGGGTCAGTGCGGGTCGATGGAGCGGAGGAGCGGGCCGGGGAGAAGCAGGCTGAGGAGTCCGGCGAGGGCCAGGGCCGCAGCGGTGGCGACGAAGGCGGCGTGCAGGCCCAGGGCGTGGTGCAGGCGTTCAGCCGCGAGCGAGCCGACGCCCGCGAACGCCCACGCCCCGCCCATCATGAGGCTGGAGGCGAGGCTGGTGCGGTGCGGGAGGAGGCGCTGGGCCAGGGCGATCGTGACCGGCACCAGGCCGCCGAACCCGACCCCCGCGAGGACGGTGAGGACGAAACCGGCCGGAATCGAGGCGTTGGGGATGAGGGCGGCGGCGGCCGCGCCGAGCATGGGGACGGCGACGAGGGCGGCTTTCTCGTGGTGGGCGCGGAGGAACCAGCCCGCGGCCAGGCCCGCGCCGCCCATGCCGACCTGCATGGCGGCCTGCATCGCGCCGTTGATCGCGCTGGCGCGCTGGGCGAGGTCGAGCGCGAGCGGGTCGGCCGAGGCGTGCGAGCGGACGCGCTGCTCGACCCATGCCAGCAGCAGGTACACGAGCGCCATGTTCACGCTGAAGCGGACGAAGTTGCCGGCGTAGAGGAGCCAGACCGCGGCCCAGCGCCGACGCCGGTCGGCGCGGCGCAGCCCGCGGTGCGACTCGTGCGCGTCGTGGCGACGGTGCGGGACGGCGTGGATCGCCCAGGCGAGCGCGGCGGCCACGGCGACGCCGGGGATGGCGAGCCACGCGAGCGACTCGACGCCGAAGCGAGCGGCGTGCTGCGGCGGGAGCACGTTGCCGAGAATCCCGCCGACCATGCCCGCGAGGAAGAAGACCGAAACCGCGAGCGAGCGCCGCCGGCCCGCGAGTTGACCGACGGCGGCGACCGCGGGCGGGTGGAACGCACCCACGCCGGCCGCCCCCGCGCTGTAGAGCGCGAGCAGCACGGCGAACGACGGCGCGAAGGGCATGGCGCAGATAGCGACGGCGGCGACGAGCAGGCCGAGCGTGCCGATCGAGCGCGTGTTGAGACGGTCGCTGACGAAGGCGGCGGCGGGCTGCACGAGGCCGCTGGTCACCGAGCCGACGGCGAGCAGGAGAGCGACCTGCGCGGGCGTGGCGTCGAGGCGCGCCCGGAAGAGCGGGAGGAGGCCGATGGGGAGGAAGGAGTAGAAGTCAACGGCGGTGTGCGCGCCGATGGCGACGCCGGCGCGGAGGCGCGGGACGCCGACGATGGCCAGCGACGTGGAGTGCTCCGTCGAGGTCTCGAAGCGAGGTCGGTCCACGAAGGGGAGTTGTAGGAGCGGCGAGACACGCGAGATGCCGCCCCGTTCGGGTGACCCGAACCGCGGCGAAGGCGGATGGCGGAAGTTGTGGCCAGGGGCGTGATCCGGTCACCCACGCGAGCGAGACTGGTCGCTCTGAGAACGGAAGAAGCGGGCTTGGACCCACGGGACGGCCCTTCGCGCAGGTATTGCACCCTCTCGATCGGATCCCACGTCGTCGATCCGTGCAACCCGGTCGAAAAGTCACACGAACCTTGGTCTGGAGACTCTGGAGGAATCGGGGGATTCTGCTTCGCGTGACGGCCTGATGGACATATCATGGGATAACCACGGGGGCGCCTGATGGACGGGGCCTCCGCACCAAGGTTTGTGCATTTCACAGGCAAGAGGGAGACTCAACGATGAAGACGATGCGGATCGCGGTTCTGGCTGCGCTCGCGGGCGGCGTGACTGGCGCGGCGTCGGGTCAGAACATCCTGATCACCGAGCACAACACGCAGACGGTGTACAAGCTCAACATCTACTCGAACGTGATCACGCCGCTGATCACGTACGGGGACCCGGACGTCCGGCTGGCCGGCATCGAGCGCGGTCCTGGGGGGGCGTTCTACGTCGCCAACGGCCCGCTGCCCGTGCAGGACCCGAGCACGGCGACGATCTTCAAGATCAAGGGGCTGCTGGGCGGCGCGCCCGTGAGCAGCGTCTTCGCGCAGAACGACCCGCTGCAGAACCCGATCGGGCTGCGCTACCACGCGCCCTCGAACAACCTGCTGGCGATCAACAACCCGCCCGAGAATGACCTGACGCAGCCGGCGTTCGACGGCATCCTCGGGTACGACCTCGGCAACGGCAGCGTGACGCAGGTCTTCGAACAGCCTCCCACGAACGATCCGCCCCCCGCCTACCGGCAGGGCGCGCGCATGATCGTTGACCCGTCGGGCGCGGGCGACTACATCGCCACGTCGCTCAACGGCGGGGCCTACGACGGCGGGTCGGGCGACATCAATAAGGGCAGCACCCTCTGGCGCGTCAACGTCGACGGTTCCCTCAACGGCACCGTGTCGCTGCTCGTCGACCTCAGCAACACGTCGATCGGCACCCCGCTCACCTTCGTGCGAGGCGTCGCCGCAGGCCCCTCCGGCGAACTCTACATCACCGACCTGAGCACCGACACGCTGTACCGCATCGACCTCGACGGCGGCGGCAACTTCTCCAGCATCTCCTCCGTCGTCAGCATCGGCCAGGGCAGCGGCATGCTCGACGTCATCTACCACCCGCTGGCGAACAAACTCTACTTCTCGACCTCCAACAGCGACGAACTCTACAGCGTCAACCTCGACGGCTCCGGCCTCTCCCTCATCGCCTCGAACTTCGAGGCTCGCAACTTCTACCTCGTCCCCGCGCCCGGCTCGCTCGCCCTGCTCGGCCTCGGCTCGCTCGTCGCCATGCGCCGGCGGCGCTGAGCGACCGCACCCGACATCCGGCGTTCCTCTTTCGCCCGGCGGCACGACCGCCGGGCGTTTTTCATCGGCGTTCCCGGGCGGGAAAGCCCTCGGATCATCGGACCTCGCCGCGAGAATGGAACCCGCGAGACGCTTGGTCGAAGCGGAAGTTGGCGGTATCTTCGGGCGGGGGGATCGCTGCCGGGTTGTTGCCATGGGCCTGGCCGGTGCTCACCGGCCCCGAGGAGACGTGCCATGCTGTTCCGCTCGATGATCGTCGCTCTTCTTGTCGCGCTGCTGGTTCCCTTCGCGGCGCGCGCGCAGGACGGAGGCGTGCCGGTCGAACCGGTCCGCTACGACGGGCAGAAGGTGGTGCGGGTCGAGCCGCGCACGGCGCGCCAACTGACCGCGACGGTCAACCTGGCGACGACGATCTGGTCGGAGCGCGTGGGGCTTGGCCCGATCGACGTGATGGTGACACCCGACGCGCTCGAGGCGTTGCGCGGGCTTGGCCTCGAACCGGTCGTGCTGGTCGAGGACGTGCAGGCGTTGATCGACGCCGAGCGGGCGGAGATCGAGCGTCGCCGCACGCTGCGCGACCTGACCTGGTTCGAGAACTACCGGACGAACGCGGAGTACCTGGCGTACTTGAACGGACTTGCCGCGGAGTTCCCGGCGATGGCGTCGCTGAGCACGATCGGGCAGTCGCTCCAGAACCGGCCGATCGTCGCGCTGCGGGTGACGGGCGCCGGCGGGCAGTCCCCCAAGCCGCAACTGATCTTCAACGGGTGCCAGCACGCACGCGAGTGGGTCAGCCCGATGACGGTGACGTTCATCGCGGACCAGTTGCTGCGGCAGTACGGCGTGGACCAGCGCGTGACGGACCTCATGGACCGCTTCGAGTTCCTGATCGTGCCGATCGTGAACCCGGACGGGTACGAGTACTCGTGGGCGACCGACCGGATGTGGCGCAAAAACCGCCGGCAGAACAGCGGCGGCACCTGGGGCGTCGACCTCAACCGCAACTGGGACATCAACTGGGGCGGCGAAGGGTCGAGCGGCAGCGGGTCGAGCGAGACCTACCGCGGCACCGCGCCGTTCTCCGAGCCGGAGACCCAGGTGGTGCGCGACTTCATCCTCGCGCAGCCGCACGGGCGCGCGCACATCGACTTCCACAGTTTCTCGCAGCTGATCCTCTACCCGTGGGGGTTCACGACCGCGACGCCCCCCGAGCCGGACAACTCGCGGTTCGTGCAGATGGGCGCGAGCATGGCGGCGGCGATCAAGGCCGTCCACAACAAGACCTACGTGCCGCAGCACGCGATCGAGTTGTACGCCGCGTCGGGGATCATGTCGGACTGGACCTACACGGCGGGGATGTACGGGTTCACGATCGAGTTGCGGCCCGCGTCGAGCAACCCCGGCTTCCTGCTCCCGCCCGAGGAGATCATCCCGACGGGGCAGGAGAACTTCGCCGCGATCCTGACGCTCGCCGAGTCGATCCGGGACCTGCCCGCCTCGATCTCGCTCCCCGGCGGCGTGCCGTCGTTCGTCGAGGCAGACGAGCCGACCACGCTCGCGGTGCGCATCGATCCGGGCGGCGGGGTCGTCGAGGCGGGGTCGGAGTCGGTGTGGACCCGGATCGCGTCCGGCGGCTTCACGCAGGCCGCGCTGACGCCGACGGGCGGCAAGGCGTACGAGGCGACGCTCCCGGCCGTCGCGTGCGGGCGGACCGTCGAGTTCTACTTCACCGCGGAACTGGCGGACGGGTCGACGCTGACGTACCCGTCCGGCGGCGCGAGCGATCCGTTCTCGGTCGAGGCGCAGCAGGTGCTCTTCGCGGACGACTTCGACGCCGACCGGGGATGGACGGTGGGCGCGCCGGGCGACGATGCGCCGCGCGGCATCTGGGGGCGCATGGCGCCGCAGCAGACCACGAGCGGCGGGCAGGTCGTGCAGCCGGGGTGGGTCGTCGTCGGGCAGAACTGCTTCGTGACCGACGGGCGGGCCGGTACTGGCGCGGGATCGTGGGACGTGGACGAGGGCAAGACGACGCTGCTCAGCCCGGTGTTCGACCTGTCGGACGCGACGGACCCGGTCGTCTCGTACTGGCGGTGGTACTCGAACCACGCGGGCAACGGGCCGTACTCGGACGTGTTCGTCGTGGACGCCTCCGACGACGGGGGCGCGACGTGGACGAACCTGGAGACCGTCGGGCCGGCGGGCGCGGAGGTCGAGGGCGGGTGGTACTTCGTGCAGCACGCGCTGAGCGGCGTGGTCGAGCCGACGGCGCAGGTGCGCCTCCGGTTCGTGGCGTCGGACTACGACCCGCAGTCGCTGGTCGAGGCGTGCATCGACGACTTCCGCGTGCTGTCGAGTTGCCCGCGTCGCCCCGGCGACTACAACGGCGACACGGTCGTGGACACGCTGGACTTCCTCGCGTTCCTCAACGACTGGGTGGCGGGCAACCCGAAGGCGGACTGGAACGGCGACACGAAGATCGACACGCTGGACTTCCTCGCGTTCCTGAACGACTGGACGCTCGGCTGACGCGGGGCGGGCGCGGGCCGCGCGCGTAGACTCCCTTCGAGCACGAACGAAGGGAGGGTGCGCCGTGGACAAGGGAATGTTGATCGGCCTGTTGAACGAGGACCTGGCCCACGAGTACGCCGCCGTGATCCAGTACCTGACGTACGCCGCGCGGGTGAGCGGCCCCTACCGCCCCGAACTGAGCAAGTTCTTCATGGCCGAGGTGCCGGACGAGACGGCGCACGCGCAGACGCTCGCGAACAAGATCGTCGCGCTCGGTGGCGTGCCGACGACGGCGGCGGTGCCGGTGCCCGCGCCGGAGGGCAACCGCGCGATGCTCGAAGCGGTGCTCGAGGCCGAGCGCGACGCGGTGCGCCGCTACACCGAGCGGGCGCGGCAGGCGGAGCAGGCCGGGGACAAGGGCCTGCAGGTCACGCTCGAGGACATGGTCCGCGACGAGACGGACCACCGCGACGAGACGGCGCGCATCCTGCGTGAGTGGCCGCTCTGAGCGGAGGGGCCTCTGGCCTACGATTTGGCCATGAGCGACGCTCCGCTGCGCGACATCGTGCGGGCCGACCTGCCCGAACTGGTGGCGATCCGCCACGACCTGCACCGGCACCCGGAACTCGGGTACGAGGAGGAGCGCACGAGCGGCGTGGTGCAGCGCGAACTGAAGGCCGCGGGCGTCGCGTTCAGGGCCGGCGTGGCGCGAACGGGCGTGGTGGCGCACCTCCCGGCGACGGAGCGCACCGACCGCCCCGCGGTCGCGCTGCGGGCGGACATGGACGCGCTGCCGATCGTCGAGGCGTCGGGGCGCCCGTACGCCTCGTGCCGCCCGGGCGTGATGCACGCCTGCGGGCACGACGGGCACACGACCATCCTGATCGGCGTCGCTCGTGCGCTGAGCCGCGTGCCGCGCCGCCCGAACCCGGTGACGCTGCTCTTCCAGCCCGCGGAGGAGGGGGGGGCCGGCGGCGAGCGGATGTGCGACGAGGGCGCGCTGCTGGGCGACGAGGGGGGGGGCGTCGGCCCCCGCGTCGGCTCCGTCTTCGGGCTGCACGGCTGGCCGCAACTGCCCCTCGGCGTCGTGGCGACGCGCCCCGGCCCGCTGCTGGCGGCGACGGACGACTTCGTGGTGAAGGTGCGCGGCGTGGGCGGGCACGCGGCGTTCCCGCACCTCGCCCGCGATCCGGTCGTGGCCGCCGCTCACGTCGTGACCGCGCTCCAGAGCATCGCTTCGCGCAGCACAAGCCCGCTGGACTCGGTCGTCTGCACGGTCGGGAAGATCGCCGGCGGGAGCGCGAACAACGTCATCCCGCCCGAGGTCGAACTGGTCGGCACGGTGCGCACGCTCCGGGCCGAGACCCGACGCATGGCACGCGAGCGGTTCTTCACCCTCGCCGAGGCGACGGCGGCGGCGTTCGGGTGCAGGGCCGAGATCGACTGGCAGGACGGGTACCCCGCGACAGTGAACGACGCCGCCCTGACGGAGCGGTTCTTCGCCGTCGCCCGCGACGGGCTGGGGGCGGAGCGCGTCGCCGTCGCCCCCGAGCCGGTCATGGGCGGCGAGGACTTCAGTTACTACGGGCGCCACGTGCCCGCGTGCTTCTACATGCTCGGGCTGCTGGCGCCCGGCGCGGACCCGGCGGCCGTGCCCCTGCTGCACCAGCCGGAGTTCGACTTCAACGACGACGCGATCGCCACCGGCGTCGAGATGATGTGCCGGCTCGCGCTGGCGGAGTGAGAGGACGATCGGGTACCCCGCCACTCCGTGGCGGCTCCGTTTCTTCCGCCTCTACCATCGCGAAAGCACGTCCCACAGCCCGTATGTCAGCTTCCTGATCCGGCGCACCGCGACAGTTCCCCAGCCCGAAGGGCTGCTCGTTCGTAGCCGGGGGTGGAGGAGGCTCTTCGACGACACCCCCGGAACGCGCGGCCCCCACATCTCTTTCCGTTTGGCTCGGCAGCCCGAAGGGCTGCTCGTGGCGCGCGCGTGTTGACCACGATGACCCCGTCGGGGTCCGATGCCTGGTGCGCCGACGATCCGGGGGTCTCGCTCGAAGACTCGCTCGACCCCCGGCTACTGACGACACAGCCCTTCGGGCTGAAGACACAACGCAGCCCTTCGGGCTGAAGGGACGGCACAGCCCTTCGGGCTGGAGTCACGGCGCATCGCTTCGGGCTGAAGTCATGCGGATCGTGTGACGTCCCCGCGCCCCGGGTGTCCCGCCGCCCCTTGGCGGCTCACCTATCCACTTCATCCTCAACGAACGAGCGTTCGATGGAGTGCGCCGGGTGCGCGGTCAGAACCCCCTGAGCCGCTCGAGGAAGGCCTCGCGCTGCCGCTCGTTGAGCAGGGCGATGACGCCGATGAAGGCCTCGGCCTTCTCGGCCTCGGTCGCCCCGCGCATGGCGCGGGCGTCGTACTCGCCGATGATGGCGCGGACGCGCTTCTCCTGGTGCTCGCTGAGGCCCAGGCCCCGGAGCAGGTACTCGACGAAGAACGACTCGCTGGCGGACAGCCGGGCGTAGGAGCGTTCGAGTTCGCGCCCGAAGGCGTCGAATCGTTCCTGGCGCATCGCGTCGCCGGCGCGGACGGTCGCGCCCTCGGCCTTGGCGCGCGCGACCCGCTCGCCCGCCGCCGCTCGCCAGTAGTCGCTCACCAGCGCGTCGAAGCGGGCGCGCGCGCGCTCGGGCAGCACGGCCCGCAACTCCTCGCCCAGCGAACCCCGCCGGCGCAGCGGCTCGGTGACGCGCACGAACTCCAGGAACAACCGCACCTGGCCGAGCCGATCGCCCGCCTGCTCGGCCGCGGCGAACTGCGGGAACAACTCGAGGTTCTCGAGCACGATGCGGTCCATGACCGCCGCCCGCTCCGAGACCACGCGCCGGGCCGCGGCGAGCGTCTCCGCGTCCAGTTCGAGCAACTCGAGCGCGGCTTCCTCGGGAGGAACCTCCAACCGGCGCACGCGGCCCTCGTAGTCCACGCGCACGAGCGACGCCTCGCGTTCGCCCCCGGCGAGGGCAGGCCCGGCGAGTGGGGCGTCCTGGGCCGATACCCCCCCCACCGCCATCGCCACAACGCCCGCGACGCCCAACGCACGCGCCGATTTCCGGTTCGCTCGCCGCATCATCGGCCTCCTTCCCCGCCAGCGTACCGCCTGAAGGGTTGTTGGCGAAGACCCGGCCCGCGATTTCGCGCTGCGGCGGTCAGCCCTCGCCCGCGATCCAGGCCCATTGCCGGCGCAGGCCCTCCTCGAGCGGGGTCCGGGGGGCGTAGTCCAGTTCGGCCCGGGCGCGGGTGAGGTCGGCCCAGGTGCGCTCGACATCGCCCGCGAGGGGGGGGGTGTGCGTGATCCGCGGCTCGACGCCGACCACGCCACCGATGGCCGCGATGAGTTCGTCGAGCCGCACGGGGTGGTCGCTGCCGAGGTTCCAGACGCGGTACCCGAAGCGCGGGATGCGCTCGTACGCGCTGATGACGCCGGCGACGATGTCGTCGATGTAGGTGTAGTCGCGGCTGGTGGAGCCGTCGCCGTAGACGGAAAGCGTCTCGCCCGCGGCGAGGCGGCGCATGAACGAGCCGATGGCGAGGTCGGGACGCTGGCGCGGGCCGTAGACCGTGAAGAAGCGAAGGCAGCAGGTGGGCGTGCCGGTGAGGTGGTGGTGGGTGAAGCACTGCAGTTCGCAGGCGCGTTTGGTGGCGGCGTAGGGGCTGATGGGGGCGTCGACGGCGTCGTCCTCGGCGAAGGGGGTCTTGGGGTTGTTGCCGTAGACCGACGAGGACGACGCGACGACCAGGCGCGAGACGCCCGCGGCGCGCGCGGCTTCGAGCACGCTCGCGGTGCCCAGGACGTTCGCGCGGGCGTAGCCGACGGGGTCCTCGACGCTGGGCCGCACGCCCGCCTTCGCCGCGAGGTGGACGACGCCCTCGGGCCGCTCGCGCGCGAGCAGCCGCGAGAGCCACGCGGAGTCGCAGATGTCGCCCTCGGCGAGCGTGAAGCCCCCCCCCGAGGCCAGCCCGCGCACGTTCTCCTCCTTGAGCGAGCGGTCGTAGAAGGGGTCGAAGTTGTCGATGCCGACGACGCGGTGGCCCCGGGCCAGGAGCGCGCCCGCGAGGTGCGAGCCGATGAATCCTGCGGCGCCGGTGACGGCGATGGTGGCGGGTGTGGTCGTCATGGGGGGGGCGTCGGGGGGGGCCTGCCTCGATCAGCCCGAACCGGCGGGGTCGGCGCAGAAAGCAGGGCGCCATCGTAAGACAGCGCCCCGCTGGAGGAGAGAGAGATCAATGGAGTCTAGTGCGATATCGGGCGAACTGTTCCAAATCCCATCAAACTTCGCACCAGTTTTCACAGCCCGGGCTTGACAATCCCAACCTCTAGGAGTACCGCCGACCCCGCCCGGCAGCCCGTTGCCGACAGGTTGTCCACAGGTGTCATACGCACCGTCGGCCCGCAAGGTTTGCGCGATTTTCGGACCCCCGGAATGCCATAAAGCCCGCCGGGGGCAGGCTCTAGGGCTTCATCCCATCGTTCGGCACGGCCCCGCGGGCCTACCGCGGCTCGGGAACATCCACCGAGTCCATCGGGGGCGGTGGGCGTCGCTGGCCCGGGGCAGGCTCGCCGGGGCGGTCCCCGCCGAACCGACGCTCCATCAGGCGCTCGATCGCCCGTCGCCGGTCTTCGGGCGACATGGCCCGCAGCCGCTCACGCGCCCGCTCGGGCAGCCGTTCGAGCAGTTCGGCCGGGATCTCGCCCCGTTCGATGGCTTCGAGCACGGCCCGGCGGCGGGCCGGATCGCCCTCTCTGGCAGGCCCGCCCTGAACCCCGCGAGCCTCACGCTCGGCGCGGAGCCGGTCCGTCATCATCTCGCGGTAGGCCTCGTCGCGCCGCGCGTCGATCTCGCGCCGAACCTCGTCGAGCCGCGCGCCGACGTGCGCCTGCTGCTGCTCCGTGAGCAGGTTCCAGATCTTCGCCTCGACGTCGGCGATCTGCGGGCCGGCGCGCCGGATCTCGGCGATCCGCTGCGCCCGGGCACGCCGCTCCGCCTCATCCACCGGCGCACGCACCGCGCCCGGCTCCGCGCGCTGCGGCGCGGGCCTGGCCTCCGGCGCGGGCTGCCCATCGGGCCTTCGGTCGGGGCGCACGCCGGGTTCGCCCTGCCGACGCTGAATCGGCCTGGCATCCGGGCGTTGATCCGGCGCATCGCCCGGACGCGCACCGGGGCGCGCATCGGGTCGCGCGTCGGGTCGCGCGTCGGGCGCGGGCCGCGCATCCGGCCTGCCCTGGCGAGGCCCGTCGGGTCTGGCGTCGGGCTGCGCGGGCCTGTCGATGGGCCTGTCCTGCCGCAGCTGCCCGCGGAACTCGCCCGCGTGCTTCTCGAGGTGCGCCCGCATGTCGCGCCGGAACCCCTCCTGCAACTCCTGGATGCGCAGCCTCTGCCCCTCGGTCAATCGCAGATGCTCCGGCGTCTCCGGTGCGTCCAGCGAGAAGACCGACCGCAGGAAGAGGTCGTGCGGGATGCGTGCCTGCTCCATGCGGGCTTGACCGCCCTCTTCACCGCCGAATCTCGACTGCGAGCCGGGCGGCATCCGGTCGATCACCTGCGGCCCGCGGAGCGGCGGCTCGCGCCGGCCCGGTTGTTCCCCCTGGCCCATCGCAAGCCCACTGAACGCCGCCACGCACGCCGCCACAAGAGTCTGCCGCATCATGATCCACGCTCCTTCACGAGCCGGTTCCGGCCCCTCGCAGAACGCCCCTTCCATCCTCGGATTGCCGGCGATGCGTCCTCTATGGTTTCGGCGCAGCGACCCTCCCACCATACCCCGCCCGACCCGCAAGGCCCGACCAGATGACCCAGCCGCCGCCCGCCCAGCCCACGCCGCCCGCCCCGCAGTCGGTCGCTCCCGCCCTGCCGGGCGTGCGCCACGCGATCGCGGTCGGCGCGGGCAAGGGGGGGGTCGGGAAGTCCACGATCGCCGTGAATCTCGCGGTCGCGCTGGCGCGTCGCGGGCACGCGGTCGGATTGCTGGACGGGGACATCTACGGCCCGTCGCTGCCGACCATGCTCGGCCTGCACGCGCTGGAGCAGGCGGTCGTCGCGGGGAAACTGTCCCCGCACGCGGTGCACGGGATCAAGGCGATCACGATCGGCAAACTGGTCGAGACGGAGAAGCCGCTGATCTGGCGCGGGCCGATGGCGCACGGGGCGTTCAAGCAACTGGTCGAGCGCACCGAGTGGGGCGAACTGGACTACCTCGTCATCGACCTGCCGCCGGGGACCGGGGACGTGAGCCTGACGCTCGCCCAGACGCTGCGGCTGACGGGGGCGGTGGTGGTCTGCACGCCGCAGAAGGTCGCGCAGGACGACGCCGTGCGCGCGGCGCGGATGTTCCAGCAACTCGGCATCCCGGTGCTCGGCGTCGTCGAGAACATGTCCTGGTTCATCGGCGACGACGGGAAGGAATACGACATCTTCGGCCGGGGGGGGGCCGAGATGATGGCCCAGCGGCTCGGGCTGCCGTTCCTCGGCGCGGTCCCGATCAACATGGCCCTGCGCGCCAACAGTGACACCGGCGAGCCGCTCAAGAACTTCGACCCCGACGCCGCCGGCGGCCCCGTCCTGCCGGACGCGCTCCACACGCTCGCCCACAACCTCGAAGCCCAGGTCGCCCTGGCGGCCATGCGCACGCGGGGGCCGGAACTGCGGGTGAGTTGAGGCGAGGGCCGGAAGCCCGCTCGCGCAGCCCGTCATGCGCGGGCCGGTTGCGGACGACGCGGTTCCCCGGGAAGATGCGCCCTCGGCCCCTCCGCGCCGAACGGAGCATCCCCCATGAGTCAAGCCACGCGCGCCCTTCCCTCCGACTGCACGCGGCGCACGTTCCTGCGATCGGCGGCCGCCGCGGGCGTGGGAACGTTGGCCCTGCCGGCCGCGGCGTCCGCGCTCGCGTTCCCGTTCGTGCGCACGCGCGACAGATCCGGCCTTCAGCCCGTGATCCTGGGCGGGGGCGAGCACACCTACGAGTGCATCCACGACTGGGCGAGGGTCCCCGCGCACGTCGCCTTCGGCAACACGCACGGCGTCTGCGAGGACTCCCACGGACGCATCTACATCAAGCACACCGTCCACGCGTCGAGTTCGTCCCCCGACGCCGTGTGCGTCTTCGACCCCGACGGCCGGTTCGTCGAGAGTTGGGGCGCGGAGTTCCGCGGCGGCGCGCACGGGCTGCACCTGGCGCGCGAGAGCGACGGGGAGTTCCTGTACCTGTGCGACTTCGCGCGCGGCGTCGTCGTGAAGACGGACCTCCGGGGCGAGGAAGTCTGGCGGCTCGGCGTCCCGGAGGCCTCCGGCCTCTACGACAGCCCCGCCGAGTACCACCCCACCAACGTCGCCACCGCGCCCAACGGCGACGTCTACGTCGCCGACGGCTACGGCAAGTCCTGGATCCACCACTACAGCCGCGACGCCCGGTACATCCGCTCCTTCGGCGGCCCCGGCAACCAGCGCGGCCAACTCTCATGCCCGCACGGACTCATCGTCGATACCCGCGCCCCGCGCCCTGAACTGCTCGTCGCCGACCGCTCCAACCGACGCCTCCACCGCTTCGACCTCGACGGGCGCGTCCTCGGCCTCGTCACCGACGAACTCCGGCTCCCCTGCCACTTCCACACCCGCGGCACGGACCTGCTCATCCCCGACCTCGAGGCCCGCGTCAGCATCTTCGACCGCGACAACCGCCTCATCGTCCACCTGGGCGACGGCGGCAGCACCGCCCTGCGCGACAAGCCCCGCGACGAGTTCATCCCCGGCCGCTTCATCGCCCCCCACGGCGCGATCTTCGACCACGAGGGCAACATCTTCGTCGTCGAGTGGGTCGAGGTCGGGCGGGTGACGAAACTGAGGCGGGTGACCTGATCGCCCGCCGCCGAAGGCATCCGCGTGGGATCTCGGCGATTGTGGTACAATCAGCACGGTCGCTCGGAGAGCGCGCGCCACCGGGAATCAAACCATGAAATGGCAGGAGCGCATCACGCTCGACCCGGCCGTGCTGACCGGCAAACCCGTCGTGCGCGGGACGCGCATCGCCGTCGAGTTCGTTGTCTCGCTGCTCGCACAGGGCTGGACGGAGTCGCGGGTGCTCGAGAACTACCCCGGACTCACGCGCGAGGACGTCTTGGCCTGCCTCGCGTACGCCACCGAGCGGCTTGCCGCCGAGCGCATCTATCCCATGCCCGCGTGAACGGCCATGCGGCTTCTCGCGAACGAAAACATGCCGTCGAGTGTCGTGCGGGCTCTCCGCGAGCGGGGTCACGACGTTCTGTGGGCGAAGGAGAGCATGGCAGGCCAGCCTGGCGCCGTCCTGCTGTCACGAGCGAGGCAGGATGGCCGCCTGCTGATCACGTTCGATAAGGACTTCGGCGAACTGACGTTCAGAGAAGGGCGCGATGCTTCGTGCGGCGTCATTCTCTTCCGGATTCCGACTCCGACCCCCCAGTCGGCAGCGGACGCCGTCGCGAGCGCGATCGATTCTCGAGCAGATTGGAGCGGGTATTTCGCCGTTGTGAAGCCGGGGATGGTTCGTCTGAGTGCCTTGCCGAGTCGCACCGGACGTGATTGACGCGCTTGCCGTGAAGCCAACGGGGTCGTGCCTCCTGTCATGCACGTTCTGCCGGAGCGCGTCCCGTTGTTGGCAAAGACAGACCTGTCTATGCGCTCCTCTGGCGTAGCGGGTGAGCGTGCATTGTGCGTAAGACGTGGAGAAACAGAAGATTCTGCCCCCATCAGACCGATCCTTCCGTCCATGACCACCGTCGCAGACCGGCTCCTCGAGCGCTCGTCCACGATCTTCGAGGCCAAGGGTTTCAACGCCGTCGGCATCGACCTGCTGCTGGCCGAGGCGGGGGTGGCCAAGATGTCGCTCTACAAGCACTTCAAGTCGAAGGAGGGTCTGGTGCTGGCGGCTCTTCGGCGGCGTGACCAGCGGTTCCGAGCCACCTTCACCGCCCTGGTCGAGGCCCGGGCGTCGGAGCCGCGGGCGAGGCTGCTCGCCGTGTTCGATGTCCTGGCCCGGTGGTTCGAGCGGGAGGACTTCCGCGGGTGCATCTTTCTGAACGCCGCGGCCGAGTTCCCGGAGGCGGGGTCGCCCATCCGGCTTGCGGTCGCGGAGCACAAGGCCTGGCTGCGTCAGTACCTCGCGTCGCTGGCTCGGGCCGCTAACGCGCCCGACCCCCCCACTCTCGCCGGTGAACTTGCGGTGCTGGTCGATGGCGCGATCGCCCGGGCCAACGCCGCCCGCGAGGCGGACGCGGCAAGCACGGCCCGGCGTGCGGCGGAGGCCGTCGTGCGAGCGGCGTTCGCAGGCGAGATCGCCGCCTAGGCCGCGGTTGTTCGCTTGTGCGCCAGCGTGGCCCTCTGGCCCTCCGGCTCTCCGGCCGCGGGGAGTTCGACCACGACCGTCGTCCCCCCCCCTTCGCGCGGCCGGGCGCGGATGGTGCCTCCCGCAGCCTCGACCAAGGCGCGGCAGACGGCCAACCCGAGGCCGGTGCCGCCCGATGAGACGAACGGCTCGAAGATTCGATCGCGGAGAACTGAGGGAATACCCTTGCCCGTATCGCTGATCTCGATCGTGGTGCGGGTGTTCCACGTGGAACACCCCCCCACTGTGATCGTCAGTTGCCCGCCGCCCGGGTTCATCGCCTGACGGGCGTTCAGAAACAGATTCAGCAGCACCTGCTCGAGCGCAACCGGCGAAATCGCCACCCGCGAGCCGACCGGGGTGTCCACGCGGACGCGGATGCCCTCTTCGCCAAGGTCGGCCCCGATGGCGTCGAGCGCGCCCGAGACGCACGGAGCAACCTCGCACTCGTCCGGCCCCGCACCGCCGCCTCGGGCCAGAGTCAGGACGGACTCGGCGATTCGACCGGCACGATCGGCGGCCGACGCCGATCGTTCCA
The DNA here is from genome assembly GCA_014584315.1 of Planctomycetota bacterium. Classification (GTDB taxonomy): domain Bacteria; phylum Planctomycetota; class Phycisphaerae; order Phycisphaerales; family UBA1924; genus CAADGN01. The sequence continues at coordinate 111,392 of JACTNA010000035.1, read as the reverse complement.
GCGCCTTGCGGCACAGCGCGGCGTCGTCCGGTCTGGCCAAGGCGGCCCGGGCGTAGCCGAGCACGGGTGTCAGGATGTTGTTGATCTCGTGGGCGATCATCCCGGCCGCGATGCCGAGCATGGACAGGCGGTGCGACTCCGCGAGTTGGACCCGGAGCCGGTCGATCTCCGCTTGCAGTCGGTCGATCTGCGCCTGCGGGTCGGTCGGGGTGGATGGCTCGGTCGGGTGCATGGCGTGCGCGCGGCCTCAGCCCGGCCGCAGTGGGGCTATCGGTCCGATCCGAGGGTCACTTGGGCCGGCTCAGGCGTCGCGGTGCCAGACCCAGCCGCCCGCCTGGCAGCCGGCGACGATCCACGCCTTGATCGTGGCGGGGCGGAGGTCGGCGTCGACCACGGCGGCGAGGTCGAGCCAGCGGAACTCGATATCCGGCTCGAGGCTCGGCACTTCGTCGGGCCAGGTGGGGGGGTGTTCCACGTGGAACACGAGGTTGATCTCGTGCCGGAGGCGATCCCCCTGCGTGAAGGCGTTCTCGCTGAGCAGCATCATGCGGCCGGCCTCGACCGTCAGGCCCGTCTCCTCCCTGAACTCCCGAACCAATGCGGCCGGCGACGATTCGCCCGGCTCGACGTGCCCGCCCGGCAGGTACAGGTAGCCGTGCTTGCGGTTTGCGCAGACGAGGAGGTGCTGCCCCCGAAGGGCCAGGCCGCGGGCGATGATCTCGATGTGGCGGGGGACATCGGACATGGGTCGCTCGGTCGGAGTTGTACCCGAATCGCGTCCCGGATGCAGGGGCGACGTGCGTGCCCGGCCCGGGCGTGGCATAATGCCGACCATGAGCACGAAACCGCGACGGTTGGGACGGGGACTGAGCAGCCTGCTTGAAGCCCCTGCGCCGGTCCGCATCGAGACGCAAGTGACTGCAACACAAGATGTTACGGCAGATCGGGGCGTCCTTTCCGTGCCCGTGGACGCGGTATCGCCCAGTCCCTTCCAGCCGCGGGAGCGGTTCGAGGACTCGGGGCTGGCGGGCCTGGCGGAGTCGATCCGTCGATCGGGCGTGATGCAGCCGATCATCGTCCGCCCGCTCGCGGCGGAAGGGGGGGGGACTCGGCGGTACGAACTGGTCGCGGGCGAGCGCCGGTGGCGCGCGGCGCGGCTTGCGGGGCTGACGGCGGTGCCCGCGCTGGTGCGCGACCTGGACGACGAGTCCGCGGCCGAGTGGGCGGTGGTCGAGAACGTGCAGCGCGAGGACCTGAACGCGATCGAGCGTGCCCGTGCGTTGCGCGGCCTGGCGGATCGGTTCGGCCTCACCCACGGGGAGATCGCCGACCGGGTCGGGCTGGAACGGTCGAGCGTGGCGAACCTGGTCCGTCTGACGGAACTGGATGCCCGGTCGCAGGAACTGATCGCGACGGGTGCGCTGACGGCGGGGCACGGCAAGGCGCTGCTGGCGGTCGGCGACCCATCGCGTCGGGGCGCGCTGGCCGAGCGGGCGGCGCGCGAGTCGTGGACGGTGCGTCGGCTGGAGCGCGAGGCGCGGCGCGCGCCGGCGGTGGGGGGGGGGCGGGGGCCGCACGGGGGGGGGACGCGCGAGGCCGTCGTCGCCGACCTGGAGCGCCGGCTCGCGCAGCGCCTGGGTACGAAGGTGACGATCGTCACGGGCGCGAGCGGGACCAAGGGACGGATCGTCGTCGAGTTCTACGACCTCGACCACTTCGACGGGCTGATGGCGAGGATGGGCGTGAGCAAATAGCCAAAGGGCCAAATGGCCAAAGGGCCAAATAGCAAATGGCAAATAGCAAATGGCAAATGGCAAGTGGCAAGTGGGGGGGTCAGGCGCGGGCCTGGGCTTCGGGTTCGGGCTTGGGGGCGGCGGTCTTGGGCTGGGGCTTGCCGCCCGCGGGGTAGGCGATGCGGCCGTGGTAGATGGACGCGACGGTCTTCGAGATCGACTCGACGATGGCGGAGAGTTCGCGGAGCGTGAGGTCGCACTCGTCGAACTGGCCGTCCATGAGCCGCTTGTTGGCCAGTGAGCGCACGAGGGCGTCGATGCGGCTGGGGGTCGGCTCGCTGAGCGTGCGGGTCGCGCTCTCGACGGCGTCGGCGAGCATGAGGATGGCGGTCTCCTTGGACTGCGGCTTGGGGCCGGGGTAGCGGTACTCGATCTCGCTGGGCATGTCCTTGTCGTCCGCGCCGCCGGCCTGCTCCTCGGCCTGCTTGCGGGCCCGGTGGTAGAAGAACTCGACGAGCGTGGTGCCGTGGTGCTGCTCGATGAAGGGGAAGAGCGAGCGTGGCAGGGCGTACTCTCGCGCGAGTTCCACGCCGTCCTTGACGTGCCCGACGATGACGAGCAGGCTCATGGCGGGGCTGAGTTTGTCGTGCTTGTTGATGCCGCCCGACTGGTTCTCGACGAAGTACTCGGGCTTGTTCATTTTGCCGACGTCGTGGTAGAGCGCGCCGACGTAGGTCCGCAGCGGGTCCGCGCCGACGGCGTCCGCGGCGGCCTCGGCGATGCTGGCGACGTTGAGGGAGTGGTTGTAGGTGCCCGGGGCGCGCTGCTGGAGTTCGCGCAGGAGAGGCTGCTTGGGGTCGCGCAGTTCGATGAGGGTCATGCCCGTCGTGATGTCGAAAGCCCGCTCGATCACCGGCAACAGGAAGAGCACCACGCCGCCCACGACCAGCCCGCCGACGCCGGCGAGGGCGGCGTCGCCCAGGGATTCGCGGAGCGAATCGGCGACGATGGGGCGGTCGGCCAGGCCCGCGAGGAGCGTCGCCGCCGCGAGGCCGGCGGCCGTGAACGCGCCCATCTTCACGAGCGCGTTGCGCTGGCGGATTTCGCGCAGCCGCCAGACGGCGACGGCGACGCCGGTGACGATGACCGCGAACATGCCGATGGACTGGTCGAGCGCGACGCAGACGAGGATGCCGTGCAGGCACCCGACGGCGAGCGCGACGCGCTGGTCGTAGGCGATGACGACGATGGCGGCGACGAAGACGGTGGGGGCGACGCCGGTGAAGAACAGCATCCACGGCTCGGTCACGGTGGCGAGGCAGGCGATCGCCTGCGCTCCGACCAGCAGACACGCGATCCACGCGATGCGCGAGACGTTGCGGCGCATCCGCGGGCTGAAGAGGGCGGCGTAGAAGGCGACGCCGGCGGCGACCGCGAGGACCGCGCCCGCGATGCTGGCACGCCGCAGCGCGATGCGCCAGGTCGGGGCCTCGGCGGCGAAGTGGGCCAGTTCCGCCCGCGCGACCTCGTACTGCGCGGGGGTGAGCGCGTACCCGCGGCTGTAGATCACCGCGCCGACGGGCCACTCGTTGACGATCGGCTCGACCGCCTCGGCGGCGGCGTTGCGCTTGGCCTCGGTCGCGGCGGCGTCGTAGCGGAAGGTCGCCCGGGGCGACGACGACAGGCGACCGACGATCACCTGGCGCATCGGGCGTGCGAACCCGGCGAGGCGCGCCGCCTCGTCGATCGCGGTGCGCAGCATCTCCGCGTCGTCGATGTTGACGGCGCGGTCGGCCTCGTGCTCGACGCGCCCGCCCGGCCCGAGCCGCACCTCCATCCGGCGCGTGATGCTCTGCGACCAGCGCTGCCACTCGTCGCGCCCGAGCAGCGGCGTGCGCTCGAGGATCGCCATGAAGGCGTGCACGCGGTCGAGGTAGTCGGGTGAAGGCTCGCCCGCGACCGCCTCGGCCTGCACCGCCGCCAGCCCCTCCTCGGTGAGGCGGAACCGCTCGCGGATGCCCGTCTCGACGTCGGCGAGCGACGACACCGACGCGAGCGTGCGCGGCAGGTTCTCCAGCGACGAGCGCAACTCCGCCAGCACCGGCAGGTCGGCGACGTACACGCCCGGCACGGACAGGCGCACGCTCTCGCGCTTCTTCTCCGTCTCGAGCGTGTCCACCAGCGTGAAGGGGACCCGCACCAGGCGCGTTTCGTTCATGACGCGCCCGACGCTGACGAGCGGCTGCTCGCGCGTCCAGATCGCGATGCCCGCCGCGAGCGTGGCCGCGACGAGCGCGATGATGACGCCCCAGCCCGCGACGGGCGACCGGTAGAGATCCGCGAGGCGCTCGACGAACGTGGCCTCGCCCCGGCGCCGCAGCCCGGACCGGACGCGACCGCCGCGGCGGGTGGCCGGGGGGCGAGATCCCGTCTTGGGGGTGTCCTTGGGCATGGTGGGGGCCTGGCCGGGTCAGCCGCCCTGCAAGGGTACATCGTCCCGACCGAGGGCCTGCTCCAGCACGGCGCGGTGGCGGTCGGTGTGGTCCTCCTCGCCGTAGGCCTCGATGACGCGCTGGACGAGGGTGTGCCGCACGACGTCAGAGCCGTCCAGCCCGACGACCCCGACGCCCTGGACGCGGCGCAGCCTTCGGGCGGCGTCGATGAGTCCGCTGTCGGTCGGCTCGGGCAGGTCGATCTGGGTGACGTCGCCGGTGACGATCATCTTCGAGCCGTGGCCCATGCGGGTGAGGAACATCTTCATCTGGCCGCGGGTGGTGTTCTGGGCCTCGTCGCAGATGATGACGGCGTTGTTGAGCGTGCGGCCGCGCATGTAGGCGAGCGGCACCACCTCGATCACGTCATTGTCCATGAAGCGTCGGATGGTGGGGAAATCCATCATGTCGTGGAGGGCGTCGAAGAGGGGGCGGAGGAAGGGGTTGACCTTGGCCTCGAGGCCCCCGGGCAGGAAGCCGAGTTTCTCGCCCGCCTCGACGGCCGGGCGCGCGAGGATGATCTTGCTGATGCGTCCGGACTTGAGCAGGTGGACCGCGGCGGCGACGGCGAGGTAGGTCTTGCCCGTGCCCGCGGGTCCGATGGCGATGACGAGGTCGTGGTCGCGGATGCAGTCGATGTAGGCCTGCTGGTTGGCGGTCTTGGGCCGGACGGGCCTGCCGGCGGCGTAGACCTCGAGCCGCCCGTCCCAGTCGCGGATGCCGGCGATGGGGCCGTTGGCCCGTGTCGCGCCGTCGGCGGCCATGCGTGCGCTCTCGTCGGCGATGAGGCCGAGGACGTCCTGGCGCGAGCGGACGGTCGCGCCGCCCGAGCGAGCCGCGCCCTCGCAGAGGCGTTCGAGTACATTGCGCGCGACACCGACCGCGCCCGGCTCGCCGCTGACCCGGATGAGGTCGTTGCGGGCGGCGACGTTGACGCCGAGAGCCTCGCGGATCATCTTGAGGTTTCGCTCGCCCGAGCCGACGACGGCGAGCCTTTCAACCCCTTCGGGGACACGAACCGTGGCGTCCAATCGAGAGTTGCTCCTGAGAAGACCGGGGACCGGGAAGTCTACGCGGAGCGGCGGGGCCGGACGGCCGCCGGCGGGCCGGGGGGAGTGGACCTACGGAAGGATGGTGCGGGCCTGCGCGGTGGCGGCCTGTCTGGGGTTGGTCTTTGTCAAGGTTGGCGGTTGCGCGGCCTCGGGCGGGAGGCCGGCGCGGCTCGGGGATGCGCCCGAGGGGCCGGCCGTCGTGGTGGGGGACTGGGACGACGTCGAAGCGGCGGTCCGGGTCGGTCTGAGCCGGCACGAACTGACGTTCGCCCGGCGCGAGGGTCGGCTCGACTCGGCGCGGCTGGTCTACGTGGTGCACGGCGTGCGTGACGAGCGCGGCACGCTGACGGTCGAGCGTGTCGGCGACCCGGGCGAGGGGCAGGTCGAGATCACGATCTCGTGCCGGCTGGACCCGGCGACGGGCGAGGCGCGGGCGCGGGCCGTCGAGCGTGACGTGGCTCGGCGCATCGAGCGGCTCAGGGGCGAGGTGGCGCGTCCGCGCGAGTGGTAACGGACGGGTCGCGTGCGGGCGTTGGGGGGGGGGAGGGCGGCTCGCTGTTCGGCGCGGCCCCGGGCAGGTCGACGGTGACCGTGGTGCCCTGCCCCCAGACGGAGCGGAGCGAGACGGAGCCGCCGAGGGCGCGGACGGCGTGCTTGACGATGGCGAGGCCGAGGCCCGTGCCGCGGCGCTCCCGCCGGCCCGAGCGGGCGGCGTCGACCTGGTAGAAGCGTTCGAAGACGCGCTGCTGCTGGGCGAGCGGGATGCCGATGCCGCGGTCGATGACCTCGAAGCGTGCGGTCCGTCGCGCGCCGCCGTCGGGCGCGAAGCCGGCGACGACGCGGACGGTCGTGCCCTCGTGGGCGAACTTGACCGCGTTGTCGATGAGGTTGCGGAGGATGAGGGTGAGCAGGCGCGGGTCGGTGTCCAGGGCTTCGAGGGCGGGATCGACCTCGAACGAGAGGGCCAGGTTGCGTCGCGCGCAGGCCGGCTCGAAATCGGCGCGCAGGGCGCGGACGATCTCGGAGGCCGCGCAGCGTTCGATCGCGGCGCGGGCCTCCGGGGACTCGAGTCGGGAGAGGTCGAGCAGGTCCGCGACGAGTTCCTCGAGGCGGGCGGCGTTGGACGCGGCGAGGTGCACCATGCGCTCGCGGATCGACGGGTCCTCGTCGCCGAACTCGCGCAGCGTGTCCAGCGCGGTGCGGATCGAGGCCAGCGGCGTGCGGAGTTCGTGCGAGGCGTTGGCGACAAAGTCGGTCTTGAGTTGCACGGTCGCGGCGTGCTCGGTCACGTCGCGCAGGGCGAGCGCCGCGCCGGTCGCGCGGTCCGGCTCAGGCCCGAATCGCGCGGGGGCCGCGAAGGCCTCGAAGATGCGCACGCTGTCGCCGTCGGCGATGCGCACCGTGTCGCGCCCCGCGCGCCCCGACGCCGCGTTCGCGACCAGCGACACGAGTTCGGGCTGGGGGAGCAGGTCCTCGACGGGTCGGCCCTCGAGCGGTCGCGATCCGGTCGCCAGCAGCGAGACCGCGGCGCGGTTGGCGATGACGACCGTCCCCGCGCCGTCCACGCCGACGATCGGCTCGTCCACGGCGTCGAGGAGCGCGCGGAGCGCGTCCGAGCGCGTCCGGGCCTGGCGCTGGCTCGTCTCGTCGGCACGCGCGCGGGCCTCGCGCGCGGCGCGTTCGGCGGCCGAGGCGTGCAGGCCCCAGGCGGCGGTGACGGCGGCGGTCAGCGCGGCGAGCGAGGCGAGCGCGGCGACGAGCGCGGACGGTGCGCCCATCGGCACGGCGACCCAGGCCGCCGCGAGCAGCGCCAGCGCGACGCCGAGCCAGGCCCACACGAGCCTTCGCGTCGGGCGTTCGGTGGTCATGCGGTCAGCCCGTCCGTTCCGCTGCCGGGCCGGCCGCGGAAGGCTCCGCGCGCTCCGGCTCGGTGGAGAAACGGTAGCCGACGCCGCGCACGGTCTCGATCATCGCGCCATCGTCGCCCAGTTTCTTGCGCAGGGCGGTGATGTGGACGTCGATCGTGCGGGGGGTGACGGTGATGCCCGGCCCGATGGCGCGGCGGATCAGCCCGGCACGCGACACCACGCGACCCGCGGACTGCACCAGCGTGCTGAGCAGGCGGAACTCCGTCACCGTGAGTCGGATCGGCTGACCGCGGCAGGAGACACGGTGGGCGTCGGCGTCGATCTCGAGGGGGCCGGCCCGGAGGACGTTCGGCGCGGGGGGGGTGGCCGAGGCCCGGCGCAGGACGGCCTCGATGCGGGCCAGGAGGACCTTGGTCGAGAAGGGCTTGGTGACGTAGTCGTCCGCCCCGACGGCCAGGCCGACCAGTTGGTCGACCTCCTCGCCCTTGGCCGTCAGCATGATGATGGGGACATCGGCGGTGGCGGCGTTGGTGCGGACCCTCCCGGCGACCTCGGTGCCTGAGAGTTCTGGGAGCATGAGGTCGAGGAGGACGAGGTCGGGTTTGCGCTCCGCCATGGCCTTGAGGGCCTGCCGCCCGTCGTGGACGGTGGTGGTCTCATAACCGGCCTTGCGGAGGTTGAGGGCCAATAACTCGGCCAGGTCGCGCTCGTCCTCGACGATCAGGATGTGCCAGTGTGGCTGCATGTATCTGCCCGACAACGACTTAGGTGTTTGATCGCGTCGGCCGGACGGGAGGGACGGCTCCGGAAATGTAGCGTCGGCGGGTCGTGCCCGCCTGCCCGGAAGGGTTGTGTTTGCGCGAAGATCGGGCCGAAGCCACCCGCTGAAAGGCAGGGGAGGGGCCGGAAAAAGGTGTTGGATGGGGGGTCGGGTGGACGAAGAGCGAGAGGAGTTTGCAATCGCTAATCAGGCCGGGTAGACTTCCGGCGGTTGCGAGTGAATACTAGCGTCCCGTGCGGAACTGCCCGCGCGGCACGCCACGAGGGTCGGGGAAGTCTTTCGGGACTTCGGGTGGAAGGGTTGAATGGATCTCTTGAGCGTGGGAGTAAGCACTCACTCTGCATGAAGACGGCACGAACGCCCGTGCGGGCGTGTGCGACGGATAACGAATCCGGCCTCGTGGGCCGGTGAGAACGAAGGTCAGAGTTTTCGGTTACGGGACGCTGGCACACGACGCGTTCCAAACCCCTTGCAAGGAGTCTCAGATGAGTCAGTCGAAGAAGCTTGCTTTGCTCGCGGGTGCGGCTCTGAGCCTGAACGCGTTCGGCGTTGCGTCGGCTCAGACCGCCGATCAGGACCGGGCGTACCAGGCCGAGATGCTCGCGGACGCGAGCAGCCGGACCAGCCTCCTCCAGCACGGCGGCGGCGGGCACGACGGTCAGTTCCACATCGGCGACGGGACGGGCAACTACCGCCTGAACATCGGCGGCTACACGCAGTTCCGCTACGTCCTGAACTTCCGCGACGACGACGCCGTCGGCTCGGATGACGAGGACTTCGCCAACGGGTTCGATCTCGTTCGCGCCAACCTGGTCTTCTCGGGCAACGTGATCAACCCCGAGACCACCTTCTACATCCGCGGCGACTTCGGCAACGGCGAGACGGGCGAGGACGGCGGCTCGTTCAACCTGCTCGAGGCGTGGGGCAACTACCAGTTCGACAACGGCGTCGGGCTGAAGTGGGGCCAGTACAAGGTGCCCGTGCTCCGCGAGTGGAACGTCTCCGACACCTACCAGCTGGCCGCCGACCGTTCGGTGACGCACTCCGTCTTCGGCCCGGGCTACACCCAGGGCGTCGCGGTGCACTACCGTGACGAGTCGTGGGGCATCGTGGTCTCGGCCAACGACGGCCCGAGCGCCGGCAGCACCTCGTTCTTCAGCCCGGCCGAGTCCGACATCGGCCTGACCGGCCGCCTCGAGATCAAGTGGGCGGGCGACTGGGAGCAGTTCGACGACTTCACCAGCTTCCGCGGCAGCACCGAGGAGTACGCCGGCATGCTCGGCGCCGGCATCCACTGGTCGCACTACGGCGACACGGCTGCCTTCGCCGGCGGCGCGCCCGCCGCGGTCACCGAGATGGACCTGATCCTCTACACCGTCGATCTCTCCATCGAGGGTGACGGGTGGAACGCCTTCGCGGCCTTCATCGGGCAGCACAACGACGTCGACGGCTCCGACAGCTGGGATGACTTCGGCTTCGTCGTCCAGGCCGGCTGGTTCATGACCGAGCAGTTCGAGCTGTTCGGCCGCTGGGACGCCGTGTTCCCCGACGAGGACGGGTACGGCCCGGGCCTCGACGAGGACTTCCACACCCTGACCTTCGGCGCCAACTACTACTTCGTCGAGGGCAGCCACGCCGCGAAGTTCACGGCCGACATCCAGCTCTTCCTCAACGAGGTCGACGAGAACGCCCCCGTCGCCATGACCGCTCCCAACGCCTACACCACCCTCCTCCCCGACTCCGAGGACGGGCAGGTCGCCCTCCGCTTCCAGATGCAGCTGGTCTTCTGATCCGCTGCTGACGGACAGCATCGCACTGTGATCGACCGGCCGTCCCGAAAGGGGCGGCCGGTGTTTCTTTGACTGATTCCAGGGAGCAACCGCGACTTATCCACAGCCGTGGTCTTCCGCGCGTGCGGTCGTATAGTGTGTCTTCGCGCAACACGCATGGAGCATGAACATGGTCGCCCGATCGATCGTTCCCCTCGCGGTCGCGTTCGTGGGTTCGTCGGCCATCGCCTCGAGCGGCGGCGCGGGCGTGGTGGAACTCGACCGTGCGCCCGCGTCGTTCTCGGCGGGTTCGGCGGCGTCGGCGGGCGGGCCGTTCGAGATCGTCGATGCGGAGGACGCGGCGTTCCGGCTGCGCGTCGGGGGGCAGGTGCAGTTCCGCTACATCGCCAACTTCCGCGACGCCGACGGCGTGGCGGACGACCACGACTTCGCGGGCGGGTTCGAGACTCGGCGCACCAAGATCAACTTCTCCGGCACGACGCTCTCGAAGGACCTGTCGTTCCGCATCGTCGCCGCGTTCGACCGGACCGGCGACGGCACGTTCAGGGTCGAGGAGTCGTGGCTGCGCTACAAACTCGGCGAGGGCTGGTCCGTGCGCGCCGGGCAGTTCAAGCTGCCGTTCCTGCGTGAGGAGAACGTCTCGTCGTCGGCGCAGCTCGCGGCGGACCGTTCGGTGTCGAACGAGGTCTTCAACCAGGACTTCTCGCAGGCGGTGGAGTTCGCGCGCGAGTCCGAGTGGTGGCGTGTTCTCGCCGCCGTCTCGGACGGGTTCGGGTCGCGCAACACCGCGTTCTTCAGCCCGGTCGAGGCGGACGCCGCGCTCACCGGGCGCGTCGAGCGGCGCGTCGGCGAGGCGCCGTGGAAGTCCTACGACGATTTCACGTCGTTCCGCGATGCGCCCGCGGGCTGGATGGTGGGGGGGGCGATCCACTGGCAGCACATGGGGGACACGGCCGCGTTCTCGGGCGGCGTTCCCGCGGCGGTCGCCGAGTCCGACGTGATCTCGTACACCCTGGACCTGTCGGCCGAGGGGGGGGGCTGGAACGCCTTCGCCGCCTTCGTGGGGCGACACACCGACACCGACGGGTCGGAGGACTTCGACGACTTCGGCGGCGTCGTGCAGGGCGGGTACTTCTTCACCGAGCGGACCGAGGGCTTCGCACGCTGGGACGCCGTCTTCCCGGACGACGACCGCGGGAGCGAAAGCGACAACTTCCACACGCTGACGGCGGGCCTGAACCACTACTTCATCGAGGCGAGCCACGCCGCGAAACTGACGGTGGACGTGCAGGTGTACCTCGACGACCAGGCGGGGAGTTCGTCCATCGTCTCGTCGCAGTCCGGCCTGGGCATGCTGCCGTCGTCGGAGTCGGGGCAGGTGGCCGTGCGGGTTCAGATGCAACTGCTGTTCTGAACGCGAAGGGCGCGAAGGGCGCGAAACGGCTGCAGACCGCGCTACATTCTTTCCACCGCCGGGATGCCGAGCACATCGAGGCCGTCGGCGAGGACGCGGGCCGTGAGGTCGCACAGGCGCAGGCGTGATCGGCGTGTGGCGTCGTCGTCCGCGGCGAGGACGGGGCAGGCGTCGAAGAACGCGCTGAACGCGCCGGCGAGGTCGTAGAGGAATGCGCAGAGCCGGTGGGGTTCGAGGGCATCGCCCACGGCGTGCACGGTGCGGGGGTATCGCAGCAGCGTGAGCGCGAGGGCCTTCTCGGCCGGATGCTCGGCGGCGAAGGGCGCGTCGCGGTGGTCGAGCGCGATGCCGCGTTCCGCCGCCTTGCGGAAGATGCTGCGGATGCGCACGAGCGCGTAGAGGAGGTACGGCCCGGTGTTGCCCTCGAAGGCCAGCATCCGATCGAAGGAGAAGACGTAGTCCTTGATGCGCTCCGTCGAGAGGTCCGTGTACTTGAGCGCGGCGATGGCGACCGCGTGCGCGATGGCCCGGCGCTCGTCGTGCCCGAGGTCCGGGTTCTTCTCGGCGACGGTGCGTTCGGCGCGGGCCTCGGCCTCGTCGAGCAGGTCGCTGAGTTTGACGTTCTCGCCGGTGCGGGTCTTGAAGGGCCGGTTGTCCTCGCCCAGCACCATGCCGAAGGGAGCGTGCTCGAGAAGCGCCGGCCCGCTCGCGCCGGGCCGGGTCGCGTACGACGCTTTGCGCGCGGCGGCGAAGACCTGCCGGAAGTGGAGCGATTGGCGCGCATCGACGGCGTAGACGACGCGGTCCGCGCCAAGCCCGTGCACGCGCCGGCGGATGCCCGCCAGGTCCGTGGTCGCGTAGAGGTACCCCCCGTCGCGCTTGCGGACGATGCACGGCTCGGCGATCCCCTCGTGCTCGAGCCGCACGACGAGCGCGCCGTCCGACTCGACCGCGACGGCGCGGTTGACGAGGTCGTCCACCAGCGGGCCGAGTTCCTCGGCGTAACTGCTCTCGCCCGCGCTGTCGCCCGCGGTGATGCGCGTGTGCAGCCGCTCGCAGGTGTCGAGGCAGGCGCGCATGGTCACGTCGTAGATCCGCCGCCAGACCGCGACCGTGGCGGGATCGCGGCTCTGGAGCGCGACGAGCGTGCGTTTCGCCGCGGCGAGCCGCTCCTCCGCCTCCTCGTGCTCGGCCCGGAGTTCCGCCTCCGCCTTCGGCCCCATGCGGTAGCGCTGGACGATCTCGATCGCCCTGGCCTGGCCCGCGCACTCGCGCTGCGCGTCGCGGTAGAGCCGGTCGAGATCGTCGAGCGTCACGCGGTCGAGGTCGATGCGGCCGCCCTCGGCCTCGCGGCGCAGGCGGTCGGTCACCATGGCGATGGGCAGGCCCCAGTCGCCGACGTGGTTCTGCCGGATCACGCGCTCGCCCAGCCGCTCGAAGGCGCGGGCCAGCGCATCGCCGATCACGGTCGAGCGGAGATGCCCGACGTGCATCTGCTTGGCGAGGTTCACGCCGCAGAGGTCCACCACGACCGTCCGCGGCGTCGCCGTTGGGGGGATGCCGAGGTCCGGCGTGTCCAGGCGCGCCAGGAGCGAGGCGATCGCGGCGGGACGCAGACGGACGTTGATGAACCCAGGCCCGGCCACGTCGCGCTCGGTGAGCGGCTCGGCCAGGCCGCCCAGGTCGGCGTGGCGCACGATGGCAGCGGCGATCTCGCGCGGCGGTCGCCCCGCGGCCTTCGCCAGCGGCATCGCGGCGTTGCACTGGAAGTCACCGAGTTCGGCACGCTTGCTCGGCGCGATCATCGGGTCCACATCGGGGTCCGTGCCCGGCAGCGCACCCAGGATCGCGGCGCGGAAGCGATCGGCCAGAACCTCGACGGGGTCGAAGGTGTCGAGCGTTGCATCGTCGCGGGCGTCGGGCATGGGGTGGGATGGTAGCCAGGGCCGGAACCGCTCCCTCACGGTCGCGGCTCGTTCCAGGCGTCGAGGATGGCGCGGAGGCGCTCGGCGAACGCGACGGCGGCGGTGCTCGGGATGAGCGCGAGCGGGTCGTCGATGACGGCCACGCGCCGACGCTCGACCGCGGGGATGGGCAACTCCGCCAGCCGCCCGAGCCGGGCCGCGATCTCGTCCCACGTCGGCTCGCCCGCGTCGGGCGCGCCCGGCGAGCGGGGCGCGATGAGGACGATGCCGTCCGGCGCGAGGCGGAGCACGTCCTCGGCATTGAGCGATATGTAGGGCTGGCCTTGTGCGAGCGCGGGCGCTCCGCCCAGCAGCACGAGGATTTCGTGGTGGTAGGAACCGGGTCCGAGCGCGGCGGAGGGCGACGCCGACAGCAGCAGCAGCACGCGGCCCGCGCCGATCCGATCAACGCCGTCCGCGATGCGGTCGAGCGACGACACGACCTCGGCGGCGCGCGGGTCGCCCGGCGCGAACTCGTCGGCGGCGTCGGCCGCGAATGCGCGGATGTCGGCGAGCGAGAGGAGCCGCACGGTGCGGACCGACCAGCCGTTGGCGTCGGCCAGGTCGACGAGCCTGGCGGGCAGGTCGCGCGCCCCCCATTCGAGGATGACGTGCGTGGGGCGAGCGGCGAGCAGCGATTCGTAGTTGATGCCGGACTGATCGCCGCAGACCGGCAGCGAGCGGTCGAGGACGAGGTCCCACGCGTGTCGGCCGACGATGCGGTCGGCGAGGCCCAGGTCGCGGAGCGTGACGGCGACGGCGGGCGAGAGGGCGACGATCCGTGGAGCGCCCGACGCCTGTGCGGGCGGGGCGGGCTGCGGCGCGCGCTCGGCGCACGCCGCGAGCAGCGCGGCCGCCAGGAGCGAGAGCATCGCGGGGAGCGTCCGCATCGCCACAGCCTATCCGGCGGCGGGGGCGGCGAAGCGTGCGTCGATCGCGCGGCGAAGGTCGGCGAGAACGCCCGGGTCGTGCAGCACGAACGGCCAGGTGCGGTCGTCGGCCGCGTCGGGGAGCGCGGCGAGTTCCGCCAGCCGATCGGCCTCGTCGTCGAGGCGGCGCAGGTCGTCGGCCCGCTCGGCTCGGTATCGCTCCAGCAGCGACTGCATCTCGGCGAAGTGGGGGGCCGCGTCGCCGCCGGCGTCCTTGGTCGCGCGCACGCGGTCGAGGATCGCCTGCTTGGCGCGGGCGGTCGCTTCGTCGCCGACGAGGGTGGGGTCGTGGCGCGCACGGTGCGCCCGTGCCCGCGCCGCGGCGGCGTCGGCCCGGGTGGGGCGTTCGTGCTCGCCCAAGGGCAGGCGCAGCGTTGCCGTCGCCAGCACGGCGGGCGCCAGGCGAGTCTCGCCGAGCCACGCCGCGAACCACGCCTCGGTCACTCGGTCGTATCCTTCCCGCGAGGCGGTCGCGCCCCCCCCCGTGCCGTGGATGAACAGGTCGCAGAGGCGCCGGCGGACGAGGCCCGTCATCAGCAGCCCACGCGGTGCGAGCGTGCGCGGGTCGGCGTCCGCGAGTTCGTCGCTGAAGACGGGGCGGCGCGGGCGGGCGCGGGAGAGGCGCCAGAGCGGGAGTTCGACGCGCCCGCCGACGCGCTCGAGCGCGCGAACGCCCGCGTCCGGGCGATGGACGGCGGCCTCGTTGTAGGTCCGCGCACAGGCGGCCGGGTCCGCCTTGATGGCGTCGATCAACTCGGCGAAGGCGTCCGTCGCGGCGAGATCGGTGGCGAAGATCGCTCGGGGGGGGTTCTCGCCGCCGATCAGGTCGCGCACGCACGCGTCGATCTGGCGGGCGAGCGACGGGGCGTTCGCGTGGCGAGCCATTGCTCCGGCCGCCCGGCGCAGCCCGTCGGCGACGGCGGGCGTCGCGGCCGGCGCGTCCGCGGCCCGGGCGGCGTCGATGTCGGCCGACGGTCTCATGCCGGTCGGCACGCCGGGGGCGACTTCGGCCATCGCGCGAAGGTCAATCTCGCTCGGCGCGGTGCGGGCGTTCCCGTCGCGGGCGGGGAAGCGCAGGCGCGTCGGCTCGCCATCGTCCTGATCGACGACGAGCCAGAGCGCGTCCGCCCCCGCCGCCCGGGCGGCGGCGGCGCACGCGAACCATTTGGCAAGAATGCCGGCGTGCCAGACCTCGGCCTGGTGGCCGGACATCACGACCGGCATGGCGGCGTCGCGCTCGCGGGCGTGGGCGGCGGCGAGGGCGGGCCAGTCGCGCGGGTCGGGTTCGAGTTGGAGCGCGGGCGCGGCGGGCGCGGTGGTCACGCGCACCCCGCCTCGACGCCGCACAGCGCCGCGGGCGGGAGCCGGTCGGCGCAGCGCTCCAGTTCGCAGTGCAGGACCCGGCGGTAATGGGCGAGGCGGACGGCGGAGTCATCGAGTTGCCCGCCGAAGGTGCGGGAGGGATCGTTGTAGATCAGCCGCACCGCGAGTTCGCGCACGCGCAGGCGGGCGGCGGCGGCCTGCACCCAGAACTGCATGGGGAAGGCGTAGCCGCTCTCGGTGAGGCGCAGGCGCCGGAGCGACTCGACGCGCATCGCCTTGAACCCGCAGAACGAGTCGGTGATCTCCTCGCCGCCGGCCTCGCGGAAGACGCCGCCGAGCCGGCGGTTGATCTCGCGGGTGATCTCGGCGTTGATGGCGCGGCGGTCTCGGGGGGGGGCGTCGTCCTCGGGCGCGGGGACGAGGTAGCGCGAGCCGCTGATGACGTCGTGCGTGTCCTCGCGGGCGGCCTCGACGAAGAGCGGGATCGCGTCCGGCTCGTGCTGCTCGTCGCAGTCCATCGTGACGATCCAGTCGTAACGGCGGGCGATCGCGTCGTCGAAGGCGTCGCGCAGCGAGCGGCCGTAGCCGAGATTCGTCGCGTGGCGGACGACGCGGACGGGCATGCATTCGAGGCGCCGCGCCGTGGAATCGGTCGAGCCGTCGTCGATCACAAGGACGTCGTGCCCGTGCTCGACGACGCGGCGGATGACGGAGCAGACGTACCGCTCCTCGTTGTAGACGGGGATGGCGACGAGCGTTCGCATCGGACCTCCCTCGGGCCTCCTGCCCGGCCGGGGAAGTCTATTCACGCGGGGAATCCCCTCCCAACGGGCCTTGACCCGGCTCGTTGCGGAAGAACCGCTCCCTTACGGTCGCGGCTCGTTGCTCCGACTCGCTCGTTGTTCCGCCTCGGCGCGCTGGCGCGACCGCGCGACCGACGTGAACGCCTCGAACCCGAAGGGCATCGCGGGCTTGTCGCCGGTCCCTTGGTCCACCGCCGCCTGCTCGAGTTGCTGCATGAGGTCCTCGCTCAGGGCGTGGAAGCCGCGGATCTCGTGCAGGGGCAGGGTGTAGACCTCGCCGGCGGGCGTGGCGATCTGGTAGACGCTGCACTGGAGGTCGGTGGAGAGCAGGCGGTCGCGCTGCGACGAACCGATGCTGCACGCGAGCAGCGGGATGACGGCGGCGATGGGGATCCGCTGGCCCTGGGCCGTGATGACGGCGAGGCGGCCGTCGAGCATGTCGCCCTCGTCCTCGCCGTCGGGCGCGGTCGGCGTGTGCGACGGCGCGGGACGCATCGCCGACGCCATGGCGAGCGAGGTGAGCATCTCGCGCA
The DNA here is from genome assembly GCA_014584315.1 of Planctomycetota bacterium. Lineage (GTDB taxonomy): Bacteria > Planctomycetota > Phycisphaerae > Phycisphaerales > UBA1924 > CAADGN01. The sequence goes on along the minus strand of JACTNA010000035.1, from coordinate 94,710 downwards.
TGACGTTCTGCCAGAAGAGTTCCCGCGCCTGCGCGACGTCGGCGAGCGTGCGCGCCTCGGGCGCATCCGTCTCGCGTGGGGCGGCGATCGCCTTCCGCTTCGTGCCGGCCTTCTTCACGGTCGCCTTCGCCTTCCGTTTCGCCATCACGCCGCTCCGTTCCCGCCGTGCAGCAGGCTGCGCCCGAGTTCGCCCGGCTCGAAGGCGTGGGCGCGCTCCATCTCGACCGCGAGTTCGGCCCGATCTCCGGGCGCAAGCCCCGGCCGCGCGGTCACGCGCGCGACGACCGCCTCGCCCGAGTCCATGTCGCACACCACGTCCATCACGTCGCCCAGCAGTTCGACGAGGCGCACGCGGGCGGCGAGCGTCGCGCCCGGCCCGCCCGCGCCGAGCGAGATCGCCTGCGGGCGCACGCCGAGCACGGCGTGGCGCGGCGCGTGGCGTGCCAGCCGGTCGGCGTGGGCGTCGGCGCAGCGCAGGCGTGCCCCGCCGCGCGACGTGAACCACACCCCCCCCTCGGCGGCCTCGAAGCGACCGTCGAGGAAGTTCATGCCCGGCGTGCCCACGAATCCGGCGACGAACCGGTCGGCGGGCTCGCTGTAGACCTCGAAGGGCGTGCCGGTCTGGCGGATCACGCCCGCGTGCATGACCACGACGCGGTCGCCGAGGGTCATGGCCTCCTCCTGGTCGTGGGTGACGTAGACGGTGGTGGTCCGCAGCCGCAGGTGCAGGGCCTTGAGTTCGGCCCGGGTCGAGAGGCGCAGACGCGCGTCGAGGTTCGAGAGCGGCTCGTCGAACAGGAACGCCTGCGGCTCGCGCACGATCGCCCGCCCGACCGCGACGCGCTGGCGCTGCCCCCCGGAGAGTTGCCGCGGTCGCCGGTCGAGCAGGCCCTCGATGTCCAGCATCCGGGCCGCCTCGCGGACACGCCGCTCGACCTCGGCCTTCGGCGTGCCGCGCAGCCGCAGCGCGAAACTCATGTTCTCGCGCACGGTCATGTGCGGGTAGAGGGCGTAGTTCTGGAAGACCATGGCGACGTCGCGGTCCTTGGGGTGGACGGCGTTGACGATGCGCGTGCCGATCCGGATGGTGCCGGCGTCCGCCTCTTCCAGGCCGGCGATCATGCGCAGGGTGGTGCTCTTGCCGCACCCGGACGGCCCGACGAGGACGACAAACTCGCCGTCGCGGACATGGAGGGTCAGGTCGCGGACCGCCTCGACGCCGCCGTCGTAGACCTTGCGGACGCTCTCCAGCGAGACGCTCGCCATGCGTGCGGGTGCTCCGTTGGGGCCGGTGCCCCGGGGGGGAGACTACGGGTGGCGGGGCGTCGGTGCCACCGGCGAGGGTTCGCCAGTCGGCACAGCCCGCACGCCTTGGCGCCCGATCGGGGCCTCGGCCGCACGGGCGGGCAAGAGCCGTGCCGGGCGGGCCGATAGCACCGCAGCACGGAGCAGGGAGGTCGGCCTATGCGCGGCAGGAACGCCTTTGACGAGGTCCGCTCGATCCTGGGTCGGCTCGACGAGTCGATCTCGGAGGCCCGCCGCCGCCGATTGGGCGACGACGGCCCGGACGCCGTCCCGCCGACGCACGATGCCGCCTCGAACGGGCATGCGGCCCGGACGCCCCACGCCAACGGGCACGCGCCGACGAACGGCCCAAGCCCGGGCGACGCCCGACAGATCGGCGGCCAGCGCGAAGAGGAGCCTATCTCGCCCAGTCGGGCGAAGTACGGCAAGGCCCGCCCGATCCGTCCGTTGAACGCGGCGGCCCACGACCACCACGAGCAGCCTCGCCGGACCGCCTGATCGGCCCGGCTTGCCCACCCGGACCCAAGGGGTACGATTGCCCCAACGGCGGAGGCCGATTGGGGATTGGTGTAACGGTAGCACGACTGACTCTGGATCAGTTAGTGGAGGTTCGAATCCTCCATCCCCAGTTCGTGGAGCGAAGCGGCCCTTCGGCGGACAGGCCGGGGGGCTTTGTCGTTGGCGGGGCGTGCGGGGGCGCGGGGTTCGGTACCACGTCTCGGCGCGGGCTGAAGCCCGCGGCTCGGAGGCCGGAGCGAACACATGGCGAAGCGCACGCCCGGTGCATCGAAGAAGGTCGGCCCCGCGAGGCGGGGGGCGACGCGAGGGGCCGGCAAGGCGTCCGGGGGGTTCTCGGCCGAGGAGCGGGCCGCGATGCGGGAGCGCGCCCGGGAGGTGAAGGCCGAGGCGCGCGCGGGCAGGAGCCGGGAGGACGGCGAGCGTGCCGTGCTCGCGGCGATCGCCGGGCTGCCGGAGCCGGACCGCGCACTGGGCGAGCGGCTGCACGCGATCGTCCGGACGAACGCGCCCGCCCTCGTGCCGCGGCTGTGGTACGGGATGCCGGCGTACGCGAACGAGGGCGGCAAGGTCGTCTGCTTCTTCCAGGCCGCGGCGAAGTTCAAGACGAGGTACGCATCGTTCGCCTTCACCGACTCGGCGCGCCTCGACGACAGCGCAGAAGGGGGGATGTGGCCGACCGGCTTCGGGCTGAGGGCGTTGACGGCCGTGGAGGAGAAAAAGATCGCGGGGTTGATGAGGAAGGCGGCGGCGGCGCAGGGGTGAAGGGTCGGCGGTGGGAGAGTAAGTCCTGCGACGCGCTGAGGGCAGGTTCCGCGCACCGCTCCAGCGCGGTGGGTCACGGGAGCCGATTGCGCCACGGGGCGGCCTTGGCTTCGAGGCCCTGTGACTCGTAGAGCGTGACGATCGCGCGCACGGTGTCGAGGGTGCGCGGGTGGTCGGGGCCGAGGGAGGCTTCCAGGGTCGCGTGTCCCGGGAGCAGGGCGGCCTCGGCCTCGTCGAAGCGGGCGAGGGCGGTGAGCGTGCGGCCGTGCAGCACGCCGAACCACGCGCGGCTGAGCGGGGGCAGCGTCTCCGCGCCGTCGGCAAGGATCGCGGCGAGTTCCCGCTCCGCGTCGCCGGCTCGGCCCGTGGCTTCGAGGAGCGCGGCGAGTTGGGCGCGCGTCGCCAGCGTGTCGGGGTGCGAGGGGCCGAGCGAGACGAGCATGGACGCGGCGGCGGCGTGGAACTCGCGCTCGGCGTCGTCCGCGCGATCCAGGCGGCGCAGGAGCGAGCCGAGCCGCACGCGGGCGCGGGCCGTGTCCGGGTGGTCCGGGCCGCCCGCGAGCGCGAGGGCCTCGACCGCGCCGCGGAGCATCGGCTCGGCCTCGTCGGCGCGGCCGGTCGCCTCGAGCAGCGTGGCGTAGGTGGCGCGGACGATGGCGTCGAGGTCCGGGGGGGGGGATGGCGCGGCGTCCAGCGCGGCGATGGTCTCGCGCCAGAGGCGCTCGGCGTCCTCGACCCGCCCGTCCTCGAAGTGCAGTTTGGCGAGGTTGTGGGCGGTGGTGAGCGTCTCGTCGTGGGCCGGCCCGCGCACGGCGCGCAGCCTGGCGAGCGCCTCGTCGAAGAGCGCGGCGGCGCGATCGTTCTCGTCCAGCGCGTAGAGCGCGACCGGCAGGTTCGCCAGCGCGAAGAGGTGATCGTCGTCGTCCTCGGGGAGCGCGCGTCGCGCCAGGGCGAGCGCGGCCTCGAACTGCGCCCTGGCCGACTCGACGTGCCCGAGGCCGTAGAAGGTGCGCCCGAGGATGTTCCGCAGCGCGACCTCGACCTGCGGCTGGCCCGCGAGGTCCGCGCCGATGGTCGCCGCGGCGTGGTCGAGGACTTCGGCGACGGTGATCCCGCGGTCCTCGCCTCGGGTGGGGTCGGCGGCGGCAAGCCACCCTTCCAGCGCATCGACGACCCGGCGGCGCGTCTCGGACTGGGCATGGGCCTGGTCGAGGCGGTCCTCGGCGAGCCGTTCGGCGGTCCGGGCACGCTGGTAGAGCGCGGTCATGGCGATCGAAAAGCCGACGAGCAGCACGAGCAGGATCGCCGCCGCCGCGAACGGCCCGCGGTGGCGGCGGGCCATCTTCGAGAGGACGTACCACCCGCTGTCGCGCTTGGCCTCGATCGGCTCGCCGCGGAGGTAGCGTTCGAGGTCGCGAGCGAGTTCGCCGGCGTTCTGGTAGCGGCGTTCGCGCTGCTTGCTGAGGCACTTGAGGACGATGGTCTCGACCTCGTCGTTGATCTGCCGACGGATGGTGCTGGGGCGTGCCGGCTCGGCGCGGAGGATGTTGTCGAGCACGTCGCGCATCGCGCCGATGACCTGGTAGGGGAAGCGGCCGGTGAGGGCCTGGTAGAGCACGACGCCGAGCGAGTAGACGTCGGTGCGCACGTCGATCATGGAGGGGACGCCCTGGGCCTGCTCGGGGCTGGCCCACGGGAGCGAGCCGATGAACTGGCCGGTCATGGTCATCAGTCGGGGCTGGGCCTCGTCGCTCATGTCGCCCGTCGCCACCTTGGCGAGGCCGAAGTCCACGACGTGCGGCTCGCCCTTGGCGTCGACGCGCACGTTGGCGGGCTTGAGGTCTCGGTGGATGACGCCCTTGAGGTGGGCGGCGTTCACCGCCTCGCAGATCTTCACGAACATCGCGAGGACTTCCGGCAAACTCAGGTCGTGCTGCGAGAGGTAGACGTCGAGCGTCTGGCCGGAGACGTAGTCCATCACGTAGTAGAAGCGGCCCTCGGCGAGGCCCGAGTCGTGCACGGCGACGATGTTGGGGTGGTCGAGTTGGGCGAGGATATCGACCTCGCGCTCGAAGCGGGTGCGCTCGCGCGGGCCGGCGAGCGCGCCCTCCAGCAGCACCTTGATGGCGACCTTGCGCTTGGTGCCCTTGTGGATGGCCTGGTAGACCACACCCTGCCCGCCCCGGTGGATCTCGCGGACGACGATGTAGCCGGGGAAGAAGTCCGGCGGGGGGAGGTCGGGGTCGGGGGGCAGGCCGTCCGAACGGGCCTCGGCCGCGGCGCGGGCGGCGGCGATGAGGGCGTCGTCGGAGCCGGAGCCGCCCGAAGGGGGCGGGGCGGCGTCGTCTGGCCCGGGTTCGTTGGGGCGTTCAGGCACGGCACGGCCTCCGGGCCGCGGCAGGGGCGGCCGGGTGGAGAGCGACGCCGCGGGGCGAGGCTCACGCCAATCTAGCATGTCCGGCGTTGACCGGTTGTGCTGTGACAGCCGGATGAGTGCGCTCGCGGGTGCCGCCGTTGTGTTCCTCGGGGTGGGCGCGGTGCGGAGGCTCGACGCAGGACCGTCTGCCGCGCTCAACCGCCTTCGGGCTTGATCGCCAGGAAGCGGACGATCCGCGCCGAGCCTTGGTCCTGCCGCCACCGCCAGTCCGGCCTCTCATCGGTGACTTCGTACCGCAGGACAGACCAGCCCACGAACCGTTCCGGAATGGGAACGCCGTCCGGCTGGCACGCGTGCTCGAAGCCCTCCACGACGATCGCGCCGCCGGGGCGTGTCGCCGCGTTGAGCGCGTCGAACAGGACCGGGCGCGGGGCGAAGTAGATCAGCGCTATGAGGTCGAACGCGTCCCGCGGCAGCGGCGCCGAGTAGACATCCGCGTGGACCGTCTCGACCGGCAGCCCGCGGGTCCGCGCCCGCTCGCGCAGGCGATCCAGGCCCGTCTCGGCGATGTCGATCGCGATCACTCGGTACCCCGCCGCGGCGAGCACGAGCGAGTTCCGTCCGCTCCCCGCGCCTACGTCGATCGCGATGGCGCCGTTCCGGAGTCCGCTCTCCGCGAGGCGATCGAGGCACTCCAGCAGGAACCCGCTCGGCTCGTCCTCAACCACGGTCTGATCCGGATCGGCGTACAGCCGGTTGTAGCGTCGGCGATTGAACTCCCATCGGTCTCCCGGCGGTGGCGCGGAGATCGCGACTTCAGGCGTCACATCGTTCGCACGCGGGCCTGAACACCCGAACACGGCCGCGCATCCGGCGGCCAACGCGAACAGCGGCACACGGGGCACCAGCATGCACACGGCAGTATACAACGGGCGAAGGCGGGAGCCGGGCCCGCCGAGCGGCGGCCCGCGCCCGGCGCGGCGCCGACTCCGGGGCGCGGGTCGGCGCGCCAGAGGGAGACTGCGCTCGGATCGGGTCGCCTACGAGACGCTGAAGAACTGCGACTCGGTGCCCATGGTCTCGCGCAACCATTCGTGTGCCCGGGCGCGGAGCATGTAGACCGCGCCCTCGGAGCGGCCGAGTTCGCGGGCGACCTCCGCGATCGGTCGGCACTCGAGGTCGTAGAGCCGAACGACCTTCGCGTAGTCGGTCGGGAGTTTGGCGAGCGTGCGTTCGAGGATCTCGACGGCCTCGCGCCGGGCGGCCTGGCGGCTGGGCGTGGTGGTGGTCATGCCGAGCACCTCGACGAGGCCGACGTAGGAGTCCTCGTTGACGGGGCCTTGGACGCGGCGCTTGGGGTCGGGTCGCTTGGCGCGCTCGAGGCCGCGCACGGCGTCGCGGACGTTGTTCTCCGCGATGCGGGTCATCCAGGCGAGGAAGGCCCCCTCGCCCTCGGGCGCGAAGCGGGTGATGCGAGAGAAGGCCTCCATGTAGGTGACCTGGAGGACGTCGTCGGCCTCGATGACGCCGTTCCACTGTCGCCCGATGCGGGACTCGACGCGACGCCGCAGTTCCGGCCCGTTGCGGCGCAGGAGTTCGGTGAGCGCATCGGCGTCACCCGAGCAGGCGCGTTGGACGAGGGATGGGTCGCTGTCGGGCATTCGTGGCCGCCGGGTTCAGTCGCAGCCCGCGGTGTAGGCGTTGAGGAAGGCGAGGACGTCGAGGGTGTTGAGGACGGTATCGCCGTTGAAGTCGGCGGAAAGGTCGCCGGCGGTGTAGGCGTTGAGGAAGGCGAGGACGTCGAGGGTGTTGACGACCGTGTCGCCGTTGAAATCGGCGGGGCAGAGGGGGGGGACCAGCGATCGGATGGTCTGCTCGGCCGAGTCGCCTTCGAGCGCGATGGCGTTGAGCGAATCCATGTTGTCGGTCGGCAGGAGTCCCAGGTCGCCGTGCTGGGCGAAGAGGGCGGCGTTCCCGGGGGTGTCGCAGACGAGCACGTCCGCCGGGGAGAGGCCCAGGAGGGCGAGCGTCGGAGAGCCGGGCGCGAGCGTGAAGTAGACCTCGTCGCCGTGGTCGAAGAAGGCGTTCATGTTCTCGTCGAAGACGATCAGGCCGTCGATGTCGTCGCCGAACTGGAGGCCGAGTTGGACGAACTGGGCGTAGAGGTTCTCGCCCCCGCCGATGGTGACGTCGAAGTCGACGTACACGTCGGCCGCGCTGCCCGTGCCGGGGAGGAAGGCGAGCGAGGGGCTGCCGTCGGCGAGGGTGAAGTAGGTCGGCGTGCCGGGGACGGGGAGGCCGGTCATGGCGGCGTTGACGTCGTCGAGGGCGTCGGGCGGGACGTGGTCCGTGGGCGAGGCGACCGGCAGGAGGCCGAAGACGGTCGGATAGACCGGCGACTGGTTGGTGCGAAGGACGTTGTTGAAGAGGTTCATGCTAAAGGGGGGGGGCAGGATGCCGACGCCCTGCTCGAAGGCCTCGGTCGAGAGGAAGACGTCGCCGGCGGCCTGGTTCTTGTTCGCCTGGTCGAAGACGTTGAAGGAGGGGATGCGGAGGCGCGACACGCCGACCGAGAGCGGATCGACGGAGAAGCAGATGATGAACTTCTTGGCGGCCCGCAGGTTCGCCGCGTTCATCGAGACCCCGTTGAGGTCGTCGCCGGGCCGGCCCATGCCCATGCCCACGCCGCCGCCCACCTGCACGGGGACGCCGCCGAAGGACTCGAAGAGGAGGTCCGAGGGCAGCGCGGACGGGCCGTCACGCCCGACGCTGAAGACCGGCTGCGCCACAGCGTGCGACGCCAGCGCGCCCGCGACGGCGAGCATCAGTCCTGTGGTGCGCGCGGCCATAGCGCCTCCCGGGGTTCGCCCTTGCTCCAGCATCCCAGATCGAGGGGCATGAAGCAAGAGCGATGCGGGAAGTCGCGGCTCACGCGGGGTTGCGGGTGCGTGTGTGTACCGGGCAAGTACCGAACCGCTCCCTCGCGGTTGCGGCTCGTCGATCACGATCGCGGTTCGTGCGGCAGGCTCGCGTCCTGATCGCGGGGGACTGGGGAGGATGGGGCGTGCTCGAGTTGTCGGGCGAGGAATCCTGCGTATCGGCCGCCCAGGGCGAGGAGCGTGTCGTGCGTGCCCTCCTCGACGATCCGCCCGCCGTCGATGACGACGATGCGGTCGGCGTCGCGGACGGTGCTGAGGCGGTGGGCGATGACGAAGGTGGTGCGCCCTCGCATGAGCGAGGCGAGGCTGTCGCGGATGAGGGCCTCGCTCTCGGCGTCGAGGTTGCTGGTGGCTTCGTCGAGGATGAGGACGACGGGATCGGCGAGGACGGCGCGGGCGATGGCGATGCGCTGCTTCTGCCCGCCGCTGAGGCGCACGCCCCGCTCGCCGATCACGGTGTCGTACCCGCGCTCGAGGCGCTCGACGAACTCGTGGGCGTGGGCGATGCGGGCGGCGTCGGCGATGTGCGCCCGCGTCGCGCCGCGGCGTGCGTAGGCGATGTTCTCGGCGACGGTGCCGTCGAAGAGGAAGACGTCCTGCTCGACGATGCCGAGGAGCCGACGGAAACTCGTCGGCTCGATGGTGCGCAGGTCGATGCCGTCAAGGAGGACGCGCCCGCGCTGCGGGTCGTAGAACCGCGCGACGAGGTTGCAGAGCGTGGTCTTGCCCGCGCCGCTCGGGCCGACGAGGGCGACGACGCTGCCCGGCGGCACGTCGAGCGACACGTCCTCGAGCACCCACCGCTCGTGCTCGCTCTGCTCCTTGGCGCCCCGCCCGCGCGGGTAGGCGAACCAGACGTGCTCCAGCGTGATGCGTCCGGCGGCCGAGGCGCGGTCGGCCGTTCGCTCGGGTTGCTCGCCGGCGAACTCGGGCTTCTCGCCCAGGAGGTCGAGCACGCGGTCGAGGGCGGCGAGTTGGGTCTGCACGCTCGTCGCGCTGGTGGTCAGCATGGCGATCGGGCCGAGGAGCATGGTGACGTAGGCGACGAACATCACGAGGTCGCCGGTGCGCAGGCGCTCGCCAAGCACGGCGTACCCGCCGTAGAGGACGACGCAGGCGGTGGCGACGGGGATGAGGAAGTCCCACGCCGCCTCGATGCCCCGCGACCACCACCAGGCGAGGATCTCCTGGCGGGCGGCGAAGTGGTTGCGGCGTGTGAAGCGGAGGGTCTCGCCCGTCTCGCGGGAGAAGGCGCGGACGATGCGCATGCCGGCGAAGGCCTCGGTGGCGTGGGCGTCGGTCTGCTGCTTGACGGCCTTGATGTCGCGCTGCACGGGGCGGATGCGCGCGATCCACGCGCGGTGCGTGACCCACACGATCGGCAGCACGAGCAGGCCGCCCGCGAGCATCCGCCAGTCGACGATCGCAAGGATGATGAGCGTGCCCGTGAGTTGCACGACCGCGCCCCAGGGGTTGTAGACGAGGTTGAAGGTGAGGTCGGAGACGGTGCCGGCGTCCTCGCGCAGCAGCGCGGTCACGCCCCCGGACTTGAGGCGCTGCACGCGGTGCAACGGCAGGCGCGCGGCGTGCTCGAAGACGCGGCGTCGCACGGCGGCGTGCATGATGCGCGTCGCCTTGGTCAGTTTCCACCGCCCCCACAGGCCGACGATGGTCGCCGTGAAGGGCAGCAGGGCCAGCCCGCCCGCGACGAACCAGAGCAGCGCGACGCGGTCGTCGGGCAGGGGCAGCCACGCGGGCAGCGGGTCGGTCCCGAGGACGCTGTCGAAGAGCACCTTGAGGAGCACGGGCGGCAGCAGCGCGATGAGCGTGCCGAGCGTGCGCGTCGCCAGGGCGAGGGCGAAGATCGGGCGTGCGGCGTCGGCGAGCCGCCAGAACGCCGCGAGCAGGGACCAGAACGACCGCGAGCGCGTCCGCCCCTGCTTCGCCCCGTCCTCCGCGCCGATGACCCGCTCACCCTCGTCCGCGCTCTTCCGCTTGCGCCGGTACTCCTCGAACCATGCGCGGCTGCTTCGCCCGGTGCCGATCATCCGCCGATCGTAGCGGCCCGTTGCGTCGATCAGGCGTTCGCGGTACCGTGCCGACATGCCCCGCCGAAGACTCGCCCTTCACTGGCAGATCCTGCTCGGACTCTTGCTCGGGCTGATCGTGGGCCTGGGCGTGAACGCCGCCTGGACGCCCGGGACGTGGGAGTCGCTGGGCGTGGACCACCCGAAGGCGTACGTGGCCCGCAAGGCGGCGGAGGTTCCCGTGCTGCCGGCGGGGGTAGCGCGCGTCGCCGATCTTGACCCGGCGGACGGCTCGCTCGCCGGGCTGTACCCGTACCAACTGACGAACGCGCAGGTCGAGCGCTTCGGGCTGGAGATGCGCCCGGCGAACCAACGCCCGACGCTCGGCGCGCGGGCGGCGCTGTTCGTGCGCACGCTGAACTCGTTCGTGGGCGACCTGTTCATCCGGTCGCTGCGCTTCATCGCCGTGCCGATCGTGCTCTTCTCGCTGATCGTGGGCGTGAGCAGCCTGCACGACCTGAAGAAACTGGGGCGCATCGGCGTCAAGACGCTGGTCATCTACCTCTGCACCACTGCGCTGGCCATCACCATCGGGCTGGCGATCGCCAATGTCATCCAGCCCGGCAGCAGCCGCTTCGTGCCCGTCGAGACGCGCGAGCGGCTTGCGGTGGCGGGGGGCGAGGAGGCGGCGGCGAAGGTCGCCGAGGCCGCGGCCGCGCCGAGCGCCTGGCAGGTGATCCTGAACATCGTGCCGACGAACCCCTTCGAAGCGCTCGCGAAGGGCGAGATGCTGCAGGTGGTCTTCTTCGCGCTGATGATCGGGATCGGGCTGACGTTCATCCCTCGGGACAAGGCCGGACCCGTCATCGCCGTCTTCGACGTGCTGACCGACGTCATCATCAAGATCGTGCATTGGATCATGCTGGCCGCGCCGTACGCGGTGTTCGCGCTCATCGCGCGGGTGCTGGCGGACCTCGGGCTGGACGTGCTCCGGGCGCTGCTGGCGTACAGCGGCGTGGTGATCGCGGGCCTCGCGATCATGGCGTTCGTGGTGTACCCGTCGATCCTGCTCACGCTGGCGCGCGGGCGCATGGGCTACCGCCGGTTCTTCCGCGGCATCGCGCCGGCCCAACTCCTCGCCTTCTCCAGTTCGAGCAGTTCGGCGACGCTGCCGGTCACGATGGAGTGCGCCCGCGACCGCCTCGGCGTCTCGGAGGACGTGACGAGTTTCGTCCTGCCCCTCGGCGCCACGATCAACATGGACGGGACCGCGCTCTATCAGGGCGTGGCGACCGTGTTCATCGCGCAGATGTTCGGCATCCCGCTTGACCTCGGGGCGCAACTGATGATCGTGCTGACGGCGACGCTGGCGTCGATCGGCACGGCGGGCGTGCCGGGCGTGGGCATCGTCATGCTCGTGATCGTGCTGCAGGCGGTGCGCATGCCGCCCGAGGTGATGACGACCGGCATCGCCATCATCCTCGGCGTGGACCGCATCCTGGACATGTGCCGGACCACGGTGAACGTGACGGGCGACTGCATGGTGGCGACGCTGGTGGCGGCGACCGAGAACGAACTGGCGAGCGCGGAAGAAGTGGAGCGCCGACGCGCCGCCGGCGCGGGCGAGTAACGGGCGTTACACCTCGATCGCCATGGCGACCGCGTTCCCGCCGCCGAGGCAGAGGGCGACGACGCCGCGCCGCCCGCCGGTCCGCCGCAACTGGTGCACGAGCGTCGTGAGGACGCGGGCGCCGGACGCGCCGATGGGGTGCCCGAGGGCGATGCCGCCGCCGCAGACGTTCAGTTTGTCCTCGGGGATGCCGAGTTCCTTGGCGTTGGCGAGGACCTGGGCGGAGAAGGCCTCGTTGATCTCGAAGAGGTCGGCGTCGGCGAGCGACCAGCCGGCCTTGGTGAGGACGCCGCGGATGCCGCCGACCGGCGCGTCGAAGATTTCGCGCGGCTCGACGCCGTGCGTGTGGTAGGCGACGATTCGCGCGAGGGGCTTGAGGCCGAGTTCCTCGGCGCGGGTCGCGCTCATCACGAGCACGGCGGCCGCCCCGTCGGAGATCTGGCTCGCGTTGCCGGCGGTGATGAACTCGTGGCCGGGGACGGTGCGGAGTTTGGCGAGGGCGTCGGCGGTGGTTTCGGGGCGGATGCCCTCGTCCTGCGCGAGGCCGCCCTCGGGGCCGGGGTTCTTCTTGTTGCCGAGTTGCTCGCCGGTGAGGGCGGCGATCTCGGCCTTGAACCAGCCCTCTTTCGTCGCCTTGGCGGCGCGCTGGTGCGATTGCGCGCTGAAGCGGTCGAGGTCCTCCCGGGCCAGCCCGTGCTTGCGGGCGGTGTGGTCGGCGGCGTTGGTCATGCCCCAGCACTCGAAGGCGCAGCACAGGCCGTCGTGCTGCATGTGGTCCTGGAACTTCGCCTCGCCGAACTTCACGCCCTCGCGGACATAGGCGAAGTGGGGGGCGGCGGTCATGTTCTCGAACCCGCCGGCGATGACGCACTGGGCGTCGCCCGCGCGGATGGCCTGCGCGGCGAGCATCACCGCTTCGAGTCCGGAGCCGCAGACCTTGTTGATGGTCTTGGCGGAGAGCGTCGCGGGGAGGCCCGCCTTCAGGCCCGCCTGGCGGGCCGGGTTCTGGCCGAGCCCCGCCTGGAGCACGCAGCCGAAGATGCACTCGTCGATGGCGCCGCGCGCGGCCGGGGCGTCGTCGAGCACGGCGCGGATCGCGAAGGAGCCGAGTTGCGGGGAGGGAATCCGGGCGAGCGAGCCGAAGAACTTGCCGACGGGGGTGCGGCGGGCGGCGACGATCACGGGCTGCGCGGGCATGGCGGTCACTCCATCGTGCTGTTCGTCGTTCGACACGGCGCGGGCGAGCGCGTCAGCGTGCGTCGCGCGCCGCATCCGCCCGATCGTAGGCCGCGAGCGGATGTTCGGGAGTTGTCGGATGGCCCGCTGCGGGCCGGAGGGTACGATCCGGCATGACAGCCCAGGGGAACGGGGCGGGCGCGTCGGCGCTCGCGGAACTCACGGACCTCGCCGAGGCCATGACCGAAGGGTGGCCCGGGTGGGCGCAGGCGTCGGTCACGCTCGGGATCGCCGTCGGCGTCGCGCTGCTGGTGCACACGGTCGGCTTCTGGATCGCGGCGCGCTGGGCGGCGCGCACGAAGTTCGAGGGCGATGAGGCGGTGGTTCGGCGGATGCGCGCGCCGATGCTGCTCCTGCTGCCGCTGCTGGGCGTGCTCGCCGTGCGCCCGGGACTGCCCCTGCCCGAAGGCCCGGACGAGGCGCTGCGCCGCATGCTCGCGGTGCTGACGATCGTGGCGGCGACGTGGGCGACGGTGCGGCTGATCGGCGCGATCGCGGTCGCCGTCATGCGCAAGCACCGGGTGGACGTGCCCGACAACCTCGAGGCGAGGCGCGTGCACACGCAGTTGCGCGTGATCGCGCGCATCCTGTCATTCGTGGTCGTGATCGTCGGGGCCTCCGCGATCCTGATGACCTTCCCGAGCGTGCGCCAACTCGGCGCGAGCCTGCTGGCGTCGGCGGGGATCGCCGGCCTCGTGATCGGTCTGGCGGCGCAGCGGGTGCTGGGCAACTTCATCGCGGGCCTCCAGATCGCCCTGACCGGGCCGATCCACCTCGACGATGTCGTCGTCATCGACGGCGAGTGGGGGCGCATCGAGGAGGTCACCACGACCTACGTCGTCGTGCGCATCTGGGACGAGCGGCGGCTGATCGTCCCGCTCTCGCGCATCATCGAGCAGCCGTTCCAGAACTGGACCCGGCGCACCTCGCAGGTCCTGGGCACCGCGTTCGTCCACGCCGACTACTCGGTGCCCGTGCAGCGCGTGCGCGAGGAACTCGAACGCATCGCCCGCGAGTCCCCGCTCTGGGACGGGCGGCTGGCCAAACTCCAGGTCACCGACGCGAAGGACCGCACGCTGGAACTGCGGGCGCTCGTGAGCGCGGGCGACGCCTCCAAGGCGTGGGACCTGCGCTGCGAGGTCCGCGAGCGGCTCATCGACTTCATCCGGCGCGAGTTCCCGCACTGCCTGCCGCGAGTGCGCACCGAGATCAGCGGCGAGCCGGGCGCGTCGGCGGCCGCCGCTGCCGGCGCAGCGTGAGCCTCGCCCATGCCCAAGGCCCGCGCCGCTGAACTGCTCGCCATGTTCGTCGCCGGGCCGACGCTCTACGCCGCGCTCGACCCGGGGCCGGGGTGGCTCTTCCCCGCGCTCTGGGCGTGGGCGGCGGCGTGCCTGTGGCTGCTGCTGCGCGATGCGTCGTTCGACCGGCGGCGGTTGTGGAACGCGCGGGGCGCGCTCCGGGCGGGCGGGCGCGTCGCGGCGGCTTTCGTGCCGCTGGGCGCGGCGATCGGGCTGGCGGTCGCGGTCTTCGACGCCGAGTCGCTGTTCTCGCTCCCGCGGCGTCGCCCGGAACTGTGGGCGACGATCATGCTGCTCTACCCGCTCGTGAGCGTCTACCCGCAGGAGGTGATCTTCCGCGTCTTCTTCTTCCACCGCTACGCCGCGCTGTTCCCCCGCCCGAGCACGATGGTCGCCGCCAGCGCACTCGCGTTCGGCCTTGTCCACGTCGTCTTCCACAACTGGATCGCGGTGGCGATGACCCTCGCCGGCGGCCTCCTCTTCGCGGCGACCTACGCCCGCACACGCTCGGCCCTGGCCGTGTCGGTCGAGCACGCGCTCTACGGGTGCCTGATCTTCACGATCGGCCTGGGCGAGCACTTCTACAGCGGGCGGGGGGGGTGAAGGGGGCCCCACGATCCGTTTGACTTCAGCCCGATGGGCTGCGCCATTGCTCCAGCCCGAAGGGCTGTGCCGTCAGTAGCCGGGGGTCGTGCGAGTCTTCGAGCGAGACCCCCGGACCTGGGCACACCAGCCATCGGACTCCGAACGAGTCATCGTGGCTCCGGCGTGTGCGCGGCACGAGCAGCCCTTCGGGCTGCGGAACCAAGAGGGAAGGGGAAGGGTGGGCCGCGTGTCCCGGGGGTGTCGTCGCAAAGCCTCCTCCACCCCCGGCTACGAACGAGCAGCCCTTCGGGCTGGGGGACGGTGCCCGGGCACCGGATGAGAAGGCCGTCATGCGAGCTGTGGGACGCGCACGAGCGGCAGGAGAGACGCACGAGCCGCAGCCGCCGCGGCGCAGCGGGGCACCCGATGCGCGAGGACGCCCCACGATCCGTTTGACCCCGCGCCCACGCGCACCACTCCACCGTTCGCATCACACTCCCAGCCCAGCGTCGGGAGCCTCGATTCTGCGGTCAGGCGCACCCGGTCAGTCCGGCGGCAAGTGCTGGTGCTAGGTGTCGGGAGCCTCGATTCTGCGGCCAGGCGCACCGTTGCGGATGCAGGCCCAGTAGACCGGCAGGGTGTCGGGAGCCTCGATTCTGCGGCCAGGCGCACCGATCCTTAGGGATCAAACTCTCCCCGGAGGGGTGTCGGGAGCCTCGATTCTGCGGCCAGGCGCACCCGCCGCCCGCGGGAACAACGCAAAGGAGCTGGTGTCGGGAGCCTCGATTCTGCGGCCAGGCGCACCGCAGGGCTCGCGTGTCGCCGGCGTCGCCCTGGTGTCGGGAGCCTCGATTCTGCGGCCAGGCGCACCAACTCTCACCGGAGGCCTGTCAAACAATGTGGTGTCGGGAGCCTCGATTCTGCGGCCAGGCGCACCCGCGATCGACGACGCGACGCGGGCGCTGCTGGTGTCGGGAGCCTCGATTCTGCGGCCAGGCGCACCCCGGCGATGGTCACGGTCCCCAAAGAGAAGGTGTCGGGAGCCTCGATTCTGCGGCCAGGCGCACCGGACCGAGCGTAAGTCGTTGCTCCACAAGACTTTGCGCCCGAATCGCCCTCCAAAAACCTGGAAGACGGCCGTGCATCTGACCGCAGCATCGAGACTTTTGCTTCGTGCCTGGGGTCCATCCCGTTGGTCCAACGGTCCGCCGGGCGTATTCCGGGCATATGACTCGAAGCGACCGGATGATACCGACGTTCCGGGCGCGGAGCAACCCCCGCGTCGGGCCTGGGCGGGGTCAGCCCACGCCCGGCTTGGGGGCGGGGAGCGTGATCTCGCCCCAGAAGACGCGGGCGAGGACGCGGGCGGCGTTGGCGTCGCTGTTCATCTCCCGCGTGCACTTTTCGCAGACGAACTTCCGCTTGCCCTTGTTCTTGTTGAACAGGCCGCGGTTCTCCTGCGGCGCGCCGCAGGCCGAGCAAACGTGCGAGGAGTCGTGGTAGGGGGCGGTGACGACGCGCATGCCGCGCTCGACGGCTTTCTCGGTGACCTTGGCGCGGACCCGGCCGTAGGCGTGCATGGCGGCGGACCGCTTCTTGCGTTCGGCGTCGTCGCCGAGTTTGTCGTAGGCGGGGGGGCGGGTGCCCCGCAGACTCTCGAAGACGATGAGGTCGCAGCGGTGCTCCTCGGCTGCGGCGATGACCTGGGCGGCGTTGAGCCTGGCCCAGTCGCGGATCATCCAGGCGGCGTGGCGCTGGAGGCCGCGCTGGTCGTGGGCGGCGGGCTTCGGGGCCGGCTCGCCCTCGCGCTGCCTGTGCTCGGCGATCTCGATCGCGCCCTCGGCGAGGCGTTCGAGGTGTCGGGCGAGGTGCTCCTTGCGCAGGCCGCGAGGGTCGTGCGTTCGGTCGAACTCGGTCTTCGCGGGTCGCTGCTTGCGTTTCGGATCTTTGTCGCACGGGACGAGCCTGTCGGGCACGGAGTCGTAGAGGGCGTTGATCTTGACGATCTTCAGGGCGATATCACGCTCGTGGGTGCGTCCGCGGTAGACGGCGGCGTGTGCGCCCTTCTCGCCGAGATCGACGGCGAGGAGTCGCAGGTCGCGCTCCGGGTCGCCGTTGAAGGATTCGAGCAGGCGGCGTCGGGCGGCGTCGATGAACCGCTGGTCCTGCGCCCGGCGTGGGAACTCGCGGCTGCGCAGGAGTTGGAGTTCGTCCTGCGAGCAGGCGAAGCGGGCGGGCTTGTGGGGCGCGTCGAAGCGGAAGCCGACGCGCGGGCGAGCGCCGACGAAGTGGACGTGGACGCTGGTGATGGCGACTTCGCGTTTGGACGGGCGGTACCCTCGCGGCCAGGGGGTGAACCCGAACTCGACCCACTCGCCCTGCGGCGAGCCTTCCAGGCGGAGGCGGACGACGGCGCGGTCGAGGTCGATCTGGTGGAAGCCCTCGCCGAAGACCTTGGGCATGGGCAGGTCTCGGGCGGAGGGGTAGACGAAGGTCGGCTTGCGCGGGCCGGCGAGGTAGAGCCTGCGCCACTCGCGGTACTGCTCTTCGAGGGCGAGGAGGGCATCCGGGAGTTGCGAGGCCGTGCGCCGGTATCGCTGGCACAACTCGGTGTGGGGGTTCCAGACGCAGTCGGACTTCTCGAAGACCTTGCCGCCGATCTTCGGGCAGTGGGGGAGGCGCCCGTGCCGGACGACGGTCTCCGGGTTGAGTTCCATGTGCTTGAGGTAGGCGTTCCAGTTCGTTTTGAGGCGCGTCATCGCCTGAGGTCCCTCGCGTTCCGGCACGTCCTTGAACAGAATGCGCGGCATGCTCGGGCTGAGAAAGACATTGTGCGGCTTCACGCACTTCTCTGCGCAGTAGCGGACGAGCCGATCGGCGTCCTCCCAGAATCGCTTGTCATTGAACTTGGGGTTCGCCTCCTTCCGTGCCCTCACGAACTCCCCGTACTTCCAGCAGAGCGGGCCGTGCCCCTTCTGGCCGTACCAGCAGTCGTCGATGTTCTGTCGCAGGCGCTCCCATGAGCAGATGCGCGGGGCCTTGCGCCGGATGCCGGGTCTGTCGTCGCGCTCCGGGTCGAGGAGCGTGCGGTAGACGTCCGTGAACCGCTCGCGGGCCTCCGGCGTGAGTTCGGGGTGGGCGCGTTCCCACTCGTCGCGCTCCTGCTCCCACGCGGCCCGCTGGCGGATCCAGTTCTCGACGCCGCGCTTGTAGCGTGCGACGACCCACTCGGCGGCGGACTTGAGGAGCACGAGGCGGTGGGCGCGGTCGAGCGCGGCGAGTCGATCGAAGAGCCTGGCCGCGGCGAGGTTGAGAGGGTCGCGGCGCGGGGCGTGCGCCGCGGCGTCGTCCATCGCCCGGCGCAGGCCGTCGGGGATGGGGCGACCTGCGATGGTCTCGACGGACCGGAAGCCGGCGACGTGGTCGAAGACGGCAAGACGCCAGCGGTCGCGCTCGGTTTCGTCCGCCTCGACACCGAGCAACGCGGGTTCGAGCAGGAAGTCCCCGAGCGTGCCGAACGTCTCCGGATGGGCCTCGTCTCCCGCGCGCTTGCGCAGGCCCATCAGCCACTGGCAGAGTCCCGCGGTGTCGGCGTTGAACCGCTCGAAGTGCTCGCGCAGCAGGGAGACCTTGCGCCTGTAGTCCTCGCGGCCCTCGTGGGGCAGACGGCAGAGCCGGCGTACAAGCGTCCGAGACTCCTTGTAGCGAGTACGAATGGGCGTGTCGGTGGCCGCCGCGGTCATGCCGCCATTCTAACGACGACGCCCGCCCCCATCCCCCCGCCCTATCCTTCCGCCCTTTCGCACGCCCGCTATCGGAGACCCGTGACCATGCCCGCCGAGCAGCCGTGTGTTGTTCTTCCCGCCGACACCAACCAGGCCCTCGGGCTGGCGCGGTACGCGATCGACTTCATGTGGGGCGGGCCGGGCGTGCGCGGCGAGCCTGACGCGGGCGTGCTGGAACGCACCAACCTCTTCTTCACCGACGCGTGCCTGTGCGGCGTCAGTGCGTTGGCGATGGGGTGCAACGCGCCCAACGTGCTGCGGCGCGAGGCGTTCGAGTACGCGGTGCCCGAGGGGCACACGGGCAGGCCGCTCGGCCGGTGCACGCGGCACGGGGCGACCGTCTTCGGCTCGCCGGTGCGCGTCAAGAGCGAGAAGGCGATCGTCGCCAACTGCGCCGCGGTGCGCGAGTGGGACGCGAACGGGACCAACTTCGGCTACAACCCCGGGCGCGGGCACACGGCCGGCGAGTTCGGGCACAACGACTTCTACGCCGTGCCCCTGGCCGCGGCCCAGATGCTCGGGGCGGACGGGGCGACGGCCCTGCGCGGGATGGTCCTGCATGACGAGATCCGCGGCAGGCTGGCCGAGGTCTTCAGCCTCAAGGACTGCAAGATCGACCACGTGCTGCACGGGGCGATCGCGTCGGCGTGCGTGTTCGGCGCGATGGTCGGCGCGACGGCCGAGCAGATCGAGAGCGCGATCGGCATGGTGGTGGCGCACTACGTGCCCTTCCGCGCGATCCGCGCCGGCAAGCAACTCTCGGACAGCAAGGGGGCGTCCGCGGCGATCAGCACAGAGGCGGCCATCCTGAGCCTGAAGCGGAGCATGGGCGGGTTCCAGGGGCCGCGCGACGTCTTCCGCAACCCCGAGGCCGTCTTCCGGCTCTTCGAGGGGCCGGGGCAGATGTTCCAGCGCGTCGGCGCGGTCGAGACCCCCGACACCGAGAAGCGGGACGCCTCGCCGTTCGAACTCGTGCTCGCGCGCGCGGGGGGCGACTTCGCGGTCATTGGGATGCACTTCAAGCTCGCGCTCTACGAGCATCAGTCGGCTGGCGCGGTGCAGGCCGTCGTGGACCTGATCGCCAAGCGTCCCGGGTTGCTCGATCGGGCGGACGGGTCGGCGATCCGATCGGTGCGGATCGTGGCGTACGAGCCGGCGTTCGGCATCATCGGCGACCCGGCGAAGAAGGACCCGAAGACCCGCCAGAGCGCGGACCACTCGATGGCGTACATCATCGCCACGCTGCTGCGCAAGGCGCTGGAGAACCGGGCCGCGGGCCGGGCGACCGACTGGAAGGGCCTGATGCTCAGCCCGCTGGACTACTCGAAGGACGCGGTCTTCAACCCGCGCACGCGCGAGATCATGGCCCGGATCGACTTCGTGCACGGCGGGCCGGAGTACGACCGGCGCTACCCGGACGGCATCCCGACCAGCGTGGTCATCACGGACGACGCGGGGGAGCGGCACGACTCGGGGCTGGTGATGTACCCGGCGGGGCACGCGCGGAACACGACCGCGGACCTGCGCGGCCTGCTCGAGCACAAGTTCAGCCTCTTGGCGTCGCTGGCGACCGACAGCCCGAGGCCGCTGATCGAGCGATTCGGGGCGCTGGCGGGGAAGTCCGCCGAGCAGGTGCAGGCGATCAACAGTTTCGAGTACGCGTCGAGGGGGGGGTTCGAGGCGTTCTGAGAGGGCTTGGGGCTTGGGGCGTGGGGCTTGAGGCCGGGCGGGGGGGCGAGCGGGAGCGCGGGCATGGGGCGAGCGGTGGCGGTGTTCTGCGGATCGGGGCTTGGCGATCGGCCCGAGTACGCGCGGGCCGCGGCGGCGACGGGGCGTGCGCTGGCGTCGCGCGGGGTCACGCTGGTGTACGGAGGGGGGGGCAAGGGGATGATGGGCGCGGTGGCGGACGGCGCGCTCGCGGGGGGCGGGCGGGTCGTCGGCGTGATCCCGCACTGGATGATGGAGAAGGAGGCGGCGCACACGGGCGTCGCGGAAATGCGCGTGGTCGAGACGATGCTGGAGCGCAAGACCGTGATGGCGGACCTCGCCGACGCGTTCCTCGTGCTGCCCGGCGGGCTGGGGACGATGGACGAGATGTTCGAGGTGCTGACGTGGTCGCAGTTGCGGCTGCACGGGCGGTCGAAGCCGACGGGCGTCCTGAACGTCGCGGGCTTCTACGACGACCTGCGACGCTGGCTCGACCGCGCGACGCGGGACGGCTACATCCGCGAGTCCTCGGCGGGCCTGCCGACCATCGATGACGACGCGGATAGGCTGCTCGAGACGCTGCTGGCGTGACCGGTCCCTGGCCCGAGTCGCATCGCACAGATTGAAGCGCGGCAAGGGCACATCGGAGCGCGGCAATAGAACACGTTGTCCCGCGCTCTGAGATCGGTATGCCTTACCGTTTCTGTTCGCCTCGGGCTTGTTGGGAGGCTGTGGCGGATTGGGGACTGCGGGGAAGAGAGAGCGGTTTCACGGGGTAAGCGGCTTGACTCGACGTCGGTTGTCGTCCCGAGCCGGCGACGTACCCTTTTGAAGCCATCCTACGCGTTGTCTGACTCGCTCGCTTCATTGCCGATCTCCGAGAACAAACTATACCGATCAACCGTCGGGATGTCGAGGAACTCGATCAGTTTGCACTCATCTGCACGAATAATCAGCCCCTTCGACTCCTCCGGCGGCGGCCCTACGATCGCCCCATCCGGGCCGAGCGGGAACTGCTTTCCGCAGTAGATCGTCTGCGGCTCAGGGTACGAGGACGCGAAACCGTCCGATTCTCTCGTGAACAGGCCCGCTACCCTCGTTCCGTCACGGAGCGTCGCGTACACGACAACAGCGGGTCGTCGTTGGAAGCACCAATCCCAGGCCGTCGGCGCAGGTGATCGGACTCCGGGGATGGCGATCCGCTGACGGATGATTCCCGCGAAGTAACCCAGCAGCAATGGTGTGGCGACGCTGTACGCGACGGTCGCAAGTGAGAAGCCGAGTCGATGAGTCGTGACATGCTCCACGATCGCTTCGGGCGGCTGGAGCACGAGGGGGAGAAGCCACCAAGCGTGGAGACAGGCGTTCACGACCCCGAATGCGAGCGACAGTAGGGACAGTTCGGCTCCGGAAGCGGGTTGACGAGGAACCACCGCGCGGAAGGCGAGCAGCGAAACGAACCCCGGCAGGAGTGCAACGAGCGCAAAGGCCAGCGAGTTGATGGACCCTATATCTCCCATCATTTCACTCCCGCCAGTCGTCGCACGATGAAGTCGAAGTTCTTCACCGTGTAGGAGTGGACGCCGTAGACGATCGCCGCGTAGAGGCCGGCGGCGCAGACGCTGCCGACGAGGAGCATGACCCGCGCGGCCTGCACGCCCGAGCCTCGCACGGTCGAGTCCATCGCCTCCATCGGCGCGACGAGCGCGAAGACGGCGGAGGCGGGGCTGAGCCCGGCCATGATCGGGCCGATCAGGCTCGCGTCCACGCCCGCGCGCCACCCGCACAGCCCGATCACGCCGCTGATCGCGCCGACCACGCCCACGGTCGCCACGACGCTCGATATCGTGCCCTTGCTCTTGAGCGACCAGTGCATGCCGACGATGGCGCAGAAGGCGACGAACGGCACGACCACGAGCGACGCGACCAGCCCGGCCTCGGGAAGCACGATCGGCGCGGTGATGGCGGGCGCGCCGCCCGCCTGCTGCACGGTCTCCGTCACCCCCCCCGCGCGCCCCAGCCCGCCCGTCAGCACGTACACCCCCGCGAGCGCGAGCGTCCCAAGAGGGACGGCCATGAGCGGCAGGAGGTAGGCGATCAGGCCGCGCAGCTTGCCCGAGAGATACTCCGCGGGCGTGATCGGCGTCGTCAGCAGCAGGTCCAGCGTGCCGTCCTCTCGCTCACGGCTGATGGACGTGGCGGACATGTTGACGGCCACCAGCGCGACGACCGCCAGCTCGCCGATAGTGGTGAAGAGGAGCGCGAGCCGGAAGTCGGCGTTGGTGAAGCGCCCCGCGTGGAACATCCACACCAGCCCGATGCCCCAGGCCGCGCCCGCCGCGATGAACGACCACCGCGCGACGATGCGCCCGAGCGTGCTGTTGCGTGCGGCGGCCTCGCGCCAGGCGATCGGGTTCGTCCAGACATGGCGCGGCGGGCGGTGCTCCGCCCCGCTCGCGCCCAGGCCGAACATGCGCCTGTACCACGGCACGCCGCCGGACTGTCCCGCGATCATCTGCAGGCCGCCGGTGCGCACGGTGAGCGTGCTGGCGAGGGCGAGGGCGACGCTCAGGAGGACGCTCCCCCAGCACCAGGCGTTGACGGGGTGCCGCAGCGCCCACGGGCCGGTCTCGTCGGCACGCGGGTAGGCGGTCGGGTTCAGGAGCGCGTGCAGGGTGAGGAACGGATTGATGGGCGTCATCCAGGTGACGCCGTTGCCCCCCCCCGCGCCGCCCCCGGAGAGCCGCACCCACGAGTCGATCGCCGCGGTGATGGCGAGGTAGGAGACGACCGAAACATAGAACGCGAAGACCGCCCGACGCCCGACGAGGCGGCTCACCGAGAGCGCGATGGCGATGGTGCCGACGAGGACGGCCGCGCACGCCGCGACCAGGTAACTGGCGAGGATCGTCCGCCCCGGCACGCCCCCGAAGTACTGCACGAGGGCGAAGAGCGGCAGGCTCGCCATGAGCAGGGCGATGATGAAGAAGAGCCGCCCGAGCAGGTTGCCGAGCACGATCTGCGTCGCGCTCAGCGGCGTGGTGAGCATGACCTCCCACGTGCGCGGGTTGGACTCCTGCGCGATCGCCCCGGCCATGAAGACCGGCGCGAGGATGCAGATCAGGCCGATCTGGAGGTACGCGATCGACGTGAAACTCATCGCCCCGGCGCGGGCCAGTTCGCGGTAGTCGAGGTTCCCGCCCCCGGCGGAGACGAGCAGCAGCCAGAGCAGCACGACGATCAGCACGGCGAGGTACGCGGCCCGGATGTAGAGGTGGCGGGTGCGGCGCGAGCCGTTCTGCACCAGGCGCACCGCGATCGGGTTCGTCGGGCCGAGCCGCAGGAGCCAGCGGAGGAAGACGGGCATGGGCAGAGTGTACGGCCCTGACTCCGGCGGGACGCTCGGCGCAGGTCACAACGAAAAACCCGCCGAAGTGAGCGTGCGAATGCAGAGGCCCGGCGGGTGTACTGCCGAGAATCCATCGGCTACTTGGGAGCGATCCACAAGGCGATCCCTCCGGGGCCATCGCACCCCTCGCACGCCTACTTCCTCGTCTGGACGTACCGCGTCACCATCTCGAGGTCGCGGGCGTCGATCGTGCCGTCGAAGTTGGCGTCCGCCCGCAGGCTCCCGGCGCGGTACCAGTCGAGGTAGCGGGCGATCTCGTGCGCGCCCACCCACCCGTTGGCGTCGAGGTCCAGCACGCGGAGCATGAGCCGTTCCTCCCGCGCGTCGAGCAGCGTGTCGATGCGGCGTTCCCACTCGTCGGGGGAGATGCGCCCGTCGCCGTCGAGGTCGCCCCGGCGGCGAGCGTGCTCGAACTGCTCGCGCAGCGCGAGGGCCGTCTGTTTCGCGCTCCACTCGCGGAGCGCGGCGTTGTATTCCTCCAACGCGCCCTGGTAGACCGCGAACTCCTCCTGCGTCAGGTTCCCGCTCCCGTCCGCCGAGAACTCGCGCGAGTCGGGCATCTGCGGCATGTCGCGCATCACGATGGCCTGCAACTCCTCGCGGCTGAAGTCGTCCACGCGCATGCCGTCGAGCAGCGGCATCACGAGCGCCTGGGTGCGCATCATCTCCCAGTGGGTATCGAGCGTCTTCACGTAGTCCTCGCCGAACCGCTCGGCGAGTTCAGCCCGCACGGCGGCCTGCTCGGCGGGGTCCACCCCCGTCGGGTCGCTCACGAACTCGACGCGCCCGTCCGGGTGCAGCCTGATCCGCCCGTCAGCGGCCCGCAGCCCGGCCTCGCGCTCGGCGTCGCTCACAAAGCCGTCGTTGTCCGTGTCCCAGGCGTCGATCTGGGCGCGCTGCATCGCGCCGGCGAGCGCGCCCTCCATCACGCGCGCCGCGCCGACGGCCTCGAACTCGCCGGGGCTGAGCACGCCGTCGCCGTCCTGGTCGAACAACGCCGCGAGGTACGGGTGCTCCATCGGGTTCATCATGCTCAGCCCGCTCTCGATGAAGGCCCGCACCTCTTCGTCGGAGACCATGCCGTCGGCGTCCGCGTCCAGCGCCCGCGCGATCTCGATCTCGATGAGCGAGGTGTTCATCAGCCACGCGGCCGACCGCTCCTCGCCGTCGAACGCGGCCTCCATGAGGGCGAGCATGGTCGCTTCGAGGTCGTTGTAGGGCCGGTCGGCCGGGCGGTTCGCACGCACCCAGGCCTGCGCGTCCGCCAGCCGCTGATCGTCCGTCCGTCCCGCGACCGGCGCGGCCCGGCTCAACTCGGCCCGCAACTCCGCGAGCACGCGCTCGCGTTCGGCGGCCCGGCCGGCGTCATCGCCCGAGGCGACTCCGCCCCCGCTCGCAGCGGCAGCCCCGCGGCCCGCGACCCCCTCGGTCGCGTCCGCGCCCGAACCGCCCCCGCCGCGCGACGCGACGAGCCACACGGCCCCGGCGGCGATCACCAGGCACACCCCCCCGACCACGGCCAAGACCCGCATGATGCACCTCCGGTCGCCCCGTCAGCGGCCCGACACCCCCAGACCTTCTTCCTCCGGGGGCCGCCGCGGTTTCACTGCTCGATCCAGATGCACACGCTCTTCCCGCACGATTCGCACGCGCGGAAGTACCGATGCCCCTTTTCGGCGGGCGCGGGCGGTGTGGCTGTGTATCCCCTCGGCCCCACAACCACTGCAATCCGTGCGTGTTGCGGGCGGGTAGTACCCTGCATGAGTCCCGAGAGCGGTGCGCGAGAGAGCACGGCGTGGGTCCCGCACGAGCAATCCACGAGATACCGGCTATGCGGGCCGGCCGGAGTTCGGTTCGGGACGCTGCTCGACCCGCGTCGCGGCGCGTACACGCTCTCGTGTTTGCTCGATGTAGCGCCGGACGTCGCAGTCGGCCCGTTGCCAGAGGCGGGATCGGATTCGACGGACCTCCTCGACGGTCGGGTCACTCCATCGAGACGGGGCTTCGGGCGTGGCGCCTGGTCTTTCAATCATCGGGGTCCTCCGCGAGCAGGGCGTAGGGGGTCACCATGAGCGGCGTGGGAAGTCCGAGCCGCGCGTTGAGAACTTCGACGTGCCGGAACTTGTTGGCGTTTGCGAGATGGCGGAGGTTCCAGGTCACCAGGAAATCGACCCTGGCCAGCGACGCGATCGCAAGATGCACCGCGTCCCCCGTCGCGTCGGCGGGCATGAGTCGATGGTCGATGTAGAAGGATACGACGTCCGCCAACTCGGCCGGCTCATCGAGAATCTCGACATCGCGAAGAAGTCGCAGTCCCGACGATCGCTTCGGCTCGGGCGCCTCGTACAACTCGTCAAGCACAAACCGGGATGTGACGAGTCGGTAGCGCCGCATCGCGAGCGGCCACCACTGGCGCGTCGCGTCGCGCCAGGCGGTCGCGGCCGCTGTCTCGCGGGTTTCCGCGAAGAAACTCGGGATCGTCGTTTCGACGTATGCCGTCCGCATGACGGCTCGATTGTAGATCGGTAGGGGCGTGCCGCGGCGGGCGGAGTCGATCGGGCACGCCCTACGCCACCGCCGCCCGTCCCGGCGCCGCCAGGCGTTCCGCCTCGTCCTCGCCCCCCTCCAGCACCAACTGGTCCACGGTCGGCGCGTCCGCGAGCGGCTTGCCCTTCTCGTCGGTCAGCGGGCGGCCGTCGAGCGTGCGGATGATCGGAACGGGGTGCGCCTTCTCGTGCGCCGCCAGCGCCTTCTCCAGCGCGGCCCGCTGCGCCTCGGGCAACGCCGCCCACTTGCCGCGCCCGCGGCACTTCGGGAACCGCGAGCACCCGAGCCACGGCCCGCGGATGCCGCCGCGCAGGTTCAGCGGCGACTCGCACTTCTCGCAGAGCAGGTCGGTGAGCAGCGGCGGCGGCGCGGGCGCGGTCACGTGGCCCTTCTTGTCGATGTTCAGGATCATCCCCACGTCCTGGCTCTCGCCCTTCTCCAGCGGCGTCGCCAGGAAGGGCCCGAACCGGCCCGTCTTGCGCACCATCGCGCGGCCGGTCTTCGGGCAGCGCACGTTCACGTACTCGGCCGTCCGCGGGCGGCCCTGCCGGTCCACCGGCGCGGCGTACTCGCACTCGGGGTAGCGCGAGCAACTCAGGAACCGCCCGTTGCGCCCGAATCGGTACACAAGCCCAGCGCCGCACTTCTCGCAGCGGTACTCCGGCGGCGCGGGCTGCACCTCGGCCTTGGCGTGCGAGAGTTCCTCGTGGGCGCGCTCCAGGCTCTCGCTGAACGGGCCGTAGAAACGCTGGAGCATCTCCACCCAGTCGAGGTGCTCTTCCTCGACCTTGTCGAGTTCCGCCTCCATCTCGCGCGTGTAGCCGACGTCCATGATGGTCGGGAACGCCTCGACCA
Organism: Planctomycetota bacterium; assembly: GCA_014584315.1. GTDB lineage: Bacteria > Planctomycetota > Phycisphaerae > Phycisphaerales > UBA1924 > CAADGN01. The sequence continues at coordinate 67,729 of JACTNA010000035.1, read as the reverse complement.
GCTTGTCGGTCACCACCTCGCCCAGGTCGGTCGCGTGGAACGCCCGCCCGACAAGTTCCACGTACTTGCGGTCCTGGATCTTGGCGATGATGTCCGCGTAGGTGCTCGGACGCCCGATGCCCTCGGCCTCCATCGTCTTGATGAGCGACGCCTCCGAGTAACGCGCCGGCGGGCTGGTGAATCGCTGCAGCGCGTCGATCGACGCGGGACGCAGCGCGGTCCCCTCGGCCAGGCGCGGCAGCGTCGCCTCGTCGCTCCCCGTCGGCACCCCCGCCACGCGGTAGAATCCGTCGAACGCGAGCGTGCGCCCCGTCGCGCGGAAGGTCAGTCGCTTCGAAGCGTCCTTTCCACCCACGATCGAGACGCTCGTCGAGTCCCACTCCGCCGGCGTCATCTGGCAGGCCACGAAGCGGTTCCAGATCAGTTCATAGAGGCGGAAGAGGTCGGGTTTGAGCGCGCGCCGCACCCGCTCCGGCGGGTAGTCGAGCGACGCGGGGCGGATCGCCTCGTGCGCCTCCTGCGCCGCCTTGTTCGACGAGGTGTACACGTTCGCCTTGCCCGGCAGGTACCTGCCGCCGAACGTGCGCGAGATGTAGTCGCGCACGCCGGCCACCGCCTCGGCCGCCAGGTGCGTCGAGTCCGTTCGCATGTAGGTGATGAGGCCCACCGGCCCCTCGCCGGGGATCTCGACGCCCTCGTACAACTGCTGTGCGGCCCGCATCGTGCGGCTCGCCGCGAACCCCAGCCGGCTCGACGCCGCCTGCTGCAGCGTGCTCGTGATGAACGGGGCGGGCGGGCGCACGCTCGTGCGCTTCGTCTCGACGCCCGCCACCGAGTACGGCGTCGAGGGGTCCGCCGTGCCGCGCACCGTGCGCCGCCAGCGCGCCGGCCCGCGCCCTTCGGCGTCCTCGTCGGTCGAGACCTCGATCTGCCGCAGACCCGCGGCCTCGAGGACGGCCCGCACGCGGGGCGTCAGGTCCGTGCCCGCTTCACCGGTGCGCACATCGAACTTCTCGCCCGCGACCTCCACCAGTTCCGCCCGGATCAGACGGCTCTCGGCGAGCCATGCGTTCTGGGCCTTGACCGTGGGGGGGTTGCCCTTGGCGTCGCGCTCGTCCAGCAGGGCGCGCCACGCGGGGCCGAGGCGGCGCGCGTCATCCTCACTCAGCGCAAACACGCCCTCGACCTGCCAGTACTCCTCGGGCACGAACGCCCTGATCTCCCGCTCGCGCTCGACGATGAGGCGCACGGCGACGCTCTGCACGCGCCCCGCGCTCAAGCCCCGGGCGACTTTCTTCCACAGCAGCGGCGAGACCTGGTAGCCGACGATGCGGTCGAGGATGCGCCGCGCCTGCTGGGCGTTCACCTTGTCCACGTCGATCGGGTGCGGGTGCTGGAAGGCGCGTTCGATCTCGGCCTTCGTGATCGCCGCGAACATCACGCGACGGGCCTGCGCCGGGTCGATGCCCAGCTCCTCGGCGAGGTGCCAGGCGATCGCCTCGCCCTCGCGGTCGAGGTCGGTCGCGAACCAGACGTCGCAACCGGAGGCGCGGGCATCCTTCGCGGCGGCCTTCAGGTCGCGGATCACGCCCTCCTTGCCGGAGAGCACCTCGTAGGTCGGGCGGAACTTCTTCTTCAGGTCCACGCCGGGGACGGGACTCTTGTCGCCCTTGGGGGCCTTGCTCGGCAGGTCGCGGACATGCCCGACGCTCGGGAGGACGATGTAGTCCGGGCCGAGGTACTTGTTGATCGTCTTCGCCTTCGATGGGCTTTCGACGATGACGACGTGCCGGCCCTTGGCGTCGCCGGCCTTGTAGCCAAGCCCCGAGCCGCGGCGACGCCCGGACGCGCCCGCGCCGCTCCGCGCACCCGACCGCCCGCCCGAACTCGCCGCTCGCTTTGCCATCGTGGTTTCCGCGTGGTTCCCGTCGACCAGGCTCAGTCCTCCCCTCAGGGGACCGATGGGCCGCTCGGGGGGGAGAGAATGGCAGCCCCGAGGCAGAGTCAAGCGTGGACGGCCCGCGGCCCGCCCAGATTCCTGTTCGGACGCCCGGGCGCGGGGCCTGCAAAGGTGCCGGGCACCGGGGCAATCGCGAGGGGCAGGCTGTTACGGCGCAAGCATAGTCTTGACAACGGTTTGCGCGATCTTCGCGGGCGTGTGCGCGTGGGCGTCAAGCCAAGCCGAACCAGGGGTTTCCCGCAATCGACGCAGCCAGGTGCGTTGGTTCTTGGCGAATCGACGGGTTTCGATCTTGATCGCTTCGACCGCCTCGTCCAGCGTCATCCCGCCTGCGAGGTGGGCGAGGAGTTGCTTGTACCCAAGGGCTTCGCGGGCCTGCGGGCCGAGGCGGGGGGCCAGCGTGCGGACTTCGTCGAGCAGGCCGCGCCGCATCATCTCTCTGACGCGGGCGTTGATGCGCTGGTTGAGCAGGTCCGTCGGCCATTCGAGGGCGACGAGCAGGGCGTCCGGGCGCGGCGCACGGTCCCACTGCGACTGATGCTCGCTGATCGGGCGGCCCGTCAGGCGATAGACCTCGAGCGCGCGGATGGTGCGGCGCTCGTCGTTCGGGTGAATGCGGGCGGCCGCGGCGGGGTCGGTGCGCTCCAGTTCGCGCCGGCGCGCCGCCGGGTCCATGGCCCGGAGTTCGGCGCGGAGGCCGGCGTCCTCGCCCGGGCCTTCGAACAGCCCGTCGAGCAGGGCTTTGACATAGAGGTGCGTGCCCCCGACGACGACCGGCGTGATGCCGCGGGCACGCAGGCCGTCGATGAGTTCGTTGGCGACCGTGAGCCATCGGCGGAGCGTGAACGGCTCGGGATCGTCCGGCTCGACGAGGTCGATGAGGTGGTGGGCGACGCCGCGGCGTTCGTCCGGCGTCGGCTTGGCGGTGCCGATGTCCATGCCGCGGTAGACCTGAAAGGCGTCGGCGGAAACAACCTCGCCGCGTGGGAGTCCGCGGGCCTCGAGCGCGAGGGCGACCTCGACGGCGAGGGCGGACTTGCCCGAGGCCGTGGGACCGACGATGACGGGGAAGCGGGCGGGGGGCACGAGGGAGGGTATGAGACAATCGATCCGGCGTGGCGCCCGGCGGCGTTGAGTTACGCGAGAGTAAGACGACGCGCCGGGGATACGGCCGTCGGATCGCTCGGCGAAGATTGACAGGCCATCGATGGCGTGGCAGATTGGGGGCCAAACCCAGGAGGTGTGAACATGGCGAAGCGAGCGGCGAAGGCTCCGGTGGTTCGGAACGTCGCGGAGTTGGGCGCGTCGATCCCGCGGGGCGACCTGCTGGTCCATTTCACGAAGGACCAATGGACGCGCGTCGTTCGGAACGCGAAGCCGACCAAGGGGATTCCGAGACGCGGGGGGAGGCTGGAGTTCACGCCCGACCCGAACGGGAACGGCACGGCGCAGTTCGTGTGCAACCCCGGTCCGGGCGAGGAGTGTTCGGTGCGCGTGCGTCCCGACCCCAACGGCGGCATCACGTACGAGTGCCGGTGCACGTTGAAGAAGATCCCGACACCGGGCGGTGGAGGGGGGAGCGGAGGGGGTCGGCTGACGCTGCCCCCGTGCATTCTGCGGCTGCCGCGGAACGGCCCGGCGACGTGCCTGAACGCGGGGTGCGCGGGACGGTGCGAACTGCGCACGGCGCGAGTCGGCCATCGGATCGCGCTGTTCTGCGTGTGCGCGTAGGAGGTGGTCGATCCGCCCGCTGCGCGCGCCGAGAACGCGCGGCGTCGAACGAGAACCGTCGTCGGGGCGCGGGCGGTCAGTCGTTGTCGAACGCGTCGTCGCGCAGGCGGTCGGTCGCGGCGTGCATCGGGCCTGTCGTGCTGGGGAACATCTCTTCGGTGTAGAGCATGGCGTCCATCTGGTCGGGCCAGACGGCGATCATGGGGGCGTAGCCGAGCGGGCGGGCGACCAGGCGTGTGCGCAGCGGGTGGCCCGCGGGCGCGGAGCGGAAGTCGATCCAGAGGAACCGGCGGCCCGTGGCGAGGGCGGCGGCTTCGAGCGAGCCTTCGGCGGGGGGGTCGAGCGCCACGGGGTTCATGCCGAGCCGTGCGGCGCGGCCGCGCGCGGCGGTGAAGCCCACGGTGAAGAGAGCATCGCCGAGCGTCTCTCGCGCCCGCTCGCCCGCGGTGACGATGCCGTCGTAGGTGAAGGGAAGCCCCGTCTCGATCTCAGAGGCGCGGTGGACGGCGTGCATGGTCGCCTCCCAGACGATGAGCCTGCGGCCACTGAAATACTCGTCGGCGAGCCAGGCGAGGTTGTCGCCCATGCGGGCGTCGCGGATGTTGTTCAGCGGTGCGCCGCGCACGTTCGATTCCGCGAAGCGCACCCACTCGCGCATGTCGTCGATGACGCGGGCGAAGAATTCGGCCTCGAGTTCGCCGTGGCGGGCGACGCGGGCCGGGCGCGACGCGGCGGCGTCCATGGCGAGCGCCTCGAGGCCGCGCTTCGTGTCGGACTCGATCTCGCCGTCGATGACCGCCCGGCCGGCGTTCGAGCCGGCGGCGAAGAAGCGCAGTGCGGCGTCGGCATCCGGTGAGAGCGGCGCGCCGGCATCGTCGAAGTGCGCGCGCACGCGCTTCGCCCATTCGCCCGTGCCGTGGTCGGACGTGAACTGCGTGTCCATGCCGGCGGTGGCGATGGGGCGGTCGGTCGTGTGCGATTCCGCGATGTAGTCGAGCAGCGGGCGGACCTGCGCGCTGAACCGCCAGATGCCGAAGACGCCGTGCGCGTGGGCCTCCATGGTCGGCTCGCGGGCGCGGAGCCGCTCGTCCACGACGCGGCAGTCGAACATCCCGGACTCCCAGACGATGACGTCGAAGCCCATGCGCTCGTGGAGGAACCTGACCAGCCGGGCCTTGGCGAGGAAGGCCGCCCCGTCGCCGTGGGTCTGCTCGCCCAGTTGCACGACGCGGGCGTCGCCGATGAGCGGGATGAGGGGTTCGAGGTCGGCGAAGTCGTCGTCGCCCGGGTCGATGGAGCGGATGGGGACGGTCTGCCCGGCGAGGAGGTCGGGTTGGGCGTGCGCGGCCGGCGCGACGAGCGCGACGGCGAGCGAGATGAGACGATGGAGATGCATCGGCTTGGATGATGATACGGAATGCGCGCCGCCCGGATTCGTTGGCGGGGGCGGGTTCCTTCGCCCGATTCGGGGGCTTCGAGGGTGTTGTGGCGCCGACATCCACGGGCTGCGCCCGTGGCACATGACCTGCGCCCGCCTTGCGGGCTTTGGGCACGGACAGCGGAAGGGCGATGTTGCGCGGTCGGTGGGTGGGGAGCGTGGGGCGCGGAGACCATCCCTACGATTGGTCATGCCTGTGCCGCGGATCGCCATCGTGGGTCGCCCGAACGTCGGAAAGAGTTCCCTGCTAAACATGATCGCGGGGGCCAAGGTGTCGATCGTGGACCCGACGCCGGGCGTGACGCGCGACCGCGTCAGCGTGGTGGTGGACCTGCCCTCGCCCGACGGGTCGGAGCCGGCGCGGGCGGTCGAGTTCGTCGATACGGGCGGCTACGGCGTGTACGCGGCCGAGGGGGCGCGCTACGACGAGGTGGGCGAGGACCTGTCGCGTCTGACGCCGGAGATCGAGAGGCAGATCGGTGAGGCGGTGGCGAGCGCGGACCTGGTGCTCTTCGCCGTGGACGTGCAGGCGGGCGTCACGCCGCAGGACGAGGAGATCGGGCGGATGCTGCGCGAGGGGCGGTTCGTGTCTCGGCGTACGGAGCGGAGGCTCACGCGGAGGCGCAGAGGCGCGGAGGGCGGAGGAGGAGAGGAGGATGCCTCCGATTCCGTCGCGCCGTCGCTCCCTCACGCCGTCGCTTCGCCCCGCATCCGGGTGGTGGCGACGAAGGTGGACGGGCCGAGTTGGGAGTCGCACGCGCACGAACTGGCGTCGCTGGGCTTCGGCGGGCCGCTGATGGTGAGCGCGAAGAGCAACTACTTCCGCCGGGACTTCCTTGATGCGTTGTACGGGATGCTTCCTCCGGCGGCGGACGACGCCGCGCCTCCCCCCGCGGACCTGCGCGTGGCGATCATCGGCAAGCGGAACGCGGGGAAGAGTTCGCTGGTCAATGCGCTGGCGGGCGAGCCTCGGGTGATCGTGTCGGAGATCGCGGGGACGACGCGCGACGCGGTGGACGTCCGGTTCGAGCTGGACGGGCGGGCGATCGTGGCGATCGACACGGCGGGGCTGCGCCGCAAGCGCAGTTTCCAGGGGCAGGTGGAGTGGTACGCCTTCGACCGGGCGAAGCGCGCGGTGGAGCGCGCGGACGTGGTGCTGCTGCTGATCGACGCGACGGAGCCGGTGAGCCAGGTGGACCAGCAGTTGGCGATGCTGGCGCAGAAGGCGTACAAGCCCGTGGTGATCGTGGTGAACAAGTGGGACCTGGCCGAGGGTCGGCATGGGCCGAAGGGGCGGCGCGTCACGACGGAGGACTACGAGGAATACCTGCGCCGCGAACTCAAGGGGCTTGCGTTCGCGCCGATCGCGTTCGCGTCGGCGACGGAGGGCCGGAACCTGCGCGGGCTGATCGACGTGGCCTTCGACCTGCACCAGCAGGCGGGGCGCCGCGTGACCACCGGCGAACTGAACCGGCTGGTGCGCGGCATCCTCGACACGCGAGGGCCGACGAGCAAGGTCGGGACGCGCGTCAAGTTGTTCTACGTCGCGCAGGTGCGCACGAACCCGCCGACCATCGCGCTGGTGGTGAACCACCCGGAACTCTTCACGGCCAACTACGAGCGGTTCCTGCTGAACCGGTTCCGCGAGGAGTTGCCGTTCGAGGAAGTGCCGATCCGGCTGCTCGTGCGGGCGCGCAAGCGCGGCGAGCGCACGGAAGAGCAGGGCGAGAGCGCGGTGGACGCGGCGGTCGAAGCGCGGGCCGACGCGGCGGAGTGGTTCGAGGACGAGTGACGCTCAGCCGCCGATCAGTTCGCGCAGGCGGACGGCACGGTACGCGAAGATGCGCTCGAGGTCGGGGCGGACGAGCACGTCGTGGAGGAGCCGACCGCCGGGCGCGGCGTACTCGACGGTGTCGGTGATGCGCGTGCCCCCGCCGCCGACCGGCTCGAAGCGGTGTTCGTGCCACCACCAGGCGTAGGGGCCGATGGACTGGGCGTCGACGAAACGGAAGGGCGGCTCCCACGCCAGGATGACCGACCGCCATCGCATCGCCAGGCCGCGCACGCGGAGCCGGTAGTCGAGCGCCAGCCCCTCACGCATCACGACGGGCGCGGGCGTCATGACGCGGAACCGGAGCCAGGGCGGCGTGATCGCCTCCAGGTTGAACGGATCGGAGAAGACGGCGAACACGCGCTCGATCTCCACCGACGAGAGCGTCTCGGCGCGCAGCGTGTGCAGGGCGTGCTCGGCGGGGCGGCGCTTGCGGCCGATGGCGGTCGGTCGGTCGTCCACGTGCGCGAGCGAGGGAACGGTGGTCGTGACGGGCATGGGCCTCACCTCGTGTGAAAGCCCGACGCAGCGTTTCCGCCGCGCCGGGCCGGGGTCGCTCGATCGGGTCAGGCCATCGCGTGGCGGTGCGATCCGGCGGCGAGTCGCCGCGGGAGCGTGCGGAGGTTGACGGCCTGGAAGACGGCGGAGAGTCCGACGAGGACGTAGACGACGCGAGCGAGCGCGGCGGTGTTGCCGCCGAGGAGGAAGGCGACCAGGTCGAACTGGAACGCGCCCCAGAGTCCCCAGTTCAGGCCGCCGACGATGACGAGGATGAGGGTGACGATGTCGAGAATCTTCACGGTGCTTCTCCTTCCGGGCGTCGGCCCGGCGTTGTTCGGTGGGCGTGTCACTGAGGCAGGATGACCGCGTCGATGACGTGGATCACGCCGTTGGAGGCGTCGATGTCCGTGCGCACCACGCGAGCGCCGTCCACCACGAGTGTGCCGTTGGCCAGATCGAAGACGACCTCGTTGCCCTGGAGCGTGGAGGCCGCGCCCAGCGAGAGGGCCTGGGCGGCGTACACGCGCCCCGGGATCACGTGGTACTTGAGGATGGAGGCGAGCGTGTTCCTGTTCTCCGGCTTGAGCAGGGACTCGACCGTGCCCGCCGGGAGTTTCGCGAAGGCTTCGTCGGTCGGCGCGAGGACGGTGAAGGGGCCTTCGCCCGCGAGCGCGTCGGCAAGGCCGGCGGCCTTGGCGGCGGCGAGGAGCGTGCCGAACGTCCCCGCCTTCGCCGCCACCGCGACGATCGTGCCGTCGGCCGGCAGGATCACGCGGTCGATAACGTGGATGAGGCCGTTCGAGGCCTCGACATCGGCGGCGATGACCGTCGCGCCGTCGACGCGCACGCCGTCCGCGGTGCGGGTGAACTCGACGCGCTGGCCGTTGAGCGTGGTCGCGCCGCTCATGCGGGCCACGCGCGACGCGGGCACCGCGCCCGGCACCACGTGGTACGTGAGGATGCCCGCGAGCGTCGACCGGTTCTCGGGACGGAGGAGCGACTCCACCGTTCCCGCGGGGAGTTTCGCGAAGGCCTCGTCCGTCGGCGCGAAGACGGTGATGGGGCCTGTCGAGCGGAGGGCATCGACGAGACCCGCGGCCTCGGCGGCGGCCAGGAGCGTCGTGAACGTGCCCGCGCCGGCCGCGACGCTCACCACGTCGTCGGCTGCGACGGCGTAGGACGCGAGCCGGGCCTGGGCCGGTTGCTCCTTGGCGGTTTCGCAGGCCTGCTGCGTTGAGCACTGTCCCCAGGCGTGCCCGGCCAACGCGACGAGAGCGACCAACCCACCGACGATCGACGTGCTGCGGTTCATTCGACCACCTCCTTTTGTCCGGCCGAGTCGGCCCACGCGGGCCGGCACCGACCGGGATTGGGAGCAGTATAAACAGTCAAATCGTTCAAATCAAGCAAATCGTTCGACAGAAGGACAGATTGTTGGTACACTTGCCATCACAGGCCCGATCTCGGGCCGGCCGGACCGTTCTGGTCGATTCATAAGGGGCTTTTCAGCAAGGACTTGCGCAATGGAGGCGGCACAGACCTTACTATCCCCGAACGATCTGGCCCGCGCGATCGGCGTCAGCGAATCGTCCCTGAAACGGTGGGTCGATCGAGGTGAGATCCGGGCGGTTCGCACGCTCGGCGGGCACCGACGCATCCCGCTCGAGGAGGCAGTTCGGTTCATCCGGCACTCGCGGCATCCGGTGGTCGACCCGGCGGTGCTGGGGATGGGCGAGGCCGCGGGGAGGGCCGCCGGGGCCGAGGGTCCAGGCTGGCGTGCGTTCGCCGAGGCGTTGAAGGGGGACGATCACGGGCCGGCGCGGGGGATGCTGCTGGCGGCGTACCTCTCGGGGACGCCGGTGGCGCGGATCGCCGACCACCTCATCCACCCGGCGATGGAGGAGTTGGGCGGGCTGTGGAAGCACGGTTCGGCCGGCATCATGGTGGAGCACCGGGCGACGGACACCTGCATCCAGACGGTGAGCCAGATCCGCGCGCTGATCCGGACGTCGGAGGGCGCGCCGGTGGCGGTGGGGGGGGGCGCGCCGGGCGACCCGTACGTGCTCGGCTCGCTGACGGCCGCGGCGACGCTGGCCGACGAGGGATTCCGCGCCGTGAATCTCGGGCCGGACACCCCGCTCGACGTGCTGGCCGCCGCCGCGCGCGAGTACGGAGCGTCGCTGGTCTGGCTGAGCCTGTCGTCGCAGGGGCGCGCGCGGCCGAGCGGCGCCGACCTCGCGGCGTTCGCGCGCGCCGTGGCGGAGAGCGGCACGAAGGTCGCGCTGGGCGGCCGTGCCCTGCCCGCGCTGCCCGCGCCCCTCGCGCCGGGGGTGTTCGTCGGCACGTCGATGAGCGAACTTGCGGCGTTCGCCGCGGGGGTGCTGGCGGGAGTGGCGGAGCGGGGATGAAGGGTCAGACGAACTCCTCGATATTGGTGCGCAGCCAGTCGTTCTCGCCGACCCGCTCGAAGATGACGGGCGTTCCGCTCGGCGACCGGGCGGCGAGCGTGCGCGCCCACGGGCTGGAGCCGTGCGGGTCGGCGGCGTGTCCGCGGGCGGGATGCTCGGCGTCGGCGGGCTGGACGATCTCGCCGCGCCAGGTCGTGTCGGCGACGCTCCAGGTGTTGACGACGGTCGCGCCGCCCTCGTCGAGGCCGACGAAGTTCAGCGAGCCTTCGACGGTGTTGTGCCAGGAGTCGATGCCGGCGTCGGCCTGGAAGAGGGTCTCGCCCGGGCCGATGAAGTCGGTTCGCCAGTTGGCGTGCCCGAGTTCGGGCGCCCACCAGAGCGTGAAGAGTTCGCCGTCGTCGTTCAGCCCGGTGATGTTGAAGGCGTTCCAGGCGGTGATGAAGGCGGTGACCGCGCCGAAGCGAGGGACGTTCCCGATCCATTCGCTGAGGTTGGTGATGACCCATCCGTCGATTTCGTGGCTGTTCCAGACGGACCAGGCGTCGCCGTGCTCGTCGATGCCGATGATGTTGTGCCCGCCCCAGGGCGTGGCGTAGGCGTCGATGGCGCCGACGAGGCGCGGCGTGGGGAGGCCCTTGGGGCGGAGTTGGGAGTCGTAGAGATTGTCCTGGACGCTGAGAGGCATCGGCGTGCCGTCGAAGTCGCCGGTCTGGCCGTGGATGACGATTTCGCCGTCGGTGGTGAGCGTGGCGACGATGGCGAACCCATCCGGGCGGACCATGACGGCGGACGACATGACTTCGTGCAGGACGGATCGGGCGGTCCAGTGCGTGACGCGGCCGGGCTGGGCGGCGAGGCTCCTGACGTGCGACTTGCCGAGGAAGAAGTGGGGTGTTCCCAGCAGCGGATCGAACCATGCGGTCGCGCCGCCGGCCGGCTCGACGGGCCACATGTCGCGAGCGGTGCGGGCGCGCCATTCGCCGCCGGGGAGTTGTTCGAGAACGGTGACGCCGCCGCGCTCGTTGACGAACGCGCTCCAGACCGCATCCGGTCCCGCGAGGACGGCGTGGGTGGCGAAGGACGCGACGCGGAGCAGTCGCTTGTCGATGCCGGGGGAGTGGTGCGCGAAGCCGATCGTGCCATCCCATGATCCCCACCCGACGACGAAACCTCCATTGGGCGTGAGTCGATTGACGTTGTCGATGGAGCCCGGGAGGAATCCGAGATCCGGCCCGCCGACGATCTGCTCGTCGAGCACGCCGTTGAACCGGAGCACTGGGTCGAACATCCGCAGGTCTCCGACGCTCCAGGAGTACGGAAGCGGCTGGAAGTGCGGGGCTGTGAGCTCGGTCTTGATCCAGAGGACGCGCCCGGCGTCGTCGATGTCGACGGATCGGATCGTGACGGGGTGCTCCGCGTCGACCGTGAAGAGCGGTGCGACGGCGCCGTCGAGGGAGCGGACCGCGACCTCGCGCGTGTCGAAAAGGACGCCGACGATGCGTCCGTCGGCGGTGATGCCGCCGGGGTTCTGGAGGTTCGGGATGAGTTCGACGCCCGTGCCCGGTCGCCACAGCGCGGTGGTGTAGAACACTTCGCCCGTGCCGACATCGGTGCTGTCGTAACGTCGGCCGAGGATGCCCGCCTGGCTCGCGGCGACGAACGTGCCGGTCCAGAGGTACTCGGCGGTATCGCCGCTGACGCGCCAGACGGAGTGACCCGCCGGCGTGTGGGCGGTCGCTTCGTCGAGTCGACCGACGATCACGCTGCCGTCCGGCGCGAGGCCGAGGGCGTGCATGTGCGGCGTGAAGTTCAAGCCGTCCGGCGCGCCGACGAAATGCACCACGGTGTCGCGGAGGTTGGTCCATTCACCGTCGCGCCCCACGACCGCGGTCACGGCACTGCCGGACTCGAGGACTTGGCGCACGCTCGCTAGGATGGCGCCGTCATCGCCGACGCTGATGATGCGGTCGAACAGTATCGACTCCGGCGTGGGCAGCGGAAACCGGACGATCCCGTCGGGACCGTACAGGAAGAGCGCGTCGGCCGTCGGCCCGCGGAACGCGATCCAATCCAAGCCGCGCGAAGTCCCGAGCACACGCGCCATGCTGGGCGAGTTGACTCGTCGGACGACCTCGACGGTCCCGCCGGTCTCGTCCGGCGCGCCCCGGTCGGGAAGCCGCGTCGGGGCGTCGGCGACGATGAGATCGGCGAAGGGGTCCTCGGTGAGTCGGGCGAGGGCGACGCTCGCGCCGAAGGGTGTGGCGCCGGGGCCGCGGATCGCGTGGATGCGCCCGAAGTCGACGCGCGGGGGCGGAACCGACGAAGATTCGTGGCCGAAGAAGAACATCTCGAAGACCGAGACAAGCCCACCGTCCACGCCCGGCGAGCCTGCGGCGAGGATGGTGGCGCTGTCGAGGCCGAGTTCGTCGGCGGCCATGGAGTCGAGGGCGTAGCCGAACAGCCCGCCGGTGTGCTTGCCCGCCAATCGATCGGTCGGCATCCCATCGGAGTTGTAGATGGTGACCGCTCCCGTCGCGGGGAGGATCATCGCGCCGTTGGCGACGGCGTCTTCGAGCGGCGCGCCGATGGCAAGTTCGAACGGTTCGCCCCCGAGGTTGGCGAGGGCGTGCACGGCGAAGCCGAAGAGGCCGCCCGGCGTGCTGCCGTGCAAGGCGTGGATCGGCGTGCCGTCGCTGGCGATGCGCACCGTGCGGCCGGCGTCTTCGCCGGCGTCGCCGTCGTAGCCCGGCGCGCCAACGGCCAAATGGACACTCCGGGCGCCGCGCATCGCGGCAACGGCCCAGCCGAAGTGTTCGCCGGGCTGCTCGCCGTCGATGGCGAGGAGGAGCGTGCCGTCCGCGCCGGAAAGGAGATACGCGCGACCCGCGCCTGTCGCTCCGTCGAGGGGCGCGCCGACGAAGAGGTCAGGGATGCCGTCCTCGTTCGTATCGCCCGTGTCGGCGGCGCTCGCACCGAACCCCGCGCCCGCGACCGCGCCGAGGCTCAGGCCATCGACGGGGAGGATGATGAGGCCCGTCGAGCCGGAGCGGACCTCGACCCGGCCGGTGTCGTCGCCGACGCCCGGAGAACCGATGATGAGGTCGTCCGCGCCATCGCCGTCGAGGTCGGCGATGCGGGCGAGGGCGACGCCGAACCCTCCGGTCGCGCCGACCGCGGTCCACAGCGGGGTGGCGCCGCCCGCGCCGGAGTAGACGGCCACGAAGCCGGGGACGGTCGGCGTGCCGGGGGCGGAGACGGCGAAATCGGCGATGCCGTCGGCGTTGACGTCGCCGAGCACGGCGATGGCGGAGCCGAAGCCGGCGGCTTCGACCCCATAGGGTGCGCCGAAGGGCGCGGAGCGCCCGGCGAGGAATCGATCGGTGAAGTCTTCCTGCGTCCACGCCGCGAGGAGGACGCGGGCTTCGAGCGGCTCGGGGGCGAGCGTGGCGTGCGGAGCGCGGGCGTCGCGGCGTGTGCGTTGCATGGGGACTTCTCCGCGCGGCGCGGTGCAGAGGAGCAAGCCGCGGCCGGGTTCGCCCGCCGGCGTGGGCGGCCGGTCGCGCTCGCGCCCACCCCGTTTGGGGCTTGCGGGTCGGCCCAGCCGCGTCGTTGGGTAGAGTGTCGCACGGCGACGGGGGGCGCGTCAAGAGTCGGCTCGGCGCCAGGTACCGTCGCGTCGGGAGGTCGGTGTGTCGGGTCATGCGGTGCTGATCGTCGTGCTGGTGATCGTGGCGGTCGACCTCGTGCTCGTGCCGCTGATCCTGCGTGCGTTCGTGGCTTCGTCGTGGGGGCCGATCTCGCGCCGGCACCCGGCGGTCGAGCCGGCGCCGGACGCGGTGCGCCGGAACTTCCAGAGTTTCAAGGTCGGAATGGCGAACTTCGGGTTCAGCGTGCACGTCGCCGCGGACTCGTCGCACCTGCACCTGATGCCCACGCGGCTCATGCGATGGTCCGGCATGAAGCCGGCGAGCGTGCCGTGGGAGGCGGTGCGGGCGGAGGGGAAGCCGGGGCGGATGTACGCGAAGGTGCGGATCGAGGGCCAGCCGCAGGTGGTGACCGGGCCGGCGTGGGCGTTGTCGCTGGCGGCTGATGCGGGTCGTGCGGGCGGGAACGATCGGACGGGCTGAGCGGGACGCCCGACCTTCCCCAGGTTCTCCGATCGCTACGCGATGCGCCGGATCGTGCGCACCGTGTGGCATCGTGCCCCATCGTTTGGCATGTCGTGAGTGGCCGGCGAATGGGCGTGATCGCCCACCGTCGCTCGGCCGCGGGAGACCACGACATGATGAAGATGAGCCGCCTTGCCGCCGTGATCGCTGTCGCCGGGTTTGCCGTCGCGGCGTCGGCCGACGTCGTCGAGATGAAGTTCACCGGCACGGGCCAGGGGCGGAACGTGAAGGTCACGATCGGCGACAAGAGCATGGGCGTCTTCGCCGGTCAGTTGAAGCACTCGATCCTCTCGGGCACCGGCCTCGGCGCGGACCTCGTGGGCGACCACCTGACCTACTGCACCGACCTGTACGAGTACGTGAAGTCGTCCCCGACCACGTACACCATCGTCACGCTGCCCGAGATGCCCGATTCCTCGCCCATGGGCTTCGCGCGTGCCGGCGGCGTCTACGACCTGTTCGCGTGGGCCGGCGGCCAGCAGTTCGATCCCGGTATCGCCAAGGACTTCGCGGCCGCGTTCCAGATCGCCGTGTGGGAGATCGTGACGGACTACGACCCCTCGATCGGCGGCGCGAGCCTCGACGTCACAGCGGGCGCGCTCAAGGTGAAGGATTCGGGCGGCGGGCCTCTCTCCTCCGGCATCTCGGGGCACCTCGCCGCGATGTTCGACGCGGTCGGCTCAGATTCGGCACGCCGAGGCATCGTCGGCCTCCGCTCGTTCGGCGCGCAGGACCAGATCACTGTGATCCCCGCTCCGGGTCCGTTCGCCCTGGCCGCGGCGGGTCTGGCGCTCGTTGTGCCCCGCCGGCGCACCCGCTGAGACCGTCGCCCGAAGACAGCACGCCCCCGGGCCGGAACCGTCGTTCCGGCCCTCATTGTGCGCGAAAAGGCCCGGATTCCGATCGGATTCGGTGTACGGTTGGGTTGCGGTGCGAGGCCGGATCGGTTCTCATGGTGCGAGAGAGACACGGAGGTCGGCGCCGCCATCGTCGGCGGCGCTGCACGGGATTCGGTGGGAGCCGCCCGGGAGGAGGGACGGCGCACACTCGGTACGACGATCGGACGTTGCCGCCGCGCGCCCAGCGCCGCGGTTTGTGATCCGCGCGAAGCGAAGAGTCGAAGAGTCACCCTCCGCACCCCGTGCGGTCAGGCGCAAGCCGGCCGCCGGGGTGCATTTCTTCCGGCGCTACGATGACCCGTGGAGCAGTGGCGCATCACCACGGCGCGAGCGGGGTTCTCGTCGTCCCCGGGCGTCGGCCGCCCGCCCCCGGGCGCACGCGTCGTCGCCGCGCTCGTGCTCATCGTCGCCGTCGGACTCGGCGTGCTGCTTGTGGTTCCCGCGCTGATCGTCGGTGCGTTGCTCGTCGGCGTGCTGGCGGCGGTCATCGCCGTCCGTCGCGCGGTCGCGCGCGTCTTCCACGACGACGGCCGCCGGAACGTGCGGGTGATCGTGCGCGACGAGTGATCGTGCTCACGCGCGGCGGACTTCGACCTTGCCGCCCGGCGCATCCTTGATCGCGTAGCCCAGGGCGGCGAGTCGGTCGCGGATCGCATCCGCTCGGGCGAAGTCCTTGGCGCGGCGGGCCTCGGCGCGATCGCGCAGGAGGGCTTCGACTTCGGGGGAGGGATCGACGCCGACGAAGACGCCGAGGTCGGTCGCGCGCGCCTCCGTCCGATCGAGCGAGAGCAGGCCCAGCACGGCGTCGAGCGTGCGCATGGTGTCGGCGTCGGCGCGGGTCGGGCGCGGCGTGCGGGCGATCCACTCGTTCACCGCCCCGATTGCGCCGGCGATGTTCAGGTCCTCGTGCAGCGCCGAGGCGAACTCGCGCTCGATCCGCCCGTCGGGCGCGCCCGCCTCGGACGACGCCGCGGCGTCGTCCGCGAAACGCCGCCAACGCTCGACCATGCGGGCCGAGTCCTTCAGCCCCTGCTCGGTGAAGTTCGCGTTCGAGCGGTAGTGGGTCTTGATGAGTTCCAGCCGCAGCGCGGCCGGCTCGATGCCGCGGGCGAAGAGGTCGCGGGCGGTGAAGAAGTTGCCCTTGCTCTTGGACATCTTCTCGCCCTCGACGAGCAGGAACCGCGGGTGGAACCACATGCGCGCGTAGAGCGGGTTGCCGGTGAAGGCGCACGACTGGGCGATCTCGCACTCGTGGTGGGGGAAGATGTTGTCCTCGCCGCCGGAGTGCAGGTCGATCTCACCGCGCGCGTGGTCGGGGTCCAGGCGGTCGAGCGCCATGACGGAGCACTCGACATGCCATCCCGGGTAGCCCTCGCCCCACGGGCTGGGCCACTTCATCACGTGCGCGGGGTCCGACTTCCAGAGCAGGAAGTCCGCGCCGTGGCGCTTCTCGGCCTGGTGCGCAGCGTCGATGCGCTCGCCCGCGCCCTCGCGCAGACGGTCCAGCGTGTTGCCGCTGAGGCGGCCGTAGTCGGGGAACGATTGCACGCTGAAGTAGACCGTCTGCCGCCCGGGCGGGCCGACGGCGTAGGCGTGCCCCTTGGCGATCAGACGCTCGATCATGGCGATCATGCCCGGGACGGAGCGCGTGGCCCGGGGCATGAGGGTGGGGTCGCGGTCGGCGTCCCGCACGACGCGCAGGCCGAGCCGGCGGGCGTCCTCCTTGAACCGCTCGGCGTAGAAGGCGGCGATGGCGTAGGGGTCGCCGGGATCGACGCCCGCGCCGGGCGGGAGGGTGCCGGCCTTTTTGGCCTCCGCGAGGCGACGGGCCGCGGCCTGCATCTTGTCCTCGCCCCCGCCGTCAGCCGAGGCGTCGTCGGTCATGTGCCCGACGTCGGTGATGTTCATCACCTGCACGACCGCGCGCGGGCCGGGCACGCCCTCGGCGTCGTCGGGCGAGCGCGCCACGCGGCAGAGCGGCGATTCGAGCCAGCGGCGGAGCATGTCCGCGGCGAGGAACGAGCGGAAGTTGCCGATGTGCGCGTCGTCGTAGACCGTCGGGCCGCACGAGTAGAAGGTGATGCGTGCCGTGTCCGCGGGGACGAACGGCTCGACGCGCTTGGTCAGCGTGTTGTAGAGACGCAGCGGCATGGGGGCAGGGTAGCGGGGAAGCGGCGGACCGGCGGGGCGCGGGCCGCGGTCAGGCGCCGTCGGTCGCCGCGCGGGTGTCGGCATCGCGACGCTCGTCCTCCTCGGGCGGCACGGTGGCGTCGGCGGGGGCGGTGCGGTCGGCGGGTTCGACGCGCACGCGGCAGACGCGGGTCGGTTCGGCCTCCAGCACCGTGATCACCACGCCGTCGTGGCGGAGGCGTTCGCCCGCGTCCGGGATGCGTCCGAGCGTGACGGTGACGAGGCCGCCGACGGTGTCGTAGTCCTCGCTCTCGGGGAGTTCGATGCCGAGCGGCTCGAGTTCGTCGTTGGCGTCGGCGACGTGGACGCGACCGTCGATCTCGGCCGCCCCTTCGAGGAGGACGACTTCGGGGGCCTCGTCCTCGGCTGTCTCGTACTCGTCCTGGATGTCGCCGAAGATCTCCTCGACGATGTCCTCGATGGTGACGAGGCCCGCGGTGCCGCCGTACTCGTCGGCGACGATGGCGATGTGCACCTTCTTCTCGAGCAGTTCGCGCATGAGCTGCCGGACCGTCTTCGTCTCCGGGACGAAGTGGGCGGGCCGGAGAATGGCGCGGAGGCTGAACGGGTCGCCGCGCTCGGCGGCCTCGGATGCCATCCACCGCAGCAGGTCCTTGGCGTACAGGATGCCGAGGATGTGGTCGAGGTCGTCCTCGTAGACCGGCACGCGCGAGTGCCCCCGATCGCGGACGTAGGCCTTCACCTCGGCGAGATCGTCGGTGCATTCGAGGGCGTCGATCTCGGTGCGCGGCGTCATGATCTGCTCGACCGTCGTGGTTCGGAACTCGACGACGGCCTCGATCATGTCGCGCTCGGTCTCGTCGAACTGGCCCTCGTGGCGCCCTTCCTCGACCACCGAGAGCAGTTCGGCCTCGCGGGCCTCGGTCTCGGTCTCGTCGTCCTCGCCCGCCAGCCGGCGCACGATCTCGTCGAGGAACCGCACCACCGGGCTGACCGGACGCACCAGCGAGTGCGCCGCCCGCAGCAGCGGCGCGAACGCGACCGTGATGCGCTCGCCCGCGTGCTTGGCGATGCTGTGCGGGACGGCGAACCCCACGAGCCAGATGAAGAGCGACGCAAGCCCCAGCCCGAGCGTGAGCTCCAGACCGGAGGGGGGGGCGTCCGGGTTGCCGTGCTCCGCCCCGCGGAACGAGACGATCCAGAAGACCGACTCGACCGCCACGATCAGCGTGCAGAGGATGCGGGGGAGATTGATGGCCAGCAGGTGCGCGTCCGCATCGTCGAGGACGCGGTCGATCCGCGCCGCCACGCGGGGCGAGCGCCGCTGGGCCAGTTCCGTCAGCGCGGCGCGCGGCGCGGCCCGCAGCGACATGTGCAGCGTCGAGAAGAACGCCGACAGCAGCAGCGCGCCCAACGCGATCCAGAACGCCCCAGGCCCGGTCACGCCCGAACCCCCCCCTTCGCCGCCCGCGGACGCGACGCGTCGAACGTCGCCCCGACCCCGGCCCGCTCGAGCAGGTCGTCCTCCAGCGCGTGCATGCGCGCGGCGCGGGCCTCGTCGTGGTCGTCGTGCCCGCAGCAGTGCAGCACCGCGTGCACCACGTAGAGCAGCAGTTCCCGCTCCGGCGCGTGCCCGCGCTCGACCGCCTGCCGCTCCGCCTCGTCGAGGCACGCGAGCACGTCCGTGTCCAGCGGGTCGCCCGGGTCGTCGCGAAGGTCGAACGTCAGCACGTCCGTCGTGCCCTCGACGCCCGCCCACCGGGCATGGGCCTCGGCCATCTCCGCGTCGTCCACCACCCGCACCCGCACCTCGCCCGCCAGCCCCAGCGGGGCCAGCGCCCGGACGGCGCGGTCCACCAGCCACGCGACCCGCTCCGCCCCGAAGCGGCCGGTCGCGTCCACGACATCGACGCCCAGGCCGGAGCAGGGGCCGGGACTTCGCGGAGGTTCGGGCTGGGAGGCTGGGGCGTCGTCCATCGGGATCAGGCGGCGGGATAGGGCCGCGACGCGGGAACTGTACGGGGGCAGGGAGCGCGGGGGAAGGGGAGGCCGTCGCTGTGCTGCCGCCGGCGTGGCGGGGCGGTTCACCGGTGCAGGCCGCGGGCGTCTGCACGCCTGTGGGCCGCAAGCACAGACAATCGGGCCTCGGAGCACCGGGGATCCCTGGACGAGCAGCCCCTGAGGGAAGGATCGCGCCGGCACTGACGGGTCTCAGCCGGGAAACGGCCAGCGCCCCGCCCGGCTCAGATGCCGCGTCGTGCCTGCCTGTGGCGGGCGCGGCAGCGGCCGCCGCACTGCCGACGTGCGGCCGATCGTGCCGGTCGGGCAACGCCGCCCGACAACGGCCGACGCCGCACGCCACGCGGTCTTACGGCCAGGGAGGCGGGTTGCATGCAGGTGGCATGAAGGCTCTAGTTGCCACTGCGGGCGACGGCGCGTTCGGGGGGAATCATGTGCGGGGCGAGGGTGGGGGAGGAGCGGTCAGAACATGGGGCGCACGTCACGGATGGAGCGCGCGATGGACACGCTCGGTTGAGCGCGTGGCCGAGGTCGATGTTGGCTCAGAAGGATGGGTCATCCTCGCGTATGCCGGAGAGGTGGAGTTCACCGGCCTCGCGGATGAGGGCGCGGGCTTCCTCGATTGTCTGGCCCACGGCGACGCAGCCTGGGAGATCGGGCACGTATGCGCCGTTTCCACCATCAGCGGCGGGTTCGTAGATCACGGCGTACTTCTTCACGACCGGCGCTCCCGACTCATCTCGATTTGAGTGACGGCGTTGTCACGATCCCGCACGGTTCGTCGAGATGCGCTCACCCGGCCTGGCGCGCGTGGTCGGCGTCAACGTCCGGGCCACGGCCGACCGGGCGGGAGGTTCGGTGAAAGCCGAGCCGGGCTGCGAGTTCCTCCGCAACTCGGTTGACATGGGCGTCGCGCTGGCGTGGCGTCATGCCCTCGGTCTCGCGGTCGAGGCGTTCCTGGGCTTCGCGCTTGATCCTGACGCACTCTGGCTCAGTCGTTCTCGGCATGCTGAAGCTCCAAGGGCGAGTGGATGGCGATCTGGCGGTATCCAAGTCGAAGATTCACGGCGTTGAACAATCGGATCTTATCGAAGTTGACAATGTGGCGGAAGTTCCAACTCACGAGCACATCGGCGTCGTGGATGGTGGCCGTGGCGACGTGGGTGGCGTCATCTCGCCACTTCGGTGCGAGAACGCCGGCAGCGAGATACGCGTCGCGCAACTCCTCGACCTCGTCGGTGATACCGCAGCGGACGACCGCATCCGGCGGGAGTTCGGCGAGCACGGCTTGAACGCGATCCGGGGCATGTGCGAGCTCGGCGAGAGTGGTCGAACCCACCATCGCGATGATTCTTCGCTCCTTGACGGCTTGAATAAGGGTCCTGCTGGGGACCGCGAACTCCACGTCGTACACGCCGCCCAGCACGGATGTATCGATGTACGCGCGTGTTGGGTGGCGCGGCGTACTCACAGGTTCCCCCGCCTCTCCTGCTCGATCTCGAGGGCCTCGAAGAGGGCCTTGAAGTTGCCCTTGCCGAACGACTGTGAGCCGCGGCGGCAGATGATCTCGAAGAAGAGCGTCGGGCGGTCCTGGAGGGGCTTGGTGAAGAGTTGCAGCAGGTAGCCCTCGTCGTCGGCGTCGATGAGGATGCCGAGGTCGCGGATGCGGTCGAAGTCCTCGCGGACGCCCTCGTGCCCGTGCTCGCGGAGGGTCTTGTTCACGCGCTCCCACACCACGTCGTAGTACGAGTCCGGCAGGCTGAGGAAGTCCACGCCGCGCCGGCGCAGTTCGGCGACGCTAGAGAGTTCGTCGTCGGTGCGCAGGGCGAGGTGCTGGACGCCGGGGGTGTCGTCGTGCCAGTCGAGGTACTCCTGGATCTGGCTCTTCCTCTTGCCCTCCGCCGGCTCGTTGATGGGCATCTTGATGAGGTTGTTCCCGCTCGCCATGACCTTGGACATGAGCGCGGAATACTCGGTCGAGATGTCCTTGTCGTCGAAGTGCTTGAACATGGCGAAGCCGAGGACCTCCTCGTACCAGCGGACCCATTCGTTCATCTTGCCGTCCTCGACGTTGCCGACGAGGTGGTCGACGTACTTGAGGCCGCAGGGGTGGCGTTCGTTGTGCGCGTTCACCGGCGAGTCGATCCTGCGGAAGACGGGCATGAACGCCGCGCCGCGCTTGACCTCGGGCAGGGCGTAGCGCCCCGTGCGGCTGACGAACGTGTGGATCACGCGCCCGTAGGTGTGGATGCTCGCGACCGTGACCGTGCCGTTGCTGTCCGTGATGACGCGCGGCTCGCGGGCCGACTTCGCGCCGTTCCGGACGGCCTGCTTCCAGGCGGCCTCGGCGTCGTGCACCGTGAACGCCACGTCCTTCACGCCGTCGCCGAACCGCTTGATCTCCTCCGCCGCCGGGTGCTCCTTGGTCAGCGGCGTGGTGAGCATGAGGCGGATGTTGCCCTGCGTCAGCAGGTAGTCGGCCTCGTCGCGCGAGCCGGTGGTCAGGTCCGCGATCTGGTCGATGCGGAAGCCGAACGTGTGGGCGTAGAAAAACGCCGCCTGCTTGGCGTTGCCGACATACAGGCGGACGTGATCGACGTCGATCAGCGCGAGGGGGTCGGAGCCGCGGGCGGTCTGGCTCGGGCTGGCGGCTGCGGCGGAAGTCATGGCGTCCTCCTTGGCTGGCTCGGGGCGCCCCCGGTGCGCCCGGACACCGCATGGTAGGGGCGTGCGCAAGGCCGGGGGGCGATGTACGGCGTCTGTGCGGAAACAGCCGAGTTCTCGCCCGGCACGCCCCGGCGCGCCGAAGACTCAGTGCCGATCCGGCGGTATCATCCGGGCCTTGGACCGCCCCCCCCTGTCCCACGGGCCGGGCGCGGGCGAGATCGGGTGTCGCGGGTCGGCACGGGCCGGGCGTTTCCGGCATGGCGACCCGCGGGGGCGAACCTGCATGAGTCCGCAACCTGTCCGCGTCTCCCTCGGCCCGTACGTGCTGGTCCGTCAGTTGACGGACGGGCGGCTCGGAGAGCGGTGGCTTTCGCTGCACGAACGCAACCAGACCAGCCACACGCTCCACCGCTTCCCCCCCAGCCACGACAAGGCGGAGCAGCGCCGGCTGCTGGAGGCGTTCGAGACGCTCAGCGCGTTCCGGCACGCGCACGTGCTCCCGATCGGCGAGTTCTCGTTCGCGGGCGACGGCCGCGGGTGGCTGGTGACGCCGTACACGGGCAACCAGGAGGGGCTGGTGACGCTCGCCGACGTGCTGGAGGCGAAGGGCGGGCAACTGGGGCCGTACGAGGCCGAGCGGGCGGCGGCACACCTGCTCGAGGCGTTCGAGGCGGCGCACGCGGTGGGGCTGCACCACGGGCCGCTGTCGATCGACGAGGTCCTCGTGGACCGTCACGGGCGGGTGATGGTTGAGTTGTTCGGGCTGGCGCGCCGGCTCGAGGGGCTTGAGCGCGGCAACGCGGAACTGATCCGCGACGAGATCGGCTCGGTGGCGCAACTGGCTTACCGCCTCGTCACCGGGCTGAGCGCGGACGAGCCGCGCATCGCCGCCGGTCGGCTCAACCGAAGGCTGCCGCGGGCGTGGGACGAGTGGCTCGAAGCCGGCCTCGACCCGTCGGGCGGGTTCGAGTCGGCGTCGAGCGCGCTGGCGGCGCTGCCGTCGGCACGGACCGACGGCGAGCCGCGCGAGGTGACGGTGCGGACCGTCATCGGCCGCCTGCGTTCATCGCTGCTGCCGCGTTGAGAAGGTGAAACGCCGTCAGTCGCGGCCGACGTGTTCGACGACGATGGGGACGTGCGCGCGCGGCGTCCATGCCGACGGCGGCTCGGCCCACCAGAGCACGGCCTGGGGCGTCACGACCGGCGGCGTCTGGAGCGGCGCGGGGAGTTCCTCGAAGACGGCCTGCTGGCGGTCGCCCGCCGAGAGCGACGCGAGCAGCACGGCGAGCGACGCCCGGTCGGTCCGCGTCTCGGCGAGATAGAGCACGAGCGGCGGCGGCTGCGCTCCCCGTGCGGCCGCGAGGTGCGGCGCGCTGCGTTCGACGCGCTCGAAGGCGACGCCGTCCGGCCCGAAGAGGGGCGCGGGCGCGACCGGGCCGCGGAGGGCATCCGCGACCGCGAGGCGGACGCTGTCGGGCGAATCGGAAAAGAGCCGCCAGGCGCGCGCGCCCTGCGAGCCGTGCGCCAGCCGCTCCACGCGTTCGGTGGCGGCGAGGGCGTCGGCGGCACGGACGCGGATCAGCAGCCGGCCCTCAGCCAGCAACTCGGAGGCACGCTCCGCGCTGGTGAAGAACACAGGCTCGGTGCGCGTCGGCGCGGCGTCCGCGATCCTCGTGGCGTCCGCGCCCGGAGTGTCGGTCGCGTCGTCTTCGACGACGGTGGGGGCGCGATCGTCGAGGGCCAGTCCGTCGGGATTGGGCGCTGGGCTGGCATCGGCGTCGTTCGTGGCGACGGTCGCGTCGGGCACGATCGGCGCCGTCGGGCGCGAGACGTAGAGGAAGAGGCCGGTGGCGGCGAGGGCCAGCCCGGCGGCCGCGGCCAGCCCGACGCCGAGGCGCTTCGGCCAGCGCGGCCGAGTGTAGACCCGCGTGATCGGCATCGGCGCGGGGACGTGACGCCCCGTCGACAGGCCGAGCAACGCCTCGCGCTCAAGCGAGGTCTCGACCGACTCGACCAAGGTCGCGGGGGCGGGCACGTCGTCGATCGAGCGGAAGACGGCCTTGTCGCGCACGACGGCCGTCACCCACGCCGCACGCGACGGATCGCGGGCGAGCCGGGCGCGGAGCGCGGCCGCCTTCGCCTCGGGCAGGCGACCCTCGACCAGGTCGAGGATGTCGGACTCCTCCGGCGTGAGGGGGGGGTCGATGTTGGGATTGATGCTGGTCACGTGTGTTCTTTCCCGCCACGAGGTGATTCGAGTTCGTTCCGCAGGGCGGCGCGGGCGCGGAAGAGCCGGCTCCGCACCGTGCCGACCGGGATGTCCAGCGTTTCCGCGATCTGCTCGTACTCCAGCCCGCGCGAGTCCCGCAGGATCAGGATGGCGCGGTGCTCGTCGGACAGAACCCCCAAGGCGTCGAGCAGCCGCTCGCGCTCATCGACAGTTTGGACGCGCGAGCCGGGCGGCGGTTCCCTGGTCTGGCTCCGGGACGGGCCGGGCGACCCGTCGTTCGTATTCTGTGGGGCGTCGAGGCTGGCGTGCCGGCGGAGTTTCTCCTGCCGCAGCCTCGACAGGCAGGAGTTCATGGTCACGCGGTACACCCAGGTCGAGAGCCGGGCGCGGTCGTCGAAGGTGTCCAGGCCGCGGATGATGCGGAGAAAGGCGTCCTGCGAGAGGTCGGCGGCCAGGTCGCGGTCGTTGTTGACCATGCGGAGACAGAGGGTAAACACCCGGTCCTGATATCGACGGACGAGGTCGTTCCAGGCCTCGGAGCGCCCCGCGCGGATCGCCCGCACGAGCGCGCGATCGGCGGCGTCCTCGTCGGGCCGGGCGTCGGCGGGCAGGGGGGACGAGCGGTCGGTGCGCGGCACGGTGGGATGGTACGGGAAGCACGGGCGACAACGGAGCGCTGGCGATCGCGGCGTCGGCTTGATCCCGCACCGGACCGGACTGCGACGCACGTCCCGAACCGGGTGTTCGCACCGCGCCCATATACTGGCTTGGATGATCACGGACGCCATCAAGTCTCGATTGAGTGCGACACCCTTTCGGCCGTTCGACCTGAAGATGGGCAGTGGGGAGGTCTTCACGGTTCGCCACACGGAGATGGCCTCCGTTTCCCCCGGCGGCCGCCGGCTCATCCTGTGGGTGGGCGACGAGGTTTCGGTGGACCTCGACGTGCTGCTCATCGAGTCGCTCCGGGATGCTCCGAGCAACGGTCGCCACCGACGCCGATCCGCCTGACCATGCCAAGCCCGTACGAAACCTACACCTCGCCGCTGGCCACGCGGAACGCAAGCCCGGAGATGCTGCGGCTGTGGTCGGCGCGGCACAAGTTCAACACGTGGCGGCGGATCTGGCTGGCGGTGGCGGAGGCGATGCACGAGGTGACGCGGGGCGACGCCTCGCCGCTGGTCACGAAGGAGCAGGTCGAGGAACTCCGGGCGGTCGTCGAGCGGGGGATCACGGACGAGGAGATCGGGAAGGCCGAGGAGTACGAGCGCGACCTCCGGCACGACGTGATGGCGCACGTCCACGCGCTGGGGGACTCGTGCCCGAAGGCGCGGCCGATCATTCATCTGGGGATGACGAGCCAGGACGTGGTGTGTAACGCGGACCTGGTCATTCTCCAGCAGGCACTGGCGATCATCAATGACAAGTGCGTGCTCGCGATTTGTGTGCTTGGTGATGCAGCGGAGCGATGGCGCAAGCTGCCCACACTCGGGTTCACCCACTATCAGCCTGCACAACCAACCACGGTTGGTCGCCGGCTGGCGAACTGGGCCGCGGATCTGGGCGTCCGTGGTGAGAGCGTTCTGCCGTGGGACAAATACGGCTCCATGTATCGTGGCCTGCGTGGCGCCACCGGAACACAAGCCTCCTTCCTCGCGATATTCGAGGGCGACTCGGCCAAGGTCGACGAACTCGAATGGCGGTTCTTATGGCGCATGCAGCGACTCCAGGACGAGGAAATCACCAGGATTGATGACGAGGACGAAGAGATTCACGACTACAAGCCTCGCTCAAAGGACGGTTGCCCACTCGATCGTGAAGAGCTTGAGCGGTTATTCGCAGATCGAGCATTCATGCTGACTGGGCAGACCTATCCACGAGTTGTCGATACCGATGTCCTCGCGGGCTTGGCCACCACCGCCGCGGTCCTCCACAAAATCGCCACCGACATCCGTCTCCTCTCCAACCGCAAGGAGATCGACGAGCCGTTCGAGGACAAGCAGATCGGCTCGTCGGCCATGCCGTACAAGCGCAACCCGATGCGGTGCGAGCGCATCTGCGGCCTGACGCGGTTCGTGATGAACCTCGTCGGCAACGCCTACGACACCGCCGCGACGCAGTGGCTCGAGCGCACGCTGGACGACTCGTCGAACCGTCGGCTGTCGCTGCCCGAGGCGTTCCTCGCGCTGGACGGCGCGCTGGACCTGATGCACAACGTCGCGAGCGGGCTGGTGGTGCACGAGGCGATGGTGCGGCGGAACCTGATGGCCGAACTCCCGTTCCTGGCGACCGAGAACATCCTGATGGCGTGCGTGAAACTCGGCGGCGACCGGCAGGACTACCACGAGCGCATCCGCCGCCACGCCCAGGCCGCCGGCCTCCGCGTCAAGCAGCAGGGCCTCGACAACGACCTGCTCGACCGCCTGCGCGCCGACCCGGCGTTCCGGTCCAAGGCCCGCGGCGGGTCGCTCGACGGCGAGATCGACTGGGACGGCCTGATGGACCCGATGAAGTACGTCGGGCGGAGCGTCGAGCAGACCGAGCGGTTCATCCGCGAGGTCGTCGAGCCGCTCCGCGAGCAGTACGGCGAGGCGATCGCGAACCTGGGCGAGAGCGCGCCGCGGGTGTAGGTTCGCCACGCGGGCGCGCGCCTCCACCATCAAGGGAGTCGCATGGACGTACGGGCGCGGGTCGCCGCCGTTGCCTGACGCCGGAGGAAGCGGGTCCGGTGTCACGTCACGGCGTGCCCGGGGGAGCGACCCTCCGCGCCACCGCCAGCCCCTCGCGGTTCGCGATGCACGCGCAGAGGAACCCGCTCGTCGGCCCCGCGAGCCAGCGGTTGAACCGGTCCATCGCCTCGCGGTCGCGTTCCGCCGTGGGGTCGGCATCCGGGGCATCGGTGATCCACCACCGCGAGCCGAGGCAGTTGTCGGCGACCAGCAGCCCGCCCGTGCGCAACAGACGCGACGCGAGCGCCGCGTAGGTCGCGTACTCGCTCTTCACCGCGTCGAGGAAAACGAAATCGAACGATCCCGGCCCGTGCTCGGCCAGCAGCCGCGCCAGCGTTTCCGCCCCGAGGCCGCGCCGCAGTTCGATCCGAGCCGCCATGCCCGCCCGCTCGAACTCGCCCTGCGCGAAGTCGGCGTGCTTCGCCTCCGGCTCGACGGTGACGAGCCGCCCGCCCGGCGCCAGGCCGCGTGCGATCCACAGCGCGGAGTACCCGCCCAGCGTGCCCAGTTCCACCGCCAGCCGCGCCCCCGCGCCGTCCGGTCCCGCCATCGACGCCAGCAGCATGAGCAGCCGCCCGACGTCCGGCGAGACGGCGATGTCCGGCAGCCCGGCCGCCGCCGCACGCTGGCGCAGCGTCGCCAGTTGCCCGTCGATCGGCTCGCCCAGCGGGCCGAAGACCCCGCCAAGGTAGGCGCACGTCGCTCGCCACCGCTCCGGCGTCATGTCCATGCCGCGTGCTCCCGGTCGCTCACCCCAGCGCCTCGTGCAGGAGCACGACCGCCACGGCGAAGTAGATCAGCATCCCCGAGGTGTCCATCAGCGTCGCCACCAGGGGCGTCGAGGCCACGCCGGGGTCGAAGCCCGCCCGCTTGAGGATCAGCGGCAGCAGCGAGCCGACGATCGTCCCCCACGTGACCACGCCCGTCACCGCCAGCGCGATCGTCATGGCGATCAGGTGCATCGGCACGGACTCGTCGCCCGCGCCGACGGAGCGCCGGTAGAGGTTCCAGATCAGCACCGTGAGCAGGCCGAGCGCGCCGAGCGTCGCCCCGAGCAGCAGCCCGCTGAGTAACTCGCGGCGCACGATGCGTGCCCAGTCGCCGGGCGTGACTTCGTCGAGCGCGAGGGCGCGCGTCACCAGCGTCGCCGCCTGCGAGCCGGAGTTCCCGCCGCAGGAGATCACCAGCGGGATGAAGACCGCCAGCGCGGTCAGGGCGGCGATCTGGTTCTCGAAGATGCTGAGCACGGCGACGGTGAAGGTCTGCCCGATGAAGAGGGCGGCCAGCCACCCGCCGCGCTTGCGGAACATCTCGCCCGCGCCCGTCTCCATGTAGGGCTGGTCGAGCGCGGCCACGCCGCCCAACTGCTGGATGTCCTCGGTCGCCTCTTCCTCCGCCACGTCCGCCACGTCGTCGAAGGTGACGATGCCCAGCAACTTGTCGTCCGCGTCAACGACGGGCAGGGCGGTGCGGTCGTAGCGGCCCATGACGCGCACTGCCTCCTCGCGGTCGTCGCTCGCCCGCAGCGAGGGTGGACGCTTCTCGCACAGATCGTCGATCGGCGTCTGCGGGTCGGCCAGCAGCAGGCGGCGGATGTGCAGGTCGCCCACCAGCCGACCGTCCGGCCCCACCGCGTAGATCCAGTGGATGGTCTCGGCGTCGCGCCCGTGCTTGCGGACGTGCTCGATGGCGTGGGCCGCCGTCCACCCCGCATCGACGCGGACATAGTCGGGCGTCATCATCCGCCCGACGCTCTCGGGCGGGTAGCCGAGCATCGCCTGGGTGACGCGCCGGTTGTCCGGGCTGAGGGCGTTGATGAGCCGCGTC
The DNA here is from genome assembly GCA_014584315.1 of Planctomycetota bacterium. GTDB lineage: Bacteria > Planctomycetota > Phycisphaerae > Phycisphaerales > UBA1924 > CAADGN01. Next base: position 39,169 of record JACTNA010000035.1, on the reverse strand, counting down.
GCCACCTCGGCCGGCAACTCGTCGAGGAACGCGACGCGGTCGTCCGGGTCCATGTCCTCGAGCAGCCGCATCGAGCGCTCCGCGCCCAGTTCCTCGATCAGCCGCTCCTGAAGGTCGCCCTCGAGGTAGGTGAACGCCTCGGCCGCCACGTCGCGCTTGAGCACCCGGAAGGCCAGCGCGGCGTCCTCAGGCTCCATCTCGGTCAGCACGTCGGCCACGTCCGCCGGGTCGAGTTCGCGCAGCGCGGCACGCAGATCGACGAACCGGCGTTCGACGATCAGTTCCTTCAGGTCCGGCGCCAGCAGGTGACCCGTGCCGCTCATCGCGGGGGATGGTACCCCCGGGCCTCGCGCCCGTCGGCCGTCATGCTCCGGCCGCGACGGGGGCGTGGGCCTTCGTCGGGTTGGTCCGTGCGATGATGTCGCTCACGCCCTTCTGATTGAACCCCTTGAACCCGTCCTCGCGCTGGAGGTTCTCGAGGTGCGAGCCCATCGCCCCGTGCGTGCGGAAGCGCTCCGCCTGCGCGGCGGTGATGGAGCCGTCGGCGACCAGACCGGCAAGCCGGCGCTCGTCGACCGCCCACATCTCCGCCTCGGTGAACGCCTGGCGCAGGTACGGGAGCGTCGTGAAGGGGTCCATCGTCTTCACCCCCCCCTCCTTCTCCAACTGCTCCTTCAGCGCGTGCCAGTCGAACTGCGCCTCCAGGTGGTGCATCCCGGCCTGCAGCATCGACTCGCCGTGCAGACGCACCCACAGGCCGATCGTCCCCGCGCCCTCGCGCCGCGGCAGCGGCTGGTGCGCGAAATCCCCCGCGATCTCCTCCGGCCCCAGGTCCACGTCCGCGAAGACCGTGATCCCCGTCACCGGGTGCTCGAGCACCTGCGCCCCCCACCCCGCCTCCTCGCCAGCGTAGAACCGCTCGCGGCAGCGAAGCCCGACCTTCTCCAGCGTCGCGATCGAGAGCGTGTAGGCCGCACGCCCGCAGCGGTAGGTGTGGTGGTCGTGGTTCGCCCAGCCGAGGCCCAGCGCATCCTGCCGGAACTTCTGGAATCGCCCCGCCTTGTTGCGCCGCATCCAGTAGTCGCGCTCGGCCGCGAAGAACACGTCGCACGCCCAGTCCGTGCCGAGGTCGGCGATCGCCCCGTCCAGCAGGCTGTGCACGTGCGCGAACCCGTCCTCGTCGCGCTCGAACGCCCGCTCGCGCCGGCAGAGGCGGTCGAAGTGCCGCAGCGACGCCAACCGCACGCGGGCGTCGTCCTCCGTCGGCGCGAAGCCCTGGTACCCGTGTCGCTCAACCGCCCACAGTTCCGCCCCGGGCGCGGCGAACGCCCGCGCCCACCGGAACCGCGACAGCGGCTCGCCCACGATCTCCGTCCGCCCGCTCACCCCGTTCGCCGCGAGGAAGTCCTCGACGCGCTCGACCTTGATCCCGACCCGCATCCCCGGCCCGCCGCCGAGCAGCACGGCCGGGAAGAGGCCCCCCTCATGCACCAGCCGCGTCGCCGCCCCCGGCTGCGGCCGCAGCACGAACCCCGCCGCTTCGAGCCGCCCGCGCAGGCCGTCGGCGTCCGGGGCCTCGACGAAGTCGATCCAGTCCCGGAACCGCGTCCCGGTCCGCGTGCGCATCCGCTCGGCCAGGTCCGCGGCCGCCGGGCACGCCGACAGGAACGCCGCGACCAACCCGTCCACGATCGCCTGGGCCTTCGGCTGCGGCTCCCAGTGAAACGCCTGCTCAACAGTCTGCATGGTCATCGGATCGGCTCTCCATCCCCGGGGAACCCAATCCTTGGCAGGCCGAACCATCGCGGAAAGCCCGGGCCCGCGTCTGGTAATCTCCTGCCATGAGACCACACCCCACGTTCGTCTCGGTCGTTGGCGGACTTCTTGTTCTGAGCGGATGCACCACAAAGCCGTGCGCCGTCCGCGACGGCAACCCCCCCCCTTCTTCCGCGTTCTTCCTCTTCGACGGCTCCTCCACCGACGCCTGGGTCATGGCCCGCGACGGCTCGCCGTGCCGGTGGGCGATCGACGGCGACGGCGCGATGGTCGTCAACGTCGGCTCCGGCTCCATCCGCACGCGCGACGCCTTCGCCGACTTCCTCCTGCACGTCGAGTTCGCCGTGCCGGACAACCCGCCCGAGTTCACCGGGCAGGCCCGCGGCAACAGCGGCGTCTATCTCCAGGGCCGCTACGAGGTGCAGATCCACGACTCCTTCGGCCTCGAACCCGCCGACAACCTCTGCGGCGCGATCTATTCCAAGGCCGCCCCGCGCGTGAACGCCGCCCGACCGGCCGAGGAGTGGCAGACGTACCTGATCGAGTTCACGGCCCCCCGCTGGTCCGCCGACGGCACGAAACTCGCCAACGCCCGCATCTCGGTCCACCACAACGGCATCCTCATCCACGACGATTTCGAGATCGACGGCACCACCGGCGGCGGCGCGCCCGAAGGCCCCGCGGCCGGCCCCATCCTGCTCCAGGACCACGGCGACAGCCGCGTCCGGTTCCGGAACATCTGGATCGTCCCGCGTTGAGGCCCGAACGCCCTCGCCGCAAGAGACTCCGGCCGGGCCGCCGCGGGCAGTAGAATGCCCCCATGCTGTGGAGATTCGGGGGCCGCGACCGGCTGCTCACTCGTGCCGAGATCGCCCGCCGCGAGCACGAACGCTGGCTGAACCGGGCGATCGTCTCGGGCACGCCGTACCCCCGGATCCCCACGCGGCTCGTCCGTCGCGGCGGGTTTTCGGGTCTGATGGCTCGCCCGGGCGGGCCTGAGCGGGCCGCCCGATGGTGGGACGCGGCCCTGGCGCGGGTGGATGAACTGGGCGGATGAAGGCCGGGCGCGCCGGTCGCCGATGGTCTAGGGTCGCGGAGGACGCCGCGTACGGGAGGGGGCGATGTCGGAGACGAACGTGTCGCAGGCCCGGGCCGCAACCGCCACACGCACGACCCTCGCGCGCCGCTGGCTGATCCGCGTCGTGCTGATCACGATCGCCCTGTGGGCCTTCGGCGCGTGGGGCCTGTACGACGCGCTCGTCGCCTACCCGAAGCGCGGCGCGGCCTTCGCCGAACTCATGCAACTCGAGTACCTGCGCGCCGCCAACGATCGCGGCGTGCTGGGCCAGGCGAGCATCGACGACCCGGTCGCGGAACTCGAACGACTCCGTGCCAAGGACGTCACCCAGCGGTCCGCCGTCGAGCAGCAGCGGCTGCTCTGGCTCGAAGCCCTGTCGACGCCGGGCCTCGGCATGCTCCTGCCCGAGCACACCCGCATGGAGAACCCGGGCGCCACGTTGGCACGCCTGCAGAGCGAGTGGGCGCAGCGGCCCGCGCCCAAGCCCCTTTCATGGTTCGACCTCCCCAGCCAGTGGCTCATCCTCGTCGTCTGCTGGGGCTTCGGCACGTGGATGCTCATCCTGTTCGGCATGGTCGCCTCGAAGCGCTACACCTGGGACCCGGAGGCCCAGCGGCTCACCCTCCCGGGGGGCGCGACGCTCGTGCCCGCCGACCTCGACGACGTGGACAAGCGCAAGTGGCACAAGTTCATCGTCTTCCTGAAGATCAAGCCGGGGCACGCCACGCTCGGCGGGCGGGAACTCCGACTCGACCTCTTCCGATACGACCACCTCGAATCGTGGGTGCTGGAGATGGAGAAAACCGCCTTCCCCGACCGCCAAGAAGAAGAGAAGGCGGCCGACGACAAGCAGCCCGAGATGGGCGACGGGCCGCGGACGGAGCCGGATGGCGCAGGGGCTTGACCTTGTCGCGGTGGCGATCGTGGCGGTGGCGTCGCTGATCGGCGTCCTGGTGACGCTGCTGACGCTGCCCGGCACGTGGTTCATCATCCTCGTCGCGCTTGTCTGCCAGTGGTGGCGCGAGGGCCTGTTCGAATGGTGGACGATCGCGCTGTGCGTGGTGCTCGCCGTCGCGGGCGAGGTCGTCGAGTTCGCATGGTCGGCGCGCGGCGCGAAACGCACCGGCGGCACGCGCCCCGGCATGATCGGCTCCATCGTCGGAGGCCTCGTCGGCGCGATCGCCGGCACGTTCATGCTCCCGGTGCCGGTGGTCGGGACGATCGTCGGCGCGGCCGTCGGCGCGGGGCTGGGCGCGGTCGCCGGCGAGCGGGGGATGTCGCAGCGGTCGTGGCGCGAGTCGGCGGCCGTGGGGCGCGGCGCCGCCGTCGGACGCCTGACCGCGGTGGCCGTCAAGGCGGGCATCGCCGGAGTCATCGGGCTGGTGCTGACCACGGGCGCGCTGCTCGCCTGAACGCCGGTATGCTCAGCACGCCCCCGCGACGGAGCGCAGCGTGACCGCACGGAAGAAGGACCACAAGCCGACCCCCGGCCGCCCCGACGGCGTCAAGCACTTCGTGCTCGACACCAACGTGCTGCTCCACAACCCCAACGCCCTCTTCGTCTTCCAGGAGAACCACGTCGTCATCCCGTTCCCCGTGATCGAGGAACTCGACAAACTCAAGCGACGCGACGACGACATCGGGCGCAACGCCCGCGAGTGCATCCGCCACCTCGACCGCCTCCGCGTCGCGGGCAGCCTGACCGCGGGCGTGGACCTGGGCTCGATCAAGCCCGGCGCCGGCGCGGCCGCCAGCGCGGGGCGCAACGGCGCGACCGGCACCGTCCGCATCGACGCGGCGGACCACCAGCGCCCCGACCTGCTGCACGAGGACATCCCGGACAACCGCATCATCGCCGTCGCGCTCGACCTGCACAAGGAGGGCAAGCGGACGGTCTTCGTCTCCAAGGACCTGAGCGCGCGCATCAAGAGCGACGCCCTCGGCGTCCACACCGAGGACTTCGAGAACCAGAAGGTCGATGCCGAGCGCCTCTACACCGGCTACCTCTCGCTCACCGTCGAGGGCACGCTCATCGACGAACTCTACGAGCAGCGCGCCCTCCCCCTCGAACGCCTCGTCGGCGTCCTCACCGGCGAGGAGGAGAGCGGCGAACCCTGGCCCGTCGAACTCCGCGCCAACCAGTTCCTCCTCCTCCGCGACGCCGAGGACGAACACCACACCGGCATCGCCCGCCGACCCGGCGACACCGACCACGTCATCCCCATCACCGGCCCGCGCAAGCCCGTCTTCGGCATCATGTCCCGCAACCTCCAGCAGACCATGGCCCTCGACCTGCTGCTCGACGATCAGGTGAAACTCGTCACCCTGCTCGGCTCGGCGGGCACCGGCAAGACCCTCCTCGCCATCGCCGCGGGCATGTCCAAGGTCCTCACCGAGGAGCGCTACGAGCGCATGCTGTGCGCGCGCCCGATCATGCCCATGGGGCGCGACATCGGCTACCTCCCCGGCGACAAGGACGAGAAACTCACCGCCTGGATGCAGCCCATCTTCGACAACCTCACGTACCTGCTGAGCACCCGCGGCTCCCCGGGCCAGTCCGCCGACAGCCAGAGCACCGATCAGCGCATCCAGAAACTCATGGCCGACGGCGTGCTCGTCCTCGAGCCGCTCACCTACATCCGCGGCCGCTCCATCCCGCACCAGTTCATGGTCGTCGACGAGGCCCAGAACCTCACCCCCCACGAGGTCCGCACCATCGCCAGCCGCGTCGGCGAGGGCACGAAACTCGTCCTCACCGGCGACATCGGCCAGATCGACAACCCCTACCTCGACCAGTCCAGCAACGGTCTCTCCTACACCGTCGAAAAGATGAAGGGCCTCCCCATCGTCGGCCACGTCACCCTCGCCAAGAGCGAACGCAGCGAACTCGCCAGCCTCGCCGCCGAGCGGCTCTGAGCGAGCGAAGGCCGCTCCGCGCGCTGTGCTTCATAAACCGCTTCCGGCTACCCGCGTCGGCCTAGGCCCCCGGCGCCTCGGCCGACAGCCCGCGCACGCTCGCGGCGCGGCGCTGCCACGCCGGCCCCGCGGCCTGCTTCGACTCCTCCGCCTCCGTGAAGTTCTCACCGAAGCGGAAGAGCCGGAACGAGTTGGCGAGCACGAAGATCTCGCCCGCGAAGTGGTACAGGCCCGCCAGCCAGACCTCGAGCCGGCCCGTCGCCGCCAGCGCAAGCCCGATCAGCACGATCACGATCGACGCCGCGATGTTCTGCGCGATGATGACGCGCGTCTTGCGGGCGAGTTCGATCAGGAACGGCACCCGGTTCAGTTCGTCCGTCATCAGCGCGACGCCCGCCGAGTTCGTGGCGATGTCCGAGCCGGACAGCCCCATCGCCACGCCAACGTCCGCGGCCGCCAGCGACGGCCCGTCGTTGATCCCGTCGCCCACCATCATCGTCCGCATCCCGGACGCCACCATCTGGCGGATCTGCTCGTGCTTCTCCTCCGGGTGGCACTCGGCCTCGATCGCGTCCACGCCGACGGCCTGCCCGACGCGCTTCGCCACCGACAGCCGGTCGCCGGTGAAGATCGCCACGGTGCGCACGCCCAGTTCGCGCAGTTTGCTGACCACGCCCGCCGTGCCCGGCTTGATCTTGTCCTCCAGCCCGACCGCGCCGAGGTACTTGCCTTCGCGCATGACGTGCACGCCGGTCATGCCCTCGATGCGCTGCTCGACGGCCTCGACCTGCGGGGCGATGGCGGGGTTGAGTTCGCGCAGCCAAGTGGCCCGCCCGACGCAGAGTTCGCCCAGGCTGGTGCGCGCCCGCACGCCCCGCCCGTGGATCTCCTCGTAGTCCTGCGACCCGTCGGGCGTGATCTTCGCCGCCCGGGCCGTGCGCAGGATGGACTGGGCGAGCGGGTGGTTCGAGTGCTGCTCGCCGTTGGCGGCCGCGGCGAGCAGGTCCGCGCCTTCGACGCCCGGCGCGGGGGCGAGGCGCGCGACCTCGAATCGCCCGGTGGTGATGGTGCCGGTCTTGTCCATGACGACGGCGTCCACGTTCGACGAGGCCTCGAGGAAGGAGGGCTGCTTGATCATGACGCCGAGGCGCGCCGCGGCCGCGAACGCCGCCACCATCGCGCTGGGGCTGGAGAGCAGCAACGCCGCCGGGCAGCAGACGATGAGCACGGTGATCGCCGTGCGCGTCGCGTCGGGTCGCAGGTCGGCGTTCTGGCTCATCACGAACCACACCACGAACGCCACCGAGATCGCCACCGGCACGAAGAACCGCGCCACCTGCTCGATCAGCGCCTGGCGGGGCGAGCGGGTCTCCTCGGCGGCGCGGATCAACTGGCTCACCTTGCCGATGGCCGTCTCCTCGCCCACCTGCGTGACGCGCAGGTCGATGATGCCGGTGAGGTTCGTGGTGCCGGCGTAGACCGGCTCGCCGGCCTGCACCTCGACGGGCACCGCCTCGCCGGTGAGCGAGGCCTGGTTGATGGTGGATCGCCCGCTGACGACCACGCCGTCGACCGGCAGGTTCTCACCGGGGCGGACGCGGACCACGTCGCCGACCTTCACCACGCCGAGCGAGACCTCCCGCTCCGAGCCGTCCTCGACCAGCCTCGCGACGTCGGGCGTGAGCGCGACGAGTTCGGCGATCGCCCGCTGCGCCCCGAACGCGGTGCGGCGCAGGATCGCGTCCGCGACGAGCAGGATGAACGCCAGCCCGCCCGCGGTCACGAAGTCGCCGACGGCGATGGCCGCGAGGATCGCGATGGCCGCGAGCGTGGACGACGAGGCCCGCCGCTCGCTGATCTCACGCCAGCCCTCGCGGCAGAGCGGGATCGCCAGCATGATCGAGGCGATGACGGCCGGGATCTGGGCGACGGCCGGGTCGGTCACGTCGAGCCACTTGGCGAGCAGCGTTGCCACCAGCAGCATCCCCCCCACCAGGTAGAGCAGGATGTGCCGCTCGCTCGTCTCCTCGCCGTGCGAGCACGCCACCATGCGGCCGCGCTTGTCGTCGTCGTGATGGTGGTGCCCGTGGTCGTGCGAATGACTGTGTGCGGTCGAGGCCATGCGCCGTGCTCCCGGATGGTCGGGTCGTGAGCGGGTGGTCGGCTGCCCGCCAGAAGCGGCGGCCAGCCCGCGAAGGGGCAATCCTACCCCCCGCCCCCACGCGCGGTCGGATAGGGTACGGGCACCACGCCCCCCGGGTTCAGCCCCGCCGACGGAGACCCCCGTGCCCAGTCCAGCCCGAGTGACGGTCCTCGGCCTCGGACAGATGGGCCTGGTGTGCGCCGGCATCCTCTCGACGCCGGACGCCGCGTCGCGCGCCCCCCGGGCCGACATCCGCCTGTGGGGGCACAGCCCGGACGAGGCGGGCGCGCTCACGCAGACCCGGCGCTCGCACCGCCTGCCCGGGTTCACGCTGCCGGACTCGGTGCGCGTCTGCCTGCGCGATGACGAGGCGCTGGAGGGGGCCGACCTGATCGTCTCGGCGATCCCGGTGCAGTTCACGCGCTCGGTGTGGGAGCGGTTGCGCCGGCACGTGCCGCGCGGCGCGGCGGTGGTGTCGGTCGCCAAGGGGATCGAGAACGAGACGCTGCTGCGACCGACGCAGATCCTGGCCGACGCGCTGCGGGACGACCCGGACTCGCGCCCGCGTCGCCTGGCCGCGCTGAGCGGGCCGACGATCGCGCCGGAACTGGCCCGCTGCCTGCCGGCGACGATGATCGCGGCGAGCGACGACCCCGACTTCGCCGCCGATGTGCAGCGCACCTTCTCGACGAGTTGGCTGCGCGTGTACACGAACCCGGACGTGCTGGGCGTGGAACTGGCGGGCGCGACGAAGAACGTCATCGCCATCGCGGCGGGCATCCTCGACGGGCTTCAGGCCGGGTACAACGCCAAGAGCGCGCTCCTCGCCCGCGGGCTGGCCGAGATCGCCCGGCTCGGCGCGGCGATGGGCGCGACCCCCGACACCTTCTTCGGCATCGCCGGCGTGGGCGACCTCGCCACCAGTTGCTTCAGCCCCGAGGGACGCAACCGCTCGTGCGGCGAGGCGCTCGGACGCGGCGCACGCCTCGACGACTATCTCGCCTCGCGCCCGTTCGTCGTCGAGGGCGTGGCCACCACCCGCTCCGTCAACGACCTCGCCCGCAAGTTCCGCGTGGACATGCCGATCACGGCGAGCGTCCACGCGGTGCTCTTCGAGGGGATGGACCCGATCGAGGCCATCGCCCGCCTGATGAGCCGGGAACTGAAGAGCGAACGGATCGCGTAGGGCGCTCGTCCTCATCCGGGAGGAGCCTCACCGCCCGCGAGGGAGCGGAAGAAGAGCGCGCGGTATACTCGGGCATGGCCGTCAGCATCACCTATCTCGGGCACTCCGCGTTCGTCCTCGACGATGGCACGCACCGCGTCGCCATCGATCCATTCATCACCGGCAACCCGCTCGCGCCGAACACGCCGGGCCTCCGCGCCGATGACATCCAGGTCAACGCCATCTGCCTCACGCACGGCCACGCCGACCACCTCGGCGACACCGCCGCCATCGCCACACGCACCGGGGCGACCGTCTACTGCTCCTGGGAACTCCACGAACTCCTCACCGAGCAGGGCGTCAAGCACACCGAGCCGGGCAACGCCGGAGGCCGCATCGACGCGAAGTGGGGGTGGGTCGCCTTCACGCAGGCCTTCCACTCGTCCTCCGTCAACGGCCGCTACCTGGGCCAGCCCATGGGCGTTGTCGTCCGCCTCGGCGGCAAGACCGTCTACCACTGCGGCGACACGGGCCTCTTCTCCGACATGAAGCTCCTCGGCGAGATCTACAGGCCCGACGCCGCGATGATCCCCGTCGGCGACCGCTTCACCATGGGCCCCGAACTCGCCGCCCGCGCCGCCGAACTCATCGGCGCGCCCGTCGCCATCCCCATCCACTACAAGACCTTCGGCCTGCTGCGCCAGGACTGCAAGGGCTTCGCGCCGTCGGGCATCACCGTGCGCGAACTCACGCCCGGCGAGCCTTGGCGGCTCTCCTAGCCCCGCGCGGCGGCCCCGGCTCCTCAGGCTCCACGGCTATGATCGCCCGAGAACGAGGAGCCAGCCATGACCACACTCGCCGCGACTCCGGCCACCGACTTCCGTTCGCTGCTCGGCCCCGACGCCGACAGCCTGCTCAACCACCGCTGCAACACCATCCCCGCCTCCGCGCTGCACCTGCCGGGGCCGGACTTCATCGACCGCGTCGCCGTCCACACCGACCGCAAGCCCGCCACGCTGCGCAACTACTCGCTCATCCTGAACACGGGCCGCCTCGCCGGCACCGGCTTCGTCTCGATCCTCCCCGTTGACCAGGGCGTCGAGCACTCGGCCGGCGCGTCCTTCGCCCCGAACCCCGAGTACTTCGATCCCGAGAACATCGTGCGCCTCGCCATCGAGGGCGGGTGCAACGCCGTCGCCAGCACCTTCGGCGTGCTCGGCGCGGTCGCCCGAAAATACGCCCACAAGATCCCCTTCCTCGTCAAGTTCAACCACAACGAACTGCTCACCTACCCCAACCAGTTCAACCAACTCCCCTTCGGCACCATCCGCCAGTGCTTCGAGATGGGGGCCGTCGCCGTCGGCGCGACCATCTACTTCGGCTCCCCCGAGTCCGGCGAGCAGATCCAGTACGTCGCCGACACGTTCGCCGAGGCGCACGACTACGGCCTCGTCACCGTGCTGTGGTGCTACACCCGCAACCCCGCCTTCAAGGTCGGCTCCACCGACTACCACGCCGCGGCCGACCTCACCGGCCAGGCCAACCACCTCGGCGCGACCATCCAGGCCGATATCATCAAGCAGAAGCTCCCCACCAACAACGGCGGCTACGCGGCCCTGAACACCGGCGACTCCTCCTACGGCAAGTTCCGCAAGGAGGTCTACACCAGACTCAGCGGCTCCGACGAGTCCGGCCGCGGCGGGCACCCCATCGACCTCTGCCGATACCAGGTCATCAACAACTACATGGGCCGCATCCCCCTCATCAACTCCGGCGGCGACAGCAAGGGCGCCAGCGACCTCGCCGACGCCGTTCGCACCGCCGTCATCAACAAACGCGCCGGCGGCATGGGCCTGATCTCGGGGCGCAAGGCCTTCCAACGCCCCATGAAGGACGGCGTGAAACTCCTCAACGCCATCCAGGACGTCTACCTCGACGAGACCGTCACGGTGGCGTGAGTGTGACGTAGCACGATGCGCGACAGAGCACGAAGCGCAAGCGAGTGCCATGCACACACCAGCCGGCGCCTCCGACCCCGCGAGAGAAACCCGATGAAGCGCGTCTTCAAAGTCATCATCGAGAAGCACTCAGACGGCTACGTGGCGTATCCCGTGGGCCTGAAGGGCGTCGTCGTCGGGCAGGGTGATACCTACGAGGCAGCGCTCGCCGACGTGAAATCCGCGATCCGATTTCACCTCGAAACATTCGGGGACGAGGGCGGCGCGATCGAGGACGCGGTTCTCGATGTCTTCCTCGGCGAGGCTGAGGTGGCCTGATTGTCGAAGTTTCCCGTCGATGCTCCGAAGCAGCGTGTGGTGAAAGCGCTCGAGGCGCTGGGGTTCGGCGTGATCCGCGAGCGGGAGCATGTCGCCATGGTGCGTGAGAACCCGGACGGCACGCGCACCCCACTGACGATGCCGAACCACCCACGCATCAAAGGCTCGACGCTGCGCGCCATCTGTACGCAGGCGGGCATACCGCGAGACGATTTCCTGCGGGCATACGAACGTTCCTGAGCGTCGGCCGCACGCTCTGTGTCTGCGGCAGGGTTGTTGCCGTCATCGTGTGCTACCGACGCCAGACGGTATCAGCAATTTGTCCATCGGCACGATGAACTCCCCCGCCCAGAAGCGGTCGCAGTCCACCCAGCGCAGCGAAGCCCGCGCGTCCCCCCGGATGCGCACGGACCAGCGCGACGGATCCTCGCTGATCGCCGCGCCGTCGTGACGGATGTTCGTGCTGCCTCCGAAAGCCAGTTGCCGGGCCACCAACAACGGCCTGTCGTCGAGCGTGAACGACGCAACGGCGACGCCGTCGCACAGCAGGTCCGCAACGAAGCCAAACGCCACGCCACGATGAGGACCGAGCACGCTCAGGTCGGCAACGCACGTCAACCGCACCTGCTGCTCCTCCGGCTCGATCCGATCTCGCACGCTGACGCAGACCTGCATGGCCCGCATTGCAGCCCTTTCCAAACTCTCACCGCGAGCCGCCCGCAACGCCTCCGCGGCGCTGCTCACGCGCACGATCGGGTATCGAAACGTGCCGTCCCACGCCGTCTCCACCGGGGGCATCGGCCAGTCGACGAACGGCTGTACGCGCAGGTTCACTCGTAGCGTGTGCCGACGGGCATCGGACAACGGAGCGGTCATTTCGTGCCACGGCAGCGCAGTGCGGCTCCAGGGAGCCTGCATCGGCGACAAAGCGTCAGTCCAGATCGGCGCAACGCGCTCATCTTCGATGTGCGCTCGCAACCGGAGTTCGGTCCCTAGCCACATTGGCCGCGAAATTCGCACGAGCGCAGGCTCACCTTCCGGCAATCGCCGCCGAACCTGCACGACTCGTGTTCTCGACAACGCCCAGCGCCACTGCCAGTCAGGAAGGCCCCCGTTTCGAACCCGCTGCTCCATCTCGACCGACCACGGTGACTCCACGAACTGTCCGGTCGCCGAGTCAATCGACATCTCCTCTCCCGCTCGCGGCAGCATCGCGATCACCAGCGTCGTCGGCGCAACACCCGTCCAACCGACCCGGTTCGACTCGCGCACCACCATCGCCCCCAACGCCGAGACGCAGATCGCCGCCGCCAGCGCAGCCCACCCCCACCTCCGCCTCGTCCTCTTCAGCCCCCCTCACGCCGCGTGAACCGGCCGCACTCCGGGCACCGCAACCCCTCTCGCCCGCGCTCGTCAACCCCACGCGGCACGCCCGCCACGTCGTACCAGCACTTCGGACACCGCAGCCGCACACGCCCCCCGCGCCGCGACCGATCCCAGAAGAGCGACCACGCCCCGAGCCCGACCCCCGCAGCGCCCATCACGGCCGCCGTCAGCCACCACACCCAGTCAGGTCCGCCGAGGGGGTTCATGGATCGATGGTACATCCGCTCGGATCGCGCGCGCGGAGCAATCCACGCTGCGCGCCGCCCTAGCGCGGGCACGGAGCGCACGCGGAGGTCTCCGGCGGGCGCGTCCATCCGGGTCCGCCATAGCATGATCCGGCGACCTTCGTGCCGCGCCTTCTGAGGAGCGTCATCGTGCAACCGAGACCCGCGCCGCTGCTCTCTCCCGCCTCGCGGTTCCCGATCGTCCCGATCGGACGCTTCCGCGGCCGAAATCCATCGCGTCGATCGCGGCTGGCGTGGCCGGCAGTGGCGTGTGCGCTGCTGGCCTTCGCGGCGCAGGCCCCCTGCCACGGGCGCGGCCAGCCCGAGCGGGGCGCCCCGCCGACCGTCGAGCCTCAGCCGGGCGAACGGCTCACACTCGAACTGAGTCCGGGTGTGGAGGTCGAACTCGCGTGGATTCCGCTGGGCGCCTTCGAGATGGGCAGCCCTGTCGATGAAGCGGGGCGCGAGAGCGACGAAAGCCCGAGACACGCGGTCCGCATCGGCCGGGGCTTCTGGATGATGACAACGGAGGTCAGGCAGGACCAGTTGATCGCGCTGATGCAGAGCAACCCGTCGCGATTCAAGGACGATGCGCGGCAGCCGGTCCAGACCGTCGGCTGGTTCGAGGCCGTGGAGTTCGCGAACCGGCTCACGGAGGCCGTGGCGGCGCGGCACCCGCGGCTCGGCCTGCGCCCGCACTACCGGCTGGAAGGCGTCGAGCGGTTCCACGACGGGCAGATGCGCACCGCCTCCGTGCATCGCGTGCCGGAGCATCGCGGGTTCCGCCTGCCGACCGAAGCGGAGTGGGAGTACGCGTGCCGAGCAGGGACGACCGGACCATTCCACACCGGGGAAACGATCCTGTCGGAGCAGGCAAACTTCAAGGCCAGCCTCGAGTACCGCGTCGGCGACGCTGGGCTGTACCGCGAACGCACCGAGCCTGCCGGGAGCCTCGCGCCCAATGCCTGGGGCCTCCACGACATGCACGGCAACGTGTGGGAGTGGTGCTGGGACTGGTACGACGACCGCTGGTACGAGCCGGACAACTGCCCGGTCAACGAGCATGGCGAGAGGACAGACCCCCAAGGCCCCGCGAACGGGAGCGAGCGTGTCCTTCGGGGTGGTTCGTGGTACGACGGGCCTTGGTTCCTGCGGTCGGCGCACAGAAACCGCCTCGGCCCCGCCTTCCGCTACTACAACAACGGGTTCCGACTGGTGCTCGACCCCGATTGACCCGCGCTCGCGGCGGCGTCACCCGCCCCCAGCCTGTTCGTACTCCCCCAGCCGCTGTTCCATCTCGCCCCGGTACCGCTCCCCGTGCGGCGGGATGAGCGAGACGGCCTCGCGCTGGACGGCGGCCGCGCCGGGCGCGTCGCCGGTCGCGTGCAGGGCCTTCGCCAGCGTGTCGAGGTACATCCAGAGATTCGCGCCGCCCGCGTTGCGCTCGGCGCGGCAGGCTCGATCCGCGGCGCGCAGGGCGGCCGCGGGGTCGCGTGCGCTCTCCGGCTCGACCGTCAGCATGTACCACGCGCACGAGTTCAGCGTGTCCGCGCTCGCGTCGGGCCGCTGGGCGAATCGAGCCATGACCTCCATGGTCCGCTCGACGTCGGCCCGCGAGCGGTCGGGCCATCCGATCGACTCGTAGAGCGTCAAGAGGTTCATCGCGGTCGTGAGGGTGGCGGGGTGCGCATCACCCAGCACGCGCCGCGCCGCGGCGAGGCTGCGCCTGTACAACGACTCCGCCTCGTCGGCGCGATCCGTCCGGGAGAGGACGAACCCCAGGTTCGACGCGGCCCCCAGCGTGTCCGGGTGCGCTTCGCCGAGCACGCGCTCGCGTCCCGCGACGACGCGGCGCAGGAGGTGTTCCGCCTCCGGCACGCGCCCCGTCGCCAGCAGCGACATGCCCAGTTCGTGCGCGGCGAAGAGCGTGCCGGGGTGGTCCTCGCCGTGGGCCGTACGCCATGCTTCGAGCGCCTCCTCCAGGATCGCGACGGCGTCCGAGTGCCGGCGCAGGTCGTCGAGCAGCGCGGCCAGGTTCGTGAGCGATCCGAGCGTCTCCGGGTGCGTCGGGCCGAGCGTGCGGCGCTGGCCTTCGTGGACTCGCCGCAGGATCGCCTCCGCCTCGGCGCGTCGGTCGGTGTGCCGCAGCGCCATGGCCAGGTTGTTCATCGCGCCGAGTGTCATCCGGTGGTCGTCGCCCAGGGTCCGGCGCATCCCCTCGACCGCGCGCTCGCCGAGCGCCGCCGCGTCGCCGTACCGCCCCTGCTCCGTGCGCAGCCCGGCGAGGTTCGCCAGCGCGCGGAGCGTCTCGGCGTGATCGTCGCCGAGGGTCGCGCGTCGCATCTCGTAGACGCGGGTCAGGTGCTCTTCGGCCTCCGGAAGCCTGCCGAGCGCACGGAACGAGTTGGCGATGACGTGCCGCAGCCGCGCCTCGACCATCGGCCGCTCCGCGAAACGCTGCTGGAGCGATCCGGACGCCGAGTCGAGCACCTCGCGCACCGTCACGTCGCGCCCGCGCTCCTCCGGGTCGACCGACGAGAGCATCTCCGACAGGAACGACACCACCGCTTCGGACTCCTCCTTGGCCTCGCTCTCCGCGATCGCCCGCTCCGCGGCGCGGTCCCGCTCGCGCAACGCCCACAGGAACCCCGCCGTCGTGCCCGCCACGCCCAGCAGCAGCGCGGAAGCCACGGCCGACGCCGCCAGCACGCCCCCCCGATGGCGACGGAGGAACTTCGACAGCCGGTACGCGGCGGTGGGCGGCCCGGCCTCGACCGGCTCGTCGCGCAGGTACCGCTCCAGGTCGCGCGCCAGTGCGCTCGCCCCGTCGTAGCGCCGCACGCGGTCTTTCTCGAGGCTGCGCATCACGATCCAGTCGAGGTCGCCGCGCAGGCGCCGCGCCGCCGTCGCCGGATCGCTCTCGAGCCGCGGGCGCGCGGTGGTCAACCCGCGCGTGAGCCGCTCGCTCGGGCGCACCGGCTCCAACTCGTCGATCGCCCGCGACACGCCCGCGTACCCGCCCGCGCGCAGCCGCGCCGAGTCCAGCGGCGGCTCGCCCGTGAGCAACTCGTACAGGATCGCACCCAGCGAGTACACGTCGGCCCGCGTGTCCACGTCCGAACCGCCGCGCGCCTGCTCGGGGCTCATGTACTCCGGCGTCCCGATCAACTGCCCGATCTCGGTGTAGACGGTCGAGTCCGTCAGCCGCTGCGAGACGGCCTTGGCGACGCCGAAGTCGATCACCTTCGGCGCGGGCCGTCCGTCCACCAGCGACACCAGCACGTTCCCCGGCTTGAGGTCGCGGTGGATCACGCCCTTCATGTGCGCGTGCTGCACCGCCTCGCAGACCTGGATCATCAAGCGCACGCGCTCCTCGACGCCCAGCCGCTCGTGCTCGCAAAAGACGTGGATCGGGTCGCCGCGCACGTGCTCCATCGCGAAGTACGGCCGCCCCTCCGGCGTCGTGCCCGCGTCATACACCTTGGCCACGCCCGGGTGGTCCATCAGCGCCAGCGCCTGCCGCTCCGCCTCGAAGCGGGCGATCACAGACTTGGAGTCCATCCCCGGCTTGAGCACCTTCAGCGCAACCCGTCGGCGAACCGGGGCGTCCTGCTCGGCCAGGTAGACCGTCCCGAACCCGCCCTCGCCCAGCGCCTGGAGCACCCGGTACGGCCCGACCGCGCGCGGCGCGTCCGCCGGCAGCGGGGCCGGGACGCTCGCCGGAGCCGTCGCGTCGAGTGTCGGGTCGTCGGTACCCATCGGCGCGGAGTGTAGGGGGGCCGATTCTGGCCAATGCCCCACGGGAGAACCCCCAAACCGGCGCATCTCGCCCGGTTCTTGCTGGCATCAGGCCCCGTGCCCGAGGACAATCGCCCCGGAGGCTGGGTTCACCCCCATCGATGGTCGATCCGTACTCACGCGGCCGGGACGCACGCCCCGGCCGGCATTCCGGGAGGTTCATCATGCATCGTTCTCGCACGCCCGCTGCCATGATCGCTCTCGCCTCGCTCGCCCTCGGCGCCGCGGCGGCGAGCGCACAACTCACGCTCACCTCGGAGCGCATCGCGACGGGCTTGGCGCGCCCCGTGCTCGTTACCCACGCGCCGGGCGACTTCAAGCGTGTCTTCATCGTCGAGCAGCGCTCCGGCTCCACGGGGCGCGTGCGCATCTACGACCTCGCCACCAACACGCTCCTCGCCACGCCGTTCCTCTCCGTTACAGGCGTCGCCACCGGCAGCGAGCAGGGCCTCCTCGGCCTCGCCTTCCACCCCGACTACGCGAACAACGGCCTCTTCTACGTCAACTACACCGCCTCGGGCACGAACGCCTCGTGGGTGGTTCAGTACAAGGTCTCCGACGACCCCAACGTCGCCGACCCGGCTTCCGCCTTCCCGATCATCACCTACGCCCAGCCGCAGTCCAACCACAACGGCGGGTGGATCGGCTTCGGCCCGGACGGCTACCTCTACATCCCCACCGGCGACGGCGGCGGCGCGAACGACCAGGGCACCGGCCACAGTCCGGGCGGCAATGCGCAGGACATCACCGACAACCTCCTCGGCAAGACGCTCCGTCTTGACGTGAACGCCGACGACTTCCCCGGCGACCCCAACCGAAACTACGCCATCCCCGCCGACAACCCCTTCGTCGGCATCACCGGCGACGACGAGATCTGGGCCTACGGCCTGCGCAACCCGTGGCGCTGCTCCTTCGACCGCGACACCGGCGACTTCTGGATCGCCGACGTCGGACAGAACGCCTGGGAGGAGATCAACGTCCAGCCCGCCGACAGCGCGGGCGGCGAGAACTACGGCTGGCGCTGCATGGAGGGCTTCGCCTGCACCGGCCTCGACGGGTGTACCTGCAACCACCCTTCGCTCACCCTCCCCATCCACGCCTTCTCGCACGCCGGCGGGAACTGCTCCGTCACCGGCGGGTACGTCTACCGCGGCGCCACCATGCCCCACCTGCGCGGCGCCTACTTCTTCGCCGACTTCTGCTCCAACCGCGTCTGGTCGCTCCGCTACGAGAGCGGCCAGGTCACGGACCTGACGTCGCGCGAAGGGGAACTCGTCCCCGACGTGGGCGGCATCGCCTCCGTCTCCTCCTTCGGCGAGGACGCCCGCGGCGAACTCTACATCTGCGACCTCAACGGCGGCGAGATCTTCCGCATCAAGCCCCGCTGCCCCGTCGACCTCAACGGCGACGGCCTCGTCAACACCATCGACTTCCTCATGTTCCTCAACGCCTACACCGGCGGCGATCCCGTCGCCGACTTCAACAACGACGGCGAGACGAACACGCTCGACTTCCTCTTCTATCTCAACACCTGGAACATCGGCTGCCCGTGACGGACGCCGGCACGGGGGGACGCTCACGCGGCGCGACGGATGGCCGGTCCCCCCTCGGACTCGCCGGGGTGCGGGTTCATCGCGCGCCTGATCTCCCTGAAGGCGTCGATCGAGGCGAGGAAGGCATCGACCACCATCGGGTCGAAGTGCGTGCCGCGCCCTTCGACGATCAGCCGCACGCACTCCTCGTGCGACATCGCGTCCTTGTAGACGCGCTTGGAGGTCACGGCGTCGTAGAAGTCCGCCAGCGCGACGATCCGCGCCGCCAACGCGATGTCCTCGCCCGCCAGCCCGAGCGGGTAGCCCGAGCCGTCCCACCGCTCGTGGTGCTGGAGCGCGACCTGGATGCTCATGTTCAGCAGGTCGTCGTCCCCCATGCGCCGCCGGACGGCGATCAGCGTGTCCGCCCCGATCACCGGGTGCGTCTCCATCACCTTCCGCTCGGCCGGCGTGAACCGCCCCGGCTTGAGCAGGATCTCGTCCGGCAGCCCCACCTTGCCGATGTCGTGCATGCTCGACGCGATCTCGAGGTTGGCGATCCAGGCGTCGTCGATCTCGGGGCACCGCCCCCGAAGCCGCTCCGCCAGCACCCGGCTGTACGACTGGATGCGCTCGAGGTGCAGCCCCGTGTCGCAGTCGCGGCAGTCCGCCAGTTTCGCCAGCCCGAAGATCAGCGCGTTCCGCGTCGCCAGCCCGTGCGCCGTCCGTCGCTCGATCTCGTCCTCGAGCCTCCGGTTCACGTCTTCCAGTTGGCACTCGTAGCGGCGGATGACCAGGACGGAGCAGGCCGCGGTCAGGGCGAGCACAAGCCCGATCCGCAGCGCGCCGCCGAGGACGATCGGCATCGTCGCCGCCGAGAGCAGGCTCACCATCCCCGACTCGGGCTGATGCACGATCAGCCTCGCCCCGAGGCCGGGGACCTGCCGCGTCGCCACGTAGTGCGTCCCGTCGAACGGCACGCCCATCCTGCCCGCGAGCGTCTCGGCGTGCGGGGCGCCGCCAAGCCGGACCGAATCGCCTTCCGCCAATGTCACACGCCGGTCGGAGAGGTTGGTCCGGCGGAGCGTCGGGCTGCGCCGCATCTCGGGATGGCAGAGCACGTACCCCTCGGCGTCCAGCAGGCAGACGTACCCGCCGCCCGGCAGTTCGAGCGTCTCGACGCGGTCCTGCACACGCTGCCACGCCGCGGAGCCGTACTCGAGCGAGCCGTCGCTCACCCGCTCCAGTTCGTGCGCGAAGCGCTCGGCGAGTCCGACGTTCGTGTCCAGGACCACGCGCTGCATCGCCTTGGCCGTCATGTGCCGGACCTGCACGAACGTCAGCACCAGCCCGGCCGACATCACCGCCGCCTGCACGGCGAGAATCGCCAGCAGCATCGATCGCCGCGTCCTGAACCGCGGCAAGAGCCTCGACCCGATCGCGTGCGCTTCCATCCGCCCGACCTATCGGACACCGTCCGAACCCGGGTCACGGGCCGGGCGCCGCTCGGATGCCGCCCCGGCGATCGCGCCCGCTTCACCGGCACGACCCGCCCGACCGCGCGAGCGGTCCGGCCTTCTCGGACCGCTCGGTCACCCCCCCCCGAGCACGCGCCGGCAGGCGTCCATCGTCGCCTCGTCCGCGTCGGCGACGGCCTCGTAGTCCACCACCCAGGGCGAGGGCACCTCGAACCGGGGGTACGCCGCCGCGAGGCCCGGACGGAGCGGGATGTTGCCCGAGTCGCTCTCGGCGAGGATGCGCTCGCCCCGTTCGCTGAGCAGGAACTCGACCAGCGTCGTGCGCGCCGCGGGGCTGCCTGGGCCGCCGCGCACGAGCGCGACCGTGTTCGGCATCAGGAGCGGGCCGAAACTGGGCAGGCCCTCGACCGTCGCGCCCGGCTCGTCCGGCGCTTCGTAGACAAGTCCGACGGGCCAGCCGTTGCGCTGCGCCACCCAGACATCGTCGGTGTCGGTGAGGCAGACGTCGATCTCGCCGTCCGCGATGCCCCGCACCGCCGAGGCGTTCCCGCTGTAGAGCCGCACGCCGTTGGCCTTCATGGCCGCGAGCCACGCCTCGAACGCCTCGACGCCGCACGCCTCGACGAGCGCGCCGAAGTGCCCGCGCGTCGTGCCGAACTCGGGCCGCGCGATGCCGACGCGACCACGCCACTTCGCGTCCGTCAACTCGCGGAGGGTGCGCGGCGCATCGTCCTCGCCCACGCGCCCCGTGTGGTACGCGATGACCCTCGCCCGCGACGCGAAGCCCAGCCACGTGCCGTCCTTGGCGACGACCGGCCAGCCGCCCTGCACGCCGGTCTCGACGCCGGTCGCCGGCTCGAACAGCCCTTCGCGCGCCAGACGGATCGTGCCGAACGGCTCGCTGGACCACCAGACGTCGGCGCGCGGGCTGTCTTTCTCCGAGAGCAGCCGCTGCACCAGGCCGGTCGTCTTCGTCGCCTCGGTGTCGCCCAGCAGGCGCACGCGCACGCCGGTCTCGGACTCGAACGCTTCGACCATCTCGCGCAGCACGAAGTCGTCGGCGGATGAATAGAGCACGACCGTCGCGCCGCCCGCGTCGCCCCCGCCCCCGCCCTCGCGCGAGCAGGCGCACAGCGCCACCGTCATCAACCCGAGCAGCAGGAACAGACCGGCACGGCGGGGAGCGAGCGCGCTACTTGTTGCTTCCGCCATCTCCGCCCGCCTCCTTCTTCGCACGCTCGGCGCGGACGCGCTCCTCGAGCGTGCCGAAGTAGTGCTTCACCGCGCCGTGATACTCACGCGGCACCTGCATCGTCTGGAGCGCCTCGGCGGCCTCCTGCGACGAGACCTCGACCGCGGTCGCGAACTCCGCCAGCGCCTCGCCCTTCACCGAGTCGCCCTCCACCAGCCGCGACCCGATGATCGGCCCCGCGGTCGTGTGGACCTTCGCCTTCACGCGATTGACCATGAAGTCCGCGGCCTCTTCCTCCGGCCCGTCGCCGTTGCCCTGGCCCGGACCGCCGGACCCCATGCCCTGCCCCATCTGCGAGCCGGGGCGCCACTGCCCGGTCAACCCGACCATCCCGGTGCCCGAGCACTGGCCCCACTCGCACTCGCCGAGCGACTGGCCCAGTTTGTTCAGTTGCGCCATCGCCTCCGACATCGCCGCGTTCACGCCGCCCATCTCCTGCGACAGCATCTCCATCTCGCTCAGCGCGCCGGCCAGCGACTCCATGCCCGCCATGCCCTCCTGGCTCATGCCGCCCTGACCCATGCCCTGGGCCATCTTCGACATCGCCTCGCCCATGCCGCTGCACGACTCGCACGCCTTGCTCACCGCCTCGGCCATCTGCTGCAACTGCTGCTTCTGCTCGGGCGTGAGGTTCTGCATGTTCTCCAGCGCCTGCTGGAGCGCCTCGGGGTTGGTCGCGGCCTGCTTGGCCTGCTCCCCGCTCATGCCGGCCTGACGCAGCGCCTGCTCGAGCGCGGTCTTCTGCTCGGCGAGTTGCTGCATCTGCTTGGCCAGGTTCTCCAGTTGGGCCTTGAGTTGCTCGCGCTCCTCGGGCGACATGCTCCCGTCGCCCATCTTCTCCGCCATCTCCTCGAGCATCTGCCGCGCCTTGTCGAAGTTGCCCTTCGCCAGTTCGCGCGACATCTCCGTCATCGGCCCGCGCCCGGGCGTGCGCAACTGCCGCAGCATCTCCCGCAGCGCGTCGAGTTTCTGCCCCTTCTCGCCGGTCTGCTCGGCCGACAGACGCTCGGTCAGGCTCGTCAGTTTGCGGATCGCCGCGCGCCGGACCTCCTCGGCCGTCTTCGGCTTCTCGACCTCCGCCTCGCGGTCGCCCAGCGCATCACCCAGCCCGTCGCCCAGGTTCGACTTCGCCAGCAACTCGCGGATCTTCTGCTCGGCCTGGAGTTCATCCGCCTTCGCCTCCGCGACCTCCTTCTCGTTCTGCTCGCGCTCACGCTCCGCCGCCAGCGCGCCGCGCAGGTCGAACTGCGGCATCACGAACCAGACCACCGCCAGCGCCAGCCCGATCACCGCCGGCGCGGGCCACGTGCGCGGACCGACGATCGGCACCGCATCCCGCACCACGACGCGCCGGGCCGTCTCGCCCGCGCTCTCGACCACCGCCCGCGACCACGGGTCGTCGCTCCGCTCGACGCACAGCGCGGTGCTCAGCGTCTGGCGAAGCCCCGCGCTCTCGTCGACCACCCGCGCGACCGCGAGGTGCCCGAGCGGCCGCACCGCGCACCACACCAGCGCGAGCGCCACCGCCGACCCGATCGCCGCCGCGAACACCCACAGCCACGGCAGCCCGAGGATCACCAGTTTGTCCGCGATGCGCAGCACCAGCACCGTCCCCAACGCGGCCGTCAGCGTCACCGTCAGCGACGCCAGCAGCCGGACCAGGAACAGCCGCCGCCCCGCCACCGCCAAGACTCGCCGGACTTCGTCCATCGCTGCCGCTCCTTGCGTCCCACCCCCAGCCTACACCATCGGACTGTCGTCCCGCCCCAATTGTTCGCTTTCGACCCCCGATGGTTGCCCTGAATCCCCCCAGACCCCCCGTCCGGCTTGCCCCCCGGCCCGCCAAGCCCCAAGATGGCCCCGAATGATCTCCAACGACCGCCCCCGGCGAACTCTCCTCCACTGGCTCGACGCCCCGTGGATCGACCCCGCCTGGGCCGTCCGTGCCTTCGATCGCCAGCGGGCGATCGACCCGTTTGGCCTGCGGGTCCACACCGTCATCGGGGCGCTCTGGTGCCTCTTTCTCGGAGCGCCGATCAGCCCGTCCCAACTCGCCGGCATCCCGCTGGCGGCCGCGTTCCTCATCCGCATCCACCGCCACTGGGCCACGTTCCTTCGCCTCATCATCCAGCCGCCGATGCTCATCCTGCTCGTGTGGGCCGCGTGGGCCGCGCTCTCGCTCCTCTGGTCGCCGGACCCTTCGCTCGGCTTCGATCAGGCGTCGACCGTGCGGTGGTTCGCGGTGATCGTCTGCCTGTGGCCGCTCGCCCAGCGGCGGTCGCTCCTGCTCGGCGCGATGGCGCTCGGCCTCGCGCTCGGGCAGATCGGCCAGGTCGCCCACGCCGTCGGCCTCGCCGCCAGCGTCGAGTGGCTCACCTTCGACCGACTCCCCGGGCGCAACTCCGGGTGGTGGATGCCCGTCGTGGGCGGCACCATCCTGACCGCCGCGCTCGGCCTGCACCTGCCCGCGGTGGTCTGGGGCCGGGGGCGCTGGCGCGTCCTCGGCATCCTCGGGTGTCTCTGCACCATCGCCGGGCTGGCGGCGACGGGCACGCGCGGAGCGTGGATCGCCTCCGCCGCCCTCATCCTGCTCGTCGGCGTCGCCGCGGGATGGCGAGCCGCGCGCTGGCGCGGCCTGATCGTCGCGTCCGTCGCGGCCGCGATCGTCGTGGGCGTCGCGGCCACCGCGGCGTGGACGCTCGGCGGCCAATCGCTCCGCGACCGCGTGGCCGCGGCGCGCGCCGAGGTCTCCGCCGCCCTGCACGACGGGGAGTACAACACCGATACCGGCGCGCGGATCGCCATGGCGGGCTGGGCCGTCGCCGCGTTCGCCGATCACCCGCTCGCGGGCACCGGCTCGGGCGGCTACCGACGCTGGGTCGAGGACCGTCTCCGGTCCCGGGGCATCGACCCCGCCACCCGCTCGATCCACGACCACGCCCACAACGCGCTGCTCCACATCGCGGCGACGGGGGGCCTGCCGGGGCTGGCGATCGCCGTCGCCTTCATCGCCGCCGTCCTGCGCGGTGCGGCCCGCCGGATCCCGGGCGACGGCCCGCCCGGGTACGCGGACGGCCCGTTCTGGGCGTTGGTCGGCCTGCTGCTCGTCAGCGCGTTCGACGTCGTCCACATCAACGCGCAGACCAGCGCGGTGCTCGGCGCGCTCACGTTCTTTGCGCTCCCCTGGCGTCCCCCCCCTCCCGGGCCTTCCGCGTGAACCTCCTGCTCCTCGCCGACTACGCCGAGCGCCACCCGTGGTCTCCCGCCGCGTGGTCGGTCGATCTTGCGCGCGCGCTCCACGCCCGCGGGCACGGCGTCGTGGTCGCCTGCGACGGCGCGGACGACCCCGATGACTTCGCGCCGATGCGCGTGCTGGTGCGCGACGAGCGGCGCACGGCACGCCACGCCCGCCCGCTGCGCTTCGCCCGCTGGGCCGGCGCGGTGCGCGCCCTCCACGCGGATCGGGCGTGCGTCTCGCTCACGCACTGTGCGCCCGGCGACCTGTGGATCCCGCTCGGACCGCCCACGGTCGCCGCCCTGCGCGCGAACCTGCTGCTGCGCCGGTCGTCCCCCGGCTCGATGGCGGCGTACCTCGCCGACCGCCCGTGGCTGGCGAACGCCGCGGTCGCCGAACGGCGCGCCCGGGTCGCCGCGGCACGCGCGGGCACGCTGCGCGGCGCGCTGAACGCCCCCGCCGGACCGCTCCCCGACGGGCGCACGGGCCTGGGGTTCGCCAGCCGCCTGCCCCCCCCCGACCCGGAGCGCGACGCGCGCCTGCGCGCGCACGCCCGGCGCACGCTCGCCCTGCACGAGCGCGATCGCGTGATCCTGCTCTCCGGCATCCACCTCGACCGGCGGGGGCTGCACGAGTTCCTCTGCGGCGCGGCCGCCGCCGAGTCGCGCCCCGTGGTCGTCGCGCCCGCGTACCGCGGCTACCGCCTGCACCGTGCCGCCGAGCGAGCGGGCATGTCCGAGCGCGTGCGCCTCGTCGGCGCGACCGCCCGCATGGATGCCCTCTTCGCCGCCGCCGATCTCGCCGCCGCGCCCTTCGCCGCGCCCGCGGGCATCACCACCGGCCGGTTCGTCTGCGACGCGATCCGCGCGGGGCGCCCCGTGCTCGCACGCGCGGACGCCCCCGGCGCGGAACTCGTCGCGCTCGCCCCCGGCGACCGCCCCGGCGCGCTGGTGGACGACCCCACGCGCGAAGGTTGGCGAGGCGCGATCGAAGCCGCGCTCGAACCGGCGTCGCTCTCCCGCGCACGCCACGCCGCCGAATCGCTCGCGCCCGGACTGGGCATGGATGCGCTCGCGGATCGGCTGGTTGCGAGTCTCGAGACGAACGCACGCACGCTCAGTCCCGCGTGATGGTCCGCGGCCCCTTGCCGGCCCGCTTCTCGTACACGCCGTCGCCCGAGCGCTGGTACTTCGTGAACCCCAGCCGGTCGAGGTTCGCGTCGCTCAGTTTGCCCTTGCCGGGCGAGCCGGACCACTTGCCGGCGATCATCGGCGCTTGCGGCACGCGGCGCACCGGCTCTCCCGTCTCCGGGTGCTTGGTCAGCGCGGCCGCCGACATCGGCTGCACCCACTCGAACGTGCGTCCGGTGCCGTTGCCGTTCGCGTCCGTGATCTCGTAGACATAGGTCGGCATCGCCGCTCGCTCCTCAGAAGAACGACCTGCCCGAGTCGGGATCGACCATGCGCCAGCCGAGCGTCTTGCACATGCGCGAGAGCACGGGCCACGCCGTGTCGGCGTCGCCGATCGAGACCATGACCTGCGCCAGTTCGTCCTGCCCGGTGGGCATCTCGACGACGAAGCCCGGGCCGTAGAGCCGGTCCGTGCCGAAGGCGACCGCCTTGCCCGAGCCGTCGCTGTGCGTGTTGAAGCGGCCGAGCGAATCGACGATCTCGGCGCGCCGCCCCAGGGGCACGGCCTCGCCCGGCGCGCCGCCCTTCGAGTTCATCAGCACCACCATCCGAGGCGTCGACACCGCTGCGCTCCCGCTGTGCCGGGGACACTAGCCCGCCCGATGCGCCTCAGTCGTCCTCGTCCGCGTCGCGGGCGTCGATGAGCGCGACGGCCGCGTCCAGCAGTTTCTCGAGCGGCACGGGCTTGAGCAGGTACCCGTCCACGCCGAGGCTCTCGGCGTAGGCCTGGTGGCGCTTGCCCTCGTTGGCCGTCACCATGATGACCAGCGGGCTGTCCTCGCGCCCCTTGATGCGCTCCAGCGCGAGGAACCCCGACCGCCCCGGGAGCATCATGTCGAGCACGACGAGGTCCGGCGGGTCGTCGCGGCAGAGGTCCACCGCCTTGTTGCCGTCCGAGGCCAGCAGGGTCTGGGCGCCCTCGGCCCGGAAGGCCGCGTCGATCGACTCCAGCACGTCGCGGTCGTCGTCCACGATCAGCACGCGCACGTCGTCGAGCCGATGCCGGGTACTGGTCATCATCCAACGCTCCTTCCGCCCGCCCGTCCTTCATCCGTCCCGCCCGCCGCGAGGGTTGCGGCCACGGAACCATTCAATCACGCGACGCCCCCCGACGCAAGCGAAAAACCGCCCGCTCAGGGGAGCCGCGTCAGGCCGTGCCGGGCCAGGAACTCGGCGTCCCGGGCCGATTGTTCCTCGATCCGGGCGGCTTCCTCCTCCGTCATCCAGGGCAGGGCGCGGAGTTTCTCTCGCAGGACGTTGGGGAAGGGCCGGCCCTCGCGCTCGTGGCGCGGTCGGCTCTTCCAGATGCGGTGCATCCAGAGGTACTGCTCGGGCGCGGCACGGATCATGGTCTCGATCGCGCGCCGGTAGCGCGCCGTCAGATAGAAGAGCGGGTCGGGCTGGGACTCCCACTCCTCGGGGAAGATCTCGTCGACCATCTCGATGCGATATCGGACGCCGCAGTCGTCGCGGGCGTGCTCGCCCGCGCTGAAGCCGTGCTCGACGGGCCGGTCGTGCGTGTCGTTCCACCCGAGCCGCCTCGCCTGCCCGACCACGACGGGCGTGC
This sequence comes from Planctomycetota bacterium, assembly GCA_014584315.1. GTDB lineage: Bacteria > Planctomycetota > Phycisphaerae > Phycisphaerales > UBA1924 > CAADGN01. Next base: position 12,153 of record JACTNA010000035.1, on the reverse strand, counting down.
GGAACTGGATCGCGAGCAGGCCGATCGACTTGTAGGTCGAGGCCAATCGCCCGAAGAACGGGACGAACATGCCGCGGTCCCCGGCGTTCTGGTCGGCGACGATCCCCATCGGCGCGCCCCGCGCCAGGATCCTCGGCATCGCGTGCATCGCGCCGAACTTGTCCACCAGCGTCATGCCCCGTCGCTCCCGGCTCTGGCGCAGCCAGCGGTCGAGCGGGCGCATGTCCAGCGGGCGGTAGAGGGCGTGCACGGGATACCCCAGCAGCGCGACCGTGTAGCCCAGCAACTCCCAGTTCCCGCAGTGCCCGGTGATCATCACGGTCGGGCGGCCGCGCATCAGCGCGCGCAGCGCCCCGTCCACCCGGTCCAGTTCGACGTGGCGGAGCCAGCCCTCCTCGTTCATCAGGCGCGGCGTGAGCGCGACCTCCACGCCGAGCATGAACAGGTGCTCGTAGGCCCGCACCGCCAGCGCGAGGCGACGGTCCTCGTCCCAGTCCGGGTAGACGAACGCGAGGTTGGCGGCGGCGCGGCGGAGGCGCGCCCGGTTCACCGGCGCGCCCGCCCAGAGCCGGCCGAGGTCGCGGGCGCAGCGGATGCTCTCGCGCGGAGGCAGGATCAAGGGGAGGGCGGCCGCGGTTCGGATCGCGTAGTAGGCCGCCGGGTGCAGAAACGCGGGCAGCGCGCCCATGCCCCGCTCAACGCTCCCCGAGCAGGGTCCGCAGGCGGTTCTCGTTCAGCACCGGGATCGACGTCGCCGCCGCCTGCGCGAACAACTGCTCGTACCGCCGCAGGGCGGCCTGCAACTCGGTGTACTGCAGCACCACCGCGATCGGGGCCTGCGGGCCGGGCGCGGGCGGCAGCACCGGCGCCTGTCCCAGCACCAGGAAGTCCACGTCGCCGCTCAGGTCGTCGATCACCATCCCGCCCCACGCCTCGATCTTCGCCCGGATCGCGGCCTGCTCGGACTCGGTGGCGATGCCGTCGTTGTTGGCGTCGAAGTTGCCCGCCACCACCATCTTGTAGACCTTGTTCGGGTCGTACACCGGGTTGGCGATCACGTCGCCGCGCACGATCGGGTTCCCCTGCACCTCGAAGAGCACGCGGCAGAGCGACGTTGTCTCATCGACGCGGATCACCTCGATCGACGCCTTGCCGCGCGGGTAGTCGCCCGTCTCGGCGTCGGGGCGGATCGCGGACGCGCTCGAGTACACCGAGAAGGACATCCCCAGCGGCACCTTGTTGCGACGCCCGACGCTGATGGTCACCTGCCGCTCGGTCGCGTTGGTGCCCACGATCTGGCCGTCCACGAGCGCGTACTCGTCGGTCACGCGGAAGAGGTCCTTCGTGCGCTCACCGCGCAGCACGTCCAACTGGTTCTGGAGCCTGGCCCGCTCGTCCTCGAGCGCGCTGATGCGGTCGAGCAACTGGCCCTCGCGGTCGCGCGAGTCGCCGCGGATGCGCTCGACCCGGGCGTCCATGTCCGCCCGCGCCCGGTCGGTGCCCGCCCGGTACGAGTTCAACTCGTCGCGGTAGCGGTCCAACTGCTCCTCGATCGCCGCCAGCGTCGCCTGGTGCCGCGACTGGATCGCCGCCACGCGCTCGGTCTCGTTGCGCAGGTCGTTCTCCGCCACCACCCGCGCCCGCTCGGCGTCCGCGAGGTTCGACGCCAGCCGCGTCGCGTGCGCGTCAACGTCGCGCAGCAACTGCAACAGGTTCGAGCCGGCCGCCAGGTCCTGCACCGACGGCGGCTGTGCCCCCTCCTGCGCCGGCGTCCATCCCGTCGCCGCGGCCACCCCCGCGAGACGCACGTTCCCCAGCCGCTCCATCATCGCCTCGTAGGTGTCGCGCCCGGAGCCGGAGAGACGCTCCATCGTCTGGCGGTGCGAGGACTGGAGATACCCGACGACGCTCTGGCCCGACCGCCCGGCCAGTTGCGCCATCGAGACGATCTGCGGGTCCTGCTGCTCTTCCTGACGCACGAACTCGCGCAGGGCCTGCTCGGCCATCTGCTTCTCGCTCTGCGTGCGGCTGAACTTGCCGTAGAAGACGATCGTCGCGACGAACAACCCGAGGCTCAACAGGCTCAGGATCGTGATCGTCACCAACGTCCCGACGCTCGCGCCGCTGCGTGCCGCCATGGCCATGCTCCGCCAGAGGCCCGCCCCGCGACTCGCGCCGCGGAGCCGGACCGGTTCCGTTTCTCAGGCCGCGTGACTCGACACGCCGCCCGCCTGCCGCCGCCCGGCCCAGCCAGGCCGGCCCGCGTCCCCCCGCGCCGAGAGCCTAGCCCGTCGGCACGGGCCATACGCCCCGACCCCCCACCGGGATGCGGGCCGTGAGTCTCCCGACCCCGGCCCCCCGCGTCAAGCCCCATGGCCGATCTGCCCGCGCCCGCCCGCCCCGCCCGACCACGCCGGACGGACCCCGACCCGGGTCGCGGGAGGCCGATCTCACGCCCGGGACGTGGACGCCGCGACGGCCGCCCGCTCAGTCACCCCGTCCCTCCGGCATTCGCTTCCGCCAGCCGGGCCGCTCCGCGTGCGGCGTGGTGCAGGTCGTCGCCCGTGCTGAGCCGCCATCCCGGGCGAGCGAGCGACGTGAGTCCGTCGTCGATGCGCCCGCGAAGGGCCGGGAGCAACGGGCCGATCGCGAGGCCGACTCCGCCGAGCAGGCAGACCTCGTCGGGCCGGTAGACCGCGTGCGCAATGCGCAGGGCGCGGACGAGCGCACGCACGCCGGGGTCATCGGGCGTCAGCGACGCGGCGATCGCGGCGTGGTCCGCGCCGAGCCGGCGGGTGAGCGCGGGCAGGCCGATGTACGCCTCCAGGGTGCCGAGCGCGCCGTCCGCGCCGCGCGGCGGCGCGTCGTCAAGCGAGACATCGATCTGGCCGAGGTGCCCCGGCCCGTCGCCCGTGACGCGCAGCGCGACGCCGTCGTCCAGCACGCACGCCCCGACGCCGGTGCCGAGCGACAACGCCAGCAGCCTGCCCGCGATGGCGCGCGCGCGCTGCACGTCCACGGCCGCGGCGTGCGCATCGGTCGTGACGGTGAGCCGGCGCGGCGCGCTCGCGGCACCGAGCGCGCCCGCGACCAGATCGCGCAGGTCCGCGCCGACCAGCCCCGGCACGTTCAGCGACGCCCGGACCACCGTCGAGCCGGGATCGCGCACGCCCGGCACGCACAGGCCCACGGCCTCGGGAGGCCCGCCGCGCGACAGCCCGAGCGCATCGACCGCCTCGCGCAGCGCAGCGGCGATCCGCGCGGCGTCGGGGCGCTCGTAGGTCGCGCTGCGCGCCATCGCGCTCGCCGCCCCGTCGCGCAGCAGCGCGGCCTTCACGCTCGACCCGCCGATGTCGACGCCGAGAACGGTCATCGCGCAGGCTCGGCGATCACGCCGCGTTGACGCAGGTACGCGACCAGGTCTTCCCGCAGCGCCCTGCGCTTCGCGACGGCCTCGGCGTCCTTCGGCTCCTCGGGGTTCGCGCTCTCGAAGAAGGCGTGGTAGGCGAAGAGGCAGTACCCCCGTTCGAGGCCCGCCATCTCGATCTGGCGCGGCGTCTGCCCCGGCCCGTGCCGGAACGAGCCGATCCCCGGCGCGATCGGTCTCCCCGGGACGGCGTCGCGCCACGCGCGCAGGTCGTCGGCGAACTGGCGGTCGTCCGTCGTGTACACCATCGGGATCGCCCGCGCCAGCGTCCGCTCGCGCAGCCAGGTGTCCGCCTGCTGCAACTGCTGGTCGCGGGCGAGGTCCGGCCTGCGCCACACCGCGGCCGACAGCGTGACGCCGGGCCTCGCCAGCGCGGCCTCGCTCCCGGTCCGGCGCACGAGGTCGGTGATGCGCGACGCGATCCACTCCCGGTACGCGGCGCGGTCCTCGGGCGACTCCACGCCGCGCCGCCCCGTCGCGGCCCTGAACATCTCGACCGAGCGCGGGTCGCCGGGGTAGAGCGTCCGCCCGTCCATCGTGTCCGCGACGAACCGGACGTAATCCAGGTGCAGGCCGTCGATCGCGTACCGACGCACGATGTCCCGCGCCACCTCGACGATGTGGTCCTGCACCTCCGGCAGCACGGGGTTCAGGATGACATAGTGGTCGTTCAGCGGCTGCGGCTTGCCCCCGGCGTCGTGCAGCCTCCACAGCGGGCGCGCGTGGAACAGGTGCCGAGGGTTCGCGGGCGGCGTCGTGCCCTTCCAGACCGGGAACACGTTGATCCAGGCATGGACCCGCATCCCCCGCCTGTGCGCCTCCCGCACGGCCTGAGCCAGCGGGTCGAAGCCGGGCGTGGTCGAGCCGGCGGGCCGATCGAGAAGGAGTTCGTGCCCCCACACCTCGAGCCGGCTCTCGTAAAAGGCGTCCGCCTGGCCGCGGACCTGGAAGAACACGTCGGTGGTGGCGATCGAGGCCGCGTTCGACATGATCTCCCGGACGTCCTCGGCCGTGCGGTAGTCCCAGCGGGTGACCCACAGGCCGCGGAAGTCGGAGGGGGATGCGGGCTGCTTCGGGGCCACCGCGGCGCAGCCGGGCACGAACGCGAGCAGCGCCAACACGCCGATGACAAGATGGCGGATCTTCATCGCCCGGAGTCTAACCCCTCGCCCCCGCAGCGAGGTCCGATCCGGCGCAAGCGGCCGCTTACATGCGGGCGAATCGGTGCGATTGTGGCACGGCACGGCGTTGGTCCGCGCTATCTCCAAGCCCCGAATGCGTATCACGGTGGAACGCGTGGCACCGGGGGTGGCGGCCAGGCACGCGAAGGGGTGGCGTCATGAGCGCGGCGATCGGACTCAACAGCGTGGGCGACTCCGGATCGGGGTCGAGGCTCTTCGAACGGGCGTCGCGAAGGCGTGCGCCCCGCGACCAGCCCCGCCCGGTGCGCCCGAACTCGTCGCGGTGCGCCGTCGTGGCCGGGTCCGGAGACCTGACGCGGGACGACGCGCTGCAGGCTGTGTACGCGCGTTGCCGAAGGGCGATCGAACTCGGCGCGGACGAGTTGCTCATCGACCTGTCCGGGGCGACAAGGGCTGACAGCAAGGCGGTCGCCATGCTGTCGGCGGTGGCCCAGCGGGCGCGTCGCGCCCGCATCCCGGTCGAGGTTCGATGCGGGCGGGTCGTCCGCGACTGGATGCGAGTCTGCCGCGTCGAGCGGTTCTTCAATCTGCGCGAGGCGTGACCCGGTCGCCGCCGAAAGCCTGAGGCGCGGTCGCCGCGTATCCTTCGCGTCCGTCGCCGCGCGGCGACGATCCCGCCCCGGAACATCGACCGAACAGGGACGGACGCCGCATGAGTCACGCCCCGCCCGCCTCACGGGTCACACCGCTCGACACCGACGCGCGCATCGTCATCATCGGCGCGGGACCGACCGGCCTCGGCGCGGGATACCGCCTGCGCGAACTCGGCCACCGCAACTTCGTGATCGTCGAGCGCGAGGCGCACGCGGGCGGACTCGCCAGCAGTTACGCCGACGACGCGGGCTTCACCTGGGACGTCGGCGGGCACGTCATGTTCAGCCACTACGCCTACTACGACGCCTGTTTCGACGCCATGATGGGCGACGAATACACGCTCAACGACCGCGAGTCCTGGGTCCGCATGATGGACCGCTGGGTGCCCTACCCCTTCCAGAACAACGTCCGCTACCTCCCGAAGGAGGTCGCGTTCGAGTGTCTCAGCGGGCTGATCAAGGCCCAGACGGGGCGCGGCGGGGTGGCGCACCACTCGCAGGCACGCAACTTCGGCGAGTTCATCGACGCCGTCTTCGGCGAGGGGATCGCCCGGCACTTCATGCGCCCGTACAACTTCAAGGTCTGGGCGCACGCGCCCGAGATGATGAACAAGACCTGGATCGGCGAGCGCGTCGCCGTGCTCGACGTGGACCGCGCCCTGCGCAACGTCGTCCTCGAGCAGGACGACTACGGCTGGGGGCCGAACAACCGTTTCAAGTACCCGCTCCGCGGCGGCACCGGCGAGTTCTACCGGCGCATCGGGGCGACCCTCGACGGGCACATCCGCTACGGACGGTCGCTGGTCTCGATCGACCCGGCGTCGCGCGTGGCGCGGTTCGACGACGGCGTCGAGGAACGCTACGACGCGCTCATCAGCGCGGTGCCGCTCGACGTGCTCGTTCGCGACATCGTGCGCGGCGCGCCGCCGCACGTGCGCCACGCCGCATCGCGCCTGCGCCACTCGGGCGGGCACATGGTGGGTGTCGGCATCCGCCGCCCCTGCCCGAGCACGAAGTCCTGGATGTACTTCCCCGAGGACAACTGCCCCTTCTACCGCGTGACGTACCTCTCGAACTACTCCCCCCACATGACGCCCGACAAGGACCGGTTCTACTCGCTCCTGTGCGAGACCAGTTTCAGCGAGTTCAAGCCCGTCGACGAAGCCGCGATCGTCGAGGAGACGATCCGCGGGCTGGAGCGCGCGGGCCTGCTCGAGCCCGGCGAGCGCAGCGACATCGTGAGCCTCTGGCATCGGCGCGTCGAGTACTCGTACCCCACGCCGACCGTGGACCGCGACGACATCCTGAGCGTCGTCATCCCGTGGCTCGAAGCGCACGGCATCTACTCGCGCGGGCGGTTCGGCATGTGGAAGTACGAGGTCAGCAACACCGACCACACGCTGATGCAGGGCGTCGAGGCCGTGAACCGCCTGCTGCTGGGCGAGCCGGAGACGACCATCGGCCTCGTCTACGCCACCACCGCCGACGGCCGCGAGGCCGCCTCGCACGAGCGCTCCGCCCACGCCGGCTCGGGCGAGAAGCGCCTCACCGAGCCGAAGCCCGTCGCCGACGCGGGCGACCGCGAGGAGGCCTCGCTCTCCGAAGAGGAACTGGGGGTCACGAACCGGCGCGGTTGAGTCACGGAGGACGCGATGGCGCACGACACGCGTGTCCCCTCGCCGGATGCCGCGAACGCGAACGAGCGCGCGTGGCACGCCATGCCCCCCGAGCGGGTGTTCGACGCGCTCGGCGCGTCCCCCGACGGGCTGTCGAGCGACGAGGCGGCACGCCGACTGAGCGAGTTCGGGCGCAACGAGGTGCCGCTCGCCGGCGCGGCGGCGTGGTGGCGCATCATCGGTCGCCAGTTCGCCAGCCCCCTCATCTACCTCCTCATCGCCGCGGGCGTTCTCTCGATCGCCATCGGCGAGCACACCGACGCGGGGTTCATCTTCGCGGTGGTCGTGCTGAACGCGGTCATCGGCACGATCCAGGAGTGGAGGGCCGAGCGCAGCACGCAGGCCCTGCAGCGCCTGCTCTCGCTCCGTGCCGCGGTGGTGCGCGACGGCGAGGTGCGAGAGATCGACGCAGCGGAGGTTGTGCCGGGCGACGTGGTCGTGCTCGAATCCGGCAACCGCGTCCCGGCGGACCTGCGCCTCTTCCACGCGTCGGGGCTGGAGGCCGACGAATCGCTGCTGACGGGCGAGTCGGTGGCCGTGCACAAGGACGCGGGGTGGACGGGCGAGCCGGGCACGCCCGTCGCCGACCGGCGCAATACCGCCAACGCCGGCTCGACCGTCGTGCGCGGGCGCGGGCGGGGGGTGGTCGTGGCGACCGGGGCGGACTCGGCGGTCGGGCGCGTGGCGAGCGAGATGCTCGGTGCGGAGGCGGGCAGGCCGCCGCTGCTCGTGCGCCTCGATCGGTTCAGCAAGGTCGTCGGCGTGGCGGTCATCGCCGCGGCGTTCGCGGTCGCGCTCATCGGCATCTTCGGTCAGGACCGCGCCCCGACCGAGATGGTCTTCTTCGCGGTCGCCCTCGCCGTCTCCGCCATCCCCGAGGGGCTGCCCGTGGCCATCACGGTCGCGCTCACGGTGGCGAGCCGGCGCATGGCGTCGCGCGGCGTGCTGGTGCGCCGGCTCGGCGCTGTCGAGGGGCTTGGCTCCTGCACGCTCATCGCCAGCGACAAGACCGGCACGCTCACATGCAACGAACTCACCGTGCGCGAGGTGCGCCTCGCCTCGGGCGGCGCGCTGGCCGTCTCGGGCGAGGGCTTCGTCCCCGAGGGTGCGGTCTCACCCGTTGCAGGCTCCGCGCCCGTCAACAGCGACGAACTGGACGCGCTGGCCCGGGCCGCCGCGCTCTGCAACGAGGGCGACCTGCACCGCGACGACGGCAGGTGGGTCTGGCGCGGCGACCCGACCGACGTCGCGCTGCTCGCCCTCGCGCACAAACTCGGCGCATCTCGCGACGACCTCATCGACCGATACCCGGAGATCACGCGGATCGACTTCGAACCCGAGCGCAGGTATGCGGCCAGTTTCCACCGGACCGAGGACGGCGCGCGGGTGTTCGTCAAAGGCGCGCCGGAACGCGTGCTCGACATGTGCGCCGGCGTGGGCGACGACGATAGCCTGCGCCGCGCCGCCGAGGACATGGCCCGCCGCGGCTTGCGCGTGCTCGCCATCGCCGAGGGCGATGCGCCCCCGTCGCTCGACCCGTCGCACGCCCCGCCCGAGCCGAACGGGCTGCGTCTGCTCGGGTTCGCGGGCATGATCGATCCGCTGCGGCCGGGCGTGGTCGACGCCGTGCGCGCGTGCGGGTCCGCGGGCATCACGGTCAGCATGATCACCGGCGACCACCCGGTCACCGCGCTCGCCATCTCCCGCGAACTCGGGCTGGCGGACCGCGAGGCGCAGGTCGTGACGGGCGCGGAACTGGCACGGCTGGACGGCGAAGGGCTTGCCGAAGTCGTGCGCCGTGCCCGCGTCTTCGCCCGGGTCGCGCCCGAGCAGAAACTCGACGTGGTGAAGGCCGAGCAGGCGGCCGGGCACTTCGTCGCCGTCACGGGCGACGGCGTGAACGACGCCCCCGCGCTCCGGGCCGCCAACATCGGTGTGGCGATGGGACGCGCCGGGACCGACGTCGCCCGCGACGCCGCCGACCTCGTCATCACCGACGACAACTTCGTCACCATCGTCGCCGGCGTCGAAGAGGGCCGCATCGCCTACGACAACGTCCGCAAGTGCGTCTTCCTGCTCATCTCGACCGGCGCGGCCGAGGTCGTGCTCGCGCTGCTCGCCGTCGCCGCCGGCACGCCCCTGCCGCTCCTGCCCGTTCAACTGCTCTGGCTCAACCTGGTGACGAACGGCATCCAGCACGTCGCGCTCGCCTTCGAGCCGGGCGAGGGGGACATCCTCAAACGCACGCCCCGCCCGCCCAGGGAACGCATCTTCAACCGCGTCATGATCGAGCGCACGCTCGTGGCGGCGGCGGTCATGGGGTGCGTCGCGTTCGCCGCCTTCAACCACCTGCTCGCCGCGGGCTGGTCCGAGCCGGACGCCCGCAACGCCATCCTCCTCCTGATGGTCCTCTTCGAGAACGTCCATGTCGGCAACTGCCGGTCGGAGACCGTCTCCGCCCTCCGGATGTCCCCCCTGCGAAGCCCGATCCTGTTGGCGGCGACGGCCGGGGCGTTCCTCGTCCATGCGATCGCCATGCACACCCCCGGCCTGAACTCCGTCCTCGGGGCGGGGCCGCTGCCCGTCGGGGTCTGGGCGGCGATGGCGGGGCTGGCCCTCACGATCTTCGTCGTCATGGAACTGCACAAACTCTGGTGGCGCAGGCGGATGCGTCGAGGGCGGGGAAACTGACCCTGCGACACCCGTTCGCGGGGTTTTCCCTCGGCCCGGATATGCGGTTCCTGCGGTCTGGATGAAACAAACCGTCGCGGAGGGTGGCACGGGCCGTTCCTTGGGGCACATTTCCACATCGAGCAGCGACGGCAGGAGGGTGCCGCCGCTGGCCGGGGGTGCGCCCGTGTGCCTTCCCCGGTGAACCTGACCCGTCGGGAAACCGGGCGGCCCCGTCCGTGGGGCGTGCCTTGGCGGCATGAGTGCGCTGACCCGCCATACCGAGTCCCCGTTCCGCGCCGTGGACTGGGAGCCAATGGTGACCCAGATGCTCGACGAGCATCACCTGGTCGCCTGGAGCGGCGTGCCGCGCCGGCGCGTCCACTTCGCCGCCGCGCTCAGCCAGTTCCTCGGGGCGCAGCGCGATACCGAGGTCTGCACCTTCTACGGGCGCTACGTGACGGACCTGGAGAGTTTCTGCTACCAGCTGGAGCGTGCCCTGCCGGGCGTGCCGCTGGAGCGTCGCATCGACGGCTCGAGCGGGATCGCCGCGTTGCTCCGGTCGCGCCACACCTTCCGCCACCGCCCGGCGAGCAAGCACCGCTACTTCGTCTGGCACGATGCGGACGTGCTGCTGCGCGAGAACCACAAGTTGTTCGGTCGCCTCGCGGACACGCTGGCCGGCGTCGCGGCCGAGGCCGAGTACGCCAGCGACGAACTGCTCATCATTCAGCGGACCATCTACGTCGGCGGTCCGCTTCTCGACGTCTACGCCGAGAACCGCCACGGGCAGTTCCGCACCTGGTATTCGGACGGCCACGGCGAGCCGTTCTGGAGAGTCGTCACCGGCCTGGATGCGCCCCCCGTCCTGCGCTACCAGATCGACCTGCTCAACAAGTGACCGAGAGGCGGGCGGGCCGTCGCACGAGAGACACCACGCCCGGGTGCGCCCGCACCGGGCACGGAGGAGACGACGCCCCCCCGCCCCCCGGTCGCGCCCGCTCTTGACTCGACGCGCCGGGCGGCGTTTGCTCGACCCGTGCGCATCATCGCGGGCGAGTTCCGAAGCCGACGCCTCCACGCCCCGCCCGAAGGCTCACCCACGCGCCCGATGCCCGACCGCGTCCGCGAGTCGCTCTTCGGCCTGCTGCGCGGGCACACCGAGGGCGCGGCCGTCTTCGACGCCTTCGCCGGGACAGGCTCGATCGGGCTGGAGGCCGTGAGCCGCGGCGCCGCACGCTGCGTCATGGTCGAACGCGACCGGCGCGTCGCGGCGACGCTCGAACGCAACGTGCGCGAACTCGGCGCGGAGGACCGCTGCGAAGTGGTCGTCGGCGATGCGCTCGGCGCGGGCGCGCTGGCCGCCTGCCCAAGCCCGGTCCACCTCGTCTTCTTCGACCCGCCCTACGCCCTCGTCGAAGACCCGGCCGGGTGGCAGCGGGCGCGCGCGCAGTTCATGCGGCTGATCGACCGGCTGGACGAGACGGGCTACGCCGTGCTGCGGACGCCCTGGCCGTTCCTGCACGCCGAGCGCGCCGCGGGCGAGCCGGGGGAACCCGTGCGCGGCCCCGGCACGCCCCCCCCGCGCCGGCGCGGCCGTGCGGTGCGGGACGACAGGCCGGACATGGAACCCGACGCGGACGCGGACACCCCGCCCGCCCCGCCGAAGACCCGCGTGGACCTGACGCTCCCCACCGCGCTCGGCCCCGAGACGCACGTCTACCACCACACGGCCGTCCATCTCTACATGCGCAGGCCCGCCGCGGACGCCTGACACCGCGGCAGCACGCTCCCAGCCGGGGCGGGGCCTTTCGTACGGATTGTGGAAAGTGCTTGCGCGCTGGTCGGGGCGGAAGAGACGGAGCCGTTATGAAGTGGCGGGGACCCTGGAGCGCAAGGACTTCCCACGATCCGCTTGAGTTCAGCCCGAAGGGCTGCGTGGTCAGTAGCCGGGGGTCGAGCGAGTCTTCGAGCGAGACCCCCGGATCGTCGGCACACCAGGCATCGGACCCCAACGGGGTCATCGTGATGACGACGTGCGCGCGGCACGAGCAGCCCTTCGGGCTGCCGAACCAAACGGAGTGAGATGTGGGGGCCGCGTGCTCCGGGGGTGTCGTCGCAAAGCCTCCTCCACCCCCGGCTACGAACGATGCAGCCCTTCGGGCTGAGGAACTTGCGCAGCGCATCGGCTGGCGCCGCGCACCGGTTCAGGAAGCCGTCATACCGATTGTGGGAAGCGCTTGCGCGGTGGTAGGAGTGGAAGCGACGGAGCCGCCACGGAGTGGCGGGGTACCCGGGGCGCAAGGACTTCCCACGATCGATATCAGGTCCCGAGCGCGCCCGGCGGTCGCAGCGCTCGCACCACCCGCTCCAGCGCCGCGGCTTCGTCCAGCCCGTCCGTCTCGACCACCGCGTCCGCCAGTTCCCGGTACAGCGGGTCGCGGGCGGCGTGGACGGCCTCGATCTCGCCCAGCGGGTCCGCGCCGGTCAGCGACGGGCGGTCGGTGTTGTCCGCGGCGGCGAGGCGGGCGCGGAGCGTGTCGGCACTCGCGCGCAAGTAGACGATGACCCCCAGGCCGCGGGCG
>JACTNA010000013.1 GCA_014584315.1 Planctomycetota bacterium | reverse complement strand
GGCTGTGCATCCGATGGGAGAAGTCCACCGTGTTGTTCCAAGGCTACCTTCACTTCGCGTGCTCGTTCATGTTACTTCGAGAGGTTCTGGGATAGGCTCATGCTGTCAAACTTGTCATTCGATAGCAGGGAGCGCCGCAGGGAGGTCGCTTGGGAATGCCAAGGGGAGGTGGCGGGAGGGGGTCGCGACGATTGCATCGTTGCGCTCTGTTACGAGCTTTCTCCTTGCATTTCTGAAACGCAGCGACCTTTGACGAGGCGGGGGGCACGTAAGTATTGCAACAAGCCGCGACGTCTACTGCCAAGCGGCCAGGGCATGCGCCGTTGCTAATGCCTTGAGATGTTCTCAGAAGCGTATCTGTAATGCAGTCGGCAATAGTAGGGTAATCCGCCTCGCGTGTCGGATATGGAATCGGCCACCATGAATCACGACGAGTACCGTCAATCGGCGGATAGACTGTCGGTGTTCCACCTGAAGCACATTCTTGCGATGCCCCACATCCTGCCCCGTCTCCCCCGCCCGGTGTTGTCGCCAGGCCGAAGGGGTCGGTGCTGGCGATCGGCCGTCCCCCCACGAACGCGTACATGCTCATCCCATCCACGTACCCCAGCGGGTCGCGCCTCGTCCACCTGCCGAGGCTCGCGTCGTAGACGCGGTAGCGGACGTGGTAGAGGCACGGCTTGGCGCTGCTCAACTCAGGCGCCAGTTCGTAGCCCGCGTAGCCCTTGCGGTTCGCGCCGCCGGCGCGCGCGAAGTCGTAGGACAGCACGCCGTATCCGAGCCCGGCGTCCGCGCTGTAGGAGTTGCCGTAGGCGATCAGGTCCAGCGAACTGAGCGTGCCGTCCAGGTTCCAGTCGGCGAAGGGGTGCGTGCCGCTGCCGGAGTTGTAGAGCGTGACGAACAGGCTCGAGTCCGCCGAGTCCAGCACGCCGTCTCCGTTGATGTCGGCCTTACTGATCCCAAACGGCACGCCGTAGGGGTCGTAGCGCACCTGGTGGAGCATGTGCCCGTTCGAGCCGAACAACGCCACCACGTCCGCCCGCCAGTTCTGGCAGTAGTACACCCGCTCCTCGAGCGTGCCGTCGGCCTCCTCGTGCCAGGCCGTGTTCGCGTCCCGGTCGCGCAGCACCACGGGGCCAGTGTACAAGTCGGCCGTCCCGCCCACAAGCCCCGCGTTGTTGCATCCGAACCCGAGCGGCCACCCTCGCGCCGCGTCTACCGGGTGGTCCCGATGATGCCGCGTCCCTCGATGCGCTCCGCGCGTCGGCCCGAGAGCGCCCCGAAGCCGACCCGAACCCACGCGCCCCGGCCGCCCCGAAGGTCGGGCGTGCCATCGCGGCCCGATCAGGATCGGCCCATCCCGCTCAGGCCGATCAGGCTTGCCCGTGGCGTGGGAATACGCTATTTTGTACCTCCCACGCCGGCGGCCCCATCGTCCGGGTGGCACAGAGGGCGTGTACCGAAGTGGCCAAACGGGACAGACTGTAAATCTGTTGGCTTATGCCTTCGCTGGTTCGAATCCAGCCGCGCCCATTCGGCCGTCTCGCGTCCCCGGGCGGCCGCTCCGCAAAGTGCGGCCCAACGCCGCTACCCCGGCCGGTCGGGCAGCGGCATGATGCCGATCGCGTTCACCGGTGCGGGGCACACCCCGTGGCACACACCGCACCCGGTGCAGACCGACTCCACCACGCTCGGCCGGCCCTGTTCCAGCGAGATCGCGCCGGGCACCGGGCACCGCTCCGAGCAGACCGTGCAGAAACTCCCGGCCCACGCCAGGCAGTTCATCCGGTCGACCCACGCCGTTCCCATCTTCAGCGGCCGTCCGGCCCGCAAGACGCCCGGCTCGCACGACGCGATGCACGGCGTGTCGGCGCACATCACGCACGCGGTCGTGTGCGCGTCGATCATCGGCGTCCCCGCCGCACCGCGGAATCGCGGCGGCGCGAGCACGATCGCATCCACCGGGCACGCCTCGACGCACGCTCCGCACCGCGTACACCCGGCCAGAAACTCCGACTCCGGCACGGCCCCCGGCGGCCGATGCACGGGAAGCGGGACGCGACGCGCCGAACCCGACGCCGCGCCCGACCCCGCCGACGATTCCCGCGCGTTGAGACGCCCGCGCAGCAGGTCGCGTCGCGAGATGTCCCGAGGCTCGCTCATGCCGTCCCGTCACGGTCGCGGCGAGGTGAACACGCGCAGCAGTTCCTCGCCGAACGCCGGCGAGAGTTGATCCAGGTTCGCCGCGGGCGCGTGGCACTGCACGCAGTTCGTCCGGTCGAGGTGGTCCGGCTTCCACCCGTCGTACCCGTGCTCGCCGTGGCAGCTCACGCAGTTCGTCCGCATGAACGTCGTGTGCGGCATGACCGGCGGCGCGCCCGCCCACGCCCGCGTGCTCCCGTACCCGCTCGCTCGAAGCCCCTCGAACGAGTTGCCCGGCACGGGGTCGTCCCCCAGGAACAGCCCCGCCGCCTCCACGTGGCACTGCGTGCAGTTCGTCAGGTGCGTGTGCGACGCCATGCGCGCGACCTGCTCCCCCGCCCGCAGCCCCTGCGCGTGGCACGCGCGGCAGGTCTGGTACTTCAACTCACCCACCGGGTGCGGGATGACCGGCGGCGCGCCCTCGTACGCCCGCAGCGCGGCCCGCTCTTCCATCGAGCGCACCCGCGCCGTGAACTTGTCCTCCGTGCTTCCGGGGTTCGCCCGCTCGGCGGGCACAACGTTCGCCGCGGGTTGCGACAGCAGCCACGGCGCGCTGACGGCCGGGCGGTCGCGGTCGTCCGCGCCGATCTGCACGGGCCGCGAGACTCCCGCTCCCGCCGACCCGAGCGCCACCGCCGCGCACAGGCCCGCGACCATTCCCGTCCATGCAATCTCACCGCGGAAGCGGAGGCGTGAGTGTGTGGATGACATCTGCGCCTCCTACGCCTTGCGCACGATCGCGACCGCGCACTTCTTGTAGTCCGGCTGGCGCGAGTACGGGTCGTACTCATCCAGCGTGACCAGGTTGATGAGCCGCCCCTCGTCGAAGAACGGCACGAAGACCTCGCCCGGCTTGGGGTCTCCCCGCCCGCCGATCCAGACCGGCAGGTCGATCTCGCCGCGCCGACTTCTCACCGCGACGACCTCGCCGCTGCGCACGCCGAGCCGCGCCGCGTCGTCCGCGTGCATCTCAACGTAGGCCTTCGGCATCGCCCGGTGCAACTGCGGGACACGCCGCGTCATCGTCCCCGTGTGCCAGTGCTCCAGCACGCGCCCGGTGCACAGCCAGAACGGGTACTCCGCGTCGGGCATCTCCGGCGGGAACTCGTGCGGCCGGAACCAGATCAGGGCCTTGTCGTCCTTCGTCACCGAGTGGTAGAACTGGAATTCCTTCCCCTTCTCCACGTACGGATCGTCGAACCCGCTGAACCGCCACCGCGTCTCGCGCCACGAGCCGTCCGCCTGCTCAACCACCGGCCACCGCAGCCCACGCGCCTTGACGTACTCCCGGTACGGCGCGAGATCCTTGTGCTTCAGCCGCGTGAACGGGCGGTACTCCTCGAACATCCGCTCATCCACGTTCACGTCGTAGTAGCGCGCCCACTCCCAGATCGGAACCTCCTGTCCCGCCTCATCGGTCGTGTGGAAGATCCACTTCCCGTCCCGTCCCTTCATCCCCTCGTGACCCATGTCGAACAGCCGGCGCGACACCGCGATCATCTGCCACGCGTCGTCGCGCGCCTCGCCCGGCGGGTCCACCATCTTGAACCACTGCTGCGTCCGGCGCTCGCTGTTCCCGTACATCCCGTTCTTCTCGACCCACATCGCGCTCGGCAGCACGAGGTCCGCCAGTTCCGTCGTCGCCGTCGGGTACACGTCCGACACGATCAGGAACTTGTCCGCCAGGCCCTTCTTCGCCCGGAAGTTCCGTTGCAGGTTCGGCAGCGTCTGGCCGGGGTTGGTCACCTGCACCCACAGCGTCGTGATGTCCCCGCCCTCGCTCGTCGGCGTGTTGAACCGCTTGAACATCTCGACCGTGTGGTACCCCGGCGTCGCGGCGATCCGCCCCTCGGGCACGTTCCACAGCGCCTCGGCGTCTTTCCGGTGCTCCGCGTTCGTCACGACGCGCCCGCCCGGAAGCAGGTGGCACAGCGTCCCCACCTCGCGCACCGTGCCGCACGCCGACGGCTGCCCCGTCAGGCTCGTCGCCGCGTTGCCCGGCGTCCCGATGTGCCCCGACAGCAGGTGGACGCCGTGCACAAGGCAGTTGATCGCCGTCCCCCGCGTGTGCTGGTTCATCCCCATGCACCACAGGCTGTTGATCCGCAGGTCGCGCCGACCGAACAACTCGCCGAGCATCCGGACCTTCTCCGCCGGCACCCCCGACAGTTCCTCGACCTTCTCCGGCGTGTACGGCTCCAACGCCCGGGCGTATTCCTCGAACGTCATCGGCACGCCCAGCATGGCGGGAGGCGACCCGTCTTCCGACCCCGGCCCCAGTTGCCGGAAGTTGCAGTGCTTCTCCACGAACGCCCGGTCGAACGTCCCGTTCTTCACCAGCAGGTGCGCGATCCCGTTCGCGATCGCCAGGTCCCCGTGCGGTTTGAAGAACAGCACCTCATCCGCGAACTCGCTCGTCCGCGTCCGCCGCGTGGTCAGGTCGATGATCGTGACCTTCTCCCCGCGCGTCCGCCGGTCCACCAGCCGCGAGAACAGCACCGGGTGCATCTCGGCCATGTTGTTGCCCCACATGATGGCCACATCGCACCGGTCGAGATCGTCGTACGCCCCCGGCGGCTCATCGACGCCGAACGTCGAGAGGAACCCCGTCACCGCCGACGACATGCACAGCCGCGGATTCCCGTCGATCTGGTTGCTCCCCAGACCCGCCTTCATGAACTTGTTGCCGATGCACCCCTCGCCGATGGTCCACTGTCCCGACCCGTACAACGCGAATCCCTTCGGGTTCTCCGCGATCTTGTCCGCGATGATCCCGATCGCCTCCTCCCACGAGATCGGCACAAGCCGCCCGTCCCTGCGCGCCATCGGCCGCGTCAAACGGTCCTCCCCGTACAAGATCGCCCCGACGTGGTACCCCTTCACGCACAGCAGGCCCTTGTTCACCTCCGCCTTCTGGTCCCCCTGGATCGCCACCACGCGCCCGTTCTCGGTCGCCACCATCACGTGGCAACCCGTCCCGCAGAACCGGCACGGCGCCTTCTCCCACCGAAGCCCGGACCCGCCCAGCACCGGAAGCGCGAATGACCGCGTCGTTCCCGCGGCCGCTGCCGTCGCGGCCGCCATCGCCGCCGACTTCACGAACGTCCGCCTGTCAACCGTCAGCATCGCGGGCTCCTTCCTCGCCGCTCCCGAAATCGACGAACGCCACGTCCACGAAGCGCACACCGGGTGTGCCCTTCAATGCGGCGAAGACCTCCTCGTCCTCGACACGAGAACCCGTCTCCACAACGATCGGCAATCTCTCACCGGCTAGCTCCCCGAGCGTGATCCGAGGGTCGCGCTTCAGCGCGCGGATCGCGCTCTCCGCCAACGGCGGGTCACGGTCCAGCGTCACCACCAGCCCGCTGATCGACACGCCCAAGTCTCCTCCCCCATCTTGCCCGATCCGCCACGCCCCTGCTTGATCGAATACTCATTCACGATATCATCATCCACTACTCTGTTTATCCCCTGACTGTAGGCTGTCGGCCCGCATGACGCCCCCAAACGGCCAACCCCGCAAGCACCGCTCGTCGGGTCCGGCATGGGCCGGGTGGCTCTTCCTGCCCGCTTTCCTTCTCCTGGCCGGGTTCATGGCGATCGACCCGATCGGTCCCCGCGTCCCCGAGGCCGAGCCGGTCTCAGTCTCACGCCACGACCTCGACACCGGCCCCCGGCGCGCCGCCATGCACGACCCGCCCCAAGCCATGATCAACGGCGTCGCCCAGGGCTGCCAGGACTGCCACAGCATCTTCGTCTCCGTCGACAAGCCCATCTCCGAACTCAGCATGCACCGCGAGATCGTTCTGAGCCACGGCCTGAACGACCGCTGCTTCAACTGCCACGACCGCAACGACCACGACCGCCTCCGTCTCCACGACGGCTCCACCGTCCCCTTCTCGCAGGTCGCCACCCTCTGCGCCCAGTGCCACGGCACGGCTTATCGCGACTGGCAGCGCGGCACCCACGGCAAGACACTCGGCTACTGGAACCGCGACCTGGGCGAGGCCCTCCGACTCCGCTGCACCGAGTGCCACGACCCGCACTCGCCGCGCTACCCGCCTTTCACGCCGTTGCCCGGGCCGAACACGCTCCGCATGGGAGATCAGGACGCGCACGGCCACCACGCGCCAGGTCGCCACCACCCGCTCCTGCGGCAGATCGGCGAGCCGCCGCACCACCATCCGGGGACGACGCCATGAGACTCCCCATCCTCAAGAGCCACTCGGGCGCGAACGGCAACGGCGGCGGCTCCTGCGGCTCGGGTTGCGGGTGCGGTTCCGGCGACGCCGGCTCCGCGCCCACCGACGGCCCCGGCGTGTCGCGTCGCAGTTTCCTCCGCACCGGCACCGCGGCAGCGGGGGGCCTGACCGCCATCGCCGCGGCGCTCAGCCCGCTGCGCGAACTCGAACGCGAGGACGCGCCATCCCTCGAGCAGTTCCTCCAGAAGCACTACAAGGAAATGACGCCCGACGACATGGAGCGCGCCCTCGAGCGCATCCGCGCCCAAGTCGAGCGCCGCTACGGCGTCCGCCCCGAACTGCGCGACTACAAGCCCATGGACGGCGTCGAGTTCGTCTACGCCCTGAACATCAGCCGTTGCATCGGGTGCCGCAAGTGCGTCCACGCCTGCGTCGCCGAGAACAACCAGAGTCGCTCGCCCGAAGTCCAGTACATCCGCGTCATCGAGATGCCGCGCGGCACGATGGACCTCGAAAAGGGCAACCACCACTACGACCGCCCGACCGTACCGGACGAGGGCCACTTCTACCTCCCCGTCCAGTGCCACCAGTGCGCCAACCCGCCCTGCGTCAAGGTCTGTCCCGTTGAGGCGACCTGGCAGGACGCCGACGGCATCACCGTCATCGACTACGACTGGTGCATCGGCTGCCGCTACTGCGAGGCCGCCTGCCCCTACTGGGCGCGCCGCTTCAACTTCTCCAGGCCCCGCCTGCCCGCAGACCAGGTCAACCCGAACATGGGCTACCTCTCCAACCGCCCGCGCGACAAGGGCGTCATGGAGAAGTGCCACTACTGCCTCCAGCGCACGCGCCAGGGCCGCATGCCCGCCTGCCTCGAAGTCTGCCCGACCGGCGCGCGCAAGTTCGGCAACGTCCTCGACCCGGAGAGCGAGGTCTCGCAGATTCTCCGCACCAAGCGAGTCTTCGTCCTGAAGGAGGACGCCGGCACGCTCCCCAGGTTCTTCTACTACTTCGACGAGCGATACCCAAGCGGCCTCGACCCCGAAGCCGCCGAGATCGCGCGACGACTCGAACACGAAGAGGGCGACCGCTACGGCCGACTCCCCGGCGCGGACGGCCCCGAACTCCGCTGGCGCGACCTCACGCCGAATCAGCGGGGGACGCTCGCGTGAAGACCTACCTCACCTTCCTCTGGCGGTGCTTTCGCCTCTCCTTCGTCGGCGACGGACGCTACTACGCCTGGATGTTCTTCCTCACCGCCGTCGCCCTGCTCGGCCTCAACGCCTACTGCCGCCAGATCGTCCACGGCCTCGCCGTCACCGGCATGACCGACCAGGTCTCCTGGGGCCTCTACATCGCCAACTTCACCTTCCTCGTGGGCATGGCCGCCGCCGCCGTCATGCTCGTCATCCCCGTCTACATCTACCGCAACCGCGAACTGCACGACCTCGTCATCTTCGGCGAACTCTTCGCCGTCGCCGCCATCATCATGGCCCTCCTCTTCGTCACCGTGGACCTCGGACGCCCCGACCGATTCCACCACCTCTTCCTCCGCTTCAACTTCCCCATCTCCATGCTCACGTGGGACGTTCTCGTCCTCAACGGCTATCTCCTTCTCAACCTGCATATCTGCGGCTACCTCATCTACTGCGCCTACCGCGGACGACGACCCGGCAAACTCTTCTACCTCCCCTTCGTTTTCATCGCCATCGTCTGGGCCGTCAGCATCCACACCGTCACGGCGTTCCTGTACAGCGGCCTCGGCAGCCGCCCGTTCTGGAACTCCGCCGTCATCGCCCCGCGGTTCCTCGCCTCCGCCTTCGCCGCCGGTCCCGCCTTCCTCATCCTCACCCTCGGCGTCCTGCGCCGTATCGGCGCATACGAGGTGCCGCCCAAGGCCTTCCTCACGCTCCGCAACATCGTCACCGTCGCCATGACGATCAACATGTTCCTCCTCGGTTCCGAGGTCTTCACCGAGTTCTACACCGACTCCGCCCACACCGCCTCCGCACGCTACCTTTACCTCGGCCTCGACGGGCGCGCCGCCCTCGTCCCCTGGATCTGGTCCGCCATCGCCATGAACACCGCGGCGCTCGTGCTCCTCTACCTGCCCGTCTCACGCCGCGAGCGTTTCCTCCACCCCGCCTGCGTCCTGATGATCGTCGGCATCTGGATCGAGAAGGGGATGGGCCTCATCATCCCCGGCTTCGTGCCCACGCCCCTCGGCGAAATCGTCGAGTACACGCCCACCCTCAACGAGTCGCTCGTCTCCGCCGGTGTCTGGGCCTTCGGCCTGCTCCTCTTCACCATCATGGTCCGCATCACCGTCCCCGTGCTCTCCGGCCGGCTCACCGAACACACCGGCTACACCCCCGACGCGCCCCCGCGATCGCCCGACCACGCCGAAGCCCGTGCGCAGGAGGGCGCGGCATGAAACCGCACGTGCCTTCGCCCGAAGAGGCCCGCGTCGCGCTCCACGAGCACCTCGTGGACAAGGCCACTAGTGCGCGCCTCCGCCACGGCCTGCTCATCGACGCCGACGCCATCCTCCGAATCCTCAACGACCGCGAGACCGTCCGCTACCCCGTCGAGATCGCCTTCGACGCCGACCCGCTCGAACCCGGCGAGTTCGCCTACCCGCAGCCGCTCGGCGAGCATCCGGCGGACGGATTCCGTCTCTGCCTGCACCCGTGGTTCCAGCCGACGCCCGAGGTCTGGCCACTCCTCATCGCCTACCACATCCCCACGATCAACTACGGCGAGATCGGAGGCCCCGCCGAGGCCGAACTCTTCGGCGCTACCCTCCTCGGCATCGACCGCGATGAGTATTACAACGCGTTGTGTGAACTCGCCGACTCCATCCCGGGGGAGAACTGAGCGAACCCGATGAGCCGCCATCCAAGCGGGAAGCGTTCCTGGGCCGAGCCGTACCGCATCAAGATGGTCGAGCCGATCCGCATGACCACCCGCGCCGAGCGCGAGCACGCCATCGCCGAGGCCGGCTTCAACACCTTCCTCCTCCGCAGCCGCGACGTCTACATCGACCTCCTCACCGACTCCGGCACCTCGGCCATGAGCGACCGCCAGTGGGCCGGCATGATGCTCGGCGACGAGGCCTACGCAGGCTCGGAGAACTACTACCACCTCGAAGAGGTCGTCCGTCGCCGCTACGGCTTCCGCCACCTCATTCCCACCCACCAGGGCCGCGGCGCGGAGCACATCCTCTGCCGGCTCCTCGTCTCGCCCGGCTGCGTCGTCCCCGGAAACATGTACTTCACCACCACCAAGGCCCACCTCGAACTCGCCGGCGGCCGGTTCGCCGACGTCATCATCGACGAAGCCCACGACACCCTCAGCGAGGCGCCCTTCAAGGGCAACATCGACCTGCGCAAACTCGAGGCCCTCATCGACTCCGTCGGCCCCGAGCGCATCCCGTTCATCTGGGTCCAGTGCAACGTCAACATGGCCGGCGGCCAGCCCATCAGCCTCGCCAACCTCCGTGCCGCATCCGAACTCTGCCGTGCCCGCGGCATCCGCGTCATCCTCGACGCCACACGCGCCGTCGAGAACGCATGGTTCATCTCCCAGCGCGAACGCGAGCACCTCGGGCGCCCCATCGCCGACATCCTCCGCGACCTCTGCGCCTGCGCGGACGGATGCACAAACTCCGCCAAAAAGGACTGCCTCGTCAACATCGGCGGCTTCCTCTGCCTCAACGACGAAACGCTCGCCGAGAAGGCACGCAACCTCGTCGTCGTCTTCGAGGGCCTCCACACCTACGGCGGACTCGCCGGACGAGACATGGAGGCCATGGCCATCGGCATCGAGGAATCCATCCACGAAGACCACATCCGCGCGCGCGTCGGGCAAGTCGAGTACCTCGGCTCGCTCCTCCGCGAGGCCGGCGTGCCGATCGTCCTCCCCATCGGCGGCCACGGCGTCTTCATCGACGCCGCCCGCTTCCTCCCCCACATGCCCCGCGAGCAGTTCCCCGCCCAGGCCCTGGCCGCCGCCCTCTACGTCGAGTCCGGCGTCCGCGCCATGGAGCGCGGCGCGGTCTCCAGCGGCCGTAACCCCGACACCGGCGAGAACATCTTCCCGTCGCTCGAACTCATCCGCCTCACCATCCCACGCCGCGTCTACACCCAGGCCCACATGGACGTCACCGCCGAGTCCGTCATCGAACTCTTCGAGCATCGCGACCGCATCGTCGGCCTCCGCTTCACACACGAGCCGGAGTACCTCCGCTTCTTCCAGGCTCGCTTCCAGCCCGTGATAGGATCGAGCGTCCTGCTCAACGCCGAGCGCCGAACCCCGGCTCGCGCATGAGCCGCAACGGAGTGTCCATGGGCTACGCCCTCCCGCTCCTCGACGACCGCACGACGGGCCGACGCCCGCAGCGCCCGCCCCCCGCGCCAACCACGGCCGTCCGCCCGGGCCGCATGATCGACTCCCACGGCCGCACCATCCGCGACCTCCGCCTCAGCCTCACCGACCGCTGCAACTTCCGCTGCGTCTACTGCCTCGAGCCCGACGCGCGCTTCATGCGCAAACTCGACCTCCTCACCGACGACGAGATCGTCCGAGCCGCCGCCGCCTGCATCCGCCTCGGTGTCGAGAAGATCAGACTCACCGGCGGCGAGCCGACGCTCCACCCGCGCCTCACCTCGATCATCGCCCGCGTCGCCGCGCTCGGCGTTGCAGATCTCGCGCTCACAACCAACGGCTCGCGCCTCGATCCCGCCTCCCTCGCCCGGTGGCGTGATGCCGGCCTCACGCGCATGACCGTCAGCATGGACAGCGTCCGCCCGGATCGCTTCCTCACCATGACCCGTTCGCGCACGGCCCCCGAGCAGGTGATCGAGGGTGTCCGCCGCGCGATCATCGCGGGCTTCGCTCCCGTGAAGATCAACGCCGTCCTCATGCGCGGCATCAACGACGACGAGACCCTTCCCCTCGCCGCGCTCGCCCGCGACCTCGGCGTCGAGATGCGCTTCATCGAGTTCATGCCCCTCGACGACGCCCGCACCTGGGATCGCTCGCTCGTCGTTCCGGCCTCCGAGACGCTCGCCCGCATCGCCGAGCGCTGGCCGCTCGTCCCCGAAGGGCGCGATGCCGACTCCGCCACCTCCCTCAACTTCGCCTTTGCGGACGGGGCGCCAGGCCGCATCGGCCTCATCGCACCCGTTACGCGCCCGTTCTGCGGGCAGTGCAGCCGGCTGCGCATCACCGCCGACGGCAAGGTCCGCCCCTGCCTCTTCAGCACGCAGGAGTGGGACTTGCGCCCGCTCCTGCGCGACGGCGCATCCGACGATGAGATCGAGCGATTCCTGATCGACGCCACCTGGACTAAGCAGCCCGGCCACGGCATCGACTCCACGGCGTTCCGCCAGCCCGAGCGCTCCATGTCCGCCATCGGCGGGTAGCAGGTCAGTCCCCCCCGGTGGAGCAGGCGTCCCGCCTGCTCACGTTGCTTCCCGGCGCCCCATCCCCGCACGTTCGGCCTCCTCCACCGAGTTCACGTTCACGGCTTCAGAGGCCGCGAGCGGCACGGTCGCCCACCCCTCGCCCTCGATCACACGCCACAGTTCAAGCCGACCCTGCTCCATCGCCCGACGCAGTGCCCCGGCGCTCGCCGGCCGGTACACGCCGAAGCACGGCTCCACCCTCGGCGTCGCCGCGACCACCGCCGCCGCGCCCGGATCCGCCAGCGCAGCCCCGAGCACCGATCTCACGCCCGCCTCCGTCACGCACGGCAGGTCCCCCGACAGCACGAACACCGCGCACCCGAACTCATCCAGCGCAGTCAGCACGCCCCCGATCGGCCCGCGCCCGGGGAATCGATCGGCGTGGTGCGAGTCTCCGCGCGCCGCAACCGCAGCATCGCAGTCGCCCACCAGCGCGACGCACGCCCCGAACACACCCCGAAGCGCGGCGATCGGCCGATCGACCAGCAGCCCCCCCCCGAACGGCTCGCGCAACTTGTCCCGTCCGAACCGCCGGCTCCGCCCGCCGACCAGCACGACAGGGCGCACCCGTTCGTTCACCTCAGTCTCCATGCGCCACGACGCGCCCCGTCGTCGCTTTCGCGTCGGGGCGGCCGTCGTCCTGCACCTCGCCGCGAAGCGTTTCCACCGCGTGCGGCAGCACGTCCAGCAACGCCCCCAACTGCTCCGTCGCCCCCCGCACCGAGCCGGGCAGCGTCACGATCAGCGTCCGCCCCGCCACGCCCGCCACGCCGCGCGACAGGTACGCCCGCGGCGTGATGCCCAGGCAACGCGCCCGCGCCAACTCCATCAGCCCCGCGTGCGGCCGCTCGATCACGCGCATCGCGGCCTCCGGCGTCACATCGCGCGGCGCAAGCCCAGTCCCGCCCGTCGTCACCACCAGATCGATCCGCCGTTCAGGCTGCGTCCAGCCGCGCAGCGCGCGCTCGATCCGCTGCACCTCGTCCGGCACGCACGCAGCCTCCACCATCTCCGCCCCCAGCCGATCGCGCAGCATCGCCGCCAGCGCAGGCCCCGATGTGTCCTCCGTCTCGCCGCGCGAGCACCGGTCGCTCACGGTCAGCACCGCCGCCCGGATCTCGCTCATGGCGCGTCCTCCGCCCGGTAATGCCCGCTCCGACCGCCCCATTTCTCCAGGACGCGCAGCCCCTCGACGACCATCCCGCGATCGACCGCCTTGCCCATGTCGATCACGGTCAGCGCGGCCGCCGCCGCCGCCGACAGCGCCTCCATCTCCACGCCCGTCCGTCCGTGCGTGCGAACTTCCGTGGTGATGCGAACCCCGCCCTGCTCGACCTCGATCGTTACGTCCGCATGGTCCAGCGCCACCGGATGGCACAGCGGGATCAGGTCCGCCGTGCGCTTCGCCGCCATGATCCCCGCCAGCCGCGCCACGTCGCGCACGCTCCCCTTGCCGAGCGCGTCTCCACGCACCAACTCCAGCAACGCGGCCGACATGCGCACGAACGCCTCCGCCCGTGCGCCGCGCGCCGTCACAGCCTTCTCGCCGACGTCCACCATCCGCGGCCTGCCGTCCGCACCCACGTGCGTCATCCTCTCGGGGCGATCGGTGTCCGTCACGGCGAGCCTCCCCCCAGCCTCCAAGCGTAGTACGCCCACGGACCCGCCCCGGTCGCGCCGGGCGGCATCTCGACGAACCCATCGCTCATCGCAGCCCCGATCACGTCGCCCGATCCGCGCGTCGCCACACGCTCGGCACGCCCCGGCGCGCCCAGCCGGACCAGCCGGTGCAGCCACAACGGGATCGCGCGCTCATTCGCACCGTCGAGCGCGACCGAACCGTCAGCCCCGCCGAACCGGTCCAGCCCCGCGAGCCGACCGAGGGCCGGCGCGCCGAACCGCCGCGCCGTCACCATCACCGACACCGGATTCCCGGGCAGCGCAAGCACAGCCTGCCCGCGCGGCCCGACCCCCGCCCACAGCGGCTTGCCCGGCCGCTGCGACACCCGATGAAACACGCGCTCCACCCCGAGCGATGCAAGCACGCCCGGCACGAAGTCCCGGTGCCCCATCGAGACCCCCCCCGACACGAACAACGCGTCCGCCCCGTCCAGCGCGCTGCCCAGCGCGGCCCGTAGCGGCGTCGGCTCGTCCGCACACCGCTCCACCGATACCAGCGAGATCCACGCCGCACCGGCCACGAACGCCTCGAGCGCAGTCGAGTTCGAGTCCCGCAACTGCCACGCCTCGACGGACTGCTCCGGCGGAAGGATTTCGTCGCCCGTCGCCACGAGCGCGATGCGCACCCGCCGCCGAACCACCGGCGACACCACGCCGAACGACGCCAGCGCGCCCGCGACCGGAGGCGTGATCTCGCACCCGCCCCGCGCGAACACCGTCCCCGCCGGCCCGTTCTCCCCCTGCCGGCGGATGTTCTCGCCATCCTTCAGCCGGGCGATCAGGTCCGTCCCGACCTCGATCCACCCTTCCCACTCGACCACGTCCTCCCGCCGCAGCACCGCTGTGGCCCCGTGCGGCACGGGCGCGCCGGTCACGATCCGTGCCGCCCTCCCCTCGCGCAGCGTCGCCGGAGGCCGCCCGATCGACGCCTCTCCATCCACGTCGGTGCGACCCGCGCCAAGCCGCCCGAGATCGACCGCGTACCCGTCCATCGCGCTCACCGACAGCGCGGGGCTGGGTCGATCCGTCACCGCGTCCTGCGCAAGCACGCGCCCCGCCGCCTCACGCAATCCCACGCGCTCGGTCGCCACCGGCGACAATCGCTCGAGCAGCGACCGTAGCGCGTCACCCGGCGATGGCAGCGCATCGCCCGCGCTCATCGGCCCTTCTTCCGCTTCCCCCCGCCCTTGCCCTTGCCCCTCTTGCCGTCCTTCGCGTCCTTCTCCACCACGTCCTCCACCCAGCCACGGTTGCGCATCATCGGGGGAAACCCGATCGTCGGCGCGCACAGATGCGCGACGTGCATCAGTTCCTCCGCGGTCCATCCCGCCGCGATCGCCTTGCGGCAGTGCGAGTGCGCGGCCCCTTCCAGCCCCGCACCGAGCGAGATCGCCAGTTTCACCAGCGCGATCGTCTTCGCGTCCAGCGGACCCGCCTTGGCGCACGCTTCGCCGAACCGCTCGTAGGCCTCGAGCAGTCTCGGTTGCTCCTTGCCGATCCTTCGATACGCCGAGGGGAGGCTCATGCCGGGTTCTCCTGCAAGGGTGAACGGTGCCAGGCCGCGATCGTCCCCGGACCGTTCACCTTATACACTCCGTGCGATGGACGTCGCCGTCTTGCTCTTCGGCCCGGCCGCCGCCGCCGCGGGATTGTCCAAGGTCACCGTCCGCGCCGGTCCGAACCCGACCGTCGCGTCGCTCGCACCGCTCCTGCGCGACGCCTGCCCCGCGATCGCGCCCATGCTGCCAGGCCTGCGCTTCGCACGCAACGGCGAGTTCGCCCGCCCGGACGAGATCGTTCGCCAGGGCGACGAGATCGCCCTCATCGGCCTGGTCTCGGGGGGATGATGGCCGTCGATGTCCGAATCTGCGACGGCCCGCTCGGCACCCACCACCCGAACGCGCCGAGTGTCGGCGGCGGGGCGGTCATCGTCTTCGAGGGCGTCGTCAGGCCGACAGAGAACGGGCACCCGATCGCCGGCCTCCACTACGAGACGTACGAGCCGATGGCCCAGCGCCAGATGCACGCTCTCGCAACCGACCTGGCGCAACATCTCGGCCTGCTCCGCGTCAGTGTCGAGCACAGCCGGGGCTTCGTGCCGGTGGGGGGGTGCTCCTTCCGCCTCGTCATCGTCTCGCCGCACAGACGCGAAGCCATCGAAGCCGTGGACCGGTTCATCGACCGCCTCAAGCAGGACGTCCCCATCTGGAAGCGGGCCGAGCCTGCGCCCTGATCACACCGGGACCACCAGTTTCAGACCCGCCACCACCAGCACGACCGCGAGCAGTCGCCGGAGCACGAGCGGCGCCAGCCGCCACGCCCCGAAGTACGATCCGACCAGCCCGCCCGCCACCGCGCCGATCGCCCACAACCACCCCCAGCGGACCAGTTCCTCGGGAACCGCGCGCGTCGAGTGCAGCACGCCCGCAAGCCCGGAGATCGAGTTCAGCAGGATGAACGCCGCCGACACCGCCGCCGTTCGCTTCGCCGTCGCCCACCCGCACAGCAGCAGGATCGGGCTGAGGAAGATGCCCCCCCCGGTGCCCGACAGCCCCGACAGCAACCCCAGCCCCGCGCCCACCGCGAGCGCAATCGCCACGCGCGGCTCACGGGCCACGTCCTCCGCGTTCCGCTCGCTCGCACCGCCCCTCGCGAACACCAGCCGCCACGCCGAGTACAACAGGATCGCCCCGATCAGCGGCCGGTAGTACGCCCCAGGCAGCATGATCGCCCCGCCCACGAACGCCATCGGTGCGGCCGCCAGCGCGAAGGGCCAGAACAGCCGCCACGAGAAGTGCCCCGCCCGCGCGAACTGCGCCGTTGCGATCGTCGCGACAAGCACGTTCAGGCTCAGCGACGCCGGCTTCATCACCTCCGGTGCGACGCCCATCAACGCCATCGCCGCCAGATACCCCGACCCCCCCGCGTGCCCGACCGACGAGTACAGCGCAGCAACAACGATGAAGAGCATCAGCAGGCCGATGGCGCCGATCGCAGGCATCGCCCGCGAGCATACAAGGTCCGACACCCGACGTCCCGCGAGCCTCGCCTACGGGCAGCCCGCCACGAACGCGTTGAGGAACGCCAGGAAGTCCAGCGTGTCCACCTTCGTGTCCCCGTTGAGGTCCGGGTTCCCCACGTTCGTCGAGCCGGTGAAGTCGTTCATGAACGCCAGGAAGTCCTGCGTGTTCACCGTGCCGTCGCCGTTGTAGTCGGCCACGCAGTCGTCGCACTCGACCGCCACCAGCGAGAACGCGTCCACCCCGGCCTCAACGCTCGAGAAGTTGTTCCACGACTTGGCCGAGAACCGGACCCGGACCTGCGACGACAGCGGGATGTGCTTGTCGAGGCGCACCGTCTTCCGCTCCCAGCCCGGCGTGTTCAGGTGCGTCGCGACCTCCACCCACGTCGTCCCGTCGTGGCTCGCGTGCACGCGCAGCGGGCTGCTCCCCAGCGACGTCTGGTGCCACGCCGCGTACGACACCTCCGCCGCGCCCGCTTCGCTCAGGTCGAAGACGGGCGAGAGTAACTCCGTCGGCCCGCCCACCAGCAACTCGCCCGGCGTCGAGCCCGTCACCCACGCCATCCCCGAGCCGTCCTCATCGCCATTCGGCTCGTACTCGTTCCCTGCGATCGGCGCTGTCCGCGCCCACGCGCCCGACTGCACGCTCTGGTTCGCCGTCGTCCAGCCCAGGTCCGCCGAGAAGTCGTCCTCCATCACCGTGATCTCGCCCGTCGCCGCGATCAACGGGTGCCCGCCGCCCAGCGACGCGTTCAGCACGTCCGTATACAGCAGCCCGTCCGTGTCCACCGCCGAGAACCAGAAGTCCGCCTCCTCGTAGCAGTCCATCCCCGGGATCGACGCCCCGAACTCTCCGCCGGATTCCTCCGCCATCACGAACTCCGACACCACGCCGTCCAGCCGCACGTGCAGCCGTACCGTCGAGGGGTCCAGCGTCACGCCCTGCTCCACCACGCCGACGCGCACGGGCAGGTCCACGCCCGGCCGCGCCACCGAGGGCAGTCCGTCCGGGTACTCGAACCCGAGCGAGTCCGTTCCCACCCGCACCAGGAACAGCCCCCGCTCGATGTCGCTGATGGCGATCGTCCCGCTCGGCAGGTACGGGTAGCAACTCCACGCCCCGTGGTACCCGGCCGCGTCGCTCTCCGGGTGCGTGTCGAACCACGCGATCTGCACCGCGTTCTGCGCGTCGCTCACGTCGAACACCCGCAGCCCCGACAGGTAGTTCGCCTCGTACGCCTTCCCTTCGTGGATGTACAGGTTGTGGTCCGTGCTCGTCGCCCCGCTCGTGAACCACCCCTTGTACACCGGCGAACCGGGGTTCTGCACATCGATCACGTGCGTCCGCGTCGTCGGAGCCGGGTTCGGCTCGTCCATCTCGTCATTAATGAGGAAGTACTTGCGGTCCTCCGTGAGCCACCCCTGGTGGCAGTACCGCGTCCCCGGGTACTTCACGCCCCCGATCCGCGTCATGTTCGCCTTGTTCGTCACGTCCACCACGTCAAGCCCCGCGCCGCCCGTGCAGCAGAACGCGATCT
The DNA here is from genome assembly GCA_014584315.1 of Planctomycetota bacterium. GTDB lineage: Bacteria > Planctomycetota > Phycisphaerae > Phycisphaerales > UBA1924 > CAADGN01. The sequence continues at coordinate 17,012 of JACTNA010000013.1, read as the reverse complement.
CCTTGCCCGCGTACGGTCCGTCCGTATAGGTCACGACCTGCGCATCGTGCACGTACCGCGTGTTCCAACTCCCCACGATCTTCGGGTCCGTCGGGTCCGTGGTGCTCACCGCCACCAGCCCGCCGTTCGCGATGTTCGCGCCGCAGAGATACAGGTACCCCGAGTCCGTGTTCGCGGCGATGTTGTGCGTCGACGAGTGCCCGTTCTGCGTCTTGTTCTTGACGTGCACCACCGACCCGCCGTCAACCCCCCGCAGGTCGATCACCTGGATCCCCAGCCCCCCCTCGCTCACCGCGTAGGCGTAGTCCCCGATCACCTTGATGTCCCGCCACAGGCTCGTCGCCCCCGGCACATACCCGATCAGCGCCGGCTGCGTCGGGTTCGTCACCTCCAGAACACCCGTCCCGCGACGCAGCCCGATCAGCACGTACTCCCGCCTGCTCGACGACACGTACCCCCAGCAGTCGTTCGCCGACACCTGCGTGTCCGGGAACAGGTTCAGCGGCATCCACGACAGCAGCGTCACATTGTGCGCGTCGAACTCCGCGATCCGTCCACTCTCCGGCCGTAGCGGGCCGACGAGCAGCGGACCCGCGACCGGCACGATCTCATCAACCGTCTTGCGTCGATCGTCGATCTGTCCCCACGCGGCGTGCGGCGGTGCGAGCAGCGCCGCCGCCACACCCACGGCCGCCGCTCCGAAGATCCCGCGCCCGAGGCCTGCTCCCGAGATACCCATGGCGATGCTCTCCACGCCGGGCTTCGCCCGGACAGGCATCAATCTACCACAAGCGCCCCTGTCAACAAACCCTGTCGCCCCATAACCATCTCGCCGGGGAAACCCTCCCCTCCCCATGCGGATCCGCGTGCACCCTCCCAGCCCGCACATCTTCATTCACGACGCCCGACCGCCGATACCCACACCCGGGTCCACGACCAACGGGAGGTGGTGCTGCGCCATGAACCAGATCGGCGGTCAGCCACACGGCGATGCACTCGGAGGGCGGTCCACAGTCCGTCGGCGATTGGCCGGCGGCGAGGCCGCACCCGTCTGGGCGGCACTCGCCATCACCTTTGTCGTCGTCGGGTCGGTCGCCGTCACCGCCTGGCTGACCGTCCGCGGCCACGCCAAGGCCATGCGCGAAGCCCGCGCCGCCCAGGTCGAGAACGCCTGCCAGTTCGTCGCCGAGGCCGCATCCCCGCTCCTGGCCGCGGGCGATCTGACCGCCGTGCGTCGCATCGTCATCGACACCGCCAGGGCCAACGCGCTCGACGAACTCCGCATCGTCCTCGGCGACGGCGGGGTGCTCGCGGCGGCGGACCCGGCCGCCATCTCCTCGCACCAGTTGCCCCCGCAACTCCCCGAAATCTCGCTCGCCTCCACCGTCACCTCCGACGCGCGAACCGTCGCCAGCGCACGTGCCGTGGAGATTCCGGGGCGCGGGCGGGCGCGGCTCGAGGCATCCGGCCCCGCCACCATGCCGACCGGGGCCATGCGCGACGCGCAGGCCGCCGCCGGCATCGTCGGCGCGGTCGGACTGGTCGCGCTCATGCTGGTCTCTCGCGTGCTCCGGCGCAGGCTCGGGGGAATGGCCGCGATTCGCGCCAGCCTCCTGGCGTTCGAGCGCGGCGAGCGGTCGCCCGAAACGCTCACGGTCGATGAGTCGCTGGGCGCGGAGGCACGCGCATGGAACGAACTTCTCGCGGGCCGCGACGCCGAGCGACGCCGCCAGCGCGCCGAGCACGCCGCCGAGGCACTCGGCGCACAACGCGCCCCCCGGACCGAACTCGACGACGCCTGCGATGCGCTCTGGCAGGGACTCATCCTCATCGACGAGCGCCTCCACACCAAGTACGCCAACGGCGCGGCCGCCGTTTTCCTCCGGGCCAAGCGCGACGAGGTCGTCGGCGCGGAGATCACCCGGTTCGTCTCCGACGAAAGGCTCGTCAACGCCATCAAGGGCGTCGCCTCGGGCGCGATCCGGAACCGCCTCACCGTCGAGGTCGAACGCACCGGCGACAACGGCTCCGGAGTCCTCCGCTTCAGCGTCCGGCCCGTCCGACGCGACGATTCCGCGGCGGCGATGATCCTCATCGAGGACGTCACCCAGCAGCGCGTCGCCGACGCCGCGCGCAACGCCTTCGTCGCGCAGGCCTCGCACGAACTCCGCACGCCCCTCACCAACATCCGCCTCTACGTCGAGCAACTCCTCGACGGCGAACCGACGCCGGCGGACCGTGCTCAAGCGATCAACGTCATCAGCCAGGAAAGCCGGCGCCTCGAGCGCATCGTCTCGGACATGCTCTCCGTCGCCGAGATCGAGGCCGGCCAACTCCGCATCGTCCAGGACGACGTCCGCCTCGACGCCCTCTTCGCGGACCTCGAAGCCGACTACCGCGCGCAGGCCGAGGACAAGAACCTCGATCTCCGGTTCGACCTGCCCCCCAAACTCCCCGTGATCCAGGGCGACCGCGACAAAATCGCCCTCGCGCTCCACAACCTCATCGGCAACGCGCTCAAGTACACCCCCGCCGGCGGCACCGTCCGCGTCATCGTCGCCGACGACGAGCAGAACTTCACCGTCGACGTCGTCGACACCGGCATCGGCATCTCGCCCGAGGACGCCGAGCGCGTCTTCGACAAGTTCTACCGCGCCAAGGACCGCCGCGTCGCCGAACTCACCGGCACCGGCCTCGGACTCGCGCTGGCCCGCGAGGTCATCCGCCTCCACGGCGGCGAGGTCACCGTCCAGTCCGAACTCGACAAGGGAAGCACCTTCACCCTCTCGATACCGATCCACGCGCGGGCCGCCTGACGCGACCCCGCGGGGAGGGGCATCATGCAGATCAACGAGCAGCGACAGGGTGCGGTCATCGTCCTCAAGCCGGTCGGGCCGCTCGTCCAGAAGGACGCGGACCAACTCAAGGCCCGTGCCGCCGACGTGCTCCGCAAGAGTCTCGGGCGGTTCGTCATCGACGCCTCCGCCATCGCCTACGCCGACAGCCGAGGCCTCGAGGTCCTCGTCGAACTCACGGAGGAACTCGGCGCGGGCGGGCAGGCGCTCAAGATCAGCGCGGCCAACGAGACCCTCCGCGAGGTGCTCGAACTCACCGAACTCACCCCCCTCTTCGAGTACCACGAGGACGTCAACTCCGCCGTCAGGAGTTTCCTGTGAGCGCGACGCCCTACAAGAAGATCCGCGTCGGCGAGGTGCTGCTGCAGGCCGGCCTCATCAACGAGCAGCAGTTGCAGCGCGCGCTCGACGACCAGCGAGCCTCAGGCCAGATGCTCGGCGAGACCCTCGTCGAGCAGGGCGTCATCACCAGCGCGGCCCTCGTCCGCGCCATCGCCAACTGCCTCGGCGTCAAGGGCTGCCACCTCCGACACGGACTCATCGACCCCACCCTCCTCCAGATCCTCGGAGAGGAGGAGGCCGAGCGCCTCAAGGTCATCCCGCTCTTCCGCGTGCGCGACACCCTCACCGTCGCGATGGCCGAGCCGCAGTCCCTCCCGACCATCGATCGCCTGCGAGCGATCTCCGGGTGCCGGATCCGCCCCGTCTTCGCCCTCGAAGCCAACATCCTCGAGTTCATCCGCAAGTACGCCGGCGGGAACGTCGACGTCGACGAGTTCCTCACCTCGCTCGCGCAGACCGACGTCGAGGTCGTCGAACGCGAGACCGTGGACGAGGGACCCTCCACCGACCTCGACAAGATGGTCGCCGGCAGTCCCATCGTCAACCTCGTCAACGTCGCCCTCCTCACCGCAGTCAAGGACGGCGCCAGCGACATCCACATCGAGCCGGAAAAGCGGGGCACGCGCGTCCGGTACCGCATCGACGGCGTCCTCCGAGACCTGATGAAGCCGCCTCCCGGCATGCACGCCGCCATCGTCTCTCGCATCAAAGTCATCGGCAAGATGGACATCGCCGAGAAACGCCTCCCTCAGGAGGGACGTGTCCGAATCGTCGCCGAAGGACGCGAGATCGACCTCCGCGTCAGCAGCCTCCCCACCCTCCTCGGCGAGAAACTCGTCGTCCGCATCCTCGACAAGCAGAACCTCCGCGTCCGCCTCGAAGACCTCGGCTTCCGCCAGGAAGCCATCGAGACGTTCAAACGCATCCTCCGACAGTCCCACGGACTCGTTCTCGTCACCGGACCCACCGGCTCCGGCAAAACCACAACCCTCTACTCCGCCCTCGACCTCCTCCGCAGCCCGGAACGCAACATCATCACCGTCGAAGACCCGGTCGAGTACCAACTCGACCTCGTCAACCAGACCGGCGTCAACGAGTCCATCGGCCTGACCTTCGCGCGGTGCCTGCGGAGCATCCTCCGACAAGACCCCGACATCATCATGGTCGGCGAGATCCGCGACGAGGAGACCGCCCGTGTCGCCGTCCAGGCCGCACTCACCGGCCACGGCGTGCTCGCCACCCTCCACACCAACGACGCCCCGGGCGCGGTCGCGCGCCTCGTCGACATGAACGTCGAGTCCTATCTCCTCTCCAGCGCGCTCAACGGCGCGGTCGCGCAGCGACTCGCCCGAACCCTCTGCCCCTCCTGCGAGACCAAGTACTACCCCGCCGAGCACGTCCTGCGCGATGCCGGCCTCGACGGCCTCACCGGCAGGGCGTTCAAGAAGGGCGCGGGATGCCAGGCCTGCCACAACAGCGGCTACCACGGCCGCCTCGGCGTCTACGAGGTCATGGAGGTCACGCCCGACGTTCGCCAACTGATCTACAGAGGAACGTCCTCGCACGAACTGCGCCGCACCCTCAAGCAGCACGGGTACAAGACCCTGAGAGAGGAAGGAGTCCTGCTCGCCCTCGACGGCAAGACGAGCCTCGAAGAAGTCCTCCGCGTTACGAAGAGCGACGAGAGCGAAGACGATCAGTCAGAGGCGCCGGCGCCCGTCGATATCCGGAGAGCGGCATGAAGTTCGAGTGCGTCACCTTCGACCGCAACGGGCGCCGCCAGACCGAGCGGGTCGAGGCCGCCTCGCGCGCCGAAGCGACGGACATGCTCGGCCGCAAGGGGCTGTTCGTCCTCGAAGTCAACGAGACGAGCGAGACGCAAGCCACCGCCGTCGGCGGCAAGCGCGGCATCACGCTCAAGGGCGGGTCGAAGACCAGGTGCCTCGCCGAGTTCACGCGCCAACTCTCCATCCTCGTCGGCACCGGCACCCCGGTCGTCCAGGCCATGGCCGCCGTCGAACGCCAGACCAAGGACGAGACCTTCCGTGCCGTCGTCGCCGACGTCCGCCGGCGGGTCGAGGAAGGCTCCACGCTCGCCGACGCGATGGAGAAGCACCCCCGTGTCTTCGACGCCGTCGCCCGAAGCCTCGTCGCAGCGGGCGAGTCCGGCGGCCACCTCGACGACATGCTCTCACGCCTCGCCGCCCTCATGCGCCAGCAGGAAGTCATGCGCGGCGCCATCATCGGCGCGATGGTCTATCCCACCCTCCTCATCGTCGTCGCCTTCTCCGTCCTCATCCTCATGATCGCCTTCGTCATCCCCCGCTTCAGCGGGCTTTTCGAGACCCTCGACGCTCCGCTCCCTCCGACCACCGCCCTCCTCATGTCCACGAGCGAACTCCTCCGCGCCTACTGGTGGGGCGTCATCATCGTGGTCGCCGCGCTCGCCGTCGCCGCCGTCTACTGGCTCGCCTCGCGGCGCGGCCGCGAGACCCTCGACACCGTCGCCGTGCGCGCCCCCAAACTCGGAAAACTCATCCGAAGCCTCGCCACCGCGCGCATCGCCCGCCTCCTCGGCGTGCTGCTCGAGAGCCGAGTCCCTCTCCTCGAATCGCTGATCCTGACGCGCCAAGCGATGACCAACTCCCACTACCGCGCGCTCCTTGTCAAGATCGAGGAGGCCGTCACCCGCGGCGAGGCCATGAGCGACGCCCTGGCCGCCTCCGACCTCGTCACACCGTCGTTCGCCGAGGCCGTCCGCAACGGCGAGCAGGGCGGACGGGTCAGTTCCGTCCTCCTCAACCTCGCGAACTGCATGGACGAGGACAACGCCATGGTCGTCAAGTCCGTCACCAGCATCATCGAGCCGCTCATCCTCATCGGCCTCGGACTCGTCGTCGGCTTCGTCGCCGTCAGCATGTTCCTGCCGCTCTTCGACGTCACCTCCGTCGTCCAGGGAGGACCGTGACATGCCCTTCGGCCTCGCCTCAGCCCGGCTCCGTTCCCCCATCGGCATCGACGCCGGCACGCACACCATCAAGGCCGTCCAACTCGCGACCGGCAGAAGGCTCCACGCCTGCACGACGATGCGCCGTGCGACGGAAGGCCAGATCTCGCACGACGAGGCTGCCTCGCTCGCCGACCTCCTCGCACGCCAGGGCTTCTCGGGACGCGACGCCGTCCTCTCGGTCCCGTGGACGACGCTCCTCACCGGCGTCCTCGACCTGCCGCCGCGTTCGTCCGGCGCGCCCGTCGAGCAGCTCGCCCGGATGGAACTCGCCAGGATGCACAAACGCGACCCCGGCGCCTTCGAGATGGCCTGCTGGGAACTTCCGCCCTCTTCCCGTCGAGGGGCGGGCACGCCCGTCATGGTCGCCGCCTGCCCACACACCGACGCCGATTCGCTCATCGACATCTTCGAAGGCGCAGGCCTGCGCGTCGTGGCCCTCGACGTCGGCACACTCGCCGCGGCCCGCGGATGCCTGCCGGCCGCCGCGCTCTCCGAGGGGCTTCACGGGTTGATCGACCTGGGCCATTCCGCCGCTCGCCTCGCCCTCATCCACCAGGGAACCTGCATCTACGCCCGCGCGGTCCCGGAGTCCGGCGTCGCAACCTTGCACGCCCGACTTGCCGCATCCCTCGACGTAGACGCCGCGGTGACGGCCTACCTCGTCGAGGACGTGGGCCTTTCCCCGCCGGACCAGGTCGAGATGCCGAACCAACGGGCCGTACACGAGGCCCGCACGGCCATCACCGACTACGCCGCCGGTCTCGTCCGCGAACTCAACCTCTCCCTCGCCTACGCCGGGCACCGCTATCCGGACGTGGAAGCCGCGGATGTCATCGTCCACGGCGGCGGCGCGATGATCCCCGGGATCGTGGACTGCCTGGCCGAACTCACCGGCCTGAGCGTCCGTGCCGCCGAGACCACCACCGTCGTCGACGTGCCCCCCCGACTCGCCGCCCGCGCCGCCAAACCCTCGCTCGTGACCGCGATCGGGCTTGCCGATCGGTCGAACGGATAACCCATGCTCACGGCGAATCTCATCCCGACCTCACGCCTCGCCGCGCAACGACGCGCGCGCCGCATCCGCGCCTGGCTCGCCGTCTCCGGCGTTTACGGGCTTGCCGCCGTCGCGGGTTGTCTCGGCCTGCGAGCCGCCTTGCAGAACGACGATGCCCAGGCACGCACCGTCATCGTCTCGGCCTCCCAGCAACTCGAAGCAAGCCAGGGCGTCATCGCACGACTCAAGGCGGAACTCGCCGATGTCCGCAGGCGCGCCGAGGCCGCACGCCAGATCACCAACCGCCCCGACTGGAGCGTCCTCCTCGCCCTCCTCTCCCGCGACCGCGGCGACGAACTCGCACTCACCAACTGCCACCTCGAAGCGCTCGACGAGGGCGGCTACTCGCTCTCCATCGGCGGCCTCAGCCGAACGCCGGAGCACATCACCGAGTTCACCCTGGCCCTCGAGCGATCCGGCGTCTTCGACCGTGTCCGCCTCGTCGAAACCGTCCGGCGCGCAACGCCGCGCGGCGAGGCGGTCGCCTTCTCTCTCGACTGCCGACTCGGCTCTCCAGCGGGGAACTGACCCATGCCCGACAGCGCGCACAACCGCCTCTCGATCGACGCCCCGGCCATCGTTGTCCTCGCCGCGATCACCGCCGCCGCATGGTTCATCGGTGTCCAGCCCGCGCTCAGGGCCCGCGCCGAGCGAGAGGAACTCGCCCGCCAGGCGGACACTCGCATCGCCGAACTCACCCTCGCCCAGCACGAGCAGCGACAGTTCACCGAGTCGCTCGCCGACGCACATCGCGTCCTGGACAACGCCACCGTCCAACTCGTCTCGAGCCGTCGCCTCAACGAGCGGGTCGCCGCGCTCGCCGCGCTCGCCCGCGAGCACGGCCTCCAACTCGACGAGATCAAGCCGGGAGCGACCACACCCGAGGAACTCTTCGACCTCGTCGAGATACGCATCTCAGGACAGGCCTCATATCCCGCGTCGGCCTCATTCTTTGCCGCCCTTCACACCACCTACCCCGACACCGAGGTCTCCTCCTTCCGCCTCGCGGCCCGTGGCGCGGGTGTACTGCCCGCAGATTCGTTCCAGTTCACCCTCCTGTGGTACGCCGCACCGGCCGACGCCGCCGACTGAGTTTTCCGCCCCAGGACGCTTGACCCGCCAACGGACGTATTGGCTTGTTGGGCTATGAGGCTCAACAAGCAGCGCAAGGTCTATCTCGGGCTGTTGGCGGTCGCCGGCCTGGCTCTCGCCGCCGACCAGCTCTTCTTCGGCGTCGCGGGGCCGCAGGGGGCCTCCGCCGCCATGCAGACCCCGGCAACGACGCCAACGGCCGCGGCGGCGACCCCAGGGCTGCCCGCCGTCGCCGCGAACGCCTCCACCGCCCGCATCGCCGGCGCCGCGAGGCTCGCCCAACTCCTCGACGCGCTCGCCCGTCAGGACAACCTGAACGCCGCCACCACCACCGACGCCTTCGCGATCCCCCAGGAGTGGCTGCCGGCGGTCGCCTCCGACGCCGACGAGGCCGAGAACATCGAGTCACAACAGGCCTCAGGAAGCGACGCGGCCGCCTCGCCGGTTCCCGTGGTTTCCGCCGTCATGGCCGGCGGCGCCCGCCCGGCGGCCATCGTCAACGGTCGCCTCATGATCGTCGGCGAGCCGGTCAAGGGCCTCATGCTCGTCGCCGTCGAGCCGAGCGTCGCCTACGTCCGGACCCCCGACGGCGTCGTCCACGAGGTTCGCATGAAAGTCGCGCCGGAGGCCAAGCGGTAAAGGTGCGCCCCAATGCCCCCGCGCCGCGGCAATCTGTGCGGCCTGTGCCGGTCCCCGCCGTCCCGAGAACCGGCGAACCCTCAAGGCGGCGGCGGAGGGGGTCGATTGACATTGTGTCACCGGCTGCCGGGTTGCCGCCGGTACCAGGGTCGGTTACCGGAAGGAACACACGAGATGCACACGCACACGATCCATCGCAACAGGGCGTTCAGCCTCATCGAACTCGTCATCGTCGTCGTCATTCTCGGGATCATCGGCGCCATCGCCATCCCCCGGATGAGCCGCGGCGCGGCCGGCGCGGCGGACTCCGCCGTCGTCTCCGACCTCGCCGTCCTCCGCAGTGCGATCGACCTCTACCACACCGAGCACGCCGGTGCCTACCCCGAGTTCGCCAAGTTCGAGGCCCAACTCACCCAGTACTCCGACATCAACGGCGACACGTCCGCCACCAAGACCACCACGCACATCTACGGCCCCTACCTCCGCTCCATCCCCAAGCAGAAGGTCGGCCCCAACAAGGGCTACGCCGGCGTCACCGACACCCAGGGCACCGCGAACTTCGGCTGGTGGTACACCGCCTCGACCGGCACCATCAAGGTCAACGCCGCCGACTCCGTCCTCGACGATCGCGGCGTCGCCTACACCTCCTACTGATCCGGCCGCGTGATCGCATGACCCGCTCTTCCGGAGGGTCGAACGCCTGAACGGCAACCCGATCCAGACCCCGGCGACTCGACCCGGGACGCCCGCGACTCTCGCGGGCGTCCTGTCCAGAGGAAGCACACGATCGCCCAAGCCGCCCCGTCCGGACGAACCGACCATGGCCACATCTCGCCCCAGAGCGCCAGCCTTCACCCTCCTCGAACTCTCGATCGTCATTGTCGTGGTCAGCGTCGTGGCGGCCGTTTCCCTCCCCAAGTACGCCGAGTCCCGCTCTCGCTACCAGGTCGAACTCGCCGCCCGCAAGGTCTGCCTTGACGCCACCTACGTCCAGAACGACGCCCGCTACGCCAGCACGACACGCGCGATCAAGTACGATCTGCCCACCGACTCCTACACCTTCGACTACGCCAAGCCCGGATCCGCCTCCGCCGAGACCGCCCTTGTCATCCTCCGGAACGAGCCGTTCCAGACCGCTCTCCTCAAGGTGGACTTCAACTCCGCGAGCACGCTGACCTTCAACGGTTTCGGCATCCCCGCCGCGGGCGGCACGATCGCCGTCGGCGGTGGCAGTCGCGGCAAATCCATCAGCGTCGATCCCGATACCGGCGCGGTCACCACAACCACAATGGACGCCGCCACCGTCAAGTCGCTCACCGACACCAGCGGCCCCATGAAGGTCACGCTCGGCGCCGACTCAGGCGACGACGACGATGCGCCCAAGGCTCCCGCCATGGTGGTTCCAAAGTAGCACGCCATGCGCCATCACCACTCACACGCCGCCCGCGCCTACTCGCTCATCGAACTCACCGTGAGCCTGGCCATCGTCTCCATTCTCGTAACCGCCATCGGATCCCTCATCATCCTCGCCTCCAAGGCCATCCCGCGCGACGACGGCGTCTTCGCCGCCTCGCTCGGCGGCGCGGTCCTCGCCGAGGAACTCATCGACGACGCCGCGTTCGCCCTCGCCTTCAAGCAGGTCTCGAAGACCGCACTCGAGTTCACCCTCGCCGACCGCACCGGAGACGCCGCCGCGGAGACCGTCCGCTACGCATGGTCCGGCACGCCCGGCCACCCTCTCACGCGAACGATCAACGGCTCTTCCCCGATCGTCGTCCTCCCCGACGTCCGTGCACTCGAGTTCACCGCCACGATGCGCTCCGGAAGCGTCTTCCTCGGCGGCGATCAATCGTCATCAGCGAAGCAACTCCAGGCCTATGACGCCGCCCTTCCCCTCACCCAGCAGGTCACGAACTCCAACTGGTTCGGGTTCTATGTCCCGCCGCCGACCAACGCCGGAGCGACCGGATGGCGCATCACGCGCGTCCGGCTCAAGATGCTGCGCTCAGGGTCGAGCGGAGGCACCGGCGACGTCCAACTCCGAAAGCCCAAGGCCGACGGCAAACCCGGTTCAACCGTGTACGCCTCGGCCACCTTCCGTGAAGACGACTTCGGGCTGCTCGCCTCGTGGCAGACGTTCAACCTCGATTCCGGGGCGGTACCCGCGGGACAGGGCATCTGCATCGTCATCCGAGGCACCGCTGGATCAAACGCCTCCGGCGTCGGTTACTTCTCTTCCCTCGGTGTCCCGCCCGGAACGGTCGGCATGGCGACCACGAACTCCGGGAACACCTGGACGACCTACGGCAGCACCAGCGCGCTCCACGAGGTCGACGGCATCGTCTACACCACCGATGAGGGCATCGTCGCTAGGGACTACGTCGAGTCGCTCAACGTCCGCATCCGCGCGGGTGCGGCCATGACCGCGATCGAGAAAACCATCAAGCCGCTCAACCGCCCGGAGATCCTCGATTGAGCCGCCGCGACGAGCGACATCACCGGGCGGCCCCCGCGCGAGCCTTCAGTCTCGTCGAGGTCGTCGTCGCCATCCTCGTCCTCTCCGCCCTCCTCGCCGCCTCCATCAACACCGTCGTCGCCTCCGCCGCCATGCAACGCCACACCGCCGACCGCGCCCGCGCCCGCGTCCTCGCCCTCGACCTCCTCAACGAAGCACGCGGACACCCCTACGACGACCCGACCCAGGGAAGCGGGAACGGTCCGGGTGCCGACGAAGTCACAGGCACTCGAGCGCTCTTCGACGACGTCGACGACTTCAACGGCTGGTCCGCCTCACCCCCCCAGCGCACCGACGGCTCCGTCATCCCGGGGTTCGAAGGCTGGACCCGCGCCTGCACCGTCGAGTACGTCAGCCTCGCGGACCCGAACACCGCCGTCGGAAGCGACTCCGGCGTCAAGCGCATCACCGTCACCGTCCACCGCGGCAAGCAGCCGATGGCCACCGCCGTCGCACTGCGCACCCGCGGCCTCGACAAGCACCTCGACTGACGGAGCCGCAACATGCGACCAGCAACGACACCACGCGGCCGCGGCAGCATCTACCTCCTCGTCCTCGTCACCGTCACCACCGTCACCGTCCTGGGGCTGGCGAGCCTCAGCGTCGTCTCCTCGCAGCGCATCGAGTCCGAGAGCGTCGGCTCCGTCATGGACGCCCGCGCCGCCGCGGAGAGCGGCGTCGATCTCGCGCTCGCCATCTTGCACAACGACCCGGGCTGGCGATGGACCATGCCGAACGGCGACTGGAGGACCGACGCGGTCCTCGGCAACGCCGCCTACACCATCAACGTCGTCGATCCCGCCGACGGCAACCTCGCCAACGATCCATGCCAGGCCGTCGTCGTCACCGCCTACGGCAAGGCCGCCAGGGCCAGGTCCATTCTGACCCTCCGCCTCGAGGCCGAGGGACCCCTGGACGGCGCGTTCGCCGGCATCATCGCCGCGCACTCCCCCGTCTCCTACTGGCGCCTCAACGAGACTTCCGGAACCACGGCCGAGGACACCATGGACGAACGCGACGGAACCTATCGCAACGGCGTGACCCTCTCGCAACGAACCGGCCTCGGATGCTCAACCGTCGCGTGGTTCGACGGCGTCAACGACTTCGTCGAGATCAGCCACAGGAGCAAGTACGAACTCAGCCAGGGCTCCATCGCGTTCTGGATGCGCCCCGAGAAAGTTACCACCCGCAGCGGCGTCATCTCCAAGGCGGCCGCCGGCTTCGGCAGCGGCGGGTTCCTCGAAATCTTCATCGACGCCTCGCGCCTCCGCGCCCGAATCGCCGATTCCTCGGCATGGAACGTCGTCCGGTCTTCGACCATCGAGCCGAACACGTGGTACCACGTCGTCCTCACCTTCGGCGATGACCTCAAACTCTACATCGACGGCGCGCTCGCCGACTCGAGGGATTTCGACCTCGGCATCGACAAGAACAAGGAGCCGCTCGCCATCGGCGTCTCCACCGTCGACTCCTCATCCGGCTCAACCAACGGCTGGAGATTCCCGTTCCAGGGCACGATCGCTGAGGCCGCGATCTTCAACAAGGTCCTCTCCGCAACCGACATCGCGGACCTCTACGCCTCCTACCCGCCGCCCCTCAGGATGCGCGCCGTCTCCACCAGTTGGGAACGCATCGCCGACTGAACGAACCGTCCCTCCCCCACGGACAACACCATCGCCGCTCTGCCACTCTGCTGCTTTGCTACTCTGGTGTGCTGCCGCTCTGCCGCTCACCCCGCCTCCGCACGCGGGTGCGCCTGGTCGTACGCGTCCCGCAGCCGCTGCGTCGTCAGGTGCGTGTACACCTGCGTCGTGCTCAGCGACTGGTGCCCCAGCAACTCCTGCACGCTCCGCAGGTCCGCCCCGTTGTCCAGCAGGTGCGTCGCGAAACTGTGCCGCAGCGTGTGCGGGCTGATCGACGGGTCAAGCCCCACGCCGCGCAGGTACTTGTCCAGTTTCCGCCTCACCGAACGGCTGCTCAGCCGCTTCCCGTGCTTGTTCAGGAACAGAGGGCTGCCGCGCCCGGTCGCCCACGCCGACGCAAACCGCGCGTCGTTCTTCGCCATGTCCAGGTACCGACGGACCGCCTCCAGCGCGTGCGAGCCCAGCGGCACGATCCGCTCCTTCTTCCCCTTCCCCTGCACGCGCAGCGCCTCGCCCGTCAGGTCCAGGTCCCCGATCGTCAGCCCGACCAGCTCGCTCACGCGAATCCCCGTCGAGTACAGCGTCTCCAGCATCGCACGGTCCCGACGCCCCAGCACGTCGTTCTCATCCGGCGCGGCCAGCAGACGCTCCACCTGGTCGACCGTGATCGCCTTCGGCAGCCGCTTGCCCTGCCGCGGCGTGCGGATCAGCGTCATCGGGTTCCCCGACGCCAGCCCCCGGCGGTCCGCCCACTTGTAGAACGAACGCAGCGTCGCGATCTTCCGCGCCATCGTCGCCGCCGAGTAGTCCTGCTCGCCCAGGTGCGCCAGGAACCCCCGGATCAGGTCCGCGTCCGCCGTGCAGATCGTTTCCGTCAGCGTCGCCGGCGCGATCGTCCCCGCCACCGCTTTCGGCTCGCCCCCGGACGCCCGCCGCTCGTACGCCGCCCGTTCCGCGGCCTCGTTCGGCTTCGCGCCCGATTCCTCCGTCAGGTACTCGACGAACTGCCGCAGGTCCGCCCCGTAGCACCGCGCGGTGTACGGGCTGAAGTGCCGCTCGTCCGTCAGGTACGACGAGAACGCCTCAACAATCGCAAGCGTGAACATCACACACACTCCTGGTCCGAAGCAAAGCGCCCGCTCCACTCCGTCACTTCGTCACCCTGTCACTTCGTCACTTCCCCACCCGACGCCGCCGCGATCTGGCGCGCCACGAGCGCGCCCTCGCCCACCGTCAACTGCCCCGCCGTCAGTCTCGCCACCGCACGCATCAGCGCCGCCTCGTCGCCCCGCCGGCACGAGAACCGCCACGTGTGCCGGCCCTTCCACAGCGTGACCACGACCTCGCCGCCCGATCCGAGCCGCGCAGCCGCGTGCGCCCGCCTTGTGTCTCTTGCCCCGGCGTCCATGCCGTCGCTCCCGTCTGCCGGCCCCGCCGGCTCCCGGGCCGACGGCTACCGCGCGTCTGTCAACCGTCCCTGCACGCCCAGCCGCGCCGCTTCACGCTCCAGCAGCCGGCGGACCACGAACTGCGACCCGAACTCCGTGTACAACTCCATGCTCGCGGTGTACCGCCTCCAGCCGAACGCCCCGTCCGGGTCGTGCCTTCCCTGCGAATACGAGCGCAGCGCGATCAGCACGTCGTGGCTCTTCGCGTCCAGGTGTGCGCTCACAGCCGACACCGGCGCGGTCGCCCACGTGCTCGCGCTCGTCCGTCCTGTGCCGTCCGTCGCCAGCCGACGCGGATCGACGCCCCCCCCTGTCCCCGCAAGCCGCCCGCTCCGCGCCAGCAGCGCGAGCGACAGCCCGTAGGTGGGGGGGTCATACGGGTCGTACGCCGTGATCGAACCCACGAGCAGCCCGTCCACCCCCATCGCCGACGCCAGCGCTTCCGCATCCTCGGGCGTCCGAATCTCCTCGATCCCGACCGCCGCCATCGCTTCGAGCGTCCGGTTCACGGGCAGGCACGTGATCCCCAGCACCTGCTGTGCGGCCGCCACGACCTTGTCCGTCAGCCCGAGCGCGTCCGGCACGCTCGTCCCCGACTCGTTCCGCAGCGGCGCCACCGCCCACGTCACCTCGCCCACCGTCGCCCCATAAGGCGACACCAGCAGGTGCGGCCGGATCAACGCGGACTCACGCCGCCCCGAACCACCGCACCCCGCGGGCGCACAAACGACCGCCGCCAGCGCAGCCGCGCACGCCGCCACGCGCAAACCCCGCCTCATCCGGACGCGATTCGCCGAGAGCATGGTCTGTACACTTGTCATGGCGTCCTGCCCATTCGCTCGGGGTTCCACCCTTCGCACTCGCAATCATCGGGCCAGCACCACGCCGGCCCGTCATCAACCCGTTCGTCAGTCGTCCGACCCGACCCGTGCCACCGGCGCGCCGCTCTCGGCCGCCGACGCCAGCACGCGGCCGGCATCAACGCTCCAGATGCTCTCCGTCCCGGTCCGGTCCGACACGAAGTACACACGCCCGTCGCTCGCCCACACCGGCAGGTGGTCGCGCCAAGGCCCGCCCGTCAGCGCGACCCGCCACGACCCCTCGACATCCGTCATCCACAACTGTCCGGACGCCGACGCCCCGTCCGTCGGCACCACCGAATACACCACGTGCCGCCCGTCCGGGCTCCACGACGGATTGATGCACGCCGCATCCGGCAGCGATACCAGGTGCATCGGCGCACCCGCCTCGCCCCCCGCGACGTCCATCATCCACACCCCGTACGCCCCATCGTCCCGGTCACGCGGTCGCTGGTAGACGATCCGGTCCCCGCCGTTCGTGCCCGTCCCCGGCACAGGGCACCACCGCGGCAGCAGCCCCTCGCCGATGTACCGCGACACCGACGGGTTGTCCGCGTCCACCACCCACAACTCCCACCGACCCGACGAGCGCCCCTGGCGACAGAACACGATCCGTGTCCCGTCCGGGCTCCACGACGGGTGCAGGTCCGGCGACGAATCCCGCGTCAACTGCACCGGCCGCCCCCCCGTCACCGGCATCACGTACAAATCCCACGACCCGTTCCGGTCGCTCACGAACGCCACGCGCTTGCCGTCCGGGCTGATTGCCGGCATCACCTCGCTCGACGACTCATCCGTCAACTGCGTCAGCACGCTCCCGCCCACGCGCTTCAGGTACAGGTCCGGTGTCTCACGGTGCCGCGTGCTCGCGAACACCACGAACCGTCCGTCCGGCGACACGCTCGGGTCGAAGTCCGCCCCGACCTGCCCCTCCGTGAACGGCGAAGCGTTCGCTCCGAACGACCCCACGCTCGGCGAAGGCCCGCCCCGCGCGATCAACCCGGGGATCGACTCGACCTCGCTCGGGCTGCTCGTCCGCTCGGCCGGGGCCGCCTTCGAGGCCGACCGCTCCCCGAACCCTCCGACGCCGCACCCCGCGGCCGCAACAACTGCCGCCGCCGCCAGGGAACCCGTTGCCAGTCTCGTTGCCGTTCTGCGATCCATGCCGGAGCCTCCGTGCCGCTCAGGGCCGACCAACCGGGTCGCACGGCGCACCCTCCAGCGCCGCCGGTCCCGAACCGCCGCGGCAGGGCCGGCTCCCTGGCCCCACGCACCCGCGGCACGCCCCTCGGAGGGGCCTTATCGGACGCGCCCGCCCCGGCCCTTGAGCCGCAGCGCACACGCCCGATACCTGCCGATCGGCCCGCCGACGCCCCAACATGAGTCCAGTAATCCAAAGTCCGCAGAATCCCCCGCTCGCTCCGCAGGACCAACAGAGCACGAAGCGCAAGCGAATGCCGCCCCGCGCCACCCCCCGGCACGGCACAACTCCGCCATTCCCCCTCCAAAGGCATTGCTCCAACCAGGCCCATCGCGCCCGCGCCACCCAGCCGA
>JACTNA010000006.1 GCA_014584315.1 Planctomycetota bacterium | reverse complement strand
CCCGATCGCAGATCCAGTCAAGCTGCTCGTCCGTGAGTCGCATCGCCATGCAACCTCATACGCGCTGCAATGGAAGAGGTTCCGGGATAGGCTGTAGTCCGCAGCCCGTGAAGGCGGTTGTAGGAAGGAGCGGCTTCCAGTATGCAGGCACGGGCATTCCGAGGTACTGCGCGACGGCGATCGTCAAGGCACCAGGAGCAACCCGCGCGAACAGGTCATACTCGAAGTAAGGGATCCTCCATTCCATCGAATCCACCCTTTGAGGCGACAATTAGTCCGTTGCCGGGAAGCGCGGCCCCGAGTTCCGTACCGGGACATCCTATCAGGACCGCCCGCGGGCGGCTCCGTGGACCAGATCGTGCCACCACTTTCTGGCTGTGTTCAATCCCCCTCCGCTCCAACCTTCCTCCCCCTCCCCACCACCCCCACCGCCTCGATCACGATCCACACCTCCAGCCCCAGCATCAGCACGCTGACCACCAGCAGGTGCAGTTTCGCCGTGCCCGCGGCGTAGAACACCCCGATCAGTTCCGCGATCGCCCAGCCCGTCATGGCCAGCATGAAGACCATCGGCACGGCCGTCACCCAGACGGGCCGCCGCTGGCGCACGAGCCACACCGTCACCACCAGCAGCGCGAGGCCCCCGAGCAACTGGTTCGTCGCCCCGAAGACGGGCCACAGCACCAGCCCGCCCATGCCCGCGCCCTCCCAGCCGCGCGTGGGCACATCGCTCAGGGCGAGCAGCCCGGCCGAGAGGACGGCCAGCGCGGTCGCCCCCCACCGGTTCGAGAGCACGGGCACGCGCAGCGACGCCGCGCCCGTCGCCGGCCCCCCCCCGAAGAGTTCCATCAGCACGTACCGCTGGAGGCGGCAGGCCGAGTCGAGCGTGGTGGCGGCGAAAGAGGCGACGAAGACGCCCATGATCGCCACGGCCAGGGCGTGGCTGATGCCGATGGTCTCGATCATGTTGGCCGAGCCGACGACGAACGGGGCGAGGTTCGCCCCGAGTCCCTTGTCCCCCCCCCACGTCGCGTAGTGGTGCAGCCAGGCCTCGCGCCCCGTCAGGCCGCCGGTCGTGCCCAGGCCGATCCCGGCGACGCACGCGAGGATCACCAGCACCGCCAGGAACCCCTCGGTGAGCATCGCGCCGTAGCCGACGTACTGCGCATCGGCCTCGCTGCGCAGTTGCCGGCTCGAGCATCCCGACGCCACCAGGCAGTGGAACCCGCTGATCGCCCCGCAGGCGATCGTCACGAACAGGAACGGCAGGAAACTCGGGACCTTCGCCCCTTCGGTGGCCGGGGCGGGCGTGAAGTTCACCGCATCCGCGACGATCTCCGGGCGCGACGCCGCCAGCCCGACCCCCAGCAGCCCCATCGCGATGAGCAGTTGCCACGAGTTGATGAAGTCCCGCGGCTGCAGAAGCGTCTGCACGGGCAGCACGCTGGCGATGAAGACATAGACCAGCAGCGCGAGCGTCCACACCGCCACGGGCGAGATCACCGCCGTCAGCCACGACGGCAGCAGCGCGACACCCTCCGGGTTCTCGACCGTCGCCCACGGGATGGACGCCGACCACGCGATGGTGCCGTACATGAGGCCGACGGCGATCAGCGTGCCGAGGATGAGGTTGCCGCCGCGCCGCACCCACACACCCAGGCCGACCGCGATCGGGATCTGCAGCCAGACCGGCGCGACGCTCGACGGGTACAACTTGAAGACCGTCGCGATCACGAGGCCGAAGACCGCCAGCACGATCCACAGCCCCACGACCACGACCAGCAGGAAGAGCAGCCGCACCCTCGCGTTCACCACCGACCCGGCGAGGTCCGCGATCGTCCGCCCCCGGTTGCGCATCGAGACGATGAGCGAGCCGAAGTCGTGGACCGCCCCCATGGCGATCGACCCCACCAGCACCCAGACCAGCGCGGGCACCCACCCCCACACCACCGCGATCGCCGGCCCGACGATCGGCCCCGTCCCCGCGATGCTCGTGAAGTGGTGCCCGAAGACCAGGTCCCGGTGGCTGGGGACGAAGTCGATGCCGTCGTTGACCTCGACCGAGGGGGCGGTGCGTTCCGGCTCGACCCGGAAGATGCGGCGGGCGAGGTACCGGCCGTAGGTGTGGTAGGCCACGAGGTAGAGGACGAACGCCCCGGCCGCGATGATGACGGTGGCCATCCGGAACTCCCGGGTCGGCCTCCCGGCGGACCCCGCCGACGCCGCCCGGACGCCATGATACTGGACGGATGGGGCTTTGTGCCCGCGCCCGGGTCGGTTAGACTCAAGGGATTCCGCCCGGAACCCACTCACCCATGCCGCCACATTTGCTGAATCGTGCGGGTCCGAGGAGCGTGGCGCTCGAGACGACGCTGCTTGCGCACGGCGTACCGCGCGGCGAAGGGCCGGGCTTGGCCGAACGGCTGGCCGAGATTATCCGCGAGCAGGGCGCGGAGCCGGCGTTTGTGGGCGTGTACGCGGGCGTGCCGACGGTCGGCCTCACCGATGCGGAACTGGCCGAGATGCTTGCCGCCGACGACGTGCCGAAACTCAACACCGCCAACCTCGGCCTCGCCCTGCACCGGGGCACGCACGGCGCGACCACGGTCAGCACGACGCTCGAACTCGCGGCCGCCGCGGGCGTGCGTGTCTTCGCCACCGGCGGGATCGGTGGCGTCCACCACGGCTACCACATGCTCCCCGATGTGTCGTCCGACCTGCACGCGCTGGCACGCCATCCGGTCGCGGTTGTCGCCAGCGGCGTGAAATCCATCCTCGACGTGCCCGCCACGCGCGAGGTGCTCGAAACGCTCGGCGTGTCGGCTATCGGCTATCGCACGGACCGGTTCCCGGCGTTCTACATGCGCGACGGCGGCGCGAGCGTGGACGGCCGGTTCGACACAGAAGACGACCTCGCCGCCTTCCTGGCCACCGAGTTGCCGCGTCGCCCGTGCGCCGTCCTCGTCTGCAACCCCGTGCCGGGCGAACTCGAGATCGCGCGGGCCGACTGGACCCGCTGGATGGCCGCCGCCCAGAAGCATGCGGCGGGCGCGGGAGGCCGATCGCTCACCCCAGTGATGCTCGAAGCCCTGCACGCGGTGTCCGGCGGGGCGACGCTCCGGGCAAACCTTGGGCTGGTGGAGTCGAACGCCCGTCTCGCCGGGGCCGTCGCGGCGCGCATGGCGTTGTCGAGCAAGGCCTTGGGAACTTGGGCAACCCCGGTTTGACGGAATCTTGTCGGGAACCGAACCGCGCAAAATTTGTCCGGTTCCCCCCATTCGCTACCATGCTGGACGCTCGAACGCCAGTGGTCGGGACGCGGTGCCGCCGCTCCACCCGGCCGGCCTGAAGCAGTCTTCGTACCGGGTCGTTGGGGGAGATAGAGAGACCCGCCGACCCCGATCGCACGAATGCCCGCGGCCGCGCCGAGCGTCGGCGCTCGCGGGCGGACCCGAACGGCACACCATTCGAAGGAGCCAGAAGTCATGACCACGGCGAAGCGGATCGCCATCGTCGTCGCGGCCTGCGGGATCGCGGGCGCAGCGTGCGCGCAGGACAGCATCTCCAAACACAAGGCGCTCCCCGGCGACGCCCCCGGCGCATGGGAAGCCGCCGAGACATGCAACGAGTTCGTCCTCGACCTTGTCGACCTGACAGGCTCGTGGGGCACGATGTTCAAGGCCGGCCCGCTGCTCAAGTCCCACAAGGCCCAGGCGAACTTCTACAACAACCTGTTGAGCGCGCAGGCCATCAGCCGCGACCTCCGTTCCGTCTCCGGCTTCCCGGCCTCCTCGTACGCGGTGTGGTCGCAGCCCGGCCAGGGCGTGCACGGCCAGAACAACAACGCGCCCGGCAGCGTCAGCCCCACCGGCGCCAACTTCCAGTTCGCCGCCGCCTTCGCCGAGTTCGGCGGCAGTTACAACGGCATCTCGTCGGCCGTCGTGAACTACAAGGGCGACGACCCCACGCGGCTGTACGTCAAGGCCGTCCACGCGGCGTCCAACGGCTCCTTCGACGGCGCGAACCTCTCGCAGTTCGGCCTCGGCGGCATCGATGCGCACGGGAACCTCGCCTTCCGCGGCGACGGCTTCGGCACGTCGGGCGCCACTCGGCTCACCGGCGACAACCTCTTCCGCGTCTCCACGCTCGCCCGCACCTGCGGCGTGCTCAACGTCATCGACAGCAACGGCGGGTCCGATGCCGGCACGACCGCGCACCTCCTCATCAACGTCCCGTCCGATACGGACTCGGTACTCACGCCGAACCTCATCCCGCAGAGCGTCGCCGGACGGCCCCTGCTCATCGGCACCAACTTCCTCTCCCAGTACATCTTCGAGTCCGTTCCGGGTGTCCTTTCTTTCACAACGTCGCACTTGCAGGGCGCTCCCGATCACCGCGGCGCGGTTGGCTACACCAAGCGCTCGTGGTTCAACTCCGCCGGCGCCGCTGGAACGGCCGCCTTCCTCGTCCAAAGCGCAGCCGGCCTCGCCGAGTCGCTCTCCATCCTCGACGTCGATGCCAACGGCAGTTCCCTCCTCCCGGGTGTGGTTCTGCTCAATCCGGCCTCGGCCTCCGGGGGATCGTCGATCACCGACAACGATGACGGCTTCACCATCACTTCCGCGGGCGACTGGCTCTGGGGCAACTATCAAAGTCAGGTTCGCTTCCGCGGCGGAACCGGGCAGGTCGCCCTCACCGTTACGGGCCAGGGCCACCGTCTCGTCGCCGCCCAGGCGTACGACAACGTCACCGGCGGCTCCGCCGACACGCCCACCAACGCCATCATCGTCGCCCGCCACGACCCGTCCACCGGCGCGACGCAGTGGACGCTCGCAGCCTACTTCGACGCCATCGCCGCCAAGGGCAAGGTCATCAAGGACGGCTCGGGCGGCACGGCGGTCGGTCGTCTGGCGGGCCTCTACGAGGTCACCGGCGGCGCACCCCTGGGACCGTCCATCTCCTCGCCCGCATTCGACTGCGCCGGCAACATCTACTTCATCGCCGCCGCCGAACTCTTCGGCTCCGGCGGCTCCGACTTCGACGTCTGCCTCGTCCGCGCCGTCTACGACCCCGCCTCCTTCAAGTACGAACTCGAACTCGTGATGACCACGGGCGACATCTTCGTCGGCGCGAACTCGGCGACGCCCTACATGATCACCTTCCTCTCCATCGCCGACAGCAACTCGATCGACTCTTCCACCATCTACTCCGGCAACGTCATGGAGGACTGCTGGGGCGGCGTCTCTCCGCAGGACCTCCAAGGCTCGACCGACCCCCGCGCCCTCGGCGGCCTCATCGTCAACGCCCGCGTCACCTACGACAGCAACGGCGACGGCGCGTTCGACAACACGAACGACGAGAACTACCGCGTGGCCTTCTTCATCGGCGCCGGCGCGGCCGTCGAGGACGACTGCTACGCCGACTGCAACGGCGACACCGTCATCAACTCGCTCGACTTCCTGTGCTTCCTCAACCTCTACGTCGCGCAGGACCCGAAGGCCGACTGCAACGGCGATACCGTCGTGAACTCCCTCGACTTCCTCTGCTTCCTCAACGCCTACAACGCGGGTTGCCCGTGATCGAACCGACGCGGAACGACTGAACACGAGCCCCCGCCGAAAGGCGGGGGTTCGTCTTTGCCGCCGACCCCGTATGATCGCACGTCCCGCGGCTCGCGGGGGGGAACGGAGCGTCCCGATGCCGAGACTGATCGCCTGTGCACTGAGCCTGCTCCTGCTCCAACCGTGCGCGCGCGCGCAATGGGACCCCGACAACGGCCAATGGCGCACGTCCGACCCGGCGCACGTCCGCGTCATGACGTGGAACGTCCGCGACGCCATCTGCTCGACCTCGAACCGCAAGCAGGAGCAGCACGGGAACTGGCACGCCGTCGTCTGCATCGTGGCCTCGCTCCGCCCCGACGTGCTCATTCTTCAGGAAACCGGCGACAACAGCGGCAACGGCACCGGCTCGGGCGCGGACTCCGTCGCCGATCTCACCACCACGCTCGACCTCTTCATGAACGGCGGCGCGGACCCCTTCGTCGGCGGACAGGTCACCTCGTACGTCCGCAAGTACGCCCCCGACTACGACCTGCCCCACGTCTTCGTCAGTTCCATCACCGACGGCTTCAACCGAAACGTCATCCTCAGCCGCTTCCCCTTCGCCGACCTCAACGGCGACGGCAAGGCCACCTACAGCGACATCCCCTTCAAGCAGGCCGACGGCTGCTCGAACGCCGGCACCGGCGGCATCCGCGGCTTCCAGCACGCCGAGATCGACCTGCCCGACGACACCTATGCGGGCGACCTCGTCATCGGCAACAGCCACCTCAAGGCCGGCGGCACCCAGAGCGACAGGGACGACCGTGCGATCGCCGCCGACAAGGCCGCGTACATCATCTACTCCTGGTACGCCGGCGCGGGCACCTCCACGCCCGACCCTAACAACAAGATCTCCGACAGTCCCCCCGCCACCAGCGTCCTCTCCTCCGACTCCGCCGTCATCTGGGGCGGGGACTGGAACGAGGACGAGGTCAAGAACGGCGCCTACCGCGGCCCGGCCGACCGCATGGTGCAGGGCTGCGTCGCGGGAGGCTCGGACGGCACCGACCGCGACACCACCGACGCGACCTACGACGCCGCCGCCGAGTTCTTCTCCGGCAACACGAGCACCTACTCCACGAGCAAACTCGACTACCTGGCGTGGTGGGACAGCGTCGCCTCGCCCGCGCGCATGGTCATCTTCAACTCTTCGCCGATCCCGAGCGGCAAGTACCCCCCGGAACTGCTCAACTATCCCAACCCGGTCCTCGCCAGCGGCTCGGCGTCCGATCATCGACCGGTCTTCGTCGACTTCATCCTCCCCCTTGCCGAACCTGAGCCGCCCGGCGACTTCGATCTCGTGTTCCCCGGCGACGGCGCGACGGACGTTGCTCGCCTGGCCGTCCTCGACTGGAGCCCTTCGTCGAACGCCGATACCTACACCGTGCGTGTCGCCACCGACCCCGCCATGACGAACCTCGTCGTGGACGAGGCCGACCTGACCGAGACCTCGTACCCGTTGCAAGCCGGCCAACTCCAGCCCTGCACAACCTACTACTGGGGCGTCACCGCCTTCAACGACTCCGGCGAACTCGACTCGACGCCCTACCCAGCCGCCTTCGAGACGCACGGCGTCGCCGACATGAACGACGACGGCAAGTACGACACGCTCGACTTTCTCGTCTTCCTCAACTACTTCGCGGGCGGCCAGCCCGAGGCCGACCTCAACCTTGACGGCAAGGTGGACACGCTCGATTTCCTGTTCTTCCTCAACAACTGGACCGCGGGTTGCTGAGCGCGCTCAGGACTCGCCGCGCTGCCCGCGCAGCAGCACGATCAACGCCGGCCCGCCGATGATGGCCGTCAGGACGCCCAGCGGCATCCGCCCGCCGCCAAGGTCGATCAACGCGATCAGCGCATCCCCCGCCACGATCATCGCCGCCCCGGCCAGCGCGGAGCCGACGACCACCGTGCGGTGCCCCGGCCCCGCCGCCAGACGCACCACGTGCGGGCACACCAGCCCGACGAACCCGATCGGCCCCGCCAGGTAGACCGACGCCGCCGCCAGCACCCCCGACGCCACGAACAGCCCCAGCCGCAGCGCGCCCAGCGGCACGCCGAGCGACCGCGCCTCGTCGTCGCTCGCGCTCGAAGCGTCCATGGCGGGTCCGCCCCACGCGCCGAACGCCACCGCCCCCACAGCGATCGCCCCGGTCACGACCACGGACGCGCGGCCGACATCGTCGCTGATCGCGCCGACGAGCCATCGGCCGGTCGCCTGGCCGCGATCCGGCAGCAGGTACTGCACGAACATCGTGCCTCCGGCGCACATCACGCCGACGATGACACCGATCAGGATGAGCGAGACCGGCTCGATGACGCCGCGACGCTGCCCGAGCGCGTACACGACCGCGAGCGCGAGCAGCGCGCCCGCGAGCGCGGCCGGCGCCTGCGCGAGGCTCTGATGTGCCACGCCGTGCCCGGCCACGAACCCCGCGTACACCGCAACCATCGCCCCAAGCCCGGCCCCCGACGCCAGCCCGAGCAGGTCCGGCGAGGCCAGCGGGTTGCGCAGCAGCGACTGGAGCAGCACGCCCGCCACCGCCAGCGACGCCCCCACGACCGCGCCGCACGCCGCCCGGTCGAGGCGCAGCGACCAGACGGCCGCCGAATCCGGCCACGCCAGCCCCGCCGATCCCGCGCCGAGGCGGAACACCACCGCCGCGAGCGCGAGCAGCGCGAGCACGAGCAGCGTGACCCATTGGCGCGGCCGCATGACGGGGGAGCCTATCGACCCGGGGACGCTGGGGCGGTCTATCATGGCGACCCCGCGTCGGACGACGAACGGGGAAGCACGATCGAACGGAGATGCGCGTGTCGAACACCTTCACCTGCCGCCTCGTGACGCCAACCCAGAAACTCGTCGATGAGGCCGTGACCTACGCCTCCGTCCCCGCGTGGGACGGCCTGTTCGGGGTGCTGCCGCGGCGCGCCCCGCTGATGGCCCGGCTCGGGCTGGGCGAGCTTTCCCTCACCTTCCCGCAGTCCGGGTCCGCCGCGGGTGGAAGCCGTTCCTATCTCGTGGACGGCGGGTTCGTGCAGATGGCGGGCGACACGCTGACGGTGCTGGCCGACCGCGCCATCCCCACCGAAACACTCACCGAAGCCGAGGCCCAGGCCGAACTGGCGGAAGCCGAAGCGCGGACGGTTCCCGCCGACGCCCCCGACCGCGAGGCCCAGTTGCAGCGCGTCCGCGCCGACAAGGCCCGCGCCCGCCTCAAGGTGCGGCTTGCCCAAGCCGCCCGCGGCCGCGGCATCTAGGGCCTGTGCCGGAAGCGAAGTCTCACCACAGAGGCACAGAGTGCACAGAGAAGCACCGCTCGTGTTTGAGGCTCTGTGACCTCTGTCCCTCTGTGGAAAATGTGTATGCCGAGGCTATGTCTAGGCCCGGCGGCGTCGTGACGCGATGAGGGCAATCCACGCGAACGGCGCGACGACTCCCGGCGCGGGGATCGGGCGCACTCGGAACTGGCTCTCGATGCAGGCGTTGCAGGTGCCGTGCGACCACGGGAAGTAGCCGAACGTCGTGTTCCCTCCCGCCTGCTCCGAGAACGACTCCCAGTGCAGGATGTAGGACCCCGGGTTGAGGACGCCGCTGTACGGGATCGTCTCGCTCCAGTCCCCGACGCCCATGATCGAGTGCCGGAACTCGTTGACGAGGTACAGGCCGCTGGTCACGTCGTAGAGCGACTGCTCGGCCCAGACCTGGCTGAACGAGCCGCCGGGATCGGACACGCCTCCCCAGCCCAAGTCCCACTCCCAGAGCATCGGCGTCGAGACCGTGAAGTGGATGGTGGATTCGGCGTAGCCCTCGGCTTGCTCCCAGTGGTTCGGTCCGATGTTCGAGGCGTACACGGCGGCCGACGTGCAGGCCGTGAGATCGACCTGATGGAAGGTGCCGAAGATGCCCGGGCTGGACGGGCTGTAGGCCGCGCCGTCCTTCGCCCACGCGTTCCCATCGAAGCCGTTGTGCGAGAGCCACCGATCCTCGTAGAGCAGCACGTCGTTGCCGGAGAAGTCCGTCTGTAGCCCGTTGTTGTTCGTCGAGTTCACCTCCATCACGACCTGGGCGCGGTGCTCGGCGTAGGTCAGTGTGGCCTGCCCGTGCGCGGCCCCGGCGAGGAGGGCGAGGGCGGCGAGGGGGCTGGCCCGAGCGATGCGAGCGTGCGGTGACATGATTCATGACCTCCGGGATGGGGGGGTGCGAGGAAATGCCCTATCCCACTCGGGACTTGGCGCGTCGAGCCGCCCGCCTGTCACTGAAATCGCAAAAAAGTAGCGTGCCTCCCCCGGCTTTCTATCGCGGGTCAGTTCGACTGCGGGGACCCGGCGTCGGTCCCGACCACGCCTTCCGCTCTGGCCAGCGCACCATCGATGTGGCTGAACATGTTGTCCAGGCCGATCACCCGGTCCAGGCCCGCGCGCACGATCGCGTTCAGTGGCTGCGCGTGCACGCCCGAGAGCACCAGTGTCGTTCCCTGCCGCCGGCACTTGTGGTGGAACTCCTCCAGCGCGTGCAGGCCCGTCGCGTCGATCGCCGGGACCTTCCGCATCCGCAGGATGAAGACCTTCGGCGGTCGTTCAAGCCCCT
The DNA here is from genome assembly GCA_014584315.1 of Planctomycetota bacterium. Classification (GTDB taxonomy): domain Bacteria; phylum Planctomycetota; class Phycisphaerae; order Phycisphaerales; family UBA1924; genus CAADGN01. Next base: position 125,612 of record JACTNA010000006.1, on the reverse strand, counting down.
GCAGCGTGTCCTTCAGCCGATCGGCGACGCCGAAGAAGAACGGGCCGTTGATCTCGTAGACCTCCACGCCCGGCGGCACGGTCCGCTTATCGATCGAGTCGGGATCGTCGGCGGGGCGGTCGCCGTTGGTGTCCGACAGTTCGCGCGTGATCGCCGAGACGTTCGACACGTCGGCCATCCGCTTCATGAAGAGCATCGCCGCCAGCACCATCCCGACCCCCACCGCGATCGTCAGGTCGGTGAAGACCGTCAGCCCGAACGTCGTCAGCAGCACGACCACGTCGCTCCGCGGCGCGGTCAGCAGCGAACGGAACCGGTCGATCTCGCTCATGTTCCACGCCACCACCAGCAGCACTGCCGAGAGCGTCGGCAGCGGGACCAGTTTCGCCAGCGGCGCGGCCGCGAGCATCACGACGAGCAGCGTCGCGGCGTGCACCATCCCCGCCAGCGGCGTCCGCCCGCCCGACTTGATGTTCGTGACCGTCCGCGCGATCGCGCCCGTCGCGGGCAGGCCCCAGAAGCACGCCGACGCCACGTTCGCCGCGCCCGTCGCCACCAGCTCGCAGTCCGACTTGTGCCGGTAGCCCGTCATCCCGTCCGCCACCACCGCCGACAGCAGGCTCTCGATGCCGGCCAAAATCGCGATCGTCGTCGCCGCCGGGATCAACTCGCGGATCAACTCCGGGCTGAAGGCGGGCAGGTGCGGGCGCGGCAGCGTGCCCGGGATGCCCCCGAACCGCGATCCGACCGTCTGCACCGCGCCGCCGGCCGATGCGTCGAGTCGCAGCGCCCACACCGCGAACGACGCCAGCACGACCGCCACGATCGGGCCGGGGATGCGCGGCAGCCACCGCCGGAAGGCCAGGATCACCGCCAGCGACGCCGCCCCGACGATCAGCGTCTCCCAGTTCAGCGTGTCGAGGCTCGCCGCGAGCGTCTGGACCTTTGGCACGAAGGCCGCCGGGAGCGAGACGGGCAGCCCCTCCGCGTCGTGCGGTGCCAGGCCCAGGAAGTCCTTCACCTGCGACGTGGCGATGATGACCGCGATCCCAGCCGTGAAGCCGGTGACGACCGGGTAGGGGATGAACTTGATCATCGCCCCGAACCGGGCGAAGCCCATGATGACGGTGATCACGCCGGCCATCAGCGTCGCCGTCGCCAGCCCCGCGTAGCCGTGCTGGTCCGCTACGCCGTAGACGATCACGATGAAGGCACCCGTCGGGCCGCCGATCTGCACGCGGCTGCCGCCGAGCGCGGAGATGAGGCACCCGGCGATGACGGCCGTGAACAGGCCCATCGCCGGCGGGGTGAGCCACGGGTGAATCGCCGCGAGTTCGGCCGCCACATGCTCCGGGATCGACGCGATGCCGAAGGCCATCGCCAGCGGCAGCGCGACGATGCCGACGGTGAGGCCCGCGGTGAGATCCCCGGCCAGGAGGCGCGCGGTGTAGCCCTCGCGCAGACAGACGATCGACTTGGGCAGGAACCGCGACACGCGAGGCCCCGGGCGTCCGAGGGCGTCGCCCCGGGCGACGGACGAGCGCAACTGTACGCGAAACCCCGAACGTGGCAAGCCGCGACCGTTGCGGCGGGTGCTTTGCCCGGCCCTCCCGGATCGCTTACCCTTCCTCGGCAGCGGCAGACCGAACCCCATTGAACTCACTCGGCCCGGCGGTCGGAGTCGCCGGCGGGGTCGCGGCGCAGCCTCGGCGGAGAGCGATGCCCAAACGCACCGACATCCACACGATCCTCGTCATCGGCTCCGGGCCGATCGTCATCGGGCAGGGGTGCGAGTTCGACTACTCGGGGGCGCAGGCGTGCAAGGCCCTGCGCGACGAGGGGTACCGGATCGTCCTCGTCAACTCCAACCCCGCCACCATCATGACCGACCCGGCCTTCAGCGACCGCACCTACGTCGAGCCGATCACGCCCGAGACCGTCCGCAAGATCATCGAGAAGGAGCGTTCGCTCGGGACGCCCATCGACGCGATCCTCCCCACCCTCGGCGGGCAGACCGCCCTCAACTGCGCCTGCGCCCTCTGGGACAGCGGCACGCTCGGCGAGTTCGAGATTGAGATGATCGGGGCGAGCCGCGAGGTCATCCACCGCGCCGAGGACCGGGAGGCGTTCAAGCGCGTCTGCGACTCGGTCGGGCTGGCGACACCGCCATCGAAGGCCGTGAACACGCTCGACGAGGCCCTGGCCGCGCTCGACGAACTCGGACTCCCGGCGATCGTCCGCCCCGCGTTCACCCTCGGCGGCTGGGGCGGGGGCATCGCCTACAACCGCGAGGAGTTCGAGACCCTCGTCCGCCGCGGCCTCTCGGCGAGCATGATCGGCCAGGTCCAGGTGGACCGCTCGCTGATCGGGTGGAAGGAGTACGAACTCGAGGTCGTGCGAGACCGGCGCGACAACTGCATCATCGTCTGCTCGATCGAGAACATCGACCCGATGGGCGTGCACACGGGCGACTCGATCACCGTCGCCCCGGCCCTGACGCTCACCGACAAGGAGTACCAGGCGATGCGCGACGCCGCCATCGCCGTCATGCGGGCGGTGGGCGTCGAGACCGGCGGGTCGAACGTCCAGTTCGCCGTCAACCCCAGGCCCGACGACGGCCGCTTCCAGATGGTCGTCGTCGAGATGAACCCCCGCGTCAGCCGGTCCTCCGCCCTCGCCAGCAAGGCGACCGGCTTCCCCATCGCCAAGATCGCCGCCAAACTCGCCATCGGCTACACCCTTGACGAACTCCGCAACGACGTGACGGGGACGACCAGCGCGTGTTTCGAGCCGGCTATCGACTACGTCGTCACCAAGATTCCCCGCTGGACCTTCGAGAAGTTCCCCGAGGCCGACGAGACCCTCACCACGCAGATGAAGTCGGTCGGCGAGGTCATGGCCATCGGCCGCACGTTCAAGGAGAGTTTCCAGAAGGCCATCCGCTCCCTCGACGTCAAGCGATTCGGCTTCGGCCTCGACCGCAACGACAAGTGGCTCACCGCCATGCGCGCCGTCGAGGAGCAGCAACTCGTCCTCGACTTCTCCCCAGGCGCGAAGCCCGGCACAGGCTCCGCCAGCGCGACCGGCCTGCGCACCGCCGACGGCCAGCCCATCGAGTGGCCCATCCCCATCGACAAACTGGTCCGCAAACTGACGGTCCCCTGCCAGGGGCGCCCGTACTTCATCCGCTACGCCCTCAAGATGGGCTGGAGCGTGGACCGCGTGTCGGAGCTGACGAAGATCGACCCGTTCTTCATCGATCAGATGGCGCAACTCGTCGAGTTCGAGGACGAACTCTGCTCGTATGCCACGCTCGACGACGTTCCCCGCGAGACGCTCCGGCAGGCCAAGCGGCTCGGGTACTCGGACGCACAACTGGCGAACCTCTACCTCCGCCGCATCAGCAGCGAGACGATCCTGAAAGTCCGCGAGCGGCGGCTCGCGCTGGGCGTGCGGCCCGCCTTCCGGCTCGTCGACACCTGCGCCGCGGAGTTCGAGGCCGTCACGCCGTACTACTACAGCACCTACGAGGCAGGGATCGAGGCGCCAAGGGATCAAGGGGCCGAGGCGTCGGGGCACGGGGCGGCGGACGATGAGGTCGCGGTGTCCTCGAAGCCCAAGGTCATCATTCTCGGCGGCGGGCCGAACCGCATCGGGCAGGGGATCGAGTTCGACTACTGCTGCGTCCACGCCGCCTTCGCCGCACGCGACCTCGGCTTCGAGTCCGTGATGATCAACTGCAACCCCGAGACCGTTTCCACCGACTACGACACGAGCGACCTGCTCTTCTTCGAGCCGCTCACGCTGGAGGACGTGCTCAACGTCGTCGAGCGTCTCAACGCCGACGGCCTCGTGCGGGGCACGGTCGTCCAGTTCGGCGGGCAGACGCCGCTCAATCTCGCGCACGGCCTCGTCACCGCGGGCGTCCCGATCCTCGGCACAAGCCTCGACTCGATCGACCTCGCCGAGGACCGCGACCGGTTCGACAAGCTCCTCGAGTCTCTCCGCCTGCAGCGCCCGGCATCGGGCGTCGCCCGCTCGCTCAACCAGGCGGTCGAGATCGCGGGGCGGATTGGCTACCCCGTCCTGGTGCGCCCCAGTTACGTCCTCGGCGGGCGCGGCATGGAGATCTGCCCCGACGAGAAGGCCCTCCGCCACTACGTCACCAACGCACTCGACCTCAGCGGCCTCGACGATGCGCCCATCCTCATCGACAAGTTCCTCGACGGCGCAGTCGAAGTCGACGTGGACGTCGTCGCCGACTTCGACCCGGCCGGCGAGCCTGACGACCGGCACGGAGGTCGTCGAGCCATCGTCTGTGGCGTCATGGAGCACATCGAGCACGCGGGCGTCCACTCGGGCGACTCGTCCTGCACGGTTCCGCCGTGGTCGCTGCCGCGACGGTTGACGGAGCGCATCCGCCAGATCAGCCGCGATCTGGCCCGCGCCCTGCGCGTCTGCGGGCTGATGAACGTCCAGATGGCGGTGAGGGATGACGAAGTGTTCATCCTGGAAGTGAACCCCCGCGCCAGCCGCACGGTCCCCTATGTGGGCAAGGCCAAACACGCCCCCTGGGCGTCGATCGCGGCGCGAGCCATGATGGGCGTCACCCTCGCCGAGCAGGGCGCCCGGGAACTCCCCGACACGGGCACCTTCGCCGTCAAGGCTCCCGTCTTCCCCTTCCAGAAGTTCCCCGGCGTGGACTTCGTGCTCGGCCCCGAGATGCGCTCGACGGGCGAGGTCATGGGCATCGACATCTCCATGCCCGTCGCCTACCTCAAGGCCCTCCACGCCGCCGGCGTCAACCTGCCGCGCGAGGGGGGGGTCTTCGTCTCGGTGCGTGAGGAAGACCGCGCTCGCATCGTCGACGTGGCCCGCTCCCTGCTCGCCATGGGGTTCACGGTCTTCACCACGCCGGGGACCGGCGAAGCCCTCCGCCGCCACGGCATGAAGCCGACCGTCCTCCAGAAGATTCAGGCCGGCGCGCGACCCAACGTGCTGGACCTGATGACGGACGGCCGGATCAGACTCGTCATCAACACCCCGACCAAGACGGGGTGGGGAAGCGATGAGGGGAAAATCCGCGCCAACGCGGTTCGTCTGAGCCTGCCGATGATCACGACCGCCACCGCGGCCTCGGCGGCGGTTCGCGCCATCGAGGCGATGCGAGCCGGCGACTGGGACGCCGCGGCCCTCCAGGACTATGCCGCCGCCGCCTCTGACCGGCTCGCACCGATGCCCGTCGTCACAGGGGCGGGAACGCCCGCGGGGCGCTGACCGAACCGCTCCGGCTCACTGCATCTGCCCGGTGTTCACTTCCTCGCCGCCATAGTCCAGTCCCGCGAGGCCGCCCCGCGTCCAGCGGTAGTGCCCGATCACCCAGTCGCCGAGGGCGCCGTTGCCCTTGGCGGGAGGCTCGAAGCCCAGGATCTTCGGGTTGTAGTAGTACGACGTCGGATGCTTGGACTTCGGCGCCATCGGGTTGAAACCTCGGTTGGTGTCCGCGGTGGTCAGCGAGCGAACCGATGAGTCGAAGAACAGCAGGTTGGCCTTCGCGTCCTCGTACGCGTGGTACAGGTCCCGCTTGCCGTGGTGCCGGTCGTGGAACTCGATCACGTGCACCTTCGACGCCGGGAAGGAGACCTCGTGCAGGTAACGCCGCCCCAACTCCGCGTTCCCGACGTAGAACAGGTTGTGGTCCATGCCGTACTGGCTCACCGTCTCCTTGCCCTTCGCGTTCGAGTCCCACGACCACGACGCGGGCACCCACTGGTAGGATGAGCTGTACGGCCACATCTTGCGGAACGCCTCGGAACCGGGCGGGAACGTGGACTCGTTGAACGGATCGTCCTGCCATGCCAGCAGCCCCTTGTCGTCCGGGCACGCCGCGACGCGCTCGGGCATCTGCGACGACATGTAGTCCATGATCACCAGGTGCGTGAAGCGTCGGTGCGGGAGCCGATCGGTCAACTTCGGGATGTCTTCTCGGTGGGCTCGTCGGCGAAGGATGTCGACCGCCTGGTTCATGGCGGCCTGCACGTCGTTCCCCGCTGTCCTGAGGTCCGCCCATTCGCTCGGGCAGTTGGTGCGCGTCCACGAATACGTACCGATCCGGTTCTGGAAGTCCACGCTGTACGTCGCGCAGGCGACCCCGAACTGCTTCATGTTCGAGCCGCACAGCGCGCCGCGAGCCGCCTTCCGAGCCTGTCCGAGGGCGGGCAGCAGGATGCCGATCAGCAGCGCGATGATCGCGATCACCACCAGCAACTCGATCAGCGTAAAGGCATTCCGCCTGTTCATGTCGGCCCCCTTCTGTTCGGAACACCGCCATTGTGGCGGATTTCCCGCCCCGCCGCAAGTCCCCGCCCCCGATTCGTCGGTCATTCGCTCGACGCCGCGTCAAGAACCGCCCTGTAGACCCCCAGAACGGCCTCCCCGGCCAAGGCCCGCAGCAGCACCGCGACCGTCACGGCGGCCCCGGCGTGGGAAGCGGGGTCCAGGATCCCCAGCGACCACAGGGCGAGGCCGAACGCCACCATCGTGAGCGACGATCCAAGCCCCTGCGATTCGACGAACCGGCGAGCGCACCCCGACCCCATGCTCGCTCGTCCGAAGGTGAGCCACCCCAGGCCCGCTCCGATCGCGGCCAGATCGTCGCTCACCAGTAAAACGAGGACGACAAACCCGATGGGTTGCCACCCGGACGCGAGCGCGGTCGGTTCGACCAATGACGCCAGGTGGGCCGAACACGCCGCCATCAGCAGCAGCAGCGATCCACGCAGTCGCGCTCGCCATCGGGTGTGCAGCGGCGCCAGACGCCCCGCGATGGTCCCCAGAGCGAACGCCCCCGACGGCGCCAGCAGAAAACCGACACGATCCGGCGGCGCGAGCGCCGCGATCACGCCGAGCGAGAGCAGCAGGCCGCATCCGACGAAGAGCCTCGCGTCGCGCGTCCGTCCGACGCGCCGAACCCGGCGCAGGGTCACGCGCGCGAAGGCCGATCCCGACCCGAACGCCGCACCCATCGCCAGCGCGGGGGCGCGATCGAGATCGAAGAGCCACGCCGCGGCGATCGCGACGGGCAGCGCCACCATGGCGAGCGACAGAGCGGCCGTGCCGAACGCCGTGAGCAGGGCGGGAGCCCCACCGCCGGGTGCCGCGCGGCGCTCCCGACGCCCGCCCCACGCGCCGACAAACAGCGCAACGGAGAGCATTCCGATCAGGGCGTGCGTGACCGGCTCGCCGGGCGTGAAGAGCCGAGCCGCGAGTTCCGGGGCGAGTTTCCCGGCGATGCCCGGCCCGACAAGGACGCCGGAGATCAGGCCCATCCCGATCGATCGAGCCGCCCCGCCGCGCCCCGCTCCCAGCAACCGAAGAAGCAACGAGAACGCGGCCGGGACGCCGATAAGCAGGCCGAGTCGGAGCGCGAGGAAGAGCAGGGCATGGCCGTCCTGCATAGCGTGGCACTGTAGCGGTCGGCGGGCTTGGCCCCGCGGAAAGGGCGGCATGTCCGCAGGCGAGCACCCGATCTTGGGCGAGGCGGACGTGGGAGTGGTCGGTCTCGCGGTGATGGGGCGGAATCTGGCCCTGAATATGGCCGACCACGGGTTCCGGGTCGCCGTCCACAACCGGTCCCCCGACCCGCTGCGGCAACTGTTGACCGACGCTCCGCCCGGCTCTTTCGGCGGGGGTTGGCGGGGGCGCGGTCCGGGGCTTCTGATCCCCGCGTTCGAGGTGGCGGCGCTCGTCGCGTCGCTGCGCAGGCCGAGGGTCGTGCTGCTGATGGTCAAGGCCGGCGGCGCGACCGACGCCGTCATCGAGACGATCGCGCCGTTGCTCGACCGTGGCGACGTCCTGATCGATGGCGGGAACGCCCACTGGAATGACACCGCGCGGCGTGGGGATGCGCTGCGGGAACGCGGCATCCGCTTCGTCGGGTCCGGCGTGTCGGGCGGAGAGATCGGGGCGAGGTTCGGCCCGAGCCTGATGGCCGGCTGTGACGCCGACGCCTGGCGAGCGATCGAACCGATCTGGACGTCGATCGCGGCCAAGGTGGACGCGCGCACGGGCAGGCCGGTCGAGGGCGGATCGCCCGGGCGACCCGTGGACGCGCCGAACGCCGAGTCCTGCGCGGCGCGGGTCGGGCCGGGGGCATCGGGACACTTCGTCAAGATGGTCCACAACGGCATCGAGTACGCCGACATGCAGTTGATCGCGGAGGCGTACGACCTGCTCCGGCGTGCGGCGGGACTCGAACCGGGCGAGATCGCGGACGTGTTCGCGCACTGGAACCGCGGCGTGCTGGACTCGTACCTCGTCGAGATCACGGCCGAAGTGCTCGCTCACCGTGACCACGCGACCGGCCGCCCGTTCGTCGACGTGGTGCTGGACGCCGCCGGCCAGAAGGGCACGGGGCAGTGGACGAGCCAGGCCGCGTTGGACCTCGGCGTCCACGCCCCCACCGTTGCCGAGGCGGTCTTCGCCCGCACGGTAAGCGCGGACTCGAAGGCCCGCGCCACGGCACGCGAACGGCTGCGTGGGCCTGCCGCGCCGCCACGCCCCGAACGGGAGCGGTTCATCGACGCGGTTGGCGACGCGCTCTACTGCTCGAAACTGTGCGCGTATGCGCAGGGATTCGCGATCCTCGCGGCGGCCTCCGAGCGGTGGAACTGGGGCCTTGACTTCGCCTCCATCGCGCGCATCTGGCGGGGGGGGTGCATCATCCGCGCACGCCTGCTGCACGAGTTGGCGGCCGCCTTCGCCGACGAGCCGGGCCTGCCGAACGTGCTGCTGGCCAGTCCGTTCGCCGAGGCTTCGGCCGAGCGGCAGGCGCCGTGGCGGGAGGTCGTCGCGGCCGCCGCGATCTCGGGCGTGCCGGCGCCCGCGTTCTCGAGCGCGCTGGCGTGGTACGACGCGTTGCGAGCGGAGCGTCTGCCGGCCGCGCTGGTGCAGGCGCAGCGGGACTTCTTCGGCGCGCACGGGTACGAACGGATCGACCGCCCGCGCGGCGAGTCGTACCACGTGGACTGGCCGCACCCCGACAGGCCGGAGGTGCGGCTGTGAGACGGCGCACCACGGCGCCCACGCCTGTTTCGGCGCGCGAGGCGATCGCGGACCTCGCGCCCGCGCGGCCTGTCCTCGTTGAGAGCCGCTCCCTTCTTCGGACGGCACGGCTCACGCTGCGACCGCTGCGCGAGATCGACCGCGACGAGTACCTCCGCGTCGTTCGCGCGAGCCGCGAGCACCTCGACCGCTTCAGCCCGTTGCACCGGCCAGGCGAATCGGACGACGACCTCTTCCTCCGCCAACTCGACCTGACCGAGACGGGCGACCGCAACGGCACGGGCTGGCGGCGCGTCGGCCTGCTCGACGACGGCCGCATCGCCGGCGCGTTCAACCTCAACGCCATCCGGCGCGGGCTGTGCCTGGAGGCGGACGCCAACTGGTGGGTCGCGGTCGACTGCGTGCGACTGGGGTTGGCGAGCGAGGGCGTGCGAGCGATGCTCGACTACGCCTTCATGGACCTGCCCCGCGGCTTGGGGCTGCACCGCGTGTTCGCGGGAATCCAGCCGGAGAACGAGGCGAGCCTGCGCATGGCCGCGAGGCTCGGGTTCGTGCGCGTCGGCGGGGGCGTTTCCAGTTACCTCCACGCTGGCGGACGATGGGAGCGCCACGACGTCTTCGTCGCCGACGCCGTGGGGCAGGTGCGCGAAGCCGCCGAATGAAGGCCGACGCCGCGCTCCGACGCGGGTGCGATCACGGCTCCTCCGGCTCCGCGGGCGGCGACTCGATCTCGTCCGGTGGCACCACCACGGGCAGTTTCTCGTCGTCCTCGCCCAGCAGGCGGGCGTAGTTCAGCGGGGTGTGCTCGACGTGAACGTCCATGCCGGGCAGCGGCTCGAGCGAGCCGTCCGGACGCACGCGGAGTTGTCCCGACGCGAGAAGATAGTTCAGGACGGCGATGCGCAGATCGGTCAGCGCCTGGTCGCGGTCGTTCTGCGAGTTGAGCAGGTCGGTCAGGGCGTCGAGTTGCGTGCGCGTGTCCACGAGGTCGGCCCGGATGCGCTGCTCTTCGAGTCTGCGCTCGTTGATCTCGACCTGCCGCTCCGCGAGGTCCAGCCGGAACCGGGCGAGGTCGATCTCGCGGACACGACGCCGAACGTCCACGACGACGTCGTCGCTGAACCGCTCGTACGCCCGCTGCTGCCGGTCGCGGTTCAGCAGGGACTGCCGCAACTGGAGGCGCTCGATCTGGCGGTCGAGCGGGAGCGAGAGCGTCATGCTCGCTTCGTAGCGGGCCTCGTCCGGGTCGAAGGCCACGCCGCCCTCGCGCGCGTCGGGGTCGGTGGGAATTCCGACCTGCGCTCCGACACCTAGGTCAGGAAGCAGGTTGTTGCGGGCGACGTCCACGCTCCGTTGCGAGTCGAACAGGCGGTCGCGGCGGTTCTGGAGGTCCAGACGGTACGCGAGCGCGGCCCGCGTCGCTTCGTCGAGATCCACAACCGGAGCGGTCAGCCCGAAACTGACGCCCGAGAGCCGCACGGACTTCTCGACGGGGATGCCCAGACGCACCTTGTAGCGGTCGAGTTGGAGCGTGAACTGCTCTCGAAGGCTCGCCAGCGTCGAGACCGCTTGCAGCACGCGGTTGGTCGCGTTGTTCAGGTCGAACTGGCTGATGCGACCGGCCTGGAACTTCGCCCGCTGCTGCTCCTCGAACAGGCGCAGGCTCTGCAACTGCGAGACCTGGTTGTTGATCCGGGCCGCGGACTGGAGCAACCGGAAATACTCGTCCGCAACGCTCACGAAGTAACTGCGGCGGAAGTGCTCGAAGTCGCGCGCCGCGTACACGAGGTCCCGCTCGGACTGGATCAGGCTCTCCTGAGCGACCGTCCCCGCGCCGCGCAGCAGCGGCATGTTCGCGTCGAACACCAGTTCCGACGACTGCCGGTACTGCCCCGACACGCTCGATCGCAAGTCCTCCGTCGCTCGCCAGACCCAGCGGGCCTCCGCCTGGCCGCCGTAAGGAAGCCGCTGGTTGGCGCGGAGCGTGTTCACGACCCGCAGGGCGTTGTCGAAACGCCCATCGTCCCCCTCGCCCGACAACACGACGCTCGAGTCGTTGAACAGCCGCGGCCCCCAGCGGTGACGCTCGATCAGCAGGCGGATCGCCGCGACCAGGTAGTCCTCTTCCGCATCGCGGTACTCGCGCCCCTCGAGTTGGGCCACCTCGAAGGCGCGGTCAAGCGTCAGCAGGATGTACTCGCCCCCCCCACCGCCCGCCGCCTGCTCGTGAAACCGGCGCAGGCGGTCGTTCACACGCCGCAGTTCCTCATCCGCGGACTCCGCCTCCTCACCCGGCACGTACGACAACTCGCCGGCGCCGGGGTTCGTCGTCGCGGGCGACTTGCTGGTGCGGCCGCGATCAGGGGTGGCGTCGCCCGGCGGGCGGACCCCGGGCGAGGCGGCCGCCATCGCCCGCGAACGCTCCTGGACCACACGGGCGAGTTGGCGGTCGATCTTCGCCATTCCCCCCCCACATCCGGCCGCCAGCAGGAGAGCGCACACACAGCCCCCCCCAACCCACGAACGGGTACGAGAGCGCACGAGCGGGCTATGGAAGGCGGCCGGGCTACGCATCTCGGCCGCTCAGATCGGACGGGGGGGGCGAAGGCGTGAAAAACAGCATTGTGATCTCCGTACAATAGCCGAACATTGTGGCCGATCGAGCGGTGGGCACCTATTCTCATCCTCTCCCGCACGGACTCGTGGGGCGGCCGCGGCAGCCATCCGAGACCGGGGCCACAGCGTAGCCCCCGGCCGCCGCCCCTTCGACGGAGAGCCAATGCCATCGGTCACCTTTGACGGCAGGAGCCTCCTGCTCGACGGACGACGACTCTGGATCGTCGGCGGTTCCATCCATTACGCGCGCCTCCCAAGGGAAACCTGGGCGGAACGCATCCGGGCCGCGCGCCACGCCGGGCTGAACACCATCGAGACCCCGGTCGTCTGGGCGAGGCACGAACCACGCCCGGGTCAGTTCGACTTCGCCGGTGAGAACGACCTGCGCTCCTTCGTGAAGATGGTCGGTGAGGCGGGCATGCACTGCATCCTGCGGCCCGGCCCGTACGTCGGTTCCGGGTTCGACCTCGGCGGGCTGCCGCCGTGGCTCACGTCGCTGCCGGGGCTTCGCCTGCGGACCCAGAACGGCCCGTTCCTCGAGGCCTGTTCGCGCTACATCACCGCCCTGGCCAAGCAGGTGGCGGACCTGCAGGTCACCAGCAGCGGGCGCGGCGGCCCATTGCTGATGATCCAGAACGAGCACGCGTGGACCTGCGGGCATGACGACCTCGCACACGCCTACCTCGGCGAGTTGCTGAGGTATTACCGGGAGGCCGGCTTCAGCGTTCCAGTCGTCAACGCCAACAACCTCTGGCAGTCCGTCGAGGGAGAGATCGAGTGCTGGTCCGGCAGCGAGGACATGTTCGCCGCGGTTCGCCAGCTCGGCGTGGTCAGGCCCCGCAACCCCCGCATCGTCATCGACCTGCGGATCGGGCAGGCGGCGTCGTGGGGCGTGCCCGCTCCCGACCTCCCTTCGACCGCCGCCCTCGTGCGCGCCGCCGCGCAGGTGCTGGCCGCCGGCGGGCAGTTCGTCCTCAATCCCTTCGCGGGCGGGACGAACTTCGGGTTCTCCGGCGGCAGGCTGCACACCGCGCACGACGCCTTCGTCACGGCTTCGCACCATCCGGACGCTCCCCTCTCGGAGGGCGGCGAGTTGACCGACTCGGGGCGCGCCCTGCGACGCCTCTGCACCTTCGCGTCCCGATTCGCGCGGGTCTTCGCGAACCTCGATCCGGACCCGCGATCGGTCCTCCTCGACCCGGCGGCCATCCCGGGCCAGGGACTCGGCATGAGCCTCGCGCACGTGCAGGGGGCGCAGGGCGGCGTCGCGTTCGTCTTTGACGAACCCCCGTCGCGCTCGCGCACGCCTCGCTACGCGCACCTCGTGCTGCCGGACGGCCTGCCGGTCGCGGCGCCGCTCTCGTCGCAGGGCGTCGCGTGGTGCCTGCTGGGAACGCGCGTGGGCGGGCGTTCGGAGATCGACTACTGCGCGCTGAACGCGCTCACGTCGTTCGGCCGCGCGTTGGTCTGCTTCGGGCCGGAGGGGTCGCGCGGCGTGGTATCGGTGAACGGCTCGCCGCTGGAGGTGGAGGTCCCGCGCGGCAAGTCCGCCGAGCCGCTCGTCGTCGAGCACGAGGGCGTCGTCCTGATCGTGCTCAGCGAGGAGCAGGCCGATCGAACGCTCGTGCTCGACGACGCGATCATCCACGGCGCGTGCGGCACGGACGCGGCGGGCCAGCCGTTGCCCGCGCCCGGCGCTCGCCACATGACGCGCATCGACGGTGAGGGCCGGACCGAACGGATCAAGATCGGGCCTGCGCCGGGCGGGACGCGCAACTCGGCTCCCTCATTCGGCGCGTGGGAGGCCGCGCCGGCGGACGACTTCGCCGCCGGCACGAGCCAGCGGTACGCCGTCATTGCCGGCCCGGACGACCTGACGAGGCTCGGCGCGCCGCACGGGTACGGGTGGTACCGGCTCACCTTCCGCTCCTCCAAGGCCAAGCGGGTGAAGGTCGCCTTCCCGCACGCATCGGACCGCCTGCACCTCTTCCTCGACGGCGAGTCGCAGGGGATCATCGGGGTCGGGCCGGGCGCGGACCTCGACCCCGTCCTCCAACTCCGAAAGTCCGAGCACGTCCTCGTCGCGCTGGCGGACAACCTCGGCCGGCTCACGGGCGGGTCGCACCTCGGCGAGCCGAAGGGCCTCTACGGGCACGTCTGGGAGACGACCAACTTCCGCTCGGGGCGCATGAAACTGAGCGAGGAGTCGCCCGTCGAGTTGATGGCCTTCCGCACGCCGCTGTGGGAGACGCGCAAGGGCGACGTCACCCACCCCATGCGCGCCACATGGACCTTCGCCCACCGCCGCAAGACGCCCATCATCGTCACCGTCGGCGCGTTCGTCGGTCGCGGCCTCGTGATGCTCAACGGCAAGCCCATCCACTATCTCGACAGGCCCGGACCAGACCGTATCGTCCTCACCTCCGACATGCTCAGCCGGGGCAACAACACGCTCCAGATCGCGCTCGCCGCCGATTCCATCGGGCACGAGGGCGCGGAGGCGATGCTGAACGCGCTCGCTCCGTCGGTGCAGATCGTCGAGGGTTCGAGGTGCATCTCGGAGAAGGCCGAGTGGGCCTTCGCCGCCTGGGAGCCGCCGCCGTCGCACGCGTTCTCCGACCAGCACAAGGCCGGCGGGCGGCGCGGGCCGGTCTGGTGGCGTGCCTCCTTCAAGGCCTCTGACGACCGCCCGCTCCTGCTCGACCTGACCGGCATGACCAAGGGGCAGATCTTCCTCAACGGTCGCAATGTCTCGCGCTATTGGGTCGCGACGGCCACGGGCAAGGGCGTCCCGCCGCAGACCCGGTACCTGCTGCCCGGGCCGTGGCTCAAGCCCGGCGCGGAGAACGTGCTGCTCCTCTTCGACGAGCACGGCGGCAACCCCTCGCGCACGAGCCTGCACCACGCCGGGTAGGCTTCGGGGGAGAACGCCCATGCCCATCGACCCGACGCGCTGGCAGCAGGCCGCTTCGTTCGCGGCGCGTGCGCACCGCCACGACCTGCGCAAGGACAAGCGCACGCCGTACTTTGCGCACCCGGCGCGCGTGGCGCTGACGGTCGCCGTCGTCTTCGGGTGCGATGATGATGTCGCCCTCTGCGCCGCGCTCCTGCACGACACGATCGAGGACACGGGCACGGACTACGACGACCTGCTCGAAGCCTTCGGGCCGGAGGTCGCCGACGCCGTCGCCGCCCTCACCAAGAACATGATCCTCCGCGAGGACCTGCGCGAGCCGGAGTACGACGCGCGCCTGGCGGCCGGGCCGTGGCAGGCGAGGCTGGTGAAACTCGCCGACCAGTACGACAACCTGTGCGAACTCGACAACCGTCCGGACGCCCCGCCCGGGAGCGCGAAGCGAGCGCAGGCGGTCGAGCGAGGCCGCCGGGCGATCGCCCTGGCGCTGGCCGACGCACACCGCGAGTGCGTCGCGCGGGGGATCGAGGCGGTCACGACGCTCCTGGCGGATGTGCGGGCGTAGCGCCGTGCCACCGACTTCGACTGCTCTGAGTCGAAGTCGGTGCTTCACGTGCCGCCGTTCGCGCCCGCGGCACCGAGTTCGCAAAGCCGAACTCGGTGGATCGAGTCTCAGTGCCGTCCCGCCGTGGCCGTATCAGCCGCCGTCCGGGTTATTGGCGGGACGTCTGCCCGAGCCGGCATCGGAATCGTCCACGATTTCGGGGGACGGCGGGGGCGGGGCTTGGCCGCCTTCGCGCTGGATGCGATCGAACTCCTCACTCTCGGGGGCAGAGCCGCCGCCGAGGAGCGATCTGGCAATGAGGATGATGGCCAGGAGCGCGATGACGCCCGCGGCGATGCCGAGGATCATCTTCTTGCGTTTGTCGTCCATGTGGGGAACCCCGTCGAGTGCGAGCCGAGA
The DNA here is from genome assembly GCA_014584315.1 of Planctomycetota bacterium. Classification (GTDB taxonomy): domain Bacteria; phylum Planctomycetota; class Phycisphaerae; order Phycisphaerales; family UBA1924; genus CAADGN01. The sequence continues at coordinate 110,055 of JACTNA010000006.1, read as the reverse complement.
AGAACGGGCGCGCCGGGAGTTCCGACGCGCCCGTGCGATGCGAGCGGTCCGAGATGCGTGTCAGCGGATGATGTCGCGCCCCTGTACGCCGTCCTTGGTGGCCCAGAAGAACGCGGGGTAGACGCCCGGATCGGTTGAAGAGCCGTTTTCCAGATTGTCCTTGGCCATGGCGTACTTGTTGAGGATGCCTGCCAGCGGATTCCAGATATCCGTGGGCGTGAGCGCGTCCTTCGTCCGCTGCTGGTTCTGATCCTGGAGCGCGGTGTAAACCTGTTGGAGGTCATATTTGATCACGCTCCCGTCGACGAGGCCGATGTTGGGATCGGCGCCCGGGTTGTTCCAGTTGGGGAAGAAGTTCGCGCTGCCGGCGGGCGCGCCGCTGGAGGCGTCCGGCGTGGAGTAGGCGATCTGGTTGCGGCGCTTCTGGGAGGTGTCGAACCGCTCCCACATCATGACCTTGAGTTCAGGGAATGTGATGTCGTCGACGGTATTTCTTCGGACCATCGCGGCCGCGGCGGTGCCGGACGCGCTCGGGCGCGGGCGGACCTTGTAGCGGTTTGCCGCGAACCACATGGTGGGCGAGTAGCAGTACGAGGTGTCCCAGATCCAGTTCTCGTGGCTCCCGCCGCCGAGAATTTCGTCGAGGAATCGCTGCTTCGGCTTGGGATCGGAGGGCGAAAACTGCACATCGGACGCGTAGTCGCCTTCGCTGAGCCATGAGGCGGTGAGGGAGTACCAGTGGAATGCGTACATCTCGCTGTTCCACTGCCCGCCGCCGGTCGTGTCATTGAACTTGAAGAGGTACTGCGAGACGGGCTTCATAACGCCGTTCCAGGCGTTGTTGCCGTCGTTGATCGTCGGGAGCGGTCCCCGCTCGCCCGGAGCACAGAACGGATTGAGCATCGAGTTCTTGTGCTCACCGTTGTAGAGCAGGCCGATCTTTACCAACTGGCTGAGGTTGGACTGGCTGATGACGTTCCTGGCGGCGCGTCGGGCCTCGCCCAGCGCGGGCAGCAGGATGCCGATCAGCAGGGCGATGATCGCGATCACGACCAGCAGTTCGATCAGCGTGAATCCGCGGCGTGCCTGGTGTGCCATGGGGCGTCTCCTCTGTATCTGCCTGTCCGGGGCCTGTGACGGCCGAGTGCGGCCTCGCCCTGTGGGATCGGAACGTACACGACGCAGGAAGGCCAGAACCGGCCCTCCGTACCCCCTGTTCGCATCATACTCAGATCGGGTTCAGCAAGCCAGCGGGAACACAACCGGAGGCTCGGGTCGCTAGTCCGCCACCCCGAGGGGGGGTCTACCCCGGGCGAACCCCCACCACGCGGCCATGAGCGAACGAAGCCCGATCGGCCTGATTCCCACCGCGCGACGCGACATCCCGAGCCGGTACAGGCGCGACCACTGGCCGAAGAGCACCGAGTACGCCCAGACCACGGATCGGCCCGGGTCGTAGAGGTTGGTCGGCTCGCCGGTGGTGCCGTTGAGTTCGACGATGCCCACGCCGCGGCCCTCGCGGAGCAGGTCGTCGGACTCGTACCGGATGTCGAGGCGCGCGTAGTCGATGCCGGGGTCGGTCGGCGTGCCGACGGGTGAGGCGTAGGCCGCGATGACGGAGTCGATGCGGGCTTCGAGCGCCGCCGTGATGAGGTCCGCCCCGTCGCGGAAGAGCGTGCCCTGAGCGTGGTTGCCGGACTGCGCGAGACGAACGGCCTGGCCCGCGGGAGGCACCCAGGCTCGCGATCCGGCGAACCGGGCCAGGAAGACTCCGGCCTGCCTGCGGTATCGGCGGTCGCGGTAGACGAGTTCCTCGAGCGTGCGCCGGCCGTCGCCCACGACGGATGGGAACTCCTTGCGGGTGACGGCATAGATGCGGCCGATGCGGCCGGGCGGGGCGTCGGGGTCGCGGACCCAGGTGATGCCGCATTCGTGGGGTCCGGGGTGAAAGACCTGGGCGACGACGGCCCGTGGCATGGCGTCGAAGTACCGCAGGGCGTCGCCGTCGGAACGGATGACGCGGACGCCGTAGCCGCGCTGGCCGGTGTCGGGCTTGAGGACGATGGGGTAGGGGCCGACGCCGCCCTGGCCTCGCATGGCGGACCGGAGCGATTCGAGGCGCTGATCGACAGGTCCGGGCTGGATCAGGGCGGAGGGCATGACGGCCGGCCCTGCGTGCGCGAGCGCCCGAAGGATGTCGCTCTTGCTCTCGCCGACGATGCCGCCGCCGAAGGGGATGGCCGGGTTGCAGCAGGTCCAGGTCATCAGGCCGCGGTGGCGGAGGGAAAGCCAGGCGATCCACGGCAGGAGCGGAAGGTAGAAGACGAACGGCGGCCAGTACTCGTGGCGGGGCAGGCGGTCGAGGGCGGCGAGCAATCGCCGACGCCCCGACCATGTGGCGGCGTGGGTCGCGGCGCGAGCCGCCAGAACGGTGCCGACGCACGCGATCGCGACGCCCCCAAGGCCGAGCGAGTCTTCGAGTGGTTCGAGGACGGCCTGCGCGACGACGGTGGCGGCGACGAGGACGAGCGTGGCCCAGAGCAGCGAGCCTGCCCCGAGGCCCAGCAGCGAGGCAGGGCCGATCGCGCGGACTGAGCCGAGCGAGCGCGACGCCTCGTCGCGCTGCCAGGGCTGGAAGCACGCGACGAGAACGGCGGTGAATGTGTGCCAGAGCGAGCGCAGGGGGGGCGGATCGCCGGGGTGTGCGGCCGACGCGCCGGCGAATCGGCGGGCCCAGTCCGTGTCGGCGGGGCTCGCGGCGCCCGATCGTGCGGCGGGAACGGAGATGCACAGCGAGCGAAGGCAGAGGCCCGCGGCGAGGGCGGCGGCGGCGAGGCCGAAGTCCAGACGGAGCGTGGCGACGAGGAGCGCGGCGAGCGCGGCCGTGTGCTCCGGTCGGAGGCGGGCCAGCAGCACGATCACGCCGCCAACGGCCCACCAGGGGAGCAGCCGGACGGCGTCAAGGAGTTCGGCGGCCTTGCCGACCGCGCCGACGCGGGGATCGGGCGCCAGATCGGCGGCGTACGTGAGCGGCGGCACGCCCGGGGCGTCGTGGCGGGCGAGGAACGGGAGCAGGTGCGTCGCGGTCTCCTCGGCCTGGAGGAAGGGCAGGAAGTGCGAAGCGTCGATGAGGACGAGGCGGCTCGTGCTCATGCGCTCGTGGTGCTCGACCGCGCCCCACGCGGGCACAAGAAAGTCATCGCGCCCGTGCAGCACGAGGGCGGGCACGGTGAGCCGCTCCATGACAGGCTCAACGAGCCGCTGGTCGGTGTCCCAGAACGATCGGATGAAGGCGTGGCGCATGCCGCGGTCGGCGAGCGCTCCGAAGTGCGGGACCAGTTCCGGCGCCACGACCACGGCGACGAACCCCACGGCGTACTTGACCCGCTCGAAGAAGTAACTGCCGGTGCCCTCGGTCTCCTGCACGCCTGTGGCGGCGACAAGGGCGATGGAGGCGACGCGGTCGGGGGCGATGTCGGCCGCGTGGAGCGCGACACCCCCGCCGTTCGACCACCCCACGAAGTGCGCGCGCTGGATGCCGAGGGCGTCGAGCACCTCGAGGACGGCGTGGGCGTGGGCACGGTTCGAGTAAGACGGCGCGAGGGCGTCCGAGTTCCCGAAGCCCGGCAGGTCGACGGCGATGACGCGGCGGTCGCGAGCAAGGAGGGGGCCCAACCGGGCGAAGTCGAGCGCCTGGCCGGGCGAGCCGTGAAGGAGCAGGACGGGCGAGCGAAGTGTGGCCCGCTCGCGGCCCCACTCGAGGTACGCGACGGAGGTGGTGCGGTCGGCGACGGGGCCGTCGTCGTCGGTGGCGGGGACGTCGATGAGACGGGCGCCGACCTCGGCGGGCGGAGGGACATACCACGGTCCGACGAGGCTCTCGACGGCGTGCGAGGCGGTGAGGAGGGCGAGATAGGCAGCGACCGCGATGCGTGCGGTTCGCCTGAGGCGGGATGTGGGCGGTGTGGCGGGGGCTGGCATCAAAGGCCGTTCTCGGAGCCTCGGCGGGGAAGTCTACGCTCCGGGGGTCGGGTTGCTGGCGGGTTCCCGGGTGGTTCGTTTGGATTCGCCGGTCCGATCTTGTATGCTGGGGGAGCGGGTGTTCTTCCCGTGCGGGGCCGCGAAAGGGGCGAAGGTCATGGAGCGGACCAGGGCGTTCACGCTCATCGAGTTGCTGGTGGTGATCGCGATCATCGCGCTGCTGATCGGGATCCTGCTGCCCGCGCTGGGGAAGGCCCGGGCGGTGGCGCAGTCGACGCTCTGCATGTCGAACGTGGACCAGATCGGCAAGGCCAGCACGATGTACGCGCAGGACAACAAGGACGAGATCTGGTTCTCGTGGGACTGGGCGCGATCCGACTCGAACGGGGACGGGCTGAACGACGCCCCCGGGCACCTGTACGAGTACGTGAACAAGGCGGAGGAGATCCTGGCCTGCCCGACCAACAAGCGCAAGGGCCGCAACAACCGGGACACGTACGAGAAGAACAAGAACTGGTACGGCGGGACGTCGGAACTCGACTTCGACTATTCCATGCAGACGTTCACGAGCGGGTACCGGCTGGGAGCGGAGGTTCGCAGCGCGTACATCCCGCCGAACTACAACTCGCCGTCCAAGTTGCCGCCCGCGCTGCTGCCGCAGTTGACGTACTTCCGGTCGGTGTTCGTGTTCGTGGAAGAGAGCACCTGGTGGTACAACGACGCGATCACCGACGGTCTCTGGGGAAACCAGGACCAGGTGACCATCCGCCACTTCAAGGGCGGGTACATGTGGTTCGTGGACGGTTCGGCGGAGTTGTTCGTCGGGCCGAACGACGGCGATGAGCCGCGGTACCAGGGGAACCGCGACTTCGAGGCGAACGACGTGTTCGCGTCCACGCGCGGGCCGGACCACTGGTACAGGATCTACGGGACGCAGTGGAACCGGCCGTACGGGTGGATCAACAATCCGCGCTGACGCCCGGCGATGACACCCCCACGAACCTCCGGCGCCGGATCTCGTCCGTGCCGAGTTGCCCGCACGCACCCATCATGGTGCGCCCCTTCGTGCGGCGCCGGCGCACGAACAGGCCGCGGCTGACGAGACGCTCGACAAACCGCTCGACCGCCGATTCCTCCGGAGCCGGCCACGGTGAATCACGCCGTGGGTTGTACGGAATGACGTTCACCATGCCGCGGGTCAGGCCGTCGCTCGAGCCAGCGGCGGTGAACGGTCGGAGGTAGTCCGCGAGTTCGTCGGCGTGGCTCGGCTCGTCGTTCACGCCGGGGATGAGCACATACTCGAAGCAGACCTTGCGCCCCCGCCCGAGGCCGGGCACGGCGAGCACCGCGTCGCGCAGGTCGCTCATCGGCATCGCGCGGTTGATCGGCATGATGGCGGATCGGATCGCGTCGTTCGGGGCGTTGACGCTGACGGCCAGCCCGAGCCGACGCCAGCCGGGGCGGTCCATCGCCGCCGCGAGGCGGCGCAGCCCGTCGATGCGACCGACCGTCGAGATGGTGATCCGCGACATCGCCAGGCCCGGGCCGTCGTGGTGGGTGAGGATGGCGACGGCGTCGAGCACGGCGTCGAGGTTGTCCAGCGGCTCGCCCATGCCCATGAAGACGACGTTGCGGACGGGGGCGCCGAGCACGTGCCGCGCGGCCCACCACTGCCCGACGATCTCGGCGGGCGCGAGGGAGCGCACCAGGCCCATCTGGGCCGTCTCGCAGAACGCACACCCCATCGCGCACCCGACCTGGCTCGAAACGCACAGCGTGTGCGTCCGCGCCCCGCCGCGCCCGATCATGGGGATGACGACACTCTCGACGTGAAGGGCGGCGTCGGCGGGCAGGCGCGGCGCGGCTCCGGCCGCGGCGACGCGCTGGAGAAACTTGATCGTCGTGCCCTCGGGCACGTCCTCTCGCAACTCGCGCACGATCGGTCCGGGGAGCGCGGCAACGCCCATCCACGAGGCAGGCTGGCCGGCGCGGTGGAAAGCGCGGTAGGCGTCCAAAGCACGGCTGCGCGGCGCGACACCGAGGGCGGCACACGCCTGCGCGAAGTCGGCGGGCGTCAGACCGAGCGGGCTTGGCGGGGCATCCGGCACGGGCGATCGTATGCGGTCGGCTACCATTGCCCCCGCACGCGGGAACGACGGAGACGACGTATGACGTGGCTACAGGTGAGGGACGCGCTGAAGGCCGAGCCGGGGATGCGGTGCACCGTGAAGGGGTGGGTGCGGACGCGGCGGGATTCGAAGGCCGACGGCGGGTTGTCGTTCGTCAACGTCCACGACGGCACGTGCTTCGACCCGATCCAGGTGGTGGCGCGGGCCGACCTGCCCAACTACGCCTCGGAAGTGTCGCGGCTCACCACGCATTGCGCGGTGGAATGCGACGGCGAGATCGTCAGGAACCCCAAGGGGGGGAACGAGATCAACGCGTCGGCCGTGCGCGTCGTCGGCTGGGTGGACGACCCCGACCACTACCCCGTGCAGCCGAAGCAGCACTCGTTCGAGTACCTGCGCGAGGTGGCCCACCTTCGGGCGCGGACGAACACGTTCGGCGCGGTGGCCCGCGTGCGGCACACGCTGGCGTGCGCCATTCACCGCTTCTTCGACGAGCGGGGGTTCTTCTACATCCACACGCCGATCATCACGGCCAGCGACTGCGAGGGCGCGGGACAGATGTTTCGCGTCAGCACGCTGGACCTGGTCAACCCGCCCCGCACGCCCGAGGGCCGCGTGGACTTCGCCGAGGACTTCTTCGGCAAGGAGGCCCACCTCACCGTGAGCGGGCAACTGAACGTCGAGACCTACTGCCAGGCGCTCTCGCGGGTGTACACGTTCGGGCCGACGTTCCGGGCCGAGAACTCGAACACCAGCCGGCACCTCGCCGAGTTCTGGATGATCGAGCCGGAGATCGCCTTCGCCGACCTGCACGACGACGCCGCGCTCGCGGAGGAGTTCATCAAGTTTCTGATCGACGACCTGCTCACGCGGCGCCCGGACGACATGGCGTTCTTCGACCTGCGGATCGAGAAGGGGCTGCTGGAACGCCTGCGCCACGTGCTCGAGACGCCGTTCCGGAGGCTGCCCTACACCGAGGGCATCGCCATCCTCCGCGAGGCGCAGGCCAAGGGCACGACGTTCGAGTTCCCCGTCGAGTGGGGCAAGGACTTGCAATCCGAGCACGAGCGGTACCTCACCGAGCAGCACTTCAAGCAGCCGGTCGTGCTGATGAACTACCCCAAGCAGATCAAGGCGTTCTACATGCGGCTCAACGACCCGGGCACGGACGGCGCACCGGCCGACACCGTGGCCGCGATGGACGTGCTTGTGCCGGGTATCGGCGAGATCATCGGCGGCAGCCAGCGCGAGGAGCGGCTGGACGTGCTCGACCGTCGCATCGACGAGATGGGCCTGCACAAGCCGGACTACTGGTGGTACCGCGACCTGCGCCGCTACGGCACCGTGCCGCACGCGGGGTTCGGCCTGGGGTTCGAAAGGCTGATTCTCTTCTGCACGGGGATGCAGAACATCCGCGACGTGATCCCGTTCCCGAGGGCGCCGAAGCAGGCGGAGTTTTGAGCCGGCCTTCCTCTACGTACCAAGCGTTCCCATCCCAAAGAACCCTTGCAACCCCACCAGCACGCCGTTCGCCGCGATGCCCGCGGTGATCAGGCCCATCACGCGGCTGACGATGCTCGCGCCGGCCTGGCCGATCAGGCGGTGGATGCGCTCCGCCAGCAGCAGGCACGCCAGCACGATGCCCAGCACCACGAGCATGACACCGAGCGTCGCGGCCTGCTGGACCACGCTGAACTTCGCGTTGTCCGTCGTCACCACGATCGCCACGATCGAGCCGGGGCCGGCGATCGACGGGATGGCGAGCGGGTAGACGGCCAGGTCGTAGGCGTCCGCCGCGGCCTTGGGCACCGCGCTGACCTCGGACTCGGGCTTGCTCGTGCCGAAGATCATGTCCAGCGCGAACAGGAAGAGGATGATGCCGCCGGCGACGCGGAAGGCGTGCAGCGAGATGCCTATCGCGTTGAGGACGAACTGCCCGAAGACGCCGAAGAAGAGCAGCACGCCCGCCGCGATCAGCACCGCGCGGCAGGCGATGCGCCGACGCAGGGCCGGCGCGGCCCGCGAGGCGATGGCGATGAAGACCGGCACCGACCCGATCGGGTCGATGATGGTGAAGAGGAGGATGAAGTCGTTGAGCAGGCGTTCCACGGCGACCCCCGTGGCCGGAGCATAGCGGGGAGCGGTCGCGGGAACGGCTCGATATGATCCGGCGATGCACGCGATCCTTCTGGCCGCCGCGATCGTCCTGGTCCAACCCGCCCCGGCCGCACGCGACGACGCCCCGACCGCCGTGCCGCTGCTGCTGGATCGGATGGCCGAGGCGGTCCTGAGCGCGGACGCCGAGCGTTATCTCGCGCTCATCGACCCGACCGAGCCGGAGTTCGCCAAGGAGCAGGAGAACTGGGCGAAGGACTTCGTCGAGCGGCCCGCCGCGGCGTTCACGCTCGAACTGGACGGCGGGCTGCTGTTCGAGATGGACGGGGGCAACGCCGCGATCGGGACACTCACGATGCGGTGGCGGATGCCGGAACGCCCGGAGCGCACCGTCCAGCACCCGGCGCGCTTCACGAAGCGCGATGGCGCGTGGCGCTACGGCGGCGAGGCGTGGAAGCGCGTCGAGGCGCCGGACGGGTCGAACGTGGCCCTGTACCTGGACGATGCGCTGCGCGACGTCGCGGCGAGCGTCATCGAACTGCTGCCGGAGGTGCGCGAGCACGTGAACGCCGGGTTCGAGACGCCGCTGGACCATGTCCAGGTCGTCAAGGTCTACGCCGAGATGGAGCACTTGCAGGCGTCGATCTTCCTGAGTTACGAGGATGCGCTGGGCGGGTGGAACGAGCCGGGGGAGTCGATCAAGATTCTGGCCTCGCCGCGCTCGCCGGCCCGGCAGTTGCGCGTGCTGCTCGCGCACGAGTACGGGCATGTGGCCACGTTCTCCATGGGCGACCGGGCGACGGAGATTCCGTGGTGGGTCGCCGAGGGAGCGGCGGAACTCGCCTCGGAGCGGTACTCGGGGCGCACGGGCGCGGAGGCCGTGGACCGCATGATCCGGCAGCTCGCCGAGCAGGGCGGGCTTGCGGACTGGGATCAGTTGAGCGACTTTCGCAACACGCGGCCCGAGCATGGCATGCTCGTCTACAAGCAGGGCCAGCACATGCTCGGGTACGTCTCCGGCCGCTTCGGCAGGACGGCGCGGAACCAGTGGATCGCACGCATGACCCGCGGCGAGACCGTCGACGAGGCGACGCGGGGCGCGTTCGGGATGCCGTTCGCCGACCTGGATCGGGAGTGGCGGGCGTCGCTCCTTGCCGCAACGCCGGGCGACGAGTCCGAAGAGCGATAGCAAGCGTCCCGGCACGGGCGGGGCGCGAGTGATCTCAAGCCGCCGCGGCGGAGATCAGTTCGCTCCTTCGTCCTCGGCGACCTGCGCTGCGGGCGCGATCTCCGGGGGTGGTCCGTCCGGAGGCTCGACGCCCGATCCGCGGAGCACGAGCACGACGGCCCACACGCACGCGGCGTAGAAGAGCGTCATCGCGCCGATCCAGCCGATGGAGTCGCGGACGCCGCGCGGCATGCCGGACAGCCGCTTGGCGACGGGTTCCACGGCACCCGCCAGCACGGCGCACGCCGATTCGGAGAGTGTCGATCGACTCGGCGTGGTGGCTGCCCCATGGTCCTCACTCCCAGCGACCGAACCGGAGGTCTCCGTGGCCGGCACGCCGGGCGCAGACGGCGACGGCGGCACCGATGCCGCGGAGGTTTCGGGCGGCGGGGTGGGCGGTTGAGTCTCCGAGGACGCCGCACGCGGTGCGGCCTCGACTCGACGGGCCGGCGCGCTCTCGAGGCGAGCCGGTTCCATTTCGGCGACCTCATCCTGCTCCAGGAGTTCCTCAGTGAGCGCCGCGAGTTGATGGTCGAGCGCCTCGATGCGTGCATCGGACGACGCATCGTTCGATTCATGCGCGGTCGGCGTGACCCCCCCCTGCTCGGTCGGCGACTCAACCTCAAGCCTGCTCAGCAGGGTGTCCACCTGGCGCTGGAGATCGTCCGTGCTGGCGGGCTGATCTTGGAGGGTCGTGGGCTGTTCGGGCATCCGGGAGGCTCCCCTTCGATGATCGGTCCAGACGGGCCGGGACTCAAGGGGCATCCGGTGGCCACCCCCGCCGAGGCCCTCTACGCTGGGTTTCGGCCGCAGGAATCGCACGAACCCCCCACTTCCCCTCGCGGCCGGGAGCGGGGCGAGCATGCACAGGGTCTTCCTCCGCGATGCCGGGCCGGACGCCGACCGCGTACTGACGATCGTCGGCGAAGAGGCCCGCCATGCGCTGCGGGTCAAGCGGCTGGGGCCGGGCGATGCGCTTGAACTGCTCGACGGCGAGGGGGCGGTTCACTCGGCTTGCGTCGAAGCCTTCGACAAGCAAGGCCGCGGCGAGTGGATCATGCGGGTACGGATCGAGCGAACGGAGCGGCGGCCGCCGATCTCGCCGGGCGTCCACGCCGTGGTCGCCGCGCCGAAGGGGCCGCACCTCGACGAGATGATCTCACAGTTGAGCCAGGTGGGCGCGGCGTCGTGGTCGCCGCTCCGTAGCGAGCGCAGCGTTTCGGAGCCGGGCGAGAAGCGGCTCGACAGGTTGCGACGGATCGCCGAGGAGTCGTCGAAGCAGTGCGGACGGGCATGGGCGATGCGCATCGGCACGCTGACGACATTCGACGATGCTCTGGCGCCGGCCCCGGCCATCGTGGTGGCGGACCCTGAGGCGGAGGTGTACCGCCCGACCCGAAGCCCGGAGATTCGCCTGCTGGTCGGCCCGGAAGGGGGCTGGAGCAAACGCGAACTGGAACGGGCACTCGAGGCGGGAGCCCAGGTCGCCCGCTTCGGCCCGCACGCGATGCGTCTGGAGACCGCGGCGGTGGTCGCGACGGCGGTCATTCTCGAACTGGAGCGGAACCACCCGGAGGCTCGCAGCGCACTGCCGGGCGACCTGTAACAGAGAGGCAGGCCGCGGACCGGCAAAGGCGTCCGACGGTCGGACAAGGAGGGCACGATGCGCGGCAGAATCACGGCCATCTCGTTCCTTGCGGGTGCGTTGCTCTGCGGCTCGGCGCTCGCACAGCCGCGGCTGGATGACGAGCACAAGCGCCTGGCGCAGGAAGTCGCGACGAAAGCCATCGAGTACATGCGGGCGAAGCAGGACGCGGAGTCCGGCGGATGGAGCGTCGCCCCGCCCGGCCGGCAGTTGCCCGCAATCACCGCGCTCGTCGTGAACGGCCTTCGGCTCAACGGCGTGCCGAGCGACGATCCCGCGGTGCGCCGCGGCGTCGCATTCCTGCTCTCGCACCGCAAGCCGGACGGCGGCATCTACGACACGTTGCTGCCCTCGTACAACACGGCGTGTGCGCTCTCAGCGCTCGCCGGGCTGGACGACCCGAACGCCGTCGCCGCGATTGAGCCGGCGCAGCGGTTCCTCGTCAGCCTCCAGTGGTCCGAGGAGTCCGGCGATAACCCGACCGTCGCTCGCGTCGGGCCGGACAACCCCTTCTACGGCGGCATCGGGTACGGGCAGCACGGGCGACCCGACCTGTCCAACCTCGGCCTCGCGCTCCAGGGCCTGCACGACTCCGGGCTTGACCGGGATTCACCGGCGTTCAAGCGCGCCCTCGTCTTTCTGTCGCGTCTCCAGATGGTGGACGAGATCAACGACATGCCCTACGCCGACGGGTCCGAGCAGGGCGGGTTCATCTACGCCACCGGCCCCGACGCCGCCCACCCGACCATCGGCGAGTCAAAGGCCGGCGAAATCGTCGAGACGCTTCCCGACGGCACGAAGGTCAGCCGCCTGCGAGCGTACGGCTCGATGACGTACACCGGATTCAAGAGTTACGTCTACGCCGGGCTGCCCCGCGATGACGAGCGCGTGCGGGCCGCGCTCGACTGGCTGCGCCGGCACTACTCGCTCGAAGAGAACCCCGGCTTGGGGGCGGAGGGGCTGTACTACTACTACGTCGTGATGGCCCGTGCGCTCGACGCCTGGGGCGAGCCGACAATCGAGGTCACGAGCGAGAACGGGCGCGAGGAGTCCCGCCTCTGGGCGGAGGACCTCGTGCGCACGCTCGCCGCGCTCCAGCAGCCGGACGGTTCGTTCCGGCCTGTCGCCGCCCGATGGATGGAGGGCGACACGGAACTCATCACGGCGTATGCGCTGGTCGCGCTCGGCGCGGCTCGCGGCGGGACGGTAGACTGACCCCCGAGGATTCCCACGCACGAAAGGCACCCGATGACCACCGACCCGGCTCATTACACGCAACTCACCGGACTCCTGCGCGACGCCGCGACGCTCGAGTCCGTCGCCCAACTCCTCGGGTGGGACCAGGAGACCTACATGCCCCCCGCCGGAGCGGCGACCCGGGCCGAGCAGTCCGCCGCTCTGGCCACGCTGGTGCACCAGCGGCGCACCGATCCGCGCGTCGGCGATCTGATCGCGGCGTGCGAGAGCGACCCGTCGATCACGGGCGACGGAGACAGTCCACGGGCGCGCAACGTGCGAGAGGCCCGCCGGGCCTTCGACAAAGCGACGAAACTGCCCTCGAATCTCGTCGCGGAACTCGCCCGCGTCGGCAGCCAGTCGCAGCAGGTCTGGAAGGAAGCCCGCGAGAAGAACGACTTCGCCATGTTCGCCCCGTGGCTCGAGAAGATGTTCGGCCTGTCGCGGCGCAAGGCGGAGTGCTACGGCGTGCCGAAGGGCGGCGAGTTGTACGACGCCCTGATCGACGACTATGAGCCGGGAGCGCGGGCGGCCGACATCGAGCGAGTCTTCACGCCCCTCGCGGACAGGCTCAGCACGCTCGTCCAGGAGCTGCAGGACTCGGGGCGCGCGCCCTCCGACGCGCCGACCCGGGTGAAGATCGACGCCGCGCGGCAGCACGAGTTCGGGACGTTCGTCATCAAGGCGCTCGGGTTCGACACCAACGCCGGGCGGCTCGACGTCACCACGCACCCGTTCTGCTCCGGCATCGCGCCCGGCGACACGCGGCTCACCACGCGATATCGGGAGGAACGGTTCACCGACGCGCTCTACGGCACGATGCACGAGTGCGGGCACGGGCTGTACGAGCAGGGGCTTCCGAAGGCCGACCACTTCGGCGAGCCGCTGGGCGATTCGATCTCGCTCGGCATCCACGAGAGCCAGTCGCGCATGTGGGAGAACTTCGTCGGGCGGTCGCGGGCGTTCTGGGAGTGGGCGATGCCGCACGCGAAGCGAATCCTGGGCGCCGCTCTCGACCCGTTCGGCGTGGACGATCTCTACCGGGCCGTCAACCGCAGCGAGCGGTCTTTCATCCGCGTCGAGGCGGACGAGTCGACCTACAACCTGCACGTGATGCTCCGTTTCGGCATCGAGCGGTCGCTGCTGCGGGGCGATCTCACGCCCCGCGACGTGCCCGGCGCGTGGAACGAGCGGTTCGAGCGGCTGCTGGGCGTGAAGGTGCCCGACGACCGCCGCGGCTGCCTCCAGGACGTCCACTGGAGTTTCGGCCTGATCGGCTACTTCCCGACCTACACGCTCGGCAACCTCCACGCCGCGCAGATGTGGGAGAAGATCAGGACCGACCTGCCCACGCTGGAGGCGGACATGGCCCGCGGCGAGTTCGCGCCGCTGCTCGCCTGGCTGCGCACGAACGTGCACGCCCACGGCAAGCGCTGGCGCGCCGACGAGTTGTGCACCCGGATCACCGGCAAGCCCCTCTCGGCCGATCCGCTGATGCGGCACCTCGAAGGCAAACTACGCCCGATCTACGGGCTCTAGCGCGGCGACACGCCACATCCGAGTCGGATACGCTGAACGGCGATGGCCGAGAAGCATCCCCGCCAACCGTCGCACGATCCCGAGGCGCCGACCGCCACAACCCCCGGCGACCCGGCGCGATCGTTCGCGGACTCGATCGACTCGATCGAGAGCGCGCAGGCCCTTGTCGGCGACCGGTACCGCCTCGAACGGCTCGCCGGCGCCGGGGGCATGGGGCGCGTCTTCGCCGCGAGCGACCGTGTGCTGGGCCGGCGGGTCGCGATCAAACTGCTCCATGCCGCGGGGCGCGACGAGGCCTCGCGCCGGCTCGTCATCACCGAAGCCCGCGCCATGGCGGGGCTGCGGCACCCGAACGTCTGCCGCGTCCACGAGGTGGTCCTCGACGCGCCGACGCCGTTCATCGTGATGGACTGGATCACGGGGACGGACCTTCGGACTCACACTCGTGAACTCGACCTTCGCGCGAGGCTGACGGTCTTCACGAAGGTCGTCGATGCCGTGTCGTCGCTCCACGCCGCCGGGTTGGTCCACGGCGACCTCAAGCCGACGAACGTGCTGGTGGACGAGCGCGGCGAGCCGTTCATCGTTGACTTCGGGCTTGCCGCTTCGCACGAGGAGGGGCAGGACCGGACCTCGCCGGGCGGGGGCACGCCGGGGTACGCCGCGCCCGAGCGGTGGGGCCCCGGGCGCCCCGCACCGAACTCCGACGTCTACTCGCTGGGCGTGATGCTGTTCGAGTTGCTCACGGGGCGTCCCCCGTTCCGAGGTGCGACCGCCGAGGAAGTCCGGCGTATGGCCGAGACGGAGCACCCCCCGCTGCCGCAGGAGATCGCCCCGGAGACGCCGGAAGCGATCCAGCGCATCTGCCTGGTCGCGCTGGAGCGCGAGGCGGCGCGACGCTACGCCGACGCCGGCCAGTTGCACGCCGATCTGCGCCGGTTCCTCGCGGGCGAGACTGTGGCGGCGCGGCCCAGTTTCCTCGAATCGAGATTCACCGAGCAGGTCCGGCAGGCGGTGGAACGCGCCGAAGAGTGGCGAAGGCTCGGCATGATCTCCGGGCCTGAGTCCGACGACCTGATCTTCCGGCTGCACGCGGCGGCCCGCCCGGAATCGCCCTGGATCCTCGACAGCCGACGGCTCACGTTCTCACAGGTCGCCCTCTACCTCGGCGGCTGGTTCGTGGTGCTGGCGATGACGGTCGGGCTGTACGAGTCCTGGGACCAACTGGCCCCTTCCGTTCGGATCGCTATGCCCTGGCTCACGCTGGCGCTCGTTGGCGGCGCCGGAGCGGCGCTGCAGCGGACGGAGCAACGGCGCGTCGCGCTGGGCTACCTCTTCACGGCCGCGCTCGTCCTGCCGGCCGCGATATCGGTGACCTTTCGCGAAACGGGTTGGCTGGCGGGTCCGGACGGGCTGGGCATGGGTGATGCCGAGCCGTTCGGCGAACCGGGCCTGCTCAATCGCCAACTGCTCGTCATCTCGGCCGCATGGCTGACTGCTGTGGTCGTGCTGCGCTTCGTGACCGCGTCGAGCGCGTTCGTGCTGCTGGGCGTCATCGCCGCATCCGCGGCCTGGGCGTCGGCATGGCTCTGCCTGGGACGGTACGAGGCGTATGAACGCGGTGTCAACGCTGAGCTCGGCGCATGGATGGCGCTGCTCACGATCCCGATGCTCCCGATCGGGCTGGCGCTGAACCGCCGGGAAGAGTCCCTCGGCCGAGCACTCGGCGTCTCCAACCAGAAGCGTCGCGACGCCTGGCCCGTGCTCACCGGCGCGATCCTGCTCGCCGGCATCGGCCTGGGCGTCGCGGCCCGGAACGCGCCCGAACGGTTCTTCTTCGTCGCCATGGACCCGGAAGACTGGGACGCGCCGGCCGAGTGGCAGGCTCTGGCGTTCATCGTCAACGGCGCGGTCCTCTCCGTCATCTCCATCATGCTCGACCGGAATCGCTCCCCGCTGCGCATCCGCCTGAGCAACCTGCTGCGCTGGGCGATCCCCACGCACTTGCTCGGCGGGCTGCTCGCGCTCGAGTACTACGACGGGTTCGGCGTGTGGCTGCCGTGGCTGATCGGTCTCGCCGCGGCTTCGATCGGATTCATCGTCGCCAGCGTGCCCCGGCAGTGGAAGCCGTTCCTCGCCACCGGCCTGGTCTACCTCGCCTTGTGCTACGCGCGCGCGTTCGGCCGCGCGGAGGACCACCTCGACGACCCGCGCTTCGTGCAGGTCCTGCTCACGGTCGTCATGCTCGTCCTGGGTGGCTCGATCATGGCGCTCGCCTGGCGCACGCCCACCCGCCTGGTGACGGGCCGGCTCGCGCGATGGTCCGGCGCGGGGCGTGGACGCGCGTGATTCGTCACGCCGACCGTTCGGCCGCGAGTTCCTGCTTCAGCGCTCCGGCAAGGTACTCGTACTGCTCGATCGAGTTGTAGGCCTGCGCACTGATGCGCAGCAGGCGAAGTCCGGCCGAGGGGAGGCTCCAGACAGGGACCTGAACCCCGTGTCGCTCGACCAGCCGCTCCTGCAGCGGGTCCTCGTAGCGGCCCGGCGCGGTGCCGCCCGACGGCAGGCCGACGCCGGGAACGACGACCGTCGCCATCGCGCCGAGCATCGGCTCGGGCACGGCCGGCTCGGTGCCGAGCGCATCGCACAGCACGCGCCGACCCGCGACCGCCAGCCCGTGATTGCGTGCCATGAGCGCATCCCAACTCCCCTCCAGCGAAGCCATGAACCGCATCGCGTCGGGAACGGCGGCGAAGCCCGTGTAGTCATCCGTGCCGACATAGTCGAAGAGGCAGCGGAATCGGTCCCGATCGGGGCGGGTCAGGTGGGCGCGCGATGAGAGCGCGAGCGGCTCGAAGCCCTCGCGCCGTTCGGGCGCGACCCACAGGAAGGCGGTCCCCTTCGGGCACGAGGGCCACTTGTGCAGGTTGGCGGTGTAGTAGGTCGGCCTGATCGCGCCGATATCGACCGGCACCTGCCCCGGCGCGTGCGCGCCGTCGATGAGCACTTCGACGCCGCGGGCCTTGAGCGCGGCCGTCAGCCGCCCGACCGGGAAGACCATCGCCGTCGGACTGGTGATGTGGCTGATGAGGGCGAGGCGGGTGCGGTCGGTCACTCGGGACATAATCGCGTCGAAGACCTGGTCCTCGCCCGTCGATGGGAATGGCACGGTCGCCTTGACGAGCCTCGCGCCGGTGCGCCGCGCGTACCGCTGAAAGGTGCTCAGGCACGCGGAGTACTCGTGGTCGTTGGCGAGCGCTTCGTCGCCCTCGCCCAGCCCGGAGAGTTCGATCACCGAGGCGACGGCCTGCGTGACGTTCGGCGCGAAGCCGATCCCTTCAGCGTCGCAGTTGACGAGCGACGAGACTGCCTCGCGCGCCCGATCCATCAGCCCCTCCTGTTCGAGCATGAAGAACCGCACCGGCTCGCGCTCCATCATGTCGCGGTACCGTCGCTGGGCTTCCAGCACCGGGACGGGGCACGCGCCGTACGAACCGTGGTTCAGGAAGACGACATCCGGGTCGAGCATCCAGTGCTTCGCGTGCGCCGACGGAGCAGGGAGCGAAGCCGAACGGCGATGGACGGATGGCGTGATGGGCACGGACGCACGATAGCAGGGCAACCCGACGCGACTAGCCCAGCGCGTCGAGCATGCGGCCGAGCGAAACTCCCGTGGCCGCCGTGTTCCGGTCGGCCGGGTGGTGGTACATCGGCAACGCCGCGGGAGCGCCGCCGCTCGGTCGCGCCGCGAACTCCACGCCGCCCGGCACCGCCGCGGCGACGAGGCGGGTAGCCGCCGACGTGCGAGCCGTCGGCTCGAATGAGTCGACCGCCCGCATCGCCCGAACGTCGAGCGACCGATCGGGCGCGACCGGGCGGCCTCCCGAGCCGTAGGCCCGGAAGACCTCCGCAGGCACGCTGATCGGCCCGACCTGATCCATGCGAAACTCTACCTCGGCTCGCGGGCCTGTCCACGTCCGGTTTTGGCTATCCGGGGTCGGTTACTTGGTCTGGTCCGTCGCAGCCCCTACCACCGCCGCGATCGCCCCTTCGAGCACCTTCGCCAGCCTGAGTCCGTTGTCGTCGGCCCTGGCGATAGCGTGGTCCCGGGCGGAGAGGCCTCGGTCGTCCTTGGCCAGCGGGTCCGCCCCCGCGTCCAGGAGGGCGAACACCGTTTCCATGTGCCCGCCCGCCGCGGCCGCGATCAAGGCCGTCCGACCGTTGTCGTCCCGCTGATCGACCGCCTCGCCACCCTCCAGCAGGGCGCGGACACGGTCTGCGTCCCCATCGGCCGCGGCCGCGATCAGGGCGGGAAGCACGGTGGCGACCTCGACGACGACGGGTACGGGCGGCTCCGGCTCGGTCTCGACGGACTCGGGCTGGGACTGGTCCTGAGTTTCGAGCGCGAGGGGGCTTGGCGTGGGTTGGACGCCGGGCCGCTCGATGCTCGGGAGAGAGGACGACCCGCCGGTCGCCTGCTTGGGGCCTCCCCCCTTGATGACGAAGACGGTGATGAGACCAGCCGCGAGCAGCAGGGCCACCACCACGACCGCCGGATTCATGCCACGAGCGCTCATGCCGCCACCTCCACTTCGCCGTGCCGGGGCTTGCGACCCCTGCTGCCTCTGGGGCGGAGCCTCTCCAGGCCCCGTCGTCGTTCAATCCTCTTCCGCGTGCGGCTTGTAGGCCGCGACGACTTCCTGCATGACGTGCGGCGGGGTCTGCTCATCGTGCGAGTAGTCCATGGTGTACGACCCGGCCCCGCCGGTGATGCTCTTGAGCTCGTTGGAGTAGTTCTGGAGTTCGCTCAGCGGCACGATGGCGCGGATGACGCACACGTCCGAGCCGATCATGCCCGTATCGACGACGCGGCCCCGCTTGGTCGAGAGGTCGCCCGTCAGGTCGCCCATGTACTGGCTGGGGGCGGTCACTTCCAGTTCGACGAACGGCTCGAGCAGGGCGGGCTTCGCCTTCTGGACGGCGTCGATGAACGCCCGCTTGCCGGCGGTGATGAACGCGACTTCCTTCGAGTCCACCGCGTGGTACTTCCCGTCGTATACCTCGACCTTGATGCCGGTCATGGGATAGCCGGCGATCGCGCCGTCGTCCAGCACCCTGCGCACGCCCTTCTCGATGGCGGGCATGAACTGGCGGGGGATGCTGCCGCCGACGGTCGCGTTCACGAACTCGAAGCCCTCGGCGTGGTCCTGCGGGAGCGGCTCGACGCGGAGGTACACCTCGCCGAACTGGCCCGCCCCGCCCGTCTGCTTCTTGTGCCGGTGGTGGCCGTCCGCCTTCGCGCTGATCGTCTCCTTGTACGCGACCTTCGGCGTCGCCGTCTCCAGTTCGATGTTGTACTGGCTCTTCAGTTTCTCCAGCACGACGCGCAGGTGCAGTTCGCCCAGCCCGCGCATCACCGTCTGCTTCGTCGCGGCGACGCGCTCGACCTTGAAGCACGGGTCCTCGGCCTCGAGCTTGGCCACCGCGGGCCCGAACTTCGTCTCGTCCTTGTGGTTCTTCAGCGTCACCGCCAGGCCGTACATGGGCTTGGGCAGCGGCAGCGGACGCAGCCGCAGGCCCTCGGCGTACTGGCCCGCGTGCAGCACGCAGTTGAACTGCACCTCCTCCACCTTCGCCACGATGCCGATCTCGCCGGGGCCGAGCGCCTCCACCTCCTGGTTGTCCTTGCCCTGCGGGCGCAGCAGGTGCCCGATGCGCACCGACCGGCGGCCGTCGTCGATGAACAACTCGGACTTCGGCTTGATCGTGCCCTGGTGCACCTTGAAGAAGCCCAGGCGACCGACGAAGGGATCGCTCGCGACCGTGAACACGTGCGCGATCAGCGGCTTCTCGGGGTCCGGCTCGGGGCGCACCTCCGTGCCGTCGGGCGTCGAGAACGGACGCGGGTTGCCCTCCAGCGGGCTGGGCAGCAGCGACGCGAACACGTGCAGCAGCTCCTTCGCGCCGGCGCCGCTCTTCGCGCTGGCGTAGCAGATGGGGACGAGGTGGCCCTCGCGCAGCGCCTGCTTGAACGCGGCCGAGATCCGCTCCTTGTCTAGCCCGTCCGCTCCCTTGTCCAGGTACTCGGCCATCAGGTCCTCATCGACCTCGACGACCTGCTCCACGATCCGCGTGTGCGCCTCGTCCAGCCCGGAGAACTCGGGTTTTCCATCGGGATGATCGTCTTCGAACACGTTGATGACCGACGCTCGCCCGTCGGCCGGCAGGTTGATCGGCACGCACTCGCCGCCGAAGACCTCGCGGATGCGATCCGTCAACGCCCCGAGGTCGGCCTGCGTTTCGTCGATCTTGTTCACGACGATCATGCGCGGCAGGTTGCGCTCGCGCGCGACCGTCATCAGCCGCCGTGTCGCCGTCTCGACCCCCTTGTGAGCGTCGATCACCACCACCACCGTCTCGGCCGCGGGAAGCGAGGCGATCGCGTGCCCGAGAAAGTCCAGTGTGCCCGGCGTGTCGATCAGATTGACGGTGTGCCCCTCGTGGTCGAAGTGGAGCACGGTCGGCCGGAGGGAGTGCTTGTGCTTCTTCTCGTCGTCGGTCCAGTCGCTTGCCGTGGAGCCGTCCTCAACGCTGCCCATCCGGGTCAGGGCGCCGGCGGTAAAGAGCAGCCGCTCGGTGAGCAGCGTCTTCCCGCACCCCCCGTGACCAACGAGACACACGTTCCGGATGTCGGCAGCGTTACGTACAGCCATCGGAGTGACGCCTCCTCGCCCCGTCTCCCGGGGACTATGGACGCGACAGCACCCGCGCTCGCGGGCGATGCCGCGGAATGAACTCCACCAAGGCGCTCCGTCAGCCCCACGCCGACGATTCGCCTCCCAGCCTGCCAGTCTAGCGAATCCGACCCCCGCCACGCCACAAGAGGAAAAACACGGGTACTCCCACCCTAGCCTTGCCTCCAATGCCATCTGTCCCCGTCGTCACACGCTTCGCCCCCTCGCCGACCGGCCACCTCCACGTCGGCGGGGCGCGCACCGCCCTCTTCTGCTGGGCCTTCGCCCGGAGGCACGGGGGGCGGTTCCTCCTCCGCATCGAAGACACCGACCAGAAACGCTCATCCGAGGACGCCGCCCGAGGCATTCTCGAAGACCTCGCTTGGCTGGGCATCCACTGGGATGAGGGGCCGGCGTTCCCGCCCTGCGGCGGCGACCCCCGGCACGTCGGCCCCTTCTTCCAGGCCCGGCGGCTCAACATCTACAACCGCCATCTCGACCGCATGATCGAAGCGGACCTCGCCTACCCCGCCTTCGACACGGGCGAGGAACTCGACGCCATGCGGCGTGAGGCCGCCGCGCGCAAGGCGACGTTCCGCTACCGACGCCGACCGGACTACGACCGCGACGTGGCCCTGCGCCGCGCCCGCGCCGGCGAGCCGTGCGTCGTGAGGTTCCGGATGCCGGATGAACCGGTGCGTGTCACCGACGCCGTGCTCGGCGAGATCGACTTCACCGAGGAGCACCTCGACGACTTCGTGCTGCGCAAGGCGGACGGGTTCCCCACCTACCACTTCGCCGTCGTCGTCGACGACGAGTTGATGGGCGTGACCCATGTCCTGCGCGGTCAGGAGCACCTGAACAACACGCCGCGTCACGTCGCGCTCCAGCGTGCCCTCGGTTTCCGCACGCCCGTCTACGCGCACATGCCGCTGATCTTCAACCCCGACGGGTCCAAGATGAGCAAGCGGGACAAGGACAAAGCCGTGCGTAAGGTGATGCTTGAACGCATACCCGGCGCATCCGGTGGTGTGGGCGTCTCGCCCGCATCTCCGATTCCATCTCTCTCTCCCACCGATCTCTCCGAGTGGCTCTCCGACAAGACACGCCAGCTCCCCACCGATTCGCTGCTTGCGCTCGCACGCGAACTCGACATCACTCTCCCCGAGATCGACGTCGAGGACTTCCGCCGCTCCGGCTACCTCCCCGAGACGATCTGCAACTACCTCGCCCTGCTCGGCTGGAACCCGGGCCTGAAGAACCCCGACGGCACGGACCTCGAACGCTTCGACATGGCCTTCCTGGCCGAGCGCTTCTCGCTCGAGCGCATCGGCAAGTCGAACGCGAAGTTCGACCGGGACAAGCTGCTCGCGTTCAACCAAGCCGCCATCGCCGCTCTCGACCCCGCCGACTTCGAGCGACGCTGGCGCGAGTGGTGCGATCGCTACGACCCCGATCTGCCCCCGATCCTCGGCGACCGCTTCGCGCTCGCGGCCCGCGCCGTCCAGCCTCGAATCCGCACGATGGGCCAGTGCCGCGAGCCGATCGCCTTCGCGCTCGTGCCCGACGACCGCGTCCAGTACGACGAGAAGGCCGTCGAGAAAGCCCTGCGCAAGGGCGACCCGCGCGGCCTCGCCGTGCTGCGCGACTTCCTGCCCACGCTCGAATCGCTCGCGGACTTCACGCCCGACGCGATTGAGGCCGAGGCCAAGGCGTTCTGCGAGGCTCGCGCCCTGGGCATGGGCAGACTCGCCCAGCCGCTGCGCGTCGCCGTCACCGGCTCGACCGTCAGCCCGGGACTCGGCGAGACTCTCGCGCTCGTCGGGCGCGAGAGCGTCGCCCGGCGCATCCGCCGCTGCCTCGACACCTGCTGATGGGCTCAGCCCTTCGCGGCCTTCTTCAACGCATCGACCTTGTCCGTGCGCTCCCACGTGAACAGGTCGCCCTGCGGCTGGCGGCCGAAGTGTCCGTGCCGGGCCGTCGGGCGGTAGATGGGCTTGCGCAGGCCGAGCGACTCGATGATGCCGCGGGGCGTGAGTTGGAAGACGTCCCGCACGGCCGCGGCCAGTTTCGCCGTGTCCGTCCGCTCGGTGCCGAAGCAATCGACGTGGACGCTCACCGGCTCGGCGACGCCGATGGCGTAGGCGAGTTGCACCTCGCAGATGTCCGCGAGTTCCGCCGCGACGAGGTTCTTGGCGATGTAGCGGGCCATGTACGCCGCGGAGCGATCGACCTTGGTGGGGTCCTTGCCGCTGAACGCGCCGCCGCCGTGCCGACCGCGCCCGCCGTAGGTGTCAACGATGATCTTGCGCCCCGTCAGGCCGCAGTCGCCGTGCGGGCCGCCGATCTCGAAACTGCCGGTGGGGTTGACATGGACCGTGATGCCCGGGTTCCACCACTCGCCGAGGACCGGCTTGAGGACGTGTTCGACGATCTCGCGTTTGAGCGCGTCCTGCCGCTCGGTCCAGGTGCGGTCGTGCTGCGTCGAGAGCACGATGGTGTCCACGCGGACGGGCGTCGAGCCTTCGTACTCGATCGTGACCTGGCTCTTGGCGTCGGGGCGAAGGCCCGGGATGATCCCCTCGCGCCGGACGTGCGCCTGCTGCTCGACCATGCGGTGCGCGAGGTGGATGGGCAGGGGCATGAGCGTCGGCGTCTCGCGGCAGGCGAAGCCGAACATCATGCCCTGGTCGCCCGCGCCGCCCCGGTCCACACCCTGGGCGATCTCGGGGGCCTGCTTCTTGATCGAGACGAGCACGGCGCAGGACTCGTAGTCGAAGGCCAGGCGGGCGTCGGTGTACCCGATCTCCCGGATCGTCTCGCGGACGACGTCCGGCATCTCGACATAGGCCTTGGTCGTGATCTCGCCGGCGATGATGACCATGCCCGTCGAGACCATCGTCTCGACGGCGACACGCGAGTGCGGGTCCTGTTCGAGCAGGGCGTCGAGAACCGCGTCCGAGACCTGGTCCGCGACCTTGTCGGGGTGCCCCATCGAGACGGACTCGGACGTGAAGAGGTACGGGTTTGCCATGCGTGGTGCCGCCTGAGGGTGCGTGGTTCGACCGGTTCTCCGGCCGCTCGTCGGCCACGCTCCGGTCGCGGCGAGTCTACGGCGACCGGCGCACGGGCGGCAACCGCGAGGGCGCGTCGGGGCCGGTATCCTCTTGCCCGATGCCGAAACGACGCCACGAACGCCGAGGATCCGCCGTGCCCCGCGGCGGGGGCACGACCTACGCCTCTGCCGGGATCGACCTCGAACGCTACGACGAGTTCGTCGGCGGGCTGGACGCGCTCATGCGCCGTACGCACGGGCCCCGGGTCATCCCGAACCCCGGCGGCTTCGCGGGCCTCTTCCGGCTCGACTACAACGAGCGGCTCTTCAAGCGGAACTACCGCGATCCGGTCCTCGTCGCCTGCTGCGACGGCGTCGGCACCAAGATCAAACTCGCCCAGCGCCGTGGCGTCCTCGACACCATCGGGATCGACCTCGTGGCGATGAACGTCAACGACCTGATCGTCGAAGGGGCCGAGCCGCTCTTCTTCCTCGACTGCCTCTCCGTGCCCCATGTCGACAAGGACGCCATGAGCCGGGTCATGCACGGTGTCGCCGAGGGCTGCCGGACCGCCGGGTGCGCCCTGCTCGGCGGCGAGACCGCCGAGATGGGCGACCTCTACAAGCCCGGCGACTTCGACCTCGTCGGCTTCGCCGTCGGCGTCGTCGAACTCTCGCGGGCCATCAGCCGCCGAAGCCCGGAGCCGGGCGACATCGTGCTCGGCCTCGCGTCGAGCGGCGTCCACTCCAACGGCTTCACGCTCGTCCGCAAGATCATCGACGACCGCAAACTCGACCTCGCCCGCACCTACCCCGGCCTCGACGCCCCGCTGGGTGAAACGCTGCTGACGCCCACGCGCATCTACGCCCAGTCGATCGTCCGCCTCGAGCGTTCGTACCGCGTCAAGAAGGTCGTGACGGGCATGGCCCACATCACCGGCGGCGGGCTGGCGGACAACCTCGAACGCGCCCTCCGCCCCGGCGTTGACGCCGTCATCGATCACGACGCCTGGCCCGTGCCGCCCGTCTTCGCGTTCCTGAGGCAGCAGGGCCGCGTGGACGATGACGAAATGCGCCGAGTCTTCAACATGGGCATCGGCTACTGCGTGATCGTCCGCCCCGCCTTCGCCGCCGCCGTGCGTGAGAAACTCGAACGCAGCGGCGAGACCGTCTACGAGATCGGCCGCATCGTCCGCGGCAAGGGGCGTGTGCGCACCAAGTAGCGAGGTATCATCGCCCCCGGAGCATCGATGGAGCGAACCACATGGCGGAGAAGATCGTCGGCACAGCACGCGAGGCGCTCGCAGACCTGAAGCAACGCGGCGTTCTTTACGATGGATGCACGGTCATGGTCGGCGGCTTCGGACTCTGCGGCATCCCGGAGCAACTCATTGTCGCCCTGCGCGACACGGGGGTGAAAGGGATCACCTGTATCTCCAACAACGCGGGCGTCGACGACTGGGGACTCGGCCTGCTCCTCCAGACCCGCCAGATCGCCAGGATGGTCTCCAGTTACGTCGGCGAGAACGACACGTTCGAGAAGCAGTACCTGTCCGGAGAACTCGAAGTCGAGTTCAATCCCCAGGGAACGCTCGCCGAACGCATCCGCGCGGGCGGGGCCGGCATACCCGCGTTCTACACCGCGACCGGCGCGGGCACCCTGATCGCAGAAGGCAAGGAGACCCGGCGGATGCGCCCGCCGCGCCACAAGGCCCGCGCCAACGCCGAAGACCCCTCCGCAGGCGAACGCGAGTTCGTCCTCGAAACCGGCCTCTTCGCCGATCTCGCCCTCGTCAAGGCCCACACCGCCGATCCCTTCGGCAACCTCGTCTACAGGCTCACCGCCCGCAACTTCAACCCGATGATGGCGACGGCCGCGGCCTTCGTCGTCGCCGAGGTCGAGGAGATCGTCCCACTCGGCGCCCTCGAACCCGACCGCGTCCACACGCCGGGCAACTACGTGGACCGGCTGGTCAAGACGACGAGCGAGAAACGGATCGAACAAAGGACCACGAGACCGGGATAGCCGACGCCGACAGGTGCATCGGCAGGGCCGGTTCGGCTGGCACTGGTCGGCCGCAGGCGCGCCGCATTCGGCACACCCACGCCAAAGACTCGTACCAGATCCGAGTGCGGACGGCGAAAGCCCCCGCTCCGCCTCGCCCGGTCGGCGATGCGTTGACGCCGCCCTCCGAGCCGGCAATGGGCAGGGCCGGACTTGAACCGGCGACACCCGCATTTTCAGTGCGGTGCTCTACCAACTGAGCTACCTGCCCGGACGCCGTTCGTGGAATGCACGAGCGGCGGGGGTGAGCGGAACGATATCACGCCGCGGGGGGGCGTCAACCGGGCGGCCGGGCGGGGTCGGGCCATCAATGCCATCAAGCCGCCCTGGCCTCGCTCGAGCGGACGCGCGAGGCGTCCGGAATGGCCCGGGCGTTCTCCATCTCCTCGGTCGCGACGCCCAAAAACGCCCGAGGCGAGCCGATAGATCGGGCGGATCGGTCGTCGAGCGTGGCGATGCCGATCGCGACCGAGAGAGGTTGGCGATGGCCGTTCGGGTCGTTGGAGGCCAGCAATGCCGCGACTGATTCGGCCGCACGGAGGGCGGCCAGGCGTGGCGTGCCCGGAAGCAGGACCGCGAAGCCGCCCGGTTCGAGGCGTGCGATCGTTGCCCCGAGGTGCGCGAACTCGCGCCTCAGAACCGCGGCGACGTTGAGCACGGCCTCGTCCACTGCGATGCTGCCCTCGCCCCGTGCGAGCGCATCGAGGCCCGCGATGCCCACGCGGAGCAGCGAGAGCGGGCCGGGATGGCGCACGGCGTGTTCGTATGCATCATGGAGGGAGCGGGCGAAGCCACCGGGGCACTGCACGCCCGTCAGCGGATCGAAGTCGTGCTCGGCGTTGGAGTGGAGGGACGACGATGCGGCATCATCGTCGCATGGCGTGTGCTCCACGGCGAGTTCGGCGAGGCGCGAGTCGGCCTCGCGAAGAATCGCTTCGGCGCTCGGGAGGTCGCCGGTTTCCAGCCGCAGAAGCCGGCTCAGTTCCGCCGCTGTCTCCGTCACTCTCGGCAGCATCGCGTCCACGCGCGACGGCTCGAGTCGGAACCACTCTCGGGCGCGTTGGTACAGCCGTCGAAGCGCGGGAACCGCGTCCGCATCCGTGATCGTGTCGTGGAACAGGTTGCCCAGCGCGACGCAACGGATGATCGCGCAGCAGGACTTCGGAGCGGCGGTCGGACGCTCATGGTACTTGATCGGCAGCACGAGCTCGTCGGGAAGCCGCCATCGCTGGGCCAGCAACGCCCCGATGTCGGGGTGCTGAGTGTCGAGCGCGGCCAGTTCGTGCTTGACGAGTTGCCTGTGATCGCCCCCCGTCGTCTCGAGCACGCGCAGATAGTCCGCGCCGAGCGTGCGGTAGAGCGCGATCATGCCGACGTCCTGGAGCAGGCCGCCGAGGAAGGCCTCATCCGCCTCCTTGATGCCCAGTTCTTCCGCGACGATCCGCGCCGATGCCGCCGTCACGAGGCCGCGCCGCCAGTACCCGACGTAATCGAACCTCGGGTCGGAGTCGTCGTTCACCGCGGAGACGAGCGAGAAGCCGACCGCCAGGCTCTTCACAGGACCGAGGCCCATCATGACCATGGCGCGCGGGATCGACCCGCACCGCTGGCGAAGGCCGTAGAGCGGCGAGTTGACCGTGCGGAGCACCTTCGCGGAGAGACCCTGGTCCTTCTCGATCACTTCCGCGACGTCCCCGATCGCAACGTCCGTGTCGGCGGTCAGTTGCAGGATGCGCACCGCGACCGTCGGGAGCGTGGGAAGTGTCGGGCACGCGAGAATCTGTTCTAGGAGTTGCTGGTTCACGTCGGCCTTCCACCCGGAATGGACGGCCGGATCGCGTCGCAGCGTCCGTGCCGCATCCGGAGTATCGACACCCTCAGCCAGAGCCTTTATTCTCGGGATGTCCGGGGAGGAGTCGGGGAACGCCCGTCATCGCCGCGTCGATCGCCGAGCACCCAGCGGGCGGTCGGCAGATCGCGTCCGAGAATCTCCCGCAGGTACGAGGCCAGAAGCCGATTCGCGCGGTCGATGGAGGCGGCGTCGTCGCCGATCGGCTCGCCGGAGTCGAGACGACGGAGCAGATCGACCGTGGGCGCTCGCACCCGCCAGACCGGCGCGGAATGGGTGTTATCCCCCTCGCCTTCGCCGAGGGCCACGAGGCCGCCGGCACGAGGACTGAACGAGTACACCGCCCCCGCCCGTCCCCCCCCCGGGTGCGCGAGGGCGGGCTTGTAGCCGGTCTCGACGAGCGTCGCCCATTGGAATCGAAGGGTCGCCTCGGGCGGCGAGACGCCGACCGCGCGCAACGACGCAAGCAGGGCGTCGAACAGGGCCGGGTGCGGATCCTCGTCCGTGATCGTGTGGCAGACGAGATCGGCGAGGTACATCCCCGCGTTGAACGAAGGGCGCGAACTCCGAAGCGCCGGGAAGGACTCCCGCAGGTCCCACGCCGTGATCGTGGCGAGCGCGCCGGAGGGCTTGACGATGGCCACGATTTCGCCACGCGTGAGGAGCTCAAGCCCACCGGAGAACGGGGCCTTCTCCCGGCGTGCCCCCTTGGCGATCCCACGGATGAGGCCGTGCTCGCGCGTGAACAGTGAAACAGTCTGGCTCGTCTCGGACCAGTCCCAGTGTCGGACACATACGGCCTGGTCGCGCACGGTCGGCACGCGAGAGGGTACGCGGGGCGAAGAGCGTCGAACCCCGCTCGGCGGGACGGGGGGGACGACTCGGCGTATCGTGCCCCGCCATGCGCTTCAACCTTGTGGATGCCGTGCTGGATCGGGGACCGGACCGGATCGTCACGCTCAAGCAGGTGAGCGTGGCGGAAGAGTATCTCGCCGACCATTTCCCCACCTTCCCGGTCTTGCCGGGCGTGCTCATGCTGGAGGCCATGGTCCAGGCCGCGCGACTCCTGGCATCCGAGGAGACCGGCGAGCCGCTCGTCCTCGGGAGCGTCCGTGCCCTGAAGTACGGCCGGATCGTGCAGCCGGGCGACTCACTCCGGATCGAGGTGGCTCGCGGTCCTCGCGGCTCGGAAGGGCCCGCCGAGTTCAAGGGGGAGGCCCGCGTGGTCGGGCCGGACGGCGTCGAGCGGGGGGTGGCCGCCTCGGGGCGATTTACGCTCCGGACGGTACGATTGCAGGCAGCCGCGGTGGGCGAATCCTCTCGTGCCGTGTAGCATGGCGGCCCCGTTGCGGCAGCCCGTAAGTCCGAGGAAGCAAGATGACTCGAGATGACATCTTCGAGAAGGTCCGCGAGGTGCTGGTCAGCGCCTTGGCGGTCGATGAGGACGAGGTGACGCCCGAGGCCGTTCTGACGGCGGACCTGGGGGCGGAGTCGATCGACTTTCTCGACATCGTGTTCAAACTCGAGCAGGCCTTCGGGTTCAAGATCGGGCAGGGAGAGTTGTTCCCGGACAACGTCGCCCAGGACCCGGAGTACGTCCAGGCAGGAAAGGTGACGCCCAAGGGGATCGCCGCGCTCAAGGAGCGCCTGCCCCACGCGGACTTCGCCTCGCTGGAGGCCGACCCCCGGGTCGACCGCGTCGGTGAGATCTTCACGGTGGACGCTGTGGTGCGATTCTGCGAGCGGAAACTGGCGGGCTGATCCGCGGAGCGGGCCATGCGCTGGATGTGGATCGACCGCGTGGTTGAACTGCTGCCACGCGAGCGGCTGGTCTCGATCAAGAGCGTCACGGCGGCCGAAGAGCACCTCTACGATCACTTCCCGGCGACGACGCTGAGCGACGGCTCCGTGCGCGACGCCATGCCGGTGATGCCGGCGTCGCTCATCGTCGAGGGGATGGCGCAGTCGGCGGGCATCCTCGTCGGCCACGCCGAAGGTTTCCGCGAGAAGGTCGTGCTCGCGAAAGTCTCGCGGGCAGAACTGGATCGAGACGCGATGCCCGGCACGACGCTCCGATACACGGCCGAACTCCGCAGCATCGGGCCGCAAGGCGCGAGCACGGAGGGCGCCGTCGAGTTGCTGGACCACGCCCGCCCCGACGACGGGTTCGTGCGCATCGGCCGGATCGACCTGATGTTCAGCCACCTGGACCGGAACATGGCGGGCCTGGCGTTCCCCGAGCACAACTTCGTGTTCAGCGAGTCGTTCCGCACGCTCCTCAAGACCAGCGGGATCGACTGCCCGTTCTGAATCAGCCGAGCAGGATTGCGTCGGTCCAGCGCTCGAAGAAGAAAGCGAGTTGGGCGAAGGCCGCGACGACCGGAAGGGCGTTCAGACCGACCGCGAGGTGTGCGACCGACCGTCCCACCGGCGGACGAGTGCGCCCCACATACTCGCAAATGACGAGCACGAGGGCGATGACACTGAACTTGAGCAGGATCAGCCCGGAAAGCCCCGCGTGCCTCAGCGCGATATCGGCGATCGCGTTCACCTCTGTGCCGCCCACACCAAGCACGACCCACGTCATCATCACGTCGAGCGATCCGGCGAAGACGATCCAGCCGTAGGCATCGGGGTACAGGACGGGCTGCGGGGCGGGGCGCATGGTCGGCCTCCTCGTCGCGGCACGCTCAGCGGTCGAGCGACTCGCGGACGAGACGGGCAAAGAGCGCCATCGGAGCGGGGCGGCCTGTCCATGCCGAGAACTGGGCCGCCGCCTGCCGGACGAACATCTCCACGCCGTCGATCGCTCGCCAGCCGACCTCGCGAGCGTCGTTCAGCAACGCTGTTCGCACCGGGTTGTAGACGGTTTCCATCAGAACGGTCTGCGGGCCGCACGGGTCGCCGGCGCGGGAGGCGAGTTCGCGGATGGGGAGCGGCGAGCCGCCCGGGTCCGGACCGCCCTTCATACCCACGGGCGTGCAGTTGACGAAGGCGTGCGCCCGGGCGTGGGGCAGTGCGGCCCAGTCCCCGGCGGACGCGCGGCCGCCCGCAGCGAGAATCGCCTGCGCCAGTCCGTCGGCGCGATCGCGCGTGCGGTTGTAGACGATGACCTCCGCGCCGCGCATAGCCAGGGCGAACGCGATGGCCCGCGCGACGCCGCCCGCGCCGAGGATGGCGATGCGCTTGCCGGTGATCTCGCCGAGGGTGTCGGCGAGGCTCGTGACCGCGGCGGGGGCGTCCGTGTTGGCGACTCGAATGCGAGCGAGCCTGCCGTCGCTCGCTCGTTCGACGATCAGCGTGTTGGCCGCGCCGCAGGCGCTTGTGTCGGTGTCGGCCTCCCAGCCCTGTTCATCCGCGAGACGGGCAAGGTTCTCCTTGTGGGGGATAGTCACGCTCGCGCCGCGAAAGTCGAGGCGAGGGTGATGGATGAGTTCGAGCATCGTGGCCTTGAAGGACTCGTACGAGCCGGCCTCGCCGCCCTCGGCGACAGCGACCGGCAGCGGCAGGTACACGCCGTCGTGCCCGACGGCCTCGAAGCCGGCGTTGTGGAGCAGCGGCGAGAGCGAGTGGCCCACCGGCCAGCCGACGATGCCGTAGACGCCGGTGGTCCGAGTGACCGAACGGAAGCGGTACAGGTCCAGAAGTTCGCGGATCGTCGGCTGGCCCGGAGCGGTCGCGTCCTGCGGACGCAGGCTCGCGAAGGTGAGGAATCCGCCGAACTTCGGCGCGAGCACGCGGCTCATCAGGCCGAACTCGCCCATGCCAAGAGCGATCGTCGGGCGATCGCGCTCGGCGAGCACGTCGAACATCTCCAGGTTGTCGCGCAGCGAGCGGGCGCGGAAGGCAATCTTGTGGACGGCCGCGGCCGGTTCGGCCCGCATCGCGGCGAGGCGGCGGGACAGATCGGCGGGGCGCCCGTCGAAGTCGTGCATCGACAGGATCAGGCGCGTGGCGACGGGCCGCACCTGCTTCGGATGATCGACCGCGAGGTTCACCTTCTGCCGGAGGTTCGCGGATCGTGTGTACGCGGCGAGTTCCGCGTCGATGTAGGCGGGCGGGGCGTCGCCGGTGCCGAGGCGCTCGAAGAGTGCGACGCGGGCGTCCTCCGGGCCGTCGTAATGGCCGCCCTCCCAGGTCGGTCGGCAGGTGATGATGCAGGGCAGCGGGGACTCGGCGGCGAGGCGGAGGATGTCGAGTGTCTCGGCTTCATCGCCCGAGCCTGAAAAGCAGGCATCGACGCGGAACTCGACAATATCCGCGCCGTGGTCGCGCGCCGCCGCGGCATCGGCGAGGGCCGACTGGGCATCGGGTACGAGGATGGAGACGCACAGGAGCGTGGGCACGGGGACAGTGTAGTGGGGACAGGTCGGCCACCTGCCCCAGCGGCTCTGCCGTGCGCCGACTCAGCAGCCCGCGACGAAGGCGTTGAGGAAGGCGACAAAGTCGATGGTGTTGACCACCGTGTCGCCGTTGAAGTCGGCCGAGCCGTCCTGCGCAACAAATGCGTTGAGAAACGCCACGAAGTCCAGCGTGTTGACGACGGTGTCGCCGTTGAAGTCCGCGGGACAGGCGGCCTGCACGCCGCTGGCCGAGAACGTGAACGTCCCATCCAAAGCTGACGAGACGGTGTCCAGCGTCAGGTTCAGGAGCAGGTGGGCGGTATAGCCCGGCGGGAGCACGGTCGGCAGGTCCAGCGGCAACTCGGGCAGGTCGAGGCCCGGCTCCTGCGCGTCCTCGAACTCGATGGTCTGCGCGGCGGAGACCGCGACCGAGTCCCCTGAGACGCTGATCGTGCCGGCGAGCGTCACCGCGAACGGCAGGCCCTCGACCGGATACGGCGTGCCGAGGAGTTCGAACTCGGCGTTCAACACGGCCGGGATCACGACGGCGAAGTCGTACTCACCGGGCGCGGTTTCCGTCAGCACGCCGACCGCTGTGTCCTCCGTCTGCGCGACGACCATCGAGGTGATCGAGAGGTCCCCCAACGGGAGTTCGATGGGGATGCCGATGTAGGTCGAGTCGGGATTGCGCGTGCGGAACGACTCCGGGTAGAAGGACATGGTGGCGGGGATCGAAGCGGGGCCGTCGGCGAGGAAGTCGGCCGAAAACCCCTCGACCATGAGCGTCGCGCCGTCCGTATCGAGTTGCAGCCCGAAGCCGCCGGCGGTCTCGGTGTCGAGCGGGCCCGCGAGTTCAAGGCCCATCTGCACAGGGACCGGCACGTTCTCCGTCGCGCCGAACGACCCCCACAGCCCCGGCTTGGTCCGTGTGCCGTCCGGGTTGGTGTCGGGATCCCAGTTGCCGACCAGCGTGCCGCTCGTATCGGCGGTGAAAGACACGGAGCCGACCAGCCCGCTCACGGACTGATCGATGACCACGACATAGTTCTGGGCAAGCGAGGCCGAGACGACGGCCAAGGACACCGCGCAGGCGGCGAACGGACGGATCGACGGCATGGGTGGTTCTCCGGTGACCCGAGCAGCATACGCCGGATGTGGGACCTGACACAAGAGTCTCGCCACCGAATGCCGCGGCCCATAACCACCGAACGTTCCCCGGTGTGACGGTCAGAAAGACGCCAGCCGCTCGGCCGTACGACGCTCCTGGAGGGCCGCGAACAGCGGATCGAGGTCCCCGGCCAGGACTTCGCGCAGATTGAACTTCTGGTCCAGTCGCTGGTCGGCGACGATGTTGTCCTGGAACCGATAGACGCGGATCTTCTCGGAGCGTTCGCCCGCGCCGATCTGGCCGCGCCGCTCCGCGGACCGCTCGGCCTCGACCCGCCGGCGCTCGATCTCATGCACCCTCGCCGCGAGCAGCCGCCGTGCCCGCTCGCGATTCTGGTGCTGGCTCTTCGACTCCTGCATCCGCACCTCGACGCCGGTGGGGATATGCACGAGGTGGACGGCCGTGGCGACCTTGTTCACATTCTGCCCGCCCGGCCCCTGCGCCGTCGTCACGTGCTCCTGCACGTCCCTCGCCCAATCGATTCTCACCTCCACCTCCTCCGGCTCGGGCAGCACGGCGACCGTCGCGGTCGAAGTGTGGATGCGGCCCTGGCTCTCCGTCGCGGGCACCCGCTTGACCGAGTGGACGCCGGCCTCGAACGAGAGGTCCGACCACACGCCTTCTCCTCGGATGTTGACCACGGCCGAACGCACCCCCCCCACTGACGGATCGGCGACGACGTCGAGCGGCTCAAAGACCCAACCGCGGCGCTGCGCGTGTCTTTCGTATACCGACAGCAGGTCGCGCGCCCACAGGCCCGCCTCGTCGCCTCCTGTGCCCGCGCGGATCTCGAGCATCACCGAGCCGACTCGCCGGTCCTCCGCGCCGACGAGAAGGGTCTTCACCCGGTCGGCCAAGGCGGCGGCTTCGCCCTCCACGAGCGGCAGTTCCTCCTGGGCCAACGCGGCGAGTTCGGCGTCATCCGCTTCGATCGCCCGACGGAGGTCGTCCACCTCGACCCGAAGCGTCCGCCAGCGGCGGTAGGCCTCCACCGTCGGCGCGAGCGCGGCACGCCGGATGGAGAGATCGCGCGCGGCCCGGTGATCGCCCGCCGTGCCGGGATCCGCCAGAGCGCGCTCGATCGCCTCGTACTCGGCGTCCATCGCATCGAGCCGGGCCATGATGGCTTCGGAGAGGGCGTCGGGTCCGGTCATCGCGCCCACGATAGCCTCCGGGGCCGCGACGATCGCAGACCGGTGAAACGGCGGCAGGGCGACCCGCAATAATCGTGCGGCCCGAGGACCGACAGCAGGCGAAAGGGGTGGTCGTGACCGATGCCATCGTGATGCGGGGCGTGAGCAAGTCGTTCGGCCCCAAGCAGGCCGTCATCGACATGAACCTGACCGTGCCCCGGGGCGCGCTCTACGGGTTCATCGGGCCGAACGGAGCGGGCAAGACCACCACCATCCGCATGGTCATGTCCATCCTCTTCCCCGACGCCGGCCAGTTGTCCGTCCTGGGCAGGCCGTCGGCGGTCGAGAGCAAGGACCGCATCGGCTACCTGCCCGAGGAGCGCGGCGTCTACAAGAAGATGCGGGTCGGGGCCTTCCTCCGCCACATGGGACGGCTCAAGGGCGTGCCGGGGCGGGGACTGGACGCGAAGGTTCGCGCCTGGCTGGAGCGGATGGACCTGGCCGACTGCGAACGCAAGCGCTGCGAGGAACTCTCCAAGGGCATGCAGCAGAAGGTCCAGTTCATCTCCGCTGTGCTGCACGAGCCGGAACTCCTGATCTTCGACGAACCCTTCAGCGGCCTGGATCCGGTGAACACCCGGCTCCTGCGCGACCTGATCCGCGAGCAGCACGCGGCCGGGCGCACCGTGATCTTCTCGACGCACGTCATGCCGCAGGCCGAGCAGATCTGTGAGCACATCGTGATGATCAACAAGGGCCGGAAAGTGCTGGACGCGAGTCTCCCCGAGATCAAGGCCAGATTCGACCCCCACACGCTGCTGGTCGAGCCGCTCGACGGTTCGGCCGAGATTGTGCTGTCGGGCGTCGGCGGCGTGCGATCAGTATCCCGCGTGGACGGAGCGTTGGAAGTCTCGCTCGAGCACGGGCACGACCCGCACGCGGCCATCCGGGCGATCGTCCAGGCCGCGCCGGTCTCCCGGATCGAGTTGCGGCGTCCGACGCTCGAGGACGTATTCATCGAGATCGTGCAGGGGACCGCGACGAACGGCGATGAGGCCGCGCTGCGGGCGGAGTTGCGGGGCGAGGCGGAGGCCGTCGCGGCCGGGGAGGGGGACCGATGAATCGCGTGCTCGCCGTGGCGTGGCGGGAGTTCGTCTCGACCGCCCTGACCAAGGGGTTCATCATCGGCGCGGTGGTGGTGCCCCTGGCGTTCATCGCGATGATCCCCGTCATCGTGATGCTGACGATGTCGGCCAAGGGGCCGACGGTCGAAGGGGAAGTCGCCGTGCTGGACCGGTCCGGCTCGCTCATGCCGGCGGTCGAACGGGAACTCTCGCAGGAAGCCGTCTCGCAGCGGAGAGAACGCACGGCGAAGGCGGCCGCGGAGCAGATGGAGCAACTCAGCCCGCTCGGCCCGGGCGCGTCCCCAGCCGGCTCGACCGAGGCCGCGCTCGCGGCTGCGCTGGGCAGCGCACCGATGTTCCACGTCGTGCCGTTGCCCCACGACGCCGATCTCGATGCCGAGAAGAACCTGCTCATCCCCACGGCGGGCGACCAGCGCCGGCTGGCGATCGCCGTCATTGCGCCAGACGCGATCACGCTCGCTCCCGACGCCAGGGCGTTCGGCGGCTACGAACTCTTCGTCCGCCCGAAACTCGACGACCGGGTCATCGGCGACCTGCGAGCCGGCCTGAACGCCGCGATCCTTCAGGAGCGCTACCGCGTGAACGGGTACTCCCCCGAGGAGATCCGGCGACTGACGAGCATCGCGGCCCCCGAGACCAGGGAGATCACCGCCACCGGCGAACGCTCTTCCACCGAAGGGCTGACCGCGATGCTGCCCTTCGGCTTCATCCTGCTCCTCATGATCTCGGCGATGGTCGGCGGGCAGTATCTCCTGACCACCACCGTTGAGGAGAAGTCCAGCCGCGTGGTCGAGGTGCTGCTCAGCGCGGTCTCGCCCATGCAGTTGATGACGGGGAAGATTCTTGGGCAGATGGCGGTCGGGTTCGTCCTGCTGTTCGTGTACACGGGCCTGGGCACGGGCGCGCTGGCCGTCTTCGGCCTGACCGACCTCATCGGGCCGGTCAAACTGCTGTACCTGTTCGTGTTCTTCGTGCTGGCGTACCTGATGCTCGCTTCCTTCATGGCAGCCGTCGGGAGCGCGGTGAACGAACTGCGCGAGGCGCAGTCGCTCATGGGGCCGGTCATGATCGTGGTGATGCTGCCCTACATCCTCTGGCTGCCGATCACGCGCGATCCGAACTCGACGCTGGCCGTCGTGCTGAGCCTCGTCCCGCCCATGAGCCCGTTCGCGATGGTCATGCGCCTGACGAGCACCCAGGCGCAGGAGATCCCGACCTGGCAGGTTCTCCTCTCGATCGGCGTGAGCGCGATCGGGGCGTATCTGTCCGTCTGGGCCGCGGCCAAGGTCTTCCGCGTCGGGCTGCTCATGTTCGGCAAGCCGCCGAACTTCCGGACGCTGATCCGCTGGGTCCGGATGGCCTGACCCGTCTCGACCCCCACTGTCCACTGTCGCCATGCTCACCCGCCACGACCTCTACGAACTCTGCGTCCAGTCGCCGAGGCACGCGGTGCCGCTGCTGCGCGTCGTCCACGGCGGCGAGCCGCGCGTGCTGGGCGAGGACTTCGCCGGCACGGCCGCGCTCTCGCATCTCTGGGTGGAGCGGGTCGAGGGCGGGCGAGCGATCGCCGTTGACCACGACGCCGAGACGCTCCACACACGCCCCGACGACCCGCGCGTGCTGAAGATCGTCGGCGACGTGCGAACGGCGTCACGCCCCGGCCAGCACGACGCGGACGCCATTTTCGTCGGCAACTTCTCCATCGGTGAACTGCACTCGCGGGCGGAACTGCTGGCGTACCTGCGCCACGCTCGCTCGCGCCTCAACCCCGGCGGCGTCTTCGTCTGCGACACCTACGGCGGCGAGACGGCCTTCCTCGTCGGCAGCGTCGAACGCGACCACTGGACCGACGACGGCCGTCGCGTGCGATACACCTGGGAACAGCGCGAGGCCGACCCCCTCACCGGGATGGTCGTCAACGCCCTGCACTTCCGCGTGGACCGCGCGGGCGAGGTCGAGCAGACGATGCACGACGCCTTCATCTACCGGTGGCGGCTGTGGAGCGTCCCCGAACTGCGCGACGCGATGATCGAGGCCGGGTTCGCGGCAACGGAGGTCCACGACCACGTCCCCGACGCGGTGGACGACGAGGGCAACGTTTACGCGACGCCCCTCCAGAGCGGCGACGAGGTGGACGCGAGTTTCATCGTGCTGGTGGTGGGAAGGGCTGTAGTGAGCAGGTGATCGAGTTGCGGGTACAAACCAACCGATGGAGTACAGTACTGACGAATGCCCCAGCGAATCCTGTCACAGAAAGCGATGAACGATCGTCGAAGACTCGCTTCACTTTGCTACCTCTGTGGACGCCATCTCCCAAGTCGATCGACACGTGGCTGGAAGCGTGAGTTGTCCGGTGAGCATGTTGTGCCTCGGTCCCTCTTGGGTCCACCGCCCGCTAACGCGGCGGACAGATGGGCTGTCGAGCTGTGGGTTCATGCCCGATGCGAAGCTCGCCAGAAACGCGAACGCGATACGTTCATCAAGCAACTGCAACGAATTAACGCCGAGCCGCCAGACACTTGGCGCCATAGCGACTTGGCTGCGATGCGAGGCAAGTTCGGATTGCTGACTGTCGCCAATGGACTCCCTCCCGTGCCCGCTTTCAAGGATATCGCAAGCGCCCAACACGGCGTCTGGACTTGGGTGCGCGGGATGCACCTGGCGCTCTACAATGAGTATGTTGATGACCAGAACCCATCGAGGGTGTTGCCTCCGGTTCCCGGATTGACCCTCGGAAAGTCCGTCGATCGAGTGAAGCTACTTTACCAACAGGAACAGGACAGCAACATCATCATGGGGACTGTGGACGCATCGATTGTCCATGACCGATGGGATGGCATCGACGCATGGGGTCGCAAATTGTGCTACCGTTGCGTATGGTTTGGCAGAGGCAATCGCAAAACTCGCGCCTACATGTGTTTTTGGGCGCTGGCGTACCCCGGGGTGTTCGCGTGGTCTCGCTCTGTGACATCGCATATCCGTCCATGGCATGGCATGTACGCACGAACTGACTTGCCCGATTCTGCTTCTGTGATCGACTGGCGACAGATCGACGCGATGAAGATTCCACTGATCATCGAGTAGGCTCGACGTCTAGAAAGGCCGCGGGCCTCCGCTCTCGCAGAGGCCCGCGCCAAACGGTCCGGCGTGGCTGGTAAGCCGAGTTCTGTGCCCGTCGGCGGTTCGCGCGTGCCTTGACGGGGGCTGGTGCGCGCCTGCCGCGGGCCGCGGCCATTTCTCTCGCCGCGCCGTTGCCGACGCGGTCCGGGCCACATGGCCCGAGCGCCCGACCCGTTCCCTTCCGCCCGAGCCGGGCGTCCCCTCGCGGGGCGGGAACTGCTTGGGCTTGCACGCGGCGGGGTTTGCCGTGCCCCGGGCGTCGCCGTCCGGGCGGTGCGCTCTTACCGCACCGTTTCACCCTTGCCTGTGCCGGATCGAAACCCGGCCATCGGCGGTCTGTTCTCTGTGGCACTGTCCCTCGCCCCGGACCGGGGGGCGGGTGGGTGTTGCCCACCACCGTGCTCTGCCGTGCTCGGACTTTCCTCGGACGCGCCTCCCGGCGGGTCCGCGGCCGCGCCGCCACGCCTGCACCGATTGTACGCCGCACGGTTCTCGCCTGTGCCGGTACCATGCTCGCGCCATGGGCGAACCCGCGCGGGTGGTGGTGTGGCTCGAAGAGCACCAGGCGTCGCTGGTCAGCCGCGCCGTCGAGGCGGCAGGGCTGCGGCTGGTCGGCGCGGGGTCGCCCGGCCGAGGGCGTGCCGGGGCCGCCGCGGCCGCGCTCGGCGTTGGAGCCATCGACGACCTGCGATCCGCGCTCGCCGACGCCGAGTGCGATCTCGCCCTGCTCGCCTCGCCGGGCGAGTTCGGGGCATCGTCCGCGGACCTTGCGCCGCTGCTCGCGGCCCGGAGTCGCGGCGTGCGGATCGCCTCGCTCGAACCCATCCCCGCGACCGCCATCGAACTGGCCCGAGGGGATTGGACGGGCGGCAATCCCCGGCCCATCGACGCCGTTCGATTCTGCCCCCTCGCGCGCTCCTCGCGCTCGTTCCGCGACGCGGCCGAGGTGCTCCAGATGTTCGGCCAGGTCCGCACGCTCGCCGTCGAGACCTGCTGCACGCCCGCCGAAGGCTCGCTCGGCGCGCGGCTGTTCTCGGCGATGGAACTCGTCCATTGGCTCATGGGCGAGCCGGAGACGATCGACGCCGCCTTCGCCGGACCGGGGCAGGGGCCGGGCGTTCATGCCCTCCCGGGCGAGACGCTCCGCGACCTGCACGGCGACCTGACCGCGAACCTCCGCTACGCCGACGGCCGCGCCGCCTGCGTCCTTGCGAGCGACCAGAGCGGACGCTGGTCGCGGACGGCGACGCTGCTGGGACCAAACGGACGGCTGCGCGTCTTCGAGGACGGGTTCGAGTGGGTCAGCCGAACGGGCGAGAAGGTGGACCAGGCCCGTCGAACCGGGAAACGCGGCTCGGAACCCACCCCGCACGCCGTCGAGGCGATCGCCGAGAGCCTGGCTCGACTCATGGACCCCGCGGCGGGCGACGAAGGGCCGCTCGACCACGAGGCGATCCTGTGCATGAGCCAGGCCGCCCTGCTGAGCGCACGCACCGCCAACGGCGAAAGCCCCGCGACCATCCGGCGCATGGTGTCCGTGCAATAGATTCAGACGATGAGCGAGCGTCCCGTCATCTCGGCGGGCTGCGGAAGGCCCATCATCGCGAGTGCGGTGGGCACAACGTCCGCGAGCCGTCCCCGCTCCGCCCGCTTCGCCGCGTCGAACCATCCGGCTGGATCGGCGTCGCCCCGCAGCCTTGTGGATCGGAACGGCCCCCCCACCACGATGAGCGGAACGTCATAGACCGTGTGCGCCGTGTGCGGCGAGTCAGCCTCCGGGTCCCACATCTGCTCCGCGTTGCCGTGGTCGGCGGTCACGATGAGCGAGCCGCCGCGGGCGAGCGCGGCATCCACGATCGCGCCCACGCACGCATCCACGACCTCGCACGCCCGGACCGCGGCGTCCAGGCTCCCCGTGTGCCCGACCATGTCGCCGTTGGCGAAGTTGACGACTATGAACGGCTCGCAATCGGGCGACGCGAGGCGACGCAGCACCGCGTCACGCACGCCGAACGCGGCCATCTCGGGACGCTGGTCGTAGGTCTTCACGTCCGTCGGGCTTTGGATGATCTCGCGGTGTTCGCCCGGGAACGACTCGTCCCGGTAGTCATTGAAGAAGAACGTCACGTGCGGGTACTTCTCCGTCTCGGCGCAGCGGAACTGCGTCAGGCCCAGCGAGGCGAGGTACTCGCCCGCGACGTTGACGAGCCGCGGCGGCTTCGGGAATGCCACCTTCGCGTGCCGGGCGAGCGCCTCGGAGTAGGCGGTCATCATCACGAACTCCGTGTCGAGCCTCGGGCCGCGCTCGAAGCCCCGCGAGCCGGTGTCGGGGGAGGGCTTCACGCTGTGCCATTCGTCGTCCGGCAGCACGAACGCGCCGACGATTTCGCGCGGGCGGTCGCCGCGGTAGTTGTAGAAGACGACCGCGTCTCCGGCGGCGATGCGCGATGCGCACAGCGACTCGGGCGACTCCCCAACCATCGTCGGCGCGACGAACTCGTCGCCGGCCTGCTTCGGGGACTCCGGGCTGTCGTAGGCCGCACGTACGGCGTCGGCGGCCGTGCGCGCGGAACGAACCCCGAGCGCGGAGGCGTCGCGTCCCGTCAGACAGGCCCACGCCCTATGCACCCGCTCCCACCGATGGTCCCGGTCCATCGCCCAGAACCGCCCGATCACGGACGCGATGCGGCCGACGCCGTGCGCGCGCAGGCTCCCTTCGACGCGCTCCACAAACCCCGCGCCGGTGTACGGGCCGGTGTCGCGCCCGTCCGTGAAGAGGTGGACATAGACGCGGTCGTGCCCGAGCCGGGCGCACAGCGCGAGAAGAGCGTCAAGGTGCTCGAGCAGCCCGTGGACGCCGGCGTCGGAACAGATGCCCATGAGGTGGACCGCACCGCCTCGCTGCTTCGCCCCCAGCACCGCCCCGGCGAGCACCGAGTTGCGCTCGAGGCCCGCCCGGCACGCCTTAGTGATCCGCACCGCCTCCTGGTCCACGATCCGCCCCGCGCCGATGTTCTGGTGGCCGACTTCGCTGTTCCCCATCGTGCCCTCGGGCAGCCCGACATCCTCCCCGCTGGTCTTGATGAGCGTGTTCGGCCACTCCCCCATCAGGCGGTCCGCGACGGGCGTTCTGGCGAGATGAACGGCGTTGAACGGGTCGTGCGAGGGGTTCGGGTTCGTCCCCCAGCCGTCGCGAATCACGAGGACCAGGGGCGTGTTGCGGGGCGTCTGGCTCGGCATGAGCGGAGTCTATGTGTGCGGGTCGAGCCGTTTGCCGATAGGCTGTGAGCCGACCACCGGAGGCCGAGCCATGCACCACGCCCGCAGCGACCTTCGGCCGACAGTTCGTCCGATCGCCATCTGCACGCTCGCGGCGGCGTGTGTCTCCTGCGGAGGGTGCGTGTCGCCGTCGGGGGACTGGCTCTACAGGAAGACCGGGATCGACCTCAGCCCGGAAGCGTTCGAACAGGCCGCCGAGGACATCGGCCATGCGTTCGAGGTTGTCGTCGTGACGGCGCTCTGGTTCGCGTACGGAGTCGCTGCCTGCAACTCCGGTGTCGGCTGGAGCGTGTCCGACGGCTATCTGCGCATCCGCGAAACGCCCGCTCGCTCCTACCCCTTCTCTTTCGTGGTCGACACCTGGCGCTCGGACTCGACGCAGTGGCAATCGTGGCGGTCCGATCCCGATTGAACGGCCCGATCACGGCTCCCAGTCGGGGTCGTCCTTGCGGGCTGCGACGTCCGACCATCGCCTGCGATCGGTGAGATCCCCGGGTGCGATCCGCTCCGCGTGCCCGTCAGCGAGCGCAGCGACGACGCGCCGGTTGTAGCGGGCGTCGAGATGCCCGAACTCCTGCGGCTTGGCGGCCGGCGAGAAGACCGCGCCCCGCGGCGGCGGCTCGACGCGGTGGAAGCCCGGAATGACCGTGTCGCCCGAGCCCGGCCCGCGAGCGGAGGCGAACACGACGAGGTGCCCCGGCCGGAGCGGCTGATCGAGCCGGCGCAGCGGGTTGGTGGCGCG
Source organism: Planctomycetota bacterium (assembly GCA_014584315.1). Taxonomy (GTDB): domain Bacteria; phylum Planctomycetota; class Phycisphaerae; order Phycisphaerales; family UBA1924; genus CAADGN01. Next base: position 67,549 of record JACTNA010000006.1, on the reverse strand, counting down.
AAAGGTCTGGGGCGGATCGGCGTAGTTTCCCCCGACGTGCTGCACGTTCAGCCCGAACGAGGGATAGACGCTCATCCGGTATGCCCACTCGAAGTGCCCGTTCTCCATGCCCCGGATTCGGGCGCTGTCGCGGGCGAACTCGGCCTCCTCGCCGACGATGGTCGTGCCGAGCATCGCGTGGTCGAACCACGGCGCGAGCCTGTAGACCCATCGCTGCGCGATCAGCGCGCCCCACTCGTTGCCGTACTCGTCGGTCACGCGGGCGTCGGTGGTGATGGGGAGATAGCCCGGGAGCAGTTCGCCGCGGTGGTCCTCGGCGTAGAGCGTCCACGCCGAGACCAGCGATCGCGACGCGACCGCGGAGCGCACCGCGCGCGCTTCGTCGCGCGCCCGGCCCAGGCCGGGCAGCAGCAGCCCGAGCAGCACCGCGACAACGGCGATGACCACAAAAAGCTCGACGAGCGAGAACGCGCGCCGTCCGGCCGACACGGGCCACTCCTCCGGCTCAGCAGCCCGCGACGAAAGCGTTCAGGAACGCGACGAAGTCCAGCGTGTTCACCACCGTGTCGCCGTTGAAGTCCGCCGTGCCGTCCTGGGCCACGAAGGCGTTGAGGAACGCGACGAAGTCCAGCGTGTTGACCACCGTGTCGCCGTTGAAATCGGCGGCGCAGGCGTCGGCGCGGGCGAACGTATCCACCGCGATGCGGTCGATGGCCGCGTGCGCGTCGGCGGCCGCGAACGACACCACGTACACGCTCTCGTTGCCTTCGAGTTCGAACCGGAAGAGCGAATCCACGAGCCACCCGAACTCGCCGAGACTCTGACGGGTCAGTTCGACGTGCTCTTCCGGGAGAACGCCCCACACGTTGACGGACCCGTAGTCGAGTTCGTTGCCCTGGGTGCGGATCTGCAGGATCAGCGTCGTGGAGCCGCCGCCGTAGCCGTAGTTCGGCACGACGACGTCCAACGCGATCGGCCCGACGAACGAGTAGAAGTTGCCGGATGACGTGATGATCGCCAGGCCCGACGTGTCGTAGACATCCGGCGTCGTCCAACCGTCGGGTAGCGTCGAAGGAAACTGGCCCACATCGGGCAGGTTGCCGCCCGTCGCGCTCGTGAACACATCCCACTCGAACCAGGCCGAGTCATCGTCACCGCGCGACCAGCCGTACCCGTCCGGCTCGATGAACTGAGCGTGGGCCGTCGAGGCCAGGACGAGTGCGGGAGCGAGCAGGAACATCGGTCGCATCATGTTGAGCCTCCCGGATATCAAGGTCGAACTCGGGTCGCCTGCCGATGCGACAAGCGATTCTGTTTGACAGTACTGAATGCTGTTATACAACAGTTGCGACACAGACTCAACTACGTCAAGCCGGTACCAAGCAAAACCCGGCAAAGTGCGGGGGCACAGCCTCCACGCCCATGATGCCCCAAGTGCTTGATGATCCGAGCGTGAGCACTCTGACGCCCGAACGGGCGCTCACCCGCGCTCACGGAGCAATCGGTGGGCAGGACGCCTCACCGAGGCGCGGGGAGGCCGAACTGGGTGATGCCCACGGCCTCTGGAACAGCCTCAAACTCGACGTGCACGTGACTCGGCTCGAAGAACGTGCCCGGGAGTTCGAGTCGCCACGGGTCGGACTGATGACGGAGCAGGCGATAGGCAAAGCGCAGCCTCATCGTCACCGAGCCATCCGGCTCAACGGTGAGACTGCTCACCGCATCCTCGCCGGACGATGGGCCGAGGACGCCGAAGCGGCCGCGGGTCCGAGGGATCGTCCCGCCGAGGTCGTCCGTGAGGCTGGCCAGGTTGTACATGTCGGCCTGATCCGTCGGCAGGCCGCACGCGAGGATGTCGTCGGGCCGGTACTCGAGGTGCTGCAGAAGAGAATCCGGCCTCGGCACGCCCGGAGCGATGAACGCGACGTTGCGCAGTTCGATCTCGATGAACGAGCCGTGCGCGATGTCCAGGAACATCAGCCGTTGCTCGTCGGCCTTGTCAAGCCCGACCCGGACGATGATGCCGTCCGGGTGCCCGACGCCTTTGTCGAGCCGGGTGCCCCCGACAGCCACGAAGGCCAGCAGATTGCCGCCGATCGGCACGCGCTCCGCCGGCGCGGCGTAGGGCAGGTCGGCCTCGCACTTGGCGACTCTCCCGCCGTTCGTGGTCCAGGTGACGGTGACTCTTGGAACCCGTGCATCGTCCACCAGGAACAGTCCGGGATGCGCCTTGGAACCGACCCACCCTGGGGGATGGGCAGCGTGACCGAGAGCGGCAGCCCCCGCAATCGTCGCGGCCAGCGTGGGGATGATTACCCTTGGAAACATGCTTCGGAATCTCTGGTCAGGATTCGCCCGGCGGTCTCGGGCGGTTCTGCCGCAAAGTTGAAGGGAACCGTAGAGCATCCCAACGCATCATAACAGCGTACCGGCGGTGAAGTGCGTTGCGTTTCAACGGACGCCGATGTAGTCTGTGTGAGCCGGGGGCGAACGGGCCGCGACCCGTCCGATAGGCACGACCCGAGCAATAGGGGCGCCCCGAAGCGACCCCGAGGGAGTGATCGAATGACATCGTTCAGGGCATGGCGTGCCGCCGCGATGGCGGGGATGGTGGTCGGGGTGTCGGCGGCCGCGGGCGCCGGTGACGAGGACCTGCGCAAGTACAAGGGCGAGCCGGTCGTCGTCGAGGGCATGGCGGCCGTGTCGGGGATGCCCCGGTACGGGCAGCGCGACTCGGACACCCGGAGCATGTTCGAGAGCCAGAACATGACGCTCTACGCCTGGTGGCCCCTGGCCTCGTTCCCGAACAGCCAGAGTTCCGGCAACGACTGCTGGGGTTACGTGTCGCCTTCAGGTCGTGAGTACGCCATCATGGGCCTGGCCAAGGGCTTCGCCTTCGTCGAGGTCACCGACCCCTGGAACACGACGCTCGTCGGCATGATCACGGGGCCGAACAGCCTGTGGCACGACGTGAAGGTGATCGGGCACTACGCCTACGGCGTCAGCGAGGGCGGCTCGGGCATCCAGGTCATCGACATGAGCCAGATCGACAGCGGTGTCGTCACGCTCGTGCAGAACAAGACTCAGGGCGGGCACTCGACCACGCACAACATCGCGGCGAACGTGGACTCCGGCTACCTGTACCTCGTCGGAACGAACATCAACAACGGCGGCCTGACCGCTGTGAGCACGGCGAACCCCTCGAACCCGACCATCGCCGGGACATGGAACAGCATGTACGTGCACGACGCCCAGGTCGTCACGTACACGGACGGGCCGTACGCCGGGCGGGAGATCGCGTTCTGTCTCAGCGGGCTGAACGGCGGGTGGAACTCGACAGGCCTGCGCATCGTGGACGTGACGAACAAGGCCAACATGTTCACCGTCAGCCAGGCGTTCTGGAGCGGAGCACGCTACGCGCACCAGGGGTGGCTCAGCGAGGACCGCAAGTACTTCTACATCAACGACGAACTCGACGAGGGCGATTCGGTCTCCGTGACGACGACCCGCGTCTTCGACGTGAGCAACATCAACAGCCCCGTCTACCTGGGCTGGTTCTCGTCCGGGGCGCAGGCCACGGACCACAACCTCTACACGCACGACGGGAAGATCTTCGAGGCGAACTACAAGTCCGGCCTGCGGGTCTTCGACAAGACGAACCCCGCCGCCCCCGTGCAGATCGCGTACTTCGACACCTACCCCGAGAGCAACACCTCCGGGTTCAACGGCGCCTGGAGCACCTACCCCTACTTCCCCAGCGGGACGATCCTGATCTCCGATCTTGACCGGGGCCTGTTCATCGTGCGCCTCGACGGCGTCAGCATCGACTTCGACGGCGTCCCGCCCACAAAGTTGACGCCGAACCAGCCGACCCCGGTCACCGTCGTTGTCTCGCCGCAGTTCGAAGGCTATGACGCGGGAACCGTGACCCTGCACCTGCGCGAGGCCGGCGGCGAGTGGCAGGAGTTCGCCATGGCCGCCCAGGGGGGCGACGTCTTCACCGGCACGATCCCGGGCCAGGACTGCCTGGACGAAGTCGAGTTCTACGCATCGGTCAAGTCCGACAAGGGTTCGACGATCACGACGTCGGTCGTCGACGCGAAGGCCATCGGCGACGTGATCGTGTCGTTCCACGACGACTTCGAGACGAACAAGGGTTGGACGGTCGGCGCGCCCGGCGACGACGCGACCACGGGCATCTGGGGCCGAATGGCCCCACAGGCCACCGATGCGCAGCCGGGCTCGGACGTCTCGGACCCGGGCACGATGTGCTACGTGACCGACGGGCGCGCGGGCACCAGCATCGGTCAGTACGACGTGGATGGCGGGAAGACCACGCTGCTCTCCCCCTGGCTGGACGTGAGCGTCCTGACGGAGCCGACCATCGGGTACTGGCGGTGGTACTCAAACGACAAGGGCGCCTCGCCGAACACGGACACCTTTCGGGTGGACATCACGACGAACGGCTCGCAGTGGGTGAACGTCGAGACGCTCGGCCCGTCGGGGCCGTTCACGAGCGGGGGATGGTACTACCACGAGTTCAGCGTGGCCGACTTCGTGAGCACGTCCGGCAACGTCCGGCTCCGATTCATCGCGGAAGACCTCGAGCCCGGGTCGATCGTCGAGGCCGCAATCGACGAGTTCTCGCTCTTCGAGTACGACTGCGGCGAGCCGCCCTGCGCCGCCGACTTCAACGGCGACACCGTCGTCAACTCGCTCGACGTGCTCGCCTTCCTGAACGCCTACTCCTCGGGCGATCCGAAGGCCGATGTCAACGGCGACACCGTCGTGAACTCGCTCGACGTGCTCGCCTTCCTGAATCTCTACAACCAGGGCTGCTGAGGCCCTCCCGCACCCCCGGCGTACGCAGGCCCCGGATCGTTCCGGGGCCTGTTCATTCCGCCGGACGCGAGCGGGATCAGACGATCTCGACGATCAGGAACTGCTTGACGCCTCGGGGCGCGCGCACGCTGATGGTCTCCCCGACACGGGCCTTCATCAGCGCCTCGCCCATCGGGCTGGTTGTCGTGACCTCGACGACGTCGCCGGACATGTCGCCCGTTGCCTCGCCGACCAGCCGGTACAGGTCCTCATCGTCGGTGCCGACCTCGCGGAGCCGGACGGTCGAACCGATGAACACGACATCCCCATGCGCCTTCGAATCCTCGACCACGTGGGCCTTGGCGAGGCGATCCTCCAGACGCCGGATCTCGGCCTCCTCGTACCCCTGCTGCTCGCGGGCGGCGTGGTACTCGGCGTTCTCGCGCAGGTCGCCCAGGGCGCGGGCCTCGGCGATGCGCTGCGTGATCACCGGCCGGTTCTGGAGCAGATCGCGCAGCCGTGCCTCCAGGCGTTCGCGTTCGTCCCGGGTGATGACGTCCATGGCGGTCCTCCCGTCGCGTGCCGGGGTCAAAAAGAAACCGGGCCGCCTCGGGGGCTGCCCGTTCGTGCTACGCCCGACATTCTTAGCCGGTCGAGGGGCGGCGTGCCAGTGCGGCCGCAACGAGCGGCACCCACGCCGCCGCGGCAAAGCCCCCAACCACGACGATCGCCCGCCAGTGGGTTCCATCCACCTCAAGCGACCGGCCCCGCCAGGCACGGTCCTGGGTCAGCTCGACGACCGCGGTCATGGGAGAAGCCATCATCCACAGCCCGCGATGACGAGCCGGGGGAGCGACGGACGACCATGCCGCGCCGATCGCGGGCACGACGTTCACGATGAACGCGACGCCGAGCATCGCCCACCATCGCCACCCGTTGCCCGCCAGCCGTCCCCCGACCGCCAGACAGAGCGTGAGCACCCCCCCGATCAGAATGGCCCAGACGGCGAAGCACGCCGCGATCGCGGACACCGCGACCAAAGGCCAGCGGGCCAGCAGCGCCTGCGGCCAGATGACGGCCTGCATGGGGACGAGGATCACCACCAGATCGCGCATCGTCGCGATGGCGCAGCCCCTCAGGCCCCCCAAGGGAACCGCCTGTGCCAGCCGCATCATGGGCCAGAGTAGCGCAACTCCGACCGCGACGGTCACGAGCAGACCCCGTGCTGCCGGCCGGTAGGCGTCCACGTTGCCCGCCCCCCCCGTACCGACAGTTGCGAACGCCGCGAGCGTGGAGAGGAGGAGAAACACCGTCCACGCCAGGGCAAGGAATCGCGGCTCGCCCCGCCGGTGCGACCAATCCGGGCGGTTGCGCGGCGTGTGGCCGAAGAGGTCGCGGTCGGGCGGTGGCGGCGATCGTTGGGCGGAGTCGTCGAGTTCTTGTTCGGGAGGGATCATCGCCGACTCGCCGTCAGGTCCGCGTAGACGGCGTCCTCGTTGTAGATCTCGAGGCGCTGCTGGCCGAGGTCGATGCGCCGTCCCCGCTCGGCGAGAGACGCAAAGTAGGCGAGCCGGTCGAGTTTCGCCCTGGTCGAGGCCTCGCCGGGGATGAACTCGCCGGGCGGCCCCCCCCACACGACGCGCGTCCCCTTGTCGGTCACGATGTCGATGCGCCGCGTGACGTGGTAGTCGCCCACATCAACGCCGGCGACTTGCGCGCCGTACGGCTGCGCGAGCAGGAGCCGTAGCGTTTCGACGCCGGCGCGGACATCGTCGCCGGGCCACGCCCGGGCGTAGTCGAGAGAGCCGGAGGCGTCCCGGGGCGGCGGCGAAGCCGCACCCTGTATGACGCGCAGCCCCGAGCCCCCCGCGTCGTAGGTCGCGGGCATCGGGCGGCTCGTCCAGTCGACCAGGTGATCGCGGCCGTTGTGGCGGACGACGCACGCCGGCGTGCGCCACGCGCCGCTCACGACGATCGTGCCGTCGCCGCGACGCTCAACGCGAGGGGGGCCGTCGAACCACCCGCTGGCCTCCATCGCCCGCCCCACACGGGCCACCGCGTCGCCCCGCACAGGGTCAGGAGATTCGGCCGCACGAGCGTGTGCCGTCGCGAGCAGGCGATCGCGGAAGTACGCGCTCAGCCACGTCTTCGGCTGGTCGCGCGTGCTGTCGGGTGAGAGCGGCCAGACGATCTCGACCGACACCGGCGTCTCGAGCGCCTCGCCCGCGTGCGTCCAGACGCGGTGCGTCAGCAGGACCAAGGCGAGGGCCGCGACGCCGCCCAAGCACCCCATCCCGAGCAGGCGCAGGGCGCGGGTGGCGGTCGTCGGCCGGACCTTGACGCTCGATGTGCGGCGTGGCTTGCGTGGGTGTCCCATCATCCTTCCAGGTTGAGTCACGGTCGAGCGACGGTCGCGGGTTGGGCGAGCGCTGCCTCGACAAGGCTACGGCACAGGGAGGGCAGGTCGAGGCCGACGGCACGGGCGGCCATCGGCAGGAGCGAGTGTGAAGTGAACCCGGGCATGGTGTTGATCTCGAGGAGCCAGGGCCTCTCGTCGCCGTCAAGCAGAAAGTCCACACGAGCGAGATGCCGCACGCCGAGTGCCGCCGCCAGCCGCTCGGCATCTCGGCCGATGCGTGCCGCGACGCCCGCCGCGAGGTCCGGCCCGACGCGGTACTGGGTATCGTCGCGCTCGTACTTCGCGCTGTAGTCATACGGTCCGGCGGCCGGGACGATCTCTATGACGGGCAGCGCGGCGAGCGTGGCGACTCCGGGGCGGGCCAGCAAGCCCACCGTGAGTTCCCGGCCCTCGATGAGCCGCTCCGCCATGCACACTCGCCCGGGGCTGTCCTGGGCGGCTCGCCGGGCATCGTCGAGCGCACACGTCCACGCGGCCTCGTCGCGGCAGAGGTGGAGGCCGACGCTCGATCCCTCGTGGACGGGCTTGACGACCACCGGCAGGCCGAGCGGCGACACAGGGTCGCGGAGGTTCAGGGCGACCGCCTCGGGCGTGGGAATGCCCAGACGGGCGGCGGCCAGTTTCGTGGCCAACTTGTCCATCGCCAGTCGGGCGGCGCTCGGGCCGCTGCCCACGTACGGCCGACCGTCGGCCTCGAGCAGGTCCTGCAGCGGGCCGCCTTCGCCCCACGCGCCGTGGAGAACCGGGAACACCACATTGCCGGGCAAAGCGCGGAGCGAGGAGAGCGTGGGACGGTCGATGGTCTCGTGGTGCACGCCGAAGCCGGCATCGCGGAGGGCCTGCGCGACGCCGCGTGCGCTGTCGAGGCTGACCGCCCGCTCCGCATCAGGCCCACCGCCAAGCACGAGAACCGACGCCAGGCTCATGCCGTGCCCCTTCGCCAGACCACGACTTCGCGCTCGAGTCTGACGCCGAACGCCTCGAACACCCGGCGTTCAACGAGTTCCATCAGGGCGATAAGGTCGCGGGCGCAGCCGTCGCGGTCGGGCACGAAGAAGTTGGCGTGGCGCTCGCTCACGCGGGCGGAACCGACGCTCAATCCCTTGCACCCGGCGCGGTCGATAAGCAGCCCCGCCGAGACGCGGTCCCCGGACGAGCCGACGCCTTCGATCGCGCTGTCGAGCGTCGGGTTCTTGAAGCAGCAGCCCGCCGAATGTTCCGCCAGCGGCTGGGTTCGCTTCTTGTACTCCATGACTTCGAGCAGGCGCGTCCGAAGCGGCCCCGGGTCGCTCGGCCGGAGGGCGAAATCGCACGCCGTGAGGAGCAGGCCGCCCAGTCCCGAACAGCGGTACCCGAAGCCGATGTCGGTGCGTTCGAGCGTGACCTCGCGGGCGTCGCGGTCGAGGGCATGAACGCGGGCCACGGCATCGGCGATCTGTCCGAACGCACCCCCGGCGTTCATGACGAGCGCTCCGCCGACGGACGCGGGAATGCCGCCGAGGCCTTCGAGGCCCGCAAGCCCGAGCCGCACGGTCTCGTTGATGAGTTTGGGCAGGTTCGCGCCCGCGCCGGCCCGGACAATCACAGCCCCGCCGCGACGCTCGCCCGTCGGCTCGACCGTGCGGAAGACCGGCGCTTCGAGAGCCACCACCAGTTCGGCGACGCCGTCGTCATCGACGAGGAGGTTCGCGCCGTCCCCGAGGACTCGCAAGTTCGGGTCCATCGCGAGGCAAGTCCGAAGTTCATCCGTTGTGCGAGGGCGGACGAGCCGATCCGCGCGGCCGCCGACGCCGAACCAGGTCGAGATCGGAGCGTCACGCTCGATGGGGATGGCGGCGACCACGGCCAACACAGCACCTCTCTCGGGTCGTCATCCGACGAGAATCAGCCCTTTCCCAGACCGAGATACCCGTGCGCAACCTGCCAGACCGGGCCGGCCCCCATGACGACGAGCGTGTCGCCGGCACGACACAGGTTCTCGAGCTGCTCGACGATCGCCTCGAACGGGTACAGGTGCATCGCCCGCACGCCGCGCCTGCGCAGGCGATCGACGAGGTCCGCCGACGACACCTTCTGCTTCTCGATCTCGCTGTCTCGCACGAAGTAGATGTGGGGCACGATGACGGCGTCGGCCTGTCCGAAGGCGGCCGCGAACTCCTCCAGCAGGAAGCGGGTGCGCGAATGCTGGTGGGGCTGGAAGACGCAGACCAGACGCCCCCCGCGATCCTCCGGCCGCTCGAAGTCCCGCAAGGCCCGCAGTGTGGCGTCGATCTCGGTCGGGTGGTGCCCGTAGTCGTCGTACACGCGCACCGCGCCCCCGGGCACAGGCCGCTCGCCGAGGAACTGGGTGCGCCGGTCCACGCCGCGGAACGATTCCAGCGATTCGGCGACACGCGCTCCATCCGCCCCGAGCGAGACGGCAAGCGCACACGCCGTCGCCGCGTTCATGGCGTTGTGCGCACCGGGCAGCGAGGCCCGCCACGACGCGACCTCCGCCCCTCGCCGTGTGAGCGTCACCCGGCGCGTCGGCGTGTCCAGCCAGACCACCCAGTCCGCCGCCGGACTGAAGCCGATCGTCTCGACGCGGCATCTCAGACCCGCGGCGACCTGCCTGCGGTGCGCCCCTTCATCGGCGATGAGCAGCAGCCCGCCCTGATCCGCCGGCGGGAGCAGGCGGGCGAACTCCGCGAACGCCTGCACGACGGCGTCGAGCGAGCCGTAGACATCCAGGTGGTCCGCCTCCACCGAACTGATCGAGGCGACCGTCGGGCGCAGGTGGTGGAACGAGCGATTGAACTCGCACGCCTCGGCGAGCAGAAGCCCCGGTCGGCCCGCGAGCGGACCGGCGGGGATCGTCTCCGCCCCGAGGCGAAAGCCCACCGAACGACCGGCAGGAGCGAGGCAGCCGCGGGCCAGTTGCGGACAGGTTGCACCGACGATGACCGTGGGGTCCAGGCCCGCGTCCGTCAGGGCCGCGCCGAGCATCGCGGTGGTCGTGCTCTTGCCATGCGTGCCCGCCAGAGCCACGCCCGTTCTCCCCGCCATGCACCTGCCAAGGGCTTCGGCGTACGTGATGATCTCGACCCCGCGACGCTGGGCCGCGAGAAGTTCGGGATGCTCGGGCCGAACCGCGGCCGACGCGATCACGAGGTCGCACGGCTCCGGCACCCGGCCCTCGGCCTGCTCGAAACAGACGGGCACGCCCTCCTCGGCGAGCAAGGCGGTCGTCTCGCCGGGTGAGGAGTCCGAGCCGGCGACGATCGCTCCGCGCGCGCGCAGCATCCGAGCCAGCCCCGACATGCCGCACCCGCCGATACCGACCATGTAGACATGCCGGCCGGCGAGCGCGAACAGGGCGTCGGCTGGTGCGTGCGAGGGGGAGATCTGCCGCATGGCAGAGGGTATCGGTCCCGGGCGCGCGGCGGCGTGAACCGAGCCGTCGGAACCCGTGTGTGCGCGGCGGACGAAGAGGGCGTACGACCCCGTCGGTCTATGCTCGCGTGCAATGAACGGTCTCCGAACAGAACTCCCCTACCGCCTCGCCTGCCTCTGCGACATCCGCGACGAGGCGGGGCGTGTGCTGCTGCTGCACAGGTCCAAGCCGCCGAACGAGGGGCTGTGCTCCCCGATCGGCGGCAAACTCGACATGGCGTCCGGTGAGTCCCCGGCCGAGTGCGCCCAGCGCGAGATCGCGGAGGAGGCCGGGGTCGAGGTGCCGCTGGACCGGCTGCGTCTCGTGGGCCTCATCAGCGAGGCGGGGTACGAGGGGAACGGGCACTGGTTGCTCTTTTACTTCCGCGTCCTCGGCGCGATCCCGGTTCGAGTGGGACGCATGGACGAGGGTGTGCTCGAGTGGCACGACCCGGCCTCACTCGGCGGGCTGCCGCTGCCCGAGACGGATCGGCGGATCATCTGGCCCCTGGTGGAGCGGATCGAGCCGGCGCGGCCGGGAGGCGAGCCGGGGTTCTTCTCCGTCCACATCGACTGCACCGGGGCGGAGATGACATGGCGGATCGAGCAGGTGATCCCGGGGCCGGGGTGATTTCGAACGACCGCCGGGCCTTCGTATACTTGCCCGTGATGAGATCAGGCGATCGTTCGAGTTGGCCCGGCAGCAGGACGCTGGACGCCGTGCGTCGCCTGGTCGGCATCGTCTGCGTCGGCGTGCTCCTCGCCTCCTCGTTCGCGGGGTGGTCGCAGCCGGATCAGATGGCGACCGTCCCGGCCGGGCGACAGGCGGACAATGTCGCCGTCATCACGATCGAGGGGGACATCAACTCGGTCACGGCCTTCAGTTTCTCGCGGCGCCTGCGCCTCGCCGAGCAGGGCGGCGCCGACGCCATCGTCGTCGAACTGAACACGCCCGGCGGAGAGGTCGGCGCGGTCCTGGAAATCTGCGACGCGATCCGCGGCTCGGCCGTGCCGAACGTCGTCGCATGGATCCACCCGAACGCCTACTCCGGCGGGGCGATCATCGCGCTCGCGTGCCGGCAGATTCTGGTCTCCGACCCGGCGACGATGGGCGATGCGCTGCCCGTCGCGGCGTCGTTCGGCTTCCTGAACGCACTGCCCGAAGCGGAACGGCAGAAGGTGCTCGCCCCGCTCATCGCCGAGGTCGTGAACCTGGCGCGCCTGCGCGGGTGGGACGAGTTCCTCGTGCAGGCGATCGTCAGCCGGCACGTCGAACTGTGGTGGGTGCGCGACCGGCAGACGGGCGAGCGCATGGCCATCAACGAGGCCGAGTACCGCCGCCTCTTCGAAGGCGAGCCGGTGCGCGACCGACCCCGTCTGGTGTCCGCTTCAGCGGGGGGCGCGGGCGCTGCTCCGCCCGAAGCGGGGCCTTTGCCGACCGGCCCCCCGAGCGAGGGCTACGTGCCCGCCTCGCCGTACCTGCAAGGGCTGGTCGAGGACATTTCCGGCGGGGTCGTGGAGCAAGGGACGCGGCGCGTCATCACGAGCGCGGACCGAGGCCGCTTCGAGTTGCTCGACTACATCTGCACGGGCGAGGGGCCGATCGTCCTCAAGGAGCGCGACCTGGCGTACTTCGGGTTCGCGGCGAACGTGGACCAGACCACGGGCGCGCTCAAGGCCTTCAACTCCGACGAGGACATCCGGGCCTGGTTCGGCGCGACCAACATCCGCCGACTGGACGCCTCGTGGTCGGAGGCCATGGTCAAGTTCCTGACCAACATGGTTGTTCGGGGTGTCCTGATCGTCGTGTTCGTGCTCGCCCTCTTCATCGCCATGACGCACCCGGGGCTGATCGTGCCCGAGGGCGTGGCGATGCTGGCGCTCGTCGCGCTGCTCGCACCCCCGTTCCTGATCGGCATGGCGAACTGGTGGGAGATCGCGGCCATCCTCGTCGGGATCGGGTTGATCGTGCTGGAGATCTTCGTCTTCCCCGGGTTCGGCGTGCCGGGCGTGCTCGGCCTGCTGCTGCTCTTCGGCGGGCTGCTCGGCACCTTCGTCGAGGACACGCCCGGCGGGCTGTTCCCCGACAGCCCCAAGGCCCAGACCGACATGCTCTACGCCGTCCTGACCATCGTGCTCGCGGTGACGACCTCGGGCGTCGGCGTCTACTTCCTGTCGAAGCACTTCGGCTCGCTCCCGATCGTGAGCGGCCTGGTGCTGCGCGACACCATCGGCAAGCCCGCCGACGATGCCGACGATGAGTTCCTCGCCGCCCTCGGCGACCCCGACGACGTCGGCGTCTCCGTCGGAGACGAGGCGGTCACCGTGACGCCGCTGCGGCCCGCGGGGCGCGTCGAAATCAACGGCCGGCTGGTGGACGTCGTCGCCGAGATGGGGTACATCGCCGAGGGTCGGCCGGTGCGGGTCGTGAGCGTGGGCAAGTTCCGGATCGGCGTCGAAGAAGTCGGGGACGGACCCGCAGCCGGACCTCAAGGAGAGCGGGCGTGAGCGAAGAAGGGCTGCTGCTGCTCGGGCTTGGGTTGATCGCGGCGAGCCTCCTGCTGATCGTCGTCGAGGTCTTCGTGCCATCGGGCGGTCTGATCGCCATCACGGCCGGGATCGCCGCGCTGGTGGGCGTCATCAGCCTCTTCCGATACGACCCGTGGTGGGGCCTGATGGGACTGATCGCGCTGATGGTGATCGGCCCGGCCGCGCTGGGGTTCGCGCTCAAGGTCTGGCCGAACACGCCCCTCGGGCGCAAAATGCTCCTCGGCGACATGACCGAGGATCAACTCGAGGCCCAGCGGCAGCAGGAGCGCAGCGAGCGGGATGCCCTGCACGCGCTGGTCGGAGCCGAGGGCGTCGCCATGACGGACCTTCGTCCTGTCGGAGCCGTCCGGATCGACGGCACACGGTACGACGCCCTGGCCGAGGTCGGCGTGATCGCCGCGGGCACCAAAGTGCGGGTCACGAAGGTCGAGTTCAACCAGATCAAGGTGCGGGAGGCTTGAGGCCCGACGCCGCGCCGCCGCCAGCGGACGGTATACTGCCGTCCCCGCGGCGGGCGACGCCCGGGAGCAGGGAAGGCACGACCATGACGAACGCGCGGCTCGGACTCTCGGCACGGTTCCTCGCGGCGGCGACGGCGATGGGAGTTCCGGCCGCGCTCGCCCTTGCTCAGGCCGGCGGTGGCGGCGGAACGGGCGGCGGCGGGGGCATCCCGCGATCCGTGCTGCTCATCATCGCGGTCGTCGTCTTCCTGTTCATCATCGTGATGCTGTTCGTGGTCGGGCAGTTCATCAACCTCTACATCCAGGCGCTGCTCTCCAACGCCCGCGTCGGCATCCTCGAACTTGTCGGGATGCGCCTGCGCAAGGTGGACATCCGCGTCATCGTGCTCAGCCGCATCCGCGCCAAGAAAGCCGGCATCGAGGTCACCACGAACCAGCTCGAAACGCACTACCTCGCCGGCGGGCGGGTGCAGAACGTCGTTTCCTCGCTCATCGCGGCCAACAGCGCGCGCATCGAACTGCCCTGGAACGTGGGAACCGCGATCGACCTCGCAGGGCGCGACATCTTCGACGCCGTGAACACCAGCGTGAACCCGAAGGTCATCGACTGCCCGAACCCCGCGCAGGGCCGCACGACCATCGACGCGGTGGCCAAGGACGGCATCCAGCTCAAGGCCCGGGCGCGGGTGACGGTGCGGACGAACCTGCCGCGGCTGGTCGGCGGCGCAACGGAGGAAACGATCATCGCCCGCGTCGGCGAGGGCATCGTGTCGGCGATCGGCTCGGCGGACTCGCACAAGCAGGTGCTCGAGAACCCGGACCGCATCTCCAAGGCCGTCATGGCCCGCGGGCTGGACGCCGGGACGGCCTTCGAGATCCTGTCGATCGACATTGCGGACGTGGACGTGGGCGAGAACATCGGCGCCAAACTCCAGGCCGACCAGGCCGAGGCCGACAAGCGACGGTTCCAGGCCGAGGCCGAGAAGCGGCGTGCGATGGCCGTCGCCCAGGAGCAGGAGTTCAAGGCCGAAGTGCAGAAGAACCGCGCGCTGGTCGTGCTCGCGGAGGCCGAGATTCCCAAGGCGATCTCGGACGCGTTCCGGAAGGGCAACCTCGGCGTTATGGACTACTACCGCCTGCGCAACATCCAGGCGGACACGACCATGAGGTCATCCATCGCCGGGGAGCCGCAGGAAGGGCAAAAGCCGCGAGAAGGCTGACGCTGCGCGACAATCGACAGTGGACAGTTGACCGTGGACACAAGGATCGGCGCCGAGGTCGTCACGGCTTGCTTCGGTTCACCTGTCCACCGTCCGGCTCGCCCGCCCCGCCAGCACTTCGAGCCTGTGCCGCCGGTAATCCTCGTTCGTCCAGATGCTCGCGTCGAAGCGTTCGGCCTGCTTGGCGGCTGGGCTCGCGTCGCCCGGGACGGCACGCGCGTCCAGCCGCCGGTCGACCGAGAGGTCCAGCCGCGGGCCGGTCGTGAAGGCCGTCGGCGTGCGGCCGACCACGTCCACAGGCGCGATGCTGCCGATGTGGAAGATCGTGCCGGGCGGGACGTCGGCTCTCATGCCCCACGGGGTGGTGGTGTAGACGGATCGAGGGAAGACCGCCGCGACTCCGCCGTGAACGCGCATGAACAGACTGGGCCGATGGGGAACCTGGTAGACATCCTCGAAGGATGTCGGCCGGAGCAGGTCGATCGGCATGAGCCTCATGCTCACGCCGAGCGGGCCGACGTCGCCCACGGTGGGGTCGATGCGGACGAGCGATTCGGGGTGCAGGTCGCCCAGGCTGGTCGAGCGGACCGCCTGACCAGCGGCGGGGCCAGCCGCGAGGATAGCCGCGAGGGCCATGGAACCGGTCGTGAATCGCGTTGAGGGCATTGGACTATCGGTTTGTATCGGTCGTGCGGGCGTGCGGTTCGAGGCGAAACGTGGTCATCGCCGCGTTCCGAGCACAAGTCGAAACTCCAGGGTGACCGCCGCGTCCTTGTCGCCCTCGGGCAGTTCATCGAGGGCCTTGCCCTTGGCACGCCACCGATAGATCGCGTCGAGGAGCGGGCCGTCCACGTCGGCGTAGCCCGTGTTCTTGCCGGGCAGGAACTCGGCGCGGGCGACCTTGCCATCCTTCGAGAACGACACACGCACCACCGGGTTGCGCGGCAGCGCGGTCATGCGCGTGACCAACGTCCATCGCGGCCGCACGGTTTCGATGTCAAGACCCTCCGCCGCGACAGGTTGGCCCGGCGAGACATCGACCGGCGGTTTGGTCGACGTCGCGGGCGATTCCTTCGTCGATTCGACCGACGCCTCGACGCCGGGCGTCGGTGCGGGCGGCGTGGGCTGCTCGCTCGGCCGGGCCTGCGGGGTCGGCTGCGGCTGCGGGTCGGCGGGCGTGGGGGGGGGTACCTCGGGCGACGCCTCCGCGGCCTCGGCAGGCGGCAGAGGTGGGCCGATGACCGGCGCCAGGACAACGCGCTCTTCAGCGGCAACCTTGGCGTCGGATTCCACCGCAGGCCGATCGGACGCCAGGACGGGCGTCGACTCGACCGGCGCCGGCGCGGGTGACTCGGCTTCCGCGGGCGTCTCCGGCGGCGGAGGCGCGGCGGCCGACGTGGCGGGCCGCGGCACCGCCTCGGCATCCATCGGCACGCCGGGCGACTCGGGACTCAGCGCGGCCTGCTCGACCGTCGAAAGCGCGGCCTCGTGCGCCGTCGGTCGCTCGAACCCCAGCCAGTTGATGGTCACTTCCTTCGATCGCTCGATGCCCGGCCTCACCCGGGGCGGCTCGGGCGCAACCGGCGTCGGCAGGTCGGCCGAGCCGAGGTCCCGCCCGGGCGACGCCCAGAAACCGGGCACGTTGATCCCAAGAGCCATCGCCGCCGCGACGTGCAGCAACAGGCTGAACCCCGCGCCGGCGACGAGCGGACGGTTTGGAGCGTGCGAACGGGCCATGAGGCGTCCCGACACGGGGGTTGCGGTCATCTCGCAAACGGGTGCGGCGTCGGACCCCGTATCGTTGTAGAACTGTACGCAGCCGGAGCCGACGACCGGCGAAGGGAGCGAGCCATGCCGAGCGTGATCGCGAGATTGGGGCTGGCCGCGCTGGCCGCGGCCGCCGCCATGGCGCACGGTCAACCGATCGCGGAGCAGCCCCAGCCGCGGCCCGGGCCAAGCCTGATCGTCGGTGATCCCGCCCCAGACCTGCGCATCGCGGAGTGGATCCGCGGCGAGCCGGTCGAGAAGTTCGAGGCAGGACGCGCCTACGCGATCGAGTTCTGGGCGACGTGGTGCGGGCCGTGCATCGCCAACTTCCCGCACCTCTCGGCCGTGCAGGAGAAGCACAAGGACAGACTGACCGTTATCGGCGTGACGAGCGAGGACCGGGCGGGCAACACGCTCGACGCGGTGCGAGTCATGGCGGAAAAGCAGAAGGGGCGGATGCGGTACACCGTCGCGTGGGACGATGGGCGGAAGACGACCGATGCGTACATGACGGCCGCGGGCCAGCAGGGCATCCCCTGCGCGTTCGTGGTGGACGGCGAAGGCCGGATCGCGTGGATCGGGCACCCCGCGGACGGGGCCTTCGAGAAAACGATCGCGTCGATCATCGATGGGACGTTCGACGCGCCGGCGGCCCGGGAAGCCGCAGCCAGGAGCGCCAACCGGGCCGCGCTCTCGGCCGAGATCGAGCGCAAGGCCGCTCCCCTCGTCGCCCGGCTCCGCAAGGCGTGGGGCGAAGGCAAGCACGACGACGCCCTCGCGCTGGCCGACGAGATCGTCGCGCTCGACGCCGACCTGATGTCGCACGTCGCCAACTGGAAGTTCAGGGCGATGCTGATCGAGTTGGGGCGTTCGGAGGCGGCGTTCAAGTACGCCCGCGGACTGCTCGACGGACCCTACGCGGACAACGCCCCCGTGCTGGCGAGATTCGCGTACTCGATCGCGGACACGCCCGGGCTGCCGGAGCGCGACCTGGACCTCGCGTTGAAACTGGCGGAGCGCGCCGTCGAACTGACAAAGGAACACGACGCCGTGATGCTCGACACGTTGGGGCTGGTCCTGCAGCAGCGCGGCGAACTGGAGCGGGCCGTCGCCGTGCAGCGGAAGGCGGTGGAAATGGCGGACACCCCGCAGATGCGCGAACGCCTCGAAATCACGCTCGAGTTGTACCTCGCCGAGTTGGGCGGGTGAGCGGGACGGGCGAGGTCCGGTTTGTTAGGGTTGCGGCTCTTCTGCGGCCTCCGGCGTGCCGAGGAGTTGAAACTCGCCAAGCCCCTCGGCGGCGAGCAGATCGATGAGCGCGAGAACGTCGCTGGTGCGTCCGCCCTCGTCGGCGGCGACGAAGAGTTTCGCCCCGGGGTGCTCAGCCCGAAGGTCACGGACGCGCGCCGCCAGTCCGTTGCGCGGCGTCTCCTCGCCGTTCACGAACAGCCGCCCCTCGCGGTCCAGCACGATCGTGACCGCGACACCGCGCTCCGCCGGCGTTCCCGCGCTCAGCGTGGGCAAGCGCACGTCCAGGATGTCCGCCCGCACCATCACGACCAGCACGAAGATGAAGTAGATGAGCAGGAGGAAGATGACGTCGATCAGCGGCGCCATTTCGAATCGGACGTCAACGCTGGATCGGCGGGAGTGGCGCATGGGGGTTGAACCCGCAGCCGCAAGGCCGAAGGGACGAGAGTGTAGGTGTCATCGACACTCGCGGACGTAACTGCGGCCCCCCCACTGCGTCGGCGTGCGGGTGACGAGGTCGCGTGCGGCCCTCGCGAGAATCGCCGCGATGGGGAACGACGCGAACGGGTGCAGCGGCGCAGCCCAGAGCGGGGCCGCGCTGAGCCGATACACCGACACGATCGCCGCGAGCCAGACCAGCAGCGCGCCGCCCGCGACAGCCGCGGGCAAGGCCGTCGCCCACGCCGGCGCGGCATCCCGCTGGTCCAGCGCGAGGCCCAGGCACGCCGCCGCCGCGATCGGCAGCAGCCCGTTCACGACGGCAACGCGCAGCGCGGCCCGTCGGAGCCGCCCCGGGCGTCGGTTGGCGCATTCCGTGTAGATCCGCCTCCAGCCGCGGCGGAACTCCGCCCAGGTCTCGTACATGCGGCAGACGAGCATGCCATCTGCGAGCAGGAGCGCGGCGGGCAGGCCGTGGCGGGCCGCCTCGCGCGCGAGCGCAAGGTCTTCAAGCAGGTGCTCGCGCACCGATTCGTGCCCGCCGATCCGTCGGTAAGCGTCCGCACGGAAGAGGATGAACTGGCCGTTGGCGAAGGCCCGCCGATCGGTCGGGCGGCTGGCCCGCAGCAGGGGATACTGGTACATCAGTTCGAGGCCCGCCGCGGGCTGCACGATCTTCTCGAACCAACGGTCCGCCGTGAGCGTGCTCATCAGGCTGAGCAGGGCGAGGCCGCGTTGATGGAGGATCGCCGCGGTGGCCCGAACGCACCCGGGGTGGAACGTGGTGTCCGCATCCGCGAAGAGCAGCAGGTCGGCGTCGCGGGCTGCGGGGGATCGGGTCACGGCCGCCCACACCGCGTTCACCTTGCCCGCCCAGTCGTCGGGGCACTCCGTGACCTCGAGCACGTCGAATCGCTCGTCGTCGCCGATCGCCGCACGGGCGACGCTCGCCGTCGAGTCCGTGCAGCGGTCGAGCGCGAGAACGACCCGCAACCGCGGATGGTCCTGCCCTCGGAGCGACGAGACGAGGTGACCGATGGTCCGTTCTTCGTTGTGCGCCGGAACCACGACGCAGACGCTCAGGTCGGGGGCCGACAGCCCGAGTCCGGCGCGGGCCGTCGGCAGCGTGCGCATCGTGCGGACGATCTGCCACAGGCCGACCGACCAGTAGACCCCCAGCGCGAGCGACGCGAGGGCGAGCACCACGAGCATGACGGCGACCGGCGTCTCCACGGGAGGCCAAGCGTAGCGACCGATCGAGTAGACTGCCCGTGCCATGCCCCGCGCCCCCGAACCGCCGGCCGACGGCACGAACGGTCCCGCACAACTCGTGCTGACGCGCGAGGCATCGCGGCTCGTCGATCGCCTCGCGATCGACCGCTACGGCGTGCCGTCGATCGTGCTGATGGAGAACGCGGCGGTCGCCCTTCGGGAAGCCGCCCTGCGGATGCTCGCGGACACTCCGGGCGCCCGCGTGCTGATCGCCTGCGGGCCGGGCAACAACGGAGGCGACGGCCTGGCGCTCGCACGCCACCTGCACAACGCCCGGGTCGCGGTGGCCGTCGTGGTCACGAGACCCCTCGCGGCCTACGCCGGCGACGCGGGCGTCCAGGCGGCGATCGTCTCGCGGATGCGCCTGGCCGTCGAGGACTGCCGTGGCGACGATGTCGCGGGTGCATTCGGGCGTGCCACCGCGCGACTCGGCGCGCCGACGCTCGTCGTCGATGCGCTCCTCGGCACCGGCCAGACGGAACCCGCCCGTGGCACGGTGCTGGCCGCGATCCAGGAAGTGAACAGGCTTCGGACCGCCGGGGCGAGGGTGCTGGCGGTTGATCTGCCCTCGGGTCTGGACGCCGACACAGGCGAACCCATGGGCGAGACGGTCCGTGCGCAGGTCACGGTCACCATGGTCGCTCCGAAGCCCGGGCTGCTGCTGCTGCGGGCGCAGGCGTACGCGGGCGAGATCGTCGTCGGCGACATCGGCGCGCCGGTGGAACTCCTGCACGAGCTGGGTGTTCCAGCGTCGGCGTTCGCGGCCGGGCGGGGCGCGCACGCGACCGACGATCCGGCCGCACCCGATGCGCCGGGGCGGCCCGGTTCGTCCGGCGCAGGGCGACGCTGAACCGGCGGACCGGGCCGGCACTATGCTTCGGTGTCAGGGAGAACGCCGATCATGCCCGTGCGGATGGAGTTGTCGAGGATTCTGATCCGGGAGTTGAACGACTTCCAGGTGATTGAACTGCGCGAAGTGGTCGAGGGCAACGGCGCACCGCAGCCGGAAGCCGAGGTGCGCTCGTTCCCCATCGTCATCGGCTTGCCCGAGGCCCAGGCGATCGAGCGCCGACTCAAGGGCATCCCGATCAAGCGGCCGCAGACGCACGACCTCCTCGCCAATGTGGTCACCGCGCTGGGCGGAGAACTGGTTTCGATCAGCGTGACCGACCTGAACGACCACACGTACTACGCCACGCTCGACATCCGCACCGCGAGCGGCGAGGTGATCCACGTCGACTCCAGGCCCAGCGACGCGATCGCCCTGGGCATCTCGGGCGGCGTGCCGATCTACGTGGAGGAGAGCGTGATCGAGTCCGCATCGCGGGACGAGGCGTGAGCGCGTGGACCGGCAAGGAGCGCCGACCGTGAGCGGACCGCCGCCCCTGGAGGCGTATTGGCAACCGGATCGTCCCGGGGCCGCCTGGGCCGCGCCCTGCTTCGTCACCGCGGACGAGCCTGGCATCGGCGGGCGGATCAAGGAGAGGCCCGAGGACTTCCTCGTCGAAGAGATTCCGCTCTACGAACCGTGCGGCAGCGGGGAGCACCTCTACCTCTTCCTCCAGAAGCGCAACCTCGCAACGCTCGAAATGGTGCGGATCATCGCCGAGCACTTCGGCGTGCACCGTGCGGCGATCGGCTACGCGGGGCTGAAGGACAAGCACGCCATCACGCGGCAGGTCGTGTCCGTGCACCTGCCGGGGAGGTCCGACCGCGAGTTCAGGCACCTCGACCACGAGCGGATCGCCGTGCTCTGGGCGGACAGGCACACCAACAAACTGAGACCGGGGCACCTGCGCGGCAACCGGTTCTCGATCCGCGTGCGGGGCGTCGAGCCGACCGCCGCCCTCGCCGCGTCGAGGATGATCGGACTGCTGGCCCGAGTCGGCGTGCCGAACCGCGTCGGCGAGCAGCGGTTCGGACTGCTCGAGAACAACCACCTGATCGGGCGGGCGATGATCCTCGGCCGCCTGCGCGAGGCCGCCGACCTGCTGCTGGGGCCGAGCGCATCGCACCCCGAGAGCCAGCCCGAGGCGAGGGCGTTCTACGCGTCCGGCAGATACGCGGACGCCGCCGCCCACTTCGCCCCCGCGCTGCGCACCGAGCGCGGGCTGGCCAAGGCGCTGGCCAAGGGACTGGAGGTCGAGAAGGCCGTGCGCAGGATCGATCGAACGGTCGCGTCATACTTCGTCTCCGCGTTCCAGTCGGCGGTCTTCAACGCCGTGCTCGACCGGCGCATCCACGAAGGGCAACTCGGCACGATGCACATTGGCGACGTGGCGTTCAGGCACGTCGGACGGGCGACTTTCGACGTGACCGCCGACGTGCTCGACAAGACCGAGACGCGCGATCGGGTAGCGAGTTTCGAGATCAGCCCCTCCGGGCCGATGTGGGGCGCGGCGATGCGCCAGGCGTCAGGCGTGCCCGGCCGAACCGAGCGCGAGGCGCTCGAGGCCTCGGGCGTCACCGAGGAGCAGGTCGCCCTGTTCGATCGAACGACCGGCGGCCTGATGCAAGGGGCACGGCGCCCCCTGCGCGTGCCGCTGATCGACCCGGACGTCGAGGGCGGCGTGGACGAGCACGGGCCGTTCGTGCGCTGCACGTTCGAACTGCCGCGGGGGTCGTTCGCCACCGTGGTCATGCGGGAGTTGATGAAAACGAGCGTTGGCGACGAGGAGGAAGTGGACGAGTGATGGACCGGAACCGCACCGTCGTACACTTGGTCCCTTGATCCCTCAGGCCCAAGCGAGGCTCATGCCCGTGTCGTCAGTGCGTCTGGTCTGCTTCGATCTCGGCGGCGTCCTCGTGCGGATCTGCCGCTCGTGGCGCGAGGGGTGCGAGCGGGCCGGGCTGCCCGCGTACGACGATCTGGACACCCCCGAGTCCCGCGCGGCACGCGCTCACTGGGCGCACCAGTATCAACTCGGACGCATCGACTGCCGCGAGTTCGCGGACGGGCTATCCGCGGCCGTCGGCGGCCGCTACACGCCGGCGCACATCCGCGCAATCCACGACGCATGGATCATTGCCGAGTATCCCGGCGCGGGCGACCTGCTCCGAACGCTGAACGAAACGGGCCTCACAACCGCCGTCCTCTCCAACACCAACCACGGCCACTGGGCCAGGCTCATTCCCGGCACGAACGGCGGCGAGTTCCCGTCGCTCGGCCTCGTGCAACACCCGCACGCGAGCCACCTGCTCGGGTTGGCCAAGCCCGATCCGGCGATCTTCCGTGCCTTCGAATCGCGGACGGGCATCGCCCCGAGCGGTGTGCTGTTCTTCGACGATCTCGAGGAGAACGTCTCCGCAGCCCGGACCTGCGGCTGGCGCGCCGAGAAGATCGACCACTCGGGCGACACGGTGTCGCAGATCATCGAACACCTCGCGCGGCACGGCGTGCGCGTCTGAGCCTCACCGCTGCCAGTCGAGCGCCACGTCGAGTTCGACTGTCGTCGGCGCGAGGCACGCCGAACCGCTGCAGGGCTGGCATGTGATCGCAAGCAACGGGCGACCCCGCACGGGACGGGTCTGCTCGACGGCCACCCGGATCTCAAACTCGCCCTCGTACACGCTCAGCGTCGCACCGCCCGTCGCGAGCGCCCGGCCCGGCGGATAGTCCGCGTAAGCCTCGATGCCGGTGCCCCCGACGACGTGAACACGGAACGGCAGCACGCCGTCGCCGGCGTCGGCCGCCGCGACATGCCACCCCTCGGCGATGC
Source organism: Planctomycetota bacterium (assembly GCA_014584315.1). Classification (GTDB taxonomy): domain Bacteria; phylum Planctomycetota; class Phycisphaerae; order Phycisphaerales; family UBA1924; genus CAADGN01. The sequence continues at coordinate 44,220 of JACTNA010000006.1, read as the reverse complement.
GCACCAGCAGCGGGAGTTCGGCTGGGCGATCCGAGCCGACTTCGATCCGATCAACGCTCGTGAACACCGCGATCGGCGAGAAGTCCGCAGCAACCGGCGCGGCCGGCGAATCGGCGGCACCGGCGTCCCGCCCGTGCTCCGCCTCCACCTCGCCCGCCGACGACGCGTCGTCCCGCGACGCCCCGGACGCAATGAGCCGGGCGAGCGCGGCCGTCGCGTGGATGCAGGCCGCGGGAGCGCGAGCGATCGTCGCGCTCATCGCGCCGACGCACGCCCGCGCGCGGTCCAGGTAGCGTGCATCTCCGGTCGCGCCGGCCAGTTCGAGGAGCGCGTGCAGCATCACCGACGATCCCGTCGGCAGCGCGCCGTCCCACGTCGAGCGGACGCGGACGAAGAGGTCATCGCGACCGGCGGCGACGTCGAAGTACCCGCCGTCGGTGGAGGCGAACGCTCGCTCGGCCCGGTCGAGCAGACGCACCGCGCCGTCCATCCAACCCGTGCCTCCCCCACCGTTCGAATCGAGCGCGTGCAGACGGGCGAGGGCATGGATCATCGAGGCATAGTCCTCGAGCGACCCTTCCGGCCCGCGCACGCCGTCCCGCCAGGACCGCAGAAGCACGCCCCCGGCGTCCGTCATCTCGTCGAGGACGAACCGCGCCGCACGCCGGGCGGCCTCGGCGTACCTCGCGTCGCCGAGCAGCGAGGCCCCGTCGGCCATCGCCGCGATGCCGTGCCCGTTCCACTCCGCGATCACCTTGTCATCCGTGGCGGGCTGCGGGCGACGATGCCGCGCCGCGAGCAGTCGGCCGCTGACGCGGGCGAGCCGTTCGTCGAACTCGGCCCGGTCCATGCCGAACGCGCGCCAGAGCCGGTCGGGGCGTTCGTCGAGACGGAGGACGTTGGCGGGTGGGTCGTCGGGGTGGTGCGGATCGCGGAAGTTCGGGCCGCGGTCGATACCGAAGACGCGAAGTGCGAACGCGGCGTCTTCCGGCTCCAGCACCGCTGACACCTGGTCGCGCGTCCAGACGTGCGCCGCGCCCTCGCGCCCCAAAGCGTCGGCGTCCTGCGCCGAAAGGAACGCGCCGTGCGGCCCGGTCATCTCGCGGAGCACATAGTCGAGCGTGCGGCGTGCGACCGAGCGGTACACCCCGTCGCCGAACGCCTCCCCCGCGCGCGCGTACACCGATGCCAGCAGCGCGTTGTCGTAGAGCATCTTCTCGAAGTGCGGCAGGGTCCACTGCGCATCGACGGCGTACCGATGGAACCCGCCCGCCAGATGGTCGTGGATGCCTCCGGCGAGCATCCGGTCGAGCGTCGCGCGCACCGCGTGATCGATCGCGCGTCGAGTCTCGTCGTCGCCGGCCATGCCGCGCACCCCGAGCAGGAAGAGCAGCAGCGAGGGCTGCGGGAACTTCGGCGCGCCGCCGAACCCCGCGTTGGTCGGGTCGAACAACCGGAGCAGAGCGGCCGTCGCCCCTTCCACCTCGCGCCTGCCGACCGCGACCGGCCCCTCGGCCCGGGCCAGTTGCTCCGCGACCGCCTCCGCAAGCCGCTCGGCCTGCGCGATCACCCCCTCGCGCTGCGTGCGCCACGCCGTCGCGATGCCCTCGATCACGCGCGGAAAATCGGGCCGCGTGCCGAGCGCGGGGTGCGGCTCGGCCGGGATGTACGTGCCGCACCAGAACGGGCGCAGCCGCTCCGGCTCGAGGAAGACGCTCATCGGCCATCCGCCCTGCCCCGTGAAGATCTGCGTCGCGGTCATGTAGAGGTTGTCAACCTCCGGACGCTCCTCGCGATCCACCTTCACGCACACGAATCGCTCGTTAAGCATCGCGGCGATGGACGAGTTCTCGAACGACTCCCGCTCCATCACGTGGCACCAGTGGCAGGTGCTGTAGCCGATCGAGAGGAAGATCGGCACGTCGCGCCGCCGCGCTTCCGCGAACGCCTCCTCCCCCCAAGGCCGCCAGTCCACCGGGTTCGCGGCGTGCTGGAGCAGGTACGGGCTGCTCTCGCCGGAGAGGCGGTTGCGGTCTGCGTCGGTGTGTTCGGCGTGAGCGGGCATCGTGCGCCTCCTGCGGTCGGCATCCCACTCTATCGGGACCGGAGCGACGAGAGCGACTCGGGAAGCACTTCCGCGAGTTCCGCGGCCAGCAGCCCTGCCTCCGCACGGTGCGCCTCCGCCCAGCGCTCGCCCGCAATCGCGTGGGCCTGCACCCCGAGGCGCGCCGCGTCGAAGAGCGAGAGCGGACGGCGCGGATCGGGCGGCATACGCGCCCGCAGCGACTCGGGCAGTGCGGATACGGTCGGGTCGGGACGCGGGACGAACTGGGCGACGAGCGCGCCGATCAACCCCGCCAGCACGTCGCCCGTCCCGGCCGTCGCCAGGCAGGCGTGGCCACGCTCGCAGACCCAGGAGCGATGCCCGTCGCTCACGACGGTCCCAGCGCCCTTGAGCACGACGATGCACCCGAGCCGCTGCGCCATCCCCTCCGCGCCGGCGAGTCGTCCATCCGGGGTGGTCGGGTCCGCGCCGATCCGCAGCGGTTCGGCCATGCGCCGGAACTCGCCCGGGTGCGGCGTCAGCACCGCGGGCGCCCGGAAGTCCCGCCACAACTCCGGAACCTGCGCGAGCGCGCTGATCGCATCGGCATCGACGACGACCGGCGTGGTCTCCTGCTGCACCGCACGGAGCGCGAGCGCGCGCGCGCCATCGTCCGTGCCAAGCCCCGGGCCGATCACGAGGCAGTCCGCGTCCGCGAGCACGCCGTCGAGCACGCCCGCGCCCTCGTGGGCGATGATCGCGCCTTCCCCATCGACCGCGAGCGAAACGCCGGTCGCCGATGGCGCGATGACCAGCGCCGCGTTCAGCACGGGGCGCGGCGTGACGAGCCGAACCAGCCCCGCGCCGCCGCGGAGCGCGCCCAGCGCGGCCAGCGCGGGCGCACCGACCATCCGCCGCCCGCCCGAAGCGCACCCGCCGACCACGGCGACCGTGCCGAACACGCCCTTGTGCCCGGCGGGGTCGCGCGGCGGGAGCAGCGGAAGCGCGGCGCCCGGGGCGTCGGGCGGCGTCATGGGCGCTCTCCCGCCGATTCGACCTCGACGCGAAGCCGCCCGATCAGCGGCGCGGTCGCGGCCAGGGCACGCACCGCCTCGCCATCCGAAAGCGCGGAATCGGCGAGCGCAATGTGCGCGGCATCGAACCGAGCCGGGCCGAGCGTCGCGTCGAGATCGATCCACGCCAGCCCCGCGCCGGTTTCCAGCAGCGCCTGCGTCCACATGTGGTAGACGAAGACGTCTCGCTCGCCCTCGAATGCGTCCGCATAGATCAGCCCGCTCACCACGCGAGACGGCATGCCGTCGGCTCGCAGCATCGCGGCCAGCAACACGGCGTGCTCGGTGCAGTCGCCCTCACGGGTGCGGGCGACCTCGCTCGCGGACCCAAAGCCGACGCCGAGCGACTTGGCGTTGACGTGCCGGCCAACGAACCGGCGCAGGACTTCGGCACGGGCGGGCTTCACGTCCTCTACGCCGCGGAGCGCGTCCCTGGTGAGTTCGGCAATCAGGGGATCGTCCGAATCCGCCATCGCCGAGGCCGCGAGGTACGGCGTCGTGTCGAGGTCGGGCGACTCCGTACGCGGGTCGTCGGCGCGAACCAGCACGCGCGCCCGCGAGGCATCGAGCCCCTCGACGCGCTGCGCGCCCCCAGCCGGGAGGTCCGGGAGCGGTCCGTCCGGGACGCTCAGCAAGTAGTCGGCCTCGCGCAGGCGGCGCGGCGCCTCGATGCGGCCGGCCGGGCGCACGAACGATCGGAGCAGCAGTTCGGGGGCCTCGATGCGTGAGCGGGCGCTCGCCTCGTCCGTCGCGAACATCGCCATCTTCATGCCGCCCAGATCGAGTTCGGTGCGCAAGGGCACGCCGCGGCGGTCGATGACCTCGACCGTCGCGGACCCGATCGGCATGTCGCTCGACGACGTACGGCACCGCAGCGCGTCGAGCGATCGTCCCATGACCTCCACCGTCGTCGGCTCGAACCCCTCGCGACGCACCTCGATCACCGTCGGCCCGCCTTGCGGGTCCATCGTGCGCAGCACGATCGGGTCCGCACCCGCCGCAAGCCGCTGTTCGAGATAGCGCGACGCGGCCGCGGGTGGCAACCATTCCCCCACAGGCGCGGGGAGCGTGCCGCTCGTGGCCCGACCGCCCTGCGTGGTCTCGACCGCGACGCCCCCCTTCCCGAAGCGGTAACGCACGGAGACCGGCTCCGAGCCGAGACGCTGATCGACGCTCATCTCGACCGGCTCGCCCGCCTCGGTTTCCACGAAGCGCGTCGTGACCGCGATGGAAACCGGCGTCGCGCCGCGCCGGATCGCGACCTCCATCCGTGTGGTCGTGACGATGCGGCCGTCGGCGCTCGTCTGCGACGAGTGCATCCACCCGGCCCGCTGGCCGTCGATCTCCACCGTGTACCAGCGGTCGTGGTCGGCCCCGCGGACCGTCGCGGCGATCGCCAGGCACAGTGCCAGGGCGAACCGGACCAGAGCCTGCGCGGGCGTCGGCATGGGTTGATTGTAGGGGAAGGCACGAGGGAGCGAGGCACCAAGGCGAGGCCGGAGGGAGCAGGCCGGAGGCGGACGAATGAGATAGTGTCATCCCGTCGCACACCTCCCTCCGCGCCGCATCCCGCAAACTCATCCTCCCTCGATCCCTTGATCCCTCATGCCTCGATCCCTGCCCCACAATGATCGACACCCACTGCCATCTCACGTTCGACGACTTCTCCGGGCGCGTGCCGGAGACCATCGAGGAAGCCCTCGCCGCCGGCGTGACCGGCATGATCTCTGTCTCGACGACCCCCCCGGATGCCGAGCAGGCCCTCCATCTGGCGGAGACCCACGACCGTGTCTGGTGTACAGCGGGCGTTCACCCGCTCTACTCCGATCGCGGCCCGTTCGAGTGGGAGCGGCTGCGGCGAGTGGCGTCCAGCCCGCGGTGCGTCGCGTGGGGCGAACTGGGTCTGGACAACCACTACGACCGCCCGGCCCGCGCGGTGCAGGACGCCGTGCTGGCGGAGCAACTGGCGTTCATCGAGGCCGTGCGCGAGGGCGGGCGCACGCTGCCCGTCGTGCTGCACTGCCGTGAGGCCTTCGACGATCTGATCCCGGTGCTGCGCCGAACGCGCCTCGATCCCGCGCGGTTCGTCTTTCACTGCTTCACCGGTGGGCCGGAGGACGCCCGCAAAGTCCTCGATTTCGGCGCGATGATCTCATTCACCGGCGTCGTGACCTACCGCAACGCGAGCGAGGTCGCCGACGCCGCCCGCCTCGTCCCGCTCGACCGCATCATGGTCGAGACCGACGCCCCCTTCCTCTCGCCCGAACCGGTGCGCGGCAAGCGCCCCTGCCGACCGGCCTTCGTGCGGCACACCGCCGAGTTCCTCGCACGCCTGCGAGGCGAGGACTGGGAGACGTTCCACGCCGCAATCAACGCGAACACCGAGAGATTCTTTAGAGTGAAGAGGTAAGCCGCACGCCAAGAGGGCCTGACCGGCCGCGCCCCTTGCAGCCGTAGCCCGAGTGTCCCTTACCCTTAAGCCCCAAGCCGCAAGCCTCGCCCCATGCTCCACACCTTCGACCCCTTCGTGTTCGAGTTCGCGCCCGGCTGGGGCGTGCGGTGGTACGGCCTGTCTTACGTGGCCGGGTTCGTGGTGGGGTGGCTGCTGCTGCGGTGGCTGGCGCGGCGGGGGCTGGCGATGGTGCCCGCCGACCGCGTCGCCGACGCGATGCTGTGGATCGTCGCGGGCGTGCTGATCGGCGGACGGCTCGGGTACGTGTGCTTCTACAAGCCCGAGTACCTGTGGACCTTCGATGCCGAGTTCCCGTGGTGGGCCTTGCTGGCCATCAACCGAGGCGGGATGGCGAGCCACGGCGGGATGATCGGCGTGGTCCTCGCCGCATGGCGCATCAGCCGCGGGTGGCGCGACGACGACGGCGCCGTCCGAGGCCGCTGCCCCCCCCTTCACGTCATGGACTTGATGGCCTTGATCGCGCCCGCCGGCCTGCTCTTCGGGCGTGTGGCGAACTTCATCAACGGTGAACTGCTGGGCCGCGTCGTCGCCCGCCCCGGCGAGCTGGCCCCGTGGTGGAGCGTGAAGTTCCCCCAGGAGATCGTCGGCGGGCACGAGTCGTTCCGCACGCCCGAGCAGGAGAAGGCGCTCGACGCCATCATCTCGCGGTACATGCCGGCAGGCGAGGACTTCGGCGTGGGGTTCGAGCGCACGCTCAGGGCCTTGCGCCGCGGCGGCGAGGAGTCCGAGCGCCTGGCGGCCGAACTCGCCCCGTTGATCTCCGCCCGCGCTCCGTCACAACTCGTGCAGGCCGTCTGCGAAGGCGTGATTGTCGGCGCGGTTGTCTGGACGATCGGCGTGGCGATGGGGCGCCTCCGGACGCCCGGCCTCGTCGGAGCATGGTTCCTCGTCTCCTACGGCGTGCTGCGGATCGCCACCGAGTTCGTCCGGCTCCCCGACTCGGACCTCGCCGTGCAGCGCTTCCTCGGCCTGAGCCGCGGGCAGTGGCTGAGCGCGGCCATGGTCGCGGTCGGAATCGGCGTGCTCGCCGTCGTCCGCACGCGCGCGGCACACCCACGGGCGTGACAGCGATCAGGATCGCCTGTCGCGCCCGATGTGCGCGATCGCGAGCGTCAGAACGAAACCGAGTCCGGCAAGACCGAGCGATGAGCCGACTTGCACAGCGTTCGGCGTGAATCGGCGCGTGGGCCAGTCGGCCTCGTCGAGCGCAGCGATCGTCTCGGGCGTTTGCACCACGCCCTTGATCACGTCGCCGGGCGTCGGCTCAACGCCCTCCTGGAAGGGCCACAGCCCGACGACCGCGCCGAGCACAAGCCCCAGCAGCACGCCGAGCGTCGGCTTCTCGAACCGGCGCAGCAGGTAGCGGATGAGGTTGCTGACCGCCGCGATTCCGATGCCGACGCCAAGGCCGACGGGGATGAAGACTCGCACCACCGGGTCCATTGCAGCGCTGTAATCTCCCGAAGCAACCGCGTCGCGTGCGGCGTCAATAGCGGAGAGGATCGGCACGTACTGGCCCAGCACGAGCAGCAGGTACCCCCCGCTCACGCCGGGCAGGATCATCGCGCTCGCGCCCGCCAGCCCGGCGACGAACAGCCCGAGGAAACCGCCGCCACCGGATGAGCCGCCGGCGGGGGAGAGCATGGCCAGCGCGATCATCGCCCCGAGGCCCCCGAGCGCCCCAACGGCAAGCGGCAGGGAAAGCCCCTTCGCCATCGTCCAGATGACCGGCACGCCGCCGAGCGTCAGGCCGATGAACACGCTGTACGCGGCCCACCGATGGTGGACGACGAGGTCTTTCACCGGACCGGCGCCGAGCACGATCGCCAGACCGGCCGCGGCCGCCACCATGCCGAGAACAACCAGCGAGCGGAGCCGGAACCGCAGCGTCGTCACTTCCGCGATCGCGCCGATGAACCGCGGGTAGATGCCCGTGACGAGGAGCATCGTGCCCCCGCTGATGCCGGGCACCAGGTTCGCAAGCCCCATGAGCGTGCCCCCGGCGACCGAGCGGGCGGCGAGCGGGAGCAACGCGGGTTCCGGCGCAGCGTCGGGGCCGGACGGCGTCGCGTTCAAGGGTTGCTCGGCCATGCGCTCCTCCGGCGGGGCGTCGATCGTAGGCCCCGGTGCACTATCATCGGCACGGCACGCCCGCACCCCGCAGCGTGCCGCGAGGAGTCCGCATGAACGTGCTCGTCACCGGCGCGGCCGGGTACATCGGATCGCACGCCGTCCGCCGCCTGCTCGCAGACGGGCACACCGTCGTCGCGCTCGACAACCTCTCGCGCGGGCACCAGGCGGCCATCGACGCCGTGCGACAGATCGCGCCGTCGCGGCTCACGTTCGCCCGCGCGGACGCCGGCGACGCGGCCGCGCTCGACACGCTGCTCGTGCGGCACAAAGTGGACGCCGTCATGCACTTCGCCGCCTACGCCCTGGTCCGCGAGTCGGTCGATGAGCCGCTGGCCTACTACCGCAACAACACGTCCGCAGCCGTGACCTTGATCGAGGCCTGCGTCCGCGCGGGCGTCCAACGCTTCGTCTTCTCCTCAACGTGCGCCACCTACGGCGAGCCCGCGCCCGAGTTCATCCCCATCGCCGAGTCCTGCCCGCAGCGCCCGATCAATCCCTACGGCTGGAGCAAACTCCACGTCGAGCACGTCTTGCGCGACGTGGCGCACGCCGCGAGCAGGAAGGGGCGCCCCTTCGCCTTCGCCGCGCTCCGCTACTTCAACGTCGCCGGATGCGATCGCTCCGGCGCGCTCGGCGAGGACCACGACCCAGAGACGCACCTCATCCCCGTCGTGCTGCAGGCCGTCCTCGGCAGGCGCGACGCGGTGACGATCTTCGGCACGGACTATCCGACGCCCGACGGCACGTGCATCCGCGACTACGTCCACGTTGAGGACCTGATCGACGCCCACGTCGCCGTGATGGACGCGCTCCGCCCGGGCGACCGCCGGGCCTACAACCTCGGCATCGGACGGGGGTATTCGGTCCGCGAGGTGATCGACAGTGTTCGGCGTGTGACCGGCCGCGAGTTCGTCGTCCGCGAGGGCTCGCGGCGCCCCGGCGACCCGCCGACGCTCTACGCGGACCCCTCGCTGATCCGCTCCGACCTTGGGTGGTCCGCGTCGATCAAGGACATCGACGAGATCGTCGCCACGGCATGGGCGTGGTTCCGCGACCACCCGAGGGGGTATGCGAAATGACACAGCACACCGGACCGGATTCCGCACTCCGGGGCGGGGCCATTCCAGGCCCCGTCGCGGCAGCCCTCTGCTTCCTGATCACATTCGTCTGTGCCGGTCGCGCTCAGCAGATCGATCCGGACGTCTGGCCCGCCCGCTTCACCGTCTGTGGCGACCGCGGCGTCATCCGCGACATCGCCGCCCCGGTCGCCGACTGGGTCGTGATCCGCGTGCGCGACCCCGGCCTGCGCCCCACCCGCCAGGACCTCGAGGACGCCGACGCGATCCTCCAGCATTGCGGCGACGAACCTCCCGCCGTCCGTTTCGAGCGTGAAGGCGGGATGTACGTGCGATTCCGCCCGCCGCCCGAGGGCACCGAGCCTGCCGACGGATCGCCGGTCTCCGCGTTCGTGTTCATCTCCGCGACTCGTTCCGACGAGCCGGACCCGACGCTCGAACTCCAGCGCACGTGGTTCGCCTTTTACCAACCGGTCGACAAGAACGCCGCGCCGAAGGGAGTCGTGCTGGTGGTTCCCGGCATGTTCGGGACGCCCGAGACCGTCGCCGAAGCCCTCGTCCAAACGCTCCGTCACGCGGGCTGGCACGTGCTTCGGATGGTCACCCAGCCGTCGCGGTTTACCGAGCGAGTGGTGTTCACGATCGATCCGGAGGCGGATCCAGCGCCCGTGGCGCTCGAGGCGGCACGGGTGCTCGGCGATCGCGCGGCCGAGTGCGCCTACGCCGCGCGGGCGGCCTACGCCCACGTCGAGCGCGCCGACCCGCGCCTCGCATCGCTGCCGCGGGCGGCGATCGGCATGAGCGGCGGCGCCATGGCCATGCCGACCATCCTCGCGCTCGAACCCGAGCGCTACGGCGCGTGCGTGCTGGTGGCGGGCGGCGCGGACTTCTGGGCCATCGCCGCCCTGAGCAACTACGCCGACTGGATCGACGCCATGCGCGTCGAGTGGATCGGCGGCCCTCCCCCCCGCGCCGCGATCGACCGCTTCGCCGAGGTCTACCGCTCGGTGGCTCCGCTCGACAACGTGAACACGGCCCCCCTCGTGCGTGCGATCCCGACGCTCATGATCCACGGCACGCGCGACCGAGCGGTCCCCTCCGACCTCGGCGACCTGCTCTGGGAACGGCTGGGCCGTCCCGAGCGATGGAGCGCTCCGATGGGGCACGAAATGCTCTTCTTCGTCTACCTGCCGCGACGCTCGGCGGACCTCATCGACTGGCTGGACGGGGCGACGGGCGGCCCGCCATGATCGCCGCGCTCAGCCCGTACCACCTCACCTCCCGCGAGCCGGCGGCCATGGCGGCGCTCCTCCTTTCGGAGCGCGTGGTCACCATGGTGCCGACGCCGTTGGGAAGCACCGAGCGCTCGCACGTCGAGCGCGCCGTGGCCAGGTCACCGCGGTACCTGGACCTCATGGAGTCGTGGCGGTGGTCGGTGCCCCTCTGGAACGCCGGCGTCATCGCGGGCGGCATCGACAGCGACGACGCGGGCGCAGAGGTGCGGGCCGTGTGCGCACGCCTCCGCAACGACGACCGCTTCGCTCCCCTCTGGCTCCTGATGCGCGAGGGCGTGTTCGAGGACGAGCGATCGTACCTGGACTCAATCGCCAAGGACCTCCTCCGCTCAGGCCCCGACCCCGCGATCAGCATCCCGCTCGCGGCCGCCATGGACCGCCTGGCCGCGCTGCACGGCATGGTCGTGATGCGCTCCGCTCCCACGAGCGTCGCCCAGCGCGCGGAGCAGCGCCTGGCGGAGACGCTGTTCGCCTTCGCAATGCCGATGCTGATGCAAGCGAGCGCGGGCCGATTGCTCGAAGCCCGCGGGGCGCTGGGCGACTCGATGGAGCGCCTCGGCGCGGTGGTCCGGGAGGCATCGATCGGGGGAGGATCACGGCTCGACGTCGCCGATGCCGCCCGCGATGCCGCCCATGCGTTCGAGTCGATCCGGAGCGACCTCTCCCGCCCGTGCGACGACGAGGACGACCTGCACGTGATCATCGGCACCGCGTCGGTCACCGCGGTGAGCATGCCGGTAGACGCCGTCCTGGAATCGAGCCTCGTCGCGCTCCGGTCCTTCACGCGTGCCCCGAACCGTGCCACGACCGGAATCTCGACGCTCCCGGCCGTGCGAGACCCGCTGGCGGGCGAACGCGTCGTGTCGCTGGTAGTGCGGAAGATCGGGCGGTCGCGCTGAGCCGTTCGAAGCCGTCAATCCACGCGGCGCGGCGATACCGACGTCACCAGCCGGATGCTCGGCGTCTCCAGCCCCGCGGCGACCGCGGCGTCGCGCAGATCGTCCGGACGGAGCGTCAGATCGACGGTCGCCCGCGTCAGCCGAGGCCCGACGTCGTAGTAGAGCGTGAACTGCACGTGCTGCACGTTGCGAAGCAGCGGCGCTTCCTCCGGGTCGCCGACGGGCAGCCCTCCGGAGAAGCGGGTGCGGACGTTCCAGAGTTCGAAGGGCGGCCCACCCTCCGCGATGACCCACGACGGCGCATCGCGGCGTTCGAGGCGGGTCACTTCGGTCGGGAGGCCCGCCCCGTCGCGCGCGCTGACGAACTCCAGGCTCGGCGGGTCCGGCACGAGCACCGGCGTCAGGATCGGGTTCACGGGGTACGGCCCGAACTCCTCTCCGTTGCGGATGAGCGCACTGACCCGGTGCATGACCATCCTGGCGACGACGTGCGCCGACGCCGACTCGCTCGTCGTCTTGTAACTCTTGAAGCACGCGTCGAGCGCGGACAGCGTGGCCACCAGCAGCGTCGCGCTGATCGTGAGCGCGATCAGCAGCTCGATCAGACTGAAGGCGCGGCGGGCGCTGGGAGCTGAGCGTGGGGGATTCACAGCCGGCCCTCCCGGTACGAGTTGGGCACCGGCGCCACACCCAGAGGGAGCATGATGCCGTCGGGCAGCGCCATGTCGGGGTTGAATCGGAGCCGGACAGCGCCGAAGCCGTGGAACGGCACCGGCACCGCGCCATCGTCGAGCTGCTGCTGCGTCGGCCACTGGTCCGGCCCGAGATCGACGAACCCGTCGCCGTCGAGGTCCCACCCGACGATCTTGACGCCGTCCACCTCCGGCAGCGTCCAGGGGTCGAGCGACTCGTGCTCGCCGTCCTCCGGTCCGAGGTACCCGAAACTGGCGTTGAAGCCGGCCGGATTGCCGAGCGGGTTGCCGTGCGGGTCCCTGAGCGGTCCATCGCCGTACTCCGGCTTGAACGTCAGCAGGAGCGCCCCGTCGATCTCCGCGTTGCCGCGCACGTCGAGCACGCCGGCGATGATCGCCCCGCGCAGGCGCACGTCCTGCTCGGCGGGGCTGTTGAACGTGCCGACGTCAACCGAGAAGTTCGGCAGCATCAACGACGACTTTTCGATGTGCTCGAGGTCGTGCTGCTCCGGGTTGAGGTCCGGGCGGGACGGGTGCTCGGTGAAGAACCGGGTGCGTCCGGTGAACTGCATCTTGTTGCGCACGTGCGTGTACTCGGCCGGTGCGTCGCTCACCACCGAACCGACCACCGTGCAGTCATGGAACCGAAGGTTGTTGGAGTACAGTTTCGTGTCGGTGACGCGGGTGGGCACCACGTCGGTCACCCCGTTGATCTCGCGGGGAACATCGATCACGAGAGGATCGGGGAGCGCGGCGTAGGATTCCTCGGGATACAGCATCACGTCGCTCGCCGGGATGTCGCCCTTGTCCGCAGGCTCGAACGCCATCAGCAGCATCTGGTTCGGCGGGCGCGCCTCCTCGGGCAACACCGCGTCTTCCAGCGGCGGACAGTCGACGCATCCGTCGTCCTCGTTCCACTCGTCGAAGTCATCGCCGAACACCCAGCGGGGCCGCTCGGGAACCGGCCGGCCCACGCTCGGATTGAACCGCATCCGGCCGTAGAACGCCCAGTCGATCTGGGGGGCGTCCGGGTCGTAGCCGTGGTTCGGGACGTGCGTCCGCACCCAGGTCACGCCGACGAACGTGCAGCCCCTGAAGAGGGCGTTCAGCCCCATCGGGATCTGCACGTCGCGGAACACCATGTGCTCGAACACCGGCCGGTAGTACCAGTCCGCCGCGTTCGGCGAACCCAGCGGCATCGGCTCGTAGTACGCCGTCTGCCAGTTGTCGGGCAGGCCGTCGAAGTTTGCGTCGGGGTCGAGGCGGAGGTAGCGGGGAAGGTACTGCGGGTCGTCGGGGTCGCCGTCCGTCGCCCCCTCGGGCTTGGTCTCCTCGTAGTCGGGGAGCGAATCGACGCTGATGCCGAGTTGCTCGGCCACCTGTTCCCAGAAGCCCGCGCCGTCGGCGGCGCCGTGCAGCGCGTTCTCGGTGCCGGTGAAACTGCCCGCCGTGACTTCGGGGAGCAGGTTGTCGTCGGCTTCGAAGACCCGCGGCGACTTCTGCTCGTTGGGCCGGATCGACCCGAGCAACCGCGGCTCGTAATCGCCCTGCTCCGCACGCCACGCCGAGTCCTGCACCCGGAAGACAAGACGCCCGGCGACCTTGACGTAGCGATCCATCGCGTCGATGTACCCGTCGAGGTATCCCAGTTCGTGGTCGAGGTACACCTTGACCTGGTGCCCGTGCTCGTTGGTGATCCAGGCCCAGTCGAGGAGTTCCTCGGGCGGCTCGCCCTCCGGGTCCCACCGCCCGTTGGCGTTGTGGTCGAGGAACCCGTACACCCCATTGCGGTTGCGGTCGGCGTTCGACGTGTCGATCAGGCGCGCCAGGTCCGGATCGATCACAGCCCCATCCGCGCCGACGAACTCCGTCGCGATGTGCACCCGCCCGTCGTCGTTCGCGTCGAAGTGGTTGATGAAGATGTCGAACTCATCGACGTACCCGTCACCGGTCACGTCGTGGAAGGCGGTCCACGGCTCGGGGTCCGCGTCGTCGCCGACGTACCCGTCCGGGATCGCGCCCCCCTCGACCGGGTGCCCCACGCGCAGCCGGTTGTCGCCGTCCACGTCCGACGCCGCCACCGCCGAGTAGAACGCCTCCAGCTTGTTGTCGAGGAGGGGATCCAGCCCGTTGAAATCGCACCGCATGATGAGCGGGTCGGCGTGCTCGAAGCCGACATCCTCGTAGCGCACGCCGAGGTCGCCCACGATCTGCACGTTCTTGCCGATCATGATGCGGCTCGGGCTGATGACCGCGTGCCCCACGCGCTTCACAATGCGGAAGTCGCGGGTCATCGTCCGGGTCATCGGCGCGCGATTCGCCACGAAGTGGTACCCGATCACGATCACCCGAACGTCCGTGCCGTTCGCCAGCGGCGCATACACGATCTGGAACGCGGGGGGCGGGACCGAGCCGCCGGCGGGTGAGAGCGCGACCAGCGGCGTCACCACCCAGCCCGTGCTCCGATAGACGTTCAGGTCCGCGTGCGGCCAGGCCTCGGTGATGGTCGGCACCGACGGATCACCGGCCGAGTGCACGACGATGTTCTCGTCGCGGGCGTGCGCGTTCACCAGCGCCTCCGCAATCCCGTCGGGGTTGTCGCCCTCGTAGCCCCCGGGCGAAGGCAGGATGATGTAGTCGCCGTACGGGCCGAGGTTGCCGTCCCAGATCGCGTGCCCGAACGCCTGGTCGATGTCGCTGCGCGAGACGATGAACCGCCCCGCCGCCTCCGCGAGCCGCCGCTCCGCCAGAGCCATCCCCGTCTCCGCGACGCCCATCGCGTGCATGACCTGCACGTGCGTCTCCGCCGTGCGCACGTTGCCGCGGCTGGCGATCGCCATCGCAGCCACGAGCGATCCGAACAGCACAAGGAACATCATCGCCAGCACGGACGCGACACCCCGTCGCGAGCGCGGCGACAGCCGGCTCCCCCGCGTGCGCCCCGGTGCAACCCGAAGAGTCCCGTTCACCATCCGCTCCTCGCTCCCCTCGCCCGCCCGATCACAACTCGCTTCACGGCACGACCCAGGACAGCCGCGCGACCTCCATCGCCGTCCTGCCCGGCGGCGTGTACCAGACGATGACCGTCACCCGAAGCGGGAAGGCGTCGACCGCGATCGCCGGCAGGTCGCCCTCCTGCGACTCGCGGTAGTAGCCCTCTTCACGCACGATCGAATAGTCGTGCGGCTCGACCTTCTCAACCAGCACTTCCTGCATCCAGCCGATCATCGGGACCGGCCTGCCGAGATCGTCGAGCACCACGCCGCCCATCAGGTCCAGTTCCGGGATCACGGCGCCGGTGGCGTCGATCGGCCCCTCGAAGTCGCCGCCCGAGCCGAACCGAAGCCCCGCGAAATCGTCAACGTCGTCGTAGTCGTCCAGCGTGATCTCGTTGGACTCGGGCCCGAAGACGATCGGGCCGCCCTCGCTGATGGGCACAAGACCAACGACCGGGTCGTGGCGGGGCAGGTGCCGCATGTACTCGCGGACCTCGCCGGCCAGGAATGTGCCGGCGGCCGCGTGCGACGACCACAGGTTCGACTGCACGAACGCCTGCTGCGCCTCCACCATCGCCAGGATGCCAACGCCGATGATGACCGTCGTCATCGCGGTTTCGAGCAGCGTGAACGCCGGTCCCCTGCCCCGGCGACGCGCGGCCCTCCGGCCGGCCTGCGGAGCGTCCATGGGCCATCCCTCCCGGCGGCGCGTTCGGCCGCCGGAGCGTCCATCGGCTATTGGACGAGTTGACTCATCTTGAAGATGGGCAGGATGATCGCCATCGCGATGAACCCGACGACTGTGCCCATTACAAGGATCATGACGGGCTCGATCATGCTCGTCACCGCCTTGATCCGGTCCTTCAACTGCTTCGCGTAGAACGTGCTCACCTCGTCGAGCACTTCCCCCAACTTACCGGACTCTTCCCCGGCCGAGATCATCTGCACCACGGACCTCGGCAACAGCCCGTCCTTCCCCAGCGGCGAGGCGATCTTCTTCCCCTGCTTCACGTTGCTGTGGACCCGCGCCCACAGCCCCTTGTAGAGCTGGTTGCCGGAAATCTCACCCGTGATGGCAAGCGTGTCGAGCATCGGCACGCCCGCGTTGATCAACTGCCCCATCGTCTGGAGCGACCGGCTGATGTAGAGCGAGCCGAACATCCCGCGCAGCACGGGGATGGTCAGTTTCATCTTGTCGATCCAGAACGAGCCGACCTCGGTGCGAGCACCGGCGTAGAGCAGGCCGCCCAGGCCCACCGTCGCGCCGAGCACGATCGGCCATCGGGCGACCAGGAACTTGCTGATCCCCATGAGGAACGTCGTCGCCCAGGGCAGGATGTCCTCCTTGCCCTCGAAGACCGTGTAGAACCTCGGGAGCACGAACGTCAGCAGAAAGATCGTCACGCAGACCGCCAGCGAACCGATGATGCCGGGGTAGATCGACGCCCCGATCACCATCTTCCGCGTCTCGAGTTGCTGCGCGATGTAGCCGGCGATGCGGTCCAGCATCTCCGCGAACGACCCCGACATCTCCGACGCGCGCACCATGCTGACGTAGAGCGGCCCGAACAGTTTCGGGTGCCGCCCGATCGCTTCCGAGAACTGCTTCCCGCTCTCGACGTCCTGCTTCATCCCCATGATGACGCGACGAAAGGCGGGCTGCGTCGTCTGCTCCGCGATGCCCTCCAGCGCGGCCCGAAGGTTGATGCCCGCGCGGATCATCACCGCCAACTGGGTCGTGAAGTCCAGCACGTGCCGCTGCGACGGCTTGCGGGAGTTCAGGCGCTTCAGGATGTCGATGAACCCGCCGTCGGAGCCCTCCGTCGCGGCGACCGAGAGCGAGACGACGTGCAGGCCCTGCGCGCGAAGCGACGCCGCCGCCCCCGCGACGCTGTCCGCCGCGAGCGTGCCGGCCTGCACCTGGCCGGAGGATCCGCGAGCCTGGTAGCGATACTGGGGCATGGGTCAGGCGGCCAACTGGCGGGCGAGCTTGTCCGGATGCACCGCCTGCGCGACCGCGTCCTCCTTGCTGATCATCCCGTTGAAGTACAGTTCAGCGATCGACGTGTCCAGGCTGCACATGCCGATCGCACGGTTCGTCTCGATCACGTTCGGAATCTCGAACGTGCGGCTCTCGCGGATCAGGTTCCGCACCGCCGGCGTGCAGAGCAGCGTCTCCACCGCCGGCACCATGCCCGGCCGGTCGATCCGCGAGAAGAGCGACTGGCTGACCACCGCCTGCAGCGTGCCCGCGAGCATCGCCCTGATCTGGTTCTGCTGACCCGCCGGGTACATGTCGATGATGCGCTCGACCGTCTGCGACGCGTTCACCGTGTGCAGCGTGCTGAGCACGAGGTGGCCCGTTTCGGCCGCGCTGATGGCCAGCGCGGTCGTCTCGAGGTCGCGCATTTCGCCGACCAGGATGATGTCCGGGTCCTGACGCAGCGCGTGCTTGAGGCCGCTCGCGAAGGTCGGCATGTCCTGCCCGAGTTCGCGCTGCTCGATCAGGCACTTCTTGCTCTCGAACGAGTATTCGACGGGATCCTCGAGCGTGATGATGTGCTTGGCGTACCGCTCGTTCATGGCCTCGATCATCGCCGCCAGCGTCGTCGACTTGCCCGAGCCGGTGTCCCCCGTGACCAGCACCAGCCCACGCGGCAGGTACGTCAGCCGCGCGATCACCTCCGGCAGGTTCAGGGCCTTGAGCGGAGGCACCTTGCTCTTGATGGCACGCAGCGCCATGCCCACGCACCCGCGCTGCATGTGCGCGTTCACGCGGTACCGCCCGATCCCCTTCAACTCGTACGAAAAGTCCGCGTCACGCTGCCGGTCGAACGTCGCCTGCGCCTCCTTCGGCGACATCTCCCGGAACATCGCCAGCACCTGCTCCGCCTCCAGCGGCGGCGACTCCATCCGACGCACCACCTGGTGCACGCGGATCGTCGGCGGGTGCCCCGCCACGAGGTGGATGTCCGACGCGTCCGCCTCGTGGGCACGGCGGAGAATCTCCTGAAGTTGCACGGCGACCTCCCTCGGCTGCTGCGCCCGACCACCGCTGGCACGCGGCGAACCCGAAGCGCACGGCGCCGAAGGATCATCGGGCGGCCCGGGCCGGGCCTTCACGACCATCGGCGCGCCTCGCAATCCGCCGCCTCCACCCGAGGCAACGGACCGGCACAGCCGTTACAGACCGCACAGCCGAACCGCCAGAGCTCAGCGACCGCCGTCGGATGCGCAGTGCACGCACCACGATCCCGCGTCGTGCGGATCGAAGGCGGCCGCCCCGAGCATCGCGAGCGCGCTCCCCGCGTTCAGCGGCCGCGGAAGGGCCGCAAAGCGAGACTTGAACTCGCGATGGAAGCGCTCCTCGTGCAGTCGGAACTCGTCGGGACGGTCCCGCGTGTAGGCGTACTCGCCCCGCAAGAGCCTGTCGATCTGTTCGATGCGACGCTCCGGGTACGGATGCGTCGAGAAGAACTCCGGCGGGCGGCTCCCCTCGCCGGCGGCGGCCCCGAGAATCTCCTGCACCTGCCGCGCCCCGAGCGGGTTGTACCCATTCCGCACCATGTACCGCACGCCGAGCGCGTCCGCCTCGAGCTCCTGATCGCGGTTGAACTTCAGCAGGTACCCCTGCCCGCCGAACCCGACCACGACCGGCACGGCGGACTGGAGCCACTTCTCGTCGCTCTGCGCCGCCCCCACCGCCGCGCCCACGACAAGCCCCTGCACCAGCATCGCCTGCGAGATGCGCTCGTTCGAGTGCCGCGCCGTCACGTGCCCGATCTCGTGCCCCAGCACCGCGGCGAGTTGCGCCTCGTTCGTCATCCGCGCCGCCAGACCACGCGACATGAACACCTTCCCGCCCGGCAGCGCGAACGCGTTGATCACGTCCGAGTCCAGCAGCGTGAACTCCCACGGCAGCGACGGGCTGTCCGACTCCGTCGTCGCCGCCAGCGCGTGCCCGATCCGCGCGACGTACGCCTGCAACTGCGCATCCGCCACTGCCCCGCCGTACTCCGCCGCCAGTTCGGCCTTCGCCCCCTCTCCGAGCGCAATCTCGCGCTCGCGGCTCAGGAGCGCCATCTGCGAACGCCCCGTCGTTGGGTTCGTCGAGCATCCCCACCCGAACGCCGTCAACGCCGCCAGCACGACCAGCCCGAACCGCTTCCGTGTCATCACTGCATCTCCCTTCGTCGGCCCTACAGTGCCCCACCGGCAGGGCCAGCCATGAATCGTCTACAGCCTACCCAGTCCGCGGATGCCGCGCCCGCCCCGGCCTGGACCGACACGGACCTCGCCGACCCGCACGCCAACCCCGAGAAGGCCGAGCGCGTGCGGCGCATGTTCGCCGCCATCGCCCGGTCCTACGACCTCAACAACCGGCTGCACTCCTTCGGACGCGACCAGGCCTGGCGCCGTCGTGCCGTCCGGGCCGCGCAGATCCGGCCCGGCGACGCCGTGCTCGACGTGGCGTGCGGGACCGGCGACCTCACCCTCCTCTTCGCGCGAACACAGGCCGGGCGAGTCGTGGGGCTTGACTTCACGCCCGAGATGCTCGACCTCGCCCGCGCAAAGAGCGCACGCCTCCCCCCCTCGATCGTTCCCACGTTCATCCGAGGCGACGCGCAGGACCTGCCATTCGACGACGCCGTCTTCGATGCCGTTTCGATCGCCTTCGGCATCCGCAACGTCCAGCGGCCCGACCAAGCCCTCGCGGAGTTCGCCCGCGTGCTCCGCCCCGGCGGCCGCCTCGTGATTCTCGAGTTCGGACGCCCGGGATTCGCGCCCATTCGCTGGCTCAACGACTTCTACTGCGGCTGGGTCATGCCCCGTACCGCGACGCTGATCAGCCGCGACCGCTCGGGGGCCTACCGCTACCTGCCCCGCAGCATCGGATCGTTCATGCCCCGCGACGCCATGCTCGCGTTGCTCCGCGCATCGGGGTTCGAACACGCATCCGCGCAACCGCTGACCTTCGGTGTCTGCGTCTGCTACCGGGCCACCCGAGCCGGTGCCTGAACCCCCCACCCCTGATCGCACCCCTCAGAGCCGGGGACCTCAGTCCTCGATGCCCTTATCGGACCGCTTGCGGCCCCGACAAGGTCCGACTTCTGCGCTCCGTTCTCACCTCACGCCCCGCCCGCCCCGCAACCGATCGTTCGGGCGTGATCGGCGAAGGCCGACGCCCGGCCCGGGAGGGCCGGACAACCCACTCCACCCGTCCGCGGCGGAGCCGTGCCGGATCGATCGTGTACGGAGACTCTCCCCCATGAACCACGAGTTGTTGATGGAGCGGTTCTTCGAGGCGCTGATCAACGGCGACCGAACCGGCGCCCGCGCTCTCATCGAAGAAGCCTCACACGCGGGATACTCGCCGCGAGACATGGTCACCCACCTGTTCTGGCCGACGTACGACCTGGTGCAGCGGCTCTACCGCGAGGACCAGTTGACGACGCTCGCGCACCGGCTCTCGACCAGGCTCCTCCGCGTGCTCGTGGATCAGACAGCCACGCGGCTCGGACGGGCGAACGCCATCCGCCGCTCCGTCTTCGCGTTCTGCGGCCCGTCGGACGCCGACGAACTCGGCGCCCAGATGGCCGTCGACATCCTCGAATCAGAGGGGTTCGCGGTGACATTCGCGGGGGGCGGCATCGCAACCGACGAGATCATCGCCGCCACGCACGAACGCAGGCCCGGCATCCTGCTCATGTTCTCGTCCGCGCCCCAGGACCTGCCCACCATCCGCGAGGTCATCGACCGCCTCCGCGAGATCGGCGCGTGCCCGAACACACAGATCGCCGTCGGCGGAGGCGTCTTCAACCGCGCCGAAGGGCTGGCCGAGGAGATCGGCGCGGACGTCTGGGCACACGACCCCCTGGAACTCGCCGAAGTCCTGATCGCCCGTTCTGCCCAGCGCGCCGCCGCCGATCAGCGTACGGTGGGCCGGAACCGCCGGGCGCGTGCGGCCTGACGCCGACCGTCCGATAACTGTATTCGTAGGGCGGGGCGGGCTCGGTGGCCCGCCCCGTCTGTTGCGCGGCCGTGACCGTCCCATCGGGAACAAATCGGAAGTTAGTGCGTATGAACATAGAGGCGGCTTCGGGATGAGCGACGCCCAGCCGCCGGCCGAACGGGCAACCTCCCGCTCGGCCCCCGGGTATAGTCGCTCCGGGAAAGGGCTTCTCATGGACCGCGCCCAGGAACGCCGCCTCATCCGAAGGGCCGCCGCCGGCGACAAGCAGGCCGCCGAGGCCTGCATCCGCGCCCACCAGCAGAGCCTGTACGCCTACATGCTCCGCCTGTCGGGCCGGCCCGACGTGGCAGAGGACATCGTGCAGGAGGCCTTCGTTCGCGTGCTGACGAGCCTCGACCGGTTCGACGACCGTTACCGGTTCTCGACCTGGCTCTTCACGATCGCCCGTCGCCTGTACGTCAACGCCTGCCAGAAGCACAAGCCGGTCTACGAATCGGATGTGGTCGGCGGCTGGCACTCCTCCGCAGATGGACCGGAGTCGCCGGTGATCGACGCCGAAGTCCACGAGAACACCCGCGACTCCCTCCAAGCCGCGCTCCTCCGGCTGCCCGAGGACCAGCGAGAGGTCGTCATCCTCTTCCATCAGCAGGACTGGCCCATCGCCCTCATCGCGCAACACATGGGCATGCCCGAGGGGACTGTCAAGAGCCATCTCCACCGCGGCCGCCGGCGTCTCAGGGCCTTGCTCGAAGCCTCGGAGCGCGACGCCGCTCGCGTCGAGGAGGCATGGCGTTGACGGACGATGGCCGCCAGCCCGGTCGTCGCTCCCACCAGGAGTGGGTCGACGAGTTGCTCGATCGGAGCGCCGATGATCCCCAGGCGCGCGCGATCTTCGATCGTCTTCGCACCGACCTCGACGCCTGCCGCGAGTTGGCGAGTCTCAAGCGCGCGACCGATGCCCTGCGGCGCACCCCCTCAGCCCCCGATCTCACCACGGACATCCTGCACCGCGTCGATCGCCGACGCCGATTCCTGCCCGCTCGCCTGCGCCGGATGGTCACGGTGGGCCGAGTCGCGGTCGCGGCCGGCGTCGTCTTCGCGATCGGCGTCACGGCGATCGCCCGGAGACACGCCCCGGACCTCGCCTTCACGCCGGAGCCGTCGCATCTGTCCACGCTCGTATCGAGCGGAACCAGCGAGGCGCGTGCGTGTGCGAAAACGGTTGTCGCCGCCGTGGGCACCATCCGTGACGATCTGACCGCTCCGGTGGCACAGGTCGTCGCCGTCCCTGTCCGCACCGGCGAATCGCCCCAGCGGTATGTCCGCTACCGCTCCAACTCCCTCGCGTTCGACGTGAACCGCCAACCCATCGCCGTCTCATGGCAGACGGAGGCGCCCGTCGTCGGCGGCAGCGGCGCGGCGGACGCCGCGGGTTGGGTGTTCTACCAGGACGACGCCTCGGCCAAGCTCACCGGCCCGACGTACGCCTCGCGGCGCGCCGCGCCGGACCTGATCCGTGCCGGCCTGTTCTTCGAGTTCTGGTACGACCCCGCTCCGTCCCTGCCCGACCGCTTCGAGCGCGCCTCGCGGGACATCCGCTGACCGCCCCTCAGCCCGAGAACTCACGCCTATCCCTCCGCGGTGCCGCCTTCTTCCCGCTCGACGGTATCTTCCTGCGATGGGCCTGCTGAACCGTCAACGCCCCGACACGACGCACGATCGGACGGCCGCACGCCTCCTCCGAGCCGTCGCGCGGCTTGCCGCGGTCCTGCTGCTTCAGACACCCGCACTTGCACAGCCGAGCACGCCCTACACCGCGGCCGCCGCGCTTCCTTCGCAGGCCGAGGTCGTGCTCGTGCTCGACGGGGCCTCGCGGATCCGGACGTCGCCCGCGGGCACGACGCTGAGTGCGGCACTCGCCGACGCGGGACTCCTCGCGGAGTCGAACCGGGCGTGGGACGATCTCGCCCGCGTCCTCGGGCTGCGCCGCGAGGACGCCCTCGACGCGCTGCTGGGCAGGCGGATCGTGCTGGTGATGACCGGCCTGAGCGCGGACTCAATCTCGGGGTGGGCGATCGCGTCGCAGGTTTCACCCGAGACCGAGCGGCGATTGCGCGCGGGGCTTGGCGCGGCTCCCCGTCAGGTCGTCGGAGGACAGCCCATCCTCTCGGTCGAGCAAGGTCGATACGAACTCGCCTCGGCGGTCTTCCGGGATGCCGGCGCGTCGCCGTTGCTTCGAGAGGATGAACGGGCCGGTCCGGTCGCCATCGTGCTGCTCGCGCCCTCCGGCAGCAGTTCCCTCTTCGACGCGATGCTCCCGCTCGTGCTGGGACGCTCCGCCGAGGCCCCTTTCGGGAACGCCCTGCGCCCGGCCGCCGCGCACCAGGCGTCCGACGGCCTGCTGATCGCGAGGCTTCCCGCCGCGCATCCCTCGGGCGATCGCTACGCGGCGGTCGCGCTGCACGCACACCCGAACGCGTGGAGGGCGGACACGATCGCCTGGCCCGCCAAGTCCTGGCTCCCCGGGGTCGAGACGGAGCGGGTCGGATTGTGCTCGCGCCGCGCGTTCGACGCGGTCGCAGAGGACTCGCTCGTGAGCGTCATCGGCACGCTCGGATCGCACGGCCCGCCCCGCGAGTTGATCGCGCTCGCGGGAACCGCCGCGAACCTGGCATGGCCGGACGGGCTGGACACACTCCCGGCCGGCCGAGCGATGCTCTCCGTGCACCGGTCGGCCCCAGGCTCCGGCGATCCCTTCGGACTGTCGGTTTCCGTCGCGGTTCAGGTCCGCGACGTGGAAGCCTCGGCGAAGACCTGCGATCGGGCGGTTGCACGCTCATTGTCGGTCGCGGGAGGCGACGGCGTCGCCGCGGACTTCGGCGGGTTCCTGCCCGGCGCGGTCCGAACCGCGGAGGTGAGCATCGCCCCCGGACGCACCGCAACGATCGCCTGGGCGTTCGAGCGAGACGCCCAGCCTCTCCGCGTTGACGCACCGAGAAGCGGCTGGTGGGTGATGGCGCTCGGCCCGACGGGCGATACAGCCGCCTGCTCTACCGCCATCGTGCGCAAGACCGCAACCGCCGTGACCGCCCGCGATGACAAGCCCGATGCTCGCCGAAGGATCAGCCTCGGCGTCGTTCGCCCGGCGCAGGTCGTCGCGTTCGTCGCCCGAGGCGACGACGCCCGCTCGGGGCCGCTCGCGCTCCTGCGGGCGATAGACTCCGCCGAGTGGGACGCGTGGATCGAGGGCGAGATGATCCGCGCGCGGAGTGAGATTCGCTTCGCGCCTGTCCCCGGGCGTTGATCGGTACACTGCCGCCATGGCCCTGTTGCTCGGCATCGACGTCGGAACGTCCTCCACGAAGGCGTTGGTGATCGACGGCTCCGGGTGCGTGGTCGAGTCCGCATCCGCGCCGCACACGCTGGAACAACCCCGCTCGGGATGGTCGGAGCAGGATCCCCGCCAATGGTGGTCGGCGTCCATCGAGGCGATGCGCGCGGTGACCGATCGCCTGGGCGCGAGGTCCGGCGAGATCGCCGCCGTCGGCCTGAGCGGCCAGATGCACGGCTCGGTCCTCCTCCCGCGTGCGGCGCTCGACGGATCCGGCGAGCGGGCCGAGCCTCTTCGCCCGGCGATCCTGTGGAACGACCAGCGAACCGCCGCCCAGTGCGAGGCCATCGAGCGCGCCGCAGGCTCACGGCGGCGGCTCGTCGAGTCGGTCGGCAACGCCGCGCTCCCCGGCTTCACCCTCCCCAAACTGCTCTGGGTGCGCGAGCACGAGCCGGAGGTCTGGCGAAGCACCGCGATGGTCCTGCTGCCGAAGGACTACGTGCGCCTGCGGCTCACCGGTCGGCCCGCCACCGATGCGGGCGACGGCGCTGGAACGCTCCTGCTCGATCTTCATCGCAGGTCATGGAGCGATCAGGCGATCCGACTGTTCAACATCGACCCCGCGCTGCTGCCGCCGGTGCTCGAGTCCGCCGCGCCCGCGGGCGAGCTCACCGCTTCGGCCGCCGCACTGACCGGGCTTCCGCCCGGCATCCCCGTGGCGACCGGCTCGGGGGACAACCAGTGCGGCGCGGTCGGGGCGGGGGTCGTGGAGGCCGGTGTCGCCCTCGCAACGCTGGGCACGAGCGGTGTCCTGTACGCCCATGCCGGCGTGCCCCGGCTCGACCTTGGACCGGACGAGCGCTCGGCGGGGCGCATCCACACGATGTGCGCGGCCGACGGCGATGCCCGGCGCCCGGGCGCGTGGTGCCTCACCGGCTGCATGTTGTCCGCGGCCGGCTCCCTGCAATGGGCACGCGACAGGTTGTTCCCAGGCGAGAGCGTCGATCGACTCATCGCCGAAGCGGCGACGGCCCCGCCCGGGTGCGAGGGCCTGGTCTTCCTGCCTCACCTGACCGGCGAGCGCTGCCCGCACCCCGACCCGCTCGCGCGCGGCGCGTGGATCGGGCTGACCTCGCGCCATTCGCGCGCTCACCTCGTCCGGTCCGTGCTCGAGGGCGTGACGTTCACGATGCGCGCGATACTCGATCTCTTCGTCCACACCGGCATCGACGCGACGACCGTGCGCCTCGGCGGCGGCGGCGCGCGCTCCGAGCTCTGGCGGCAGATGCAGGCGGACGTCTATCGCCGACCGGTCTGCCTGCCGAACACGGAGGAGGGGCCTGCGCTCGGGGCCGCGCTGCTGGCGGGCGTTGCGGCCGGCGTATGGGAGAGCGTTCCCAACGCGTGCCGGGCGTGCATCCGCATCACCGAAACGCGCGAGCCCGACCCCGCGGCCGCGGAGCGATACGAGCCTGTGAGACGGGTGTACGAGTCGCTGTACCCGCGCCTCCGCGAGGCGTTCCACTCGCTCTCGGCGTGATGCGCCCTACCGGCGCCGACGCATGGTGAGCACGCCGGCGAGGCCGAGCGCACCGAGGGTGCCCGGCGCGGGCACGTGCTCGATCGTCACCCGGACGTTGTCGATGCCCCAGGACTCGTCGATCATCCCCTGGAGGCCGACGCCCCGGAAGTCGATCAGCAGTTCGGTCGCGTCGCTCGGCAACACGAAGGCAACTTCGATGCCGCGGTAGATCGAGTCCGTCCACTGGGCGTGGTAGCCCATGTGCATCGGCCCGACGTCCGGTGCGCGGAACGTCTGCGTGCCCTCGGGCTGGTTGGTGAACGTCTCGGAGAAGTTCACGGCGCGGTTGATGAGGACCTCGAACGTGTCGGGACCGTGAGCGCTGCTGCTGCCGTCCCACGAGTCGATGATGTAGAGATCGAACGTCACCAGGCCCGCGATGTAGGGCGAACCCCCACCGCCCCCACCACCCCCACCACCACCACCGCCGCCGTCCCCGTCGTCGTCCGGGATGTCGTCGCGCTGGCCGCGCGTCGGGTCGAGCTTCAGACGGATCGACTCGCTGCTCTTGCGGCCCGCGAACCGGGTGAAACTCGCGTGCGTGTCGAGCACGGTGTTCGCGCTCCACTCCTTCCCTGCGGCCTGAAGCCCCTCGAACGTGTTCTCGTACAGCGTGATCGGCTGGGCGAACGAGGCGGCGGCGAGGATCGCGGGCGCAGCGGCCCCCGCGACGGCGAGGCGTCGGGTCTTCATCGGGCACTCTCTTTCCGGGCGGCCGCGCATCGGCGACCGACCTCCGCCTACACCCTGCCACGCCGACGACCCGTGCCCAGCCTCGGCGCGTGCGGGCCGCGCCGACGGTTCCGGTTGTGCGGCCTGGGGGTTCCGGGCAAGACGCCCGCCTCGATTCGCGGACCCCCGTGCCTACACTCAGGCGTCGCGACCACCCGGCGCGCGCCCGCTCGGTCGTTCCGCGCCGCCCGAACGCTCGCTCGATTCGCAGCCCACACCGCCGCCACGGACGGCCCGCCCGCGCCCGAGGGCCGAGAACGCAGCCCCAGCCATGCCCACGCCCCCCGTCGCAACCGCCGAACGAATCCGCAACGTCGCGATCATCGCGCACGTTGACCACGGCAAGACCACCCTGGTCGACGAACTCCTGCGCCAGTCCGGCATGTTCCGCGAGGGCGAACTCGACAAACTCGCCGGCGGCCAGCACGACCTCATCATGGACTCCAACCCGCTCGAACGCGAGCGAGGCATCACCATCCTCTCCAAGAACTGCGCCGTCACCTACCACGCCCAGAGCGGCAGCGACTACCGCATCAACATCATCGACACCCCCGGCCACGCGGACTTCGGGGGCGAAGTCGAGCGGGTGCTGCGCCTCGCGGACGGCTGCCTCCTGCTCGTGGACGCCTTCGACGGCCCGATGCCGCAGACGAAGTTCGTGCTCGGCAAGGCGCTCGAAGCCGGCCTCCGCCCGGTCGTTGTCATCAACAAGTGCGACCGCCCCGAGGCGGACCCGAAGCGCGTCCTGCACGAAGTCTTCGATCTCCTGGTCGATCTCGGCGCGGAGGACCACGCGCTCGACTTCCCCGTCGTCTACTGCTCCGGCCGCGAAGGCTGGGCGTCGCCCACGCTCGACCGACCCATCGACGACCTGCGCGGCGGGGACCTCGGACCGATCTTCGAAGCCATCGTGCGCGAAGTGCCCGCGCCGAACGCGAACCCGAACCGGCCCCTCCAGCTCCTCGTGACCAGCCTCGACTATTCCGATTACCTCGGCCGCATCGCCATCGGCCGCGTCGTCGCCGGAAGCATCCGCTCGGGGCAACAGGTCGCCATCGTGCGGCGCGACGGCGGGGTCGAGGAGGGGCGGGTCGGAAGGCTGCTCCGCTTCGAGGGCCTCTCGCGCGAAGAGACCGACGAGGTTCACGCCGGAGACCTGTGCGCCGTGCCGGGCCTGCCGACCGTGGACATCGGCGACACCATCGCCGACCCGGAGTCGCCCGTCGGCCTGCCGCCCGTTCGCGTCGATGAGCCGACCATCTCGATGCTCTTCCGCATCAACGACTCCCCGTTCGCCGGTCAGGAGGGCAAGTACGTCACCAGCCGGCAGATCCGCGACCGTCTCCTCAAGGAGCTCGAGCGCAACGTCGCGCTGCGGGTCGTCCAGGGAGAGTCCGCGGAGGAGTTCGTCGTCTCCGGGCGAGGCCTGCTCCACCTCGGCATCCTGCTCGAAACCATGCGTCGTGAGGGTTACGAACTCTCGGTCGGACGCGCCGTCGTCATCACCAGGGAGATCGAAGGCGTCACCTACGAGCCGGTCGAGACGCTCGTCATCGACGCCCCCGCGACGGCCGTCGGCGCGGTGATGGAACTCGTCGGCGGCCGCCGCGGCGAACTCCGCAAGATGGAACCGCGCGGCGAAGCCATGCACCTGGTGTTCGACATCACCAGCCGCGCCCTTATCGGCCTGCGCGGACGGATCCTCACCGCGACGCAGGGCGAGGCCGTCATGCACCACCGCTTCGACCGCTACGAGCCGGTCAGCGGCGACAGAATCCGCCGACCCTGCGGCGTGCTCATCGCCACTGAGGGCGGGCAGGTCACCGCCTACGCCGTCGAGAATCTCGCCGACCGCGGCATCCTCTTCGTCGCCCCCGGCGACCGCGTCTACACCGGCCAGGTCGTCGGCGAGCACAACCGCGACAACGACATCCCCGTCAATATCGTCCGCGAGAAGCACCTGACGAACATCCGCTCCTCAACGAAAGAGGCCACCGTCACCCTCAAGGCTCCGCGGCGACTCACCCTGGAGGCCGCGCTCGAGTATGTCGAGGAGGACGAACTGGTCGAGATCACACCGACCTCGATCCGCCTCCGCAAGCGCCTGCTCGACGAGGGCGAACGCAAACGCGCCGAGCGCCAGGCCCGCGACCGCGCCCGCCCCGCCGCGCTGTGATGGGGCGGCCGGAGCGACCGTCCCTACCGCCTCTGCTCTCCCTACCCGCTCTTCCCAGTGCCCGGTTCCGGATGCCCGCCGCCCTCCCCCTGCCTATCCTCTCCACCCGCCGCGGGCCGGGTCCGAAGCCGGCACCAGCCGCCCCGATGCCCGCGCGGACGAGGACCGACCCATGCCGCAGTACGCCATCATCGAAGAATCCGGCGGCCAGCGCCGCGTCGCCGAGGGCGACACCATCCTGATCGACCTGCTCAAGGGCGGCGAAGCCGCGCCGGGCGAGACCCTCACCTTCGACCGCGTGCTCATGGTCGGTGAGGCCGGCGGCGACGCCAAGGTCGGTACCCCCTACGTCGCCGGAGCGTCGGTCACGGCCCAGGTGGTCGAGCCTGCCGTCAAGGGCGAGAAGGTCACCATCCACAAGTTCAAGCCCAAGAAGGGCTACCGCCGCAAGACCGGGCACCGCCAGCGCTACACCAGCGTCAAGGTCACCGGCATCAAGGGCTGATCGCCGCTCGATCGCCTACTCCACCGTCACGCTCTTGGCGAGGTTGCGGGGTTTGTCCACGTCGTGCCCGCGCAGCACCGCCGCGTGGTAGGCCATCAGTTGCAGCGGCACCACCGTCAGCAGCGGGCTGAGCGGCTCGGCGCAGTCCGGCACGTAGAGCACGTCCTCGGCGACCCGCGCGATCTCCGTGTCGCCCTCAGTCGCCACCGCGATCACGTGCCCGCCGCGGGATCGAACCTCGGCGATGTTGCTCAGCACCTTGTCGTACTGCCTGCCCCGGTTGGCGATGAAGACCGCGGGCATCCCGTCGTTGATCAACGCGATCGGGCCGTGCTTCATCTCGGCCGCGGGCATGCCTTCGGCGTGGATGTACGATATTTCCTTCAGTTTCAGCGCGCCCTCGAGCGCGGTCGGGTAGTTGTACCCCCGCCCCAGGAACAGCCAGTTCTCTCGGTCCACGTACTTCTGCGTCACCCGGCGAACATGGTCGTTCTGCGCCAGCACGCGCTCGATCCTGTCCGGGATGGCGGCCAACTCGGAAAGCAGCGACGCCGATTCCTCGCGCGACATGAACTTGCGCCGCGCGAGAAACAGGGCGATCATGGCCAGGGCCGTCACCTGCCCAGTGAAGGCCTTCGTGCTCGCCACGCCGACCTCCGGCCCGACCCGCAGGTACACGCCCGCATCGGTCTCACGGGCGATGGTCGAGCCCACAACGTTGATGACGCCCAGCGCGAGCGCGCCCCGCTCCTTCGCCTCGGTCAGGGCCGCCAGCGTGTCGGCCGTCTCACCGGACTGGCTGACGGCGACGACGACGCTGCCATCGCCGATGATCGGGTTGCGGTAGCGGAACTCGCTCCCGTACTCGACCTCGGCGGGGACCTTCGCGAGGTCCTCGAAGAGGTACTCGCCGATCATGGCGGCGTGCAACGCCGTCCCCTGCGCGACGAAGATGAACCGGCGGGCCTTCACGAGGTCCTTCGCGTACGCCGACAGGCCCCCCAGCACGACCTTGCCCTCACGCTCGTCGATCCGCCCCCGGCAGCAGTTGCGGATCGACCGCGGCTGCTCGAAGATCTCCTTCTGCATGAAGTGCTCGAACGAGCCGAGTTCGATCTGCTCGAGGTCGAGTTCCAACTGCATCATCCGCGGCGTCACTTCCGCGTTGTCCACCGTCGAGGTGCGGAGCCCCTCCCGGGTGAGTTTCACGACGTTGTAGTCGTCCAGCGGGAACGCCTGCGTCGTGTGTGCAACGATCGCCGCGGGGTCCGAGGCGACCACGTACTCCCCCGCCCCCACCCCCACCATCAGCGGCGACCCCTTGCGGGCGGCCACCAGCACGCCCGGCTCGTGCTCGCACACGACCGCGATCGCGTACGCCCCGGTGACCTCCCGCAACGCCGCCTGCACCGCGCCCTCCAGGTCCACGCCCGAAGCCGGGTCGTACAACTCGCCGATGAGCATCGCGAGCACCTCGGTGTCGGTCTCGCTCGTGAAGCGGTGGCCCTTCTCCTCCAGCCACGTGCGGAGCGTGGCGTAGTTCTCGATGATCCCGTTGTGGACCAGGGCGATCCCGGCCCGATCGTCCCGGTGTGGGTGCGCGTTGGCTTCCGTCACCCCGCCGTGCGTCGCCCACCGCGTGTGCGCCAGCCCGATCGTCCCCCGCATCGGCCCCTGCGTGAGAAGCCGCTGCTCGAGGTCCGCGACGCGACCCACCGCCCGGAGCGTCCGAAGTGTGCCGCTGTCGATCAACGCCACGCCCGCGGAGTCGTACCCGCGATACTCGAGCCGCTTCAGGCCCTCGACCAGCAGCGGAAGGGCCTGACGCGACCCGATGTAGGCGACGATCCCGCACATGGAGCGATCCTCCCTCTCTTCCACTATCGGCCTTGCACGCCCCGAAGGTCGCCCGGAAGGGAAACCGCAAGGTCCTACGTCGGCCGACACGCCCCGGATCGCTCGCGGGTGCCCCCGGTCGCCCCTATCACCGACCTGACGGACCCGGCTCAGGAGAGCGCGGCAAGGAGGTCATCCACGGTCA
The DNA here is from genome assembly GCA_014584315.1 of Planctomycetota bacterium. GTDB lineage: Bacteria > Planctomycetota > Phycisphaerae > Phycisphaerales > UBA1924 > CAADGN01. The sequence goes on along the minus strand of JACTNA010000006.1, from coordinate 13,198 downwards.
GGGCCGTCTTGATCTCGCGGGTCTGAACCCGCTTGACCTTGCCCGTGCCGGACGGGTCGCGGCCGATGACCACCGTGCCGCGGGAGGCGACGTTCAGGTCCGGCCAGTAGAACCCGTAGGCCTTGCAGACCTGCCTGTGCATGTCGGCGAGCAGCGTCTGTTTCAGGCTGAGGCTCTTCGCCCAGGCGTCGTGGGCGAAGAACGAATCGCACGAGATGCCGACCACGGTCGCCCCTTTGCCGGACCACTTCTCGAACTCGTCCGTCACGCATTTCATCTCGGCCGAGCAGACGGGCGAGAAATCGAGCGGGTAGAAGCAGAGCACCACGTCGCCCCGCTTGACGTGGTCGGAGAGTCGCCACTCCTTGCGGTTCTGGTCGGTCAGGGTGAAATCCGGTGCGGCCTCGCCGACGGTGATCGGATTGTCGCGCGGCTTCAGGTTCTGATTCGCCATGGTGCAACCTCCCCGGATTGCCCCGGCCGCCTTGCGGCTCGGCTCGGGGGCGGTATCCTAGCGGGGCGGGGCGGAGCCTCGCGGAGTTCCGGACGGAGGAGGACACGCCGTGCAGGGACGCGCCATGCAGACGGAACCCACCCTCGAAGCACGCTACGCCGAGGTTCGCGAACGGATCGCACGGGCGTCCGAGCGGAGCGGCCGGCGCCCCGAGCAGGTCATCCTCATCGCGGTCACCAAGAACGCCGAGTCGGACGACGTTCGAGCGCTCCTCGAACTCGGACACCGTGACTTCGGCGAGAACCGCGTGCAGCCTCTCCTTCAGCGACAGGCGATGGTCGAGGAGTTCGCCGCACGCCTCCGGGCGCTGCCCCACGCCCGTCAGGGAAGAGCCGCTCGAGACGCTGAGTCCGTCCTGACGGGTCGAGCCGCCGGGGCGGACGGGCCTGGACCCGTCCGCTGGCACATGATCGGCCACCTCCAGCGGAACAAGGTCCGCAGGATCATCGGCTCCGTCCGGCTGATCCACTCCGTCGACTCGCTCCGCCTGGCTGAGGAGATCCAGACCTCCGCCCTCAAGCGCGATACGCCCGTTGAAGTGCTCGTGCAGGTGAACTGCTCGGGCGAAGCCCAGAAGTTCGGCTGCCCGATCGCGGCGGCCCTGCCCCTGGCCGAACAGATCGAGACCATGGTGAATGTCCGGGTCCGCGGCCTGATGACGATGGCCGCCTACTCCGAAGACCCGGAGGACGCCCGCCCCACCTTCGCCCGCTGCCGCGAGTTGTTCGAGGAGTTCCGGACGGCCGGGATCGGCGAAGGCCGATTCGACCTGCTCTCGATGGGCATGACCGGCGATTTCGAGGTCGCCATCGAGGAAGGGGCGAACCTGGTCCGCGTCGGCACGGCCATCTTCGGCCCGCCGAAGCACGACGCGGAGGACGGCGAGGACTGAACCGCCTCAGGCGCGGGCCATCGTCCCGCCGCGCGACCGCGTCCGCTCCATGTACGCCTGGAGATTCCGTCCCGGGCACGCGGTCGGCTTGAGTTCCTGGTGCGTGTAGACGCGCGACACGGGGATGCGGTAGCGCTGCATCTGGGCGGCGACGAAGTTGTCCAGGGAGGCAATCGACTCGTTGGTCGGGCGCTGATCGTCGTAGTTGCCCAGCACGACGATGCCAAGGTTGTTGCGGTTGTTCTCGCCGCCGGCGTGCGCGCCCTGAAGCGACAGCGGCCGTCCTTCCCAGACACGCCCCGACGGATCGATGACGTAGTGGTAGCCGATGTCCGCCCAACCGTTGCCGTTGACGTGGGCCGCACGGATGGCCTCGATGCGGCGGGACGCGGCGGCGTCGCTGGTCGCGGTGAAGGGCGTCATGCCGTCGTGATGCACCGTGATGCGGTTGATGCCCCCCATGGGGTCGGCCCGCGAAACGATCGGCCCCTGGCGGGTCCACGCCGACCGGGGGATCACGCCCTGCACCGGCCCCTGACCCGCCCTCTGCCGGCGCCACTCGTCGAGCCAGCCCGGCTTGTGCGACACGACATCCGGCGCCGGCCGGTCGTACACCGGAGCGTCGGGGAGAGGCCGACGGCGCTGGGCCGACGACGTGGTGCCGCACCCGCCGAGGATGATGCCCGCCCCGGCGATCGACGCGCCGAGAACCAGGCCGCTCCGAACGATGTCCCGCCGCGTGATTCCGTCCATAGGGACAGGTTCCATCGACCGAATGGCTCGCGGGCGTGCAGGAAGCGGCGTCGCTGCCGCGCGGGCGCGCCCCACGGGGTGGATCGTACCATCCGCGCGACGCCTGTGCCCGTCACGTCGGCGGAATCCGAGCGGGTATCGGGCTACCCTTGCACCCCATGAACCCGTCTGATAACCGATTCGTGACGATCCCACCGGGATGGGCCGTGGCAAGCCTGATCGCGGCCCTCGCAAACGCGGCGATCGCCCAGGACGAGTCAACCCCCACCGAGGCCGAGGCCGCCCTCGCCGAGCCGGAGGTGGTGTGGTCCGGGTCGGCCAGCCTCGGCCTCCACGGGGCGTCGGGCAACACCGAACGGATGAGCGTCCGAGGCGACCTCGCTCTCTCACGCGACACCGCCCGGTTCGAGACGGACTTCACCGCCGTCTACTCCTACGCAACGGAAGACGGCAACGAGAGCGCGAACCGCCTCGACACGAAACTCCGCAACGACTGGCTGATCGAGGATTCGCCGTGGCGGTACTACGCGCGGGCGCGGTACGAGTTCGACGAGTTCCAGGACTGGCGGCACCGGGTCTCGGGCGGGCCGGGCATCGGGTACCTGTGGAGCAAGACCGATCGGCTCTACTTCCTCACGCGGGCCGGCGTGGACGTGACGCGCGAGTTCGGCGGCGAGGACGACACCGTCAGGCCCGAAGGCGTGCTGGGGTTCGACCTCCAGTACCACCTCAGCGAGAGCCAGAGGCTGGTATGGGTGTTCGACTTCCTGCCGGACGTCTCGGAGTTCGGACCGTACCGGTTCGAGACGAACGCCGCGCTGGAGGTGGACATCGATCGGACGAACGGGCTGTTCCTGAAGATCGGCGTCGAGGACAGGTACGACTCGACGCCCGGCCCGGACAAGAAACGCAACGACTTCGTCTACTTCATCACGCTGGGCTGGAAGTTGTGACGCGAGCAGAGCACAAAGCCAAACAGAGCACGAAGCAACACAGAGCACGAAGCAAAACAGAGCACGAAGCAAAACAGAGCACGAAGCGCAAGCGAGTGCCAGGGCTCTCACCCCCCCGCCCGCAACTCCCTCAGCCACGTGCACCAGATGCTCAGCACCAGCAGCATGTAGAGCCGCTGCGAGTGGTCGCGTCCGTGCCAGGGGTTGATGCTCTGCTCGCCCGCCGCGTCGTGCTCGCGGAGCATCCGGCGCACGAACCGCATGTTCAACTCGACGCCCGCCTCCGCCAGCCGCGGGAAGGGGTCCGCCGATTCGAGGTGGTCGTAGAGCAACTGCCGCATCCCGCCGTAGTCGGTGCGGAACCACTCGCCGATGGGGATGGCGAAGCCCATCTTGGGCCGGTCGACGATCTCGGCAGGAAGGTACCTGCGCGCGACGGCGCGGAGAAGACCCTTGCGCCGGCCGCGGGGCATGAGCCGTTGGGGCGGCAGCGCGAGAGCCGCCTCGGCGAGTGTCGTGTCGAGGAATGGCGCTCGAACCTCGACCCCCGCCAGCATGGACGCCGTATCCAACTTGCGGAGCATGTCCCCCGGAAAATGGTGCTCGAGGTCGTAGGCGCGCGCGTCGATCGCATCACTCACCCAGGATTCGTCCAGGTCCCGAGCCGCCGAGCGCAGCAGTCGATGGGAGTCCCGCGAACAGAAAATCGCCAGCAGATCCCGGTACTCTCTCCCCGCTCCCGCCGCGTTCGCCAGCAGGAATCGTGCGAGTTTGCCCGCGACGGACCTTGGATCACGCCGCGGCAGAACGCCCGCGAGCCACGCGCCGATGACCCGCAGCGAGCCGAAAACGGAGCACGCATCCAGCACGCGACAGGTGATGTATCGCTCGTACCCTAGGAACAACTCATCCCCGCCGTCGCCGGTCAGCAGCACGCCCACCTGCCCGGCGGCCGCGCGACACGCCCAGTATGTCGGCAGCAGCGAACTGTCGCCGAACGGCAAGCCCACCGTCCTGACGAGCAACCGCAGATCGTCCACCGGATTCGCGTCGGCGTCCACGATCACATGGCGCGTCCCCAGCCGAGCCGCGACGATTCCGGCGAAGACCGATTCGTCGTACCGCGCATCGGGCATGCGCACGCAGATTGTTGTGAGCGGCCCGGACGTACCGACAGTCGCCGCGAAATGAGACACCAGCGACGAGTCCACGCCCCCGGAAAGCAGACACCCCACGGGAACGTCCGCCTCCATGCGCGCCGCCACCGCGGCTCGAAGAAGCCCGTCGATGCGGTCACGCGTTGACCGGCTCGGACCGGGGACAGGAAGGCTGCGCTTGACGCGAGCAGCAAACTTCGGGCCGAGGCGGCGCCGCTCGACTCGAGCTCGCTCAAGCCCCGCCGATGGACGAGTCTCGATGAACGACGCACGCGACACCTGCTCAACCCGGGGGATCGGCGTCACGAGTGCGTGGTAGCCGAACCGCAACCACTCGGGCAACGATCCGCCCCACACCGTTGACGGCGCTTCGTCCACCGCGACTCGTGCGAGACCGGCGACGGCGCTTGCGAACCAGAACTCTCCTCTCTCCGACGCCGGCATGACATACAGAGGCTTCTCGCCGAACGGGTCTCTCGCCAAGGCCATCAGGCCCGAGCCTTCTCCCCACGCGGCCAAGGCGAACATCCCCTCGAGCCGGCCGAGAATCTCCGGACCCCACTCCCTCCACCCGTGCAGCAACACCTCCGTATCGCTGTGATCCGTAAAGAACTCGTGCCCCGCGGCCTCCAACTCGCGGCGCAACTCGCGGTGGTTGTAGATGCACCCGTTGAACACGACGGCCACCACGCCCGGGCCGCACGTGGGGCAGACGTGGGCGCGGAGGGGCTGGTACGGCTCGCCCTCGCGCGAGATGAGTGCGGGGGTGTCGAGGGAGGATGACGACCGCTCCCTTGCGGTCGCGGCTCGCTCAGAGATCGCCGCTCGTTCAGGCGTCGCGGCTCGATGCGGCGCGCCGATCACCATCGGCTGCGCCCCGCCCGCGTGGTCGATGATGCTCAGGCGGCGGTGCACGAGGGCGACGTCGACGACCTCGCCGCTCGCCCGCACCACGCGCTGCCTGAATCGCCCGCACCCGTCCGGGCCTCGGTGCCTGACGGACTCGTCCAGCACGTCCAGCCACGCCTCGGGGATGGCGTCGAACGTCGAGGGCGGGGCCTCGCCCGCCGATTGCCACACTCGGAGCACGCCGCCGATGCCGCACATGTCCGCACAGGGTACGCTCTCAGCATGGCCGACCACCTGACCGTGCCGAGCGTGCAGCACGAGTACCCGGGCCTGCCGCGCCTGACCGAACTGCAACTCTACCGCCGCCGCGAGACGGTCTTCCTCGTCCTCGCCGGCCTCTTCCTCGGCACGCTGGCGATGCTGAACATCCTCGGCATCACGCGGTTCATCAGACTCTTCGAGATCGAAGGTACGGCGTGGGTCTTCGCGGTCGCTGTCGGCGTGCTGCCCTACCCCATCACCTTCCTCTGCACGGACTTCATCAGCGAACTGTACGGGCGGGCGCGGGCCAGCCGCGTGGTCTGGGTGGGCTTCGTGCTGAACCTGTGGGTCGTGCTCATCCTGTGGTTCGGCGGCCTGCTGCCGGGGTGGGAAGCCCGCGACCCTGCCACCGGCGAGATCGTCCGCGACGCCGCCGGGCGGCTCCCCGTCTTCTTCGAGGTCAAGGCTTTGGCGTTCGGCGCGGTCGCCGCCAGCATGATCGCCTACCTCACCGCCCAACTGGTCGACGTGTACGTCTTCCACTTCTGGAAGCGCCTGACCAAGGGCCGCCACCTGTGGCTCCGGAACAACGGTTCAACCCTCGTGAGCCAACTCGTGGACACGGTCGCGGTCATCACCATCACGCACTACTGGGCGAAGGCGCTGCCGCCCCCGGCCGAGGGCGTGGCGATCTGGCAACACCTCGGGCTGTTCATCGCGACGGGGTACGCGTTCAAGGCGGTGTGCGCGTTCGTGGACACGCTGCCGTTCTACCTCGGCGCGCCGCGCCTGGCGAGGTACCTCCGCCTGCCGCCGCCGACGCACTGGCCCCACCCGCCCGCGGCGGCCGCGGTCGAGTCGGGCGTCGGGTGAGGCCGGAACGGATTGAACGCGAAGGACGCGAAGAGCGCGAAAGAATCGGAGTCGGAGCGGGACAGCGCCGGGACGGGTCTCAACATGTCTCCGCTCCCTTCGCGTACTTCGCGACCTTCGCGTTCCAGCCCCCGCCCCCCTCGCCCCTGCAAGACAGAGCCGGTACGATGACCGCCGACTGCGAGCCACGACCATGCCCGACCCGTACACGCCAACCCCGAAGGACAAGTTCACGTTCGGCCTCTGGACCGTCGGCAACGCCGGGCGCGACCCGTTCGGCGAGCCGACGCGCCCCCGCTGGTCGCCCGCCGAGATCGTCCACCTGCTCGGCGAGGTCGGGGGCGTTCACGGCGTCAACTTCCACGACAACGACCTCGTGCCCATCGACGCGACGGACGCCGAGGCCGAGGCGATCAAGCGGGAGTTCGCCGCCGCGCTCAAGCGGACGAAACTGCGCGTGCCCATGGCGACGACCAACCTGTTCAGCGACCCGGTCTTCAAGGACGGCGCGTTCACGAGCAACGACGCGGAAGTGCGGGCCTACGCGGTGCAGAAGACCATGCGGGCCATGGACCTCGGCGCGGAGTTCGGGGCGCAGGTCTATGTCTTCTGGGGCGGACGCGAGGGCGCCGAGACCGACGCCGCCAAGGACCCGATCGAGGCCGAGGAACGCTTCCGGCGCGCCATGAACTTTCTGTGCCGCTACTCGATCGAGCGCGGCTACGGCTACCGCTTCGCGCTCGAGGCCAAGCCGAACGAGCCGCGCGGGCACATGTTCTTTCCGACGACCGGCCACTACCTCGCGTTCATCGGCACGCTCGACCACCCCGAGATGGTGGGCGTGAACCCGGAGGTCGCGCACGAGCACATGGCCGGGCTGAACTTCGTCCACGCCGTCGCCCAGGCCCTCGGCGCCGGCAAACTGTTCCACATCGACCTCAACGATCAGGAGTTCGGCCGCTTCGACCAGGACTTCCGGTTCGGGTCCGCGAACCTCAAGCAGGCGTTCTTCCTCGTCAAACTCCTCGAAGAACGGAGGTGGGACGGGTTCCGCCACTTCGACAGCCACGCCTACCGCACGTCCGACCGCGACGACGTGATCGAGTTCGCACGCGGCAGCATGAGGACCTACCTGATCCTCCGCGAGAAGGCACGCCGATGGGCGAAGGACGGCGAGATCCGCTCGCTGCTGCGCAGGATTGCACGCGACTCCAAGGACGTCGACGCGCTGACGGCCTCGTTCACGCTCGGCAAGGCGGAGACGCTGCTCGCGATGCGGTTTGACCGCGAGAAACTCGCCGCCCGGCCTCTGCCCTACGAGCGGCTCGACCAGCGCACCATGGAAATCCTCATGGGCGTGGACTGATCACCCGGCGCGCCGCTCGGACTTCAAGCCGACCGACTCGACCTCATGCGCCACGGTCCGGGCGGGCGCCTCCTCTGCGCTCTCGGGCCAGACGTTGTCCGCGAACCGGCCGGTCTTCAGCCCCCACGCGGTGTGCACGACGCGCGTAACCATGATGCCGGTCGTGAAGCCGATGACGAACGCCCAGCCGTGCGAGACGCCCGCCGCCTCCTGCAGCGTGTACATCAGGCCCATCGCCGTCGTGTAGTACACCGGAGAGAGCATGGTCCGCTCGAACTGAATGAGCGTCGCGTCTTTCAGGAAGGACCGCGTCGATCCGCGCGGCCCGCCTCCCTTGCGCAGGGGCTTCCAGTGGTTCGCCAGCCAGTGCAGCGCGAAGTAGATCACCACGTCAACCACCAGGTCGATGCCCCCCGCGGCCAGCGTCACAAGGAACGGGTGCTCATCCGCCCCGATCCAGTTCCCGACCACCGTGACCGGCCACTTGGCGATCACGATCGCCAGCAGCCCCGCGGCCACGATGTTCGCGTTGATATTGACGATCCGTTTGCGCTGGTAGATCTCGAAGAGCCGCTCGAACATGGGGCGAATCCTAGGGCAGGACGGGATCGCGGCGGATCGTCGCCGCTGCGCCTCTGAGCCGATCCCGGGCGATTCGGACCGCGTCCGGGTTCGCGTCGCTGGCACGCGTGCGCCGCCCCGCCGCGAGCGCGGCCAGCGCGGTCGTCCCGCTGCCGCAGCACGGGTCGAGCACGACGCCGCCGGGCGGACAACACGCCCGAACCAGCACATCCAGCAGAGCAAGGGGTTTCTGGGTCGGGTACCCCGTCCGTTCCGCCGCCATGTTGTTGATCGAGGGGACGAGGAGCACGTCCGTCGCCTTCTTCGTCCGACCCCGCAGCCGACGGCTCGTCGCCGGCACGCGCGGCGGGTCGAACCAATACCGCTGCGGATCGACGGCGTAGAACAGGATGTCGTCGTGCTTGCGGGCGAACCGGCGGGCCGAGGAGCCGCCCAGCCCGTAGGCCCACACGAGGTGGTTCACGAAGTGGTCCGCGCCGAGCAGCCGGTCGAGGAGCAGCCTCGCGTGGTGGCTCGTCCGCCAGTCCACGTGCACCAGCACGCTCGCCGAGGGCTTCAGGGCGTGCCGGGTCGCCGCGATCCGCTCCTCCAGCCAGCCGACCCAGCCGTCGACCGTCGCCCACGAATCGTCGAATCGACCCGCCCGGCCTTCACGCGGGCCGCCGGTGTTGAACGGCGGATCGGCGTACAGCAGGTCGACGCTCGCGGCCTCCAGCGTCGCCACCGCGTCGAGCCAGTCCGCGCACAGGAGCAACGCCGGCGCATCCGCCGAGGCGTCGCCTTCGGGCGTGGTCCACTCCGGACCCATGAACGTCAGGCCGGCCCGACCGGGGCACGCCCGACCGAGACGTAGCGGAACCCCAGCGGCACGACGTCCTCGGCGTGGTAGAGGTTGCGGCCGTCGAAGATCACCCGCGACCTCATCAGCCCGGCCAGCTTCTCGAAGTTCGGACTCTTGAACTCGTCCCAGTCCGTGCAGATCACCAGCGCATCCGCCCCCTTCGCCGCGTCGTAGATGTCCTTCGCGACCGTCATCCCGGGGCCGATCTCGGCGGAGGCGTTCGCGGCCGCGACGGGGTCGTACCCGCGGACACTCGCTCCCTGCCTGAGCGCAGCCCGGATGAGCGTCAGGGCCGGCGCCTCGCGGATGTCGTCCGTGCGGGGCTTGAACGCCAGCCCCCAGAACGCGAGCGTCCTGCCGCGCAGCCCCCCGCTCGACGCGAAGTGATCGGCGATCTTCGCGAAGAACCGCTCGCGCTGCCGCCGGTTGACCTCATCAACGGCCTTGGAAAGCGCCATGTCGTAGTCGGACTGCTCGCCCATCGCAATGCAGGCGCGCGTGTCCTTGGGGAAGCACGACCCCCCGTACCCCAGGCCGGGATAGAGGAAGTGGTGCCCGATGCGCTTGTCGGAGCACATGCCCTCACGCACGCGGTTGATGTCCGCGCCGTACAACTCGCACAGGTTGGCCATCTCGTTGATGAAACTGATCTTCGTGGCAAGGAAGTTGTTGGCCGCGTACTTCACCATCTCCGCCGACAGCACGTCCATGATGAAGACCGGGTGCCCGTTGCGCACGAACGGGTCGTAGACGTGCCGGAAGACCTTGGCCGTCCGCTCGTCCTCCACCCCGACCACCACGCGGTCCGGCTTGTTGAAGTCGTTGACCGCGTCACCCTCCTTGAGGAACTCAGGGTTGTCCGCGACGCTGAAGGGCACCTCCGGCCCAACCCGCCGACGGATCCGCTCCTTCACCGCCAGCGTCGTGCCGACCGGGACCGTGCTCTTCAGCACCACGATCTTCGGCTCCTGCCGCGGTCCCAGAGCCGCGATCGCCTCGGCGATGTCGTCGGCCGCCCGTTCAACCTGCGACATGTCGGTCCGACCGTCCGCGCCCGTCGGCGTCCCCACGCAGATGAACACCATCTGGGCGTCCCGGTAGGCCTCGTTGGGGTCGGTCGTGAAGCGCAGCCGCCCGGCGGCCACGTTGCGAACCAGCAGTTCGGTCAGCCCCGGCTCGTAGATCGGGCACTCCCCCGCGCGGAGTCTCTCGATCTTCCCCGAGTCCACGTCGAGGCAGGTCACATCGTTGCCGGTGTTGGCGAAGCAGACCCCAGTGACCAGACCGACGTACCCCGTCCCGACCATCGTCATCCGCATCGCGTGTTCCTCGTCGTGCCTCCCCCGGCGCGGGCCTCGACTATAGGCCACGCTCCCGGAGCCTCCACGCGAGGATGCCCTCCGGCGCGCCCGCTACACTCCCGCCCCATGCCCAAGACCACACGCAGGAAGCGGACCAGGTACACCGCCGCCACGGCCGACCGACACGTCCTCTACGGCCTCGCCGTCCAGGACGTCGAATCCGAGATCGACTTCATCGACGAGACCTACCGCGAACTGCGCGGCAAGCGGGCCAAACGCCTCCGCGAAGACTTCTGCGGCACCGCAAACACCGCCTGCGAATGGGTGCGCCGGCGCACCGGCAACCTCGCGTTCGGCGTGGACCTCTGCGCTGACACGCTCGCCTGGGCCGAGACCCACAACCTCACCCGTCTCACGCCAGCGCAGCGGAGGCGCGTCGCCCTCCTGAACCGCGACGTGCGCGACCCCGGCCCGAAGGCCCAGCGCATGGACGCCGTCCTCGCCATGAACTTCTCCTACTGGATCTTCAACACCCGCGACACCATGCGCGGCTACTTCGAGACCGTGCGCCGCTCCCTCGCCCCCGGCGGCATCTTCTTCCTCGACTTCTACGGCGGGTCGGACGCGCACAAGGAAATGCGCGAGAAACGCGACTGCGGCGGCTTCACCTACGTCTGGGACCAGGCCAGGTACGACCCCATCTCCGGCGCGATGACCTGCCACATCCACTTCCACTTCCCCGACGGCTCAAAGATGAAGCGGGCCTTCACCTACCACTGGCGTCTCTGGACGCTCCCCGAGATCCGCGAACTCCTCCGCGAGGCCGGGTTCTCCCGCGTCACCGTCTACTGGGAAGAGGCCGACGACGACGGCGAGGGCACCGGCGAGTTCCACCCCGCCGACGAGGGCGAGGCCGACTACGCCTTCATCTGCTACGTCGTCGCCGAGCGCTGAGTCGCGCCGCTAAGGTTCGCCGGGCGGCACGCTCCCCCGCACCGGCGGAGTCCACGCATGAGGCAACTGATCGAGGTTGACGAGAGGCTCGCCCCCGTGCAGGGTGTGCTCGCCGACGCGCTCGCCCGGGTCGAGTCGCGCTTCGACGCTCAACTCGGGTCGGACCTGCCCGCCGTCCGCGAACTGTGCGCCCACGTCGAACGCTACCGGGGCAAGATGCTCCGGCCGACGCTGGTCGTCCTCTGCGCCCTGGCCGCCGACCCGAGGGCCGCCCTACGCCCGGAACCGACGCACGTCACCGACGCCCACGTGACCGTCGCCGCCGTCTGCGAGATGGTCCACATGGCCACGCTCGTCCACGATGACGTCCTCGACGAAGCCGAGAACCGCCGACGCGGCCGAACCGTCAACCACCTCTACGGCAACGAGGCGGCCGTGATCCTTGGAGACTACCTCATCGCCTCCGCGTTCGAACTCTGCACGCAACTCGACAGCGTCTCGAGCGCGCGGCTCATCGGCGGCGTCAGCATGACCACCTGCGCCGGCGAACTCCTCCAACTCCGCTGCCGCGACGAGTACTCGATCGACGAGCCGACCTACTTCGAGATCGTCGAACGCAAGACCGCCGCCCTGATCGGCGCATCATGCGAGCTCGGCGCGATGCACGCCGGCGCGGACCCGGCCACGTCCCGCCGCCTCGCCGAGTTCGGACGCCGGCTCGGCGTCGCCTTCCAGGTCCAGGACGACCTCCTCGACCTCACCGGCCAGGAGGCCGTCGTCGGCAAGTCCCTCGGACGCGACCTCGCCAAGGGCAAACTGACCCTCCCGATGATCCACCACCTCGCCCGCGCGACCCCCGCCCAACGCGGACGCTCGCTCAGGCTGGCCGAGTCCGCCGCCAGAAACGGCGAGGAGGCCGACAACGCCGCCCGTTCGCTCCGCGATGCGCTGGCCGCGACGGAATCCATCTCACACGCCCGCGACGCCGCCCGCCGCCATGCGGACGAGGCCCGCGCGCTCCTCGCCGATCTGCACGACTCACCCGCGCGCGAGTTCCTCGACCGATTGGCCGTCGCCGTCGTCGAACGCGCCTTCTAGCAAGCGGAACCGCCCAACAACGGTGGCACAGGCGTCCCGCCTGTGCCTTTCCCACAGCAGAAAGTCCACATCACGGCGCTAACGGGCGGTTGCTCAGAGATTCGGAGCGATCGCTCGAGGGGGATGAACAACTCGTGACTGTCAAGCACCGCGTCCTTTGCGCAGATCCTTGAGCCGAGTCCATTCGCCGCTTTTCTGCTGCATCTGCCAAAACCACCACCCATTCACCGGTCGCTTCTGAATCGCCTTTGCAGCGGCCGAAGGGCTGTCGTACGACTTGCCTCCGTACCGAACGACGCCAGTCTTCAGGAGTCGAGCCGAGTACTCATACCCCTTGTACCAGGCCTTGAGCGTCGTTGCACGCGAAACGAACCCCGCAAGCGCACGGTCTCGATGATCCTGCCGACTGCGCCGGCCTTCTTTCGACGGGCTCCTTGAAGTGCGCGCCGCCGTGACGCGTTCGCCCATCAGCTCGTCAAGCTCTTGGCGATAACGATCCTTCAAGTTCATGCGAAGAAGGCGGCGCAGATCCTCTGAGCCGGCGAGCCGCCCGATCTGTCTGTTGCCTTGCGGGCGAAGAACTCGGTGCAGGAGGGCCTCGAGCTCCCGCATATGAGAATCATTGCGGGTGAGATACATACTGAACCGATCCCACTTGTCGCGGTGGCGGTCCTTGAGATGCGAGTTCAGCCGAACGCTGAGATTGTGACCTGCCCCCAGTTTCTGTACCAGTGTCTATGAGAGTCGTGGTTCAAGGATAGTGACCGACGCTGGCCGCCGCGGAGGGAGGGGCGCAGCCCCGAC